>NZ_JACKQP010000006.1:0-642070 GCF_031625235.1 Amycolatopsis sp. 505
GTAGTGTTTCGGTGGTTATAGCGTCAGGGAAACGCCCGGTCCCATTCCGAACCCGGAAGCTAAGCCTGACAGCGCCGATGGTACTGCAACCGAAGGGTTGTGGGAGAGTAGGACACCGCCGAACTTACTTGAACGGAAGGCCCCGGTCGAGAACCCCACGGTTCTCCCGGGGCCTTCCGCTATTCCCGGGCCGGCCGCCGGAGCAGGTACGTGTCCATGATCCAGCCGCGCCGCTCCCGCGCCTCCGCCCGCACCTCACGGATGTGCGCCGCCAGCGCCGGGGTGAGCGGACCGGACAGCAGGATCTCGTCCGGCGTGCCGATGTAAGCGCCCCAGAAGATGTGCAGGCCCTCCGACGCGAAGCGGTCGAACGTCGTGTGGGCGTCCAGCAGCACGAACACGTCGTCGACGCCCTCCGGCCAGCCCGTCGCCAATCGGCGGCCGGTCGTCAGCTGGACCGCGCGGCCGATCTGGTTCATCGTCGTCCGGTGCCGGGCCACCAGCGCCGAGATGCTGCTGATGCCCGGGACGACCTCGTACTCGAACTCCACGTTCCCCCGGGCCAGCACCGCCTCGATCAGCGCGATCGTGCTGTCGTACAGCGACGGATCGCCCCACACCAGGAAGGCGCCGGATTCGGCGGGCCCCAGTTCCGAGCGGATCAGGTTCTCGTACACGGCCGCGCGGGCCGCGTGCCAGTCGGCGACCGCGGCCCGGTAGTCCGCCGGGGTCCGGTCGCGGGGCGGGTCCTCCGCCAGCACCACGCGGTAGCCCGGGCGCGTCACGAACCGGTCGAGGATCTCCTGCCGCAACCGGACCAGGTCGCTCTTCTCCGCCCCCTTGTCGAGCACGAAGAACACGTCGACGCGGTTGAGCCGGTCGATGGCCTGCACCGTCAGGTGCTCCGGGTCGCCGGCGCCGATCCCGATCGCGTAGATCTTCCGCATGCCGGGAGTGTGCCGGGGGCGATCGGTGAACCCCTACCCCCGATGGGTATAAAGGAAGAAGAGCGAAAGGAGCGGGAGATGGCCGAAGCGACCTACACCGTCGAGGGCATGACCTGCGGGCACTGCGCCACCTCGGTCCGCGAGGAGGTCTCCGAGATCGACGGCGTCCAAAGCGTGGACGTCGACGTCGAGAGCGGCCGCGTGACCGTGACCAGCGACGCGCCGCTGACCACCGACGCGGTCGCCGCCGCCGTCACCGAGGCCGGCTACCGCCTGGTCGCGTGAACTCCACCGAGGTGTCGGCCGCGGCCCGCGTCGAGCTCGCCATCGGCGGGATGACGTGCGCGTCCTGCGCGGCTCGCGTCGAGCGGAAGCTCAACAAGGTCGACGGCGTGACCGCGACGGTCAACTACGCCACCGAGAAAGCCCGGGTCAGCTACCCGAGCGGGCTCTCAGTCGACGACCTCAAGGCCGTCGTCGAAGCCGCCGGCTACTCGGCACGGCTGCCCGAGCCCGAGGCGCCGGATGACCCACGCGAGCTGCGCAAACGTTTGCTGGTGTCCGCCTCGCTCACTGTCCCGCTGGTCGTCGTCGCGATGGTCCCCGCCTGGCAGTCCGCGGCCTGGCCGTGGGTGTCGCTCGTCCTCGCCGCCCCGGTCGTGACCTGGGGCGCGTGGCCGTTCCATCGCGCCGCCGGGGTCAACCTGCGGCACGCCACCGCCACGATGGACACGCTGATCTCACTCGGCGTCGTCGCTTCCGTGGCCTGGTCGCTGTACGCGCTCCTTCTCGGCGACGGCCACCACCACCTGTACTTCGAGGTGGCCGCCGCGGTCACCACGTTCATCCTGGCCGGCCGCCACTTCGAGACGCGGTCGAAGCGCCGGGCCGGCGCCGCCCTCCGCGCCCTCATGGACCTCGGGGCGAAGGACGTCACCGTGCTCCTCGACGGCGAAGAGCACCTCGTCCCGATCAAGGACTTGCAGGTCGGTGCCGTCTTCGTGGCCCGGCCCGGCGAGAAGATCGCCACCGACGGCGTGGTCACCGAAGGCGGGTCGGCGGTCGACACCAGCATGCTGACCGGCGAGTCGGTCCCGGTCGAGGTCGGTCCGGGCGACGCGGTCACCGGTGCCACCGTCAACGTCGGCGGGCGGCTGCTCGTGCGCGCCACGCGCGTCGGCGCGGACACCCGGCTGGCGCAGATGGCGCGGCTCGTCGAGTCGGCGCAAAACGGCAAGGCCGAGGTCCAGCGCCTGGCCGATCGGGTCTCGGCGGTGTTCGTCCCGGCGGTCGTCTTCGCCGCGCTGGCGACCCTCGTCGGCTGGCTGGCGACCGGCGGCTCGGCGGACGCGGCGTTCACCGCGGCCGTGGCCGTGCTGATCATCGCCTGCCCGTGCGCGCTCGGCCTCGCGACGCCGACGGCACTGCTCGTGGGCACCGGCCGCGGTGCGCAGCTGGGCGTCCTGATCAAAGGGCCCGAGGTGCTCGAGTCGACCCGGCGCGTCGACACCGTCGTGCTCGACAAGACCGGCACCGTCACCACCGGCCGGATGACGCTCGTCGAGGGCGACGGCGAGGTGCTCCGGCTTGCGGGCGCCGTCGAGGCCGCTTCCGAACACCCGATCGGCCGCGCCATCGCCGACGCCGCCCGCGAGCGCTTCGGCGCATTGCCCGCCGTCACCGAATTCCGCAGCACGCCGGGTGTCGGCGTGGCCGGGGTGGTCGAAGGACGCGTCGTCAGCGTCGGGCGGGCGCCGGGTGGCGACGTGACCACGGTCGGGGTGACCTGGGACGGCGAGCTGCACGGGACGCTGGCCGTCGCCGACACGATCAAGCCGACGTCCGCGCGGGCCGTCGCCGAATTGCGGCAACTCGGCCTGGAGCCGATCCTGCTGACCGGTGACAACGCGGGCGTGGCGCGGGCGATCGCCGCCGAAGCCGGGATCGGCGAGATCGTCGCCGAGGTGCTGCCCGAGGGCAAGGTCGACGTCGTCAAGCGGCTGCAGGCGGAGGGCCGCGTGGTGGCGATGGTCGGTGACGGCGTCAACGACGCGGCCGCGCTCGCGCAGGCCGACCTGGGCCTGGCGATGGGCACGGGCACCGACGCGGCCATCGAAGCCGGCGACCTGACGCTGGTGCGAGGAGACCTGCGGGCCGCGGCCGACGCGATCCGGCTGGCCCGCCGCACCCTCGCCACGATCAAGGGGAACCTGTTCTGGGCGTTCGCCTACAACGTGGCGGCGCTGCCGCTCGCGGCGCTCGGCCTGCTCGACCCGATGATCGCGGGGGCGGCGATGGCCTGCTCGTCGGCCTTCGTGGTGAGCAACAGCCTGCGGTTGCGCCGGTTCCGCTGACACCCCGGGAGGGTATAGTCGGGGTGAGGAAGGCCGACGACGGGGACAGGTGGGCGATGACGGGTTACGGCACCGAGCGGGAAGCCTATCTGAAGCGCCTGCGCCGGATCGAGGGTCAGATCCGCGGGCTGCAGCGCATGGTCGAGCAGGACAAGTACTGCATCGACATCCTGACCCAGGTCTCCGCGGCGACGAAGGCGCTCCAGTCGTTCTCGCTCGAACTGCTCGACGAGCACCTGGCCACCTGCGTCGTCCAGGCGGCCGCGGCGGGCGGCGAGGACGCCGATCTGAAGGTCCGGGAAGCTTCGGACGCCATCGCGCGGCTGGTGCGGTCCTAGCGGACCAGCACGGCCAGGGTGAGGCCGCCCGCGTTCGTCGTGAAGTGCACGATCACCGACGCGAGCACGCCCCGGCCGAGGTGGCGCCACCAGTGCAGGAAGATCCCGGCGACGCCCGCCGCGGCCATCGCCAGCACCTGCAGCACCACCACCGGCGTCGAGCCGAACACGGCGTGCACGGCGGCGTTGCGGCCGATGGCGAGGGCAGGCAGCGCGTGCCAGAGCCCGAACAGCGCGGCCGAGCACAGGATCGGCGGCCAGCGCCACCGGTCGTCGTCCGCGCCGAACAGACCGGGCAGCACACCGCGGAACGCGACCTCCTCGATCAGGACCGTGCCGAACAGGATCCGGCCGCAGGTCAGCCACAGCAGCTGCGCGAAATCGGGGTCGCCGACGCGGCCGTCCTGGTAGACCGTGCGCAGCGACGGCACGGCCAGCGCGATCCCGAAGACGACCGCCACCGAAGCCGCGCCGGCCAGGCCGGCGAGCGCGGGACGCCGGAGCCGGCTCAGCCCCAGGTCCGTCCACGAGCAGCCGGCCGCCCGGCCCAGCGCGACCAGCACGAGCGCCGTCACCAGCCCGCACACCGGGTACGCCCAGCCGGGCAACACGCGGTTGGCCAGCGTGGTCGACGCGCCGAGCGTCATGACCGCGGCGACCAGCGCGAACACCCGCCGCGGGGGGAACGTCGCGGCTTCGGTCAAGGACCGGCTCCCGCGGTCCCGGTGAAGCCACCGTGGGGACTGCCGGCCGTCACGACGTCCTGACCTGCGCCGATGCCGCGGCGCAGGTCAACCTACCGCGTCGGTGAGGTCGTCCGCCGGTGACCGGCGCTGGATCGGCACTCTTTTCGACATCGGCAGGGTGGCTTCCGGGTCGAACGACGCGGGACGGTCGTCGAGGGCGACGGCCGCGTCGGCCAGCAGCGCCCGGCAGCCCGTCAGGCTCGCCTTGAGCTCGTCGCGGACCTCCGCGAGGGCCGTGACCTCGCGTTGCGCCGCCTCGACCAGGGATTCGCCGTGCTTGGTCGCGTCGGTGACCAGCTTCTCGGCCTTCTCCCGGGCCGCGGCCAGCTCGGTTTCCGCGGTCGTGACCAGGGTTTCGCCGTGTTGCCGCGCTTCGGCGACCAGCTGGTCGGCCTTCGCTCGGGCGGCCGCAGACTGCTCGGCCAGCTCGCGCATCGCGTCGGCGCGGCGCACGGTCATCGCGCGGGTGTGGTCCTCTTCCAGCTGGGCACGGCGGTGTGCCGCGGCCTCGTCGAGTTCCTTGCGACGCTGCTCGGCCGCGCGCAGGAGTTCCTCGTGCTCGGCGCGCTGCCGCTCGCGTTCGGCCTCCGCCTCGGCGACCAGCCGGCGTTCCTTCTCCGTGAGCCGGACGGCCTCCGCCTCGGCGTCCCGGCGGATCCGCTCCGCGGTTTCCGTTGCCGCCGCGGTGATTTCGGCCGCTTCCTCGCGGGTCAGCTCGATCATCCGGCGGGAGCGCTCCTGCAGGGCGTCCGCGGGGATCGGGGTCATGCTGATCCGGTCGATCTTGACACGCAGCTCGTGGTTCTCCTCGGCGAGCGCGGTCCCGCGGCGCCGCGCGGAGTCCCGCTCCGCGGTGAGTCTGCGGATCTCGGCCTCGGCCCACGCGACGTACTCCGCGACCTGGGCCCGGTGAAAACCGCGCCACGCCAGGTCGAATCCGGGCTGCGTGTTCGCCACGTCCTCGCCGCCGCCGGGGGCCATGCCTCACCTCCGAATTGGATGGTTTCTCCTGGGCCGCACGTTTTCCTTGCGGCACCGGGGATTTCCGTGTGCACTCCAGTGTGCCGCAAACCCGCCTCCGCGCGCTGCCCGGGCGGCCGATCATTCGTCGAGCGGTTCTCCGAGCCCGGTGGACGTGCTCCGGACGGCGGGCAGCTCGGCCAGTTCGGCGGCCAGGTCGTAGAGATCACCGCGGCCGTCCAGGCGCAGCGTCACGACCGCGATCCGTTGCCCCTCTTCGGAAACGGATTCGTGGTCGACCTCGACGTGGTGCACCGCCCACCCGCGCCCGGTGCACACGGCCAGCGCCGCGCGCAGCACGCCGTGGCCGTCGAGGTAGCTCAGCCGGACCACCGGTGGTTCCCGGCGGTGCCGGGCCACGAACCGCTGCAGCGGCGGGAAGCCCCGGGTCACCACGAAATGCCCGATCGTCGTGCCGGCCGCGAGCACCGGCAGCCCGGCCCCGCACGCCGTGCCGACCGCGGCGGTCAGCCAGATCGTCGCCGCCGTGGTCAGCCCGCGCACCGCGTCCCGGCGGACGAAGATCAGCCCGCCGCCGATGAAGCCGATGCCGGAAACGATCTGGGCGGCGATCCGCGACGGGTCGAGCGAGACGTGCTCGAAGCCGAGCAGATCGGCGAAGCCGTACTTCGACACCAGCATGAACACGGCCGAGCCGACGCCGACCAGGCTGTGCGTCCGCAGCCCGGCGGCCTTCATGCCGGCCTCGCGTTCGAGCCCGATGGCGACGCTCAGCACGAGTGCGAGCAGGACCGGCGGGAGCAGGCTCCACTGCGCCGGCGTGGACCACAGGGTGGGCAAGTTCGTGACCTCCAGGGTTTCCGGTGGCCGGCAAGCGGGGAGAACCGCGGCGCCGTCACCTGGGCATACTGGGCCGGACGCCCCCGATCGTGCCAGGCGAGGAGGACTCGTGACAGCGAGCCTGCCGGTTCCGGACTTCGTGGCCTACCGCGCCGTGCGCCGCGGCGTCCGCGACCTGCTCGGGGGACGGCCCGGCGCGGGGTTCCACCGGGTCCCGGCGTGTCCGGAGTGGACTGTCACGGACCTGCTCGGCCACCTCACGGCGATCGCCGGGCGGGTCCTGGCGCGCCACGGCGGCGGCCCGGTGTCGCCGGCCGGGGCCGTGGCGGTGCCGGAGCTGCTCGACCACTGGGACGACGTCGGCGAGGAGCTCGACCGGCGGCTCGAGGACGCGGGCGGGCGCAGTGGCGCGGTGATGGTGATGGACGCCTACACCCACGAGCTGGACCTGTGCGCGGCCCTCGGCGTCGCGCCGCCGGAGGACCACGCGGCCGAGGCGCCGAGCTTCGAAGTGCTGGTCAGCGGACTGTCCGGCTCGATCACGGCACGCCGGTTGCCGTCGCTGCGGCTGCGCACGACGTCGGGTGCGGAGTGGACGGCAGGTGCCGGCCGTCCGGCGGCGACGGTGACCGCGCCCACCCACGACCTCTACCGCTCCCTGGCCGGACGACGGTCCCTTGCCCAGCTCGCGGCTCTGGCCTGGAGCACGGCGCCCGAGCCGTGGCTGCCCGCGTTCGGCTGGGGGCCGTTCGCGCCGCCCGCCCAGCCGGGCGTCTGACGGGCGGCGGGGCTCAGCCGGACGGCGGGGTGACCGTCAGGAGGGCGGCCAGGGCCAGCACCACGACGCTGAGCAGCACCTCCACCACCACTGCCTGGCGCAGGCGGCGCAGGTCCGCCGTCACCGTCTTCGTCGCGCCTTCCGGCGGTGCCGCCGGGGTCAGGCTCCGGCGCACCGCCCGGCGGGAGCGGCTCGCCACCGCCAGCAGCACCGCGAAGCCCGCGATCTTCAGCAGGACCAGCAGGCCGAACCGGGTCGTCCAGAGGGACGACAGCGACGGCATGATGCGCAGCGCCAGCACGGCGCCGCTGAGCGCGACGGCCGTCACCGCTCCGCCCGCGATGCGGGAGAAGCGCATCGCCACGGGAACCAGGTCCTCGTCGGCTGCCGGGCGGTGGAGGCACAGGGCCAGCTGGGCCAGGCCGCCCGCCCAGACGGCGATCGCGCCGAAGTGCACCAGGTCCGCCGAGACCGAGACGAACATGATCGGGTCGGTGACCGGGTGGCCGGTGGCCGAGAACGTCAGCAGCACGAGGAAGCCGGTCACCACGGCCAGGTTCTCGTAGCGGGAGCGCAGCCGTTCCGGCAGGTCCGGCCGCAGCAGCCGGGGCAGCAGCAGCGCCAGCACGGCCACCGCGGCCAGCCGGAGCAGCAGCAGCTTCCCGTAGGCGACGCGCAGGGTGTCCGCCAGAAGCCGGGTGTCGAACACCGCTTCGAGGTTCCGCCCGGTCGCGTACGGGCCCTGCAGCACGAACGCCGCGACGGTCGTCGCCGCGACGAGGCCGGCGCCCCAGCGCAGCAGCCGCCGGGCACGGGGGTCGGCGCGGGCCGCCGGACGGCACAGCACCACGAACGCCAGCCCGCCGAGCAGCACGACTCCGAGGTAGGCCAGCCAGCGCACGCCCGTCGACACGGCGTCGACGGCCGCGTCGGTGCCGGTCGCCGCCGACACCGCGCCGGCCGACGTCACCAGCGGCCCGGTGCCCACCACGAACGCGAAGGTGCCGCGCACCGGGTGGGAGTCGGCCGAGACGAAGGCGTATTCGACCAGATAGCTGCCGTCCGGCAGGCCCGGCTTCAGCCGCACCGCGAGCTGCTCGGCGACGTCGCCGGGCTGGAACACCGGCCCGGTGTCGGCCCGCGTGCCCGCGAGGTCGACGACCTTGATCGACCCGGGCTGGATCCCGACGTTCTCCGAAAGGGTGACCGACACCAGGGGCGGCGCCGCGCTCAGGCGGGCGCCGTCCCCCGGGGCCGACGAGACGATCTCGACGTGGGCCGAAGCCGGAACGGCGCCGAGCACGAGCCAGCCGGTGAGGAAGGCCAGCAGGGCCAGCGCTCGCTTCACGACGCGGCGAGGGCGGCCTTCGGCAGCCCGCAGACGCAGCCGCTCAGCTCGTGCTCGGCGACCGAGGCACGCCGGTGCAGGACGACCGCGACGATCATCGGGATGGTGACGATCGTGTTGTAGAACAGGTGTAGTTCCACTCGCGGCACGAGCAGCTGGATGATGCTCGTGGGCACCTTCTGCCCGGCCAGCCGCCAGCCCGACTGCGCCTGGATGAACAGCAGCAGGTGCTCGATGTGGTGCCAGAACTGGATGGCGAGCGCGAGGTTCCACCACTGCCGCGACCGGCCGGCGAAGCCGTACCGCAGGATCCACAGGAACACCAGCATCACGAGCGCGTAGCCGTAGTGCAGCCATTCCTGCGAAATGAGCCACGGGAACGGCATCCCGAGCACTCCCCGCGCCCGCGAGGTGGGCCACCCGAACCCGTAGATCTGCACGGCTTGGACGATGTGCTCGGCCCAGTGGGCCACCACGATCACCATGAACACGGCGAGGGCCCGGTTGTGGTACTTCCCGTTGAGCGTCCCCAGGAAGCCGGCCGGCCGAACGAACTCGGAGGTCGACATGCAAGTGCCCCTTCTCGAAGGACCGAATCTCGGCTTTCCGACGATAAGCCTCCCGGCGGCCCGCTCCGTTACTCCGGATTGCCCATTTCGCGGGGTCGGCCGGCCGCACCCCGGGGCGGCTCAGTGCAGGGTGAGGCCGTCGGAGAGCTCCGGCTTCGGGGGGATCCGGAACAGCTTGGTGAACAGCTCCAGGTGCGCGAACGCGCCTTCGATCTTCACCCGGCCGGACGCCATCGCCTCGGCCGCGGTCAAGTCGCCGTTGAACAGGTCGATCAGCACCGGCCCCTGCGGCTCGATGACGATGTCCGCCGAGGGGTGGTCGCCGCTGCTCACCTTCAGCGTTCCGTCGTCGATCATGGCGTGGACGATCAGCGAGCCGCTGTGGCGCACCACGTACGTCACGTGCACGCCGCGTGCGGCTTCCTCCTGGAACGTCGTGTAGAGCGAGAGGATGGCGGCGTCGGTGGTGAAGACGTCGTCGCCCTTCGGGTGGCCGAGCGAGCGCGCGCCCCACAGCCCGAGGTCCAGCAGGATGTGG
This sequence comes from Amycolatopsis sp. 505, assembly GCF_031625235.1. Classification (NCBI taxonomy): domain Bacteria; kingdom Bacillati; phylum Actinomycetota; class Actinomycetes; order Pseudonocardiales; family Pseudonocardiaceae; genus Amycolatopsis; species Amycolatopsis sp. 505. The sequence continues at coordinate 9,440 of NZ_JACKQP010000006.1, forward strand.
TCCAGTTCGCTGCCGTACTCGGTGAGCTCGTAGACCAGGCCGGCGTCGAGCTGCGGCAGGACGCGGCGGCGGACGACGCCGGCCTGCTCCAGCTCGTTGAGCCGGGACGACAGGATGCTCGCCGGGATGCGGGGCAGGCCTCGCTGCAGGTCCGTGAAGCGCTTCGGGCCGAGGATCAGGTCGCGGATGACGAGCATGGACCACCGCTCGCCGATGATTTCGAGAGCACGCGCCAGTCCGCAGAACTGTCCGTAGGTGCGTGTGGTCGTCATACTCGGTCCTCACTGTGGGTCGCATCGGACGCTCGGGATCCAGGTTGACGACCCGCTCGGCCGCCGGGCCAGTGCGGTGTGCACGCCTTCGCTGTGGATTTCACGGGAGGTGCCGTGTGTTTCGCATCCCGGGCAGGTGTACTGCGCACTGGCCGCAGGTCCGGCCGCCGGAGAAGAATCCGGTTTCTCGGATTGTGCGCACCGGCGGCAGGGAGTTGAAATGAGCGGATCGGCCGTGCACCCCGCCTTCCACCCGTCGACGTCGCACGCGCGCGGCCGCGTGCTCGGCTTCAAACGGCACCTGCGCGCCGAGGTCAGCAACGGCAACGGCGCGTACCTGTTCTCCGAACGCGGGGTCATCGCGATGCGGGGCGCCCGCATCGAATCGCTCGCGCCGCTGCTGGACGGGACGTGGGAACTGGCCGACGTGCTCGGTGCGCGGCCGGACGGGATGGCGCCCGAGGAGGTCGCGGCGCTGGTGGCCCAGCTCGTCGAGGCGGGCCTGGTGGCCGTGCGCGAGGCGGCCGGGCCCGGGGCCGACGAACGGGAGCTCGCCTACTGGGACGCGTGCGGCATCGACGCCGGCGAGGTCGCGGCCGGCGACACCCGCGGCAGCATCCGGCTGATCGCGGTCGGCGAGGACGTCGACACGCGGCCCGTCGAGCAGGCGCTGGCGGGCGCGGCCCTCGACGTCGTCGGCGGGACCGGCGAGCCCGACCTGAGCGTGGTCCTGTGCACCGACTACCTCGACCCGCGGCTGGGCGAGGTCGACGCCGAGCACCGCCGCACCGGACGGCCGTGGCTGCTGGCGCGCCCGTTCGGCGCCCAGGTCTGGATCGGGCCGGTGTTGCGGCCGCACGAGTCGGCGTGCTGGATGTGCCTGACCAACCGGCTGTGGGCCCACCGGCACGCCGAAGCGTGCGCCCAGGAGGTCCTCGGTCACGTCGGCCCCGCGCGCCACCCCGCCGCCGCGCTGCCGCCGCTCACCGCGGCGGCGGCCCACCTGGTGGCGCTGGAGGCCAGCAAGTGGCTGGCCGGCTACCGCCACCGCGGCCAGGAGAGCGTCTGGGTGCTCGACACCCTCAGCCTGCAGGGCGAGCTGCACCAGCTGCGCCGCCGCCCGCAGTGCCCCGGCTGCGGGGACGCCACGCTCGTGACCCAGCGGTCCGCCCGGCCGATCGAGCTGCGGGAGGCCCGGAAGGCCACCTCGACCGGCGGGGGGCACCGCACCGCGACGCCGGCCCAGATGCTCGAGCGGTACCGGCACCTCGTCAGCCCGGTCACCGGGATCGTGAAGGCGGTCCGGCCCGACCCGGCGGCGCCGCCGTTCGTCAACGCCTACCGGTCGGGGACGAACGTCGCCCGCGCCCTCACCGGCGTCGTCGGGCTGCAGGCCGGGCTGCGCGGGGAGAACGGCGGCAAGGGCGTCAGTCCCCTCGACGCCGAGGTCGGCGCGCTCTGCGAAGCGGCGGAGCGCTTCTCCGGCAACTTCCAGGGTGACGAACTGCGGATCCGGGCCTCGTTCGACGACCTCGGCGCGGAGGCGGTCCACCCCAACGACTGCATGCTGTTCGCCGAGCGGCAGTACCGGGAGCGCGCGGCCTGCAACGCGGCGCACGGACTGTTCCAGCACGTCGGCGCGCCCTTCGACACCTCGGACGTGATCGACTGGACCCCGGTGTGGACGCTGGCGGGCCGGCGCCGCCTCCTGCCGACCGGGTTCCTGTACTACGGCGCGCCCACCGGCTGCGGGATCCGCGGCCTGCGCCCGGACTCCAACGGCGCGGCGGCCGGCAGCAGCCTCGAGGACGCCGTCCTGCAAGGCACCCTGGAGCTCGTCGAACGGGACGCCGTCGCGTTGTGGTGGTACAACCGGACGCCGGTGCCGGGGGTGGATCTCGCGTCCTTCGGCGACCCGTGGCTGGAGGAGATGATCGGCGGCTACGCGGGCATCGGCCGCGAGCTGTGGGCGCTCGACGTGACGTCGGACCTCGGCGTCCCGGTGGTCGTGGCGCTCTCGCGGCGCACCGACGGGCCGCACGAGCACGTCATCTTCGGCTTCGGGGCCCACCTCGACCCGCGGATCGCCCTCCGCCGCGCGGTCACCGAGCTGAACCAGATGATCCCCGACGTGCTCCAGTTCGGACACGAGCTCGACGACCCGGACGCGGCCCGCTGGCTCCGGTACGCGACGGTCGCCAACCAGCCGTACCTCCGGCCCGCCGCGGGCGTGCGGATGCGCGTCCCGGCGGACTTCCGGTTCGTCCACCGCCCGGACGTGCGCGACGACGTGGTGGCGCTGGGCCGGACGCTGGCGGCGGCCGGCACGGAACTGCTCGTGCTCGACCAGACCCGGCCCGACGTGGGGATCCCGGTGGTCAAGGTGCTCGCGCCGGGGCTGCGGCCGTTCTGGGCCCGCTACGCGCCCGGACGACTGTTCGACGTTCCGGTGCGGCTGGGCAGGCTCGCCGAGCCGACGCCGTACGAGCGGCTCAACCCGTTCCCCATCTTCCTCTAGCACCCTGGAGTGTCCCGGAAGAGCACTTCACCCCTCGCGTAGGAGCACCCGTTGACCCCCGACAGCCCGGAGGGACGCGCCGAAACGATCCGGTTGCTGTCCCTGACCGAGGACACCCTGCTCGAAGCCGCGGACGACGGGACGCTCGTCGCCGTCACGTGGTGGGGGGAGTACGAGTTCCCCGGCACGCCCGAGGAAGTCCGCGCGTCGCTCGACCGGATGGTGCTCGGCCCGGTGACCATGGCCAACCTGGCCGTGACCGGCCAGGACGAGTCGCGGGTGTCGCTGCGGAAGGTGCTCAACCGGCTCTCCGGTTCGGTGGTGCACTCCCTCGCGCTCAACGACGGCCAGGGGCCGTTGCTGTCGGCGATCCCGGTGACGCAGAACCCCGCGTTCCCGGTCGGCCCGCTGCCGGCGGCGCGGCGCGTCCGGCTCTCGCGGTTCACCTCGCTGCGCGCCGACGGTGGCACGCTGCTCGCCGAGTCGGCGGGAGCGCGGTACAAGGTCGTCTTGTCCAGCTCGCCCGCCGTGGTGATCGCGTCGTCGCTGGCCGCGCCGAGAACGGTCGACGAGCTGGCCGGGACGGCCGGGGTGCCCTCGGCCGTCGTGGCCGACGTCCTGTCCTTCCTCGTCGCCGCCGGGGTGGTGCTGCTCGCCCGGCCCGACGGCGGGTTCGCCGAGTCCGGCGGGCCCGACCTCAGTGTCTGGTCGCCGGACGACCTGCTGTTCCACACCCGCAGCCGGACCTGGCAGAAGGGGGCGGCGCCGGATCCGGACGCGGCTCGCGAGATGCGCGAGCCGCCCGTGGTCAAGCAGGTCACCGCGGGGCCGACGTTCCCGCTGTACCGGCCGGACCCGGCCGTGCTGGCGGCCAGGGACCCGACGCTGACCAGCCTGCTCGAGCGCGACCACACCCGCCCGGAGTTCAGCGAGCGCGCCCTGCCGGCGCGGCTGATCGGCGAGTTCCTGTTCCGGGCGGCCCGGGTCCGCTCGGTCGGCCCGGCGCACCTGCCCGGCGGCCTGGCGCACGAGGCGTCGCAACGGCCGTACTTCAGCGTCGCCTGCCTGTACGAGCTCGAGATCTACGTCGGCATCAACCGCTGCGACGACCTGACCCGCGGGATCTACCACTACGACCCGCTGTGGCACACGCTCACCCTGATCAACGACGACCTCCCGGTCCTGGACGGCCTGCTGGACATGGCGATGGTCGCCGCGGGCGGCCACGCCCGGCCGTCGGTGCTGCTGACGATGACGGCCCGCATGTCGCGGATCGCCTGGGTCCTCGGCGGGGCGGCGTACGCCACGACCCTGCTCCACGTCGGGGCGCTGCAGCAGGTGTTCTCCCTCGCCGCGAAGGCCATGGGGCTGACCGCGCACGCCGTGCCCGTGGACGCCGGCGACCGCGTCGACCGGGCGCTGAAGCTCGAGTGGCCCGCCGAGGTCAGCGTCGGCGAATGTGTCCTGAACTTGCCCGGGTGAGCCCGGTGGCGGGAATGCCCGGATCGCGGTTCCGGCTGTTAGATTTGCCGGGCGGACGTCTGGGGAGGTTCCGCGAGGGGGCAACTGGGGTACTGGGGAGGCGCAGCGGTGGTTTCGGCGGCGAAACCGGCCGGTCCGGCCGGGCCCGGCAAGCGCCGGGTCCGTCGTGGCTTCGTCCCGCGGGCGGGACCCGCGCGGCCCGGGGCCGTGGACGGTCCGGCGGGCCGCCCGTTCCCGCCGCGGCCGGCCCGGTTCGCGCAAGCCGGCGGCTGCGTCGCCATCGGGCTGCTCTGTCTCCTCATCCCGCTGCAGGAGGCGGCGGACCGGGCGGTGGTCCTGGCCGCCTGCGGGTGCGGCGGGGCGCTGGTCCTGGTCCACCTGGCCGCGTTCGGGCGCAGGCGGACCCGGTTCCGTGGCACCGCGCTGGCGTTGGAGGCCGTGCTGGGCCTGGCCCCGGTGCCGGAGTTCGGCGCGGCATGGGCCGTGTTCAGCTGTTTCTTCCTGGGCAGCCTGCCGCTGGTGGCCCGGCTGCGCGTCGCCGTCCCGGTGCTGGTGCTCGTGACGGCCGGGGCCGGGGCACTGGCCGTGCGGGCCGCCGGGCCGGCGGCCGTCGCGGACGGCCTGCGAGCCGCGCTGCTCACCGCGGTGACGGCCTTCGCGGTGTTCGGGCTGGCGTGGCTCGCCGGCGCGGCCGCCCTGGACGAGGACGGCAGGCGGGAGGTCGCCGCCCAGGTGGTCGCCGAGGAACGCCGCCGGTTCTCCCGGGACACCCACGACCTGCTCGGCCTGAGCCTCTCGGCGATCACGCTCAGGGTGGAGCTGATCCGGCGCCTGGTCGACGACAGCCCGCAGGCCGCGCAGGCCGAGCTGGCCGAACTGCTCACGATCTCCCGCAAGGCGCTGGCGGACGTCCGGGCGATCGCGGCGGGGTCCCGGGAGATGTCGCTGGCGGAGGAGTGCCGGTCCGCCGCCTCGGTGCTGCGGGCGGCGGGCATCACGGTCGGCTTCGACGGGCAGCTGCCCGGCGACCTGCCGTCGCCGGTGGCGACGACCTTGGCGGCGGTCCTGCGCGAGAGCGTCACGAACGTCATCCGGCACAGCAAGGCCGTCTGGTGCGACTTCTCGGTCGTGGCGGCGGCGGGCGCGGTGCGGCTGCAGGTGGCCAACGACGGGGTCCCGTCCGCCGGCGAAGACCCGCCCGCGGGCGAGAACCGCGGCTCCGGGCTGCGGAACCTCACCTACCGCGTGGAAGCCCTCGGCGGCGAGCTGTCGGTGGGGGTGCGGCCGGACGGGACGCACCGGCTGTGCGCGGTCGTCCCGCTGCGGGCACCGGCCTGATGAACGGCGTCCGGAGCCGTTACAGCCATTCGGCTTCGGTGGCGATCCGGATCGCGTGGACCCGGTTGCGCGCGTTCAGCTTCGTCACGGACGCGGCCAGGTAGTTGCGGACCGTTCCGGGCGACAGGAACAGGTCCGCGGCGATGTCGGACACGTTGCGGCCGCGGGCCGCCAGCGAAAGGATCTCCAGCTCACGGGGGGTGAGCGGGCAGTCGTCGGCTTCCCAGGCGGACAGGGCGAGCTCGCTGTCGATGACGCGACGGCCGACGGCCACCGAGCGGACCGCGTTCGCCAGCTTGTCCGAAGGCGCGTCTTTCAGCAGGAAGCCGTTCACCTTGGCGTCCAGGGCGCGGCGGACGGTGCCCGGCCGGCCGAGGCTGGTGAGGATCAGGGTGTGGCATTCCGGCAGGCTTTCGTGGATCTCGGTGGCCGCCGTCAGACCGTCCTTCCCGGGCAGATCGATGTCGATGACGGCGACGTCCGGATGGGCCGCCTTCGCCGCGGGGAGGATCTCGTCGCCGGAATCGACTTCCGCGACCACTTCGATGTCGGATTCGAGGTTGAGCAAGGCGACAAGCGCGCCGCGGACCATATCCATGTCCTCGGCCAGCAAAACTCTGATCACGGTGTGACCTCACTTCCCCCAGCAGGACGGTCTCCCCGTGAGAATGGTACGCCACCGGATCCCGCCGGAAGGCAATTTCCGCCGCCCGGAATGCCGGCGATCGGCGCCGTCCCCACGACGCTCGATCGCCGGCCGGAAGCCCGGCGTGACCGCCTTCCCCGGTTCGGCGGACGCGCTCAGACCGCCACGGGCCGCCGGACGGCCGACGGCCGCAGGTCCGGCAGCGCCAGCAGTACCGGCGGGTCGAAGCTGTGGCGCGGCCGCAGCCGTACGTCGGCCAGCACGGCGGTGACCCCGCGGTGCACCGGCACCGGGCCGGCGAGCCCGGTGTAGGGCCGTGGCCCGCGGTCGTCGTCGTAGCCGGCGGCGAAGGCGTGGGCGATGACGTACCAGGCGCCGGGCGGCACGTCGGCCAGCGCGTACGGTCCCGGCCCGGACAGGATCGCGTACCGCGCGGGACGGCCTTCGGTGATCTTCGCCGGGAACAAGCCGACGAATACGGTGCCTGCGGTCCCGTACGGGCAGCGGATGTTCCCGCGCAGGGTGCTGCCCGAGGGGGCCTGGTCAGCGCGTTCGAGGATCCGCGGCGGCAGGCCCCTGGTCTGCCGGTAGCCGCTCGGTGACAGCCCCACGCTGCCGCTGAAGCGGGCGCTGAAGGTGCCGACGCTGTTGTAGCCGACCTGGTGGCTGATGTTGGCCACGGAGGTGCTCGTCGTCGCGAGCAGCCGTTTGGCCTCGGCCAGCCGCAGCGCGGACAGGAACCGGCCGGGGGAAAGCCCGGTCGCCCGCAGGAACACACGGGTGAAGTGGAACTTGCTGAACATGGCGGCCCGGGCGAGGTCGTCGACGGTGAGACGGTCACCCAGGTGGTCCCGCATGGTCGTGATGGCGCGCGCCATGGCCTGTCGTACAACCTCGTCCATGGTGGCCCTCCTCCCCTCGCCTGGCGTCGGTAGCCGCGTTCCCCTGTGAAACGCGTGGCCGCTGGCGGAATGCTTGTCGAAAAGAACTCTAGATCGGACGCTGTCTACTTCTTAAGTGCTCAGTGCACCGTTCCGGATGGGTTTCGCACAGGCCGGACATGCGTTTTGCATATGGTCCGCCTACCGCGGTTTCCGGCGGCCCGGACGGGTATGTCCTCCGATGGATGGCCGTGCGTTCCCGTCGCGTATCGCGATGGCGCGAGCGCGAAAAGTGATCGAAACGGCGTTATCCGGTCGCTTGCTGCCCTCTGATACTCCATTCGGCGGAAGTCGCCGCACTGCGCGGAGCAGGCATAAAACACATATGCCCGGTGATGTGGGCACTAGTTCCCGACGGTCCGCGAGCGGACTATTTATGGCACGTGAAGCCTTCTACTTCGCCACTGGGAGATCTCAATGTCCGCACGTATTTCCGCTGACGTCCGCGCGCTTTTCGTCGATCTGGGGGTCGAGGTCGAAAACGCCGATTCGATCGAGACCGGTCTCGTGATCGACTGTTTCGATCAAGGGGGGAGCCGCGTCGACTCGAGGGTGTGCTTCTCCATCTGCGGGCCGAACATCGAAGCGCTGCGCGAGGTGGAACTCGCCGCGTGAGCCGGTTCCGGCTGCCGTCCACACTGGTCCGGGCCTGAGGGAGCCGGTCTCCCGGGTGCATTCGCCCCGGAGGCCGGCTCCCTCGGCGTGCGCCTGACGTCCACTGGGGACAGTCGATCGGAAAATTTCCCACCACGCAAATTGCTTTGCTACCTCCGGTAGTCGTCCGAGCGCGTCCTGTTGTGGTCGGATCGAATTGCTTCGAGGTTTACGTGCATTCTCCGAGGTGAACCCTCTTGGCCCAACCGGGAGTCCCGCGGAAATGTTTAACTGAGGCCCTGGGGAGTTGTGAAGGCGGAGGCGCCTCGTGATCAAAGTGCTCGTGGCCGAAGACATGCACATAGTCCGGAGCGCGCTCGTGGCGCTCTTGCGGCTGGAGCCCGACATCGAGGTGGTGGCCGAAGTCGCTTCCGGGACCGAGATCCTTCCCGCGGCCCGGGCCAGCGAAGCGCACGTCGCCATCATCGACATCGACCTGCCGGGCAAGGACGGCCTCACCGCGGCCGGTGAGCTGCGCGAGCAGCTGCCGCGCTGCCGCACCCTCATCCTCACCGGCCTGGGCCGTCCGGGCACGCTCCGGCGCGCGCTGGACGCGCGGGTGAGCGGGTTCCTGCTGAAGGACGCGCCGCCGGGCGAGCTGGCCCACGCGGTCCGCGGCGTCGCGGCCGGACGGCGGATGGTGGACGGCGACCTGGCCCTGGCGGCCTGGGACAGCGACGACTGCCCGCTGACCGGCCGCGAGCTCGACGTGCTGCGGCTGACCTCCCAGGGGTACGGGACGGTCGAGGTGGCGGCCCGGCTGTACCTGTCGGCGGGCACGGTGCGGAACTACCTGACGACGGTGGTGTCGAAGCTGGGGGCCCGCAACCGGGTGGACGCGATCCGGCGGGCCCAGGAGTCCGGCTGGATCTGAAGCGCCGGTCGCCCGGGAAACCGGCGCTCAGACGGGTACCACGGCGCGCAACCGGAACCGGCCGTCGTCCACCACGCCGGCGGTGAGCTCGCCGCCGAGGTCGGCCACCCGGTGGGACAGGTTGCCGATGCCGCTGCCCGACGCGGTGCCGGGCCGCGCGGCTCCGTCGTCCGCCGGATCGGCCGGGGTGACCGGGGTGACCGGGCGCGGGCCGGACCGCTCGACGCCGTCGTTGACGATCTCGAGGCTGACTCCGCCGTCGACCCGGTGCAGGGCGATCTCGCAGGTCTCCACCTGGCTGTGCCGGAGCACGTTCGTGACGCCCTCCCGCAGCACCACCGCCAGTACCGTGCGGACCGGCGCGGGCAGCTCGTCCTGGAGCATCTCCATCCGGACCTGAACGTCGGCGGCGGCGAGCACGGAGCGGGCCGAGCGGGATTCGCTGTCCAGGGACAGCTCCCGGTAGCCGCTGGCCACCGAGCGCACGTCGGAGAGAGCCTGCCTGGTCAGGCCCAGGATCTCGACCAGCTCCTCGGTCGCCCGGTCGCGGTCCAGTGGCAGCACCCTGGCCGTCAGCTCGCTCTTGAGCGCGATCGCCGAGAGGCTCATGCCGAGCAGGTCGTGCAGGTCGCGGCCGAAGCGCAGGCGCTCCTCGGCGACCGCGGTCTCGGCCAGCCGCCGCCGGCTGTGGTTGAGCTCGGCGACCAGCCGGACCAGCCACAGCATGCCGAACACGATGAGCCCGACCATCACCGTGCCGGCGGAGAACGCCACCGCGTAGAGGGCATCGTCGCCGGCCTGCCCTGCGACGTACTGGAGCCAGAGGTAGAAGCCGGCGTTCGCGGCGAAGACCAGCCAGCCGGCGACCGGGGGCAGGACCAGCAGCGCGCAGCCCATGAGCAGCGACGGCCAGCTCACCCAGTCCCCTTGCAGCGGCAGCATCGGGAGGTAGATCAGGCAGGCCTGGACGAACAGCATCGCGATGCTCTGGCCCGAGCGCAGCCGGGTGGAGGGGCGGTTGAAGTAGGCGAACTGCAGGGTCAGCAGCGCCGCCAGCGACCCGGCGACGAGCGCGATGTGCCAGCCGTTCGTGGTCAGCAGGAGCGCGTGCACGACGGCCATGAGGCCGAACAGGGTGAAGATGACCGGCAGGAGCACCCGGACTCGCTTCGACTCCGCGTCGACCGGCTGGGTGCTGTCGTCGGTGGACGGCGGCTCGACCCGGTCCGGCAGCGGCAGCTCGACGAGCAGCCGGAACCGGCCGTCCTCGCCGATACCGCTGCGCACGGTCCCGCCCAGCGCGGCCACCTCGTCCGGCAGCCGGGCGAGCAGCTCGGACTCCGTGGGCAGGTCGTCGGGGCTCACGCCGTCGTTGACGATCTCCAGCGACACCCGGCCGTCCCGCTGCTGGACCGCGATTTCGCAGTGTTCGACGTCGCTGTGGCGCAGGACGTCGGTGACGCCCTCCTGCAGCACCTTGGCGAGCAGGGTGCGCGCCTGGACCGGCAGGTCGCCCTGGTCCAGGTGGATCCGCACGGCGATGTCGGAGGCGGTCAGCAGCGACTGGGCGGTGCGGAACTCCTTCTCGAGCGACACGCGGTAGCCGTGGGACATCGCGCGGACGTCGGAGAGCGTGCGCTGCGCGATGGCGGTGATCTCGGCGAGCTCGGCCTGCGCCTGCTCGCTCGACTTGCGCATCAGGCGGTACACCAGCTCACCCTTGAGGGCGATGGCCGAGAGGCTTATGCCGAGGAGGTCGTGCAGGTCCCTGGCGAAGGCCAGGCGCTGCTCGGCGACCGCGCGGCGGGCGAGCTCCGTCCGGGCCAGGTTCAGCTCGCGGATCATCCGGGCGACCAGAGGAAGCTGGGCGAAGACCAGGCTGTAGGCGGCGACGCCGAGGACGGTGTAGACCGACTCCAGCGGAGTGTCGTAGCGCAGCTCGATCCACAGCACCGCGGCGAGGTTGAGGCCGAAGAGGGGCCACGCGAACCAGGCGGGCAGCACCAGCACCACCGCGCCGCCGAAGAAGACCGGCATCGCCGCCCACACGGCGTCGAAGGTGAGGACCGGCACGTAGCCCAGCAGGGCCAGCACGACCAGCAGGACCCGGCTGGTCCTCGTGTCGAGGCGGACCGACGGCCTGCTGAAGTGGAGCAGCTGGATGGCGAGGAGCAGCGCGACCGCGAGGATGGCGTAACCGGCCGCGACCGGGCTCACCTCCTGGGGGATGAGGCCGACGAGCAGCACGGCCCCGAAGCCGGCGACGACCACGGTGATGAGCGAGCCGGCGAGGTAGGTCGCCAGCTTGGGCCGCCGGTCGACCGCGCTCGTGCCCCAGGGCACGGAAAGGGCGCCCGAGCGGTTCGAGTCGACGACCGGAGACATGCGCAACGATCCTCCGGTGTCGTGGCGTCGCACGGAGTGGGTTCGGTGACCCGGGCTGAGCTCGGTCTGCATGCTTCCGGCCAATCCTATCTCATCCCGTCGGCTCGTATGACCAATTCGGCCCGAAGCAGGCCGCCCCTGTACTGCACGTAACCGTTGTTACCAAGCCATTCGGCCGTGACTGTGGCCGGATCGGCACAGTCGGCGAAGAGTGGCCGTGCCGCCGTGCGTCCGGCTCCGGCCGAACGTCCGGTCCACTTCGTCAGCCGCGGCCCCGGCCCCGCGCGACACCGGCCGGCGCGAGGAAATCCAGGTACGGCACCGCGATCGAGCCGGTGCGCGGCACGGATCGCCCGTCCTGGCGGAAGAAGCTCAGGCCGGGACCGTCGTCGTGCTCCCCGGGGCCGGCGCCCTCGAGGCGGCGCGTCGCCGGGAAGCCCGCGTCGAACCCCGTGTCCACCGCCGAATACACCGGCAGGTCCCACCCGGAGTGCCTGCGGTCCTGCTCGACCTTCGTGCAGGGGGCGTGGGAAACGATTACCAGGCGGGTGTCCCGGGTGTGCAGCGCGGCCGAAAGCTCTCCGGCGGGGGCGACGGCGGCGGGCCGGCTGCGATCGGGGACGGTGTGGTGCGCCACGAACCGTCGATGCCCGTCGAACAACCCCGTCAAGGTGACCGTGCCCGCGGGCCCGGCGAACCGGTACGCCCCGGCCGGCACGGGGCGTGGCCCGGGGTCCGGCCTGCCGGGTGAGGCCGGGCAGCGCCGGTTCGGTCATGATCGCCTCCTGGGTACGGTGTGCCGGTGCCCACCGCGCATTCTGCGCCCGGACGCCGGGTCAGGTCACCGGTTCGCGAGCGGGCAGAGCAAGGTGGGAGACGCGGGCCGCCGGGCGCGGCCGCGGGCCGGGCCCTAGGCTCGCGGCCATGGCGAAGTACTTCGACGTGCACCCGGACAACCCCCAGCGGCGCGCCATCGGCCAGATCGCGGACCTGGTGCGGCGCGACGGGCTGATCGCCTACCCGACCGACTCGTGTTACGCGCTCGGGTGCCGGCTCGACAACCCCGAGGGCCTCGACCGCATCCGGGCGATCCGCAAGCTCGACCGGCGGCACCACTTCACGCTGGTCTGCCAGGACTTCGGGCAGCTGGGCCAGTTCGTGCACGTGGACAACGCGGTCTTCCGGGCGATCAAGGCGGCGACGCCGGGCAGCTACACGTTCATCCTGCCGGCCACCAAAGAAGTGCCGCGACGGCTGATGCACGACAAGAAGAAGACCGTCGGCGTCCGCATCCCGGCACACGTGGTCACCCAGGCGCTACTGGCCGAATTGGGCGAACCGCTGGTGTCCAGCACGCTGCTGCTGCCGGACGTGCCGGAACCGCTGACGCAGGGCTGGGAGATCAAGGACGAGCTCGACCACGTGCTCGACGCGGTCGTGGACTCCGGTGACTGCGGGGTCGAGCCGACCACGGTGGTCGACTTCTCCTCGGGGGAGGCGGAGATCGTCCGCCGCGGCGCGGGCGACCCGGACCGCTTCGCCTGATCAGTCCGCTTCGGACGTCCACAGTGGATTTCGGTGCTGCTGCACCAGCTCCAGCCATCGGCGGGCGCGCGGCCCGGCGGCTTCGACGGCCAGCCCGGCGGCCGGGCGACGACCGGTGAACAGCAGGCAGAAGTCTTCGGCACGGCCGGAGATCCGGTCCGCCGCGTCGGCGGGGCCGAATTCCCAGAGCGTCCCCGACGGCGCGGTCAGCTCGAACCGGAGCTGACCGGCGGGCGGCCCGCCGTGCCCGGCGTAGACGTCGCCGCTGGTGCGGACGCCGTAGTAGGCGACGTGGCCGATGGCGTCGTCGCGCGGGAGCCGGGCGCCGAGGACGTCGGCGATGTTCTGGCCGCGGGCGAACAGGACCGTCAGCAGCGCCGCCGCCAGCAGGGACGGCCGCAGCGGGCCACCGGGCCACGGGACGTCCCCGGCCGCGGTGGCCAGCAGCTCGACGGCCTTGCGGTGTTCCGACCGCCAGGCGAGCACCGCGTCGCCGAGCAGGCCGGCGTCGGTGATCCGGGGAGCGGTCCCGGTCCCGGTGCCCTCCACGGCCAGGACGACCCGCCGCGCGACGACCGTCAGTTCGGCGAGGTGGGCGGCGACCGCGCGGGCGGACGGCAGCGGCAAGGCTCCCGCGTGGGCGTGCACCAGGTCCGCGAGGGCGTCCGCCTCGGCCTCCAGATCGGCGTACACGTCGGACATGGGTGCGGCCTCCGTGGCTGATCGGGCGCTGAGGTGTCGATGCTGCTCCCGGGCCGCCGCCGCGGGCGACTCGTGGGTTGCGGTCCCGGATCGGCTATGTTCGGGACCGGCAAGGCCGGATCCGGGGAGGACACGTGAAGTACCTGCTGGCGATGTACATGAACCCCGACGTCTGGGAGGCGCTGTCCGAGCAGGACAGGGACGAGGTGATGAGCGGCCACGGCGAGTTCATCCGCCGGATCCGGGAGTCCGGGGAGATGATCAGCACCCAGGCCCTCGACGCCCCGGCCCGCAGCGCCGTCGTCCGGGTGACCGACGGGGTCCCGGCGGTGACCGACGGGCCGTTCATCGAGTCGAAGGAGTTCCTGGCCGGGTTCTACCTGGTCGAGTGCGCCTCGCCCGAGCGCGCCCACGAGGTGGCCGCGATGATCCCGGACGCCGGGATCAAGGGGCTCGGCATCGAGGTCCGGCCGGTGGTGTTCTTCGCCGACGCCGAAACCGAATCCGGGTTCACCGGCGGGTGAGCGCGTCCGTCGGGGAGCGCCTGCGGCCGCTGGTGCCCCAGGTGCTCGGTGCGCTCGTGCGCCGGTACGGCCAGTTCGACGCGTGCGAAGACGCCGTCCAGGAGGCACTGCTCGCCGCGTCGCAGCAGTGGCCCGCCGACGGCGTGCCGGACAACCCGTATGGCTGGCTCGTCGCCGTCGCGACCCGGCGGCTCACCGATCACTGGCGCAGCGAAAGCGCGCGGCGGCGGCGGGAGGAGTCCGTCGCGGTCCGCGAGCCGGTGGTGGCGCCCGGGCCGGACGACGACCGGCCGTCCGACGAGGACGACTCGCTGACCCTGCTCTTCCTCTGCTGCCACCCGGCGGTCTCCCCGCCCTCGCAGGTCGCGCTGACGCTGCGCGCGGTCGGCGGGCTGACCACGGCGCAGATCGCCAAGGCCTTCCTCGTGCCCGAAGCCACCATGACCCGGCGCATCACGCGGGCGAAGGAGAGCATCGCGGCGGCAGGCTCGACGTTCGGCGAACCGGATCCGGCCGACCGCGCGGAGCGGCTCCGGGTCGTGCTGCAGGTGCTGTACCTGATCTTCAACGAGGGCTACGCGGCCACGTCCGGGACGGACCTCCAGGCTCCCGAGCTGGCGCGCGAAGCGATCCGCCTGACCCGCGGGGTGCACGCGCTGCTGCCGGACGACGGCGAGGTGGCGGGCCTGCTCGCACTGATGCTCCTGACGGACGCACGCCGGCCCGCGCGGGTCGGTCCCGAAGGCGAACTGGTCCCGCTCGCCGAGCAGGACCGCGGGCGGTGGGATCGGGCGATGATCGCCGAGGGCGCCGGCCTGGTCCGCCGTACGCTGGGCCGCCACCCGGTCGGCCCCTACCAGGTGCAGGCGGCCATCGCCGCGCTGCACGACGAAGCGCCCAGCGCGGAGACCACGGACTGGCCGCAGATCGTCCAGCTCTACGCGGTGCTCCAGGAGCTCGCGCCGAGCCCGGTGGTCACGCTGAACCAGGCGATCGCGATCGCGATGGCGGAGGGGCCGGAACGGGGGCTGGAGCTGCTGGCCACCCTGGCGGACGACAGCCGGATGAAGCAGAGCCACCGCCTCGACGCGACCCGGGCCCACCTGCTGGACCTGGCCGGCGACCACGAAGCCGCCCGAACCCACTACCGCCGCGCGGCGGAGGCGACCGCGAGCCGGCCCGAGCAGCGTTATCTGCTGGGGCGGGCCGATCGGCTGGGGTGACTCGCGCGCGTGGCCGGGCCGAGCGGTTGCCGCGGCCCGGCACGGCACTGTCCTCAGTGGACGACGATGCCCTCCTGCGGTGAAGGTGCCGCGGTGACGCGGGAGAGCCGGGCGAACAGCTCCAGGCCGGCCGGCCTGGAGCTGTTCGCGATGCGGCCCGTGCGGACCGCCTCCGCGGCGCTCGTCCGGCCGCCGATCACGTCGAGGAGGACCCGGCCGCGGTCGTGCCGCTCACCGACGAGCTACATCGCGCGGGCCACTCCGCAGAACTGGCCACAGGTACGGGTCTGTGCGGTCATCGGTCCTCACTTCATGCGGTGGGGTGGAACTGGTTGTTGTGGTCGCCCTCGGAGATGAGCTCGCGGTGCAGCAGCTGCAGGTCGTCGCACGGCTCGACGCCCAGCTCCTCGGCGAGCCGGCGGCGCAGGTCGCGGTACACGGCCATCGCGTCGGACCGGCGGCCACTGCGGCCCAGCACCCGCATCAGCTGCCCGTGCAGTGCTTCGTCCAGCGGGTTGCCCCCGGTCAGCGACCGCAGCTCGCCGATCAGCTCGCGGTGCCGTCCGCTGGCGATCTCCGCCTCGACCAGCAGGTGCAGCGTGGTGCGGTGCTGCTCGGCCAGCTGGGTCACGTACGACTGCAGCAC
Organism: Amycolatopsis sp. 505; assembly: GCF_031625235.1. Taxonomy (NCBI): domain Bacteria; kingdom Bacillati; phylum Actinomycetota; class Actinomycetes; order Pseudonocardiales; family Pseudonocardiaceae; genus Amycolatopsis; species Amycolatopsis sp. 505. The sequence continues at coordinate 25,190 of NZ_JACKQP010000006.1, forward strand.
TGGTCCACAAGAGACGTTCGCCAGCGGCGGGCCCGACCACAGGTCCAGCGCCTCGCGGAACCGGCCCGCCGCGTCGTCGTGCCGCCCGTTCCGTTGCAGGACCTGCCCTTCTTGCTGCAGCCGGTCGAAGCGGAAGACGTCCACCTGCGCGGGGTCGATGCGGAAGACGTAGCCCGGGTTCTTGGTGACGAGCATGTCGTCGGGGTTCTCCGCGAGCCCGTTCTGCTGGATGCACCGCCGCAGATGGTAGACGTAGGTGTGCAGGGTGGTCCGCACCGTGCGGATCGGGTCGCTGGCCCACAGCTCCTGCATGATCGAGTCGGCGTGGACCAGCCGGCCCGGCCGGACCACCAGCAAGGCCAGCAGCTGCAGGACCTTCGGTGTCGTCGGCGCGTAGTCGACGCCGTCACGCAGGAGGCCGAGCGGGCCGAGGACAGTGAAGCGGACGACACTTTCGGATGGTTCCCGTGGCCGCGGGGCTGCCCCGGCCGCTAGCCTAGTTTCGGAGTACATTGCCGAACGCCTCCAATGTGCAGCCGTGTGCCGGCTCCCCAGTAGTGCCGCGTCAGGATCGATGTACTCCCGATGTACCGTCGATCCCCCGGCTGTCCACACTCGAATGTGACAGAGCGGCCGGGGTGCGGCCAGTGAGCCGCCCACCAGAGTCGAACTGTGTTTCTCCGCCCGGACCCGTGCGTTCCGCACTTTTCGCGGCCGCGTGCCGCGGACTCCCGGCCCGGCCGGATTGGCCGTCCGGATCATGCCGCCCGGCCGGGCGAACGGCGGAAGGCCGGTGCTCACTCGCCGTGTCGGAGCAGCTTTCACAACGGATTCGTGCGAAGTGCACGACGGGGGCCGTGCCCTTCGCACGGGTTCGGCGTTCCCCGCCGACAGCGCCTTTTCCGGTCTCCGTCGAGGCTCGATCGGTCGTCCACCGACCCGCGACATCCGGCGTCTTACCTGGCGGCGAGGGAAATCCAAGCGGAGGAATTCGAGGTTGGACTGATGATCTTGCGATCGGTTTCGTCCCCGGGGGCGCAGCGGGAGGCCGGCGAGCCACCGGAGAACGCGGACCGGCTCAGACGCGAACAAGCCGTCCAGCCGGCGATCCTGCGGGCGATCGAGCTGCTGCTCGAACGCTACTTCGAGCCCATCACCCTGTCGGCACTGGCCGCCGAGGTGTACGTGAGCCCCTTCCACTTCTCGCGCATCTTCGCGAAGGCGACCGGGGTCACCCCGGGCCGGTTCCTGACAGCCGTGCGCCTGTTCGAGGCGAAACGGCTGCTGCTGACCACTTCCCTGACCGTGTCGGACATCGTCTGCAGCGTCGGCTACAGCAGCGTCGGCACCTTCACCAGCCGGTTCGTCCGGGCCGTCGGCATGACGCCGACCGAGTACCGCGAACCGGACGTCGGCGAGCTGCTCGTCGCGCACTCGGCGTACTTCCAGCGGCTGCCGTCGCAGCAGTCGCTGCGCGAAGCCGGCTGCGCTTCGCAGCCGATGGGCACCGGCCACCTGGACGTCGACCTGGTGCTGCCGGACGACGCGGCCCCGGCCACCGTTCTCGTCGGCGTGTTCGCCGACAACGTGCCGCAGCGCGGCCCGGTCGCCTTCGGCGGCTCGGCCAACACCCGGTCCGGGCGGTTGACCGTGCACGGCGTGCCGGAGGGCAACTGGACAGTGATTGCGATCGCCGACCACAGCATGCACGCCAAGAGCGGCCCCGCTTTCACGGTCGGGACCGCCTCGGCCGCCGTGTCGCCGTTCGACCCGCCGGGCGTCACCGTCCGGCTGCGGCGGCCCGCGCTGACCGACCCGCCGATCGCGTTCACCCTGGCGTCCCGGCCGACGCCGTCGAGCCGGCAGCAGTTCGCCACGCAACGGCCGCACCTGCGCGCCGTCGCCTGAGCCCCTTCCCCCGACCGACAGGAAGATCCGGATGTCGACTCTGCTCGGCGTGCTGCGCAAGCGCGTGCTCGCTCCCTCCCTCGCGTCCGTCGGCTTCGCCGAGCGCGGGTTCCCGGTGGTGCACACCGACGCCACGGCCCGCCTGGAAGCGGTGCCGCAGGCGGTCGTGTGCGGGTTCGAATGGGCCATCGAAGGCGCGTCGCTGTGGGAGATCGAGCGGCGCCTCGCGCTGATCGAGCCCGAACAGCGCGGGTTCGCCTACGAGGGCGCGACGATGGGCTACTCCATCCTCGACGCCATGCCCGGCGGCGGCTCGGACCGGACCCGCGAGCTGCTCGAAGGACCGGGCCGCCCGCACATCTTCCTGACCTACATCGGGATCGGGTTCGCGATGGCGCGGCTGCCGCGTCCACTGTGGAAGAAAATGCTGCCCGAGCTGACCGGGGTGGCCTACCACCCGGTGATGAGCTGGCTCGCCGTCGACGGCTACGGCTTCGACCGCGCCTACTTCGACACCGGGAAGTGGGTGGAGCGGCAGGCCGCCCCGGAGCCCTACCCGTGGGCCGGCCGCCCGGAGTACTTCCCCCGCGCGTTCGACCAGGGGGTCGGCCGCGCGCTGTGGTTCATCCACGGCGGGAACCCGGACGCGGTGGCCGCCGCGGCCGGCCGGTTCGCCGAGCACCGGCGGGCCGACCTGTGGAGCGGGATCGGGCTCGCCGCGACGTTCGCGGGCGGCAGTGACGAGCTCGGGCTGGCGCGGCTGCGCCGGGCGGCCGGCGGGTACCACGACGAGCTCGGCCTGGGCGTGGTGTTCGCGGTGAAGGCGCGGACCTATTCCGGGTACGTCCCGGCGCACACCCACCTCGCGTGCGGTGCCCTGGTCGACCTGACCGTGCAGGAAGCGCAGAACCTGGCCGACCGCACCGAGCGCGCGGACGGCGACGACGGGCCGGTGCCGCCCTACGAGCTGTGGCGGGAGCGCATCCGGGAAGAGCTCCGTCCCGCCGCCGCGCGACGGGCGAGCTGAGCGGTGATCTCACGCAACCGTGGAGTAGACCGCCGACCAGCGGATCTGTGACCGTGGAACAGACGAGCAGAACCAAGTCTCATTCGACCCGTTAGGGGGAGAGTGCGTTGGGCAATGGCTGGCGCGCGCTCAGACGCCGCATCCTGACACCGAACGTTTCGGAGACCTCGCTGGAAAAGCGGGGCTTCCACCGGAAGAGCCCAGCCGCTCAAGAACGGCTCGAGACGATCGGGGAGAAGTTCCTCCTCGGGTACGCACACGCGGTCGAGGCGCGTTCGGTCGAGCAAGCCGAAGAATGGCTCGAGCGCATCCCACCGCAGTTCCGCGGCTTCGCCTACGAAGGCGCGGGAATGGGGTACGGCGTCCTCGACGGGCTGCCGTTCGGCAAGAGCACGAACATCGCCGAATTCCTGGCCGGACCCGGTGAGAAGCACGACTACATCATCTACGTCGGGGTCGGCTGGGCCATGTGCCGGCTCCCGCGGTTCGCGTGGCCGAAGGCCTCGGCGTTCGACCCGCTGCTGCGCTGGCTCGTGCTCGACGGCTACGGCTTCCACCAGGCGTACTTCAAGACCGACCAGTACATCCGGCAGCAGTACCAGGAGCCGGGTTTCTCGTGGCCGGACAAGCGCTACGACGGGTACGCGTTGCGCGCCATCGACCAGGGCATCGGCCGGGCGCTGTGGTTCATCTGCGGTACCGACGTCGAGCTGGTGACGAAGACGATCGAGGAGTTCCCCGAGTCGCGCCACGGCGACCTGTACGCCGGGGTCGGGCTGGCCTCGACCTACGCGTGCGGCGTCACGGCCGACGAGCTGCGGGAACTGGTCGACCGGGCCGGCATCCACCACGGGCCGCTGGCGCAGGGAAGCGCGTTCGCGGCCGAGTGCCGGGTGCGCTCGGGCCTGATGATCCCGGAGACCGAGATGGCGGCCCGGGCGATCTGCGGGCTCCCGGCCGAGCGCGCGGCGGCCATCACCCAAGAGGTCCGGCCGGAGGTGGTCGTCGACGGCGACGACGTCCCGGCGTTCGAAACCTGGCGGCGGCGGATCGCCGAGGAAGTCCTGACGCACGGAGGTGTGCACGAATGACCGCGACCTTGGGCCGGCTGCTGCGCAAGCAGCTGGCGGGCATCGTGGCGCTGGCGCTGATCTTCACCCTGTTCCTGGTCGCGCGCCTGCCCAGCGTCTCCGCCGCCGAGCAGGACTCGATGGCGAGCAAGTTCCACTTCACCCCGATGTCGATCGCGCTGCCCGCGGCGAAGAAGGCGCAGTCGATCCGCACGGTGAACAAGCAGTACAAGGACATCGCCGCGTGGATCTCCTCGGTCGGCGCCGCGATCGCGCTCAACGACATCAGCGGCAGCGGCAAGGCCAACGACCTCTGCCTGGTCGACACCCGCAGCGACCAGGTCGTCATCACGCCGTCGCCGGACTCGGGCCCGCGGTACGCGCCCTTCGAGCTCGACCCCGCGCCGGTGCTGCCGACGTGGGACTACATGGCGCCGATGGGCTGCGTCCCCGGTGACTACAACGAAGACGGCCGGACCGACGTGCTGGCCTACTACTGGGGCCGCACGCCGGTGCTGTTCCTGCAGAAGGCCACCGCGGCGAAGTTCGACGCGGCCGCGTTCCAGCCGGTCGAGCTGGTGGCGGGCAACCACCGCGGCCCGGACGGGAAGTACAACGGCCCGATGTGGAACACCGACTCCGCCACCATCGGCGACTTCGACGGTGACGGGCACGTCGACATCTTCATCGGGAACTACTTCCCGGACAGCCGGGTCCTCGACCCGAACGCCGACGGTGGCATCACGATGAACCAGTCGATGTCGCACGCGCTGAACTCGGGCGCGAAGTACATCTACCGCTGGACCGGCGCCGCGTCCGGCGCGAACCCGAGCGCGCAGTACGTCGATGCTTCGCAGGGCATCCCGGAAGTCGCCCGCTACGGCTGGACGCTGGCCTCCAGCGCGACCGACATCGACGGCGACAGCCTGCCGGAGCTCTACATCGCCAACGACTTCGGGCACGACCGGCTGCTCTACAACAAGTCCACGCCGGGTCACATCGAGCTCGCCGAGGTCACCGGCGTCCGCGGCATCACCGACCCGAAGTCGAAGGTGCTGGGCAACGACTCCTTCAAGGGCATGGGCGTCGACTTCGGCGACCTGAACCACGACGGGCTCTACGACCTGTTCGTCAGCAACATCACCACGTCGTGGGGCATCGAAGAGTCGAACTTCCAGTTCATGAACACCGCGAAGAACACCATGGACCTGCGCAAGCAGCTGCAGGACGGGGTCGCGCCGTTCGACGACGTCAGCGGCAGCCAGGGGACCGCCTGGTCCGGCTGGGGCTGGGACGTCAAGATCCAGGACTTCAACAACGGCGGCGAGAACCAGATCGCGCAGGCGACCGGGTTCGTCAAGGGGCAGGTCAACCGCTGGCCGAACCTGCAGGAGCTGGCCACGGCACACGACGGCATGCTGTCCAACCCGCTCTGGTGGCCGAACGCCCGCGCCGGTGACGACATCGGCGGCGACCACACCCTGCACTTCTTCGTGAAGAGCGCGGACGGCCGGTACACCGACCTCGCGCCGCAGCTGGGGCTGGCGGTCCCGGTGCCCACCCGCGGCATCGCCGTCGGCGACACCGACGGCGACGGCCTGCCCGAGTTCGCGGTGGCGCGGCAGTACGAGGCGCCGATCTTCTACCACAACGACAGCCCGAACCCGGGCAAGTACCTGCAGCTGAAGCTGTTCACCGACGCCCCGGTGGCGCCCGGCCCGCTGCCCGCGGCCGGCCCGCCCGCGATCGGCGCCCAGGCCACCGTGACAACGGCGGACGGCAAGAAGTACCTCGGCCGGGTCGACGGCAGCAGCGGTGAGGCCGGCCGGCGCAGTTTCGACGTCCAGATCGGCCTCGGGCACGACGTCAGCGGCCCGCTCGACGTGCACCTGCAGTGGCGGGACCGGACCGGGCAGCTGCGGACCCAGAACCTGAAGCTCGAACCCGGTTGCCACATGTACCAGCTCGGCACCACGGCGAAGGAAGCGATGTGACGTGATGGCGACCCCGACTCTGACCAAAGTGGACACCGCGCCACCGAAGCGCACCGACAAGGTCGTCACCGCCTTGCGCCGCTTCGCGATCTCGATCACGATCTTCAACATCGTCGGCTACACCGTGCTCGGCTTCGAGCAGCCGTGGCTGTACCCGTTCGTCGCGCTGGCGACCGCGTACACCACGGAGATCCTGCTCGAAATCATCAACGCCCGCGTCACCTCGCGCGCGGTCCGCTTCAAGGGCAACGGGTTCAAGGGGCTCATGGAGTTCCTGCTCCCGGCGCACATCACCGGGCTCGCGCTGAACATGCTGACCTACGTCAACGACCGGATCCTCGTGATGATCTTCGGCGTGGTCGTCGCGGTCGGCGCGAAGTGGATCCTGCAGGCACCGGTGTACGGCCGGATGCGGCACTACATGAACCCGTCGAACTTCGGCATCACGATCATCCTGCTCGTGTTCCCGTGGGCGAGCATCGCCCCGCCGTACCACTTCACGGAGCAGATCCCCACCTGGGGCGGCTGGCTGATCGTCGGCATCATCCTCGTGTCGGGCACGGTGCTCAACGCGCTGCTGACCGGCCGGATGTTCCTCATCGCGGGCTGGCTGAGCTTCTTCGTCATCCAGGCCGTCGTCCGCGGCTGGCTCTTCGGCACGTCGATCCCCGGCGCGCTGGCGATGGCCACCGGTGTCGCGTTCGTGCTCTACACCAACTACATGGTGACCGACCCGGGCACGTCGCCGTCGAAGCCGGGTTCGCAGTTCGCCTTCGGGGCCGGGGTGGCGCTCGCGTACGGCTTCTTCACCGCCGTGCACGTGGCCTACGGGCTCTTCCTGGCCACCGCGACCGTCTGCCTGATCCGCGGCATGTTCCTGTGGGCCCTGCACTTCTCGAACAAGGCGCGGATCAAGTTCGAGGCCGAGCAGGCCGAGCAGAAGGCGAACCTGGAGCTCGCGCCCGCGCCGGCGGAAGCGGGCGACGAGAAGCCGGGAGCCGTCGCGGCATGACCGGCCGCCAGCACCGAGCCCGGGCGGCGCACCCCGCGCCGCCCGGGCCGCCGCGCCGGGCGACCCTCCGGTTGCTGAAGCAGCTCTTCACCGACCGGCTCGCGCTCATGGGCGACAACGCCGAGGCCTACGGTGACGTCGTCCGCATCGCCATCGGCCCGAAGGCGATGTACCTGGTGAACCACCCGGACCTCGCGAAGCACGTCCTCGCGGACAACGCCGCGAACTACCACAAGGGCATCGGCCTGCAGGAGGCCCGCCGGGCCCTCGGCGACGGCCTGCTCACCAGCGACGGCGAGACGTGGCGCGAGCAGCGGCGGACCATCCAGCCGGTGTTCCAGCCGAAGCGGATCTCGCGGCAGGCCGCCGTCGTCGCGGCCGAAGTGGACGCGCTGATCCAGCGGCTGGCCGCGCACGACGGGCCGGTCGAGATCCTGCACGAGATGACCGGGCTGACCCTCGGTGTGCTCGGCAAGACGCTGCTCGACGCCGAGCTCGGCGGGTACGAAACGCTCGGCCACTCGTTCGAGGCCGTGCAGGACCAGGCCATGTTCGAGGCGGTCACGCTGAGCGCGATCCCGCAGTGGGTGCCGCTGAAGAAGCAGCTGCACTTCCGCACCGCGCGCGACGACCTGCGCCGGATCGCCGACGAGCTCGTCGAGCAGCGGCTGGCGGACCCGGTCGAGAACGGCGAGGACGTGCTGTCGCGGCTGATCGCGTCCGGGTCCGCGCAGGGTGCGTCGCGCGAACGCATGCGGGACGAGCTGATCACCCTGCTGCTGGCCGGGCACGAGACGACGGCGAGCACGCTCGGCTGGGCGTTCCACCTGATCGACGAGCACCCCGACGTCGGCGAGCGGCTGCACGCCGAAGCCGTCGAAGTGCTGGGTGACCGCCTGCCCGAGCACGAGGACCTGCGCCGGCTCACCTACACCGCGGCCGTGGTCGAGGAAGTCATGCGGCTGTACCCGCCGGTGTGGCTGCTGCCGCGGATCGCCCAGGCCGACGACGAGATCGGCGGGTACCACGTACCGGCCGGCTCCGACGTCGTCGTGGTGCCCTACACGCTGCACCGGCACCCGGGGTTCTGGACCGACCCGGAGCGGTTCGACCCCGGCCGGTTCGATCCGGCGAACCCGGCCGGGCGGCCGCCGCGCTACGCCTACATCCCGTTCGGCGCCGGGCCGAGGTTCTGCATCGGCAACAGCCTTGGCGTGATGGAGGCGGTGTTCGTGCTCGCCATGGCGGCGCGGGACCTGGTGCTGCGGAAGGTGCCGGGCAAGGTCGTCGATCCCGAAGCGATGCTCTCGCTGCGGGTGCGCGGCGGGCTGCCGATGACCGTGCACCGCCGGGAACGGGTGCGGCGGGCCGAGGCCGCCTGAGTTCACTGTGGACATTCGATGAGGAGGTAGGCCGGTGCAACCCGAAGCCACCGAAGAAGAACGCGTCAAGAACCTGACCCTCGAGGCCTACGCGGACACGATCGTGCCGGGGGAGAAGCGGAACGAGGACGACCGGGCGATCGCCGGGGCCGCGCCCGGCCCCGGCGCGGTGGCGGCGGGTGCGCTCGAACTGCTGAACTTCGACGCGACCGGCGTCACCGTCGGCCTGCCCTACCTCGCGCAGTCGCTCAACGATCACGCGAAGGCCTACGCGGGCGAAGCGGAGCTGTCGCTCGATCACGACGTCCCGCCGTTCGTCGCGCTGCCCTACGAGCACCGCCGCGAGCTGGTGCGGCGGCTGACCGCGCCCGGCCACCCGGAGAAGGACGGCTGGGTCAGCCTCGCATTGTTCTGCAACATGGCCTTCGACAGCGCCGCGCACAAGCACACCGCCGACGCCATCCGCGAGGGGCACCCGGGCCTGCTGGCGCTGGGCTACACCGCACCGGACGCCGACGGGTTCTGGCGGTTCCCGAAGTACGGCTACGGCCGCAAGCTGGCCGAGCTCCACCCCGACACCACGCCTTCCGGGAGCCCCGCATGACTGCCATCGACAAGACCGACGTCGTCATCGTCGGCAGCGGCTTCGGCGGGTCCATCCCCGCCTACCACCTCGCCGCCGGCGGGGCCAAGGTCACCGTGCTGGAGCGCGGGCCGTGGCTGGCCTCGGCCGACTTCGAGCACGACTACCTGCTCGGCTCGTCCTACACGCGGGCGTTCGACTTCGTCGTCGGCGACGGGATGAGCGTGCTCGGCGGCAACTGCGTCGGCGGCGGCAGCGTCGTGTACTTCGCCGCGATGCCGCGGGCGCCGAAGTTCGTCTTCGAGCGCCACGGCAGCATCGGGCGCCGGATGTGGCCGTGGGTGATCAACCGCGACTCGCTCGAGCCGTGGTACGACCGGGTCGACGAGTCGCTGCCCGTGTCCAAACAGGACTGGAGTGACGTCTCCTACGCCGGCGGGCTGTGGGCCGCGGCCTGCAACCACTCGGGCCGGACGGCCAACCCGGCGCCGGTCGCGGTCGACAACGACACCTGCGTCAACTGCAACTTCATGATGGCGGGCTGCAAGTTCGACGCCAAGCGCTCGATGCTGACGAACTACCTGCCCGCGGCCCTCTCGCACGGCGCGGAGATCCGCCCGCTGCACGAGGTCCAGCGGCTCGAGCGCACCGACGACGGCGGCTACCGCGTCTACTTCGACCTGATCGACGAAGAGGACTACCGGATCCACACCGGCAGCGGCGTGATCGAGGCGAAGGTCGTCATCATCGCCGCCGGCGCGGGGGCCACCCCGGTGATCCTGCAGCGCTCGGAGGCCGCGCTCGGCACGATGCCGCACGGCGTCGGCCGGTACTTCTCCGGCAACGGTGAGCGGCTCAACACCGCGATCATCGACGAGGACCGCGTCCGCGAGGTGCTGGGACTGTCCCGCGAGGACGGCCCGGTGTACTCGGCCAACCACATCGGCAAGGGCCCGACCGTCGCGAACTGGGACAAGCTCGACGGGTCGCTGCCGGAGTACGAGCGGTACTCGCTGGAGCAGCTGTACTTCCCGCCGGGCCTGGGCACCATCCTCGCCCAGGTGCCCGGCGGCGAGGAGCCGCGCTGGTTCGGGGCGGAGAAGAAGGAAATCCTCAAGCAGTGGGCCAACTGGCTGACGATCTTCCTGATGACCGAGGACGACAACGAAGGCGTGTTCGGCGCCCCGCCGCCCACCGGGAACGCCTACCGGATCTCGCAGCAGATGCTCGGCCGCGGCCCGTTGCGTTACGAGCCGACGACGAACACTCGGCGCGGCTGGGCGCTGGCCGACGCGGACTGCAAGGCGATCATCGAGAAGGACGGCCTGGCGAAGGTCGCGCCGTGGACCAACGACGTCGTCGGGGCGTACACGGTGCACCCGCTGGCGTCCTGCCGGATCGGTGACGACCCGGCGACGTCGGCGCTGTACCCGAACCACGAGCTGCGCAACCACCCGGGCATCTTCGTCACCGACAGCGCGGCGGTGCCGGGCGCGCTGACGGTGAACCCGGCGATGACCATCGCCGCGCTCGCCGAGCGGTCGATCCCGGGCATCGTCCGGGCCCTGCAGGCCCGCGACGTCGACGTCAAGTACGGCGCGCCGGCCCCCGACGGTTCGATCACGGGCCGCCGGGCGGTGTCCAAACTGGACCTGGTCGCCGGGAACTGACGTACCCGGACGGACGACTCGCGTACCTGGACGGACGACACGCGCCCGAGGGGCTGAGGAGGAAGTATGGCGGCGGGGTTGGTGCGGGTTGCCTTGCGGCGGTCGCTGCGGGAGGTGCGCTACGTCGACGTGGTGCGGCCGCGGCGGGCGCGCGGGCTGGTGCGGGAGGTCTACCGGCAGGTCGAGCGGGACTTCGGGATGCTCGCCCCGCCGATCGCGCTGCACTCGGCGTCGCCGGAGGTGCTGGCCGCGGCGTGGCTGATGCTGCGGGAGTCGCTGGTCGCGAGCGGGGCGGCGAGCCGGGCCGGCAAGGAGGCCGTCGCGGCCGCCGTGTCCGCGGCGAACTCGTGCCCGTACTGCGTCGAAGTGCACGCGATGGCGCTCGGGACGCTGGGGGAGCCGGCCGCCGCCGCGGCCATCGAGGCCGGGGACCCCGCGGCCATCCCGGACCGCGGCCTGCGCGCGCTGACGGCGTGGGCGGGCGGTGACGGCGGGCTGCCCGCGGACGTGCCCGAGGACGCCGCGGCGGAGTTCACGGCCGTGGCTGTCGCGTTCCACTACCTCAACCGGGTGGTGAGCGTGTTCCTCGGACCGTCGCCGCTGCCCGAGGCCGTTCCGCCGACGGCGCGGGCGAAGGCCAAGGCCGTGCTGGGCTTCCTGCTCAAGCCGGGTGCCGCGCCGCCGGCCGGGCAGGCGCTGGACCTGCTGCCCGCCGCGCCGGCACCGAAGCCGGGCGAGACGCTGTCCGACGCTTTCTCGCGTGCCGCGGCGGCGATCGAGGCCGCCGGGGAACGCTCGGTGCCGTCCCGGGTCCGGGAGCTCGTCCGCCGGGAACTCAAGGCGTGGGACGGGACACCGCCCGGGCTGAGCCGCGCGTGGGTGGAGCCGGTCCTGGCCGAACTCCCGGCGGAGGAACGCGCTGCCGGCCGGGTCGCCCTGCTGACCGCCCGATCCGCCTACCAGGTGACGGCCGCCGACATCGCCGCGTTGAGTCCGGAAAGGACGGACGACCGCGAGGTGGTCGAGCTGGTGTCGTGGGCGGCGCTCACCGCGGCCGTGGCGGCGGGCGACCGGCTTCCACTCCGCCCGCGAAGAGAAGACTTCCCAGGTCGCAACGGTGATGATCGATCAGGAGAAGATGTCGCATCGGGGAAAGGACAGACAGGTGACTGACACCACGGGCGTGATCGCCGACCTGACCGCCGAGGCTGCCGAGGTGGACGCGCTCGTCGCGGGGCTCACCGAGGCGGAGTGGGACACCCCCACGCCCGCGCCGGGTTGGACCGTCCGCCACCAGATCGCGCACCTCGCGTTCATCTTCCGCATCGCGGGGCTGTCGGCGGCGCAGCCGGAGGCGTTCGTCGCCATGACGAAGTCGCTGTCCGGCGGGTTCGAGGCCGCGGTCAACGCCGCGCTGGAGGACTACGTCCACGACCCGGCCGAGGTGCTCCTGACGCGCTGGCGGGCCGAGCGGGACGCGGGGCTCAAGGCCCTCGCGGCCGTGCCCGGGAACCAGCTGGTGCCGTGGCTGGTGAACCCGCTGCCGCCGTACGTGCTGGCGTGCGCGGGGATGATGGAGGTGTTCGCCCACGGCCAGGACGTCGCCGACGCGCTCGGCGTGCGCCGCGAGCGCACCGACCGGATCCGGCACATCGCCGGGTTTTCCGTTCGGGTCCGGGACTTCGGCTACGAGGCGCGGAACCTGACGCCGCCCGCGGAAGAGTTCCGGTTCGAGCTCACCGCGCCTTCGGGCGCGCGCTGGGCGTTCGGGCCCGAGGACGCGGCCCAGCGGGTCACCGGCAGTGCCGAGGACTTCTGCCTGCTCGTCACCCGGCGGCGGCACCGCTTCGACCTCGACGTGCGGGCGACGGGCACGCTGGCCGACCAGTGGCTCGACATCGCCCAGGCCTATCGCGGGCCGGCCGGGGCGGGGCGCCGTCCCGGCCAGTTCGACGCCTGAATCCTTTGCGGACATTGCTGGTCGTTGTCCGGTCGTGCTGGCGATCCGGGCACGGGCAGCGGCAGAACACCGGTGATCAGCGGGGACCGGACCGGACGGTTCCGATGGTATGGGGCTCGAGAGCCAGTGGGAGTGCGGTGGCATGAGCGTAGAGCGGATTTCGATCGTCGGTATCGGTCTCCGGTACCCCGACGCGAGTTCTCCGGAGGAGCTCTGGGAAAACGTGCTGGCCGGGCGGCGGGCGTTCCGCAGGCTGCCGGACGAGCGGATGAACCGGGCGGACTACTACTCGCCCGACCCGAAGGCGGCGGATCGCTTCTACTCGCAGAAGGCGGCCGTGCTGCGGGGTTACGAGTTCGACCGGGTGACGCACAAGATCGCCGGCAGCACCTTCCGGGCGACCGACACGACGCACTGGCTGGCCCTCGAGGTCGCCGCGGAGGCCCTCGCGGACGCCGGGTTCGGTGACGGCGAGGGCGCCCCGAAGCAGAGCACCGGCGTCGTCATCGGCAACAGCCTGACCGGTGAGTTCTCCCGCGCCAACATCATGCGGCTGCGCTGGCCGTACGTGCGCCGCACGGTCGCGGCGGCGCTGACCACCCGCGGCTGGGAGGACGAGGAGACCGCGAATTTCCTGCGGGAGCTCGAAGTCCAGTACAAGGAGCCGTTCCCCGAGATCAACGAGGACACGCTCGCCGGCGGCCTGGCCAACACGATCGCCGGCCGGGTCTGCAACTACTTCGACTTCGCCGGCGGCGGCTACACCGTCGACGGCGCCTGCTCGTCCTCGCTCCTGTCGGTGGTGACCGCGGCCAACGCGCTCGTCCAGGGCGACCTCGACCTCGCCATCGCCGGTGGGGTCGACCTGTCGATCGACCCGTTCGAGGTGATCGGCTTCGCGAAGACCGGCGCGCTCGCCAAGCGCGAAATGAAGGTCTACGACGCCGATTCGAACGGCTTCTGGCCCGGTGAAGGCTCCGGCATGCTGGTCCTGATGCGCGAGAGCGACGCGCTGGAGCAGGGCAAGCGGATCTACGCGTCGATCGGCGGCTGGGGCGTGTCGTCCGACGGCAAGGGCGGCATCACCCGGCCCAGGGCGTCCGGGCACCGGCTGGCCCTCAAGCGCGCCTACGACCGCGCCGGCTACGGCGTCGAGACCGTCTCCTACTTCGAGGGCCACGGCACCGGCACCGCGCTGGGCGACGAAACCGAGATCGAGGCGCTGTCCACGGCCCGCCGCGACGCCGACCCGCTGGCCAAGCAGGCCGCGCTGTCGACGATCAAGGGCAACATCGGCCACACGAAGGCGGCGGCCGGGGTCGCCGGCCTGATCAAGGCGACGCTGGCGGTGTACCACCAGGTCATCCCGCCCGCGACCGGCCACCACACCCCGCACGAGTCGCTCACCGGCTCCTCGGCGCGGATGTACGTCCCGCGCGAGGCGACGCTGTGGCCGGAGGACCAGCCGGTCCGCGCCGGTGTCTCCGCAATGGGCTTCGGCGGCATCAACTCCCACGTCACGGTCACCGAGGCGCCGACCGCACCCCGGCGCCGGGAACTCGACGAGCGGGCCCGCTCGCTGGTCGCCGGTCGCCAGGACGCCGAGCTGCTGCTGTTCGACGCCGACGACCTCGCCACCCTGCGCGGGAACATCGCCGCGGTGCTGGAAACCGTGCCGAAGCTGTCGTTCGCCGAGCTGACCGACCTGGCCGGCACGCTGGCGAAGGACGTGTCCGGCAAGCCGGTGCGCGCCGCGGTCGTCGCGGCCAACCCCGAGCACGCCGAGCGGAAGCTGACCAAGCTGCTCGAACAGCTCGACTCGGGTGACTCGGTCTTCGACAGCGCCGACGGCATCTTCGCGAGCAGCCGCGGCTCCGCGCCGAAGATCGGCTACCTGTTCCCCGGCCAGGGTTCCGGCCGCGGTGGCGACGGGGCGCTGCGCCGCCGGTTCGCCGTGGCGGACGAGATCCACCGGGCCGCCGCGCTGCCCACCACCGGCGACCACGTCGCCACCGAGGTGGCGCAGCCCCGGATCGTCACCGGTTCGCTGGCCGCGCTGCGGGTGCTGCGCTCGTTCGGCATCGAGGCGTCGACGGCCACCGGCCACAGCCTCGGCGAGCTGACCGCACTGCACTGGGGCGGCGCGCTCGACGAGCGGGCGCTGCTGAAGCTCGCCACGATCCGCGGCAAGGTGATGGCCACGACCGTGGGCGACGGCACCGGCGCGATGGCGAGCATCGCCGCTTCGCCCGGCCGGGTCGAGGAGCTGGGCCTGGGCGACGACGTCGTCATCGGCGGGTACAACGCGCCCGAGCAGACGGTGATCTCCGGGCCGGCCGGGGCGATCGACCGGATCGTCGCCCGGGCGAAGGCCCAGGGGGTCACCGCGACCCGCGTCAAGGTCTCGCACGCCTTCCACTCGCCCGCCGTCGAGCCGGCCGCGAACGCCATGACCGAGCGGCTCGCCGAGTTCGGCTTCGCGCGGCTGGAGCGGCCGGTCGTCTCGACGGTCAGCGGGGACATGCTGCACGCCGCGGAGGACCTGCCCGGGCTGCTGCGCGACCAGATCGTGCTGCCGGTCCGCTTCCGTGAGGCCGCCGCCAAGGTGGCCGAGCGCAGCGACCTGGTGGTCGAGGTCGGGCCCGGCCGGGTGCTGACCGGGCTGTTCGAAGAGATCGCGCCGGAGACCCCGGTGCTCGCGATCGACACGGACAACGCGTCGCTGCAGGGCCTGCTGCGGGTCGTGGGCGCGGTGTTCGCGCTCGGCGCGCAGATCTCGGTGGACGCGCTGTTCGAAGGCCGGATCGTCCGCGCCCTGCCCGCCGACGGCCAGTTCACCTTCCTGGCCAGCCCGTGCGAGGCGGGGGCGTCGATCGACAGCGACTTGGCCGCCGAGCTGGCCGCGGAGAAGGCGGAGGCCGCCGCGGCCGAGGCCGAGGAGTCCGGCGGGGACGCCGGTTCGACGCTGGACCTGCTGTGCCGGTTCGCCGCCGAGCGCGTCGAGCTGCCCCTGGAGGCGGTCACCGCGGACACGCACCCGCTCGACGACCTGCACCTGTCGTCGATCACGGTCGGGCAGCTGGTCAACGACGTCACCCGGGCGCTGGGCCGCCCCGCGCTGGAAGGCATGCCGAACTTCGCGACGGTGTGCCTCGGCGACCTCGCCGAGATGATCGACGAGCTGG
Source organism: Amycolatopsis sp. 505 (assembly GCF_031625235.1). Classification (NCBI taxonomy): domain Bacteria; kingdom Bacillati; phylum Actinomycetota; class Actinomycetes; order Pseudonocardiales; family Pseudonocardiaceae; genus Amycolatopsis; species Amycolatopsis sp. 505. The sequence goes on from NZ_JACKQP010000006.1 coordinate 40,981, forward strand.
CGCAGACGGCGAAACCGGCCGACACCGCCGCCGGTGAGGCCCCCGGCGTGGGTCCGTGGGTCCGGCCGTTCGCGGTCGAGTACGTGCCCGCGCCGCGGCCCGCCGCGGACCTCACCGCGGGGGCGGGGAACGCCGACTGGCAGGTGTTCGCGACGCCGCGGCACCCGCTGGCCGAACCGCTGAAGGCCGCGCTCGCGCGGTCCGGCGCCGGGGACGGCGTGCTGCTCTGCCTGCCGGCGGACTGCGACGCCAGCCACGTCGGCCTGTTCCTCGAAGCCGGCCGCGCGGTCATGGCCGCCCCCAACGGCACGCGGTTCGTGGTCGTCCACCACGGCTACGGGGCGGCCGGCCTGGCCAGGACCCTGCACCTGGAGGACCCGTCGGCGAAGACGACGATCATCGACCTCGCCGACCCGGAGCCGTCCACTGTGGACGCAATCGCGTCGGCCGTGACCACGGTGGTGGCCGAGGTCGCCGCGACCACCGACTTCACCGAAGCGCGCTACGGCGCCGACGGTGGGCGCACGGTGCCGCGGCTGTCCGCGCTGCCCGCCCCGAAGCCCGGCCCGATCCGCGACTCGCTGGACGCGACCGACGTCCTGCTCGTCACCGGTGGTGGCAAGGGCATCACGGCGGAGAGCGCGCTGGCGCTCGCCAAGGATTCCGGGGCGCGGCTGGCCCTGCTCGGGCGCAGCGACCCGGAGTCCGACAGCGAACTGGCGGAGAACCTCGACCGCATGCGGGCGGTGGGCATCCGCTACCGCTACGAGCGCGCCGACGTCACCAGCGCCCCGCAGGTGGCCGCGGCGGTCGCCCGGATGGAGGCCGAACTCGGCCCGGTCACCGCGATCCTGCACGGCGCGGGCCGCAACGAGCCGGCTGCCCTCTTCAGCCTGACCGAGGACAGCTTCCGCAAGACCCTCGCCCCGAAGATCGGCGGCCTGAACGCGGTGCTCGCCGCGGTCGACCAGGACCGGATCAAGCTCCTGGTCACCTTCGGCAGCATCATCGGCCGGGCCGGCCTGCGCGGGGAAGCGCACTACGCCACGGCGAACGACTGGATGACCGAGCTGACCCTGCGCTTCGGCCAGGAACACCCGAAGGCCCGGGCGATCGCGCTGGAGTGGTCGGTCTGGTCGGGCACCGGCATGGGCGAGAAGCTCGGCGTGGTCAGCGCCCTGATGCGCGACGGCATCACGCCGATCCCGACCGAGGAGGGCATCGCCGTCCTCCGCCGGGTGCTGGCCGACCCGGCCGCGCCGCCGGTGCTGGTGGTCTGCGGCCGCACGGCGGGCCTGCCCACGCTGCCGATCCGGAAGCGGGAGCTGCCGCTGACCCGGTTCGTCGACCGCGCGATCGTGCACTACCCGGGTGTCGAGCTGATCACCGAGGCGGACCTGTCCGACGGGGCCGACCCGTACCTGACCGACCACCTGCTCGACGGGCAGCTGCTGTTCCCGGCGGTGCTCGGCATGGAGGCGATGACGCAGGCCGCGGCGGCGACGCTGGACCGCACCGGCACCCCGGTGCTCTCCGACGTCGAGTTCCTCCGGCCGATCATCGTCTCGCCCGGCGGGTCGACCACGGTCCGGCTGGCCACGCTGGCTCGCGACGCCGACACCGTGGACGTCGTCATCCGCAGTGACGAGACCGGCTTCAGCGCGGACCACTTCCGGGCGCGGCTGAGCTTCGCCCGGCCGGCCGAGCTGGGGGAGAAGGCCGCCCGCGACGTCGCGCTGCCGCCGGTCCCGGTGGAGCCGATCAGCGAGCTGTACGGCTCGGTCCTGTTCCAGGGCAAGCGGTTCCAGCGCGTCCTCGGGTACCGGCGGGCGAGCGCCCGGCACGCGGTCGCCGAGATCGCGACCAGCGCGGACTTCTCGTGGTTCGCGCCCTTCCTGCCCCAGGAGCGGCTGCTGGCCGACCCCGGCACGCGGGACGCGATGATGCACGCGATCCAGTGCTGCGTCCCCGACGCGACGCTGCTGCCGCAGGGCATCGAGAAGCTGTACCTGGCCGAGCCGGGGCGGCAGCACGACGAATACGTCCTGCTGGACGCGAAGGAACGCTCCCAGGACGGCGACAGCTACGTCTACGACCTGGACGTGCGCAACCCCGACGGGACGCTGGTCGAGCGGTGGGAAGGCCTGAAGCTGCGCGCGGTCCGCAAGCGCGACGGCGCCGGGCCGTGGGTCCCCTCGATGCTGGGGTCCTATGTGGAGCGTTCCTGTGAGCGCCTGCTCGGCGGGACGCGGTCGGTGGTGCTCGAGCCGGATCCGGCCGGGCGCCCGGCCGAGGGCATCGCCGAGCGGAGGGCGCAGACGGCGCTCGCCGCGGGCCGGGCGCTCGACCGGCCGGTCGAGATCCGGTACCGCCCCGACGGCAAGCCGGAGTGCGACGGCGGGGTCCACATCACCGCGTCGCACACCGCACAGCTGACCCTCGCGGTCGCCGGCACCAGCCCGGTGGCCTGCGACATCGAGACGGCGATCGAGCGCAGCGAAGAGGACTGGGCCGGGCTGCTCGGCGAAGAACTCCTCACCCTCGGCCGGCTGCTGGCCGCCGACACCGGCGAACCGGTCAGCGTGGCCAACACCCGGGTGTGGAGTGCGCTGGAGTGCGTACGCAAGACCGGGTCGATGACCCAGGCGCTGACCGTGCGCCAGGTCGACGCCGACGGGTGGGCGCTGCTCGCTTCCGGGAACGCCCGGATCGCCACCTGGTCGACCACCGTCAACGACCGGACCGCCCCGATCGTCTTCGCCGTGCTCCAGGCAGAGGGGAACTGAGATGTCCGACTACTACGAGATCCGCCACACGGTCGGCTTCGAAGAGACCAACCTGGTGGGCAACGTCTACTACGTGAACTACGTGCGCTGGCAGGGCCGGTGCCGGGAGATGTTCCTGAAGGAGAAGGCGCCCGCGGTGCTCGAAGAGGTTCGCCAAGACCTCAAGCTGTTCACCCTCAAGGTGGAGTGCGAGTTCTTCGCCGAGATCACCGCGTTCGACGAGCTGTCCATCCGGATGCGGCTGGAGGAACTCACCTCGACGCAGGTGCAGTTCGCCTTCGACTACGTCCACCTCACCACCGACGGCGAGGAGCGGCTCGTGGCGCGGGGCCGGCAGCGGATCGCCTGCATGCGCGGGCCGAACACGGCCACCGTGCCGTCCCGGGTCCCCGAGCAGCTGCGCGAAGCGCTGGTGCCCTACGCGACGGCCGCGGTCAACGGCAAGGGAGTCTGACGTGGGCCACGACGCAGAGCCTTCCGAGGGGGCTCCCGTGCTCAACCGGCTGCGGACGTCACGCGCCCGCAGTGGCCTCTCCGTCCAGCCGGGCCTGCGGCAGGTGATGGCCCAGTTCGCGACCGGGGTGACGGTGCTGACGGCGGGCGGGGAGGGCGCGCACGGCATGACCGCCAACGCGTTCTCGTCGGTGTCGCTGGAACCGCCGATGGTGCTGTGCTGCGTGTCCAAGGCGGCCCGGATGCACACCGCGATCGTCGCCGCGGGCTCGTTCGGGGTCAACATCCTCGCGGCCGAGCAGCAGGAGCTGTCGAAGTACTTCGCCGACTGGCGCCGTCCCGACGGGATCGCCCAGTTCGACGCGGTCGGCTACACGGCGGGCGACCTGACCGGCGCGCCGCTGCTCAACGGCGCGCTGGCCTGGCTCGAATGCGAGCTCGCCGAGGTGGTGTCGGGTGGTGACCACTCGATCTTCCTCGGCCGGGTGGTCGCCACCAGCCGCGGCGAGGGCGAACACGCGCTCGTCTTCTACGGCGGCGGCTACCACCGGATCGACGGGCGGGCCCGCGCGGCCTGAGGGAGGCGAACGTCATGCTGATCGCGGTCACCGGCGGCACCGGCTTCCTCGGGACCCACACGGTCGCGGCCCTGCTGCGGCGGGGGCACCGGGTGCGGCTGCTCGCCCGCGACCCCGCCCGGACCGTACCGTCCACTGTGGACGTCGTGGCCGGCGACGTCACGGACCCCGCCGCCGTCGCCCGGCTGGTCGACGGTGCGGACGCGCTGCTGCACGCGGCGGGCGTCTACACCTTCGACAGCCGGCGCCGGGCCGAGCTGTGGCGGGTGAACGCGGGCGGCACCGAAGTCGTGCTCGCCGCCGCACGCCGGGCGGGCACCGGGCGGATCGTGCACGTCTCCACCGTCGGGGCACTGTACCCGGCGGCCGGGCCGGCGATCGGGGCGGCGAGCCCGGTCGGCACCCCGCGGGAGGCCTACCTCGCCTCGAAGGCCGAGGCCGAGCGGATCGCCCGTGCGCACCGCGCCGACGGCGTCCCGGTCACCGTCACCCACCCGCCGGCGCTGCTCGGACCGCACGACCCGCACCTGGGCGACCAGAACGCGCGGCTGCGGGACCTGCTGCGCGGGCTGATGCCGATCTGGCCGTCGGGCGGGCTGCCGATCGGCGACGTCCGCGACTCGGCGGAACTGCACGCGCGGCTGTTCGACGGCGTGCCCGGCGACGGGTACTTCGGGCCGGGCCACTTCCTGACCACCCGCGAGTACCTCGCCGTGGTCCGGGCCGCGACCGGGCGGCGCCTGCCCGCGGCGTTCCTCCCAGCGCGGGCGATGTTCCCGGTCGGCCGGGGTGCCGACCTGCTGCAGCGCGGCTGGCCGTGGCACATCCCGGCCGAGTACGGCGCGCTCTACGTCTGTGCCTCCGCCGTGCCCGTCGCCGCGGACGCACCCGGGGCCGGCGTCCCGGCGCGGCCGGTGGCCCGCACCGTGCGCGACACGGTCGCCTGGTTGCACGCGACCGGACGCCTCACCGACCGGCAGGCCGGCGCGGCCGCCCTGCCCACTGTGCCCACGACGACGACAGCGGTCCCGGCCGAGCCGGGACCGTCCCGACCGAGGAGGGTCCTGCCATGACCGCCAGCGACGCCATCGAGCCCATCCGGCCCGGCTCCGACACGGCCCCGACGGCCTTGACGGACGTGCCGGACGCCTGGCAGGCCCGGCCGATGCCCCGGTTGGGGCGGGGCATCGTCTGGTCCGACCTCGTCGCCGAGATGGAGCACGACTACGAGGTCCGGCTGCGGGATGCCGCGTGAGCGGAAGTCACCGCGCGGACGCCGCGGTGAGGCACTCGCCCTCGCGCTGAACCGCTGCCGTCGAACCGCCTCGGCCACTCGACGGCCGGTATCCCGGAATGCGGCGAGATTCGTCTGATTCGTGAGCTTCCGGGCCGGGGAGGGAGAACGGAGGAAACGCCATGACAGCTCCGGCGTTGCCGGCCGGGAAGGGCCGGCCCGACGGAAAGCCGGCCGAACCGAGCGGCCGCCCGCGCGCGGACTCGCCGCGGGAACCGGCCGCGCCGGCCGAGCGGGAGTACCTGCGTGAGCACATCGTTCTCGGTTACAACTGAACGTCCGGCGGCCGGGCGGGTGCCGCGTCACGGGCGCGCGCCTGCCGGTCCGGCGCACGCACAGAGATGACGCGGTCACCGCGAGGGCGGGACACTGGAACCTCACCGGGGCCGGAGTGCGGGGCGGGACTCGCCGTGCGCGCCCGGCGTCCGGCCGAAGTTCGGTTGGGAGGCCGGCGGATGGCGATGCGCCTCCAGCTCACCGCGGGAGTGCAGGTGCTCGAGGACTGGGCCGAGTCGGCGACACAGGCCGAACGGAACGTCGTCTACGAGGCATTGTTCGCTGTGGGCGACGGGTCTGCTTTTCTGATCTACGACATTTTCGGCGACCCGCACGATCCCGGCAATTTCATGATTATGGTGAAACCGGGTCTGGTGCTGAAAATAATGGTGCAGCGGGCGGAATCCGCATTCGAGATCCGTTATGTCGGCCGTCTGCAGGACGGTGTCGACGCCCCGGCCCGCCCGGGCTCGCCGGGGCAGTGAGCACTGGCCGCTAGATGACGCTGAGGCTTACTCCGGCCAGGCTGCCGCGGCTCGGCCCCGTGACGGTTTGTGACCGGGACGGTCGGGCGACGGCCGACGGCTGACTGAGCGGCACTGCGCCGAACGGGGTAAGAAGTCGCCCGGATGGCGTACGTTCCCGGTGGGTGCAATGCATGCCTCGGAACGGGGTATTCCTCATCTTGACAATGTCTCTTGTGGTATGAAAACCTCGTCGTGTTCGCCGTTGCGGCCGTTATTTTCTGGGGTGAATAACGAGGAGGCTTCGTCATGTCGTCGCCCGAATTGCCAGGACTCGATGTTTCCAGCCGGGTCCGCGCCCGGGACATCCAGCTGACCGGCGTGGCCGATGTCGGCCGCCGGGTACTCATGATCACCGGCGCTATCGACACCACCGATCACGACGTTTCGGTGAGTGTCAGCCTTCCGGAGCCGGGGCGCTGGCAGGTCATCAAGGCCGAGACCAACCTGACCGACCGGACGTGGGTCGCCATGCAGGCGGTGCTGGACGAGGACTCGGTGTTCATCGACGACGCCGCGCTGATGTCGCCCCAGTTCGCGAAGAGCTTCATGACGCCCGACCAGCGGCGGCTGACCTTCTACGACGGTGAGGTCCGGCCGGGCGAGGCCGTGCTCAAGACGTACTCGATGGAAACCGGCGGCAGCAAGCCGACGTACTTCTCCTCCCGGTACAGCCCGCTCGCCACCGACAGCGCCGAGCGGTCGCAGCAGACGCTCGAAGAACTGGTCACCAACGGGATGCGGCAGCGACCGGTGGTCGAGCTGATCGTGCCCATCACGGTGATCGGCTGAACCGGCGCCCGGTCCCGGTCTCGGGCGTGAGGGGAATTCGTGATCAAGTTCGTCCCGGAACCGCACCTGCTGGACTCGCCCCGCGGCCGTGACTGGCCGCGGCTGCCCGCCCCGCCGGCCGCGGACCGCGGCACCCGGCCGGCCGCGACCGCGGAGGTCGTCGTCGTCGGGGCGGGGCCGGCCGGCCTCGCCGTGACGTCGGCGCTGTGGCACCACGGCGTCCGCGACGTCGTGGTGATCGACCGTGACGGCCGCCCGTGCGGGCGCTTCTTCGACCGGATCGACCGGCTGGGCCAGCGTGTCCTGCGCTCGCCCTACGAGCACCACCCCGGCGTCGAGGGCTACCGCGACTGCGAGCTGGTCGACTTCGCCCGGCTGCACTGGGCGCGGCTGACCCCGGTCGAGCGCCGGGAGATCCGGATGTCGCAGGCCGGCCACCGGTCCGTCGTGCCGGTGGACGTCTTCGAGGCCTACTGCGCGCATCTGGCGGCGAGCCACCACGTCGGCGAGAAGACGTGGCGGGGCGAGGTCCGCGAGGTGGTGCCGTCCGCCGACGCGGTCACGGTGCACGCCGGCGCCTTCACCGTCACCGCCCGCCACGTCGTGCTCTGCCTCGGCGAGGAACGGCGCCCGGCCCCGGATCCGTGGTGGGGCGGCGGCCCGACACCTCCCGGGGTCTCGTACTGGGACGAGCCCGTGCCCGACACCGGACGGCAGATCGTCGTCGGCGCCGGTCTGACCGCCGCGCACCTGATCACCAACGCGCTTTCGGCCGGGCGGGAGGTGCACTGGGTGCTGCGCGACCCCGGCGAGCGGTACCAGTGCGCCGACGTCAACTCGACGTTCTTCCGCCCGGAGGGCCGCAAGCGGTTCGACAGCGTCGGCTGGGCCGACCGGCTCGCCCTGATGAACCAGTTCCGCCGGGCGTCGATCATGTTCGAGTTCCAGCCGTTGCTCCGGCAAGCCGAAGCGGACGGCCGGCTGGTCGTCCACCGCGGCGAAACCGTGGCCCGGATCGCGACCGGCGTCGGCGGGACGGTGACGGTGCGCCTCGCGAGCGGCCGCCGGATCGTCGCCGACCACGCCGTCCTGGCGCTGGGCACGGCACCGTCCATCGGCGACGGCCTGCTGCCCGCCGAACTGGTCGGCGAGCGCGACGGATGGCCGGCCCTGGACGAGCGCACCCTGGTCTTCGAGCGCGCCCCCCGCGTTTCGGCGGTCGGCGCCGCCACGGCGATGGTCCTCGGCCCGGCGGCCCGGAACATCGACGGGCACCGCGTGGCGACGACCCGGGCGGCCGCGGCCATCGCGGCCGCCGTCCGCGAGGAAAGCCCCGTCCGGACGCTCCGGGAGGCCGTCGGTGTCTGAGCCCGCCGACAGCCGGTTCGCCCTGCCCGACGTCGACGCGCCCGCCGACGTCGAGGTCGGCATCATCCTGCTCGGCCTCGACCCCGACCGCCTGCTCGGCGGGCTGGGCCTGGCGCGGATCGCCGACGATCCGGCGCTGGTCACCCAGCTGGTCGACCAGGTGCGCCACGGGGGCAGCAGTTTCGACCTGGCGGGCCTGGTCGCACTCGGCCGGGACCACTGGCGCTCGGTGCGCTCCGGCTTCGGCGAGCCGGCCGCGGGCACCCCGGGCTCGCTGCGCCAGGAGTGGGTCAAGACTGCCGAGCGCGTCGCCGCGGCCGCGCCCGGTGCGGGCCACGCCTCGATCGCCTACCTGACCGCGTGCGTGCTGCGCCGAGCGGACGTCGATGCCTGCGCCGACGCACCACCGAACGGAGAGGGCCTCCGATGTCCTACCTGAAATCCCTGCCGTCCGAGACGACGCTCCTCCAGGTGTTCCAGGCCTACCCGGGCCCGGCGCGGCACCTGCTGGCCTTCCACGAGCTGGTGCTGCGCGGCGAGTCGCCGTTCACGCCGGGCGAGCGTGAGCTGATCGCGGCCTACGTGTCCGGCCTGAACAGCTGCGACTACTGCCACGGCATCCACACCGTCACCGCCGAGGCGTTCGGCATCCCGGAGGGCACGCTGGCGGCGGCGCTGGCCGACCTCGAGTCCGCGAACGTGGACGCGCGGCTCAAGCCGGTGCTCGCCTACGTGGGCAAGCTGACGAGGACGCCGTCGAAAATGACCGACGCGGACGCCGAAGCCGTCTTCGCGGCCGGCTGGGACGAGCGCGCGCTCCACGACGCCGTCCTGGTCTGCGCCCTGTTCAACTTCATGAACCGGATGGTCGAGGGACTCGGCATCCGCGCCGACGAGGCCTACACGACGACGTCGGGCGAGCGGCTGAAGAACGCGGGCTACGCGGGCTTGGCGGAGTTGCTCAACGCCCCGGCCTGACCGGCCCGGGTCGGGCTCACCGGCCCGACCCGGCTCCCGTCAGGCGTTCAGAACGGCTTCGCTGTCCAGCGTGACGTCGACCTTGTCGCCGATGACGACCTTGCTGCCGTCGACGGCCAGGCCGAAGGTGAGCCCGAAGTCGCGTTCTCGTCGGCCCGGAACCAGCCGGCCGACCGCAGGTGGTCGTCCCGCATCTTGAGGCCGGTGCCGACCGAAGCCAGGTCGATGTCGGCGGTGACGGTCGACCGGGCCGGGTCGTCGGCGGTCACGATCTGCGCGGTGCATTCGGTGAAACTGCCGCGCACCTTGTTCATCCGCCCAGCGCCTCCAGATTGGCGACGACATCGAGAGGTGAGAGCTGCGCCGCCATCTCGCGGGCGACGGCCGCGGCAGCCGTGGCGAACGCGGGCGTGCCGAGCAGTTCTTCGCAATGCGCGGCCACGGCTCTCGGGGTGACTTCGTCGGGCAGCATCCTGATCCCCGCCCCGGCCTTGGCGACCGCGTCCGCGTTCTCGAACTGGTCGTCGAACTGCGGCAGGGCCAGTTGCGGCACCCCGGCGGCGAACGCGGTGAGGGTGGTGCCCTGCCCGCCATGCTGGATCAGCACATCGCAGGCACCGAGTACCTGGTGCAGCGGCATCCGCCCGGCCTGGCTGACGTTCTCCGGCAAGGGACCCCAGGAGGCTATGGCCCGCTCGTCGACCGCGATCACCACGTCGACGTCCAGCCGCCCGAGCTCCCGCACGACGGCCAGCATTTTCCCGTGCAGGTCGGGAATTCCGAAAAGCGGAACCAGCGTGCCGAGGGTCAGGCAGATCCGGGGCTTGGTGCGCGGCGCGAGCGCCCAGCCGGGAACGTGCGCGGTGCCGTTGTAGGACACGTGCCGGAAGCTCAGCTGGCTTTTGGCGTGCGGCAGGCGCAGGCTCGGGGGCCACGGGCTCAGCGACAGGGCGGCCTCGGGAAGAGTGAGTCCGGACGCGGCCGGCGAGCCGGCGAGCACCTCGGCCGCGCCCGCGCGGTACTCGGGCAGTTCGGCCACGCCCCAGCGCACGTCGGCCAGCGGTGTGCCGTGCGCGGCCGCGGCGAGCGGCCCGGCGAACTCGGCCCGCTCGCTCAGCACGACATCGGGCCGCCACGAGTCCACAATGGACAGCATCCGGGGCAGTGCGGCCTCGGCGATCCGCCCGAACACCCGCCCGTGCACGTGCCGCCGCTGTTCGATCGGATGGGTGGACAGGTCCGGCCCCAGCTCGACGAAGTCCATCGGCGGCCCGCACGCCACGGCGGGCAACCCCGACCGCAGGACGGTGTCGACGAAGTTTTCGGGGACGGCGACCAGCACCTCGTGCCCCGCCGCCCGGCAGGCCCAGGCGAGCGGGACCAGCGGGAAGAAGTGACCCAGCAGGGGTTCGGTGGTGAAGAGGATCCGAATGGTTCGCTCCGATCTCGGTAACCGGCCGGCCCGGTCAGTGCGACAGGGCCTCTTCGGCGGCTTTGCACTTGTCGTAGTGCGGAAGCAGCCCGCGTTCCAGGGCTTCGGCGAGCGTCGGCGCGGCTTGGTCGCGCGCGGACAGAACCGGTGTGAGGTCTCCCGGCAGCGGGAGGTCGAGGGCGGGGTCGAGCACGGAGAGCGCGAGCTCGTTTTCCGCCACGTATTCCCCGCAGAACAGGTAGGACATCACGGTGTCGTCCTGCAACGAGATGAACGCGTGGCCGACGCCGACCGGGCGCAGCCCGGCGGTGTCGCGGTGAAGTGGACCCCCCGAACGACCCCCGGCCGCGACCGGCTGTGGCTGGTCCGGGCCACTTCGAAGAGCGGCCGGCCGGTGGCCGGTCGGAAGGCTGTCTCCTGGAACGTGGAGACGAAGTGGCCGCGATCAGCCGAAACCGGCGTCGGCGTGATTTCCAGGGCACCTTCGACGGCGAGTTCACGTATTCGCATCGCAGCCTCGTTCACGAGTCCGGAAGAACGACCAATTTCGGGTCAGCGTGGCAGGCGTGGGACCGGGTCAGCGTCTTCAGCCATGCGCTACCGCCACCTTGCCCGGTGTGGGTGGGGACAAGACCGCCGGGCTTCGGTGGTCCGGTCCTCTGTCCGGCCGGTGCCGGTGTCAGGCCGCGTCCGATGTGGAGGACGGGATGTTCGCCGGCTCTGCGGGTGTTCGGGGTAGTGGTTCCGGTGCCGGGCGGGCGCGGGCGGCCAGGTAGCTGAGCTTGGTCAGGTGGCGCTGGACGAGTCCGGCGCGGCGGGCTTCGTCGAGGGCCGTCCGGGCGACGGTGTTCTGCCTTCGCCGGCGGTGGCGGCCACCGCCGGGTGGTTCCTGGTCCATTTGTGGTCCTCTCTGTTGGCTTCACCCGATCGTGCGAGGCCGCGATCGATCGATCGGCGAGATAACAAGGTTGTTTCGGGAAGAACTCGTTCGGGACCCGCTGGGCCACCTGGCCGCTTACGCGGTGCGCCTTCCGGAGTCCTGCGCGCGAGAGCGCACGACAGGCGGAACTGTCCACAGTGGGAGTGAGACCGAGGCGTCGGCTGTGGGCCCGATCACTGGGCCGGGGCACGCCGTGCGCTGCTGCGCACGGCGTCTTCCCTGGTGGCGCCCCCGGCAGGACTCGAACCTGCGACCTAGAGATTAGAAGGCTCTTGCTCTATCCAGCTGAGCTACGAGGGCCCGCGCCGACGGCCGCTGCCGGTGACCCGGCACTGGCAGCTTAGTCGTCGCCACCCACTCGATCGTTCGACACCGGCGAATCGTTTCAGGTCTCGTTCGACGTAATCGGGGAGTTTCGCGCGCGCAGTGGTGATCGGACCCCCTCCTGTGTCCGGGGAAGTGCTGAGCGTGACCGTTCGGGGTTCTCCGCGCGGCCGGAACCTGTAATCTGGCCAGCAGAAGGCTCTTGCTGTGTCCAGCCAGAACCCTGCTCGCCCGCTCGACCCGCGGCCGGGCAGGCAGCGCCGTGGGCTTCTGCGCGCCGCTGCCTGCCCGGCGCAGCGGGGCGGCGAGCCGGTCGTCGACCCCTGGACTTCTACCGGGAAGTTGTGTCGGGGAGGCTCCTGCCTGCGGGAATGCCGATGGTGACCTCCTCTGCCGTTTGAGGTGTTCGCCGCTGGTAGGTGTCAGGTGGTAGCTCCCGGCTGGCTGCCAGGCACCCGGAGGGTGACCTGCTGGAGTTCGCCCCCCCCGGTCGGCCGAAGCGCCGCCCGAGAACTCCAACAGGCCTCCCGTCGGCCCCGGGGACCGGCTCCTGGGCCTGGAACGCGTCTCCTGCGGCTCCAGGGGCCCAGGAAGGCCCCCGGGGAGCCCGTGGGCGCGCCCTGCCGCAGGGGGCGCGCCCACGGGTGGGGCCGCTTCGGGGGAGCGGCCCCGGTCGGGCCCGGCCGCCGCCGCGAGCCGGCTCCCTCCTCGGAGCGGGCGGCTTTGCGGGGCCCGGGTCGGTGTCACTCCCAGATTTGGATGCCCCGGACCAGGAATGGCGCGTTCGGGACGTACGTGCCGCCACCCGGATAGGTGACGAAATCTCCCTCCGTCGAGCATTCCTCGTCCTGGTACACCGTGACGTCGCGGGTCATCAAATTCGCGAACGACGACCCGTCGAATCCTTCGGGCAGTGGCAGGCATTCCCCGGTATTGGCCGAGCGCAGGTCGAACCGCTGGATTTCGCCGGCGTAACCGTCGGACGGCCACAGGCAGAACTCGCCCTTGCGGCAGCCCGGGTCCGTGCCCGCGTGCGCGGCTCCGACGCTGGTCAGCAGCCCGACCATGGCCAGGACCACGATGTGCGGCAGGCGGGAACGAAGACGACGTGAAGACATGGTGGATTTCCCCTCCGGAATCGCGGCCGGGCCGCGGTGAACGTGTGATTCCAGATTGGCGGGCGGGGATGGCTTTGTCAGCCCGGGATTTCGAATCTGTGGACAACCGCGCGGCGAGGGAAAGGTTGTCCACAGCCGAGGAAAACGGCCTTGCCGAACAACCGAGGCAGTGCTAAGCGGGTCCCGTGCTTCCGCGCACGACCAGCGAAACCGGCACCTCGACCGGCACCGGCGCAGGCGCCGAACCGTCCAGCAGCCCCAGCGCCAATTCCCCGGCGATCCGCCCCTTGGCCGCGAGGTCCTGCCGGACCGTCGTCAGCGGCGGCGACGACCACGATGCCGGCGGGCTGTCGTCGAAACCCGCGACCGACAGCTCACCCGGCACGCTGATCCCCAGCTCACGGGCCGCGGCCAGCACCGCCAGCGCCAGCTGGTCGGACATGCACAGCACCGCCGTCGGCCGCGGTGACGTCCCCAGCAGCGCGAACGCCCCCGCCATTGCGCTCTCCGCGCTGAGCCCGGCCGCCTCCTCGACTACGACCGGACACGACCCCAGCTCGTCCAGGTAGCCGCCCAGCCGTTCGCGGACGTCGTGGAACGGCGCCGCCGAGGCTTCCGCCACGGTCAGCGCACCCCCGCCCGGCCGGAGGTGGCTGCATGCGGCGAAGATCCCGAACCGCCGGTGGCCCAGGTCCAGCAGGTGCCGCGCGGCCGCCGCCGCCCCGGCCCGGTCCGCGCAGCCGACCCGCGCCGTGCCGGGCAGCAGCGGCTGGTCGATCACCACGAGCGGCAACCCCCGCGTCCGCACCGCCTCCAGCGACGGAGCGCCATCGGGCAGCGAGTACACGATCGCGATGTCGGCCTGCGCGGTGAGCACGCGGTCGGCCGCCGGCCCGCCGAAAGCGCCGCCGGGCAGGAGCAGCAGCGCATGGCCGCCGGGGTCGATCACCCGCGCCAGCGCGTCCAGCGTCAGGTACAGCGCCGGGTCCGAAAACGCCATCGAGAGTGACGTGTCCAGCAGCACCGCGATCGCGCCCGTGCGGCTGGTCGCGAGGCTCCGCGCGGTCGGGTCCGGACCGGGGTAGCCCAGTTCGGCCGCCACCCGCAGCACCTCGTCCCGCAGCCGGGCGGACAGCTGGTCCGGCCGGTTGTAGGCGTTCGACACCGTCGCGCGCGAGACGCCGACGGCGCCGGCGACATCGTCGAGCGTGGGACGGCGCCGCCGGGTCATCCGCGCAGTCTATCCACTACGCGGTGGACTTTCTGAAGCGCTTAAGTCACGCTGAAGGCATGCGGGACCGGATCGCGGTGTTCACCGTCTTCGCCCTCAACGGGCTCGCGCTGGGGTCGTGGGCGTCGCGCACGCCCGCACTGACCGCGCAGGTGCACGCCTCACCCGGCGTCTTCGGCCTGGCCCTGCTCGGGGCCAGCGTCGGCATGCTCGCCGCCGCCTCGGTGTCCGGACGGCTGATCGAACGGGCCGGCGCCAGGGCGGTCGTCGCCGGGAGCACCGCGATGGCCGCCGGTTCGCTGGTGCTGATCGGGTTCGCCCCCACCGTCCCGCTGCTGGCCGGGGCGCTGCTGGTGATCGGCGCGAGCGTCGGGATGCTCGACGTCGCGATGAACGTCGCCGGCGTCGCGGTCGAACGTCGCCTGGGCAAGCCGGTGATGTCCGTCTTCCACGCGGGGTTCAGCTTCGGCGCGCTCGCCGGTTCGCTGGCCGCGGGCCTCGCCGCCGGTCACGGCTGGTCCCCGGCGCGCCACCTCAGCGTGGCCGCCGTCGTCGCGGTCCTGGTGCTGGCCCTGGTGATCCGCGACGTCCCGGGCATCCGCCCCCAGCACACCGAAGAACCCGTCGTCACGCCGGCGCGGGCGCCGATCCGGCGGCCGGTGCTGTGGCTGCTCGCCGCGGTCGCGCTGTGCTCGGCCATCGCCGAAGGGGCGTCGTCGGACTGGTCGGCGCTGCTGATGACGGTCGAGCGCGGCGTCGGCCAGGGCGCCGCCGCTCTCGCGTTCGCGGGGTTCCAGCTGGTCATGGCGCTGACCCGGCTGGCGGGCCCGTGGGCGCAACGCCGGTTCGGCCCGACGCGCTGCCTCGCCGCGGGCGCCACCCTGGCCGCAGCCGGGCTGCTCGCCGCGGCCCTGATCCCGGTCGCCGCCGTGGGGTACGCCGGGTTCGCGCTGGCCGGCGCGGGTCTCGCCGCGTCCTTCCCGATGGCCCTCAGCCTCGCCGGGGACGCCGGGAAACGCGGCGACGGCACCGGCGGTGAGCGCGAGATCGGCTTCGTCACCGCCGTCGCGTACACCGGCTTCCTGGGCGGGCCGCCGATCGTCGGCGGGATCGCGCAGGCGACCGACTACGACGTGGCGTTCGTGTTCGTCGCGCTCGTGGCGGCCTTGATCCTGCCCGCCGCGCTCTTCGCCCGCCGGTCGCGGCGGCGGGAAGAAGCGGAGGCGATGATCGGCCGGTAGCCGTTCCGGGCACGAAATCCGTGCCGGAACCGGCGTTTCCGCCACGCCCCGGGCGTTGACAGTCTGCTGGTGCGCGAGGCAAGCTGAACCCCGTCGGTAAACTGAAATGAATACGGCGACGTTTCAATTTCAGGTCGGCTGATCAAGGTAGGGGCCTTGGTCCGGGGAGGACGTCGTGAGGGTTGTGCTGCTCGGCGGAGCGGGGGCGCTCGCCGGCGGAAGCGGGCGGTTCGGCGGGACCGGCCTGACGCTCGTGCGGGACGCCGTGCCGCGGCTCGTGCTGGTGCCGGTCGCGTTCCGGCTGGCCCTGTTCCTGCAGGCCGTCTGGTCCGGCGGTCCGCTGAGCGCGCCGGTGCTCTGGGGCGCCGTCGTCCTCTACCTGGTGCCGAACCTCCTGGAAGTGGGCTGGGTCTTCCGCCGCGCCACCGGGATCCGGTCGGTCCTGGCCGCCGATACCGCGTACACGCTCGTGACGAGCTTCGCCGCCGCGGTGTTCGCGGCCCATTCACCCGAGCTGCTGACCCTGGCCTGGCCGAACGTCATGGGCACGGTCATGGTCTGGACCCTGCTGCGCGGCGCGCCCGCCGGGGCCGTCGCCATCATCGGCGCGCTGCTCCTGCGCTACGGCATGGCGGCGGTGTCGGGGACGTCGGCGCCTGCGACGTGGATCCTGCTCGCCCTGGTCGCGGCCGCGGTGACGGCGCTCGCCATCGTGCTGCTCGTCGCCGGGTCCATGCGGTTCGCGCTCGGGCTGGGCGAGCAGCGCGGCCGGGCCGCCGAGCGGGAACGGCACCGCCGCGACGTCCACGACACCGTCCTGCAGGTGATGGAGTCCCTCGCACTGCCCGCGCCGAGCGACGCGCTCGACCCGCGCGGCAGCCTCGACCAGGTCCGCCGCACCGCCCGCGCGCACGCCTTGCGCCTGCGGCTGAGCCTCGACGGCGACGCGCCCGCCGAGCCGGGCGGGCTCGAACACCGCCTCGGCGCGCTGGCGGTCGAGATGACGGCCGACGGCCTCCGCGTCGACCTCGTCGTGCTCGCGAAGCCCACCGACGTCCCCGAAGCCGTCGTCAACGCCCTTCACGACGCAACCCGCGAAGCACTGCGGAACACCTTGAAGCACGCGAGGACGGCGAAGGCCGTGGTGTGCCTCGAAGAGCGCGAAGGCGTCGTCACGGTGTCCGTCCGCGACCACGGCACCGGCTTCGACCTCGGCGCGCGCCGCGCCGGGTTCGGCATCGAGAACTCGATCCACGCGCGGATGGCCGAAATCGACGGCGGCGCGCGCATCGACTCGGCGCCCGGTCACGGCACCCGGGTCGTGCTGACCGCCCCGCTAAAGCTGGGTTTCCCCGTCGGGTGAGTCCCGCCACTGGGCGAACGGCCGGTCCAGCACCCACTTGCCATCGGACTCGGTGAGGACGCGGTATTCGCAGGTCGCGGGGTTGGACAGGGATTCGAACAATTCGATGCTCCAGCCGAAGAGCCGCCGGCACAGCAGCCGCAGCGTGAGCCCGTGGGAGACGATCAGCACCGTCTCCGGGTGACTTTCCTCGCGCAGGCGCAGGTCCGAGAGGAACGCCGCGACGCGGTCGTCGACGTCCGCGCCCGACTCGCCGAACGGCAGCCGGTAGAAGAAGTGCCCGAACTCGTGCCGCCGCGCCTTCTGGACCTCCTGGTCGGCCGGGTCCTGCAGGTTGCCCCAGTCCTGCTCGCGCAGCCGCGGCTCCTGCACCAGCCGCTCGCACGACGCCCGGATGTCCAGCAGCCGCAACGTCTCCCGGGTGCGCAGGTACGGACTGACGTACACCGCGGGCCGCGCGCCGTCGAGCAGGCGCGCGATTTCCGGCGCCACCGCGCGCGCCTCCTGCTCGCCCTTGGCGGTCAGCGGCAGGGCGTGGTCGGGGATCCGCGTGTAGGCGAGCTCGTCGACGTTGCCGAGCGACTCCGCGTGCCGCAGCAGGATCATCTTCACGGCTCCATCCTGCCCGTCACACGGGCCTGACCGGGCCGGGGCATACCCTCAGGGGCGTGTCCGCCACGAAATCCGACGTCCCCACCCAGCGCCGGGCCAGTGTGCTGCCCCTGCTGGTGGTCGGCGTCCTGCTGGCCGCCGTGGTCGCGATCGGCCTGATCGCGCTCACCGGCGGGGCCGGTTACGCGATCGCCGGCCTGCCCGACCCGGGCCTGGTCACCAAGTACGGCATCACCGTCATGCGCGTGCTGTCCGAATGCGCGTCGGTGATCTGCGTCGGGGCGCTGCTGCTGGCCGCCTTCCTGGTGCCGCCGCAGAAGTCCGGGACGCTCGGGCCGGAGGGCTACGGCGCCCTGCGCGCGGCGGGGATCGCCGCCTGGGTGTGGTTCGGCGCGGCCCTGCTCTCGGTCGCCTTCACCGCCGCCGACACCGCCGGGAAGCCGTTCGGCGACGTGCTGGACCCGCAGACGCTGCTCGACCTCGTCGGCGCCATCGAACAGCCGAAGGCGTGGCTGTGGACGGCGCTGATCGCCATCCTCATCGCGCTCGGCTGCCGGCTCGCGCTGTCCTGGGGCTGGACGGCGGTGCTGTTCTTCCTGGCCGTCGGCGGGCTGGTCCCGGTCGCCGTCACCGGGCACTCCGCCAGCGGCGGCTCGCACGACGTCGCCACCAACAGCCTGCTGTTCCACCTGGTCGCCGCGGCGCTGTGGGTCGGTGGCCTGATCGCCCTGCTGGCGCTGGGGTACCGGCGCGGGGACCACCTGAGCCTGGCCGCGCAGCGGTTCTCGAAGCTGGCCCTGGTCTGCTGGATCGTGATGGCGCTCTCCGGCGCGGTCAACGCGCTGGTCCGGATCGGCCTGAACGATCTGTTCACCACCGACTACGGCCTGCTCGTGGTGGCCAAGACGGTCGCGCTGCTGCTGCTCGGGGTGTTCGGCCACCAGCAGCGCGAAAAGGGGGTGGCGAACCTCGTCGACGGCAAGGGCGGCGCCCAGCTGCTGCGCCTGGCCTCGGTCGAGATCCTGATCATGTTCGTCACCATCGGGATCGCGTCCGGGCTGGCCAGGACGCCACCGCCGGCGGACGCGATCACCCAGCCGTCCACCACCGAGCTGCTGATCGGCTACGACCTCGACGGCGCGCCGACGGTGTGGCGGCTGCTCTTCGACACCCGCTTCGACCTGGTCTACGGCACCTTCGCGCTCGTCCTCGGCGGCCTCTACCTCGCCGGGGTGCGGCGGCTGCTGCGCCGCGGCGACACCTGGCCCGTCGGCCGCACCATCGCCTGGATCACCGGGTGCGTGGTGCTGCTGATCGCGACGTCGTCGGGCATCGGCCGGTACGCGCCCGCGATGTTCAGCGTCCACATGGGCAACCACATGCTGCTGTCGATGGTGGCGCCGGTGCTGTTCGTGCTCGGCGGGCCGGTGACGCTCGCGCTGCGCGCCCTGCCGGCCGCGGGCAAGGACGCCCCGCCGGGGCCGCGCGAGTGGCTCGTCGCCTTCGTCCACTCGCCGGTCTCGCGGTTCCTGACCCACCCGGTGGTCGCGCTGGTGCTGTTCGTCGGCTCGTTCTACGCGCTGTACTTCTCCGGCCTGTTCGACAACGCGCTGCAGTACCACTGGGCGCACCTGGCGATGAACGGGCACTTCCTGCTCGCCGGGTACGTCTTCTACTGGCCGGTGATCGGCGTCGACCCGTCGCCGCGGCGGATCCCGTACCTCGGCCGGCTCGGCATGATGTTCGCCGCGATGCCGTTCCACGCGTTCTTCGGCGTGATCCTGATGAGCAAGCAGACGGTCATCGGGCAGGCCTTCTACGGCCAGCTGCACCTGCCGTGGGTCACCGACCTGCTCGCCGACCAGCGGCTCGGCGGCGGCATCGCCTGGGCCGCCGGCGAGGTCCCGGTGCTGCTGGTGCTGATCGCGCTGCTGGTGCAGTGGTCGCGGCAGGACGAGCGGGAGGCGAAGCGGCGTGACCGGCGCGAAGCGGCAACGGGCGACGAAGAGCTGAACGCCTACAACGCGATGCTGAAGAACCTCGCCGAGGGCAAGCGACCCTCGGGTTCCAGTTGAGGTTGAGCCGCCGTCCGGGTGCCGGGAAAACGGCCGTTTTGCTACTCTCGCCGTGATCTCGGGCTGACTTTCGGTAGTCCGACGGTGACCGGCGTCGAGGCGCGATCGAGCGCGCTCTACGATCGTGGGTATGGCCGAGTTCATCTACACCATGAAGAAGGTGCGCAAGACCGTCGGGGACAAGGTCATCCTCGACGACGTCAGCACCGCGTTCTACCCCGGCGCCAAGATCGGCGTGGTCGGGCCGAACGGTGCCGGTAAGTCCACCGTTCTCAAGATCATGGCGGGGATCGAGCAGGCCAGCAACGGCGAAGCGTTCCTCCAGCCCGGCGCCTCGGTCGGCATCCTCATGCAGGAGCCGGAGCTCAACGAGGAGAAGACGGTCCGGCAGAACGTCGAGGAAGGCCTCGGCGAGGTCAAGGTCAAGCTGGACCGCTACAACGAGGTCCTCAAGCTGATGGAGACCGACTACAGCGAAGAGCTGCTCGAGGAGATGGGCAAGCTCCAGGAGGAGCTGGACCACGCCGACGCCTGGGAGCTCGACTCGACCGTCGAGCAGGCCATGGACGCGCTGCGCTGCCCGCCGCCGGACGAAGGCGTCACCCACCTCTCCGGTGGTGAGCGCCGCCGGGTCGCGCTGTGCAAGCTGCTGCTGTCGGCGCCGGACCTGCTGCTGCTCGACGAGCCCACCAACCACCTGGACGCCGAAAGTGTCCTGTGGCTGGAGCAGTTCCTGGCCCGCTACGCCGGCGCCGTGCTCGCCGTCACCCACGACCGGTACTTCCTCGACAACGTGGCCCAGTGGATCATGGAGCTGGACCGCGGCCGCGTCGTCGGCTACGAGGGCAACTACTCGACGTACCTGGAGAAGAAGCGCGAGCGCCTCGAGGTCCAGGGCAAGAAGGACGCGAAGCTCGCCAAGCGGCTGAAGTCCGAGCTCGAGTGGGTCCGGTCCAACGCGAAGGCGCGCCAGACGAAATCGCGCTCGCGCCTCGACCGCTACGAGGAGATGGCGGCGGAGGCGGACAAGCACCGCAAGCTGGACTTCGAAGAGATCCAGATCCCGCCGGGCCCGCGCCTGGGCAACGTCGTGGTCGAGGTCGAGAAGCTGCAGAAGGGCTTCGACGGCCGCGTGCTCATCGACGGGCTGTCGTTCAACCTGCCGCGCAACGGCATCGTCGGTGTGATCGGCCCGAACGGCGTCGGCAAGACGACGCTGTTCAAGACCATCGTCGGGCTCGAGGAGCCGGACGGCGGCGAGGTCAAGATCGGCGAGACGGTCAAGCTGTCCTATGTGGACCAGAACCGGGGCGGGATCGACCCGCAGAAGACGGTCTGGCAGGTCGTCTCCGACGAGCTGGACTACATCCACGTCGGGCAGACCGAAATGCCGTCGCGGGCGTACGTCAGCGCGTTCGGGTTCAAGGGCCCGGACCAGCAGAAGCCGGCGGGCGTGCTCTCCGGTGGTGAGCGCAACCGGCTCAACCTGGCGCTGACGCTCAAGCAGGGCGGGAACCTGATCCTGCTCGACGAGCCGACGAACGACCTGGACGTCGAGACGCTGGGCTCGCTGGAGAACGCGCTGGAGCAGTTCCCCGGCTGCGCGGTGGTGATTTCGCACGACCGGTGGTTCCTCGACCGGGTCGCGACGCACATCCTGGCCTGGGAAGGCACGGACGAAGACCCGGCCAAGTGGTTCTGGTTCGAGGGCAACTTCGAGGGGTACGAGAAGAACAAGGTCGAGCGCCTCGGCGCCGAGGCGGCGCGGCCGCACCGTGTCACCCATCGCAAGCTGACCCGCGACTGAGGGGGCGGGTTTCCCCGTGGAAGCCAGCAAACAGCACCGGACGGGCCCGTTCTCCCGAGTGGAGAGCGGGCGCTCCGTCAATGCCGGGGGAACCCTCTCCGCAGTCGGACGGCTGATCGAGCGGGCGGACGCCCTGCACCTGCGGGCGCCCGAACTCGCGCTCGTCCTCGGTGAGCGCGCGGCCGCGCTCGCCGAAGCCGCCAGCGCCGACGAGCAGTGGATCCGGGCCGAGAGCCTGGTCGTGTCCGCCCGCGTCCGGCTCGGGATGCGGCCGGCCACGGTCGGGCGCGCGGTCGCGGCATTGCGCGCGGCCGAGCACGCGGGCTACGGCGACATCGCGGCGCGGCTGCGGATCGACCTCGCCGTCTGCGCCCGGAGCCTGGGCGTGCCGCTGACCGGCCTCGCCGCGTTGCGGCCGGTGCTGACGGATCCGGTGGTCTCGCCGGTGCACCGCGCGGCGGCGTTGTCGCACCTGGTGGGCTGCCTGGGCCAGCTCGGGCGCAAGCCGGAGCTGGACCGCGTGCTGGTGGAGGCGGACAAGCTCGTCGTCGGTGACGACTCGCTGGGGGCGGACACCCAGCTGCTGGTGCGCGCGCTGTTGCGGGTCGGCACGGCCGCTCACCGCCGGCGCCACGGCGATCTGACCGCGGCGGCCGACGCGGCCCGGACCGGCCTCGGGTTCCTGGAGAAGCTGGACAACCCGGCCGACGACGGCGGGCTGGTCCGCATCCGGCTGGTGTTGCTGCTGGTCAGCACGCTGCTCGATCGCGGCGACACCGAAATGGCGTACGAGATCGCGGAGCCGGTGCTGGCCGAGCCCGTGCGCGCGGCGGGCGTCGCGCCGATGGGCTGGCTGCGGCTGGCTGTCGCGACGCGGGTCCTTCTGCCCTCGGGAGCCGGCGAGGCGGCGATCGAGCTGGTGCGCGAAGCCGTGGCGAGCACGGACCGGCACGGGCTGTCGGCGATCACCGCCCGGTTGTGGCTGGAGCTGGCGCAGCTGCAGGAGCGGTTCGGGCAGGCGGAGGAGGCCATCGCGTGCCTGTACCGCTCGCGGGCGGCGGAGCAGCTGCACGCCCGGGCCCGGCGGCAGGCGTGCAGCGTGCTGGCCGGGGAGTTCGGCACTGGGGAGCCGGCTTCGGTCGATCTGGACGAGGTGTTGAAGGCGGTGCCGTCGCGGCCGGTCCCGGTCGTCGTCGCTGAGCAGCCGCCGGCCGTCGCCGCCGAGCCGGAGCCGCGCGCGCCGGCTTGGTCGTTCGGGCGGGAGGAAGCGCCGTCGCGGGCGCCGGCTTGGTCGTTCGAGCGACCGCGGGTGACGGCGGACGCCGCGGAGACGACGCTGATGCCGGCGGTGCGGGACGAGCCGCCTGCCGCGCGTCGGCCGGAGCCGGTCGAGGTCCGGCGGGCTGAGGAACGGCCCGAGCGTGCCGAGCCGCGGCCTGGGGCTTTCGAATCGCGGCCGGGGCGGGATGCGGCGCAGCGGCCGGGTGGGGACTCGGCGCCGGTCGCGGTTTCCCCGCAGCGGCCGGAGTCTTTTGAGTCCGGGCGGGATTCGGCGCCGGTCGAGCCGCGATCGGCCGAGCGCGGTCGGGCGTCGGCTGAGGTGCGGTCGCCTGAGCCGCGGTTGGCGGAGCGTGGTCGGGAGCCGGTCGAGGTGCGGTCGCCTGAGCCGCGGTTGGCGGAGCGTGGTCGGGAGCCGGTCGAGGTGCGGTCGCCTGAGCCGCGGTTGGCCGAACGTGGTCGGGAGCCGGCTGAGGTGCGGCCACCCGAGCCGCGGTTGGCCGAGCGCGGGCGGGAGCCGGACTTCCGGCCCGAGGCTGCCGAGCCGGTCACTCGTGCGGAGCCTGCCGCACAGGAGCCTGTCGAGACAGCCGAGCCCGCCGAAACCGGCAAGACCAAGTTCTCGTGGGCCGCGCTGGCCGAAGCTCGGCTGCGGGAGACCGCCGCCGAGCGGGAATCGGCGCCGACTCGCATCACGCCCGCCTTGCCGCTCGCGCCCGAGCCCGCCGCCGAGCGGGAGCCGTGGGCGTCGGAGGGGCGGCGGGAGGAGCCGCAGCCGTCGACGCGTCACGACGCCGAGCACGGCTCCGTGGCCGCGCGGTCCGTGCTCGACCGCCTGGGCATCTCGGCCTCCGGAGGCGCCGGGGGCCGACGCCGGGCGGAAGACGCCGACAGCCCGCGCGCCGAGGAACCGGCCCGTGAGCTCGCTCCGCCGCCGCGGCCGGAGGACGAACCGCCGTCCGTGCCGGACTACCGCGACGAAGCCGAGCCGTGGCTGCCGCGGCTGCGGATGCCGCCGTCGCTGGAGCCGATGGAGGATTTCGGACACTGGACGCCGGCTACGGCCCCGTTCCCGGAGAGCTACGCCCGCGCGATCGCGGAGGACGAGCCCCCGCCGGACGCGGGCCTGGCCGACCTGCTCGCCCGCGCCCTCGCCGAGCACCAGGCGGGCACGGCGAGCGCGGCGGCCTTGGTCAAGCAGCTCGGCTCCCAGGACACGAGCCGGCGCAACGGCCACGGCCGCAACGGTCACGGCGCCGAGGTCTCGGACTCCCGCGGCCACAGCTCACGCGACTGATCGGACGCTCGACCCGCGGGGGCGCCCCCCGTTTTCCACGCTACCGGAGACCACCGACAGTCTTGGTGCGCCGGTGAACCGCCGGGGAGGGTTCACCCGCTCGGCGTCCAGTCGCCGAGACGTCCCGAACCGTCGCCGACCTGCCTCACCCGGTCCACAGTGGGATCCGTCGCAACCCGGCGTCGCCGACCGGCCGACAGCGTTCGCCGAACGGCCCCGCGCCCGATCAACTGAACCGATCACGTTGGCCCCGCGCCCGGTAACGGCCGGCCAGCACGGCTGGTCAGCGCTGCGCAGGAGCGCTGGAGACAACCCGTCAGTAGCTTGACCGATCCCGCGAATCCCGTGCCCCGGAAGGGTTTTCGCGCCTCCCGGAACCTCCGGGTCTTCATGTGATCCCGGATCGCGGCGCATTAGTGTGGGGTGGCCGGCTCAACGCCGAACCGGCACGGTGCCACCTCACGCAAACTGGAGAGTTGCCTCAAATGAGCTCGACCGGAGTCTCGTCCCTACCCGGAACCGGAGCCGAAACCGAACCCGAATTCGGCCAGCGCTCCCCGGCCAGCCCGGAGCAGATCAGGGACGACCTGATCGACGCCGCGGCCGGGCTGGCGCCGGAGATCGGGGAGCTCATCCGGCTGTACTACCGGCACATCCCGGCCGAAGAGATCGTCGGCGACGAGCCGGTCAACCTGGTCGGCGCCGTCCGCTCGCACCTGCAGCTGGCCAAGTCGCGGATGCCCGGCCGCCCGGCCGTGCGGCTGCTGAACCCGACCGTCGCCGAAGACGGGTGGGCGCGGGAAGCCACCGTCGTGCAGGTCGTCACCGACGACATGCCGTACCTGGTCGACTCCATCGCCGCGGAGTTCGCCCGCGACGGCGTGCAGGTGCAGCGCATTGTTCACCCGATCGTGGTGGTCAGCCGCGACCTCACCGGCGAGCTCCTCGAGGTCCACCCCGACGCCGACCCGGCCGAGCCGCCCGCGAACTCGGCCGCCGAGTCGTGGATGTACATCGAGATCGACTTCGTCACCGACCGCAACCGGGCCCGCGAGCTCGACAACCGGCTCTCCAGCGTCCTGGGTGACGTCCGCGAGGTCGTCGAGGACGCCGAGAAGATGGCCCAGACCGCCTGCCAGCTGGCGAGCGAACTCGAAACGGACCCGCCGCGGCTGTCCGCCGACGAGGTCGCCGAGGGCGCCCGGCTGCTGCGCTGGCTGGCCGACGGCCACTTCACCTTCCTCGGCTACCGCCGCTACGAACTGATCGACAACCCGCACCCGGAGTCCGACGAGCCCGCCCTGCGCGCGGTCTTGGCCTCCGGCCTCGGCGTGCTGCGCCAGGACAGCCTCGCCGCCCGCGGCCTGACCGCCGGTCCGGACACCGCCGCCACCGCGCTCGCGCCGACGCTGCTGGTGCTGACCCAGGCGAGTGCGCCCTCGACCGTGCACCGGCCGGTCTACCCGTACTACGTCGGCGTCAAGACCTTCGACGCCGAGGGCAACGTCACCGGCGAACACCGCTTCCTCGGCATGTTCACCACCACCGCGCTGCACGAGAACGTCCTCGACATCCCCGTCGTCTGCAAGCGCGTGCGCGAGGTCATCCACCGCGCCGGCTTCCCGATCGAGTCGTTCTCCGGCCAGCGGATGCTCGAGATCCTGCAGAACTGGCCGCGTGCCGACCTGTTCTCCGCCGACACCGATTCGCTGTACTCGACGACGACCGGCGCGATCACTCTCTCCGACCGCCGCCGGCTGCGGCTGTTCCTGCGTCGCGACCCGTACGGCCGCTTCTACTCCTGCCTCGTCTACCTCCCACGCGACCGCTACACCACGCGTTCCCGGCTGGCGATGCAGGAAGTCCTGCTCGAAGAGCTCGAAGGCACCCAGCTCGAATACAGCGCGCGGATCGGCGAGACCGTCCTGGCGCAAGTCCACTTCGTCGTCCACACCGACCCGGCGCGCCGGCTCGAGCCGGACACGCTCAAGATCCAGGACCGGCTGAACGACGCCGTCCGCACCTGGGACGACCGGATGGTCGAAGCGGTCCTCGACGAACGCCGGGAGCGCGCCGACGGCGGCGTCGCGGTCGGGATCGTCGGCGAGGAATCGGCCACCGAGCAGGGCCAGCGCTTCGCGATGGTCTTCCCCGAGGGCTACAAGGAGGACTTCACCGCCGAAGAGGCGCTCGCCGACCTCCGCTCGCTGGACTCGCTCACCGACGAAGGCGACCTCGCGCTGTCCTTCTACCAGCCGGCCGACGCCGCGCCGGGCGAGCGGCGCTTCAAGCTCTACCTGCGCGGCGAGGGCGTCACGCTCTCGAAGGTGCTCCCGGTACTGCAGGCCATGGGCGTCGAGGTGGTCGACGAGCGGCCGTACGAGCTGCACCGCGAGGACGGCGGCGCGTGCTGGATCTACGACTTCGGCCTCCGCGTCGACCAGAAGATGCTCGACGACTCCGACGAGCACGCCGTCGAGGAGCTGCGCGGCCGCTTCCAGGACGCGTTCGAGGCCGCGTGGCGCGGCGACGCCGAGGTCGACGGCCTCAACGGGCTCGTCCTGCGCGCCGGGCTCACCTGGCGCCAGGCCGCCGTGCTGCGCGCCTACTCGCGGTACCTGCGCCAGGCCGGCAGTGCGTTCTCCCAGGACTACATCCAGAACACGCTGCTGAACCACACCCAGATCGCGACCAAGCTCCTGCGGCTGTTCGAGGCGAGGTTCGACCCGCACCTGTCCGACGCCGACCGCGAGGCCGCCACCGAAGCGCTCGCGAGCGAACTGAACGCGATGATCGACGAGGTCACCAGCCTCGACGAGGACCGCATCCTGCGCCGCCTGATGGCCGTCATCCGGGCCACGCTGCGGACGAACTACCACGTCACCGGCGCCGACGGGACGCCCCGCGAGTACCTGTCGATCAAGCTCGACCCGGCCGGCGTGCCCGATCTGCCCGAGCCGCGGCCGAAGTTCGAGATCTTCGTGTACTCCCCGCGCGTCGAGGGCGTGCACCTGCGCTTCGGCGAGGTGGCGCGCGGTGGCCTGCGCTGGTCGGACCGCCGCGAGGACTTCCGCACCGAAATCCTCGGCCTGGTCAAGGCGCAGGCGGTGAAGAACGCGGTGATCGTGCCGGTCGGCGCGAAGGGCGGCTTCGTCGTCAAGCGCCCGCCGGCCCCGAGCGGCGACGCGAGCATCGACCGCGACGCCCAGCTCAACGAGGGCATCGCCTGCTACCGCATGTTCATCTCCGGCCTGCTCGACCTGACCGACAACCGCATCGAGGGCAAGACCGTCCCCGCGCCCGGTGTGGTCCGGCACGACGCCGACGACTCCTACCTGGTCGTCGCGGCCGACAAGGGCACCGCGAAGTTCTCCGACATCGCCAACGAAGTCTCGGGGCAGTACGGCTTCTGGCTCGGCGACGCGTTCGCCTCCGGCGGCTCGGTCGGCTACGACCACAAGGCCATGGGCATCACCGCGAAGGGTGCCTGGGAGAGCGTCAAGCGGCACTTCCGCGAGCTGGGCAAGGACACCCAGACCGAGGACTTCACCGTCGTCGGCATCGGCGACATGATGGGCGACGTCTTCGGCAACGGCATGCTGCTGTCCGAGCACATCCGCCTGGTCGCGGCGTTCAACCACATGCACGTCTTCCTCGACCCGGACCCCGACGCGGCGACGTCGTACGCCGAGCGCCGCCGGCTGTTCGACCTGCCGCGCAGCTCGTGGGACGACTACGACCGCTCGCTGATCAGCGAGGGCGGCGGGATCTACCCGCGCACGGCGAAGTCGATCCCGATCAGCCCCCAGGTCCGCGCGGCGCTCGGGCTCGAGGAGGGCGTCACCGCGCTGGCGCCGATGGACCTCATCCAGGCGATCCTCCTGGCGCCGGTCGAGCTGCTCTGGAACGGCGGCATCGGCACCTACGTCAAGGCGGAGAACGAAACCCACACCGCGGCGGGCGACAAGGCCAACGACGCCATCCGCGTCGACGGCAAGCAGCTGCGCGTCAAGGTGTTCGGCGAAGGCGGCAACCTCGGCCTCACGCAGCTGGGCCGGATCGAGTTCGCGCGCAACGGCGGCAAGATCAACACCGACGCGCTCGACAACTCGGCCGGCGTCGACTGCTCCGACCACGAAGTCAACATCAAGATCCTGCTCGACCACCTCGTCCAGACCGGCAAGCTGGAGCGCGAGCAGCGCAACGAGCTGCTGGAGGAGATGACCGACGAGGTCGGCGCGCTGGTGCTCAAGGACAACTACCGGCAGAACGCCGTCCTCGGCGTCAGCCGCGCGCACGCCGCGCCGATGCTGTCGGTGCACGCGCGCCAGGTGCAGGCGCTGGTGGCCGCGGGCGCGTTCGACCGCAAGCTCGAGGCCCTGCCGAGCAACTCGGAGTTCCGCGAGCTGGAGAAGGCGGGCAAGGGCCTCACCTCGCCGGAGCTGGCGACGCTGCTCGCGCACGTCAAGCTGGAGCTGAAGGACGAGCTGCTGGCCAGCGACCTGCCCGATTCGAAGGTCTTCGCGGCGCGGCTGCCCGAGTACTTCCCGAAGCCGCTGCGCGAGCGGTTCGGCTCGGCGATCGGCGAACACCCGCTGCGCCGTCAGATCATCACCACGCTGATCGCCAACGAGGTGGTCGACGGCGGTGGCATCTCCTTCGTCTACCGGCTGATGGAGGAAATGAACGCAACGGCGACGGACGCGGTGCGCGCGTACGCCGTGGTGACGCAGGTGTTCGACCTCCCCGCGCTCTGGAAGGAGATCGACGCGCTCGACAACGTCGTGCACACCGACGTCGCCGACGCGATGGTGCTGGAGACGCGGCGCCTGCTCGACCGGGCCGCGCGCTGGTTCCTCACCAACCGGCCGCAGCCGCTGGCCCCGCTGTCGGAGATCAAGCGCTTCCGGCGGGTGCTCGACAAGCTCGTCCCGAACATCGGCGACCTGCTGCGCGGCCGCGAAGCCGAGTCGGTGCAGAAGCACGTCGACGAGCTGATCGCCGCGAACGTGCCCGAGGGCCTGGCCCGCCGGGTGTCGCTGCTGCTGCACACCTACGGCCTGCTCGACGTCACCGAGGTCGCCGAGCTCGCCGAGCAGCAGATCGGCGTGGACGCGGTGCACAGCCCGGCCGAGACGGCGGAGCTGTACTACGCGCTCTCGGCGCACCTGGACATCGACTCGATGCTCACCGAGATCAGCAAGCTCGAACGCGGCAACCGCTGGCACGCGCTGGCCCGGCTTTCGCTGCGCGACGACGTCTACGGCTCGCTGCGGGCGATCACGCTCGATGCGCTGCGGCACAGCGATCCGGGCTCGTCCGGGGACGCCAAGATTGCGCAGTGGGAGAAGACGAACGCGTCCCGGCTGCAGCGGGCGCGCGTCGCGCTCGACGAGATCACCAAGTCCGGCCGGCTCGACCTGGCGACCCTCTCGGTGGCGGCCCGCCAGATCCGGAGCACGGTGCGGTGACCTACGTATCGCACGTCCGCCCGCGCTGGACGGACATGGACGTCTACGGCCACGTCAACCACGCGAAGCTGGTGACGCTGCTGGAAGAGGCACGCATCCCGCTGCTGTTCAAGGGCGCCGTCGAGGCGGGGCTGGACCAGCTGCCGAAGGGCATCGTCGTGGTGCGGCTGGAAGTGGCCTACAAGGCGCCGATCGTGGTGTCCGGGCAGGAACTGCGGGTCGACATCGACCTGACGCAGCTGCGCGCGGCGAGCTTCACGCTGGCGTACCGCGTGCACGGCGGGCCGTCCCCGGACGACCCGGTGGCGGTCACCGCGGAGACGGTGCTGGCGCCGTACGACACGGTCGAGTTGCGGCCGCGTAGGCTCAGCCCGGCCGAGTCGGAGTTTCTGAAGCAGGGGTTCGCGGATGCCTGAGTTGTTCGTGCCGGACGCGGCCGACCGGGAGACCCTCGGCGCGTTCGTCGCCCGCGCGGTCCGGCTGGACGGCCAGACGGCCGTCCGGCTGCGCCGGCGCGGCGACGGCGTGGTCGAGGCCTGGACGTCGACGCCGTTCGAGTGCCTGGCCACCCGAGCGGTGGCCGGGGACGTGACACCCGGTGACGTCACGGTGTCCGGCAACGAGCTGCTCGCGGCGCTGACCGTGGCGGGCGGGCCCCGGATGGACCCGGGCCCGGCCCGCGACCTGCTCTGGCACGGCGAGCTCCCGCCGTCCGGTCGCTGGCCGCTGGTCGACGAGCTCCCGGCGCAGGTGGTGTCCGAGCTGGCGGATCGCGGCGTCACGCTGGCCAGGGACAACGTGGGCCCGCACGGCACGCCGCCGGCGTCGCTGATGGACCAGGCGGTGCTGACCGTGAGCGGCGGTTCGGTCGAAGTCAAGGTGCAGATGCGCTGCCTGTTCGCGATGTCCGGCATGGGGTTCGTGGACTCGGACGTGCCCGGTGACGTGGTCCGCGTGACGGCCACGGACTCGTGGATGCGCCTGGACGCGCGCTATGGCGCGATCGTGCGACGCCGTCACGCGCTGTTGCCACTGTTGTTCTGACGAAGTCCTTACGGCGGCCACCATCCGGCCCGGATGGTGGCACGCTGGAGGCATGACCCCGGACAACGACCCGACCGCGGACTTCCTCGACGAAGTCCGCGTGTCGGAGCCGCAGTGGCGGCGCGACCGTCCGGCGGGCGAGCAGGCGCCGGAGCGCGCCGAAAGACCTGAGAGGTGGGGCCGCACGCGCGCGGCGGGCCGGGCGGCCGCCCAGGCGGCGCCCTACCTCCAGGCCGCGGCCCTGGTGGCCTGGCTGGCCAGCGGCGCCTTCGACGACGGCTCGGGTTCGGGTGGCCAGAGCTAGACGAGCCAGGCGGCCGAGTCCGCGGGCAGTTTCCCCTCCACCAGCGGACTGCTCGACAACAACACCTCACCCGGCGGCAACGCGATCGGCGAGGCCGACGTGTTCAACGCGCACACCAGCCCACCCCCGCGCCGCCGGAAGGCGAAACAACCTGCCGGTGCGCCGTACCACTCCAGCTCGTCGCCGCTGAACGCCGCGTGCGTCTTCCTCAGCTCGATGGCGGCGCGGTACAGCGACAGCGTCGAGTCCGCGTCCTCGATCTGCTTCTCCACCGTCAACCCCGCCCATGAAGCCGGCATCGGCAGCCACGTTCGCGGGTTCCGCGAGAACCCGAACGGCGGCAGGTCGCCCTCCCACGGCAGCGGGACCCGCGCCACGTCCCGCCCGAACTCCGCCCCGCTCGTCTTGGCCCGCGGGTCGGTCATGTCCGACGGCGACAGCGAAACGTTCGCCAGCCCCAGTTCTTCGCCGTTGTACAGGTACACCGCGCCCGGCAGCGCCAGCTCCACCAGGGCCATCGCCCGCGCGCGCCGCACGCCCACCGAGCCGCCGCCGTAGCGGCTGACCTGGCGCCAGACGTCGTGGTTGCCCAGCGTCCAAGTTGCCGGGGCGCCCGTGCGGGCGGGGACGGCCAGGGAGCGCTCGATGGCCGTGCGCATGGCGTCGGCGTCGAAGTGGGTCAGCACCAGCCGGAAGTTGAACGCCAGGTGCAGTTCGTCGGGCCGCAGGTAGCGCGACAGGCGTTCCTCGTCGGTCACCCAGATCTCGCCGACCGCCATCGCGTCCGGGAACTCGTCGAGCACCTTGCGGATCATCTGGTGGATCTCGTGGACCCCGTCGTGGTCCCACCGCGGGTCGTAGTAGTGGCTCGGCCCCAGCGCGTTCGCGCGCGGGTCCATGTCCGGCAGGCCGGGCGGCTTGGCCATGCCGTGGGCGACGTCGATGCGGAAGCCGTCGACGCCGCGTTCGAGCCAGAACCGCAGCGTGCGCTCGAGATCCGCGGCGACCTCGGGGTTGGCCCAGTTGAGGTCCGGCTGCTGCGGCGCGAAGAGGTGCAGGTACCACTGGCCGTCCGGCACGCGCGTCCAGGCCGGGCCGCCGAAGGCGCTGACCCAGTTGTTCGGCGGGTCTTCGCCCTTCGGCCCGACGCCGTCGCGGAAGATGTACCGATCGCGCTCGGGGCTGCCCGGCGCGGCGGCCATCGCCGACTTGAACCAGGCGTGCTGGTTGCTGGTGTGGTTGGGGACCACGTCCACGGTGACCTTGATGTTCCGCTTGTGCGCCTCGGTGAGCAGCACGTCGAAGTCGCCGAGGGTGCCGAACATCGGGTCGACGTCCCGCGGGTCGGCGATGTCGTAGCCGTGGTCGGCCATGGGGGAGCGGTAGAAGGGCGTCAGCCACAGTGCGTCGACGCCCAGCAGCTCCAGGTAACCGAGCCGGGAGTGGATGCCTTCCAGGTCCCCGACGCCGTCACCGTCCGAGTCGGCGAACGAGCGCACGTAGACCTGGTAGAAGACGGCATCGCGCCACCAGGCGGCCGAGGTCATCAGACGAAGCTGTTCATCATGCTGTGCGCCGCCATCTCCAG
The DNA here is from genome assembly GCF_031625235.1 of Amycolatopsis sp. 505. NCBI lineage: Bacteria > Bacillati > Actinomycetota > Actinomycetes > Pseudonocardiales > Pseudonocardiaceae > Amycolatopsis > Amycolatopsis sp. 505. The sequence goes on from NZ_JACKQP010000006.1 coordinate 73,155, forward strand.
GTAGGCCCACAGCTGCCCCCGGTACGGTTCTTCGAGGTTTTCTTCGTCGACGGCGATCCGGATGCACCGCAACCAGGCGTCCCGCTCGAGCGGCCCGATCTTGAACGGCGCGTGCCGCATCCGCAGCCGCGGGTGCCCGCGCTGGTCGGAGTAGGTGTGCGGGCCGCCCCAGTACTGGATGAGGAACAGCCGGAACCGCTCCTCGGCGGGCCCGAGGTCCTCTTCGGGGTAGAGGGGCCGGAGGATCTCGTCGCGCGCGACCTCCTCGTAGAACCGCCCGACGATCCGGCGGAAGGTCGGTTCGCCGCCGACCGCTTCGTAGAGGTTCGCCGGTTCGCTCACTGCAGACACGCCTTCCATTTTGCCCTTGGGGTGCGGGTTCCCGACGCCCGGTCCGCACAGTTCCGGTTCGTCGCGAACCCGCTCCCCAGCGTAATGGCGCCTACTTCTCGACGGCCGGGGCCGCGGGCGGGAACAGCCGGCCGAGCGGCGGTTCGAAGCCCGCCTCCTCCAGGGCCGCCAGCAGCTGGGCCCGCAGCGCCCGCTGCACCGCCCACTGCTTGCCCGGCCGGACCTTCACCGTCAGGCGGAGGGAAAGCCCTTCCGGTGTGACGCTTTCCACACCGAGCATCTCCGGTGGCTCGAGGACGTTGTCCTTGAGCGCGTCGGACTCCGTGGCCGTGACCGCCGCGTCGGCGAGCACCGTCGTCGCGCGCTCGACGTCGGCCGTATACCCGAGGGGGACGTCCACGACCGCCACCGCGAAGCCCTGGCTCGAGTTGCCGACGCGCAGCACTTCGCCGTTGCGGACGTACCAGACCGTGCCCTTGACGTCACGCAGCGTCGTGATGCGCAAGCCCACCGACTCGACCGTGCCGGATGCTTCGCCCACGTCCACGACGTCGCCGACGCCGTATTGGTCCTCGACCATCATGAAGATCCCGGACAGGAAGTCCTTGACCAGGTTCTGGGCGCCGAAGCCGATCGCGACGCCGATGATGCCCGCCGACGCGATGATCGGGCCGAGGTTGATGCCGAGTTCGCCCAGCACGAGGATGAACGCCAGGCCGTAGATCAGGAACGTCGACATCGACTTCAGCACCGAGCCGATGGTCTTCGCGCGCTGGCGGCGCCGTTCGATCACGGCGGAGCCGAGCACCTCCGGGGCGCGCTCGCGCAGGGGGCGCAGCAGCGACGGGAGCTTGCCGCCGGTCTTCGGCAGGGTCGTGACGCGGTTGATCAGCCTTCTCAGGATCAGGCGCACCAGGAACGCGATCACGATGATCATCAGGATCTTGACCGGCTTGGTGATCAGCCAGTTCGCCGAGCCCGCCAGCCACAGGTTGTGCGTGACGTCGTACACCGTGTAGCAGAACGTGCTGGGGTCCTTCACGCACGGCGGGTCGGCGGAGGGGAGCAGGGAAAGCACGGCGGTTCGTTCATCCTTCCGATCGGGTCGGGCACCCCAACGCCGAGTGGATGTTGGGTCGCGCGGATGTGACACGTCTTGTAACACACGTGCGCTGGGGGCCTGTTCTGTGGTCGACTATGCCTACGCCCCTGGAGGTGGTCGAGTGCCAGACCGACAACCCAGCCCCCGCGGCGTCTCCGGCCAAGCCACGGCCGACGAGGCGCCAGAGGTGGTTCTGCGTGCCTATCCGGGGGGTTCCGCATCCGGCGGAACCGTCCCGGCCGGGCCGGGGACCCGCCCAGGGGGAGTGACCCGCCCGCCCGGACAGCGTAGTAGAGGCCGGGATCCGGCCGCCCCGGCCTGGGGCCGGCGCCGGGTGCTCCTGCTCAACGCCACCTTCGAGCCGCTGACGGCGTTGCCGCTGCGGCGCGCCGTGGTGCTCGTGATGTGCGGCAAGGCCGAAGTGGTCCACGGTGACCCCGGCGGGATCGAGCTGCATTCGGCGAAGGTTTCGCTGCCGGTGCCCTCGGTGATCCGCCTCAGCACGTACGTGCGCGTACCGTATCGCGCGCAGGTGCCGCTGACCCGTGCGGGGCTCATGCACCGGGATCGCTACCGCTGCGCCTACTGCGGAGGGCGGGCCGAGACGATCGACCACGTCCTCCCGCGCAGCCGGGGTGGCCCCCACAGCTGGACCAACTGCGTCGCCTGCTGCGCCAAGTGCAACCACCGCAAAGCGGACCGGCTGCTCTCGGAGATCGGCTGGCGGCTGCGGATCGTCCCGCGGGCGCCCCACGGCCCGCACTGGCGGCTGCTCGCGCACTCCAAGGAGGCCGACCCGCTCTGGCGGCCGTATCTGGGCTCCGCCGCTTAGCTCCTCCGGCGGGCGGAGCGCCCCCTGACAAGCCGGCGCCCCGGCTGCCTGTGCGGCGGCCGGGGCGAGCCGGGTGCTTGCGCTGAGGTAGCGCGCGTCCCTGGAGTACGGGTCAGGCAGCGAGCGCGTAGTCGCTCTGGCAGGTGACGCGGGTGCCCATGGTGACGCGCGTGCCGCGGGTGACCCGAGTGCCCCGCGTGACGCGCGTGCCGCAGGTGACTCGCGTGCCGGCCGTCACACGCGTGCCCATCGTGACGCGTGTGCCGCGCGTGACCCGGGTCCCTCGGGTGACTCGCGTGCCCGCCGTCACCCGGGTGCCCATCGTGACCCGCGTTCCCGCCGTCACACGTGTACCGCGAGTGACGCGTGTACCCCGGGTAACCCTTGTGCCCGCCGTCACACGCGTTCCGGGCACGAATTCGATTTCGCTCAGTGACGAAGTGGTCTCGGTGATCGCCTGTGCGGGCGTCTGGACGCTGTTCATGGCAAGGCCTCCTGGGACCGGTGCGTTACCTGCTGGGGCTGGGGAGCGGGGCGCAAGGCCCGTACAGGTGAAAAAGCTACGAGGATTTCAAGGCCCCGACAAGACGACAGCGGCGGGTGCGGCCGCCTGTACGTTGAGTTGCAACCTTTCGGCCCGACGGTCTTCGCCCCAACGTTCCAGTGGCCGCGAGCCAAGCGGCGGACGGCACTCGGCTTACGACGAACGGTCGAGTGCGCCGCGCGCGGTGGGTGCGGAGGTCATCCGATACGCTCACCGGCGTGAACATCGTCGAGACGATCGTGGTCTTCGCCGTGATCCCGCTGGCCATCTACGGCCTCGCCGGGCTGCTGACGCTCCGGCGCAGGTCCGGCGGTGCCCCGCGGCACCGGTCCGGCCAGGCCTGGGAGTACCCGGCCATGTGGTGGAGCGCCAACCCCGAAGGGGCGGGCACGGCCCACCGGCACGCCGGCACCGAGAACAGCGCGCCCGAGGGCGCCCCGACCGCGGCGGGAGGCGCTCGTGGCAACTGGTGAGCTGACGAAGCGCGTCGACGAGTCCGAGCTGGGCTACGGCGAGGCTCTGATGGCCACCGGACGGGTGTCCGCGGCCAAGATGTACGAGCCGGAGGCGCCGTCCGGGCCGTTCAACACCCGCCAGCTGGCGCGTCTCGACGAGGCGCTGACGTTCGCTTCGCGCGAGACCGGCTTGGACTTCAGCCTGTACCTCGGCGAGCTCGGCGCGGAGAGCCGCGAGACGGCGGAGAAGCTGCACGCGACGACGGCGGACCCGTCGAACTCGGTGCTGATCGCGGTCTCGCCGGGTGAGCGCAAGATCGAGATCGTCACGGGCAAGGCCGCTTATGTGCGGCTGCCGGACCGCGGTGCCAAGCTCGCGGTGGCGAGCATGGTGGCGTCGTTCAAGGAGGGCGACCTGGTTCGGGGGCTGGTCAACGGCCTGGTGAACGCGCTGCGGATGCTTTCGGACCAGGCTGGTCCTGCTCCTCGGTGATCTTTGGCTTTGCGGCCCTGCACCCACTTGGGTGTGGGGCCGTTTTGCTTTCTGCGTGTACGGCTCTGGTGAGTTGTCCACTGGTGGGTCGGGCTGTGGACAACTTGGGTGCGGGGGTTTGTTGGGGCCGGGTTTTGTCCGATGCCGCCGATACGCTGGAAGCGGGGGCAGCCCCCAGGGAGGGCGGGCCGTGCCTGGGGTGGGGCGGCCGTGTTGGGCTCCGGTTGGCTGCCGCGGAGCCTCGCCACGGTGGGGGTCGCTGGTGAGCCCTGACTGAAGGTTCCCGCCGGCCCGAACGCCGGATTGTTCAACGGCCGGCAGGTTGTGTCAAGGCGGGAAAGCGTGCCTTGACACAACCTGCCGGCCGCTGGTTCGGCTGCGTATCGGGTCGGCAGGGGGGTGTGGCCGGGAGGGTGGGCTTGGGTCGGGAGGGTGGGCTTGCGTCGGGAGGGGAGCCTTGCACTGCCGGGGGTGGGCCATGCCGGGGCACGGCCCACCACCCGGAAAACTCAGCTCTGGGCGTCGAAGTCCCGTGCCGCCAGGGCTCGGACGATTCCCGCCCGGCCCTCTGATACCAGGCGGCGCAGTGCCTGGGGGTGGTCGCCTGCCAGCCACTCGTCCGAAGCCGTCACCGTCTCCGCGTCGACCGCCCACGAGGGGTACAGGCCGATGGCGATCGGCTGTGCGCGCTCACTCGACCTGCGCTGCCACACCTCGTCGATCACCTCGAAGTAACGCGGGACATACGATCCCAGCAGGGCCTTCTGGCCCGGGTGGGAGAAGCCCGAGATCAACGAGTCGCTCACCGCGTTCGGCAGCTCGTCGTCGTACACCGCTCGCTGCCACGCGTCCGCCTTGGCCTCCGCCGTCGGCCTCAACGCCCGGGCGCGCTCGGCCTGGCGGCGGCCCGTTGCCGTGTTGTCGCGGGACAGCTCCGCGTCGATCTCGGCCGCGTCCGCCTTTCCGTGCGCCACCAGTGCGTGCAGGAGGCGCCAGCGCAGGTCCGTGTCCACCGTCAGCCCCGGCAGCGGTGCCGACCCGTCGAGCCAACCGGACAACACCGACAACGTGGCCTCGTCCAGCACCGAGCCCGCCAGGGAGTTCACGAACGCCAGCTGGTGGTCCGAACCCGGCTCCGCGTCGCGGACCAGCTCCAGGAGCCGCCCGGTGAACGCCGGCCACCCGCGAGAAGCCGCCCAGTCCTGCTCCGCGTACGAGTTCAGGGCCGTCTGGGCCTGCAGCAGGAGCCGCTGGACCACGCCGACCTCGGTCTCCGTGTGGATTCCGCGCTGCACCAGCGTCACGAAGTCGCGGGCCTTCAGCTCGGCTTCGCGGGTCATCTCCCACGCCGCCGACCAGCACAGCGTGCGCGGCAACGGCTCGGTGATGTCCGCGATGCGGTCGATCAGCGTCGTCAGCGACGCCGGGTCGAGGCGCATCGTGCAGTACGTCAGGTCGTCGTCGTTGACCAGGACCAGCTTGCCCGCGGGCCGGCCGACCAGGTCCGGCACCTCGGTGCGCTCGCCGTCGACGTCCAGCTCGACGCGCTGGGTCCGGACGATCTTGCCGGCCGCGTCCTCGTCGTACACGCCCACGGCGACGCGGTGCGTGCGCAGCTCACCGGCACCCGGCTTCGCGCCGGACTGCACGACCGCGAACGACGTGAACGTGCCGTCCGCGCCGACCTCGTAGCGCGGGCTCAGCGAGTTCAGCCCGGTCGTCTCCAGCCACTGCGCGCTCCACCACGACAGGTCGCGGCCGGACGCCTCCTCCAGCGCACCCAGCAGGTCGGCCAGGGTCGCGTTGCCCCAGGCGTGCTTGCCGAAGTACACCTTGAGGCCGTCGAGGAAGTGCTCGAGCCCGACGTAGGCGACGAGCTGCTTGAGCACGCTCGCGCCCTTGGCGTAGGTGATGCCGTCGAAGTTGACCTCGACCGCGTGCAGGTCGACGATGTCGGCCGCGATCGGGTGCGTCGAGGGCAGCTGGTCCTGCCGGTAGGCCCACGACTTCTCGATGTTCGCGAAGCTGGTCCACGCGTTCTTGTACTCGGTCGCCTCGGCCTGGGCCAGGACGCTGGCGAAGGTCGCGAACGACTCGTTCAGCCACAGGTCGTCCCACCAGCGCATGGTGACCAGGTCGCCGAACCACATGTGCGCCATCTCGTGCAGCAGCGTCTCGGCGCGCCGCTCGTAGGCGTAGCGGGTGACGCGGCTGCGGAAGACGTAGTCCTCCAGGAACGTCACCGCGCCCGCGTTCTCCATCGCGCCCGCGTTGAACTCCGGCACGAACAGCTGGTCGTACTTGGAGAACGGGTAGGGCGTGCCGAACTTCTCGTGGTAGAAGCCGAAGCCCTGCTTCGTCTCGGTGAAGAGGCGGTCCGCGTCCATGTGCTCGGCCAGCGACGCGCGGCAGTAGATGCCCAGCGGGATGGTCTTGTGGTCGTCGGTGTACTCGTCACGCCACTCGGCGTACGGGCCCGCGACCAGCGCGACGAGGTACGTCGAGATCCGCTCGGACTCCTTGAACACCGTGCGGACGGCGCCTTCCGGGGTCTCCTCGGCGGACTCGACGATGGCGTTGGAGACGACCTTCCAGTCCTTCGGCGCGATCACCGTGAGCCGGTAGACCGACTTCAGGTCCGGCTGGTCGAAGCAGGCGAACATGCGCTTGGCGTCCGCCGTCTCGAACTGCGTGTACAGGTAGACGCCGTCGTCGACCGGGTCGACGAACCGGTGCAGGCCCTCGCCGGTGTTCATGTACCGGCAGTCGGCGGACACCGTGAGCTCGTTGGCCTCGGCCAGCCCGGCCAGCGCGATGCCCTTGTCCTCGACGTACGCGCTGACGTCGACGTCCGCGCCGTTCAGGGTCGCCGAGTGCACGCGGTCGGCGACGAGGTCGACCCACGTCGATTCGCCGGCCCGGGCGCTGGAGAACCGGACGGTCGTCGTCGACGCGAAGGTCTTCTCCCCGGGTCCGCCGTGGCCGTCGGTCAGATCGAGCTCGATGTCGTAACCGGTGACGTCGAGCAGATCCGCGCGCAGCTTGGCTTGGTCGCGGGTCAGGTTGGGGGCGGGCACAGGCACCTCTGGTCGTTGGTATCGGTTTTCAACTCCCCGCATCCAATCATGGGGACGGGGTGGCGGGCGATAAGGGAACAACCCCGCGTTTCCCGGTGTTGGCCTCCTCGTGTGGGGGTCCGCCCACATCGAGACGTGCCCGGAGGAGTACCCCGATGACCGCTGCCGAGCAGCCCACGAAGGTCGATTTCTACTTCGACCCGATCTGCCCGTTCGCGTGGATCACCTCGCGCTGGATCCTGGAGGTGGAGAAGCACCGCAACCTCGACCTCAACTTCCGGATCATGAGCCTGTCGGTGCTCAACGAAGGCCGGGACGAGCTGCCCGAGCAGTACAAGGAGCTGCTGGCGAAGGGCTGGGGCCCGGTGCGCGTGGCCGTGGCGCTTTCGCAGCTCAAGGGCGAAGAGGTGCTGCGCGAGTACTACACCGAGTTCGGCACCCGCTACCACAACCAGGGCAACAAGGACTACGACTCGGTCATCAAGGAGGCGCTGGCGGCGATCGGCGCCCCGGCCGAGCTGGCCGAAGCCGCGCACTCCACCGAGTACGACGAAGCGCTGAAGAAGAGCCACCACGAGGGCATGGACCCGGTCGGCCAGGACGTCGGCACCCCGACGATCCACATCGACGGCGTGGCGTTCTTCGGCCCGGTCCTGAGCTCCATCCCGCGCGGGGAGGACGCCCTGAAGGTGTTCGACGGCGCCGTCGCGATGGCGAGCTACCCGGACTTCTTCGAGCTCAAGCGCACCCGCACGGGCGAGCTGAACTTCGACTAGGGGGTCGCGGGAGGGGCGGTGGCGCAGAGGGCCACCGCCCCTTCGCCGTCACGGCGTCGCGAGGGCGGCCAGGGTGACGTCGCTGGGGTAGCGGGACGCGGCCACGGCGGCCACCTCGGTCGTTTCGCCGCGGCCGACGCCCGCTTTGAGGGTGATCAGCTCGTGCAGGCCGTCACGGTGGTAGCGGACGAACTCCGCGTCCACCGGGTCGCCGTGGCCGGGGACGACCACCTGGGGGGCCAGCCCGAGGATCGCGTCGAACGTGTCCGGCCAGGCGGTCAGGTCCGTTTCGTCGCTGAACGAATACTCGCTGAACCCCGCTTCGGCGTGTTCGACGACGTCGCCGGCGAAGACGACCGCCGCGTCCGGGACGTGCACGACGACGTCGTGGTCGGTGTGCGCGCGGCCGAGGTGCCGCAAGACGGCCGTGCGGCCGCCGAGGTCCAGCTCGACGCGGCCGGTGAAGGTGTGGTCCGGCGCCGCGATGGTGGTGCGGGAGATCGCGTCGGCGATGTCCGGCTTGCCCTCTTTGCGGTAGTGCTCGACCCACTTCCCGCGGACGGCCTCGAGGTCCCCACCCAGCTCGGCCGCGCAGCGCTCGTGCGCCCAGACCTCGCAGGGCAGGAACGCCTGGGTGCCCCAGGCGTGGTCGAAGTGCGCGTGCGTGTAGGCGACGGCCCAGGGCAGCGGCGTGATCTCGCGGACCGCGGCGGCCAGTTCGGCGCCTTGTTCGAGGTCCCCGCGGGTGTCGACGACCAAGCAGCGCTCCGCGCCCACCACCAGCCCGACGGTCAGGTCCAGCTCCTCGTAGCGGCGGGCGTACACGCCGTCGGCGACCTCGATCCAGCGGCCGGTCATGCCAGTACTCCTTCGTGCAGGACGGGAGCGGCGTCGCTCACGTCGATCCGCGCGGCCAAGGCGACGTCGCCGCCGTGGCCGGCCTCGGCCAGTTCGCGCCCCGACACGCAGTTCACCAGGGCCCCGGCGTCGACGGACCGGGCGGCGAGAGCGGCTTCGGCGGACATCGAAAGACCGTAACCGGCCAGCGCGGCGGCGATCGCCCCGGCGCCCACCTGGTCCTCCACGCACGGCCGCAGCGGGCCGAACGTTTCGCCGTCACCGAAAATGTTCACGCCCCAGCGTTCCCCCGCGGCGATCAGCCCGATCGGGCCGCCCAGCGAGACGGCCTTCGCGGCGACGGCGGAGGCGTTGCGCAGGCAGCCCGCGAACACGTGCGCGCCGGTCGCCGCGGCGGTGTCGCAGAGCGTCGCGCCATTGGGTGAGGGGAGGGCGAGCAAGGTGCCCGGAGGGATGTCCGTCACAGAAGACGGCCGGAGGGTGAATCCGCCCTCACCCGCGATGACCGCCCCGGCCGCCCGGGCCCGGGCGACCCCGCGATCGTCGCGCCACCGGACCGGCAGCACGCGCCCGCCGCGGCCGACCACCAGGTCCGTGGTGGTGCTGAAGGAAAGCACGTCGACGATCACCAGCACCGCGCATTCGCGGCCGAGGGCGGCCACCCCTTCGGCGCCCCAGTCGAGCCGCACGTCGCTGCCGGTCTGCTCCCAGATCCCCACCCCCGGAGCATGCCCGAGATCGGCCCGGGTGGCAGACTCCTGGCCGTGCGCGTCTACTTGGGATCCGACCACGCCGGTTTCGAGCTGAAGAACCACCTGGTGGCTCACCTGGAGAAGCAGGGCCACGAGGTGACCGACATCGGTCCGCACGTCTACGACGCGGCCGACGACTACCCGGCGTTCTGCGTCGAGACGGCGCTGCGCGTGGTGGCCGACGAAGGCAGCCGCGGCATCGTCGTCGGCGGTTCGGGCAACGGCGAGCAGATCGCCGCCAACAAGGTGCCCGGCGCCCGGGCCGGCCTGGCCTGGAGCGTCGAGACCGCGAAGCTGTGCCGCGAGCACAACCATGCCCAGCTGATCGGCGTCGGCGCCCGGATGCACACCGCCGAGGAGGCCGTCGAGATCGTCGAGGCCTTCCTGGCGACGGAGGTCTCGCCGGAGGAGCGGCACGCCCGCCGCGTCCAGCAGCTCCTCGACTACGAGCGCACCGGGACCCCGCCGGCGTTGCCGGAGGCCTGATGCCCGAAGGGCACACGCTCCACCGGCTCGCGCGGCTGCACAAACGCCGGTTCGCCGGCGCCCCGGTCGCGGTGAGCAGCCCGCAGGGCCGGTTCGCCGCCGAAGCGTCCCGTTTGGACGGTCAGGTGTTCGCCGGCGCCGAGGCGCACGGCAAGCACCTCTTCCACGACTACGGCCCGCACGGCATCGTGCACATCCACCTCGGGCTCTACGGCACCTTCGGCGAATCGCCGCTGCCCGCGCCCGAACCGGTGGGCCAGGTCCGGCTGCGGCTGGCCGGCCGGACACATTGGACGGACCTGCGCGGGCCCACCCGCTGTGAACTGCTGGCCCCCGAACAGGCCGACGCGATCAAGGCCCGGCTCGGTCCCGACCCGCTGCGCCGCGACGCGAAACCGGAGCTGGCCTGGGCGCGCATTTCGCGGTCCAAGACGTCGATCGCGGCACTGCTGATGGACCAGGCGGTGCTCGCGGGGGTCGGCAACGTCTACCGCGCCGAAGTGCTGTTCCGCCACGGCGTCGCGCCGCTGACGCCCGGACGGGCGCTGGACCGCACGCTGTGGGACGACATGTGGGCCGACCTGGTGACCCTGATGCGCGACGGCGTCCGCGTCGGGCGCATCGACACGGTCCGGCCGGAACACCTGCCGGAGGCGATGGGCCGCGCGGCCCGGGTGGACCGCCACGGTGGCGAGGTCTACGTCTACCGCCGCGCCGGGGAGCCGTGCCTGGTGTGCGGGACACCGGTGGCGAATTCGGAACTGGTGGGGCGCAACCTCTACTGGTGCCCTCGCTGTCAGCCCGCCTGACCCCACAGCAATGTCGCGAATGACTCATTCGGGACCTCCGAGGTCCCGAATGAGTCATTCGCGGCGTTCGGGCCGGGGCTCAGAAGTCGAAGCCGCCCCCGTCGAAGCCTCCGCCGTCGAACCCGCCTCCGTCGAAGCCGCCGCCGCCCCAGTCGCCGCCGCCGTCGCCACCCATGTCACCGCCGCCGTCGCCGCCCATGTCACCGGACTCGAGCGCGTCCTGCTGGCCCGCGTCGTAGCCGGACTCCCAGGCCGAAGCGCTCGCGATGCCGCTCATGCCGGAGAACATCGCGCTGAACAGGAACATCGAGCCCAGGCCCCAGGCACCGGCGACGAGCGCGGGCTTCCACCACGGCTCGCTGTACCAGCCCTGCGGCACCGGACGGCCCGCGACGCGGCCGCCGGGGTAGTAGTACGGCGTGTCCTGGCCGGCTTCGGGCGAAGCGGCGTAGTGCTGGCCCTCGACGTCGACCTCGCGGCGCTCGGTGACCTTGCCGGCGCGCTCGCGCTCGGCCTCCTCCGGCAGCTGCGGGCCGGGGTCCATGCCCATCGCGACCCGCGCGGCGCGGACGTAGTAGAGGCCTTCGACCGCGGTGTCCTTCACCAGCCGGGCCTGCTCGATCGTGCGGGCCTGCTCCAGCTGCGAGCCGGCGGCGTTGTAGCGCTCGCTCGCGTCGGCCATCGCCTGCATCGACGCGGTGTCGTTGCCGTTGAGGTTGAGCACCTGGCCGCCGAGCCGCTCGACCAGGCGCCGGGCGTCGGCCTTGGCGTCGTCCAGCTCCCGCTGCCGGGCCGCGGCGCGCTGCCGCGAGAAATAGAGGCCGCCACCGACGATCACGACGACGAGCACGATCAAGAAGATCGCGGTGCCCATGGACCACTCCTGGAAGTTCGGGGCTCGGTGACGGGTGGTCACCTTTGAAACGGACAACGCGGACGCTACGCGGTGGGTTCCCGGTGCGTGACCGGGCCCACCGCGAGCGCTGGCCGAAGAAACTAGAACACGTTATAGTTCGGCTATGAAGTTCACCCTGTCGATCGCGATGAACCCCCTCGATCAGCTGGGCGAGCTCGCCCGGGCCGCCGAAGAGGCCGGCTTCGCCTCCATTGCCCTGCCCGACTCGCTCTTCTACGCCGAAACGGTGGACACGGACTACCCGTACACCCCCGACGGCAGCCGGTTCTGGACCGCGGAGACACCCTGGGTGGACCCGCTCGTCGCGACCGCGTCCATGGGCGCGGTGACCAGCCGGATCCACTTCTACACGTCGGTGCTGAAGCTCGGCTCGCGCAACCCGGTGCTGCTGGCCCGCCAGGTCGGTTCGGCGAGCGTGCTCACCGGCGGCCGGTTCGGCCTCGGGCTCGGCGTCGGCTGGCTGCCCCAGGAGTTCGAGTACTGCGGCGTGCCGTTCGAGCGGCGCGGCAAGCGCGTCGACGAAGCCATCGACGTGCTGCGGCTGATCCTCGGCGGCGGGATGGTCGAGTACCACGGCGAGTTCTACGACTTCGACAAGATCCAGATGAGCCCCGCGCCGCCGAGCCGGGTGCCGTTCTACATCGGCGGCCACACCGAGGTCGCGCTGAAGCGCGCCGCCCGGGTCGCCGACGGCTGGTCGTCGGCGATGATGAAGCTCGACGACCTCCGCTCGACCATCGCCCGGCTGAAGGAGCTGCTCGCCGAGCAGGGCCGCGCCGACGACCCGTTCGAGTACCAGGCGGTCTGCATCGACGCCTTCGGGCTGGACGGCTACCGCGCGCAGGCCGAAGCCGGCGTCACGGACGTGATCACCATGCCCTGGGTGTTCGACGGCGTCGGGTTCGACGCGCCGGTCGAGCCGAAGCTCGAAGCGATCCGCAAGTTCGGGGCCGAAATCATCGCGAAGTTCGAGGAGTGACTCCCATGGGCGTGCAGGTCAGCTGGGACACCGATGCGGAGCAGCCGCCCGCACGGCGGGCGGCGTACGCGTCGATGACCGCGGTGACGGCGGGGGACAAGGAGGGCTGGCTGGCCCTGTTCGCCCCGGACGCGGTGGTCGAGGACCCGGTCGGCCCGTCGTTCTTCGACGAGGCGGGCAAGGGCCACCACGGCCGCGAGGGGATCAGCGCGTTCTGGGACAAGACGATCGCCAACGTCGAGCGCTTCGAGTTCACCATCCGCGACTCCCACGCGGGCGGCGACGAGGTGGCCAACGTCGGCACCATCACGACGTTCCTGCCCGGCGGCTACCGTGTCGACACCGACGGGGTCTTCGTCTACCGCGTCGGCGACGACGGCCTGATCCGCTCGGTCCGGGCGTTCTGGGAGACCGACCGCGCGATGGCGACGGCCCGCCAGGTCTGACCCCTACCTCTGCGAAGGCCACTCCGGGATGACCCGGGGTGGCCTCCGTCGTGCGCGTGATCGACACATACCGCAACCGCCTCGTTGCGGAAAGAGCGCATTCTGGCGATTGTTTGCTCAAACGTGCTACTTTTTGCTCATGCAAGCAAAAACGTTCACCGAGAACGCCCGGCGGGCGCAGATCGTCCGCGCGGCGATCGAGACCATCGGTGAACTGGGGTATGCGAAGGCTTCGTTCGGGCAGATCGCGAAACGCGCCGGGCTGAGCAGCACCGGCATGATCTCCTACCACTTCGACGGCAAGGCGGACCTGATCGCCGAGGTCGTCCGGGACGTGCTGGCCACGAGCCTCGCCTACATGCGGGAGCGGATCGACGCGGTGCGGGGCCCGGCGGCGGAGCTGCGGGCCTACATCGAGTCGAACCTGGCGTTCATCGCCGAGCACCCGGTCGAAATCACCGCGCTGCTCGAGAGCCTGCGGCACGGCGGCGGTGTCGCCGCGGGCAACGACGACTGGTACCACGGCGCCGTCGACATCCTGGAATCCTGCCTGCGCGAGGGCCAGCGCTCCGGCGACTTCGGCCGGTTCGACCCGCGCGTCATGGCCATCACCGTCCGCCAGGCGATCGACGGCATCCACACCGAACTGATCCGGCGTCCCGGCACCGACGCCGACGCCTACGCCGCCGAGCTCGTCGCCATCGTCGAACGGGCCACCGCGCCCGGCTGAACTGGGGAAACCATGGCCACCTCGAACACCTCCGGGCGCGTGCTGCGGCCGGTCATCGCCCTGCTCTACCTGAACCTGCTGATCAGCGTCGCGTTCGCGGTGCTCACCTTCCTGCACAAGGACGGGATCCTCGACTACCAGGTGCTGCACTGGGAGTCGACCGGCCAGGCCGACCCGGCCGACCGCGCCGGCACGCGCGCGTCGCTGGAGAGCGTGCTGTGGATCCGCCCGGTGTCGGTGCTGGTCATCGCGATCGTCTACGTCCGGCTGGCGGGCCGGCTCAAGCTCGGCCGCCGCAGCACCTACGTCCGGCTGATGGTGATCACCGTGCTGGGGCTGGCCGGGCTGGTGTACCTCGTCGTCGCGGCCGAGTTCCCGAACTGGATGCGGGCCGGGCAGGTGGGGCAGGCGGTGGTCCTGCTCGTGCTGTTCCTGCTGCTGTGCACGAAGAGCGTCCGCGGGTACTTCTCGAAGCAGGGCCGGGTTCCGCAGAAGGTGTGAACCCGAACCGGATTTCCGTTCACATTGTGTTTCCCGGACATTGTTCAACGACTCCGGAAAAGATTCAGGTTTCGCGGAAGTAAACGTTACCCGGTCGCTCCGATCACCCGAATGCCCGAGCGTCGGAGCGGTGGCTCCGACCCTGAGTGGAGCGCGGGTTCGTGCAGCTTCCGCCCGGTGTCCGGGGTGCTGGTACCCGCTTTGGTGGATCCGGACGAATCGGACATCCCTGGGCGGGGAAACCCCGTTGTGGCTCGTTGCGGCACGTAGGGGCAGGTGGTAGCTTCTGATCGTTATCTCCTCGCGGTGAACCGGGCGATCAGGGCAGTAATCGTCCAACGGGAACCGCGGGGATCTGGGGTCTGGGGAAAGGTTGTCCGATGAACGTTTACCGCGGTCCTTCATAAGGGACGCCGAATAACACTTCGCCGACGGCTCGTGCGCGAGTCGACGGGACTTTGTCATCACCAGGCACTCGTTGGGGAGCGGTGGGCCCGGTCGATCGACCGTCAAGCATTGCGTGTGCGGCGGCAATTGCCCGCCGCGTGCGCGGCTGCGCTGGTGATTCGCGAAAAAAGCCGTGTTCGGCCCGTCTGGGGCGGCCGCAACGCGGAGCGTGGATCAGCCGAACCCAACAGGCAACGAATTCCTGGGGGAAGTACCTGTCATGCTCATCGAACGTGATTTCGAAACGGCGACGCTGAGCCAGATGCTCACCGACGCCCACTCCGGGGCCGGCGGCGTCGCCCTGGTCCTCGGCCCGGTCGCCAGCGGCAAGACCGCGCTGCTGGAAACCTTCGGCCGGCAGGCCGCCGGCACCGGCGCGGTCGTCCTGTCGGCGTCCGGTGCCCGGTCCGAAACCGCCGTCGGCCTCGGCGTCGTTTCGCAGCTGGTCCACACGCCGGGCGTCCGCGCGGACATCGCGGACCAGGTGTCGGCGTACGTGGAGGACGCCGAGGCCGACGCGACGCTGCTGGACAGCCGGTTCCTGCACCGCCTCTCCAGCGCGGTGATCGGCTGGTCGGCCGAGAGCCCGCTGGTCGTCTGCGTCGACGACGCCCACCACGCCGATCCCGCGTCCCTGCAGTTCCTGCAGCACATGGCCCGGCGGATCCGCCCCGCCCGGGTGCTCGTGCTGCTCGCCGAGCGGGCCGACCCGGGTGAGCGGCGCCCGGTCCGTCACGTCGACCTGATGCGGCGGCCGCACTGCCGCCAGCTGCGGCTGGCCCCGTTGTCCCGCAACGGCGTCGGCGTCCTGCTGGCCGGCAAGCTCGACGAGGGCAAGGCCCACGCACTGGCCGCGCAGTGCTTCGCGGTCAGCGGCGGCAACCCGCTGCTGGCCACGGCGCTGGTGCACGACACCCGCGCGGCCGGCACGGGCGAGGTCGTCGCGGGCGCCGCCTACCGGCACGCCGTGCTCAGCTGCCTGCACTCCAGCGAACCGCGGGCCCTCGAACTCGCCCGGGCGCTGGCCGTCCTCGGCGACGACGAGCAGTCGCAGATCGCGCTGGCCGGCGGCATGGTCTCCTTCGCGCCGGCCACCACCGAGCCGGTGCGCCGGGCGCTGGAGTCGGCCGGCGTGCTCGACGGGCACCGGTTCCGGCACCCCGAAGCCCGCGTCGCGGTGCTCGAGGAGCTGGACCCCGGGGTCCGGGCCGCCCTGCACGGCCAGGCCGCCCGCCTGCTGTTCGACCAGGGCGCCCGGCCGACCGCCATCGCCGCCCACGTGGTGGCGGCGAACCTGGACGAGCCGTGGACCGAGCACCTGCTGTCCGAGGCGTCGGAGGCGGCGCTGCTCGAGGACGACGTCGAGCTGGCCCGCGCGTGCGTCGCGATGGCCAGCCGCTGCTGCACCGACGACCGCGACCGGGCGATCGCGAAGGCGTCGCTGGCCGACATCGAATGGCGGACCACCCCGGCGAAGGCGATGCGCCGGCTGCCGGAGCTGGTGCACGCGACCCGCGCCGGGTACCTGCCGGGCATCCGGGTCGTCGGCATCTTCGAGTTCCTGCTCTGGTTCGGCCGGGTCGACGAAGCCGTGGAGATCTCGAAGGCGTTCGGGGACCTGGTCGACTGCCGGGACCGCCGGACCCGCGGCGAGCTGCTGACGCTCGACGCGTGGCTGGCCAGCTCGGTGCCGGGGATGCGGCACCTGATCGGGCCGATGCTCGCCTCGATCACCGACGAAACGCCGTCCCCGCAGCTTGGGCTCTCGGTGAACTCGCAGCAGAAGGCGATCGACGCGCTGACCAGCGCGGTCCGCGAAGGCCCGTCCGAAGCCGCCGTGCTCGACGCCGAGCAGGTGCTCGAAGGCACCCGGATGACCGACATCACCCTCCGGCACCTGGTGTTCGCGGCGACGGTACTGGTCTACGCCGAGCGCCTCGGCAAAGCCGCGACCTGGGCGGATCACCTGATGGCGCAGGCCGCCGGCCGCCCGGCGCCGACCTGGCAGGCGTCGCTGGCGGAGCTGCGCGCGGAGGTCGCGCTGCGGCAGGGCGACCTGCCGCTCGCCGCCCGCGACGCCAAGATCGCGCTGACGAAGATGACCCCGGAGGCGTGGGGCATCGGGGTGGGCGCGCCGCTGGCGACCCTGCTGGCCGCGCTGACCGAGATGGGGCGGTTCGACGAAGCAGCCGAGCTGCTCAACCAGCCGGTGCCGGACGCGCTCGGCGAGACCCGGTTCGGCCTGCACTACCTGCACGCGCGCGGCCACTACTACCTCGCGACCGGCCGGCTGCCGACGGCGCTGAACGACTTCCTCGCCTGCGGGGAGCAGATGGCCCGGTGGGACCTGGACCAGCCGTCGCTCGTGCCGTGGCGCTCCAGCGCCGCGGAGGTCCACCTGAAGCTGGGTGACCGCGAGAAGGCCCGTCAGCTCGCCGAGGAGCAGGCGGCGAAGCTCGGCCCGGACTGCGGCGACCGCACCCGCGGCATCACGCTGCGGACCCTGGCGCTGGTGGCCGACCCCGCGCGGCGGCCGAAGCTGATGCAGGAAGCGGTGGACGTGCTCGAGAAGTCCGGCGCCAAGCTGGAACTGGCCCGCACGCTCGCCGAGCTGAGCCGGGCGGGCGGCGACCCGGCCACGGCGCGCACGGCCGCCCGGGACGCCCGGGTGCTGGCCAAGGAATGCGGCGCGGAGCTGCTGCGGAAGACGTTCCTCGACGGCGGGGACGACGACGTGGTGGTCTCCCTCCGCGGCCGGGTCGCCCCGGCCGACGTCAAGCTGCTGACCGACGCCGAGCAGCGGGTCGGCTGGCTCGCCGCGCGCGGCCACACCAACCGGGAGATCGCCAGCCAGCTCTACATCACGGTCAGCACGGTGGAACAGCACCTGACCCGCGTGTACCGCAAGCTGAGCGTCAGCCGGCGCCGCGACCTGGCGTCGGAGCCGCAGCTGCGGGTGCCGGAGCAGCAGGAGCGCCTGCCGGGCGTGCCCCGGCCGCCGGTGGCGGTCAACCACCGGGCGCCTGCCCCGCCGGTGCGCCGTCCACTGAGGCCGGTGCCGCCGGTCCGCTGACGGACGTCACCGGAGCCGGGATCCCGTTACGGGGTCCCGGCTCTTCCGCTTCCGCGGACCCCTATAGGTGCGCCCCTAGGTTTCCCGGTGGGGCCACTGACTTGGCGCCCGATTCGTTGACAAAGAACCGGTGTCCCGCGAGCGTGGACGTCGTTGCCGGGCACCGGATCCGGCGCGATTTTCGCGGCGGCGAGGTACTCCGGAGCTGCTCGCACGGCGGCCGGACGACGCCACGGCGGGAGCTGTACTCGTGACGTGGCAAGGAAGGCACATCCATGGCGAAGCGTGCGTTGATCACCGGAATCACCGGGCAGGACGGGTCGTACCTGGCCGAGCACCTGCTGGCCGAGGGCTACCAGGTGTGGGGCCTGGTGCGCGGCCAGGCCAATCCGCGCAAGTCGCGGATCAGCAGGCTGGTCTCCGATCTCCACTTCGTGGAGGGGGATCTGATGGACCAGGTCAGTCTCGTGTCCGCAGTGGACTTCGTGCAGCCCGACGAGGTGTACAACCTCGCGGCCATCTCGTTCGTGCCGATGTCGTGGCAGCAGCCCGAACTCACCACCGAGGTGAACGGCATGGGCGTGCTGCGGGTGCTCGAAGCGGTCCGGATGGTGTGCGGGCTGGACAAGTCCCGCCCGACCGGCGGCGGGATCCGGTTCTACCAGGCGTCGTCGTCGGAGATGTACGGCAAGGTGGCCGAGACCCCGCAGAACGAGCAGACCATCTTCCACCCGCGCAGCCCCTACGGCGTCGCGAAGACGTACGGGCACTTCATCACCAAGAACTACCGCGAATCCTTCGGCATGTTCGGGGTGTCCGGAATCCTGTTCAACCACGAGTCCCCGCGCCGCGGCGCCGAGTTCGTCACCCGCAAGATCACCATGGCGGTGGCGGAGATCAAGCTGGGCATGCGCGACAAGCTGTACCTGGGCAACCTGGACGCGGTCCGCGACTGGGGCTTCGCCGGCGACTACGTCCGCGCGATGCACCTGATGCTGCAGCAGGAGACGGCGACCGACTACGTGGTCGGCACCGGGCAGATGCACTCGGTCCGCGACGCCGTCCAGATCGCCTTCGACGCGGTGGACCTGAACTGGCGCGACTACGTGGTCATCGACCCGGCCCTGGTCCGGCCCGCGGAGGTCGAAACCCTGTGCGCCGATCCGGAAAAGGCCCGCGCCGAGCTCGGCTGGAAGCAGTCGGTCGACTTCGAGGAGCTGATGCGGATGATGGTCGAGGCCGACCTGCGGAAGGCATCGAACGAGCACAAGTACAGCGAGCTGATGCTCGCCGGGAGCTGGTGACGGCCGTGGCGCCCATCCTGTTCGCGTCGATCGCGGACGCCGGCATGATCAACCCGCTCCTCGTCATCGCGGGGGAACTCGCCCGCCGTGGCGTGCCGGACCTGTACTTCGCGTCCACAGAGGACCGCCGCGCCGACGTCGAGGCGATCTCCGCGACCAACCCGGTCCGGTTCGTTTCCTTCGGGGAGCGGCTCGAACGCCCGCCGGGCGAATGGCACCCCGACCTCTACGCGGCGGCGACCCAGCCCGCGAAGCCGGGCAGCCTGACCGCGCGGCCGCAGAACGTCGTCGCCTACCTCAGCGGCGTCACCGACGCGAGCATCATGGTGACGATGTACGAGCGCGCGCTGGCCGTCGTCGACGAGGTGAAACCGGCGCTGATGGTCATCGACTCTTCCAGCGTCTATCCGACCGACGCGGCGATCGCCCGGGAGGTCCCGTACGTCTACAGCGTGCCGATCTCGGTGAGCGAAATCTTCGCCGAGCGCTTGCCGCTGAGCTACCCGAGCCCGAACACCGGGCTGCCGCGCTCGCTTTCGGGACGGCAGAAGCTGGCGAACCTGTGGTTCCGGCTGCGGCTGCTGCACGGCATGCTGACGAAGGTCCCGGCGATGCAGTTCACCAAGGCCCGCAAGGAAGCCGGGATCGCGAACGCGACGGCGGGTCAGTCCGGCTACGCCGACCGCGCGCGGGCGATCCTCGGGTATTCGGTGTTCGGCATGGAGTACCCGTTCGACGCGGCGCCGTCGCACCTGCGGATGGTGGGGCCCGTGGTACCCCCGCTGCCGGAGGCGGTGACGCCGGATCCGGCGTTGTCGGCCTGGCTGGACGAGCACGAATCGGTGGTGTACCTGGCGTTCGGCACCCACATGCGGCTGACCGCGCCCCAGGTGTCGGCGATCGCCGAGGCGGCGCGGCGGATCGGGCCCGAGCACCACGTGCTGTGGAAGCTGCCGAAGGCCCAGCGCGCGTTGCTGCCGGCGGACCTGCCGCCGAACGTCCGGCTGGAGAACTGGGTGCCGTCCCAGTTCGACGTCCTGGCCCACCCGCACGTGCGCGTCTACTACCACCACGGCGGCGGCAACAGCGCGTACGAAGGGATCTACTTCGGGAAGCCGGGCCTGGTGCAGCCGTTCTGGATGGACTGCCACGACCACGCGGCACGGGTCCTCGACAGCGGCTGCGGGCTGGTCCTCTCGTACGAGGAGACGATTTCGGCGGACGCGATCGTGGCCAAGCTGCGCCGGGTGCTGGAGGAGAAGGAGTTCACGGCCCGGGCCGAGGACTGGGCGGACCGCTTCCGCGCGGCGGGTGGCCTGAGTGCCGCCGCCGACACCGTGCTGGCCGCTCTCGGGAAGGGATAGGCATGTCCGTCAAGTATCCGGTGTCCCAGCCGTACCTGAACGGCGACGAGCTGGCCAACGTCACCGACGCCGTCACGAGCGGCTGGATCTCCTCGCAAGGCCCGTATGTGGAGCGGTTCGAGTCGGATTTCGCCGCGTACAACGGGGTGTCGTTCGGGGTGGCGTGTTCGTCCGGGACGACGGCGCTGACGCTGGCGTTGCGGGCGCTGGGGATCGGCCCGGGGGACGAGGTGATCGTCCCGGAGTTCACGATGATCGCCTCGGCCTGGGCGGTGACGTA
This sequence comes from Amycolatopsis sp. 505, assembly GCF_031625235.1. Taxonomy (NCBI): domain Bacteria; kingdom Bacillati; phylum Actinomycetota; class Actinomycetes; order Pseudonocardiales; family Pseudonocardiaceae; genus Amycolatopsis; species Amycolatopsis sp. 505. Next base: position 93,730 of record NZ_JACKQP010000006.1, read on the forward strand.
CACGGGAGCGACTCCGGTGTTCGTCGACTGCGGCGACGATCTGAACATCGACGTGTCGCTGATCGAGGCGAAGATCACCCCGCGCACCCGCGCGATCATGCCGGTGCACATCTACGGGCGCCGGTGTGACATGGATGCGATCATGGAGCTGGCGTACGAGTACAACCTGCGTGTCGTGGAGGACTCGGCGGAGGCGCACGGGGTGCGCCCGGTCGGGGACGTCGCGTGCTTTTCGTTGTTCGCCAACAAGATCATCGCCTCGGGTGAGGGTGGGATCTGCCTGACGTCGGACGCCCGGCTCGCGGCGCAGATGAAGCACCTGCGGGGGATGGCGTTCAACCGGGACCACACGTTCCTGCACAAGAAGCTCGGGTACAACTTCCGCATGACGAACCTGCAGGCCGCGGTGGCGACGGCGCAGGTGGCCCAGCTGGACTCGATCCTCGCTCTGCGGTCGGCGATCGAGGCGCGTTATGACGCTGGATTGCGGGACATTCCCGGGGTGCGCTTGATGCCGCGGCGGGATGTGCTGTGGATGTACGACTTGTTGTGCTCGCGCCGGGACGAGCTGCGCGCTTTCCTTGCCGGGGAGGGCATCGAGACGCGGGTGTTCTTCAAACCGATGAGCCGGCAGCCGATGTACCTGGATCCGGTGTGGCCTTCGTTGCGGGCCAACCGGTTTGCGGAGGAGGGGTTGTACCTGCCGACGTACACTTCGCTGGGGGAGGATGATCAGGAGTACATCGTTTCGCGGGTGCGGAAGTTCTACAGCTGATCCGCCCGATCGAGTGATGAACTTGTGTTCGATGGTCGGTAATCTTGATCTATGTCCGACAGTGGTTCTTCGTCTGCCGAGGCGGTGGCTTTCGCCGACCGTCTCGGTGAGTTGCTCGCGTGTATGCGGTCTGCTGAGGCGGAGTTGGGGGCGCTGGTGGTGGAGATCGAGCAGCGTGGGGTGATGGAGGTGTTCGGGTACCGGTCTGTCGCTCGGTTGCTGGAGCATCTCGGTGACCTTCCGAGGTCGGCGGCGGAACGTTTGGTGAAGCGTGCCCGCTTGGTCAATCCGGGTCGCGCTCTCGACGGCACCCCGATCCCAGCGTTGGCGCCGGGCACGGGTGTTGCTGCCTTGTCTGGGTCGCTGAGTGCTCCGATGATCGACACGATCACCGGGGTGCTGGCCGAGGTGCCGCCTGAGCATCGTGACCGCGTCGAGGCCGACCTGTTGGCGTTCGCGGCCGAGGCCGGGCACAAGCAGGTCGCGGTCCTCGGCGCCCGCATCCTCGCCCACCTCAACCCCGATGGCGCCGAACCCGACGACACCGAACCGGTCGTCCCGGCGCGGGAGTTGTTCCTGCGTCGCCGAAGATCCGGGGTCTGGGTGTTGAACGGCAAGTTCGACGATGAGACCGGCACCCGGGCCAGCGCCCTGCTCGATGCCCTGGCCGAGCGCCGCACCGGCGACGACGGTCCCGACCACCGCGCGATGCCGCAGCGCTATGGCGATGCGTTCTCCGACGCGGTCGACCTGGCTCTGAATTCCCCGGATTTGCCGATGCAGGCCGGGGAACGGGCTCATGTCATGGTCGCGGTCTCCCTCGCCGACCTGCAGTCCGGCACCGGCGCAGCGACCCTCGGCGACACCGGGACTATGACCGCCGCCGAAGCCCGGGTGCACGCTTGCGACGCCATGGTCATTCCGGCGGTGTTGGGTGCGAAGAGTGAACCGCTCAACCTGGGTCGCCTTCGCCGTTTGATTTCCGCCGGGCTTCGCCGGGCGTTGTTCCTGCGCGACCGCGGTTGCGCGTTCCCCGGCTGTCACCGCCCACCGCGGCACTGCCAGGGCCATCACATCCGGCATTGGGCCGACGGCGGCCCCACCGATCTCAACAACCTGGTGTTGATGTGCGCCCACCACCACCGGCTGCTGCACCGCTCAGGCTGGGAGGTCCGCATCGCCCCCGACGGGCTGCCCGAATTCCTCCCACCCACGTTCCTGGACCGGCGCCGAAAACCCCGGCGCAACAACCTCCACGAACCGCTGCCATTCGCAGCCTGAACACGGGAAAGGCCCGCGGCCACACGGCCGCGGGCCCGCACCCACGCGCGCAGGCTGTCCTCAAAGGCCGGCGACGCCGCGAGATGCCGCTCCAGTCGCGTGTGATGCCTTCTCCGTCACGTCGGCCAACCGCCTGGGCAAGCCGGCCGATCCTCCGTCACACGACGCGGCTGTTCAGGAACGCGAGTCGGCCCGAGCACCTAGCCCTGCCGTACCTTGCTGCTCAAGTAGGTCAACACCGCCAGCACCCGGCGGTTGTCGTCCTCGTGCTGGGCCAGGTCCAGCTTCGTGAAGATGCTCGCCGTGTGCTTGCCCACCGCGGCCTCGCTGATCGTCATCCGCTGGGCGATCGCCGCATTGGACCTGCCTTCCGCCATCAGCTCCAGCACCTGGCGCTCGCGGGGTGTCAACGCGTCCAGGGGGTCGCGGCGCGATCTGCTCGCCAGGAGCTTCGTGATGACCTCCGGGTCCATTGCCGTCCCTCCGGCCGCCACCATGCGGAGGGCGTCGACGAACTGGTCCGCGTTCAGCACCCGGTCCTTCAGCAGGTACCCGATCGCGCCCGCTCCGTCCGCCAGGAGCTCTCGGGCGTACGTCTGCTCCACGTGCTGGGACAGCACCAGCACCGGCAGCCCTGGACGCCGGCGGCGGGCCTCCAGGGCCGCGCGGACTCCTTCGTCGCTGAACTTGGGGGGCAGGCGGACGTCCACCACCGCGATGTCCGGTGCGTGGTCCTCGATCGCCTTCAGCAGCTCCGGCGCGGTGCCCACCGCCGCCACCACTTCGAAACCGTGTGCTTCCAGGAGCCTCGTCATGCCGTCTCGAAGCAGGTAGAGATCCTCCGCGAGGACTACGCGCACGAACCGCTCCTGGGATTCCGGGCCGGGCGGGGCCGGGCTGGGTGGCCCAACCGTACCGGAGCCCTTCAGTCCAGTGCGCGCTTGAGGAAGCCCCGGATGCCGAACGCGCCGAAGATCAGCGTCGCCACCACCATGACCAGCAGGGAGATCCACAGCGGGATGGACTGGACCTGGTCCGGCATCACCAGCCGCCTCAGTGCCTCCGAGACGTACGTGAGCGGATTGGCCGCGCAAATCACCTGGAACCAACGCAAACCGGACAGGCTCAGCCAGGGGAACTGCCCGGATCCGGTGAAGATCAGGGGCACCAGCAGGATCGTGAACACCAGGTTGATGTGGCGGGGCGGCACGATCGTCCCCAGCACCATCCCCACCGCCGCGCCGGCCAGGGAACCCAGGGCGACGACTCCCGCCACGCCCGGCAGGGCCGCCGGGCTCCAGTGGACGCCGTCGAGGATGAGCAAGCCGATCGGGATCATCACCAGGCCGGCAATGATGCCGCGGATCGCGCCGAACAGCATCTTCTCCACCGCGACCAGGCGGATCGACAGCGGCGCCAGCAGCCTGTCCTCGATCTCCCTGGTCACCGAGAAGTCCAGTACCAGGGGCAACGCCGTGTTCTGCAACGCCCCGGTGAACGCGTTCATCGCCACCATGCCGGGCAGCAGGACCTGGGCGTACCCGGCCCCCGCGTAGCCGATCTGCGACAGCACCTTGCCGAAGATGAACAACAGGAACAGCGGCTGGATGAGCATCTGGGCCAGGAACGGCAGCAGCTCGCGGCCGGTGACGAAGAAGTCGCGGCCGAGCACGGCGAAGAACGCGCGGGCCTGGCCGGGCTGTGGTTGCGGCAGTGGCTGAGCGGCAGTGGCGGCGGTCATCGGAGGTCCCGTCCGGTGATGGAGATGAACACGTCTTCGAGGGTGGGCTTGCCGAACGAGATACCGGTGACCTCGCACCGCTCGCGGCCCAGCACCGCCAGCACGCCCGGCAGCAGCGACGCCGGCTCGGCTTCGGTGTACAGGCGGAACTGGACGGCGTTCTCGTCCGCGGCCGCCCGGCCGGCGGCGGCGAGCCGCTCGACCCGCTCCACCGACGGCACCTGCTCCAGTTCCTTGCCGACGGCGTCGGCGGGCGACTCCGCCAGCCTCACGCCCACGGTCAGCGTCGTGTTGCCGGGCAGCGACCGGGTCAGCGCGTCCGTCGTGTCCAGCGCCAGGAGCTTGCCGCGGTCGACGATGCCGACGCGGTCGCACAGCTTGGCCGCCTCCTCCATGTCGTGCGTGGTGACCACCACCGTGACGCCCTCGGCCGTCAGCTCGGCGACGCGCTCGTGCACGAACAGCCGCGACTGCGGGTCGAGCCCGGTCGCCGGCTCGTCGAGGAACATCACCTTCGGCTGGTGCATCAGCGCGCGGGCGATCATCACGCGCTGGGCCTGGCCGCCGGACATCTCGTCGACCCGGGCCTTCGCCCGCGGGCCGAGGCCCATCCACTCGATGAGCTCCTCGGCCCGGCGGTGCCGCTGCGCCCGGCCCATGCCGTGGTAGGCGGCGTGGAACAGCAGGTTCTGCCGCACGGTCAGCGACTGGTCGAGGTTGTTGCGCTGCGGCACGACGGCCAGCGCCTGGCGGGCCGCCGTCGCGTGCTTGACGACGTCGATGCCCGCCACCTCGGCGTGGCCGGACGTCGGCAGCGCGCGGGTGGTCAGCATGCTGACCGTCGTCGTCTTGCCCGCGCCGTTGGGACCCAGCAAGCCGAACACCTCGCCGGTGGCGATGGTGAACCCGAGGCCGTCCACCGCCGGCCGTTCTGCTTTCGGGTACCTCTTGACGAGGTCCCGTACCACCACCGCGTCCGGCACGCCGGGCCTCCAGGGATCAATGCGGACAGGAAAAGGGCAGGAAAAGGAAGGAAAAGGGCAGGGGGAGGTGAGGAAGGGCCGTGGTGCTGGGGGACAACCTCGGCCCTTCCCCACAGGCGGCTGGTTCTGCCGAACCAGCGGGTCAGGAAGTGTGCTTGAGGTGCCGCTCGAGCTCGTCGGCCGCGCGGACCGCGCCACCGGCGGCGCGCACCTTCGCGCCCATCGCGGCGACGGCGGACCGCACGCGCTCGTCGGCCGCCGTCGTCTTGACGGCGTCGCGCAGCAGCTCCGGCGTCGGTTCCCGGCCGGCCAGATTCGTGCCCAGGCCGAGTTCCGCGACCCGGTTGGCGACGGCGGCCTGCTCGACGCTCTGCGGCAGCGCCACCATCGGCGTGTCGAAGTACAGCGCCTCCATCGTCCCGCCCATGCCCGAGTGGGTGATGAAGGCCGAAGCGTGGTTCAGCACCGCCAGCTGCGGCACCTGCGCGTGGGCCTCGATGTTCGGCGGGAGCTCGCCGAGCGAAGCCGGGTCCAGCGCGCCGATCGACAGCACGACGTGCCAGTCCTCGCCGGTGAACGCCGCCACGACGGCCCGGAAGAAGTCCGGCCGGTCGTTGAACGCCGTGCCGAGCGAAACCAGCAGCACCGGCTTGCCGTCCGACGGCGGCTGCCACCCGCCCTGGAACGTCCGGTCGCCCAGGCACGGGCCGATGAACGCGAAGTGGTCGTCGAAAGTCTCGCCCTCGTACTGGAATTCCTTGGCCACGAAGGCGAGCGCGAACTCCTCGCGGCCGATGGCGAAGTCCGCGGGTGAGATCGCCGGGACGCCGTGGGCTTGCGTCAGCTCGGCGATCTTCTCCCGGAACGCGACGCGGGCGGGGTGTTCCTCGCTGAACCCGTTTTCCTCGCCGAGGAACTTCGCCAGCGACCAGTGGTCGTTGTAGGCGAAGGACGGGAACAGCTCCACCGCGGGCACGCCCCACTTCGCGGCGAGCACCCGTCCGGTCGCGTACACGGTCCGGTCGTAGAGGATCAGGTCCGGGACGTCTTCGGCGAAGGCCGCCTCGAACACCGGGATGGTCGCCGTGCTTTCCATGACCAGCACCAGCGGCAGCCACGCGGCGAAGTCGGCGGGCGGGTCCTCGGTGCGCGGCTTCGGCGTCAGGGACGACTCGTACCGCAGCACCTGCGCCCCCGTCGGCGCCACGAGGCCGGCGAACTGGTCCGTCGTGGCGAAGGTGACGCGGTGCCCGCGGCGGACCAGCTCGGCGGCCACGTCCAGCGTCGGCATGACGTGCCCGTACGCGGGGATGGTCAGCAGCGCGATGTGTGCCATGGGAAAGCTCCTCGGATTGCGGTGGACGGCCGGAGGCCCTCAGGCACGCAGGTCGTGCTTGCGGGTGTAGTAGGCCATGAAGCCGATGAGCCCGCCGAGGACCACGATCCACTGCACGGTCGTCACCAGGTTGATGTCGTCGAGCGGCAGCGTGTAGGCGAGCACCACGCGCACGACCGCGTCCACGATCATGCCGACGCCGAAGACGACGGTCAGCAGGCGCAGCCCGTGGCGCATCCGCGGCTCGGTGTCCCAGCGGCGTTCCCACACCTCGGCGCCGGCGCCGCCGCGCTTGGTGCGCGCGATGCTGACCCCGGCGTGCAGGAAGAACGGCTTCTCGAAGAACAGCGTGATCAGCATCCAGATGCCGAACATGGCGGTGAGCCAGCCGTCCTTGGCGAAGAAGAACCGTGCGTCACCCGAAATCAGCGAAACCGCGGTGCCGATGACCATCATCGTCACCATGAAGAGGCCGAGCCCGTCGATCTTGCGGTAGCGGGCGAAGACGTACACGGTGCGGACCACCGGGACGATGCCACCGATGATCGCGGCGGTCAACAGCGGGACGCCGTTCTGGCGCAGGATGTAGTAGACGGCGAGCGGGACGATCAGGTCGAAGGCCGCGGAAGCGAACAGCGCCAGCCGCGGGTTGCGCGGTTCCCCGTGCGACGGCGCGTCGGCCTGCGTGCGTTGAATGCCGGCTTCGTTCATTGCTGCTCCTGGTGGTTCGCGAGTTCGTTCTCTTGCGGAACGCCATTCGCTTGCGTCGTGGCGCTGCTCCGGGGACAACGGTAGTGTCGCGATCCGGGTCGGCGTGAGCCTGTTAGACCGAACATAGGGGTATGGCTTCCTATACCCCTATGAGTGGGCTTGGCCGATTGTGCGGCCCTTCGGGGCGCGTCCAGACTGGACCGACCTCGAGTGCGAGAGGGCCGGTCCGGCCCCCTGGAGACGATGGGGGACGCGATGAGCCGACCGGGAACACTGTCCCGTGGCGAGTATGATCTGCCGATGTCGACGATTCCGCGGCGCAGCGCCTCGGCCGTCCGGCGGGGTGTCGCCGGAATGGCGCGGCTGGTCGTTTTCGTGCTGTTCGCCGCGGTGCAGGTGTGCGTTCTCACGCTGCCCGCGCTGTTCTGGCTGCCGGAATACGTCGCCGCCGCGGGGCTCACCGTGCTGGTGGCCATTCCCGCCTGCCGGCTGCTGCCGGTGCTTTCCCGCAAATGCGCGCCGGCGCTCTACGGCCGGGCCGTCGAATCGCCGTACCTGCCGTTGCCGGCGCTGGAACGCACCGAGAACGGCTGGTACTGGAACGGCTACGACTTCCACAAGTTCCGCTGGGTCTCGCTGGCCCAGCGGCGCGGCCGCTGGTTCTTCACCGACCCGGCCACCTGGCGGGACCTGGCCTGGCTGGTGGTCAACCCGCTGACCGGCGGCCTGCTGGCGGCCGTCCCGGTCGCCCTCGCCGGTTTCGGCGCGTTCCTGCTGGTCGCGCCGCTGACCGCGCCGCACCTCCCGGCGGGGGCGTGGTACTTCCCGCTGCCGGTCGGCACCCCGGCCGGCATCGCCGCGACGGTCGTCGCCGGGCTGGCGCTGCTCGTGCTGGGACTGGTGGCCGCGCCCGGCGCGGTCGGCCTCCACGAAACCTGGACGAGGTGGCTGCTGGCGCCGGACGAGCGGGCGCTGCTGTCGCGGCGGGTGGAGCGACTGTTCGCCACCCGGGCCGCGGCGATCGACGCCCAGGCCGCCGAGCTGCGGCGGATCGAGCGTGACCTGCACGACGGCGCCCAGGCACGGCTCATCGCGATCGGCATCTCGCTCGGCACCGCGGAGATGCTGCTCGACACCGACCTCGACGAGGTCCGGCGGCAGCTGGCCGGCGCGCGGGAGCTGTCCGCCGCGGCGCTGCGGGAGCTGCGCGGGCTGGTGCACGGCATCCAGCCGCCGATGCTCGCCGACCGCGGCCTCGGCGCCGCGCTCGAGGACCTGGCGATGGACGCGCCGGTGCCCACCGACGTCGAGGTCGGGCTGATCGGCCGCCCCGACGCGGCCCTGGAGTCGGCCGTCTACTTCTCGGTGGCCGAACTACTGGCCAACGCGGCCAAGCACGCGGCCGCCAAGCGCGTGCGGGTGAGCGTCACCCACCGGCCGGGCACGCTGCGGGTCGTCGTCGCCGACGACGGCAAGGGCGGCGCCGACTCGAGCCGCGGCACCGGCCTCGCCGGCGTCCAGCGCCGGATCGCGGCCTTCGACGGCGTCCTGGAATGTTCCAGCCCGCCGGGCGGCCCCACCGAAATCACCATCATGATTCCGTACGTGCTTCCGTCGGAAGGCAGTGTCGAATAATTCCAGGGGGATCATAATGCGTCGAGCGATTGTGGTGTGCCTGTTCGCCGTGGTCACTTCTCTTTCGGTGGCCGGGTGCGATCATCTGATCGATCTGGGGTGTGCGGAACGCTCCTGCCACTTCAACCTCGTCAGCGGGGGAAAGGTGGACCTCGGCGGGCAGGAACTGGCGGTCGAGAAGGTGGACAACAATTCCGTGACCTTCCTGTCCAACGGCATCAGTGTTTCGCTCTTCCAGGGTGTCGATCTCGACTTCCTGGGCTACCACCTGCACCTCGGGGAGATCCGCGGCGGCGAAGCCAGCCTGGACGTCACGCGGAATTAGCGCGGAAACTTAAGGGTTACGGTCCGTGCAGTAGTCACCTAGGTTGGTCGACGATTGGACCAACTAGCGGCGGGGGCGACCCGTTCGCGGGTTTCTGGGGTGACTATGCGTAATGATCTTCTCCGGGCGCGCCCTCGCGCGGTGGCGGTCGTCCTCGCCGGCGTGCTGCTGACGTCCGGTCTGACGGCCTCCGCCGCCGCGGCCGACCCGGCCGCGAAGTTCTCGCCCAGGGTGAAAAGCCTCGTCGGCGAGCTGACCATCGACGAGAAGCTTTCCCTGGTGCACGGCGGCGACGACCCGAACAGCGTCGGCGAGGCCGGGTACGTGCCCGGCGTGCCCCGCCTCGGGATCCCGTCGCTGCGGCTGGCGGACGGCTCGGCCGGCGTCCGGGTGGACAAGCCGTCGGTCGTCATGCCCGCGCCGGTGGCGCTCGCGTCCACTTTCGACGAATCGCTCGCCACCCGCTACGGCGCCGGCGTCGGCCGCGAAGCCCGCGCGCTGGGCACCGACGTCCTGCTCTCGCCGATGGTCAACACCATCCGGATCCCGTACGGCGGCCGCAACTTCGAGACGTTCAGCGAAGATCCGCTGCTGACGTCCCGGATGGCCGGCGCCGAGGTCCGCGGCATCGCCGGCCAGGGCGCCATCCCGGTCGTCAAGCACCTCGCCGGGAACAACCAGGAGAACGACCGGCAAACGATCGACGTCGTGATGGACGACCAGACGCTGCACGAGGTCGAGCTGCCCGGCTTCGAAGCGGCGATCAAGGCCGGTGCCGGTGCGGTGATGTGCTCGTACAACAACCTCAACGGGCCGTCCGCCTGCGCGAACTCCGACCTGCTGACCGGGATCCTGCGCGAGCAGCTGGCGTTCCAGGGCTGGGTGATGTCGGACTGGCGGATGTCGCTGACGCCCGGCAGCCTGCCGCTCGGGCTCGACCAGGAGATGCCGGGCGGGACGTACTTCGGTGACCTGCTCAAGGCCGCGCTCACCGCGGGGACCATCCCGCAGTCCGCTTTGGACACCGCCGTCGGCCGCATCCTCAGCCAGCTCGACCGCTTCCACCTGCTGAACGGCCCGGCCCGGCCGGCGCGCGACCTCGCCGGGCTGACGGCCACCGCGCAGGACGTCGCCCAGGCGGGTGCGGTCCTGCTGCGCAACGAAAAGTCGGCGCTGCCGCTGAGCACCGCGCGGTCCGGCAAGATCGCGGTGATCGGCTACAACGCGAAGACGCCGAAGCTCAACGGCGGTGGCAGCTCCCACGTGCTCCCGTCCGCGACGCCGGCCGCCCCGCTGGACCTGATCAAGCAGCGCGCGGGCAGCACCACGACCTACACCCCGGGCTACGACCCGGCGGGCGAAGTCGTGCCGGCCGGGGCGCTGGCCCCGGCGTTCACCCAGGGCGGCGGCCTGCCCGCCGGCGCGGAAGGCGTGTTCTACAACGGCACGATCACCGCGCCCAGCGAAGGCGACTACAGCATCCAGCTGCAGTCGACCGGCGGCGGCGGGTTCCTCCAGGTGGACGGGACGGCGAGCGGCCTGTTCGGCGACTCGATCGCGGGCGGCTACACCGGGATCACCGTGCACCTGACCGCGGGGCCGCACACGCTGCTGCTGTACGGGTTCGCGGACTTCGTCAACCCGCTGAAGGTCGACCTGCACTGGATCACCCCGGCCGCGGCCCAGGCGAAGATCGACCAGGCGGTGACGGCGGCCAAGGCGGCCACCACCCCGGTCGTGTTCGCCTACGACGACAGCTCCGAGGGCCTCGACCGGCCGGACCTTTCGCTGCCCGGCTACCAGGACGAGCTGATCGACGCCGTCGCGGCCGCCAACCCGCGCACGGTCGTGGTGCTGAACACCGGCTCCGCGGTGAAGATGCCGTGGCTGGCGAAGACGGCGGCGGTGCTGGAGATGTGGTACCCGGGCCAGAAGGGCGCCGAGGCGACGACGGCGTTGCTGTACGGCGACGTCAGCCCGCAGGGCAAGCTGACCCAGACGTTCCCGGTCGACGAAGCGCACACGCTCGTCAGCGGCAGCGCCGGGCTCTACCCGGGCCAGGACGGCCAGGTGAAGTACACCGAGGGCGTCGACATCGGCTACCGCTGGTACGCGGACAAGAAGATGACCCCGCTGTTCCCGTTCGGCTTCGGCCTTTCGTACACGACGTTCGCCTACAGCGGCCTGTCGGCGGCGAACGCTTCCGACGGCGGTCTCGACGTGAAGGTGACCGTCCGCAACACGGGCACCCGCACGGGCACGGAGGTGGCCCAGGTGTTCGTCGGCCCGAGCCCGCAGGTGACGGCCCCTCAGCCGCCGACGGCCCTGGGCGGCTACGCGAAGGTGACGCTGACGGCGGGAGCGTCCCGGACGGTGACGATCCACGTCGACCCGCGCCAGCTGTCCTACTGGGACGTGACGGCGAAGGCGTGGAAGCGCGGCGCCGGCACCCGGGCGGTGCAGGTGGGTTCGTCCTCGACGACCCTGCCGCTGAGCACCCGGGTCGCGGTGCGCTGAGCGCACGGACGAACGGCCGGCGCCCGGTGGGGCGCCGGCCGTTTCGCGTGCTCGTCAGCCGTTCGTCACCGGTAGGTGGCGGAGGCCTCGGATGATCGCCGAGCGGCGGCGGTCGGCCGGGCCCGTCTGGTGGAGGTCCGGCAACCGGGTGGCCAGGACGCGGAACGCGACGTCCGCCTCCAGGCGGGCCAGCGGCGCGCCCAGGCAGTAGTGCGAGCCGCCCGAGAAGGAGAGGTTGTCCGGGGTGGTCGGGCGGGTGAGGTCGAAGTGGTCCGGAAGGGACCACACCCGCGGGTCGCGGTTGCAGCCGGCCGTCAGCACCACCACCGCCGTGTCCGCGGGGATGACCGTGCCGTCGACCTCGACGTCCACTGTGGACACCCGGCTGGACTGCTGGACCGGCGCCTCGAACCGCAGCGACTCCTGCACCGCCTGCGGCGCCAGGTCCGGGTCCGCGACCAGCTTGTCCCACTGCTCACGCCGCTCCAGCATGGTCTTCACGCCGACGCCGATGAGGTTCACCGTCGACTCCGCGCCGGCCAGCGTGAGCAGCTGGCACAGCGACACGAGCTCGTGCGTCGACAGCCGGTCCTCGGCGCGGGCGGTGAGCAGCTTGCTGATCGCGTCGTCGCCCGGGTGGGCCAGGCGCAGTTCCATCAGCTCGGTGAACAGCGCGTCGAGCTCGTCCAGGGACCGCTGGACGTCCGCGATGTGCTCCACGGACGTGATCTCGTCGAAGATCGTGCCGAACTTCGGCCCGTGCTCGAGGTACCGGCTGAGGAACGGCTCGGGGATGTCGAAGATGGCCGCCACGACGGTGACCGGGATGAGGTCGGCGAACGACGTCATCAGGTCGAACTCCCCGCTCGGGCCGGCGCGGTCGAGCAGCTCGTGGCAGATCGCGGTCAGCCGGTCGCGGAACCCGGCGATCGCCTTGGGGCTCAGGAACGGCGTGGCCAGCTTCCGCAGCCGCGCGTGGTCGGCGCCGTCGGCTCCGAGCATCGAGTTGTCGAACGTCGTGATCACCGGGCTGATCGGCGTCCCGTCGGACTTGAGGACGCCGAACCGGCGGTCCCGCAGCACCTTCGTGGCCGTCGCGTGGTCGACCGTCGTCCACGCGCCGAGTTCGCTGCGGTGCAGCGGGCCCTTCGCGCGGATCCGTTCGTACAGCGGATAGGGATCCTCCGGGCCGCGCAGCAGCAGCGCCAGGGGGTCGCCGAGCTCGCCGAGGGTCCACAGCACCCGCATCTGGGTGGTCATGTCCTGGACCGTCATGACGGCTGCCCGGCGGTGATCAGCCCGGCCACGCCCCGCACGGTCGGCGCCTCGAACACCTGGGAGATCCGCAGCTTGACACCGAGGTCGCGGTTGATCCGCGAGCACAGCTGGGCGGCGGAGAGCGAGTTGCCGCCCTGCCGGAAGAACGAGACGTCGGCGGCGATGGACGGCACGCCGATGATCTCGCGCAGGATCCGCGCCACGGCAGCCTCGGTTTCCGACAGCGGCGAGTCCACCTCCGGCGCTGCGGCCATCCGCAGGCGCGCGGCCAGTTCGGCCAGCGCGCGGCGGTCGATCTTCCGGTCCTCCAGCACGGGCAGCCGTTCCAGCCGCTGTACCAATGCGGGCACCAGGTAGCCGGGCAGCCGATCGGCCAGCCGGGTCCGCAGCTCGTCCTCGCCCGGCGTGCCGGTGTAGAACAGGCAGAGGTCTTCGTATGCGCCGTCGGCGCCGGTCAGCGGCACCACCGCGCACGCGCCGACGTCCGGCACGCGCCCGGCGTTCTGCTCGACGTCGTCCAGTTCGATGCGGTGGCCGCGGATCTTGACCTGGCGGTCCGCGCGGCCTTCGAAGTGCAGCAGGCCGTCGGCGCTCCAACGCCCGAGGTCGCCGGTGCGGTAGACGCGCCCCGGTCCGGAAATCGTGACGAACTTCCGCGCGGTCAGCTCGTCGTCCTTGAAGTACCCCAGCGCCAGACCGCGGCCGCCCAACGCGATTTCGCCGCTCTCGCCGACGTCGCAGAGGCGGTCGCCGTCGAGGACGTACGCCTGCGTGTTGGGGAAGGGGACGCCGAGCGGCACCTCGGGGCCGTCCTCGGGCCGCACGCGGTGGCAGGTGGCCGCGACGCTGGACTCGACCGGGCCGTACATGTTGTACAGCGGGATGTCCGGGTACGCCTCGACGAACCGGGCGGCGTGCCGTGCCGAGAGCTTCTCGCCGCCGGTGCCCACGGCGCGCAGGCCGGCGAAGGCGTCGAGGTCGTTGTCGACCATGCTGTGGAACACCGCGGTGGGCGGGAAGATCGTGGTGACTCCGTGGATCGCGATCAGATCGCGCAGTTTCGTCGCCAGCTCGAGGGTGTCTTCGAGCAGGACCAGGGTGCCGCCGTTGAACAGCACGCCCCAGGAGTCGAGGCCGAAGGCGTCCCACGTCGCGGCCAGGGCCTGCGGCATCACCGCGCCGGAATCCAGCGGGGTGAACAGCCAGTCGTCGAACAGCCGGACAATGCCGCGGTGCGCGGTGACCACGCCCTTCGGCGTCCCGGTGGTCCCGGAGGTGAAGAAGACCGCGCAGGGGTCGTCGGCGCCGACGTCGACCGCCGCCGGCCGGGCGCCGAGGACCGGCTGCGCCGGCGGCGACCACACCGACGGCCACGAGGTACCGCGCTCGGCGGCGACCGCCGGCCCGCCGAGGTGCTCGATCAGCTCGGACAGCCGGCTCGACGGCCACCGCAGGTCGAGCGCGGCATAGGCGGCACCGCACTTGAGCACCGCCAGCAGCGTCGCGAACAGCTCGGGGGAGCGGGGCAGCAGCACCGGCACGATCGAGCCGCGCCCGACGCCGCGGGCCTGCAGTTCGGCCGCGTAGGCGTCGGCGAGTTCCGCCAGCTCCCGGTAGGTGACGTCCCGGCCGAGGTGGTGCAGCGCGGTCCGGCCGGGCCACCGCGAGGCACACCACTCGAACAGGCCGTGCATGGTTTCGGCCCGCCCGAACGGGGTCGGGGCCGGGTTGACGGACGGGGTCATCGGGTGCTCCCGGTGATCAGCTCGGCCAGCGCGGCCGGCGTCGGGTGGGCGAAGGCGGCGGACAGCTTCAGCCGGACCCCGGTCTGCTTCTGGATCCGCTGGACGAGCTGGGCGGCCAGCAGCGAATGCCCGCCGCCGGCGAAGAAGTTCGTGTCCTCGGTGACGTCGTCGCGCTTGAGCAGGTGCCGGAACATCGCCATGACGGCCTCGGTCGTGGCGTCCGGCACGGTCTTCGCCGGGGCTTGCGCCGGTGGCCCGGCCGCGGCGGCCAGCTCGGCGACCGCCGCCCGGTCCACCTCGTGCGCGGCCGTCTCGGGCAGCGCGTCGACGCGCAGGTACCAGGCCGGCCGTGCCGCGGGCGGCAGCACCGCCTCGGCGTGCCGGGCCAGGTCGGCGGCGAGCCGCGGCTTGTCGGGCGCCTGCACGACGGCGACCAGGTCGGCCGCGCCGGGCCGCAGGGTGACCGCGGCCGCGACGACGTCGGTGTGCGCGGTCAGCGCGTCCTCGACCGTGGCCAGGTCGACGCGGGTGCCGCCGAACGTCAGCTGCCGGTCCTGGGGGCCGTGGACGTGCAGGGACCCGTCGGTGCGCCAGTGCGCGAGGACGCCGGTGGCGGTGCCGAGCTTCAGTTCGCCCCGCACGCCCAGCGGCAGCCGCCGCCCGTCCGGGGCGACGACGTCGGCGGCGAGGCCCGCGACCGGCACGCCGTCGGCGAGCACCCAGCGGCCACCGAAGGGAAACACCGTGTGGACGTCGGCATCGAGGGCGCGCAGGGTGCGGACGAGCGGGCCGGGCGCGGGTTCGGCGCCGATCAGCGCGGTGCGGCCGCCGACCGCGGAACCGAGCTGCTCGACGACCCGGGACCAGACGGCCGGGGTGGCGTGCACGACGCCGACGTCGTGCCGGGTGAGCAGCCCGGCCAGCAGGTGGCCGTCGGTGCGGGCCGCGTCCGGCGCCACGACCAGCGGCACGCCGTTGGCCAGGGCCAGGAGCGGTTCCTCGACGGCGGCCGAAAGCCACAGCACCGGCCGGGCACCCACCGATACCGCCCGGACGGAGTCCGCGAGTTCCCGGTGGGTCACGCCGGGAAGCGCCACGCTGTCCGGGGGCACGGCCGCAGCGTCGGGGTCGACGGCCACCGTGACGGCGTAGGAGATTTCTTCGGCGCCCAGCACCGATTTGGCGGTGAAGACATCCGCGGTGACGGTGGCGCCGGCCAGCCAGCTGCCGAGGATCGCGGCCGCGAAGTCCGGGCCGCGCGGGGCGGTCACGGCGACGACGTCACCCGGCCCGGTCCCGGCGTCGGCCAGCAACGTCGTGACCGCCGCAGCGGCGCGCCAGAGATCCCGATAGGACGTCGTGCCTTCGCCGGCCACGATCGCGGGCGCGCCGGGGTTTTCCGAAACGTGGCGGGCGATCGCGGTCAGGACGGTCTCCGTCCCGGCAGGTTCGCCGGGGGTGTCGAGGACCGCGTGGTCGGTGGCACCCCAGCCGTCCAGCTCGCGCAACGGCCGGTCCGGCGCGCTCGCCGCCGCGACGAGCAGCGCGTCGTAGCGCTCCAGCAGCAGCTCGACCTCGCCGCGGTCGAGCACCTCGGCCCCGTAGACCGCCTTGACGCGGCTCTCCTCCGCCGAAGGCAGGATGACGAACTCGAGGTCGAACTTGCTGTGCCCGGGGTCGATTTCGACGACCTCGGCGGGGGCGCCGCCGAGGCTCGTGGCCGCCCGGCCGCCGAAGGGCAGGTAGTTGAACACGTGCCGGAACATGGTGGTGCGCCAGGAGGAACCGGCGCGCTCGACCTCCGGCAGCAGGACGTCCATCGGCACGTCCGCGTGCGCGATGGCCTCGAAGAACAGGTCCCGCACCCGGCGGCTGAACCGGCGGAACGTCTCCGCCGGGTCGATCCGCACGCGCAGCGGCACGATGTTGACGTGGTAGCCGATCGCGCGCTGGGCCTGCTGGCTGCGGACGTTCACCGGGAAGCCGACGGCGAGGTCGGGCCCGGCGCCGTGAGCGTGCAGCAGCAGGTAGTAGGCGGCCAGCAGCACGACGACGTCGGGCGCCTTGAGGTCCTTCTGCAGCGCGGTGACGACGTCCTTGGCCGCGGCGGAGAACGGGCGGACGAGCTGCTCGCCGCGCAGGGTCGGCTGGGCGCTTTCCTGGCCGCCGCACCACAGGCCGGGGCCGCCCGCGTCGAAGTCGCGCAGGTGCTCGCGCCAGAAGGCGAGGCTTTCGGGCTTCGGCTCGGACTCCGGCCAGAGCGGGACGGGCGGGCCGGCGTCCGGGAGGTCCCCGGCGAGCACCGCGTCGTAGGAGGCGGCGAGGTCCTCCAGGAAGATCGACATCGACGTGCCGTCGAAGATGAGGTGGTGCACGGCCACGCCGACCGAGTCGTGCTCGGGGCCGTGGTACAGGCCGACGCGCAGCAGCGGTGAGCCGTCCAAGGTGAACGGCCGGGTGATCAGCTCCCGCAGCCCGGCCTCGACGTCCGTGCATTCCGCACCCTCGAGGAGGACCGGGAAGGACGCGAGCACCGACTTGGTGAGCCGCGTGTCGTCGGCGTGGAACACCGTCCGCAGCGCGTCGTAGCGGCGCACCAGCTGCGCGACGGCCTCCTGGAGGACGGCCCGGTCCAGCCGGCCCGCCACCCGCAGCGCCACACCCGGCACGTTGTTGACGCCTTCGCCGGGCACCAGCCGTTCGAGCAGCCAGAGCCCTTCTTCCTTGCGGGTGGCCGGAATCTCAGCGGTCGGCATGTCCGGTCCCTTCGGGAAGGTCTTCGACGGTGACGAAGGCGTGCGGAACGGCCTCGGCGGGCAGCCGCGCGGCCAGGTACGCGCGCAGCTCGGCGACGAAGGTGCTCGTCTTCGCCGCGCGCGAGGGGGCGTTCGCGTAGGCGGTGAACGGCAGCCCGGGCGTGGCGGCCGAAGCGGGCACGGTCACCGGCTCGCCGTCGCGGGTGTAGACGACGTCGACCAGGCCGACTCCGCCGGCCGACCAGGTCACCGCGGCCTGGTACCCCCGCCGCCGCCCGATCTCGTGGAGGTCTTCCGGGTCCGGCGCGGTCACCGCGGCCGGGGTGCTGCCGGTGTCGAGCTTCGCCAGCGCGGCCAGTTCCCGCGCGACCCGGCCGTTCGGCACGCCGGTGATCCGCGCGGACGGCGGCCGGACGTCGCTCAGCAGGGTTTCCAGCGCGGCCGGGTCCCAGGCCTGCGTGTGCGTGGGTTCGACGGCCTCCGCGGGCTCCTTGCGCAGCACGGCGTCGTAGCGGTGCCGGCTCAGCTCGTTGTGGTGGCGGGCCCGCTTCAGCCGGACGTCGGCCGCGGCGATCCCGGGCAGCGTGGCGGCCAGCGCGGGGAAGAAGTCCGGGTCGACCAGCAGTTCCTTCTCTTCGAGGACGCTGTTCTCGACCAGTTCCCGGGCGGTGTCCGGGGCCGCGGCCACCTCCCCGGCCAGCACCGCGGCGCGGAAAGCGCGCAGCAGCCGCAGGTTCCGCACGTCGCCGACGAACACCGCGCCGCCGGGCGCGATCAGCGCGGCGGCCTGGCGCAGCACGTCGGCGAGGTAGCCGATGCCGGGGAAGTACTGGACGACGGAGTTGATCACCACCGTGTCGAAGTGGTGCGCGGGGAGCCCGGCGAAGTCGTCGGCCTCGCGGTGGTGCAGCGTCACGTGGGCCAGCGCGGGGTCGGCCGCGACCTGGCCGGTGAGCGTCTCGATCACGGTCGGGGAGAAGTCCGTGGCCACGTACTCTTCGCACGACGGTGCGAGCTTGGCCATCAGCAGGCCGGTGCCGACGCCGATCTCCAGCACCCGGCGGGGCCGCAGCGACCTGATCCGCTCGACGGTCGCGTCCCGCCACTCCCGCATCTGCGCGAGCTCGATCGGCAGCCCGGTGTAGGTGCTGTGCCAGCCCACGAAGTTCTCCCCGAGCCCACCGGACTCGGGGAGTTCGCCGTACACCCATTCGTAGATGAGCTGCCACTCCTCGACGCGCGCGCGGTCGTCGCCGGCTTCGGCGACCGG
Organism: Amycolatopsis sp. 505; assembly: GCF_031625235.1. Classification (NCBI taxonomy): domain Bacteria; kingdom Bacillati; phylum Actinomycetota; class Actinomycetes; order Pseudonocardiales; family Pseudonocardiaceae; genus Amycolatopsis; species Amycolatopsis sp. 505. The sequence goes on from NZ_JACKQP010000006.1 coordinate 112,083, forward strand.
GTCCCGCGGCACGACGTGGGCGACGAGCCGCCCGGTCCCGGGTTCGCGGGTGACCCTGGCCCGCGCGACACCGGGGTGCCCGGCGAGCGCGGCTTCGGCTTGGCTTTCCGTGCCGGTGCCCAGACCGGTCGGTGACGTCGGCATCAGCTCTCCTGCGGGTGAAGGGCGGTCAGGGGAGCAGGCCGCGGACGGCCTGCGCGACCTCCGGCTGGCTGAGCAGCCCGGAGTGGTCGATGTCGAACCGGAGCTCGCGGGCGCCGATCTCCAGCGCGCCGGGCAGTTCGGCGGAGCGGATCACGGCGACGCCGTCGAGGTCGCCGGGGACGGTGACCTGGGAGGCGGCCACCAGGTAGGTCATGTAGCTGCTGAACCAGGAGACGAGCTCGTCGGCGCGGTCGGCGTCCAGTTCGACCCGCTCGAACGCGGTGGTGCCGACCTCGCGGTAGAGCCGCACGAACTCCTTCGTGAGCGTCTCGAGGTCGTCGTGGGTGCGCTGGGCGGCCTCGCCGGCGGCGTGCGCGTTTCGCACCTCGTCCTCGGTGAGGACCGCGGCGAGCGCGTCCACCACACGGAAGAAGCCGTAGTACAGCACGGTGAACCCGGTCGCGGCGGTCGGGTCGAACAGGACCACGCGCGGCTTCGCCTGCCAGGTCGCGATGCGCTCGGCGATGGCGAGCGCGAACACGCTGGACGCGCAGTAGCCGAACACCGCCTTGACCTCGGCGCCGCTCGCCCGCAGTTCGGCGGTCCACCGGTCGAGGTAGTCATCGCCGGTCATGCCGGTCTCCTCGCCGATGGCGGGCGGCAGGCTCTCCCAGATCCCGTACGGGGTCTCGAGGTGCTTCGCGAGCTCGGCGAACCCCGCCTCCGGGCGCCCGGTGACCGTGAAATCCACCGTGATGATTACTTCCTTGTCGTCCGCATTCTCGTCGATCGGGTGCCATGAATGGAGTTCGGCCACGATTGCCCGCCTTATATCTTTGGCAGAATAAAGATTTCCGCAGCATGAAGCTAGCAGCGGCCGACCTGGGCGGTAACCCCTAACGCGCCCCTAAGAAACGCCAGGTCGAGCCGCAGTTTTGGGCGGTTAGGGGTTGGAGCGGCCGTCGGCGCCACCGTAGTGTTCGGTGAAACTGGGGAATGGCTTTGAGCGAAGAATGAGGGCGATCGATGGGTGCGGTGACCGTTCTGCCGGACGACGCCCGGTACGCCGATCTCGTGCGCGGCGTCAACCAGCGCTGGGTCGGCAAGCCCGACTACGTCCGCGTGCCCACTTCCACCGAAGAGGTGGTGGACGCGGTGGGCACGGCCGTGCGCGAAGGACGGCGGATCGCGGTCCGCAGCGGCGGTCACTGCGTCGAGGCGATGGTCAGCGCCCCGGACGTCCAGGTGGTCCTCGACCTGTCCGAACTGAACCGGATCGGCTTCGACGCCGAGCGGAACGCCTTCTTCGTCGAGCCCGGCGCCACTGTCGGCCAGGCCTACCGGACGCTCTACAAGCGCTGGGGCGTCACGATCCCGGCCGGGTCGTGCCCGAGCGTCGGCCTGGGCGGGCACATCGCGGGGGGCGGGTACGGCCCGCTGTCGCGGAAGTTCGGGTACGTCTCCGACCACATGTCCGCGGTCGAGGTGGTGGTCGTCGACGCCGACGGCACCGCCCGCGCGGTGGTCGCGACCAGCGACCCGGGCGACGACAACCACGACCTCTGGTGGGCGCACACCGGCGGGGGCGGCGGCAACTTCGGCGTCGTGACGCGCTACTGGCTGCGGATCCCCGGCGCGACCGGCGCCCCCGAGGCACTCCTGCCCACCCCGCCTGCGCGGCTGCTGGTGCAGCAGGACGTCTGGGTCTGGGACATGCTCGACGAAACCGCGTTCACGCGCCTGCTGCGCAACCACGGCGAGTGGTACGAGCGCCACAGCGACCCCGGTTCCCCGTACGAAGACCTCTACAGCGGCCTGTGGTGCGGGACGCGCGCGTCCCAGTTCGTCGCCATGTCGACACAGATCGACAGTGCTGCCCCGAACGCGGCCGGCCTGCTCGACGACTACGTCGCCGCGGTCCACCGCGACCTCGGTGTCGCGCCGGCGCTGAGCAGCCGCCAAGAGCTGCCGTGGCTGCACGCGACGTCGTGGGGCGGTATCGCCGACAGCGGCGACCACACGCTGAGCTTCAAGATCAAAGCCGCCGACCTGCGGAAACGCTGCACCGACGAGCAAGCCGCCAAGTTGTATGCGCACCTGCTGCGCGAGGACTACGGCAACCACCGCGCCGGCGTGATGTTCGTCGGCTGCGGCGGGCGGATGAACGCGCTGTCGCCCACCGACACCGCCATCGCCCAGCGGGACAGCATCCTCAAGCTCGTCTACTCCACCCACTGGGACGCCTCCGAGCAGGCCGAACCGCATGTGGCGTGGCTGCGTGAGTTCTACGCCGACGTTTACGCCGGGACGGGCGGTGTGCCGGTGCCGGACGAGCGCACCAACGGGTCCTATGTGAACAACCCGGACTTCGACGTCCAGGACGAGCGGTGGAACTCTTCCGGGCTGGCCTGGCACGAGCTCTACCACCAACACAACTACCCGCGGCTGCAAGCGGTCAAGGCGCGGTGGGACCCGGGCGACGTGTTCCGGAACCCGTTCTCCGTGCGGCTCCCCTGAGCCCGACCCCGGGAGGTAACGAGTGGCCACCCCGACCCTGACCACTGAGCACGAGCACACCGGCCGTGGCCACGACGTCGTGCCGCTGATCGTCTCCGCGGACAGCAAGGCGGGACTGCGGTCCAAGGCCCACCGCCTCGCGCGGTACCTCGCCGACCACCCGGACACGCCGTTCGAGGCGTTCGCGCGCTCGGTCGCCGCCGAGGACACCGGCCGGGCCCTCCGGGCCGTGCTGCTGGCCGGCGACCGCGACGACGGCCGGCGCGGGCTGGACACGCTGGCCGCCGGCCAGAACCCGCCCGACGTCGTGCGCGGTAGCGCCCGGCGCGCCGAGCGGGTCGTGTTCGTCTTCCCCGGCCAGGGGTCGCAGTGGCCGGGCATGGCGCTCGACCTGCTGGACTGGTCGCCGGTGTTCGCCGCGGAACTCGCCCGCTGCGACGCCGCCCTGGCCCCCTTCGCCGATTGGTCCATTGTGGACGTTCTTCGTGGCCGCCCCGGCGCGCCGACCCTCGACGGCGGCGCCGGCATCGTGCAGCCGGTGCTGTTCGCGGTGATGGTCGCGCTGGCCGCGCTGTGGCGCGCGCACGGCGTCGAACCGGCCGCCGTCGTCGGGCACAGCCTCGGCGAGGTCGCCGCCGCCTGCGCGACCGGCGCTCTGTCCCGTGAGGACGGGATGCGCGTGGCCGCGCTGTGGAGCAGCGCGCAGGCGACCCTGTCCGGCCGCGGCGACATGATCTCGGTGCCGCTGCCGGTGGCCGAGGTGCGCTCCCGGCTGACCGGCCGCGACGGCCTGGACATCGGCGCGGTGAACGCGCCCTCGTGGGTGATCGTCTCGGGCGACTCCGCCGCGGTGGCGGACCTGCTGGCCGACCTGACCGCCGGGGGCGTCCGGGCCCGGCGCATCCCGGTCGGGCTCGCGGCCCACTCGCGGCACATCGAGGACATCCGCGACCGGCTGCTGGCCGACCTCGCCCCGCTGACCCCGGTGTCCACCGTGATCCCGTTCCACTCCACGGTGACCGAAGGCCCCCTCGACACCGCCGCGCTCGACGCCCGCTACTGGTTCCGCAACCTGCGCAACCCGGTCCGTTTCGACGAAGCCACCCGCGGGCTCGTCGAAGAGGGGCACGGGGTATTCGCCGAAATCAGCCCGCACCCGGTGCTCACGGTCGCGGTGCAGGACACGGTCGACGCGCTCGATGGCCGGGCCGTCGTGCTCGGCACGATCAGCCGCCGCGAAGACGGCCCGCGCTCGTTCCTCGGCTCGCTCGCCGCGGCCTACGTCTCCGGCGCCAGTGTCGACTGGACCGCGGCCTTCCCCGGCGGGGCCGAACCGGTCGCCTTGCCGGAGTCCGGTTCGGACGCGACGGTCGCGGCCGCCGGCCTGCTGGCCGCCGGGCACCCGCTGCTCGGCGCGGCCGTCGAGCTCGCCGAAGACGGTGGCTGGCTGTTCACCGGCCGCCTCTCGGCCGCGCAGCACCCGTGGCTGGCCGGGCACACCGTACTGGGCCGGACCGTGCTGCCGTCGTCGGTGCTCGTCGAACTCGTCCTGCACGCCGCGTCCGAGCTGGGCTGCGCCCGGATCGAGGAGCTCACCCAGCACCAGCCGGTCGTCTTCGCCGAAGAGGCCCTGTGCCTGCAGGTGCGGATCGGCCCGGTCGACGACGCCGGGGCGCGCCGGATCGGCGTGTTCGCCCGGCCGGACTCGGTCGGCGCCGCCCAGGGCGGGCCGTGGACGCGGCACGCCACCGGGATCATGGCCGAGACCGCCGGCTCGGCGGCCGGCCCGGAACCCCGGGACTGGCCGCCGTCCGGGGCGGTCGCCGAGGACGCCGGCACCGCCCGGGACCGCTTGCGCGCGCACGGCATCGAGCTGGGCCCCGAGTTCGGCGGCCTGACCGGCGCCTGGTCCCTCGACGGCGAGCTGTTCGCCGACGTCGTGCTGCCGGCACCGGCCGGAAGCGGCGCGGGCTACGGCATCCACCCGGCTTTGCTGGACTCGGCGCTGCAGGCGGTCGCGCTGTTCCCCGCCGCGGCGGAGTCCGACGGCTGGCTCGCGTCCTCCTGGAGCGGGCTGGCCCTGCACACGGCCGGCGCGCCGGCGTTGCGGGTCCGGGTGCGCGCCACCGGTCCGGACTCGGTGTCGGTTTCGGCCACCGACCTGGTGGGACGGCCGGTGTTCTCCGCCGAGAACGTCGTGCTGGGCGCGTTGCCGCAAGCGTACGTGCGGGCCCCGCACGCCGCACCGCCCGGCCGTGGCGCGCACGACGGCGGGTTCGCCGCGAAGGTCGCCGCGCTGCCCGGGCCCGCTCGCGCGGAACTGCTGCTGGACCTCGTCCTCGAGCACACCGCCGCGGTGCTCGGCCGGGACACCGCCGTCGGCGACGACACCTTCACCGAGCTCGGCTTCGAGTCGCTGACCGCGGTGGCGCTGCGCAACCGGCTCGCCGAGGCGACCGGGCTGAAGCTGCGCACCACCCTGGCCTTCGACTACCCGACCCCGGCCGCACTGGCCGGGCACCTCTTGGACGCGCTGAGCCCCGCGGACTCCGACGTGCTGGCCGACCTCGACCGGCTGGAGGAGGCGCTGCTGGGCGAGCCGGGCGGCCCGCTGCACGGCCGGGTGAAGGTCCGGCTGCGCGACCTGCTGTTCCGGCTGGACGGCGCGGGCGAACCGGACGGCTCCGGTGACACGCCGCTCGACACGGCGTCGGACGACGAAATCTTCGCACTGCTCGATCGGGAGCTCGACCTGTCCTGAGGCGGGTCAGGCGGACAACGCAGAGAGTTGACGGCACATGGCGAACGAGGACAAGCTCCGCGACTACCTGAAGCTGGCCACGGCGGACCTGCGCCAGGCCAAGCAGCGGTTGCGGGACTTCGAGGCGCGGGAGACCGAGCCGATCGCGATCGTCGGCATGGGCTGCCGCTTCCCGGGCGGGATCGAGACGCCGGAAGCGTTGTGGCGCCTGGTGTCCGCGGGTGAGGACGTCATCGGGGACCTGCCCGCCAACCGGGACTGGGCGTCGCTCTACGACCCGGACCCGTCGCGGCCCGGCACGTTCTCCATGCGCGGCGGCGCGTTCCTGCACGACGCCGACCGGTTCGACGCCGGGTTCTTCGGCATCTCGCCGCGTGAGGCCCTGGCCATGGACCCGCAGCAGCGGCTCCTGCTGGAGACGTCGTGGGAGGCCCTCGAACGCGGCGGTATCGACCCGCGGACGCTGAAGTCCAGCCGTACCGGCGTCTTCGTCGGGGCGATGCAGCAGAACTACGCGCCGAGCTCGCACAAGGTGCCCGAATCGGTCGAGGGGCACCTGCTCACCGGCACGATCACCAGTGTCGCCTCCGGCCGGATCGCCTACGTCCTCGGCCTGGAAGGGCCCGCGGTCACCGTCGACACCGCGTGCTCGTCGTCGCTGGTCGCGCTGCACTGGGCGGTGCAGGCGCTGCGCCGCGACGAGTGCTCGCTGGCGCTGGCCGGCGGGGTGACGGTGATGGCGACGCCGGGCATCCTGATCGAGCTCAGCCGGCAGCGGGCGCTGTCGCCGGACGGCCGGTGCAAGCCGTTCTCCGCCGACGCCGACGGCTTCGGGGCCGCCGAGGGCGCCGGGATGCTGGTGCTGGAACGGCTGTCGGACGCTCAGCGTTACGGGCACCCGGTGCTCGCGGTGGTCCGCGGCTCGGCGGTCAACTCCGACGGTGCGTCGAACGGCCTCAGCGCCCCGAACGGGCCGTCGCAGGAGCGGGTCATCCTCGACGCGCTCGCCAACGCCCGGGTGGCGGCGAGCCAGGTCGACCTGATGGAGGCGCACGGCACCGGCACCCCGCTCGGCGACCCGATCGAAGCCCAGGCACTGCTGGAGACCTACGGTCGCGGCCGGTCGCCGGAACAACCGCTTTGGCTGGGGTCGGTGAAGTCCAACATCGGGCACACCCAGGCCGCGGCCGGGGTCGCCGGGGTGATGAAGGCGGTGCTGGCGCTGCAGCACGCGACGCTGCCGGCGTCGAAGCACGCCGGGCGCCCGACGTCCGAAGTGGACTGGTCGGCGGGCACGCTGCGGCTGCTGGACACCGGCGTCGAGTGGCCGGCCCGCGAGCACCCGCGGCGGGCGGCCGTGTCGTCGTTCGGCATCAGCGGCACCAACGCGCACGCCATCCTCGAAGCCGCCCCGCCTTCCGAGCCCGTCGCGCCCGCTCCGGTGCCCGCGGTCGTCCCGTGGGTTCTTTCGGGTCGCACGGCGGAAGCCCTGCGTGCGCAGGCGAATCTTCTGTCCGACGTGGACTCGGGGCTGTCCGAGGTGGGGTACTCGCTCGCCGTGACGCGGGCCCGGTTCGAGCACCGGGCCGTCGTGGTCGGCCAGGACCGGGCCGAGCTGCTGCGCGGGCTCGCCGCCGTCGCCGCGGGCACGCCGGACGACGCGGTGGTGTCCGGGGTGGCCGGGAAGCCCTCCAAGGTCGCGCTGGTGTTCCCTGGCCAGGGCTCGCAGTGGGCCGGGATGGCCCTGGAGCTGGCTTCGTCCTCACCGGTGTTCGCGGCCCGTCTGGACGAGTGCGCGGCTGCCCTCGGCTCCTTTGCGGACTGGTCTCTCCGGGAGGTCCTGGCCGACGCCGACGCGCTGACCCGGGTCGACGTTGTGCAGCCCGCGCTGTTCGCCGTGATGGTGTCGCTGGCCGAGCTGTGGCGCTCCTACGGTGTCGTGCCCGACTCGGTGGTGGGGCACTCGCAGGGCGAGATCGCGGCGGCCGTCGTCGCGGGGGCACTGTCCCTTGAGGACGGTGCTCGCGTGGTGGCGCTGCGCAGCAAGGTGATTCTCGCCTTGGCCGGACGCGGTGGCATGGTCTCGGTGGCCGCCTCCCTCGACGCCGTCGAGGCGCGGCTGACCGACGGCCTCTCCATCGCGGCGGTGAACGGTCCGGCCGCGGTGGTGGTCTCCGGCGAGCCGGATGCTCTCGCCGAGCTCATCAAGGCGTGCGAGGCCGACGGCATCCGCGCCAAGCGGATCCCGGTGGACTACGCGTCGCACTCCGCGCAGGTCGAGGAGATCCGCGACGAACTCCTGAGCGTGCTCGCCCCGATCACCCCGCGCACCGCCGAGACGGGCTTCTTCTCCACCGTCACCGGCGACTGGGCCGACGGCGCCGAGCTGGACGCGGAGTACTGGTACACCAACCTCCGCAGCACCGTGCTGCTCGACGACGCCGTCCGGACGCTGGCCGAACGCGGCTTCGGCACGTTCATCGAAGCCTCGCCGCACCCGGTGCTGACGATGGCCATCGGCGAGACGGCGACCGCCCTGGGCACCCTGCGCCGCGGCGACGGCGGCCTCGCCCGGTTCCAGCGGGCCCTGGGCGAGGCGCACTGCGCGGGCGTCCCGGTCGACTGGACCCCGGCGTTCCCCGGTGCGCACCGCGTGGACCTGCCCACCTACCCCTTCCAGCGGGAAAGCTTCTGGCTGCGCACCGAACGCGAGGCGCCCGCCGACGCGGGGTTCTGGGACCTGGTGGACCGCGACGACCTCGCGGGCACCCTCGGCGTCGCCGCCGACGCGCCCCTGGACGAGGTCCTCCCGGCACTGGCCGCGTGGCGCCGCCGCCGGGTCACCGAATCCACTGTGGACTCCTGGCGGTACGGGATCACCTGGCCGGCCGCGGACCTGCCCGCCGCGACACCGTCCGGGCGCTGGCTGGTCGTCCGCGCCGACGACACCGGTGGCCAGGACGTCGTGGACACCCTGGCCCGCACGGCCGACGTCGAGACCCTCGTCCTGAGCTCGGCCGACGACCGCGCCGCGCTGGCCGAGCGGCTCACCGGGCCGTACGACGGCGTGCTGTCGCTGCTCGCCGCCGACGAGCGCCCGCACCCCGAATTCCCGGAAAGCCCGGCCGGGCTGATCCTGACCCTCGTCCTGGCCCAGGCGCTGGGCGACGCCGGGGTCACCGCGCCGCTGTGGGTGCTGACCCGCGGTGCGGTCCGGACCGGGCCCGCCGACGAGCTGCCGGGCCTCGAACAGTCGCTGCTCTGGGGCCTCGGCCGCGTCCTGGCGCTGGAACACGCCGACCGCTGGGGCGGCCTGGTCGACCTCACCCCGGAGCCCGGCGCGGCCGAACTCGACCGGCTGGGCCGGATCCTCGCCGCGCGCGGTGACGAAGACCAGCTCGCCGTCCGTCCGGGCGGCCTCCGCGTCCGGCGCCTGCGCCCCGCCGGCCGAAGCGACCGGCCGCGTTCGTGGCGGCCCGAGGGCACGGTACTGGTCACCGGCGGCACCGGCGCGCTCGGCACGCACGTCGCCCGCTGGCTCGCCGCGGAAGGTGCCTCGCACCTGGTCCTGACCGGCCGCCGCGGCCCGGACGCGCCCGGCGCCCGCGAGCTCGCCGCCGAACTGGAGGCGCTCGGCACCCGCGTCACCTTGGCCCGCTGCGACGTCGCCGACCGCGATGCCCTCGCCGCGCTGCTGACCGGCCTCGACGAGCCGGTCCGTTCGGTGTTCCACGCCGCGGGCACGGTCGAGCTGCTGCCGGTGACCGAGACGACCCTGCCGGGGTTCGCCGAGGTCGTCCGGGCGAAGGTCGCCGGGGCCCGGCACCTCGACGCCCTGCTCGGCGACGACCTCGACCGGTTCGTGCTGTTCTCCTCGATCGCCGGCGTCTGGGGCAGCGGCGACCACGCGGCCTACTCCGCCGCCAACACCTTCCTCGACACCCTCGCCGAGCAGCGCCGGGCCCGCGGCGCGACCGCGACGTCGATCGCCTGGGGCGTCTGGGCGCCGACGGACATCGAAGGCCGGGGCGGGATGTCCGAGGGCGTCGACTCCGGCCAGCTGGCCCGCCGCGGCCTGCCGCTGATGGACCCGGCCACGGCGATCACCGCGCTGCACGAAACCCTCGGCCACGACGAGACGTTCACCGTGCTCGCCGACGTCGACTGGGCCCGGTTCCTGCCGGTCTTCACGGCCGGCCGCGCCCGCCCGCTGTTCGACGACCTGCCCCAGGTGCGCCAAGTGCCGGACGCTCCGGCGCCGGAGTTCACGCCGTTGGCGCAGCAGCTCGCCGGGCTGTCCGGTGGCGACGTCGACCGGGTGCTCCTGGACCTGGTCCGCGCGCAGGCCGCCGCGGTGCTCGGGCACGCGAGCGGCGACGCCGTCGAGCCGGACCGGCCGTTCACCGAAATCGGCTTCGACTCCCTGACCGCGCTCGACGTCCGCAACCGGATCGCCGCCGCGACCGGCCTGCGGCTGCCCGCGACGCTCGTCTTCGACCACCCGACGCCGCTCCGGCTGGCCGCGCACCTGCGGGACCTGGCGCTCGGCACGCGCGCCGAGCCGGTCGCCGTCACCCGGGCCGCGGCCGCCGACGACCCGATCGCCATCATCGGCATGGGCTGCCGCTATCCCGGCGGCGTCCGATCGGCGGACGACCTGTGGACCCTCGTCGCCCAAGGCCGTGACGCCATCTCCGGATTCCCCACCGACCGCGGCTGGGACCTGGCGAAACTGTTCGGCGGCGCGGACGAACAAGGCACGTCGACCGTCCGCGAGGGCGGCTTCCTGCACGACGTCGCCGACTTCGACGCCGGCTTCTTCGGGATTTCCCCGCGCGAGGCCCTCGCCATGGACCCGCAGCAGCGGCTGCTGCTGGAGATCGCGTGGGAGACCATCGAGCACGCCGGCATCGACCCGGCCACGCTGCGGGGTGAGCCCGCGGGCGTCTTCGTCGGCGCCAACTACCAGGACTACCACGCCCGGATGCGGGAGATCCCCGACGGCCTCGAAGGGCACCTGCTCACCGGCAGCGTGTCCAGCGTGCTGTCCGGCCGGGTCGCCTACACGCTCGGGCTGGAGGGACCGGCGCTGACCATCGACGCGGCCTGCTCGTCGTCGCTGGTGGCGTTGCACCTGGCCGCGCAGGCCTTGCGCCGCGGCGAGTGTTCCCTGGCCCTCGCGGGCGGGGTCGCGGTGATGCTGACGCCGTCGTCGCTCACCGCCTTCAGCCGCCAGCGTGGCCTGGCCGCCGACGGGCGCTGCAAGGCGTTCGGCGCCGGAGCCGACGGCATGGGCATGGCCGAAGGTGCCGGTCTGGTGCTGGTCGAGCGGCTGTCCGACGCGCGGCGCCTCGGCCATCCGGTGCTCGCCGTGCTGCGCGGCAGCGCCCTGAACCAGGACGGGGCCTCCAACGGCCTCAGCGCCCCCAGCGGCCCGGCCCAGCAGCGCGTCATCCGGGCGGCCCTCGCCGACGCCGGACTGTCCACAACGGACGTCGACCTGGTCGAAGCCCACGGCACCGGCACGGCACTGGGTGACCCGATCGAAGCGCAAGCCCTCCTGGCCACCTACGGCCAGGACCGGTCGGCACCGCTGTGGCTGGGCTCCCTCAAGTCGAACATCGGCCACACCCAGGCGGCGGCGGGCGTCGCCGGGGTCATCAAGACCGTGCAGGCGCTCCGGCACGGCGTGCTGCCACGAACGCTGCACGCCGAGACGCCGACGTCCCATGTGGACTGGGAAAGCGGCTCGGTACGGCTGCTCGATTCGCCGCGTCCGTGGGAACGATCGCAGCCGCGCCGGGCGGCGGTCTCGTCGTTCGGCATCTCCGGCACGAACGCCCACGTCATCCTGGAACAGGGAGACGCCGGTCTCGCGCCCACGCCCGAGCCTGCCGTGGTGCCGTGGGTGCTGTCCGCGAAGACGGCCGAGGCCTTGCAGGCGCAGGCCGTCGCCCTCCGGGATGTCGGGGGCAGCATCGCCGACGTCGCATTCTCCCTGGCGGCTTCGCGCACCGGCTTCCCGCACCGCGCGGTCGTCACCGGTGATCGGACGACGTTGCTCAGCGGGCTTTCCGCGCTCGCCGACGGGCTTCCGGCGGCCAATGTGGTCACCGGGACGGCGGTTCCGGGCCGGACCGCGCTGGTGTTCCCCGGCCAGGGGGCGCAGTGGGCGGGCATGGCCGTGGAGCTGGCGGAGTCGTCGCCGGCGTTCGCGGCGCGGCTCGACGAGTGCGCTGTCGCTTTGTCGTCCTTTGTGGACTGGTCGGTGCGTGACGTCCTGGCCGACGCCGAGGCGCTGGCCCGCGTCGACGTCGTCCAGCCCGCGTTGTGGGCCGTGATGGTGTCGCTGGCGGAACTGTGGCGCTCGTTCGGCGTCGTGCCGGAAGCGGTGGTGGGTCACTCGCAGGGCGAGATCGCCGCCGCCGTGGTTTCGGGAGCGCTGTCCCTTGAGGACGGCGCTCGGGTGGTTGCCCTGCGCAGTAAGGCCATCCTGGCGTTGGCCGGCGGTGGCGGCATGGTCTCCGTCGCGGCACCGCGGGAAGCGGTCGAGGCGCGGCTGACCGACGGGCTGTCGATCGCCGCGGTGAACGGCCCGGCCGCCCTCGTCGTCTCCGGCGAACCCGGCGCGTTGGACGCGCTGATCGCCGCGTGCGAGGCGGACGGCGTGCGCGCCAAGCGGATCCCCGTCGACTACGCGTCCCACTCGGCGCAGGTCGAACAGCTCCGCGCCGAACTCCTGGACGTCCTCGCCCCGATCCGGCCGCGGACCGGCGGCATCCCGTTCTTCTCGACCGTCACCGGCGGCCGGCTCGACGGCGCCGAGCTGGACGCCGGATACTGGTACACGAACCTCCGCGAGACCGTCCGGCTCGACGTCGCGGTGCGCACGCTCGCCGCGGAGGGGTTCGCCACGTTCGTCGAAGCCTCCCCGCACCCCGTGCTGACCACGGCGATCGGCGAGACCGACGGCGTCGAGGCGCTCGGGTCGCTGCGCCGCGACGACGGCGGGTACGAGCGGTTCCTCCGGTCGCTCGGCGAGGCGCACGTGCGCGGGGTCGCGGTGGACTGGACGCCCGCGTTCCCCGGCGCGCACCGCGTCGAGCTGCCGACCTACGCGTTCCAGCGCCGCCGCTACTGGCTCGACGCGGGCACCGCGGCCGCCGACCCGGTGGACGCCGCGTTCTGGGCCGCCGTCGACGGTCTCGACCTCGACGCCGTCGCGGGCACCCTCGACATCGCACCCGGCAGCACCCTGGCCGAGGTCCTGCCCGCGCTGACCCGGTGGCGCGACCGGGCTCGCACCGCGTCCGAAGTGGACTCGTGGCGCTACCGCATCGAGTGGAAGCCCGTCGCCACGCCATCCGCGCCCGAGCTGTCCGGGCGCTGGCTGGTCGTCGTCCCGGGCGGCGCCGACGCCGGTGTCCCGGCCGCCCTCGCCGCCCACGGCGCCGAGCCGGTCGTGACTTCCGATTTCACCAGCGCCGAAGGGTACGCGGGGGTCGTCTCACTGCTCGCCCTCGACGAAACCGGTGGCGCCACCGCGAACCTCGCGCTGGCCCAGGCCATGGCCGGGACCGGAACGCCGTTGTGGCTGCTGACCCGCGGCGGCGTCACCGGCGACGGGATCTCGCCCGCCCAGGCGATGACGTGGGGCCTGGGCCGGGTGATCGGCCTGGAACTCCCCGGCATCTGGGGCGGCCTGCTCGATCTGCCCGCCGAGCCGGACGCTGCGACCGCGGCGTTGCTCGCCGCCGCACTGTCCGGAGTGGACGCCGAGGACCAGCTCGCGATCCGGCCGTCCGGGCTGCTGGCCCGCCGCCTGGTCCGCGCGCCCGTCACCCCGCCGGCGCAGCGGTGGAAGCCGCGTGGCACGGTCCTGATCACCGGCGGCACCGGCGCGCTGGGCGGCCACGTCGCCCGCCGCCTCGCCGCCGACGGTGCCGAGCACCTCGTGCTGACCAGCCGCCGCGGCCCGGACGCTCCCGGCGCGGCCGACCTCGAAGCCGAGCTTTCCGCGTTGGGCACGCGGGTGACGATCGCCGCCTGCGACGTCGCCGATCGCGACGCCCTCGCCGCGCTGCTGGCGGGCCTGGACGAACCGGTTCGGGCGGTCTTCCACGCCGCCGGGCTCCCGCAGGCCACCCCGGTGATCGACACCACCGCGGCCGAGTTCGCCGCCGTGACCGAAGGCAAGGTCGCCGGCGCCCGCCACCTCGACGAATTGCTCGGCGACGACCTCGACGCCTTCGTCCTCTTCTCCTCGAACGCCGGGGTGTGGGGCAGTGGCGGCCAGGGTGCCTACGGCGCGGGCAACGCCTACCTCGACGCCCTCGCCGAGCAGCGTCGCGCCCGTGGGGCCGCCGCGACCTCGGTCGCCTGGGGCTTCTGGGGCGGTGGCGGCATGGCGGGTGACGTCGAGCTGGAGGACCAGCTGCGCCGCCGCGGTCTCCGCGAGATGGCGCCGGAAGCGGCGGTCGAGGCGCTCTGCCAGGCCCTCGACGCGGAGGAGGTCTTCCTGGCCGTCGCCGACGTCGACTGGGCCCGGTTCGCGCCCGGCTTCACGCTTTCGCGGCGGCGTCCGCTGATCGAGGACATCCCCGAGGTCCAGGCGCTGCCGGCCGAAGAGCCGGAGGCGACGCGGCCGGCCCTGGCCCACCGGATCGCCGGACTGGGCGAACCCGAAGCCCGGCGGCTGCTGCTGGACCTCGTGCGCGGCCAGGCCGCCTCGGTCCTCGGCCACGACTCCCCGGCGGCGGTCCCGGCCGGACGCGCGTTCCGCGAACTGGGTTTCGACTCGCTGACCGCGGTCGAGGTCCGCAACCGGATCAACGCGGCCACCGGCCTGACCCTGCCCGCGACACTGGTGTTCGACCACCCGAACCCGGCCGCGCTCGCCGGCGAACTGCACCGGCTGCTGCTGGGCCGCACCGAAACCACGGAGGTGACCTCGGCCGCGGCCGTCGACGAACCGATCGCCGTCGTCGCGATGGGCTGCCGGTTCCCCGGCGGTGTGCGCTCGCCGGAAGACCTCTGGCGGCTGGTCGCCGACGGCGTCGACGCACTGACGGAGTTCCCCCTCGACCGCGGCTGGGACCTGGCTTCGTTCGGTGACGCCGACCTCGCCGGTGTCGGCGGGTTCGTGGCCGGCGCGGCGGACTTCGACGCGGGCTTCTTCGGCATCTCGCCGCGCGAAGCCCTGGCGATGGACCCGCAGCAGCGGGTGCTGCTGGAGACGTCGTGGGAGGTCTTCGAACGCGCCGGGCTCGACCCGGCCGGCCTGCGCGGCAGCCGGACCGGCGTCTTCGTCGGGGCCAGCACCTCGGGCTACGGCGCCGACCTCGAGTCCGGCTCGGAGGGCTACCTGCTCACCGGCGAGGCACCCAGCGTGATGTCCGGGCGGCTCTCCTACACCTTCGGGCTGGAGGGGCCGGCGGTCACCGTCGACACGGCGTGCTCGTCGGCACTGGTCGCGATGCACCTGGCCGCGCAGTCGCTGCGGCAGGGGGAGTGCACCCTGGCGTTGGCCGGCGGGGTGGCGATCATGGCCAAGCCGATGGCGTTCCTGGAGTTCGCCCGCCAGCGCGGCCTGGCCGCGGACGGCCGGGTCAAGGCGTTCGCCGACGCGGCCGACGGCACCGGCTGGGGCGAAGGCGTCGGCCTGATCCTGCTGGAACGGCTGTCGGACGCGCAGCGCAACGGCCACCCGGTGCTCGCCGTGGTCCGCGGTTCGGCGGTCAACCAGGACGGTGCGTCGAACGGCCTGAGCGCGCCGAACGGCCCCTCCCAGCAGCGGGTCATCCGGGCCGCGCTGGCCAACGCCGGTCTGTCCACTTCGGACGTCGACGCCGTCGAGGCGCACGGCACCGGGACCCGGCTGGGCGACCCGATCGAGGCGCAGGCCCTGCTGGCCACCTACGGCCAGGACCGTGCCACGCCGCTGTGGCTCGGCTCGGTGAAGTCGAACCTGGGCCACACGCAGGCCGCGGCCGGGATGGCCGGTGTGATCAAGACGGTCCTCGCCCTGCGGCACGGGCTCCTGCCGCGCACCCTGCACGTCGACGCCCCCTCGTCCCAAGTGGACTGGACGGCGGGGGCGGTCTCGCTGCTCACCGAGGCACGCGACTGGCCTCCGGTCGATCGCCCGCGCCGGGCCGGCGTCTCGGCGTTCGGCGTCAGCGGCACCAACGTGCACGCCATCCTGGAGCAGGCCCCGGCCGCCGCACCGGAGCCTTCTCCTGCGCCGACCCCGGCGTTGTTGCCGTGGGCGCTGTCCGCCCGTGATCCGGAGGCCCTCGCCGCGTTGACCGCGCAGGTCCGCTCGCTGGACGCGAACCCGGTGGACATCGGGTATTCGCTGGCCACCACCCGGGGGCGGCTCGACCACCGCGCGGTGCTGCTCGGCGACGACGTCATCACCGGCAAGGCCGATCCGGACGCGTTGCTGGCCGTCCTGTTCACCGGCCAGGGTGCCCAGCGGGCCGGGATGGGCCGCGAGTTGTCCGAGCGGTTCCCGGTCTTCGCGTCGGCGTTCGACGCGGTGCTCGCGCACTTCGGTCCGGAGCTGCGTGCGGCCTTCGACGACCAGGACCTCCTCGACCGGACGGAACACACCCAGCCCGCGCTGTTCGCGATCGAGGTCGCGTTGTTCCGGCTGGTTTCTTCCTGGGGCGTGCGGCCGGATTTCGTGGCCGGCCACTCGATCGGCGAGATCTCGGCCGCCCACGTCGCCGGGGTGCTCTCGCTCGAGGACGCCTGCCGCCTGGTCGCGGCCCGCGCGTCCCTGATGCAGGCCCTGCCCGCCGGTGGCGCGATGGTGGCGATCGCGGCGTCCGAAGCCGATGTCCTGTCCGCGGTGGACGGTTGCGACGGAGTCGCCATCGCGGCGGTGAACGGTCCCTCGTCGGTGGTGATCTCCGGGGTGGCCGCCGTGGTGCTCGACATCGCCGCGGGGTTCGCCGCGGACGGCGTCAAGACGCGGCGGCTCGCCGTGAGCCACGCGTTCCACTCGCCGCTGATGGACCCGATGCTGTCCGCGTTCCGCGCGGTCGCCGAAACCCTGACGTACCACCCCGCGGAAATACCGGTGCTCTCGAATGTGAGCGGTGCTCTCGCTTCGGCGTTCTCCGCGGAGTACTGGGTACGCCACGCCCGGGAGGCGGTCCGCTTCGCCGACGGCGTCGCGACCCTGCAGGCCGCCGGCGTCGGCGTCTTCCTCGAACTGGGCCCCGACGGGGTGCTCAGTGCCCTGATCGACGGCACCGCCGTCCCGGCGCTCCGGCGCAACCGCTCCGAAGAGAGAGCACTGCTCTCGGCGGTGAGCACTGCTCACGTCCACGGTGTCGACGTCGACTGGGCCGCGTTCTTCCCGGGCGGCCGCCGCGTCGACCTCCCGACGTACCCGTTCCAGCGCGAACGCTACTGGCCCCGGCCGGGCGCCGTCCGAGGCGACCTCGGCGCGGCGGGCGTGGGATCGCTCGAGCACCCGCTCCTCGCCGCCGCGGTCGAGCTGGCGGGCGACGAGGGGACGGTCCTCAGTGGACGGCTGTCCCTGGAGACGCACCCATGGCTGGCCGGGCACGCGTTGTCCGGGACGGTCCTGCTGCCCGGTACGGCGCTCCTCGAACTGGCGATCCAGGCGGGCGACCAGGTGGGTTGCGACGTGGTGGACGAGCTGACCTTCGCGGCGCCCCTGGTGCTGCCCGCCCAGGGTGCGGTGACGGTCCAGGTCACGGCCGGTCAGGAAGACCCGGCCGGCCGCCGCCCGATCACGGTGTCCTCCCGCCCGGCCGCTTCGGACGCCGGCTGGACCCGCCACGCGACCGGCAGCGTCAGCCGCGCGGCCACCCGGGAAGGAGCGGCCGGGTCGCCGCCGGGCGTGCCTCAGGCCCCGGGCGCCGCGGGCGAGGCCGGCGCGCGCCACCCGCAGTGGCCGCCCGCCGGCGCCGAGCCGGTCGACCTCGACCCGCTCTACCCGCGACTCGCCGCGATGGGCTTCGACTACGGCGAAGCCTTCAACGGCCTGACCCGCGTCTGGCGCACCGGCACCGAACTCTTCGCCGAAGTCGCGCTCCCGGAACCCTTCGAGCCCACCGGCTTCGCCCTCCACCCCGCCCTGGTCGACGCCGCCCTGCACCCGCTCGGCCTCGGCGTCGTCACCCCCGACGACGGCACCCCCCGCGTCCCCTTCTCCTTCACCCGGGCCGCGGTCCACGCCACCGGCGCCACCGAGCTGCGCGTCCGGCTGGCTCCGGCGGGGGAGAACGCCGTCACCCTCAGCGCCTGGGACGCCACCGGCGCACCCGTCGTCACGGTCGGCGAGCTGCTCCTGCGCCCGGTCGCCCCCGCGGCGGCGACCGTCCCGGACACGCTCTTCGAGCAAACCTGGACCGAGGTCACCGCCGATCCCGCCGCACCGCGCGAGGACCTCGCCTTCGCTCCGGTCACCGGCGGCGACGTCCGCGAGACCACCGCCCACGTCCTGGAAACCCTCCAGGCCTGGCTCGCCGAAAACCGGCCGGGCCGGCTCGTCGTCGTCACCCGGGGCGCGGCCGACGGCGACCTCGCGGCCGCGGCAGCCGGGGGCCTGGTCCGGTCCGCGCAGTCCGAACACCCCGGCCGATTCCTCCTCGTCGACGTCGACGACGACCCGCGCTCCCATGCCCTCCTGTCCACAGTGGACACCTATGGTGAGCCTCAGCTGGTCCTGCGGGAAGGCACCGCGAAAGCGCCCCGGCTGGTCCGCGCGACCGGTATGCCGCTGACCCCCGTCGGCGACCACTGGCGGCTGACCACCACCGGCACCGGCACCACCGACGGCCTGGCCGTGGTCCAAGCTCCCGAAGCCCCTCTGGGCGAAAACGACGTCCGCATCGAGGTCCGCGCGGCCGGCCTGAACTTCCGCGACGTCCTCATCTCCCTCGGCATGTACCCCGACCCCGAAGCCCGCCTCGGCTCCGAAGCGGCGGGCGTGGTCGTCGAAGTGGGCGCCGGAGTCACCCACCTCACGCCCGGCGATCGCGTGTTCGGCCTGGTCGACGACGCCTTCGCCCCGCGCGCCGTCGCCGACGCCCGCGGGCTGGCGCCGATCCCCGCCGGGTGGACGTTCCCCGAGGCGGCCACCGTCCCGGTCGCCTTCGTCACCGCCTACTACGGCCTCTTCGACCTCGGCGGACTGAAATCGGGCCAGTCGGTGCTCATCCACGCGGCCGCGGGCGGCGTCGGCATGGCCGCCGTGCAGCTCGCCCGCTGGAAGGGCGCCGAAGTCTTCGCGACGGCGAGCGAGAGCAAGCACGCCGTACTGCGCGAACTCGGCCTCGACGACACCCACCTGGCCGGCTCCCGCACCCTGGAGTTCCGCGACCGGTTCCCGAACGTCGACGTCGTCCTGAACTCCCTGACCGGCCCGTTCATCGACGCCTCCCGCGAGCTGCTCGCCCCCGGTGGCCAGTTCGTCGAACTGGGCAAGACGGACGTCCGCGACGGTCACCACACGTTCGACCTCGGCGACCCCGGCCCGGACCGGATCGCGGCCATCCTCGCCGACCTCCTGGCCGCCTTCGGCCGCGGTGAGCTGACGCCGTTGCCGCTGCGGGCCTGGGAGCTGGGCCGGGCGGCCGACGCCTTCCGGTTCGTCAGCCAGGCCAAGCACGTCGGCAAGAACGTGCTCACGCTGCCGCGCCCGGAACCGGCCGGCACGGTGCTCGTCACCGGCGGCACCGGCACGCTCGGCGCCGCCGTGGCCCGGCACCTCGCCCGCCGCCCGGGCGTCCGGCGGCTGGTGCTGGTGAGCCGGCGGGGACCGGACGCGTCCGGCGCCGCCGGGCTGTGCGAAGAACTGACCGCGCTCGGCGCCGAGGCGATCGTGGTCGCCGGCGACGTGGCCGAGCCCGGCTTCGTGGCGGACGTGCTGCGGGGGATCCCCGCCGAGGCGCCGCTGATCGGGGTGGTGCACGCCGCCGGGATCCTCGACGACGGCGTGCTCGAAGCGCAGACACCGGCCCGGGTGGCCTCGGTGCTTCGCGCCAAAGTGGACGGCGCGTCGGCGCTCGGCAGGCTGACCCGGGACCACGACCTGGCCTGGTTCGTCCTGTTCTCCTCGGTCGCCGGCCTCGTCGGCGCGGCCGGCCAAAGCGGGTACGCCGCCGCGAACAGCGCCCTGGACGCACTCGCCGTGCAGCGGCGCTCCCAAGGCCTGCCCGCGGTTTCCCTCGCCTGGGGCCAGTGGGCGCTCGGCAGCGCGATGACCGGCAAGCTCGGCGAACGCGACCGCGACCGCATCGGGCGCGCCGGTATCCGGCCACTGTCCACAGAGGACGCACTGGCCGCGCTGGACGCCGCCATCGGGCTCGGCCGGCCGGTCGCCGTGCCGATGCGCCTGGACCTCGCCGCCCTCCGCGCGGCCGACGACCTCGCCCCGCTGTGGCGCGGCCTCGTGCGCACATCGGTCCGCCGCGCCGCCGTTGCCGGCGAAAGCTGGGGCGACCCCGAAGAAGCCCGAGGGAAGCTCTTGGACCTGGTCCGCAAGCACGTCGCGGCCGTGCTGGGCCACGCGAGCCCCGACACGGTCGACCCGGCGAGGGCGTTCAAGGACGCCGGTTTCGACTCGCTGACCGCGGTCGAGCTGCGCAACCGGCTCGCCACCGCGACCGGCCGCACGCTGCCCGCGACCCTCGTCTTCGACTACCCGAACCCCGCGGCGCTGGCCGAATTCCTGCTGGCGGGCACCGAACCCGCCGCGGCCCCGGTGCTTCCCGCGGCCCGCGTGCCGGACGACGATCCGATCGCCATCGTCGCGATGAGCTGCCGCTTCCCGGGTGACGTCGACTCGGCCGACGCCCTGTGGCGGCTGGTCGCCGAGGGCCGCGACGCCATCGGCGGCTTCCCGGCCGACCGCGGCTGGCCCGTCGACGAGCTCTACCACCCGGACCCGGCGCACCCGGGCACGTTCTACGCCACCGGTGGCGGCTTCCTGCCCGGCGCCGCCCAGTTCGACGCGGCGTTCTTCGGCATCTCGCCGCGCGAAGCCCTGGCCATGGACCCGCAGCAGCGGCTGCTCCTGGAAGTCTCGTGGGAAGCCATCGAGCGAGCGGGCGTCGACCCGGGCACGCTGCGCGGCAGCAACACCGGGGTGTTCATCGGCGCAGCCCACTCCGGGTACGCGGCCGGAGCGCCGGCCGCGGACGGCGTCGAGGGGCACCTGCTCACCGGCAACGCGGGCAGTGTCCTGTCCGGGCGGGTCGCCTACCACCTGGGGCTGGAGGGGTCCGCGGTCACCGTGGACACGGCGTGTTCGTCGTCGCTGGTCGCGCTGCACCTGGCCGGGCAGGCGCTGCGGGCGGGCGAGTGCGACCTGGCGCTGGCCGGTGGCGTCGCGATCCTCGGGACGCCGGACATCTTCGTCGAGTTCAGCCGCCAGCGGGGCCTGTCCGCGGACGGCCGGTGCAAGGCCTTCGCGGACGCCGCCGACGGCACCGGCTGGAGCGAAGGCGCCGGCATGGTCGTCCTCGAACGGCTGTCGGACGCGCGGCGCAACGGCCACGAGGTCCTGGCGCTCCTGCGCGGCTCGGCGGTCAACTCCGATGGCGCGTCGAACGGCCTGACCGCCCCGAACGGGCCGTCGCAGCAGCGCGTGATCCGCGCGGCGCTGGCGAACGCGGGCCTGAAACCGTCCGATGTGGACGTCGTCGAGGCCCACGGCACCGGGACCACCCTGGGCGATCCGATCGAGGCGCAGGCGGTGCTGGCGACCTACGGCCAGGACCGGTCCACGCCGCTGTGGCTCGGTTCGCTGAAGTCGAACCTCGGGCACACGCAGTCGGCCGCGGGCGTGGCCGGGGTGATCAAGATGGTGCTGGCCATGCGCCACGGCGTGCTGCCGAAGACGCTGCACGTCGACGCGCCGTCGACCCGGGTGGACTGGGCGTCGGGGGCGGTCGAGCTGCTCACCGAGCAGCGCCCGTGGCCGCCGGTGGATCGCCCGCGCCGCGCCGGCGTCTCGGCGTTCGGCATCTCCGGCACCAACGCGCACGCCATCCTCGAACTGCCCGCCGAGCCCGCTCCGGCCGCGGTGGCGCCGCCGGAGCCGCCCGTGGTCGCCTGGGCGTTGTCGGCGAAGGGCGAACCGGCACTGCGAGCCCAGGCCCGCAGGCTGGCCGCGGTCGACGCCGCTCCGGCGGCGGTCGCCGGAGCGCTGCTCACCCGCGCCCGGTTCGACGAGCGCGCCGTCGTGCTCGGCCGTAGCCGGGCCGAGTTGCTCGCCGGGCTGGCCGCGCTGGCCGCCGGAGAGGCCGCGCCCGGAGTCGTTCGCGGCACGGCGTCGCCGGGCAAGCTCGCGGTGCTGTTCACCGGCCAGGGGGCGCAGCGGGCCGGCATGGGCCGCGAGCTGTACGACCGGTACCCGGTGTACGCGGAGGCGTTCGACGAGATCTGCGCCGAGTTCACCGTGCCGGTGCGGGACGTCGTGTTCGGGGACGCGCCGGGCCTGGACGAAACCGGGTTCACCCAGCCCGCGCTGTTCGCCGTCGAGGTCGCGCTGTACCGGCTGTTCGAGTCGTGGGGCGTCCGGCCGTCGTTCGTCGCCGGGCACTCGATCGGCGAGCTGGCCGCGGCGCACGTCGCCGGGGTGTTCTCCCTGGAAGACGCGTGCCTGCTCGTGTCGGCTCGCGCGGCGCTGATGCAGGCGCTGCCGAAGGGCGGCGCGATGGTGTCGATCGCGGCGCCGGAGTCCGACGTCCGCCCGCTGCTGACCGACCGGGTGGCCATCGCCGCCGTCAACGGCCCGGCGTCGGTGGTCGTCTCGGGCGGCGAACCGGACGTCCTGGCCGTCGCCGCGGCGTTCGCGGACCGGGGCGTCCGGACCAAGCGGCTCAGCGTCAGCCACGCGTTCCACTCGCCGCACCTGGACCCGATGCTCGACGAGTTCCGCGCGGCCGCCGACAAGATCACGTACCACCCGGCGGAGATACCGGTGCTCTCGAATGTGAGCGGTGCTCTCGCCGAGCCGTTCACGGCGGACTACTGGGTCCGCCACGTCCGCGAAGCGGTCCGCTTCGCCGACGGTATCTCCACTTTGGACACCGCCGGCGTCGACGTCTTCCTGGAGCTGGGCCCGGACGGCGTCCTCAGCTCGATGGTGCGCGACAGCGTGCCGGACGCCGTGGTGGTCCCGTCCCTGCGGCGCGACCGGCCCGACGGCGAGGCGGCGCTGACGGCGCTGTCGACGCTGTTCGCCCACGGTGCGCCGGCCGACCTGGGCGCGGTCTTCGGGCCCGCCGGTCGCGTGGACCTGCCCACGTACGCCTTCCAGCACGAGCACTACTGGCTGGAGCCGGCGGCTCCCGCGGCGGACACGGCGTTCTGGTCGGCGGTCGAGCGCGAGGACGTCGGCGAGCTCGCGGGAGCGCTGGCGATCGACGAGGACCAGCGCGCGTCCCTGACGGCGCTGCTCCCGGCGTTGTCGTCCTGGCGGCGGCAGAGCGGCGAGCGGTCCGTTGTGGACGGATGGCGCTACCGGGTGTCCTGGGAACCGGCCCGCTTTACGCCCGCGACGCTCTCGGGCCGCTGGCTCCTGGTCGTCCCGGCCGGCGAAGCCCTCCTGGGGGACGAGGTCGCCGCAGCCCTCACCGCACACGACGTCGCATGCACGCGGCTCGACAACCCGGCCTCCGGCGAACTCGCCGAGGCGGCCCAGACCGCGGACGCGGTGTTGTCCCTGCTGGCGCTGACCTCCGGCCCGGACGCGGTCGTCCCGTCCGGAGTGGCGGCCACGCTCGAGCTGCTCCGCGCGGTGCCGGACGTTCCGGTGTGGACGGTCACCCGTGGTGCGGTGTCCATCGGCGACCAGGCGCCGGACGCGGTGCAGGCCCAGGTCTGGGGACTCGGCCGGACCGCGGCCCTCGACCGCCCCCACGCCTGGGGCGGCTTGATCGACCTGCCCGAAGCCGTCACCGACCGTCTCGGCGAACTCCTGGTCCAGGCCCTCGCCGACCCCGCCGAAGACCAAGTCGCCCTCCGTGCGGACGGCCGGTTCGTCCGCCGTCTCGTCCCCGTCACCGGCGCACCCACCGGACAGCCGTGGCGACCCCGCGGCACGGT
The DNA here is from genome assembly GCF_031625235.1 of Amycolatopsis sp. 505. Lineage (NCBI taxonomy): Bacteria > Bacillati > Actinomycetota > Actinomycetes > Pseudonocardiales > Pseudonocardiaceae > Amycolatopsis > Amycolatopsis sp. 505. The sequence continues at coordinate 135,601 of NZ_JACKQP010000006.1, forward strand.
GCTCGTCACCGGCGGCACCGGTGCCCTCGGCGCGCACGTCGCCCGCTGGCTCGCCACCGCGGGCGCCGATCGGGTCGTCCTCACCAGCCGCCGTGGCGCCCAAGCGCCCGGCGCGAAAGACCTCGCGACCGAGCTCGCCGGCCTGGGCGCCGAAGTCACCATCGCCGCCTGCGACGTCGCCGACCGTGCCGCGCTCACCGCCCTGCTCGACGACCTCCGCGATGACCTGAGCGCCGTCGTCCACGCCGCCGGCGCCGGGGGAGCGACCCCCCTCGACGACCCGGACCTCGCAGCCTTCGCGGAAGTCCTGGAAGCCAAGGTCGCCGGCGCCGACAACCTCGACACGCTCCTCGGCGACACCGAACTCGACGCCTTCGTCCTGTTCTCCTCGATCGCCGGCGTCTGGGGCAGCGGCCGCCAAGCCGCCTACGCCGCGGCCAACGCCCACCTCGACGCGCTCGCCGAAAACCGCCGTGGCCGCGGGCTGGCCGCGACCGCGCTCGCCTGGGGTCCGTGGGCCGACGGTGGCATGGCCGCCGACCACGACGCCGAGGACTACCTCCGCCGCCGCGGCCTCACCCCCCTGCGGCCCGCCCTCGCCGTCCGGGCCATGGCCGGTGCGGTCGGCCGCGGCGAGACCGCGCTGACCCTGGCCGATGTCGACTGGACGCGGTTCGTGCCCGCCTTCACCTCCGCCCGCCCGAGTGCCCTGCTGCTCGGCGTGCCGGAAGCACGGACGGTCGTGGAAGCCGAGATCCCTGAAACCGACCTGCGCGAGCAGCTGACCGGACCGGACGCCGAACGGACGCTGCTCACCCTGGTCCGCACCGAGGCGGCGGCCGCGCTGGGGTACCGCGGGGCCGACGCCGTCCCCGCCGCGCGTCCGTTCACCGAGCTGGGCTTCGACTCCCTGACCTCGGTCGAGTTCCGCAACCGCCTCGCCGCGGCGGCCGGCGTGCCCCTGCCCGCGACGGTCGTCTTCGACCACCCGACCCCGGCGGCGCTCGCCCGGCACCTCCTCGGCGTCCTGCGGCCCGACCGCGCGGCCGATCCCGAGGAAGCCCGGATCCGGGAGGCCCTCGCCACCGTGCCGCTGGCCCGCTTCCGCGACGCCGGGCTGATGACCGCCCTGCTGGAGCTGGCCGGCCTCGACGACGGCGAGACCGGCACCGGCACCGTCGACGACCTCGACGCCGAAGCGCTGGTGCGGCTGGCCCTCGACGGTACCGATTCCCGATGACCCACTCCTGGAGCTGAACCATGGCCACGCCCGAGAAGGTGCTCGACGCGCTGCGCGCCTCCGTCAAGGAGGCCGAGCGGCTGCGGCGGCAGAACCGGCAGCTCGTCGAGGCCGCGACCGAGCCGATCGCCATCGTCGCGATGGCCTGCCGGTTCCCCGGCGGCGTGCGCTCGCCGGAAGGGCTGTGGGACCTGGTGGCCCGCGGCGGGGACGCCGTGTCGGCGTTCCCCGCCAACCGCGGCTGGGACACCGCGGCGCTGTTCGACGACGCCAGCCGACCGGGCACGACCTACGCCCGCGAAGGCGCGTTCCTGCACGACGCCGACCTCTTCGACGCCGGGTTCTTCGGGATCTCGCCGCGGGAGGCTCTGGCCATGGACCCCCAGCAGCGGCTGCTGCTGGAGATCTCGTGGGAAGTCTTCGAGCGCGCCGGGATCGACCCGGCGTCCCTGCGTGGCAGCCGGACCGGCGTGTTCGTCGGCTCCAACGGGCAGGACTACCTGACCCTGCTGCGGTCCTCGGCCGAGGACGTCGAGGGCTACCTCGGCACCGGCAACGCGGCGAGCGTCGTCTCCGGCCGGCTCGCGTACCTGTTCGGGTTCGAGGGTTCGGCGCTGACCGTCGACACGGCGTGTTCGTCGTCGCTGGTCGCCCTGCACCTCGCCGCGCAGGCGCTGCGCCAGGGCGAATGCGACCTGGCGCTGGCCGGTGGCGTCACCGTGATGGCGACGCCGGGGACGTTCGTCGAGTTCAGCCGCCAGCGCGGGCTCGCCCCGGACGGCCGGGTCAAGGCGTTCGCCGAGGCGGCCGACGGCACCGGCTGGGGCGAAGGCGCCGGCGTGCTGCTGGTCGAGCGGCTGTCCGACGCCCGGCGCCACGGCCACGACGTCCTCGCCGTGGTGCGCGGCTCGGCGGTCAACCAGGACGGCGCGTCCAACGGCCTCACCGCACCCAACGGCCCGGCCCAGCAACGGGTGATCCGGGCCGCCCTGGACAACGCCCGGCTGTCCACTTCGGACGTCGACGTCGTCGAGGCGCACGGTACCGGTACGACGCTCGGCGACCCGATCGAAGCCCAGGCGCTGCTGGCCACCTACGGCCAGGACCGGGAGACGCCGTTGTGGCTGGGCTCGGTGAAGTCGAACATCGGCCACACCCAGGCGGCGGCCGGGGTGGCCGGGGTGATCAAAATGGTCATGGCCATGCGCCACGGCGTCCTCCCGAAGACGTTGCACGTGGACGCGCCGTCGTCCCATGTGGACTGGTCGGCCGGTTCGGTGGAGCTGCTGACCGAACCGCGCGAGTGGACGGCCGACCGTCCGTTGCGGGCCGCGGTGTCGTCGTTCGGCGTCAGCGGCACCAACGCGCACACCATCCTCGAGTCCGTTCCGCCCGCCGAGCCGGTGCCCGCGGAGGCGCCGGTCGGCACGCTGACGCCGTGGCCGCTGTCGGCGAAGACCCCGGAAGCGCTGCAGGAGCAGCTTTCCCGGCTCGCCGAGGTGCCGGCCGGCCCCGCGGCCATCGCCCGGACGCTGACCACCCGGACCGCGCTCGACCACCGCGCGGTCGTCCTCGACGGGACGGTGGTCACCGGGGAGGCTCGGGAGGACACCCGCCTGGCGGTGTTGTTCACCGGACAGGGCGCCCAGCGGATCGGGATGGGCCGCGAGCTGTACGAGCGGTTCCCGGTCTACGCCTCGGCGTTCGACGAGGTGTGCGCGCACTTCCGGCCGGAGCTGCGCGAGGCCTTCGACGATGCCGAGCGGCTGGAGCGCACGGAGTTCACCCAGCCGGCGTTGTTCGCTCTCGAGGTCGCCCTGTTCCGCCTGGTCGAGTCGTTCGGCGTGCGCCCGGACTTCGTCGCCGGGCATTCGATCGGGGAGATCGCGGCCGCGCACGTGGCCGGAGTGCTGTCCCTGTCCGATGCGTGCACGCTGGTCTCGGCCCGAGCCTCCTTGATGCAGGCGTTGCCGCCGGGCGGGGCGATGGTCTCGATCGCCGCGCCGGAGTCGGCCGTCACCTTGACCGAGGGCGTCTCGATCGCGGCGGTGAACGGCCCCGAGTCGGTGGTGATCTCCGGCGAGGAGTCCGCGGTCCTCGAAGTCGCGGCGCAGTTCCCCAAGACCAAGCGCCTGTCGGTGAGCCATGCGTTCCACTCGCCGTTGATGGACCCGATGCTCGACGAGTTCCGCGCGGTCGCCGAACAACTCCAGTACCACCCGGCGCGGATACCGGTGCTCTCGAATGTGAGCGGTGCTCTCACTTCGTCGTTCACGGCGGACTACTGGGTCCGGCACGTCCGGGAAACGGTCCGGTTCGCCGACGGCGTCACGGCACTCGAAGCCGAAGGTGTCCGCACCTTCCTCGAACTCGGCCCCGACGGCGTCCTCAGCGCGATGGTGCCGGGGGCGGCCTTCCCCGCGCTGCGGCGGGACCGCGACGAGGAGCGCACCCTGCTGACCGCCCTCGCCGGGGTGTGGGTCCGCGGCGGCACCGTCGACTGGGCGGCCTACCTGCCCGCCGGGCCGCGGGCCGACCTGCCCACGTACCCGTTCCAGCGCGAACGGTTCTGGCCGCGCCCCGCGCGGCACCACGTCGAGCTCGACCGGTACCGGGTCGCCTGGACCCCCTTGGCGCCCACCGAGACGCCTGCCCTCGCCGGCGACTGCCTCGTCGTCGACCCGTCTCCGCAGCTCGAAGCCGCCCTGGCCGGGTGGGACGGCCGCGTGGTGCGCCTCGACGGCCCGGTCACCGCCGAGGACCTGCGCGGCATCGACCCGGTCGTCGTGCTCAGCAGCGCCGGACCGGAACCGGCCATCGACCTCCTGCGGGCCCTCGGCGGCGCCGGGATCGACGCGCCGCTGTGGTGCGTCACGTCGGGCGCCGTCCGGGTCACCGACGCGGACCCCGCACCGGACCCGGACCAGGCCGCCGTCTGGGGTCTCGGCCGCGTCGCCGCGCTCGAACACCCGGACCGCTGGGGCGGCCTGATCGACCTTCCAGCCACTGCGGCCCCGGAGAAGCTCCAGGCACTGCTCGGCGGTGGCGAAGACCAGGTCGCCATCCGCGCGGAAGGGACCTTCGGTCGTCGCCTCGAGCACGCGCCCCCGGCGGGTCCGAAGTGGACTCCGCGTGGCACCGTGCTCGTCACCGGCGGCACCGGAGCGCTCGGCTCGCACGTCGCCCGCCGTCTCGCCCGCGAAGGCGCCGACCACCTCGTGCTCGTCTCGCGCCGGGGCGCCGACGCGCCGGGCGCCACCGAACTGAGCGCGGAACTCGCCGAGCTGGGCACCCGGGTGACCTTCGCCGCCGGTGACGTCGCCGACCGGGATTTCGTCGCCGACCTCCTGGAGCGGGTCAGCCCCGGGCTCGCCGCCGTCGTGCACACGGCCGGCGTCGTCCGATCCGCCCCCCTGTCCGAGGTGGACAACTTCGCGGAACACTGGGCGGCCAAGGCGACCGGCGCCCGCCACCTCGACGAACTCCTCGCCGACACCGACCTCGACGCGTTCGTCCTCTTCTCCTCGATCGCCGGCGTCTGGGGCAGCGGGCAGCAGGGCGGCTACGGCGCCGCCAACGCCTACCTCGACGCGCTCGCCGAAGCCCGCCGCGCCCGCGGCCTGGCCGCCACCGCGGTGGCCTGGGGCCCGTGGGCGGACGGCGGAATGGCCGCCGACAACGACGCCGAGGACTACCTGTTCCGCCGCGGCCTCCGTGCGCTGAATCCGGACGCGGCCGTCTCGGCCCTGCTGCACGCCGCGGGCGGCGACACGAACGTGACCGTCGCCGACGTCGACTGGCCCCGGTTCACCGCCGCCTTCACCTCCCGGCGGCCGAGCCCGCTGCTGACCACCATCCCCGAAGCCGTCCTCGACGAACCGGCGGCCGAACCCGGCGGTCTCGTCGCCCGGCTGCGCGGGCTGTCCGCGGCCGCCGCGGGTGACGTGCTGCTGCAGGTGGTCCGCGACCAGGCCGCCGCGGTGCTCGGCCACCCCAGCGCGGCCGCCGTCGCCCCGGACCGGGCGTTCCAGGACCTGGGCTTCGACTCCCTGACCGCGATCGAACTGCGGGACGCCCTGCGTGCGGAAACCGGCCTCGCGCTGCCCGCGACGCTCGTCTACGACTGGCCGACACCGGAGGCGCTCGCCGGGCACCTGCGGGCCGGCGTCCTGGGTGACGCCGTCGCCGTAGCTCCCACGACGGTGTCCGCGGCCGCCGACGAGCCGATCGCGATCGTCGCGATGAGCTGCCGGTACGCGGGCGGCGTCACCTCGCCGGAAGACCTGTGGCGCCTGGTGTCCGAAGGCGCGGACGCGGTCTCGGGCTTCCCCGCCGACCGCGGCTGGGACCTGGAGAACCTCTACGACGCCGACCCCGCGCGGCTCGGCTCGGTGACGGTGACCGAAGGCGCGTTCCTCGACGCGGCGGGCGCGTTCGACCCCGGGTTCTTCGGCATCTCGCCGCGCGAAGCCCTCGCGATGGACCCGCAGCAACGGCTCCTCCTGGAGCTCGCGTGGGAGGCCTTCGAGCGCGCGGGCCTCGACCCGGCGACCCTGCGAGGCAGCCGGACCGGCGTCTTCGCGGGCACGAACAGCCACGACTACATGAACTTGCTCCTCGGCTCGGCCGACGTCCTCGAAGGCCACCTGGCCACCGGCAACGCGGCGAGCGTCGCTTCGGGCCGGCTGGCCTACACCTTCGGGCTGGAGGGCCCGGCGGTTTCGGTGGACACGGCGTGCTCGTCGTCGCTGGTCGCGCTGCACCTGGCGGTCCAGTCGCTGCGGCTCGGCGAGTGCACGATGGCCCTGGCCGGCGGGGTGACGGTGATGGCCACGCCGGGCACGTTCGTCGAGTTCAGCCGCCAGCGCGGCCTCGCCGCCGACGGCCGCTGCAAGGCCTTCGCCGACGCCGCGGATGGCACCGCCTGGGGCGAAGGCGCCGGCCTGCTGCTGCTGGAACGGCTGTCGGACGCGCAGCGCCACGGCCACCGGATCCTGGCCGTGGTCCGCGGCTCGGCGGTCAACCAGGACGGTGCGTCGAACGGCCTGACCGCGCCGAACGGCCCGGCCCAGCAGCGCGTCATCCGCGCGGCACTGGCCGACGCCGGACTGTCCACTTCGGATGTCGACGCCGTCGAAGCACACGGCACCGGAACGACCCTCGGTGACCCGATCGAAGCCCAGGCGCTGCTGGCCACCTACGGCCAGTCGCGTGAGACGCCGCTGTGGCTGGGCTCGGTGAAGTCGAACATCGGCCACACCCAGGCGGCGGCGGGTGTCGCGGGTGTGATCAAGATGGTGCTGGCGATGCGCCACGGCGTCCTCCCGAAGACGTTGCACGTGGACACGCCTTCGTCCCATGTGGACTGGACGTCGGGTGCGGTCGAGCTGCTGACCGAGTCGCGCGAGTGGTCGGCCGACCGTCCGTTGCGGGCCGCGGTGTCGTCGTTCGGCATGAGCGGCACCAACGCACACACGGTCCTGGAGGCCTTCCCGCAGGCCGAAGCCACGCCCAGTCCTGAGGCGGGACCGGTGCCGTGGGTGCTGTCGGCCCGGTCGGCCGACGCGTTGCGCGGGCAAGCGCAGGCCCTGCTCGCGCGGGTCGACGCGGCTCCAGCCGACATCGGCTTCTCCTTGGCGACCACCCGGGCTTCGCTCCCGCACCGCGCGGTCGTGATGGGCGACTTCGCCGCGGGCCTGTCCGCGCTGGCCGAGGGCACCCCGGCGGCCCACGTCGTCACCGGCGTGGCCGAGGCGCCGGGCAAGGTCGCGCTGGTGTTCCCCGGCCAGGGTTCCCAGTGGGCGGGGATGGCCCTCGAACTCGCGGAGTCCTCGCCGGTGTTCGCCGCCCGGCTGGACGAGTGTGCGACGGCGCTGCAATCCTTTGTGGACTGGCGGCTCCGTGACGTACTGGCCGACGCGGCGGCGTTGAGCCGGGTCGACGTGGTGCAGCCCGCCTTGTTCGCGGTCATGGTTTCGCTGGCGGAGCTGTGGCGGTCGTTCGGCGTGGTCCCGGACGCGGTCGTCGGCCACTCCCAGGGCGAGATTGCCGCCGCCGTGGTCTCCGGAGCGCTTTCGCTGGATGACGGCGCTCGGGTCGTGACCCTGCGCAGCAAGGCGATCCTCGCGCTGGCCGGACGCGGCGGAATGGTCTCGGTGGCCGCACCGCTCGACGAGGTGGCGACGAGACTGAGCGACGGACTGTCGATCGCGGCGGTGAACGGCCCCACCGCCGTCGTCGTCTCCGGGACGCCGGGTGCGCTCGACGACCTGATCAGGTCCTGCGAAGCCGACGGGATCCGCGCGAAGCGGGTGCCGGTGGACTACGCCTCCCACTCCGCCCAGGTCGAGCAGCTGCGCGACGAACTCCTCGACGTCCTGGCCCCGATCACGCCCCGCCACGGCGAAACCGCCTTCCTCTCGACGGTGACCGGGGAGTGGAACGAACATGTCGATGCCGAGTACTGGTACACCAACCTCCGCAGCACCGTCCGCCTCGACACGGCGATCGAGCGCCTGAAGTCCGAAGGTTTCGGGACGTTCATCGAAGCGTCACCGCACCCGGTCCTGACCATGGCGCTCGGCGAGGACGTCGTCGCGCTGGGCTCCCTCCGCAAGAACGACGGCAGCCTGACCCGCTTCCACACCGCCCTCGCCGAGGCGCACGTCCACGGCGTCGCCATCGACTGGACGCCGGCGTTCCCGGACGCCCACGTCGTCGACCTCCCCACCTACGCCTTCCAGCGCAAGCAGTACTGGCCGCGCCCGGCCGTCCGCACCGGCGACGCCGCCGGGCTCGGCCTCGGCGCCGTCGACCACCCGCTGCTCGGCGCCGCCGTCACCCTCGCCGACGACGACCGGATCGTCCTCACCGGACGGCTGTCGCGGCAGACCCACCCCTGGCTCGCCGACCACGACATCCTCGGCGCCGCCCTGCTGCCCGGCACGGCGTTCGCCGAACTCGCGCTCCACGCGGGCGACCACACCGGCTGCGGCACCGTCGAAGAGCTCACCCTCGGCGCACCCCTCGCCGTGCCCGCCACCGGCGGCGTGCAGCTCCAGGTCGTCGCCGACCCGCCGGGGGAAGACGGCCGCCGCGGCCTGACCGTCAGCGCCCGCCCCGACCAGCCCGGCGCGCGCTGGACCCGGCACGCCCAGGGCGTCCTGGCCCCCGGCACCCCCGAACCGGCCGGGCTCCCGGCCGAATGGCCGCCCGCCGCCGACCCCCTCGACGTCGACGCCCACTACGCCGCGCTCGCCGAGGCCGGCTACCACTACGGGCCCGCCTTCCGCGGCCTCCGCGCGGCCTGGCGCCACGACGGCGCGGTGTTCGCCGAGGTCGAGCTGCCCGGTACCGACGCGTTCGCCGTGCACCCCGCCCTGCTCGACGCCGCCCTGCACGCACTCGGCCTCGGCGGGTTCTTCCCCGACGACGGCCGGGCGCGGCTGCCGTTCGCCTTCACCGATGCCGCCCTGTTCGCCACCGGAGCGACGGCCCTGCGGGTGCGCCTGGCCGCGGCCGGGCCGAACGCGGTCTCCGTCGTGGCCACCGACCCGGCCGGCAACCCGGTCGCGCGCATCGGCTCACTCGCGTTCCAGGTGACATCGTCCACAGTGGACGCAACGCCGGATGCGCTGTTCCGCACGGAATGGACTCCGCTCGCCCAGGTCGTGAGTGGTAAGGCTGGTGCTAACCCGCCTTACCACTCACAACTGGCCAGGCTCGATGTCGTGCCGGCCGCTGTTGTGCTGCCGGTGACGAGTGTCGAGCAGGTCCTCGAAGCCGCGAAGGAGTGGCTGGCCGACCCGCGGTGCGCTCACGCCCGGCTCGTCGTGCTCACCACCGGCGCACTCGCCGCGCTCCCCGGCGACCCGGTGCCCGCCTTGGATCAGGCCCCGGCGTGGGGCCTGATCCGCTCGGCCCAGTCCGAGCACCCGGGCCGGTTCGTGCTCGTGGACGTCGACGACCGGGCCGACGTGCAGGCCGCGATCGGAACCGCGCTCGCTTCGGGCGAACCGCAGGTCGCCGCCCGCGCCGGGACACTGCTCGTCCCGCGCCTCGCCCGTCCGGCGGCCGAGCTGACCCTGCCCGCGGACGACGCCTGGCGCGTCGGCACCACCGGCACCGGCACGCTCGACGGCCTGGCGACGATGCCGGTTCCGGAAGCCGAACTCGGGCCGGACGAGATCCGGGTCGAGGTCCGCGCGGCCGGGCTGAACTTCCGGGACGTCCTCATCACCCTGGGGATGTACCCGGGCCAGGCGTTGATGGGCGGCGAGGCCGCGGGTGTCGTGCTGGAAACCGGGTCACGGGTGCGGGGACTCGCCGTCGGCGACCGCGTCACCGGCCTGTTCGCCGGTGCGCTCGGCCCGGTCGCGGTCACCGACCACCGCCTGGTGACACCGATGCCGGCGGCGTGGAGCTTCGCCGATGCCGCGTCGGTGCCCGTCGCCTTCGCCACCGCCTACTACGGCCTGTTCGACCTCGGCGGGCTCGAAGCGGGCCAGTCCGTGCTCGTCCACGCGGCCGCGGGCGGCGTCGGCATGGCCGCCGTCCAGCTCGCCCGCTGGAAGAACGCCGAGGTGTTCGCCACCGCGAGCACGTCGAAACACGACGTGCTCGAAGAACTGGGGCTGGACACTGTCCACATCGGAGACTCCCGTTCACTGTCCTTCGAGGACCACTTCCGCGAAGCGACCGGCGGCCGCGGCGTCGACGTCGTGCTCGACGCCCTGGCCGGCGAGTTCGTCGACGCGTCCCTGCGGCTGCTGCCGCGCGGCGGCCGGTTCGTCGAGATGGGCAAGGCCGACGTCCGCGACGCCGAGGACGTCGCCCGCGCGCACGAAGGGGTGCGCTACCGCGCGTTCGACCTCATCGAAGCGGGACCCGAGCGCCTGCAGGAGATCCTGCGCGAACTCGCCGGGCTCTTCGAAACCGGCGCGCTCACCCCGCTGCCGCGGCGGACCTGGGACATCCGGCAGGTGCCGGAGGCGTTCCGGTTCATCAGCCAGGCCCGGCACGTCGGCAAGAACGTCGTGACCCTGCCGCGGAAACCCGACCCGGACGGCACCGTGCTCGTCACCGGCGGCACCGGTACGCTCGGCGCCCGGATCGCGCGGCACCTGGTGACCGCGCACGGCGTCCGGCGGCTGCTCCTGCTCAGCCGCCGCGGCCCGGACGCTCCCGGCGCCGCCGAACTGACCGACGAGCTGACCACCCTGGGCGCCGAAGTCTCCGTCGTCGCGTGCGACGCGGCCGACCGGGACGCGCTCGCCGAGGTGCTGGCCGACCGGCCGCTCACCGGGATCGTGCACACCGCCGGCGTCCTCGACGACGGCCTGCTGACCAGCCTCGACCCGGCGAAGCTCGCGGCCGTGCTGCGGCCCAAGGTCGACGCCGCCGTCACCCTGCACGAGCTGACGCGCGACCAGGACCTCGCGCTGTTCGTGCTCTTCTCGGCGGCCGCGGGCGTGTTCGGTACGGCCGGGCAGGGCAACTACGCGGCCGCGAACACCGCCCTCGACGCCCTGGCCGCGCACCGCCGCGCGCTCGGCCTGCCGGGCGTGTCCCTGGCCTGGGGCCTGTGGGCGGAGGCCAGCGGCATGACCGGCCACCTCGGCGCCGCCGACCTGGCCCGGATGTCGCGGGGCGGCATGACCGGGCTGTCCGGCGCCGAAGGCCTGGCGCTGTTCGACGCGGCCATCGCCCGCGGCGAGACCTTGGCCATCCCGGCCCGGCTCGACCTGTCCGCCACGACCGGCCCGGTCCCGCCGCTCCTGCGCGGGCTCGTCCGCGGCACCCGCCGGACGGCCACCGCGGTGCCGGCGGGGGACGACCTGGCCGCCCGCCTGCGGAAACTGCCGGCCGCCGAGCGCGACCGCCGGCTGCTGGAGCTGGTCCGAGACCACGTCGCCGCGGTGCTCGGGCACGACACGGCCGGCGAGATCGAGCCGGGCCGCTCGTTCGCCGAACTCGGCTTCGACTCCCTGACCGCCGTCGAGCTGCGCAACCGGCTCGGCGCCGCGACCGGCCTGCGGCTGCCCGCGACGCTCGTCTTCGACCACCCGGCCCCGGCGGCTCTCGTGACCTTCCTGCGGACCGGGCTGTTCGGTGGTGAGCCCGAGCCGGCCGCGGTGGTCCCGGCCGGCGCGACCGGCGACGACCCGGTCGTCATCGTCGCGATGAGCTGCCGTTACCCGGGCTCGGTCGCCTCGCCGGAGGACCTGTGGGACCTGGTCGCGGGCGGCGTCGACGCGATCTCGCCGTTCCCCGCCGACCGCGGCTGGGACCTCGACGGCCTGTATGCGCCCGAACCCGGGACGCCGGGCCGCGTCTCCACGCGCAACGGCGGGTTCGTGGCCGACGCCGGCCGGTTCGACCCGGAGCTGTTCGACATCTCGCCGCGCGAAGCGCTGACCATGGACCCGCAGCAGCGGCTCCTGCTGGAAGCGACTTGGGAGGCGTTCGAACGCGCCGGCATCGACCCGCTGTCGGTCCGCGGCAGCCGGACCGGCGTGTTCGTCGGCGCGGCCACCTCCGGCTACGGTGCCGGCGCGGCCACCGACGGTCTCGAAGGGCACCTGATGACCGGCGGGACGTCGTCGGTGGCCTCAGGCCGGCTGTCGTACGTGTTCGGCCTGGAAGGGCCGGCGCTGACGGTGGACACGGCGTGCTCGTCGTCGCTGGTGGCCCTGCACCTGGCGGTCCAGTCGCTGCGAAGCGGCGAATGCGACCTGGCGCTCGCGGGCGGCGTGACGGTCATGCCGACGCCGGGCGTGCTGCTCGCGTTCAGCCAGCAGCGCGGCCTGGCCGGGGACGGCCGGTGCAAGGCGTTCGCCGAGGGCGCGGACGGCACCGGCATGGCCGAGGGCGTCGGCCTGCTGCTGGTGGAGCGGCTGTCGGACGCGCGCCGGCACGGGCACGACGTCCTGGCCGTGGTGCGCGGGTCGGCGGTGAACTCCGACGGCGCGTCGAACGGCCTGACCGCGCCGAACGGCCCGTCCCAGCAGCGGGTGATCCGGGCCGCCCTGGCCGACGCGGGCCTCGCTCCGTCCGAAGTGGACGTGGTGGAGGCGCACGGCACCGGGACGAAACTGGGCGACCCGATCGAAGCCCAGGCCCTGCTGGCGACGTATGGGCAGGATCGTGCCACGCCGTTGTGGCTCGGCTCGGTGAAGTCGAACCTGGGGCACACCCAGGCCGCGGCCGGAGTCGCGGGCGTGATCAAGATGGTGCTGGCGATGCGGCACGGCGTCCTGCCGCGAACGTTGCACGTGGACGCACCGACGTCCCAAGTGGACTGGACGTCCGGTGCGGTCGAGCTGCTGACTTCGGCGCGCGAGTGGACCTCCGACGGGCCGCGGCGCGCGAGTGTCTCGTCGTTCGGCATCTCGGGCACCAACGCCCACACCATCCTCGAGCAAGCCCCGGACGTCGTGGCCGAGGAGCGGTCGCCGGTCACCGGCCCGGTGCCGTGGCTGCTGTCGGCCAAGACCCCGGCGGCCCTGCGCGCCCAGGCGACCCGCCTGCACGACTTCCTCAGCGACCGCGAAGTGCACCCCGCGGACGTGGCGCTGAGCCTGGCCACCACCCGCGCCGACCTCGGCCACCGCGCCGCGGTCGTCGGCGAGACCGGTCCGGAGCTGCTGGCCGGGCTGGCCGCGCTCGGCGACCTCGGCGCCCTCACCGGCAGCGGGGCACCCGGCCGCCTGGCCGTCCTCTTCACCGGGCAAGGCGCGCAGCGACCCGGGATGGGCCGGGAGCTGTCCGCGCGGTTCCCGGTGTTCGCGCAGGTCTTCGCCGAGGTCCGTGCCCTGCTCGGGGACGTCGGACCGGGCGACCTCGACCAGACGGGGCACGCGCAGCCCGCGATCTTCGCCCTCGAAGTCGCCCTCTTCCGGCTCGTCGAATCCTGGGGCGTCCGGCCGGACTTCGTGGCCGGGCACTCGATCGGCGAACTGGCCGCCGCGCACGTCGCCGGCGTGCTGTCGCTGCCCGACGCGTGCACGCTGGTCGCCGCGCGGGCGAGCCTGATGCAGGCGCTGCCCGAAGGCGGCGCGATGGTCGCCGTCGGCGCACCCGAAGCGGACGTCGAGGCCGCGTTGACCGACGGTGTCGGCATCGCCGCGGTCAACGGGCCGGCCAGCACCGTGCTCTCCGGTTCGGAGTCCGCCGTGCTGGCGCTCGCGGGTGAGTTCGCGGCCCGCGGCGTCAAGACGAAGCGGCTGCGCGTCAGCCACGCCTTCCACTCGCCGCTGATGGACCCGATGCTGGCGGAATTCGGGACGGTGGCGGCGAAACTGACCTACCGCGAGCCGGTGATCCCGGTCGTGTCGACCCTGACCGGGGCGCTCGCTTCGTCGTTCACGGCCGATTACTGGGTGCGGCACGTACGGGAGACCGTCCGGTTCGCCGACGCGGTCCGCACCCTCGCCGACCAGGGGGCGAGCACCTTCCTGGAGGTCGGCCCCGACGGCGTCCTCTCCGCGATGGCGGCCGAAACCGCCGACATCCCGGCGATCCCGACCCTGCGCGCCGGCGAGGACGAGCCGCGGGCCGTGGTCACGGCGTTCGCGCGGCTGCGGACCGCCGGCTTCCCGCTCGACGCCTCGGCCCTCCTCGAAGGTGCCCGGCGGACCGAGCTGCCGACGTACGCCTTCCAGCGATCCCGCTTCTGGCTCGAACCCGCGGCCCTGGCGTCCACTGTGGACGCGGGGCGGTACCGGGTCGGCTGGCGTCCGGTGGCCGCGTCCGCGGGACGGCTGACCGGCCGCTGGCTCGTCGTCGGCGACGTCCTCGCCGACGACGTCGCGCGGGCGCTGGCCGCTCACGGCGCCGAGCCGGTGGTCTCGTCCGGTGCGGGGGACCGAGCCAGCCTGACCGCCGTGCTGCGCGACCACGCCGACGTCGAGGGCGTCGTCTCGTTGCTGGCCCTCACCGGTGACGCGGAGGCCGGGCTCGCCGCCAACCTGACGCTCACCCAAGCCTTCGCGGATTCCGGCGTCCCGGCCCGGCTGTGGTGCCTGACCCAGGGCGCGGTGCACGGCGTTTCCCGCCCCGACCAGGCGACCACCTGGGGTTTCGGCCGGATCGCGGCGCTCGAGCTGCCGTCCGCCTGGGGCGGCCTCGCCGACCTGCCGGAAACCCTCGACGCGGCGGCCGGGGCCCGGCTCGCCGCGGTCCTCGCCGACGGCACCGAGGACGAGGTCGCCATCCGCCCGGACGGCGTCTTCGCCCGCCGGCTCGCTCCCGCCCCGGCCGGGGAAACCCGGGATTGGCGGCCCCGCGGCACGATCCTGATCACCGGCGGCACCGGCGCGCTGGGCGCCGCCGTCGCGCGGGAACTCGCCGAGGCGGGCGCCGAACACCTCGTCCTCACCAGCCGGCGCGGCGTCGAGGCACCCGGCGCGGCCGAGCTGGCCTCGGAGCTGTCCGCTCTCGGCGTCCGCGTCACGCTCGCCGCCTGCGACGCGGCCGACCGGGACGCCCTGGCAGACGTCCTCGCGGCGATCCCGGCGGACTTGCCGCTGACCGCCGTGGTGCACGCGGCCGGCACGGGCCAGCACGGCCCGCTCACCGAGATCACGCCCGAGGAGGTGTCCGCCGTCCTCGCCGGGAAGGTGGCCGGCGCGCGGCACCTCGACGAGCTGACGCACGACCTCGACGCCTTCGTGCTGTTCTCCTCGATCTCCGGGGTGTGGGGCAGCGGCGAGCAGGCGGTCTACGGCGCGGCCAACGCCTTCCTCGACGCACTGGCCGAAGAACGCCGTGGCCGTGGGCTGGCCGCGACCGCGATCGCCTGGGGCCCGTGGGCCGGCTCGGGCATGGCCGCCGACGCCGACGCCGTCCGGATGCTGCGCGGACGTGGTCTGCCGCCGATCGACCCGGCGAAGGGCGTCGCGGCCTTCCGGCGGGCGCTGGCCGCCGACGACCCGGCCGTCGTCGTCGCGGACGTCGACTGGGCCCGCTTCACGCCGGTCTTCACCGCGGCCCGGCCGCGTCCACTGCTGGCCGACCTCCCGGCGGCGCGGGAGGCCGTGGCCGAGCCGGAGCCGACGTCGACCGGGTTCGCGTCGCTGCCCGCGGGGGAGCGGCCGAAGGCGCTGCTCACGCTGGTCCTCGACCAGGTCGCGGGCGTGCTCGGGCACACCTCGGGCGCGGCGATCGGGCCCGAACGCGCGTTCAAGGAGCTCGGGTTCGACTCGCTCATGGCCGTCGAGCTGCGCAACCGGCTCGCCGCCGGGACCGGGCTGACCCTGCCCGCGTCGCTCGCCTTCGACCACCCGACGGCCGCCGACCTGGCCGAGGAGCTCGACCGCCGGTTCGGGGGCGGCGACTCCGGCGTCCGCCTGCTCGACGAGCTCGACCGGCTGGAGGCCGCGTTCGAGACCGCCACCGAGGCGGACCTGGCCCGCGACGAGATCACCGCGCGCCTGCGGGGCGTCCTCACGCGGTGGACCGAGCTGGCCGGCGGGACCGACCTGAGCGGCGCCGGCGACGACGAGCTCTTCGACTTCATCGACAGCACCTTCCGGACTTCTTGAGACAGTGGGGCTTTGATGGCCAACGAGCAGAAACTCCGTGACTACCTCAAGTTCGTCACGGCCGATCTGAAGGACACCCGCGACCGGCTGGCCGACGTCGAGGCCCGGGACGCCGAGCCCGTCGCGATCGTGGCCATGAGCTGCCGCTACCCGGGCGGCGTCGCCTCCCCCGAGGACCTGTGGCGCCTGGTCGAGAGCGGCACGGACGCGATCGGCGGCTTCCCCGGCGACCGCGGCTGGCCCCTGGGCCCGTTCCAGGGCGGCTTCCTCCACGACGCGGCCGAGTTCGACGCGGACTTCTTCGGCATCTCACCCCGCGAAGCGCTGGCCATGGACCCGCAGCAACGGCTCCTGCTGGAGACGTCGTGGGAGCTCCTGGAGCGCGCCCGGATCGCGCCGAAGTCGTTGCGGCGCAGCGGTACCGGCGTGTTCGTGGGTGGCGCGGCGTCCGGGTACGGCACCGCCGGCGCCGAGGAGGTGGCCGGCTACCTGCTCACCGGAACGGCGGGCAGTGTGCTTTCCGGACGGCTGTCGTACCACCTCGGCCTGGAGGGCCCGTCGGTCACGATCGACTCGGCGTGCTCGTCATCGCTGGTGGCGTTGCACCTGGCCGCACAGGCTTTGCGACGCGGCGAGTGCACCCTCGCGATCGCGGGCGGCGTCACGATCATGGCCACGCCGGGCACGTTCGCCGAGTTCGACCGCCAGGGCGGCCTGGCCGCGGACGGCCGGTGCAAGGCCTTCGCCGACGCGGCCGACGGAACGGGCTGGGCCGAAGGCGTGGGGTTGCTGCTGGTGGAGCGCTTGTCGGACGCGCGCCGCAACGGCCACCCGGTCCTGGCGCTCCTCCGCGGCTCGGCGGTGAACTCCGACGGCGCGTCGAACGGCCTCACGGCGCCGAACGGACCTTCCCAGCGCCGCGTGATCACGGCGGCGTTGTCGGCGGCGGGGTTGTCTCCATCGGACGTCGACGTCGTCGAGGCCCACGGAACGGGCACGGCCCTGGGCGACCCGATCGAGGCCCAGGCCCTGCTGGCGACGTACGGTCAGGACCGCGCGACGCCGCTGTGGCTGGGATCGGTGAAGTCGAACATCGGCCACACGCAGTCGGCGTCCGGCGTGGCGGGCGTGATCAAGATGGTGCTGGCGATGCGCCACGACGTCCTCCCGCAGACGTTGCATGTGGACTCGCCGTCATCCAAAGTGGACTGGTCAGCGGGCGAGGTCCGGTTGCTGACCTCGGCGCGCGAGTGGCCTGCTGACCGCCCGCGCCGGGCGGGCGTGTCGTCGTTCGGGATTTCGGGGACGAACGCGCACGTGATCCTGGAGGGGGTTTCGCCTTCGGCCTCTTCGCCGTCGTCGACCCTTTCGGGGCCGGTTCCGTGGCTGGTGTCGGCGCGCGGGACGGAGGCTTTGTGTGCTCAGGCCGCGGCTCTGGTGCCTTATGTCGACGAGCCTCCCTTGGAGGTTGGTGCGACGTTGCTGTCCGGCCGGGCGACGTTCGAGGACCGAGCGGTGGTGTTCGGTTCATCGGCGGCCGAGTTCCGGACGGGCCTTTCGGCTTTGGCTGCGGGCGGCGAGGCACCCAACGTGGTGCGCGGACGGGTCGTTCCGGGCGGCTTGGCGGTGTTGTTCACCGGGCAGGGGGCGCAGCGGGTCGGGATGGGCCTGGAGCTTTACGAGCGGTTCCCGGTGTATGCCGCGGCTTTCGATGAGGTGCTTTCGCATTTCGATCCGTCGCTGCGGACGGCGTTTGATGATCAGTCGCTGCTGGATCGGACCGAGTTCACCCAGCCGGCGTTGTTCGC
Organism: Amycolatopsis sp. 505; assembly: GCF_031625235.1. Taxonomy (NCBI): domain Bacteria; kingdom Bacillati; phylum Actinomycetota; class Actinomycetes; order Pseudonocardiales; family Pseudonocardiaceae; genus Amycolatopsis; species Amycolatopsis sp. 505. Next base: position 153,192 of record NZ_JACKQP010000006.1, read on the forward strand.
GCTCGAGGTGGCGTTGTTCCGTCTGGTGTCATCTTTCGGCGTGCGGCCGGACTTCGTGGCGGGTCATTCGATCGGCGAGCTGGTCGCTGCCCACGTAACCGGTGTCCTCTCCCTTGGGGATGCCTGCCGCCTGGTCGCCGCTCGAGCGTCGCTGATGCAGGCGCTGCCCACCGGCGGCGCGATGGTCTCGATCGCCGCCCCCGAGTCCGCGATCACCCTGACCGAGGGCGTCTCCATCGCGGCGGTGAACGGTCCCGAGTCGGTCGTGATCTCCGGCGAGGAGTCCGCGGTCCTCGAGATCGCTGCTCAGTTCCCGAAGACCAAGCGCCTGTCGGTGAGCCACGCGTTCCACTCGCCGTTGATGGACCCGATGCTCGACGAGTTCCGTGCGATCGCCGAGACCCTGACGTACTACCCGGCCCAGATATCGGTGCTCTCGAATGTGAGCGGTGCTCTCGCTTCGACGTTCACGGCGGACTACTGGGTCCGCCACGTGCGAGAAGCTGTTCGCTTCGCTGACGGGGTGTCCACTTTGGCGGCTGCCGGGGTCGGCGTGTTCCTGGAGCTGGGCCCGGATGGCGTCCTCAGTGCGATGGTCGGCGGCACGGCGATCCCGGCGTTGCGGCGCGACCGCTCTGAAACGAGAGCACTGCTCTCAGCGTTGAGCACTGCTCACGTTCAGGGTGTGGACGTCGACTGGACGCAGCTCCTGCCCGCCGAGCCCCAGGCGGACCTGCCCACGTACGCGTTCCAGCGACGGCACTACTGGTTGACCGGCCCGCCGCCGGAGGTGTCCACGGAGGACCAGGCATTCTGGTCGGCGGTCGAGAGCCCGGACCTCGCGGAAACGCTGGGTCTCGACGAGCAGCTGGCGGAGGCCATCCGCCCGGCGTTGTCGGCGTGGCGCGACCGAAGCCGCCGGGACGGCAAGGTGGCGTCGTGGCGCTACCGGGCCGAGTGGAAGCCGCTGGCCGCGTCAGCCGGAGAGCCGGGCGACTGGCTGTTGATCGCCCCCGAGGGCAGCGAAACGGCAGCGGCCTTGGCGACCCTGCTCACCGGCGTCGTGCCCCTGACCGTGACAACGGAATCCCGCCCCGAACTGGCCGACCGCCTCCGCGAGCTGCCAACCCACCACTGGACGGCGGTCCTTTCGCTGGTCGACCTCCCGGCAACGGCAACCCTGGTCCAAGCCCTCGGCGACGCGGGCATCAAGGCGCCGCTGTGGTCCCTGACCCGCGGAGCGGTGACGATCGGCCGATCCGACGGGCTGAAAGCCCCGGAGCAGGCGTCCCTCTGGGGGTTCGGCCGGACGGCGGCCCTGGAGCACCCCGACCGCTGGGGCGGTTTGGTGGACCTCCCGCCAACCCTGGACACCCGCGCGGCTGCCCGGCTACTGGCGGTCCTGGCCGGCGACGAAGATCAAGTGGCCATCCGAGCGTCGGGATCATTCGCCCGCCGCCTGGTCCCCGCCCCGCTCGCCGGCCCCTCCCGGAACTGGCACCCTCACGGCACGGTCCTGATCACCGGAGGCACCGGAGCGCTGGGCGCGCGCGTCGCCCGTTGGGCCGCCGCCAACGGAGCCGACCGACTCGTCCTCATCTCCCGCAGCGGCCCCGACGCCCCCGGCGCAGTGGACCTGGCTGCCGAACTCACCAACGCGGGCACCGAAACCACCATCAAGGCCTGCGACGTCACCGACCGCGTCGCCGTAGCGGCCTTGATCGACTGGATCGGCGACGACCTCCGCGCAGTAGTCCACACGGCAGGCATCCTCGACGACGGCATCATCGACACCGTCACGCCCGAGCGCCTCGCCAACGTCGAAGCGGCCAAGGTCACCGGCGCTGTCCACCTGAGCGAACTCACCCGCAACCTGGACGCATTCATCGTCTTTTCGGGCCTGGCGGGCACCCTCGGAGCGGCGGGCCAAGCCGCCTACGCGGCGGCCAACGCCCGCCTGGACGCCCTGGCCGAAGCCCGCCGAGCAGAGGGCGAGCCGGCCCTCGCGGTGGCATGGGGCCCCTGGTCCGGAGGCGGCATGGCAGGAGCCGACATCAGGACACGGCTAGCCGCAGCCGGCCTCCGCCCGCTGGACCCCGACCTCGCTCTAGCGGCCCTCGAAGGTGCCTTGTCCGCAGGCGACACGACAATCACCATCGCCGACATCGACTGGCAGACGTTCGCCCCGGCGTTCACGGCGGTCCGCCCAAGCCCGTTGCTCGCCGAACTCCCAGCATCCGCCCACAACGCGGGCGGCATCGCTGCGCCCGCCACCACTCGCGTTTTCCTCGCCGCTTCCAACACGGCCAACGCCATCGCGCGCAACACCACCGCCAACCCCGCTGCGGTCGGCGCCACGAACCCTGCCGCGGCTGTTGCCGCCAACCCCGCTGCGGTGGGCACCCGCAACGCCGCCGCGGCTGCCGCCGCGGTCAACGGCCCCGACTCCGCCGCAGCCGCCGCCCGCGACTCCGCCGCCCCCGACTCCGCAGCCGCCGCCCGCGACTCCGCCGCCCCCGACTTCGCAGCCGCCGCGCGCGACTCCGCCGGCGCGCGCGGCTTCACCGGCGCCGGTGTTCTTGAGCTTGTCCGCGAACAGGTTGCCGCCGTGCTTGGGCATGCCTCCGCCGGTTCTGTCGATCGGCGGCGGGCCTTCAGCGACCTTGGCTTCACCTCCCTCTCGGCCGTCGAACTGCGCAACCGGCTGCGGGCCGCCACCGGGCTCGAGCTGTCCGCCACCCTCACCTTCGACCATCCCGACCCGGATGCTCTCGCCCGGCATCTGTGTGCACTGCTCCAAGGCGAGAGCAGCGCTCTCGAAATGGAGCACCCTGCCGGAATGCGGGACGACGAGCCGATCGCCATCGTGGCGATGGCGTGCCGGTTCCCCGGTGATGTTCGCTCGCCGGAAGACCTTTGGGACCTCGTTGCCCGCGGGGCCGATGCCCTGTCCGCTCCGCCGGTCGACCGCGGGTGGCCGTCCGGGCTGGGTGCCGTCAGGCCCGGCGGGTTCCTCGGTGGAGCGGCAGAATTCGACGCCGAGCTCTTCGGCATCTCGCCACGCGAAGCCATGGCCATGGATCCCCAGCAGCGGCTCCTCCTCGAGACCGCCTGGGAGCTCTTCGAGCGCGCCGGCCGGGATCCGCGCTCGGTGCGCGGCGAACGCATCGGCGTCTTCGCCGGCACCAATGGCCAGGACTACCCCGCCTTGCTCACCGACGCGGGCGACGACGTCGCCGGCTACGTCGGCACAGGCAACGCCGCCGCCGTCGTCTCCGGCCGGATCGCCTACGCCTTCGGGCTCGAAGGCCCCGCCGTCACCGTTGACACCGCGTGCTCGTCCTCGCTGGTCGCGCTGCACTGGGCGCGCCAGGCGCTGCGGGCGGGCGAGTGCGACCTCGCCGTCGCCGGAGGTGTCACCGTGATGGCGACGCCGGGTGCCTTCGTCGAGTTCGACCGTCAGGGCGGTCTCGCTCCGGACGGCCGCTGTAAGGCCTTCGCCGAGGGCGCCGACGGCACGGGCTGGGGCGAAGGCGCCGGCCTGCTGCTGGTGGAGCGGTTGTCGGACGCGCGCCGCAACGGTCACGAAATCTTGGCCGTGGTCCGGGGTTCGGCGGTGAACTCCGATGGTGCGTCGAATGGCTTGACGGCGCCGAACGGCCCGTCCCAGCAGCGGGTGATCCGGACGGCTCTCGCCGATGCGGGTCTCGGTCCGTCCGAAGTGGACGCCGTGGAAGCGCACGGCACCGGCACGAAACTCGGCGACCCGATCGAGGCGCAGGCCTTGCTGGCCACCTACGGCCAGGGCCGCGACGAGCCGCTGTGGCTGGGGTCGGTCAAGTCTAACCTGGGCCACACGCAGGCCGCGGCCGGCGTCGCGGGGATCATCAAAATGGTCCTGGCGATGCGGAACGGCGTCCTGCCGCAGACGCTGCACGTCGACGCGCCGTCGTCGCAAGTGGACTGGTCGGCGGGCGCGGTGGAAGTGCTCACCGAGACCCGGAAGTGGCCGTCCGACCGGCCGCGCCGCGCGGGCGTGTCGTCCTTCGGGATCTCCGGCACCAACGCCCACACCATCCTCGAGCAGGCGCCGGACGACGTCGTCGTGCACGACACCGCTCCGGCGGGCCTGCTCCCGGTGCCGGTCTCGGCGCAGACCGAGCCGGGGTTGCGCGAGCAAGCCCGTCGCCTGCTCGCTGCCGAGCGCGGCGCTCTGCCGGACGTCGCGTTTTCGCTGGCGACCGGCCGCGCGGCCCTGTCCCGGCGCGCGGTGGTGCTCGCCGAGGACGACGGTGACCTCGTCCGCGGCTTGACGGCGCTGGCGGACGGGGCGCCGGACCCGGGCGTGATCCGCGGGGACGTCGAACCTGGTTCGCTCGCCGTGCTCTTCACCGGGCAGGGCGCGCAGCGGGTCGGCATGGGACGGGGACTGTACGACCGGTTCCCGGTATACGCCGAGGCGTTCGACGCCGTGTGCGCGGAGTTCGACCTGCTGTTGGAGCGTCCGCTGCACGAGGTCGTCTTCGCCGGGTCTGCTTTGGACGAGACCGGATCGGCGCAGCCTGCCTTGTTCGCGGTCGAAGTCGCGTTGTATCGGCTCTTCGCGTCGTGGGGAGTGCGCCCGGACTTCGTTGCCGGCCACTCGATCGGTGAAATCTCGGCGGCCCACGTCGCCGGTGTGTTGTCCCTTGTGGACGCTTGCCGATTGGTCGCCGCGCGGGCGTCGCTGATGCAGGCGCTGCCCGCCGGTGGGGCGATGGTGTCGATCGCGGCTCCCGAGTCCGCGATCGTCCTGGCCGAAGGTGTCTCGATCGCGGCGGTGAACGGCCCGGAGTCCGTGGTGATCTCCGGCGACGAGGCTCCGGTCCTGGCCATCGCCGCGGAGTTCGCCGAGCGCGGCGTCAAGACCAAGCGGCTCACGGTGAGCCACGCGTTCCACTCGCCGTTGATGGAGCCGATGCTCGACGCGTTCCGCGAGGTGGCCGAACAACTCCAGTACCACCCGGCGGAGATACCGGTGCTCTCGAATGTGAGCGGTGCTCTCGCTTTGCCGTTCACGGCGGAATATTGGGTGCGGCACGTGCGTGAGGCGGTCCGGTTCGCCGACGGGGTGTCCACTTTGGCGGCGGCCGGGGCTGGGGTGTTCCTGGAACTGGGGCCCGACGGGGTGCTCAGCTCGATGGTCCCGGGCCGGGCGATCCCGGCGTTGCGCCGCGACCGTGACGAGGTGCGGACGTTCTTCACGGCCTTGGCCGGGTTGTACACCGCCGGGGTGCCGGTGGACTGGACCGAACTGCCCGGCCGCCGGATTCCGTTGCCCACTCATGCTTTTCAGCGCGAGCGCTTCTGGCCGGCCCCGCGTCCGGCGGGTGGCGAGCTCGACGCGCAGTTCTGGTCGGCGGTCGACCGCGCGGACGTCGCCGGGCTGGCGGCCGGGACCGGTGTGCCGGAGGCGGACGTCGCCAAGGTGCTGCCCGCGCTGGCGTCCTGGCGGCGGGACCGGGCCGGAGCCGTGGAGACCGAGTCGTGGCGCTACCGGGTGACCTGGGTTCCGGCGCCCGAGCCGGGCTCGGCGACCCCGTCGGGCCGGTACGCCATCGTGGCCGCCCCGGGTGCGGCGCGCGGCTGGGCGGATGCGCTGGTGCGGCCCGGAGTCTGCGTGGCCGGGCCGGGAGAGCCGGCCGAGGGGCCGTTCGACGGAGTGGTCTTGATCTCGGCCCCGGGTGACGACGCCGTGGCCGACGCGGCGGCGCTGGCCCGGGCCGGGGTGGGGCCGCTGTGGTGCGTGACCGTGGGGGCGGTCGCCGTGCTCGGGGACGAGGCTGCCGGGGATCCGGGGTTGGCCGCGTTGTGGGGCTTCGGCCGGGCGCTGGCCCTGGAGACGCCGGACCGTTGGGGCGGGCTGGTCGACGTTCCGGAGACCCCGGACGAGCGCCTCGCCGCGCAAGTGTGGGGGATCGTCGCCGGCGCAGGCAACAACAGCCGGCTGCAAGCGGCCCAGCCCAACACCGACGCAGAAGACCAAATCGCCCTGCGGCCGTCCGGCACCTACGCCCGGCGGATCGTCCGCGCCCCGCTACCCGCCTCGCCATGGACGCCCAGCGGCACCGTCCTCATCACCGGCGGCACCGGTGCCCTTGGTGCCACCGTGGCCCGCTGGGCCGCGCACGCCGGCGCCGACCACCTCGTCCTCCTCAGCCGCCGCGGCCCGCAAGCCCCCGGGGCCGCCGAGCTCGTCGAGGACCTCCAGGCCGCCGGAGCGAAAGCGACCGTCCTCGCCTGCGACGTCGCCGATCGCGACGACCTGGCCCGGGCAATCGGGCAGATCCCGCAGGTCACCGCCGTCGTCCACGCCGCCGGGGTCAGTCAGGCCACCGCCTTCGCCGACCTCTCCGACGACGACTTCCGCAAGGTCCTCCACGCCAAAGTCGCCGGTGCCGAGCACCTCGACCAGCTCCTCGGCGACGACCTCGAAGCCTTCATCCTCTTCTCCTCCATCTCCGGCATCTGGGGCGCGGGCGGCCAGACCGCCTACGCCGCGGCCAACGCGCACCTCGACGCCCTCGCCGAACGTCGACGCGCCGCCGGGCGGAAAGCCACCTCCGTCGCCTGGGGGCCCTGGGCCGGCAGCGGGATGGCCGCCGGTGCCGCTGAGCAGGAGCACCTGCGTCGGCGGGGGCTGACGCCGCTGCCGGCCGAAGCTGCGCTCAACGCGATGCGGACCGCGGGGGAGACCTCGGTCGTCGTCGCCGATGTCGACTGGGCCCGGTTCGCCGCCGCCTTCACCGCGACCCGGCCGAGCCGGCTGCTGGCCGAGCTGCCCGAGGCGAAGCTGCCCGAACCGCAGCCGGCCGAGGTCCGGCGTCCCGCCGACCTGCTCGCCCTGGTCCGGACCGAAGCCGCGCAGGTGCTGGGACACGCCACGGCTGACGCCGTCGACGCCAAGCGAGCCTTCACCGAACTCGGCTTCGACTCGCTCACCGCCGTCGAGCTGCGGACCCGGCTCGCCGCCGCGACCGGGCTCACCCTGCCGCCGACCCTCGTCTTCAACCACCCCAACGCCACCGCGCTCGCCAAGCACCTGCGCGCGCAGCTGGACGACGGCGCCCCGAGCGTCCTGGCCGAGCTCGACCGGCTGGAAGCGGCCCTCGCCGCCGGTGCACCCGACCGGCTGACGCGGACCGAACTCGCCGTCCGGCTGCAAACCCTGCTGAGCCGCTATTCCGAACGAGAAGAAAAGACCGGTGAACTCGATTTCGCCGATGATGACGCACTTCTGGAATTCATCAACAATGATCTCGGTAAATTGTAAATCGCTCGTAGGGGCCCCTGTCGGCGGGATCTTTAGGGGTTGTAGGCCCAAAACCGGTCCCATAGCCTCGCATTGATGCCACTTCGGCGCGCGGATGTGCCGGGTGTCCGCACTTCGCTGGAGAAAAGGCTGGTGGCACTGAGATGGCCGACGAGGAGACGCTGCGCGAACACCTCAGGTGGGTCACGACCAATCTGCACCAGACGCGCCGGCGGCTGCAGGCGGTGGAAGACGCCGAACAGGAACCGATCGCGATCGTCGGAATGGGGTGCCGGCTGCCCGGCGGTGTCACCAGCCCGGAACAGCTGTGGGACCTGGTCGCCGCGGGCACCGACGCCGTCACCGGATTCCCGGACAACCGCGGCTGGGACCTCGACGCGCTCCGCGACCCCGATCCGGACCGGCCCGGCACCTCCCACACCGCGTCCGGCGGCTTCCTGCACGACGTCGCCGACTTCGACGCCGGCTTCTTCGGCATCTCCCCGCGCGAAGCCCTCGCCATGGACGCCCAGCAGCGGCTGCTCCTGGAGACGACCTGGGAGGCCATCGAACGCGCCCGCATCGACCCGGCGTCGCTGGCCGGCTCGGAGACCGGCGTCTTCGTCGGCAACACCGGCCAGGACTACGCCAACCTCATGCGCGGCGCCGGCGACAACCTCGAAGGCCACCTGCTCACCGGCACCGCGACCGCCGTCGTCTCCGGACGGCTGGCGTACTTCCTCGGCCTCGCGGGTTCCGCCGTCACCGTCGACACGGCGTGCTCGTCTTCGCTCGTCGCGCTGCACTGGGCCTGTCACGCGCTTCGCCGCCGCGAGTGCTCCCTCGCCCTCGCCGGCGGCGTGACCGTCCTGTCCACCCCGGCGGCGTTCGTCGCCTTCAGCCGGCAGCGCGGCCTGGCCCCCGACGGCCGCTGCAAGTCCTTCGCCGACGCCGCCGACGGCACCGGCTGGGGCGAAGGCGCCGGCATGCTGGTCCTCGAACGACTGTCCGACGCCCAGCGCCACGGCCACCCGGTGCTCGCCGTCGTCCGCGGCTCGGCGATCAACTCCGACGGCGCCTCCAACGGCCTCACCGCCCCCAACGGCCCCGCCCAGGAGCGCGTGATCGCCGACGCCCTCGCCAACGCACGGCTCTCGGCGAAGCAGGTCGACGCGGTCGAGGCGCACGGCACCGGCACCACCCTCGGCGACCCGATCGAGGCGCAGGCCCTGCTGGCCACCTACGGCCGCGCCCGCCCCGCCGACGACCCGCTGTTCCTCGGCTCGCTGAAGTCGAATATCGGCCACACCCAGGGCGCAGCGGGGGTCGCCGGGGTGATCAAGATGGTCATGGCGATGCGGCACGGCGTCCTGCCGCGGACGCTGCACGTCGACGCCCCGACCTCGCACGTCGACTGGGCGTCCGGCGGGGTCCGGCTGCTCACCGAGGCCCGGCCCTGGCCGGAGACCGGCGAGCCGCGCCGCGCGGGCGTGTCCGCGTTCGGCATGAGCGGCACCAACGCCCACGCCATCCTCGAAGCCGCGCCGGACGCCGAGGAACCGGCACCTTCGAACGCGATCGGCCCGGTGCCGTGGGTGCTGTCCGCGCGGACCCCCGACGCGCTCAAAGCGCAGGCCGCGGCACTGGCCGGGCACGAAGCGCCAGCCGCGGACGTCGGGTTTTCGCTGGTCAGCACCCGTACGGCGTTCCCGCACCGCGCGGTCGTGGTCGGCGATCTCGCCGGTGGTCTCACGGCGCTCGCCGAAGGCGCCCCGGCGGCGAACGTCATCACCGGGGAAGCCGGTGCGCCGGGCAAGGTGGCCCTCGTCTTCCCCGGCCAGGGGTCGCAGTGGGCCGGGATGGCCCTCGAGCTTGCGGAATCGTCGCCGGTGTTCGCGGGCCGCCTAGATGACTGCGGCACCGCGCTGAAGTCCTTTGTGGACTGGGAACTCCGTGACGTACTGGCCTACGCGGAGGCGTTGGGCCGGGTCGATGTGGTGCAGCCCGCGTTGTTCGCGGTGATGGTGTCGTTGGCGGAGCTGTGGCGGTCGTTCGGCGTTGTTCCGGACGCGGTGGTCGGTCACTCACAGGGTGAGATTGCCGCCGCGGTCGTCTCGGGGGCATTGTCGCTTGAGGACGGCGCTCGCGTGGTGGCGTTGCGGAGCAAGGCGATCCTGGCGCTGGCCGGTGGTGGCGGGATGGTGTCCGTCGCGGCCGCGAGGGGGACCGTCGAGGAGAGGCTGGTCGAGGGCATCTCGATCGCCGCGGTGAACGGCCCGGCCGCCGTAGTGGTGTCCGGTGTGCCGGACGCTCTCGAAGAGCTGATCAGGTCCTGCGAAGCCGAGGGGATCCGCGCGAAGCGGGTGCCCGTGGACTACGCGTCCCACTCGCCGCAGGTCGAGCAGCTGCGTGACGAGCTGCTGGACGTCCTGGCGCCGGTCACCCCCCGCGACAGCGAGATCGGCTTCCTCTCGACCGTGACCGGCGAGTGGAACGAACGGGTGGATGCCGAGTACTGGTACACCAATCTCCGCAGCACGGTCCGGCTCGACACAGCGATCGAGCGGCTGAAGTCCGAGGGCTTCGGGACGTTCATCGAAGCGTCGCCGCACCCGGTGCTGACCATGGCGCTCGGCGAGGACGTCGTCGCGCTGGGATCGCTCCGCAAGAACGACGGCGGCCTGACCCGCTTCCACGCCGCCCTCGCCGAAGCACACGTCAAGGGCGTCGCCGTCGACTGGACGCCGGCCTTCCCCGGCGCCCGCACGGTCGACCTCCCGACCTACGCCTTCCAGCGCGAACGGTTCTGGCCCAGTGTCGTCGCCGACCCCGGCGACGCGGGCGCGCTCGGCCTCAGCGCCACCGGGCACCCGCTGCTCGGCGCGGCGGTGGCGCTGGCCGCGGGCGACGGTCTCGTCCTCACCGGACGCGTCTCCCCGCAGGCACAGCCGTGGCTGGCCGACCACGCCGTGCACGGCACGATCCTGGTGCCCGGCACCGCGTTCGTCGAACTCGCCGTGCAGGCCGGCGACCGCGCCGGCTGCGGCACGGTCGAGGAACTCACCCTGGAAACCCCGCTGACGCTGCCCGACGGCGACGCCCGCGCGCTGCAGGTCTGGGTGGGCGCGGCCGACGAAACCGGCCGGCGCGCCTTCGAGGTCCATTCGCGGCGCGACGAGGACGACCCGTGGACGCGCCACGCGACCGGCGTGCTCGCGCCCGGCACCCCCGAAGCCGGGTTTACTCTGGACTCCTGGCCGCCCGAGGGCGCGGCCAGGATCGACCTCGACGGGTTCTACGACGGCCTCCGCGCGGCCGCGGGTTACGGCTACGGGCCCGCCTTCCAGGGCCTGCGTTCGGCCTGGCGCCGCGGCGACGAGATCTTCGCCGAGGTCGCACTGCCGGACGACCGCGACGCGGCCCGCTTCGGCCTGCACCCGGCCCTGCTGGACACGGCCCTGCACCCGCTCGCGCTGTCGCTGTCGCTGTCCACCGAGGACGGACAGACTCGCTTGCCGTTCGCCTGGACGGGCGTGGCCCTGCACGCGACCGGCGCGTCGGCGCTGCGCGTCCGCCTCACCCGCCGCGGCGCGGACGAGGTCACGGTCGAGGTCGCGGACCCGGCGGGCGCCCCGGTCGCGACGGCGGAATCCCTCGTCCTCCGCCCGCTCCCCACCGGCAGCCTGGACCGTGCCGACGACCTGTACGAAGTGGACTGGACCGAAGTCCCGGCCGGAGCGGCCGAAACCGACGCCGTCTTCGAACCGATCAGCGGGGCGCCGGTCCACTGCGTGCTCGGGCTCGTCCAGGACTGGCTCACCACCGAGCGACCCGAGACGCTGGTCTTCGTCAGCAGCGGCGCCGTCGCCGTGCACGACGGCGAAGCCCCCGATCCCGACCTCGCCGCCGCGTGGGGGCTCGTGCGCTCGGCCCAGTCGGAGCACCCCGGCCGGTTCGCGCTGCTGGACACCGACGACCCCGAGCACCCGATCGTCCCGCCCGAGCCGCAGACGGCCGTCCGCGAGGGACGTCACTTCGTGCCCCGGCTCGCCCGGGTCACCGCCACCGGCGAGACGCCGGACTGGGGTGCCGGCGCCGTCCTCGTGACCGGCGCCTCGGGCGTGCTCGGCGGGCTCGTCGCCCGGCACCTCGCGCGGCAGCACGGCGTCCGGAACCTGGTCCTGCTCAGTCGCCGCGGCGCGGACGCGCCCGGCGCCGCCGAGCTCGCCGCCGACCTGCCGGACGCCGTCTTCGTCGCCGGTGACGCCGCCGATCGCGACGCACTCGCCGAGGTGCTGGCCGCGCACCGGGTCACCGCCGTCGTGCACGCCGCCGGTGTCCTCGACGACGGCGTCGTCGAGGCCCTCACCCCGGAGCGGCTGGACGCGGTCCTGCGCCCGAAGGCCGACGCCGCCCGCAACCTCGACGAGCTGACCGCCGATCTCGCCGCGTTCGTGCTCTTCTCCGCCGCCGCGGGCACCACCGGCGGCAGCGGCCAGGGCAACTACGCCGCCGCCAACGCCTACCTCGACGCGCTCGCCCAGCGTCGCCGGGCGGCCGGGCAGCCCGCCGTGTCGCTGGCCTGGGGCCTGTGGGCCGAGGCCAGCGGGATGACCGGGCACCTCGACGACCGCGCGCGCGACCGGCTCGGCCGCTCCGGCGTGCGGCCCCTGGACACCGCGCAGGGGCTGGCGCTGTTCGACCGCGCCGTCGCCGCGGGCCCGGCCGCGCTGGTCCCGATCGCTCTCGACGCCGCCGCACTGCGGCGGCAGGCCGCCGACGGCACCGTCTCGCCGTTGTTCCGCGGCCTCTTCCCCGCCCCCGCGCGCCGCGCCGCCGCGGCCGGCGGGCACGTCGGCGAGCTCTCCGAAGAGGGCCTGCTCGACCTGGTCCGGACGCAGGTGGCGGCCGTCCTCGGGCACGCTTCCGCGCAGGCCGTCGACCCCGCCCGCGCGTTCAAGGACCTCGGGTTCGACTCGCTGACCGCGGTCGACCTCCGCAACCGCCTCGCCGCCGCCACCGGCCTCCGGCTGCCCGCGACGCTCGTGTTCGACCACCCGACGCCGACGGTGCTCGCCGCCCACCTCGCCGGGCGGCGGGCGGACACCGTCGTCACGACGAAGGCCGCCGCCGACGAGCCGATCGCGATCGTCGCCATGAGCTGCCGCTACCCGGGCGGCATCGCCTCCCCGGACGACCTCTGGCGGCTGGTCGCCGAGGGCCGCGACGCCGTTTCGGCGTTCCCCGCCGACCGCGGCTGGCCCGACCTCTTCGACCACGATCCCGCCCACGGCGGGACGTCCTACGTCCGTGAAGGCGGATTCCTCCATGACGCCGCTGATTTCGACGCCGAGTTCTTCGGCATGTCGCCCCGCGAAGCGACCGCGACGGATCCGCAGCAGCGGCTCTTGCTGGAAGTCGCGTGGGAGGCGTTCGAGCGCGCCGGGATCGTGCCGGACGCGGTGCGCGGCAGCCGGACCGGTGTCTTCGCCGGCGTGATGTACCAGGACTACGCCACCCGGCTGCAGAACGTCCGAAGTGGACTTGAGGATTACGAGGGTTATCTCGGCAACGGCAGCGCGGGCAGCGTCGCCTCCGGCCGGATCGCCTACGCGTTCGGGCTCGAAGGCCCGGCGATCACGGTGGACACGGCGTGTTCGTCGTCGCTGGTGGCGCTGCATCTGGCGTGCCAGTCGCTGCGGCAGGGCGAATGCGACCTGGCGCTGGCCGGCGGGGTCACGGTCCTCTCGACGCCCGCGCTGTTCGTCGAGTTCAGCCGCCAGCGCGGCCTCGCGGCCGACGGCCGGTGCAAGTCGTTCGCGGACGCCGCCGACGGCACCGGCTGGGGCGAGGGCGCCGGCCTCCTGCTGGTGGAACGGCTGTCCGACGCGCGCCGCCACGGCCACCCGGTGCTCGCCGTCGTCCGCGGGACGGCGGTCAACCAGGACGGCGCGTCCAACGGCCTCACCGCCCCCAACGGCCCCGCGCAGCAGCGGGTGATCCGCCAGGCCCTGGCGAACGCGGGGCTGACGGCGTCCGAAGTGGACGCGGTCGAGGCGCACGGCACCGGCACGACGCTCGGCGACCCGATCGAGGCGCAGGCGCTGCTGGAGACGTACGGCCAGGAGCGGGAAACGCCGCTGTGGCTGGGTTCGCTGAAGTCGAACATCGGCCACACCCAAGCGGCGGCGGGTGTCGGCGGCGTGATCAAGATGGTGCTGGCGATGCGGCACGGGGTGCTGCCGCAGACGTTGCACGTCGACGCGCCATCGTCGCAAGTGGACTGGTCGGCGGGTGCTGTGGAGCTGCTGACCGAGTCGCGTGAGTGGGTGGCCGACCGGCCGCGGCGGGCGGGTGTTTCGTCGTTCGGGGTCAGCGGCACCAACGCGCACGCGGTCCTGGAGGAGGCTTCGGAGGCTGTTCCGGAGCTGGTTGCCGGCGGTGTGGTGCCGTGGGTGATTTCGGGGCGCACCCCTGGTGCGTTGCAGGCACAGGCGGCCGCCTTGCTCGACCGAGCCGGGCTGCCGGCCGCGTCGGTCGGGGCGGCGCTGGTCTCCGCGCGGTCGCTGTTCCGGCACCGCGCGGTCGTGGTCGGCGACGATCTGGCCGGCGGCCTCACCGCGCTCGCCGAGGGTGCTCCCGCGGCCAACGTCATCACCGGTGCGGCGAACGAACCGGGCAAGGTCGCGCTGGTGTTTCCCGGCCAGGGCGCGCAGTGGGCCGGGATGGCGCTCGAACTCGCGGAGTCGTCGGAGGTCTTCTCGGCGCGCCTGGATGCATGCGCGATGGCCCTGGAGTCCTTTGTGGACTGGCGACTCCGTGAGGTGCTGGCCGATGCGGAGGCGTTGAGCCGGGTCGATGTGGTGCAGCCTGCGTTGTTCGCGGTGATGGTGTCGTTGGCGGAGCTGTGGCGGTCGTTCGGCGTGGTCCCGGACGCGGTCGTCGGCCACTCGCAGGGGGAAATTGCGGCCGCGGTCGTCTCGGGGGCGCTGTCGCTTGAGGACGGCGCTCGGGTGGTGGCGTTGCGGAGCAGGGCGATTCTGGCGCTGGCCGGTGGTGGCGGGATGGTGTCCGTCGCGGCCGCGTGGGACACCGTCGAGGAACGGCTGACCGAGGGCGTCTCGATCGCCGCCGTGAACGGACCCGCGGCCGTCGTGGTCTCCGGTACGCCGGAAGCCTTGGACGAGTTCATGACGGCCTGCCGCGCGGACGGCATCCGCGTGAAGCGCGTGCCGGTGGACTATGCGTCCCACTCGCCGCAGGTCGAGCAACTCCGCGACGAACTCCTCGACGTCCTGGCGCCGGTGAACCCGCAGCCGGGGCACACGGCCTTCATCTCGACCGTGACCGGCGAGTGGAACGAAACCCCGGACGCCGAGTACTGGTACACCAACCTGCGCAGCACGGTCCGTCTCGACACCGCGGTCGAGCGCCTGAAGTCCGAAGGTTTCGGGACGTTCATCGAAGCGTCACCGCACCCGGTCCTGACCATGGCGCTCGGGGACGACGTCGTCGCGCTGGGCTCCCTTCGCAAGAACGACGGTGGCCTCACCCGCTTCCACACCGCCCTCGCCGAGGCGCACGTCAACGGGGTCGCCGTCGACTGGACCCCGGCCTTCGCCGGTGCGCCCGCGGCCGACCTGCCGACCTACGCCTTCCAGCGCGAGCGGTACTGGCTCGACGTCCCGGAAGTAGAGCCGGTCCAGGCCGACCAGCGGTTCTGGGACGTCGTCGGCGACCAGGACGTCCCGGCCTTCGCGGGCGTCCTCGACGTCGCCGAAGACGCTCCGCTCGACGCCGTCCTGCCTGCCCTGGCGAAGTGGCGCAGCCGCCGCCACGACGAGACCACCACGGACTCCTGGCGCTACCGGATCGCCTGGCGCCCGATCGCCACCCCACCGGCTCGGCTCTCCGGCCGCTGGCTGGTCGTCGGGGACGACGGTGTCCGGGAGGTCCTGGCCGCGCACGGTGCCGAGATCGTCCAGGACGTCGAGGACCTGACCGGAGTGGTGGCCGTCCGGCCGGACGCCGCGACCGCCCTCGACCTGACCCGGCTCGACGCCCCGCTCTGGCTCCTCACCGACGCGGCGGTGGCCACCGGACCCGGCGACCGCGCGCCCGACCCGGCGCAGGCCCGCGTCTGGGGGCTCGGCCGGATCCACGGGCTCGAGCACCCGACCCGCTGGGGTGGCCTGGTCGACCTGCCACCGGTCCTCGACGAAGCCGCCGCCACGAAACTGGCCGCCGTGCTGGCCGGAACCACCGGCGAGGACCAGGTTGCCTTGCGCACGTCCGGCGTCTTCGCCCGCCGGCTCGTGCCCGCCGCAACCGCGGAACCCGCGCGGCGCTGGCGGCCCGAGGGCACCGTGCTCGTCACCGACGCCGACGGTCACGCGGCCGTCCGGCTCGCTCGCTGGCTGATCACCCGGGGTGCCACCCGGATCGTGCTCGCCGCGGCCGCCCTGCCCGGCGTCGAGACCCTGCACGGCGCCGAAGTGGTCGAGGCGCTCTGCGACGTCGCCGACCGTGACCAGCTCGCCGCGGTGCTCGAGGCCCACGGGCCGGTGCGGTCGGTGTTCCACGCCGCCGCCGTCACGGACCTGGCGCCCCTCGCCGACACCACCCCGGACCTCCTGGACCGCGCGTGCCGCGTCAAGGCGGACGCCGCCGACCACCTCGACGCGCTGCTCCCGGACGGCCTCGACGCCTTCGTCCTGTTCTCGTCCATCGCCGCCGTCGTCGGCAGCCGCGCCCACGGCGCCTACGCGGCGGCCAACGCCCACCTCGACGCGCTCGCCGAGCGCCGCCGGGCCCGCGGCCAGGCCGCGACGTCGATCGCCTGGGGTGTCTGGGACGCCGACGAGGGCGTCGACCGGGACCGGCTGACGGCCGAAGGTGTCCCGCCGCTCGACCCCGACCTGGCGCTGACCGCGCTCGGCCGGGCCCTCGACCTCGACGACACGACCGTCGTCGTCGCCGACGTCGAATGGCCGCGGTTCGCCCCCGCCTTCGCCGCTGCCCGCCGCCGGCCGCTGCTCGCCGAGATCCCGGACGCCGCCGAGGAGACCGCACCCGAGCCGTCCGGATACGCCGCCCGGCTCGCCGGGCTGAGCGCGACCGACACCCACCGCGTGCTGACCGACCTGGTCCGCGCGCAGGCCGCGGCCGTGCTGGGGCACCCTTCCCCGGCGGCCGTCGACGTCGGACGAGCCTTCTCCGAACTCGGCTTCGACTCGCTGACGGCGGTCGAGCTGCGTACCCGGCTGGCCGCCGCGACCGGCCTGCGGCTGCCCGCGACCCTGGTGTTCGACCACCCCACGGTCACCGTCCTCGCCGGGTTCCTCGGCGAGCTGTTCGGCACCGGGACGTCGGCCGAAGCCGCGGTGGCCGCGGGAATCGCCGCGGACGAGCCGATCGCCATCGTCGGCATCGGCTGCCGGTTCCCGGGCGGAGTCCGTTCGCCCGAGGACCTCTGGCGGCTGGTCGCCGCGGGCGGCGACGGCATCACGCCGTTCCCGGCCGACCGCGGCTGGGACCTCGACGAGATCTACGACCCCGAACCCGGCGCCACCGGCAAGAGTTACGCCCGCGAGGGTGGCTTCCTCGACGACACCACCCGCTTCGACCCCGGCTTCTTCGGGATCTCCCCGCGGGAGGCCCTCGCGATGGACCCGCAGCAGCGGCTGCTGCTCCAGACGTCGTGGGAGGCCTTCGAACGCGCCGGGCTCGACCCGGCTTCGGTGCGGGGCGAACGGATCGGCGTCTTCGCGGGGACCAACGGCCAGGACTACCCGGCCCTGCTCGAACGCTCGACCGAGTCCCTGGAAGGCCACGCGGGGGTCGGCAACGCGGCCAGCGTCGTCTCCGGGCGGCTGTCCTATGTGTTCGGTCTCGAAGGCCCGTCGTTGACTGTGGACACGGCGTGTTCCTCGTCGCTGGTGGCGTTGCACCTGGCGGTGCAGGCGCTACGGCGCGGCGAGTGCTCGATGGCGCTGGCCGGCGGGGCCACCGTGATGGCGACCCCCGGCATGTTCGTCGACTTCAGCCTCCAGCGCGGCCTCGCCGCGGACGGCCGGTGCAAGGCCTTCGCCGACGCCGCGGACGGCGCCGGGTTCTCCGAAGGCGCGGGCATGCTGTTGGTGCAGCGGCTGTCGGACGCCCTGCGCGACGGCCGCCGGGTGCTGGCCGTGGTACGCGGCTCGGCGGTCAACTCCGATGGCGCGTCCAACGGCCTGACCGCGCCGAACGGACCGTCGCAGCAGCGCGTCATCCGCGCAGCCCTTGCGGACGCCGGGCTGACGCCGTCCGAAGTGGACACCGTCGAGGCGCACGGGACCGGCACGACGCTGGGCGACCCGATCGAAGCCCAGGCGCTCCTGGCCACCTACGGCCAAGAGCGGGACGAGCCGCTGTGGCTGGGCTCGGTGAAGTCCAACCTCGGGCACACCCAAGCCGCGGCCGGGGTCGCGGGCGTGATCAAGATGGTCATGGCGATGCGGCACGGCGTGCTGCCGCCGACGCTGCACGTGGACGCGCCATCGTCGCACGTGGACTGGTCGGCCGGTGCGGTCGAGCTGCTCACCGAGCCTCGGGAGTGGACGTCGCGGCGCCCGCGGCGGGCCGGGGTGTCGTCGTTCGGCATCTCGGGCACCAACGCCCACGCGATCCTCGAACAGGCGCCGGAAGCCGTGGCCGAGGAGCGCGAGCCGGTCTCCGGGCCGGTGCCGTGGGTGCTGTCCGGACGGACCGAAACCGCCCTGCGCGACCAGGCCGCCGCCCTCGCCGGGATCGACGGGCACCCGGCCGACGTCGGGTTCACGCTGGTCACGGCCCGGTCGCGGTTCCCGCACCGCGCGGTGGTGTTCGGCACCGAGGCGCTGGCCGCCGTCGCCGAGGGGGTCCCCGCGGCGGACGCGGTCTCCGGGATCGCCGGAACACCCGGCAAGGTGGCGCTCGTCTTCCCCGGACAGGGTTCGCAGTGGCCCGGGATGGCGCTCGAACTGGCGGAGTCCTCCGCGGTGTTCGCGGCCCGGCTCGACGAGTGCGCGGCGGCCTTGTCGTCCTTTGTGGACTGGGAGCTGCGTGACGTGCTGGCGGACGCGGAGGCGTTGGGCCGGGTCGATGTCGTGCAGCCCGCGTTGTTCGCGGTGATGGTTTCGCTGGCCGAGCTCTGGCGCTCGTTCGGCGTGGTCCCGGACGCGGTGGTCGGCCATTCGCAGGGTGAGATCGCGGCCGCGGTGGTGTCGGGTGCGCTCTCCCTGGACGACGGCGCGCGGGTGGTGGCCCTGCGCAGCCGGGCGATCCTGGCGCTGGCCGGCCGCGGCGGGATGGTGTCGGTGGCCGCGCCGCTGTCCGCCGTCGAGGAGCGGCTGACCGAGGGGATCTCGATCGCGGCGGTGAACGGCCCGGCCGCGGTGGTCGTGTCCGGCGAGCCGGCCGCCCTCGACGAGCTGATCGCGGCGTGCACCGCCGACGGCATCCGGGCCAAGCGCGTGCCGGTCGACTACGCCTCGCACTCGGCGCAGGTCGAGCACCTGCACGAGGAACTCCTCGACGTACTTGCCCCGATCACGCCGCGAACGGGGGAGACGGCGTTCTTCTCGACGGTGACCGGCGAGTGGGCCGACGGTGCTCTCGACGCCGAGTACTGGTACCGGAACCTCCGCGGGACAGTGCGGCTGGACATCGCCGTCGAGCGGTTGAAGAACGACGGGTTCGGGACGTTCGTCGAGGCATCCCCGCATCCGGTGCTGACCATGGCCCTCGGGGACGACGTCCTCGCCGTGGGCTCGCTGCGAAGGGACGACGGCGGGCTCACCCGCTTCTACACCGCCTTGGCCGAAGCGCACGTCAACGGCGTCGACGTCGACTGGACCCCGGCGTTCCCCGGCGCCCGGTTCACCGACATCCCCACCTACCCGTTCCAGCAGGAGCGGTACTGGCCGCAGTGGACCGCGGTCACGGCGGGGGACGCCGGCGGGCTCGGCCTCACCGACGCCGGGCATCCGCTGCTCGGCGCGGCCGTGACCGTCGCGGGCACCGGCACCACCCTGCTCACCGGGCGGCTGTCCCTGAGCACCCAGCCGTGGCTCGCCGACCACGCGGTCGGTGACACCGTGCTGCTGCCGGGCACCGCGTTCGTCGAGCTGGCCGTGCAGGCGGGCGACCAGGCCGGCTGCGAGACCGTCGAAGAGCTGACCCTCCAGTCGCCCCTGGTGCTGCCCCGCCGTGGCGGCGTCGCCGTCCAGCTCCGGGTCGAGACCGCTGACGAAACCGGCCGTCGCGCGCTGACCGTCCATTCGCGACCCGGCGACGACCTCGAGTGGACCCAGCACGCCGAAGGCATCCTGGCCACCGGTGTCGAGCCGGGCACGGCGCTCACCGCGTGGCCGCCGCCGGGCGCGGAACCGCTGCCCGTCGACGGTCACTACGACACCCTGGCCGGCCACGGCTACCGCTACGGCCCGGCGTTCCAAGGTCTGCGTGCGGCCTGGCGGCACGGCGACGACCTCTACGCCGAGGTCGTCCTGCCCGACGAGCAGCGCGCCGAAGCGGCTCGGTACGGCCTGCACCCGGCCCTGCTCGACGCGGCCCTGCACCCGATCGGCCTGACCAGCGCCCAGGCCGGCGCCCGGCTGCCGTTCGCGTGGACCGGCGTCCGGCTGTACGCCACCGGCGCGACCACCCTGCGGGTCCGGCTCGGAGCACTCGGCGCGGACGGCGTCTCGGTCGCCGTCGCCGACGAAACCGGGGCACCGGTCGCCGAAGCGGAATCCCTGGTCATGCGGCCGATTTCGGCCGATCAGCTGGCCGCCGCCGCGGACCACGACGGGCTCTTCACGATGACGTGGCAGCGCCTGGACGCCGAGCCGGCCGCCCCGGCGGTGCCGCTGGGCGAGTCCGGGCCGGTCGTCTACACCGAGTGCCGGGGCGACGCGACGGCGGCCACGCTCGAGACCCTGCAGGACTTCCTGAGCGGAGACGGGCGGCTGGTCCTGGTCACCGAGTCGGCCGTCGGGGAGGCGCCCGCCGACCCCGCCGCCGCGGCCGTCTGGGGTCTCGTGCGTTCGGCGCAGTCGGAGCACCCGGACCGGTTCGTCCTCCTCGACGTCGACACGACCGAGAACCTCGCCACCTGGGCCGGGGTGGCCGCCGCGTCCGGCGAGCCGCAGCTGGCGGTGCGCGGCGGCGAACTCCACGTACCGCGCCTGGCTCGGGCGACTCCGCCGCCGCGGGAGCACGCCTGGAACCCGGACGGGACCGTCCTGATCACCGGCGCGAGCGGCGTGCTCGGCGGGCTGCTCGCGCGGCACCTGGTGACCGTCCACGGCGTCCGGCACCTGCTGCTGCTCAGCCGCAGCGCTCCCGACCTCGGCGGGCTGACCGACGCATCCGTCACCGTGGTCGCCTGCGACGTCGCCGACCGGACCGCCCTCGAAGACGCCTTGGCAACGATCCCCGCCGAGCACCCGCTGACCGCGGTGGTGCACGCCGCGGGGGCGCTCGACGACGGCGTCCTCGAAGCACTGACCCCGGAGCGGCTCGACGCGGTGCTGCGGCCCAAGGCGGTCGCCGCGCGGCACCTGCACGAACTGACCGAGCACCTGGACCTCGACGCCTTCGTCCTCTTCTCCTCCTTCGCGGCGACGATGGGCGGCGCGGGCCAGGCGGGCTACTCCGCGGCCAACGCCTACCTCGACGCGCTCGCCCAGCACCGCCACGGCCGCGGCCTGCCCGCGACCTCGCTCGCGTGGGGACTGTGGGAGGCGCGCAGCGGCCTGACCGCGCATCTCGGCGACGACGACGTGTCACGCCTCGGCCGGTCCGGCGTCCGCGCCCTGCCGACCGACCGCGCGCTGCGGCTGTTCGACCTCGCCCTCGGGTCGGGCGAGCCCCTGCTCATGCCGGTCGCCCTGGACCTCGCCGCCTGGCGCGCCCGCGCGGACGTCCCGCCGCTGCTGCGCGGGCTGATCAGGACATCCGGACGGCGGGCCGTGCGCGACGGCGTCCCGGCCGGACCCGGGCTGGCCGAACGGCTGGCCGGGCTGCCGGAAGCCGAGCAGCTCCGGGTCGTCGACGAGGTCGTGCGCGCCCAGGTGGCGGCGGTCCTCGGATATGCCTCGGGCCACGCCGTCGAGGCCGGGCGCGGCTTCCTCGACCTCGGGTTCGACTCGCTGACCGCGCTGGAACTGCGCAACCGCCTCAACGCGGTGACCGGGCTGCGGCTGCCCGCCACGCTGATCTTCGACTACCCGAACCCGGACGCGCTCACCAAGCACCTGTGCGCCGAGCTGCCCGCGGACGGCGCGAAAGCCGTCCTGCCGGTCCACGCCGAGCTGGACCGGCTGGCCGCGGTGCTCGCCGCGACCGAAACCGAGGCCGGCGAACGCGACCTGATCACCGAGCGCCTGCGCGGGCTGCTGGCCCGGTGGACCGCGACCGACGAGCGCCGGGCGGACTCCGGCACGGAACTGGCCGACGCCACCGCCGAGGAGATCTTCGACCTCCTGGACGACGAACTGGGGATGTCCTGAATGTCGAACGAACAGAAGCTCCTGGACTACCTCAAGCGCGCCACGGCCGACCTGCGCGAAGCCCGCCGCCGCCTGCAGGAGAACGAGGACCGCGCGCAGGAGCCGGTCGCGATCGTCGGCATGAGCTGCCGCTTCCCCGGCGGGGTCCGCACCCCCGAACAGCTGTGGGAACTCGTCGAAGCGGGGGAGGACGCGGTCGGGGCGTTCCCGGCCGACCGGGGCTGGGACCTCGACGCGCTGTACGACGCCGACCCCGGCAGCGCGGGCACCAGCTACACCCGGGAGGGCGCGTTCCTGCACGACGCGGCGGACTTCGACGCCGGCTTCTTCGGGATCTCCCCGCGGGAAGCCCTGGCGATGGACCCGCAGCAGCGGCTCCTGCTGGAGACGTCGTGGGAAGCCTTCGAGCGTGCCGGCATCGACCCGACGTCCGTACGCGGCTCGAAGGTGGGCGTCTACGCCGGTGTCATGTATTCCGACTACGCGGCCCGGCTGCTGCTCGCGCCCGAGGTGTTCGCGGAGTTCGAGGCCTTCCTCGGCAACGGCAGCGCGGGCAGTGTGGCCTCCGGCCGGATCGCCTACACCCTCGGCCTGGAAGGCCCCGCCGTCACGATCGACACGGCGTGTTCGTCGTCGCTCGTGGCGTTGCACCTGGCGTGCCAGGCCGTCCGGCTCGGCGACTGCTCGCTCGCGCTGGCCGGCGGGGTCACGGTGATGGCCACGCCGGGCACGTTCACCGCCTTCAGCCGTCAGCGCGGCCTGGCCGCCGACGGCCGCTGCAAGCCCTTCGCCGACGCGGCCGACGGCACCGGCTGGGGCGAGGGCGCCGGGATGCTGCTCGTCGAACGCCTTTCCGACGCGCGTCGCCACGGGCACCCGGTGCTCGCCGTCGTCCGCGGTTCCTCCGTCAACCAGGACGGCGCGAGCAGCGGCCTGACCGCGCCGAACGGGCCGGCGCAGCAGCGGGTCATCCGGGCCGCACTGGCGAACGCCGGTCTGTCCACTTCGGATGTCGACGCGGTGGAGGCTCACGGCACCGGAACGACGCTGGGCGACCCGATCGAGGCGCAGGCGCTGCTGGCCACCTACGGCCGCGGTCGTGCGGCGGACCGGCCGTTGCTGCTCGGTTCGGTCAAGTCGAACCTCGGGCACACGCAGGCCGCCGCCGGGGTGGCCGGGGTGATCAAGTCCGTCCAGGCCCTGCGGCGGGGCGTGCTCCCGCGGTCGCTGCACATCGACGCGCCTTCGTCCCAAGTGGACTGGGACGCCGGGGAAGTGCGGCTGCTGACCGAGGCGACGCCGTGGCCGGAGACCGGGCGGCCGCGGCGGATCGGCGTCTCGTCGTTCGGCGTCAGCGGGACGAACGCGCACGTGATCCTGGAGCAGGTTCCCGCCGGATCCGCTCCGCCGCCGCGCGTGGCTTCGGGGCCGGTGCCGTGGGTGTTGTCGGCGGACTCCCCGGAGGCGCTGCGCGGGCAGGCGGCTGCGCTGCTTGCGCACGACGGTGATCCGGTCGACGTCGGGTACTCGCTGGTGAAGGCGCGGGCGTTGCTGAGCCATCGGGCGGTGGTCGTCGGCTCCGGCGGGCTCGCTGCACTGGCTTCCGGGTCGCCGAGTTCCGATGTGGTCACCGGGGAGGCGTCGGCCTGCGGCAAGGTGGCCCTGGTTTTCCCGGGGCAAGGTTCGCAGTGGGCCGGGATGGCGCTGGAGCTGGCGGCGTCGTCGCCGGTGTTCGCTGCGCGTCTCGACGAATGCGCGGTGGCGCTGTCGTCCTTTGTAGACTGGGAGCTCCGTGAGGTGCTGGCTGACGCGGAGGCGTTGGGCCGGGTCGATGTGGTGCAGCCTGCGTTGTTCGCGGTGATGGTGTCGCTGGCGGAGCTGTGGCGGTCGTTCGGGGTGGTGCCGGACGCCGTCGTGGGGCACTCCCAGGGTGAGATCGCGGCCGCGGTCGTCTCGGGGGCATTGTCGCTTGAGGACGGCGCTCGCGTGGTGGCGTTGCGGAGCAGGGCGATTCTTGCGCTGGCCGGCCGCGGTGGCATGGTCTCGGTGGCGGCGCCCTGGGAGACGGTCGAAGCGCGGCTGACCGATGGGCTTTCGATCGCCGCGGTGAACGGTCCCGCCGCGGTGGTGGTTTCCGGTTCGCCCGCCGGGCTGGACGCTTTTGCCGCGGCCTGCGAGGCCGAGGGGATCCGGGCCAAGCGGGTGCCGGTGGACTACGCGTCCCACTCGGCGCAGGTCGAGCAGGTGCGCGACGAGATCCTTGACGTGCTCGCCCCCATCGCTCCGCGACGGCCCGAGACGGCGTTCATGTCCACCGTGACCGGCGAGTGGGCCGAAGCGCTGGACGCCGCGTACTGGTACACCAACCTGCGCAGCACCGTCCGCTTGGACATCGCCGTCGAGCGGTTGAAGAGCGAGGGCTTCGGGACGTTCATCGAAGCGTCGCCGCATCCGGTGCTGACGATGGCCCTCGGCGAGGACGTCGTCACGCTCGGCTCGCTACGCCGGGACGACGGTGGGCTGAGCCGTTTCCACACGTCGCTCGCCGCGGCGCACGTGGCCGGGGTGGCGGTCGACTGGACGCCGGCTTTCCCGGACGGCCGGATCGCCGACCTCCCGACCTATGCGTTCCAGCGCAAGCGCTACTGGCTCGACGCGCCTCGCCAGGAGGTGTCGGCGGACCCGGCGGACGCCCGCTTCTGGGCGGCGGTCGACGGCGGTGACCTGGGCGCGCTGGCGGAGCTGCTCGACGTCCCCGCGGAGACGTCGTTCGCCGAGCTGCTCCCCGCCATCGCCCGCTGGCGTCGGCTGCGCCAGGAGAGGTCCACTGTGGACTCCTGGCGGTACCGGGTGGAGTGGAAGCCGCTGCCCGAGCCGGAGGCGGGTGTGCTGTCGGGACGCTGGGTGGTGGTCGTCCCGCCCGGAGCGGACGCCGCGGAGGTGGCGAGCTGCCTCACGGCCGCCGGCGCGGAGCCGGTGGTGCTCGAATGGCCGGGTGATGGTTCCGCGAACAACGATTTCTCCGATGCCGCCGGCGTCATTTCGCTTCTCCCCGATGCCCCCGACACCCTCCTCCTCGCCCAGGCCCTCGACGGCACCACCGCGCCCCTCTGGCTCCTGACCCGCAACGCCGTCACCGCCCTCCCCGGCGACCGAGCCCCCGCCGCCGATCCCGCGCAGATCTGGGCCCTCGGCCGCGTCATCGGCCTCGAACACCCCGAACGCTGGGGCGGCCTCATCGACCTTCCCGCCACCCTCGAACCCCGGGCCAAGAGGCGCCTGGCGGCCGTCCTCGCCGGGCTCGACCACGAAGACCAGGTCGCCGTCCGGGCCTCCGGGCTCTTCGCGCGCCGGCTCGCGCACGCACCCTCGGCCGAACCCGTCCACCGCTGGCGGCCCGAAGGCACCGTCCTCGTCACCGGCGGGACCGGCGCGCTCGGTGGCCACGTCGCCCGGTGGCTGGCCCGGTCCGGCGCCGAGCACCTCGTCCTCGTCAGCCGCCGCGGCGCAGAAGCCCCCGGTGCCGCCGAGCTCGAAGCCGAGCTGGCCTGCCGGGTCACCTTCGCCGCTTGCGACCTCGCCGACCGGGACGCCGTCGCCGCGCTCGTCCGCGACCACCACGACATCCGCGCGGTCGTCCACACCGCCGGTCTGCCGCAAGCCGCAACCATCGCCGACACCAGCGTGGCGGACTTCGCCGAAGTCCTCGCGGCCAAGGCCGCCGGCGCCGGCCACCTCGACGAGCTCCTCGACGACGACCTCGACGCCTTCGTCCTCTTCTCCTCCAACGCCGGTGTCTGGGGCAGTGCCGGCCAAGGCGCCTACGCCGCCGCCAACGCGCACCTCGACGCCCTCGCCGCTCGGCGACGCGCCGCCGGGCGGAAAGCCACCTCCGTGGCCTGGGGGTCCTGGGCCGGCGACGGCATGGCGGGCAGCGCCGAAGCGAAGGACCACCTGCGCCGCCGCGGCCTGCGGGAGATGGCCCCGGACCGCGCCATCGCCGCCCTCCAGCACGCCTTGGACGCCGACGAGACCTTCGTGGCCGTCGCCGACATGGACTGGCCGCGGTTCGCCGCCGGGTTCACCGCCGCCCGACGGCGTCCGCTCATCGAGGACCTGCCGGAAGTCCGCGTCGAGGAGGTCGTCACCGAGGTCGGGACCGGCCTCGCCGAAGCCATCCGGACGCTCGGCCCGCGGGAGGCCGCGCACCACGTCCTCGACCTGGTCCGCGGCCAGGCCGCCGCCGTGCTGGGGCACGACTCCGGCGCGGCCGTCCCGGCCGACCGGGCCTTCCGCGAACTCGGCTTCGACTCGCTGACCGCCGTCGAACTCCGCAACCGGCTGACCGCCGCGACCGGCGTCCGCCTCCCCTCGACCGCCGTCTTCGACCACCCGCACCCGCGCGCCCTGGCCGGTCACCTCCTGCGCGAGGTGACCGGAACCGAACCGGCCGCCACGACCGCCACGGCCACCGCGTCCGACGAGCCGATCGCCATCGTCGCCATGGGCTGCCGCTACCCGGGGGACGTGGCCTCGCCCGAGGACCTGTGGCGCCTGCTGGCCGACGGCGCGGACGGCGTCGGCCCGTTCCCCGCCGACCGCGGCTGGGACCTGGCCGCGCTCTACGACCCGGACCCGGCCAACCTCGGCACCAGCTACACCCGCGAGGGCGGGTTCATGACCACGGCGGCGCAGTTCGACGCCGGGTTCTTCGGCATCTCCCCGCGTGAAGCCCTGGCCATGGACCCGCAGCAACGCGTCCTGCTGGAGACGTCGTGGGAGGTCTTCGAGCGCGCGGGCCTCGACCCGGAGTCGTTGCGCGGCAGCGGAACCGGTGTGTTCGTCGGCGCGACGTCCTCCGGCTACGGGGTCGGCGCGCGTGACGAGTCCGGCGGCTCCGAAGGCTACCTGCTGACCGGCAGCGCCCCGGCCGTCGTCTCCGGCAGGCTGTCCTACACGTTCGGCCTGGAGGGCCCGGCCGTCACCGTCGACACGGCGTGCTCGTCGTCGCTGGTCGCGCTGCACCTGGCGTGCCAGTCGCTGCGGCAGGGCGAGTGCTCGATGGCCCTCGCGGGCGGCGTCACCGTGATGGCGCACCCGGCGGCGTTCGTCGAATTCAGCCGCCAGCGCGGCCTCGCCGAGGACGGTCGCTGCAAGTCCTTCGCCGACGCCGCCGACGGCACCGGCTGGAGCGAAGGCGTCGGCCTGGTGCTGCTGGAGAAACTGTCGGACGCCCGGCGCCACGGCCACCCGATCCTCGCGGTGGTCCGCGGCTCGGCGGTGAACCAGGACGGGGCCTCCAACGGGCTCAGCGCCCCGAACGGCCCGTCACAGCAACGGGTGATCCGGGCGGCGCTGGCGAACGCCGGCCTGCGACCGTCCGATGTGGACGTCGTGGAGGCGCACGGCACCGGCACCCGGCTCGGCGACCCGATCGAGGCCCAGGCGCTGCTGGCGACGTACGGCCAGGACCGCGACCGGCCGCTGTGGCTGGGCTCGCTGAAGTCCAACATCGGACACACGCAGTCGGCCTCGGGCGTGGCCGGGGTGATCAAGATGGTGCTCGCCATGCGGCACGGCGTCCTGCCGCGCACACTGCACGTCGACACCCCGTCGTCGCAAGTGGACTGGTCGGCGGGTGCGGTGGAACTGCTCACCGAGGAACGCGAGTGGGCGTCCGACGGCCCGCGCCGCGCCGCGGTCTCGGCGTTCGGCGTGAGCGGGACCAACGCGCACGTGGTCCTCGAACAAGCCGAACCGGTCGCGGTCCCGCCGGCCGGCCCGGACGCGACGCCGCCGCTCGTCCCGCTGTCGGCCCGGAGTGCCCCGGCGTTGCGTGCCCAAGCCGACCGGCTCCGGGGAACCGGGCTGACGCCGCAGGACCTCGCTTACTCCCTGACGTTCACCCGCGCCACGCACGATCACCGCGCGGTCCTCGTCGCGAGCGGCGACGAGCTCGACCGGGCCCTGGAGGTGCTCGCCGACGGTGGCACCGACGCGGCCGTGGTCACCGGCACGGCCGACCGGGACGCCCTGCTGGCGGTGCTGTTCACCGGCCAGGGCGCCCAGCGGGTCGGGATGGGCCGAGGTCTCCATGACCGCTTTCCGGTGTATGCCGAAGCGTTCGACGCGGTGCTCGCGCACTTCGGTCCGGAGCTGCGGGAGGCCTTCGAGGATGCGTCGCTGCTGGATCGCACCGAGTTCACCCAGCCCGCGTTGTTCGCGGTCGAGGTGGCGTTGTTCCGGCTGGCCGAGTCGTTCGGTGTGCGGCCGGATTTCGTGGCCGGGCATTCGATCGGGGAGATTTCGGCCGCGCACGTGGCCGGTGTGCTGTCCCTGGAGGACGCTTGCCGCCTGGTTGCTGCCCGCGCGTCGCTGATGCAGGCGCTCCCGGCGGGCGGCGCGATGGTGTCGATCGCCGCGCCGGAGTCGGCCGTCACCTTGACCGAGGGCGTCTCCATCGCGGCGGTCAACGGCCCCGAGTCGGTGGTGATCTCCGGCGAGGAGGCCGCGGTCTTGGCCATCGCGGCGAAGTTCCCGAAGACCAAGCGGCTGACCGTGAGTCACGCGTTCCACTCGCCGCTGATGGACCCGATGCTCGACGAGTTCCGCGCGGTCGCCGAGACGCTGACGTATCACCCGGCGCGGATACCGGTGCTCTCGAATGTGAGCGGTGCTCTCGCTTCGTCGTTCACGGCGGACTACTGGGTGCGGCACGTGCGCGAGGCGGTCCGGTTCGCCGACGGAGTGTCCACTTTGGCGGCGGCCGGCGTCGGGGTGTTCCTGGAACTGGGGCCCGACGGGGTGCTCAGCTCGATGGTCCCGGGTACCGCGATCCCCGCCCTCCGCCGCGACCGCGACGAGGAACGCACCTTCTTCACCGCGCTCGCCCGGCTGCACGTCCACGGCGTCGACCTGGACTGGGAGAGCCTGTACGCCGGTTCGGCCGGGCGGGCCGTCGCGCTGCCGACGTACCCCTTCGAACACCGGCGGTACTGGCTCGAGCCCGCCCGTCCGGAGCCCGCCACCGACACTGCGGACGCCGAGTTCTGGGCTGCCGTCGAGCGCGGTGACCTGGCCCGCGACCTCGCCGTCGACGAAGACCTCGCCGACGCCATCCAGCCCGCGCTCCAGGCCTGGCGGACCCGCCACCGCGAAGCGAGCACCGTCGAATCGTGGCGCTATCGCGTCGCCTGGCGGCCGCACCCGATCGCGGCCGCACGGCTGTCCGGCACCTGGCTGCTCATCGGTACCGCGCCGGAGGGGATCGCGGAAAGCCTGGCCGAGCGGGGTGCGGAGGTCCGCACCGTGCCCCTCGAACGCCTGGGTGAGGTGCAAGACATCGCCGGAGCGCTCGCCTTCCCGGCCGACCTGGCCGAAGCCCTCACTGTGCTGCAGGCCGACCTGCCCGGGCCGCTCTGGCTCGGCACCACGGGAGCGGTGCGCACCGGCCGGTCCGACGTCGCGCCCGAGCCGGCTCTCGCGCAGGTCTGGGGCCTCGGCCGGGTCGCCGCGCTCGAGCTCACCGGCCGCGAAATCGGGCTCCTGGACCTCCCGGCCACCCTCGACGACCGCGGCCACGACCGGCTCGCCGCCCTCCTGGCCGCGGGCACCGGCGAAGACCAGGTGGCCCTGCGGGCGTCCGGCGCGTTCGTGCCCCGGCTCGTCCGCGCCCCGGCGGACGCCACCCCCGGCACGTGGCGACCCGAGGGCACCGTCCTGATCACCGGCGGCACCGGAGCACTGGGCGGCGCGCTCGCCCGGACCCTGGCCGCCCGCGGCACCCGGGACTTGCTGCTGCTGAGCCGGCGCGGCCCGGACGCCCCCGGCGCGGACGACCTCGCGACCCAGCTGCGTGACCTCGGCGCCGACCCCGAAATCGTCGCCTGCGACGTCACCGACCGGGCGGCACTGGCCGAAGTCCTGGATGGACGGAACGTGACCGCGGTCTTCCACGCCGCCGGGTACGGCCGGTTCACACCGATCGCCGATTCGTCCACAACGGACTTCGCCGAGGTGGTCGGCGCCAAAGTGGACGGTGCCGTCCACCTCGACGAACTCCTCGGTGACCTTGAGGCCTTCGTGCTCTTCTCCTCCATCGCCGGAGTCTGGGGCAGCGGCCACCAAGGCGCCTACGCGGCGGCCAACGCGCACCTCGACGCCCTCGCGGAACGCCGTCGCGCCACCGGACGCGCCGGGACGTCGGTCGCCTGGGGCCCCTGGGCGGGCGCCGGCATGGGCGCCTCCGAAGAGGGCGACGAACTGCTTCGCCGTCGCGGTCTGCTCCCGCTCGACCCGGACCTCGGGATGCGCGCGCTCCTGCAGGCCGTCGAGCTGAACGAGACCACCGTCGTCGTCGCCGACGTCGACTGGGCGAAGTTCGCGCCGTCGTACGCGGCGGCCCGGCCCCGGCCGCTGATGAGCGAGCTGCCCGAGTTCACCGTCGACGAGAACGCCGGTGAGCGCGGCACGGCCGAGCTGACCACCCGCCTGGCCGCGCTGCCCGGCCTCGAACGCCGTCGCGTGCTCCTGGACGTCGTGCGCGTCCGCGCCGCGACGGTCCTCGGCCACGACGGCGCCGAGGCCATCGAGCCCGCGCGGCCCTTCAAGGACCTGGGCTTCGACTCGCTCACCGCCGTCGAGCTGCGCAACGGCCTCGCCGCCGAAACCGGCCTCACCCTGCCTTCGACGCTCGTGTTCGACCACCCGACCCCGGCGGACCTGACCGATCGCCTGCTGGCGGAGATCTTCGGCGCCGGCACCCCGGACCTGCCGACAGCCGTGGCTGCCGTCGACGACGACCCGATCGCGATCATCGCCATGAGCTGCCGCTACCCGGGCGGTGTCCGCTCGCCGGAAGACCTCTGGCGCCTGGTCGGCGAAGGCGGCGACGGCATCGCCCCGTTCCCCGCCGACCGCGGCTGGGACGTCGGCGCGCTGTACGACCCGGACCCGGGCAAGAGCGGCCGCAGCTACGCCCGGGAGGGCGGTTTCCTCGACGGTGTCACGGAGTTCGACGCCGGGTTCTTCGGGATTTCGCCCCGCGAAGCCCTCGCGATGGACCCGCAGCAGCGGCTGCTGCTGGAGACGTCGTGGGAGCTGTTCGAGCGCGCGGGCATCGACCCGCACGCGCTGCGCGGCACGAAGACCGGGGTGTTCGCCGGCACCAACGGCCAGGACTACGTCACCCTGCTCGGGGCGGCCGACGGCGTCGAGGGCCATCTGCTGACCGGGAACACCACCAGTGTCATCGCCGGGCGCGTCTCCTACACCTTCGGGCTGGAAGGGCCGTCGGTCGCGGTCGACACCGCGTGTTCGTCGTCGCTGGTCGCGCTGCACCTCGCCTGCCAGTCGCTCCGGCAGGGCGAGTCCACGATGGCCGTCGCCGGCGGGGTCACGGTCATGTCGACGCCGGGGGCGTTCGTCGAGTTCAGCCGGCAGCGCGGACTGGCCCCCGACGGCCGGTGCAAGCCGTTCGCCGAGGCGGCCGACGGCACCGGCTGGGCCGAGGGTGCGGGCTTGCTCCTGCTGGAACGCTTGTCGGACGCGCAGCGCAACGGCCACGAAGTCCTGGCACTCGTCCGCGGTTCGGCGGTCAACTCCGATGGTGCGTCGAACGGCCTGACCGCGCCGAACGGTCCCTCACAGCAACGCGTGATCCGCGCGGCACTGGCCGACGCCGGACTCACACCGTCCGATGTGGACGTCGTCGAGGCACACGGCACCGGGACCACGCTGGGCGACCCGATCGAGGCGCAGGCCGTGCTGGCCACCTACGGCCAGGACCGCGACACCCCGCTGTGGCTGGGTTCGGTGAAGTCCAACATCGGGCACACGCAGGCCGCGGCCGGAGCCGCCGGGATCATCAAGATGGTCATGGCCATGCGCCACGGCGTGCTGCCGAAGTCTCTCCACGTCGACGCACCGACGTCCCATGTGGACTGGTCGGCGGGTGCGGTCGAGCTGCTCACCGAGGCCCACGAATGGCCCGCCGACCGGCCGCGCCGGGCCGGGATCTCCTCGTTCGGCATCTCCGGCACCAACGCGCACACCATCATCGAGCAGGCCGAACCCGCTCCCGAAACCGTCGCGGCCGAGGTCACGGGGTTGGTGCCGTGGCCGGTCTCGGGCCGGTCGGTCGCCGCACTGCGTGCCCAGGCCGCCCTCCTGTCCGAAGTGGACGCGCGTCCGGCCGACGTCGGATTCTCCTTGACCACCGGCCGGGCGGCCCTGGACCACCGTGCCGTCGTGCTCGGGACGACGGCCGAGGACTTCCGGACCGGCCTGGCCGCGCTCGCCGGCGGCACGCCCGCGCCCGAGGTCGTCCAGGGCGAGGCGGCCACCGGCCCGCTCGCCGTGCTGTTCACCGGGCAGGGCGCCCAGCGCGCCGGGATGGGCCGGGAACTCTACGACCGGTTCGCGGTCTACGCCGACGCGTTCGACGAGGCCTGCGCGCACCTCGACCCGCACCTGGACCACTCGCTGCGCAACGTCGTCTTCGCCGAACCGGGCGACGAGAAGCAGCTGGACCGGACGGCCTGCACCCAGCCGGCGCTGTTCGCCGTCGAGCTGGCCCTGTTCCGGCTGGCCGAGAGCTGGGGCGTGCTGCCGGACCACCTCGCCGGCCACTCGATCGGCGAGCTGGTCGCGGCGCACGTCGCCGGGGTGCTGTCGCTGGCCGACGCCGCCGAGCTGGTCGCCGCCCGCGGCCGCCTGATGGAAGCCCTGCCGGACGGCGGGGCGATGGTTTCGCTGCGCGCCGGCGAGGAAGCCGTGGCCGCCGAGGTGGCCAAGACCGGCGGCCGGGCCGGCATCGCGGCGGTCAACGGGCCCGGCTCGGTCGTCGTCTCCGGCGACGAGGACGTCGTGCTGGAGCTGGCCGCCGGGTTCGCGGCGGCCGGTGTGCGGACCAAGCGGCTCAAGGTGAGCCACGCGTTCCACTCGCCGCGGATGGACGCGATGCTCGACGACTTCGCCGCGGTCGCGCGGCGGCTGACCTACCACCCGGCCGACCGGGCCGTGGTCTCCACGGTGACCGGGCAGCTCGCCGGTCCGGAACTGTCCACCCCGGACTACTGGGTGCGGCAGGTGCGGGCGTCGGTGCGGTTCGCCGACGCCGTCGCCACCCTGGCCGGCCTGGGCGTCCGGACGTTCCTCGAAGCCGGACCGGACGCCGTGCTCAGCGCCATGGCCGCCGACTGCCTCGGCGAGGACGTCGTGGCCGTGCCGCTGCTGCGCCGCGACCGGCCGGAGGAGCGCACGTTCGCCACCGCGCTCGCCGGGCTGTGGGTCCGCGGCGTCCCGGTCGACCTCTCGGCCGCGTTCCCCGGCGCCCGCCGCGTCCCGCTGCCGACGTACGCCTTCCAGCACCGCCGCTACTGGCCCGAGGTTTCGGCGCGCGCCGGGGACGTCGGGGCGGCCGGGCTCACCGACGCGGCACACCCGCTGCTGGCCGCGACCCTGCCGCTGGCCGGGGGCGACGGTGTCGTCCTCACCGGACGGCTGTCCCTGGCGACCCAACCGTGGCTCGCCGACCACGCGGTCCTCGGCACGGTTCTGCTGCCCGGCACCGCGTTCGTCGAGCTGGCGATCCGCGCCGGTGACCAGGCCGGGTGCCCGGTGGTCGAGGAACTGACCCTCGCCGCGCCGCTCGTCCTGCGCGAGCAGGACGCCGTCGCGATCCAGGTGGCGGTCGCCGGCCCGGACGACGACGGCCGTCGCGAACTGACGATCCACTCGCGTCCGGAGGGCCGCGACGACTGGACCGCGCACGCCGCAGGCGTCCTCGCACCGGCAGCCACGGCACAACCGGCCTCCTGGGCCGAATGGCCGCCCGCCGGAGCGGAACCCATTGCGGTCACCGGCTTCTACGACACTCTCGCGGCGTCCGGGTTCGGCTACGGACCCGCCTTCCGCGGCATGCGTGCAGCCTGGCGCCTCGGCGAGGAGATCTACGCCGAGGTCGCGCTGCCGGAGCCGCAGGCGAGCGGGTTCGGCCTGCACCCGGCTCTGCTGGACGCCGCGCTGCACGCCCTGGGCCTGCGCGGCGGCGGCACCGGTCCGCGGCTGCCGTTCGCCTGGACCGGCGTCACCCTGCACGCCACCGGCGCCACCGCGCTGCGGGTGCGGCTGCGGCCGGGTGCCGGGGACGCGGTGGCCGTCGACGTCGCCGACACGACCGGCGCCCCGGTCGCTTCGGTGGCCGCGCTCGTCCTGCGTCCGGTGTCGGCCGAGCAGTTGCACGGGCCGGACAGCGACGCGCTGTTCCAGGTCGAGTGGACGCCGGTTCCGGTGCCGGACACCCCGGGCGGCCGGTACGCGGTCGTCGGCCCGGACCCGCTCGGCCTGGCGGCCGGGCTCGCCTCGGCCGGGGTCGTCGAGTCCTGTGTGGACCTCGCGGAACTCGGTCGCCGCACCGAAGAAAGCGGCGAAGAACCGCAGTACGTGTTTTCCGCGATCCGGCACTCGACGCAGCCGCGCGAGCGGGCCGCCTTCGCGCTCGAGCTGGTCCGGGAGTGGCTGGCCGACGAGCGGTTCACCACCGCCCGGCTGGTCCTGGTGACCCGCGGCGCGGTCGGTGCCGCCGACGGCGACCGCGTCCCCGACCTCACCGCCGCGCCCGTGTGGGGCCTGCTGCGGTCGGCGCAGTTCGAGAACCCCGGCCGGCTCGTCCTGGTCGACCTCGACGACGAAGACCCGCGCTCGGCGGCGCTGCTCGGCGCGGTCGCTTCCGGGGAGCCCCAGCTCGCGCTGCGGGACGGCCGCGCACTGGCCGCACGGCTCGTGCGCGCCGGCACCGGCACCCTGCTCCAGCCGCCCGAAGGCAACTGGCGGCTCGACAGCACCGGCCGCGGCACCCTGCAGAACCTCGCGCTCGTCCCGAACCCGCTGCCGGAAACCCTCGGACCGGGCACGGTCCGGGTGGCCATCCGCGCCGCCGGGATGAACTTCCGCGACGTCCTCATCGGCCTCGGCATGTACCCGGGCGAGCCGCTCATGGGTATCGAAGGCGCCGGCGTCGTCCTCGAATGCGGCGAAGGCGTCACCGGGCTGGCTCCCGGCGACAAGGTGATGGGCTTCTTCCCCGGCTCCTTCGGCCCGCGTTCGGTCGCCGATCAGCGGATGCTCGCGAAGATCCCCGACGGCTGGTCGTTCAGCGAAGCCGCGTCGGTGCCCATCGTCTTCCTCACCGCCTACTACGGCCTGGTCGATCTGGCCGGGCTGCGGGCGGGTGAGTCGGTGCTGGTGCACGCGGGTGCCGGCGGCGTCGGGATGGCCGCCATCCAGCTGGCCCGCCACCTCGGCGCCGAGGTCTACGCCACCGCCAGTCCCGGCAAGTGGGACGTCCTGCGCGCCTCCGGGCTCGACGACGCGCACCTGGCCTCCTCGCGCACGACCGGGTTCGCGGAGCTGTTCCGCGAGGCCAGTGGCGGCCGGGGCGTCGACGTCGTGCTCAACGCCCTGACCCATGAGTTCGTCGACGCCTCCTTCGCGCTGATGCCGCGCGGCGGGCGGTTCCTCGAGATGGGCAAGGCCGACGTGCGCGACGCGGGCGCCGTCGCCGCCACCCACCCGGGTGTCCGGTACCAGGCGTTCGACCTGGTCGAAGCCGGTCCGGACCGCATCCGGGAGCTGTTCACCGAGGTCCTCGCGCTGTTCGAGGCCGGTGCCCTGACGCCGCTGCCGGTGCGGACCTGGGACGTCCGGCGCGCGCCCGAGGCGTTCCGGTTCGTCAGCCAGGCCAAGCACGTCGGCAAGGTCGTGCTCACCATGCCGCCGTCCTTCGGCGACGGCACGGTGCTGATCACCGGCGGCACCGGCGCGCTGGGCGGCCTGGTCGCCCGGCGGCTGGTCACCGGGCACGGCGTCCGCGACCTGGTTCTGCTGAGCCGCCGCGGACCGGACGCTCCCGGCGCGGCCGAACTGGCCGCCGGGCTGCGGGACCTCGGCGCGGACGTCCGGGTCGTGGCCGCCGACGCCGCCGACCGCCGGGAGCTGGCCGCCGTGCTGGCCGGAATCCCGGCGCTGACCGGCGTGGTGCACGCGGCCGGTGTCCTCGACGACGGCGTCGTCGCGTCCTTGACGCCCGAGCGGCTGAACGCGGTGCTGCGGCCGAAGGTCGACGCGGCGCTGAACCTGCACGAACTCACCCGGGACCGGGGCCTTTCGGCGTTCGTCCTGTTCTCCTCGGCGGCGGCCACGCTGGGCAGCCCCGGCCAGGGCAACTACGCCGCGGCGAACGCGTTCCTCGACGCGCTCGCGCAGCACCGCGCGGCCCGGGGGCTCCCGGCCGGGTCGCTGGGGTGGGGGCCGTGGGCCACCGACGGCATGCTCCGCGAAGCCGACCTCGCGAAACTGGCGCGGTCCGCGTTCGTCCCGTTCACCGCCGACCGCGGCCTCGACCTGTTCGACGTCGCGGCGGCCCGGCCGGAACCGGCCCTGCTGCCGCTGCAGCTCGACCCGGCCGCGCTGAGCGCGCAGTCCGGGCTGCCGCCGCTGTTCGCGTCGCTGGTGCGGGCCCCGGCGCGCCGGACCGCGTCGGCGGCTGTGCCGGGCGACGGCCCCGCGTTGGCCGAGCGGCTGGCGGGTGTGCCCGAGACCGAGCGCGGTGACTTCCTCCTCGACGTCGTGCGCGGGCACGTCGCCACGGTGCTGGGCCACGGCTCGGCCGCCGACGTCGAAGGCAGCCGCGGCTTCCTCGACCTGGGCTTCGACTCGCTCACCGCGGTCGAGCTGCGCAACCGGCTCACCGCCGAGAGCGGGCTGCGGCTGCCGGCCACGCTGATCTTCGACCACCCGTCGCCCGCCGACCTCGCGGCGCACCTGCTCGCCGGGCTCGCCCCCGCCGCCGCCGACCCGGAAGCCGCGGTGCTGGCGGAACTGGATCGGCTCCTGGAACGCGCCGGGGACAGCCGCCGGGTCACCGCGCGGCTGGAGACCCTGCTCGCCCGCCGCCGGGGCGCGGCCGGGGACGAGGACACCGAACTGGACTCCGCGAGCGACGACGAGATCTTCGACCTGATCGACAACGAACTCGGACTGTCCTGAATGGACGGCACGCGACGGGATGGGGCCTGATGGACAACGACGCGAAGCTCCGGGAGTACCTGAAGAAGGTGACCGCGGACCTCCGGCGCGCCCGCAAGCGCGTCCAGGAGGTCGAGGACGCCGGGTCGGCCCCGGTCGCGATCGTCGGGATGGCCTGCCGGTTCCCCGGCGGCGTCCGCTCGCCCGAGGACCTGTGGCGGCTGGTCGATTCCGGCGGTGACGGGATGTCCGGGTTCCCCGCCGACCGCGGCTGGCCGGACGCGCACGACGCGGGCTTCGTCGCCGAAGGCGGCTTCGTGCACGATGCAGGTCAGTTCGACGCGGGCTTCTTCGGCATCTCGCCACGCGAAGCGCTGGCCATGGACCCCCAGCAACGGTTGCTGCTGGAGACGTCGTGGGAGGCTCTCGAACGCGCCGGGATCGTGCCGGAGACGTTGCGCGGCAGCCGTTCGGCGGTGTTCGTCGGCGCGGCGTCCCAGGGCTACGGGACCGGCGCGGGGGAGGAGGCCGAGGCGGTCGCCGGGCACCTGAT
The DNA here is from genome assembly GCF_031625235.1 of Amycolatopsis sp. 505. Taxonomy (NCBI): domain Bacteria; kingdom Bacillati; phylum Actinomycetota; class Actinomycetes; order Pseudonocardiales; family Pseudonocardiaceae; genus Amycolatopsis; species Amycolatopsis sp. 505. The sequence continues at coordinate 190,597 of NZ_JACKQP010000006.1, forward strand.
GACCGGGACCGCCACCAGTGTCCTGTCCGGCCGGATCTCCTACACCCTCGGCCTGGAGGGGCCGTCGGTCACCGTCGACACGGCGTGTTCGTCGTCGCTGGTGGCGTTGCACCTGGCGGTGCAGTCGCTGCGGCGCGGGGAGTCCGACCTCGCGCTGGCCGGCGGCGCGGCGGTGATGGTCAACCCGGACATGTTCACCGAGATGAGCCGCCAGGGCGGGCTGTCCGGCAACGGCCGCTGCAAGGCGTTCGCCGACGGCGCCGACGGCACCGGCTGGGGCGAAGGTGCCGGGATGCTGCTGGTCGAGCGGCTGGCCGACGCGCAGCGCCTCGGCCACCCGGTGCTGGCGGTGATCCGCGGCTCGGCGGTGAACCAGGACGGCGCGAGCAGCGGCCTGTCCGCGCCGAACGGCCCGTCCCAGCAGCGCGTGATCCGGGACGCCCTCGCCGACGCCCGATTGTCCACTGTGGACGTGGATCTGGTCGAGGCGCACGGGACCGGCACGGCGTTGGGTGACCCGATCGAGGCGCAGGCGTTGCTGGCCACCTACGGCCAGGACCGTCCGGAGCCGCTGTGGCTGGGCTCGGTGAAGTCGAACATCGGGCACACGCAGGCGGCGGCAGGGGTCAGCGGTGTCATCAAGCTCGTCATGGCGCTGCGGAACCGCCGGATGCCGCCGACGCTGCACGCCGGGACGCCGTCGGCGAAGATCGACTGGACCGCCGGCGCGGTCGAGCTGCTCCAGGAGGGCCGGGAGTGGACCGCCGACCGGCCGCGGCGGGGTGCGGTGTCGTCGTTCGGCATCTCGGGCACCAACGCCCACGTCATCCTGGAGGAGGCCGCGCCCGCGGTTGCTTCCTCGGGGGGTTCTTCCGGCTTGGTGCCGTGGGTGCTGTCGGCCAAGTCGCCGGAGGCGTTGCGGTCGCAGGCCGCTCGCCTGTCTCTTGTGGACTCTTCACCGGGCGACATCGCGTTTTCACTGGCGACAACCCGGTCATCCTTTGCGCACCGGGCCGTCGTCGTCGGAGCGGATCGGGAGCGCCTCCTCGCCGGAGTGCGCGCCCTGGCCGACGGAACGCCCGCGCCGCACGTCGTTTCGGGCGTCGCCGGGAGCGGCAAGGTCGCCATGGTCTTCCCCGGGCAGGGTGCCCAATGGGCTGGGATGGCCGACGAACTCCTGGCCACTTCTCCGGTGTTTGCCGCGCGGTACACCGAGTGTTCCCGGGCACTCGAGCCGTACACCGGCTTTTCGCTGCTCGACTCGGTCGAACCGGACCGCGTCGACGTCGTGCAGCCGGCGCTGTTCGCGATGATGGTGTCCCTGGCCGAACTGTGGGCCGCGCACGGCGTGCGTCCGGACGCGGTGATCGGCCACTCCCAGGGCGAGATCGCCGCGGCGGTGGTGTCCGGCGCCCTGTCCCTCGAGGACGGTGCCCGCGTGGTCGCTCTGCGCAGCAAGGCCATTCTTGCCCTGTCGGGCGCGGGCGGGATGGTCTCCGTGGCCGCGTCGCGTGAGCAGACCGAGTCGCTCGTGGCGCCGTGGGGTGACCGGATCGGCGTCGCCGCGGTGAACGGCCCCTCCGCGACCGTCGTTTCCGGCGAGCCCGGCGCGCTCGACGAGTTCATGGCGGCCTGCGAGGTGCGCACGCGCCGGATCCCGGTGGACTACGCGTCGCACTCCGTCCAGGTGGAGCAGCTGCGCGACGAACTCCTCGAGGTCCTGGCCCCGATCACCCCGCGCGCGGGACACGCCGGGTTCTTCTCGACGGTGACCGGCGAATGGCTCGACGGCACGGCCCTCGACGCCGAGTACTGGTACACCAACCTGCGCAGCACCGTCCGGCTGGACATCGCGGTCGAGCAGCTGAAGAGCGCGGGTTTCGGGACGTTCGTGGAGGTGTCGCCGCACCCCGTGCTGGTCCCGGCGATCGGGGACGACGTGACCACCCTCGGTTCTCTGCGTCGCGGTGACGGCGGCCCGGACCGCTTCGCGCTGTCGGTGGCCGAAGCGCACGTGAACGGCGTCAAGGTCGACTGGACACCGTACTTCGCCGATGCTGCGCGGGTCGATCTGCCCACGTATGCGTTCCAGCACCGGCACTACTGGCTCAAGCCCGGCACCCCCGCCGAGGCCGTCGCGGATCCGGGCTTCTGGGAGGCTGTCGACAGCGGATCCCTCGCGGAAACGCTCGGCGTCGATCCCGATGTCCCGCTCAGTGAGCTGCTGCCCGCCTTGAGCGACTGGCGCCGGACGGCCCGTGATAAGTCCACGGTGGACTCCTGGCGCTACGACGTCCGCTGGCGTCCGGCCGCCGAGCCGGTGGGTGCGCTGTCCGGACGCTGGCTGGCCGTGGCCGCACCCGGTCAGTCCTCGTCCATTGTGGACATGCTCGGGTGTGAGGTCGTGCTCGCGACCGGCGACCGCGAGAGCCTGGCCGCCCGGTTGCGCGAGGCCGGGCCGGTGGCGGGCGTGGTGTCGTTGCTGGGCTTCGACGAGCGGCCGCACCCGGAGTTCCCCGAGCTGCCGTCCGGGGTGGCGGGCACGCTGGTGCTGGCCCAGGCCCTCGGCGACGCGGGAATCGACGCGCCCCTGTGGCTGCTGACCTCGGGCGCCGTGGACACGGACTCGCCTTCGCCCGCGCAGGCGCAGATCTGGGGCCTGGGCCGCGTGATCGGCCTGGAGCACCCGAACCGCTGGGGTGGCTTGGTCGACCTTCCGGCAGATCCCGACGTCCGTGCCGGGGAACGGCTCGCCGCCATCCTCGCCACCTCCGGCGACGAAGACCAGTTCGCCGTCCGCTCCTCCGGCGTCCTCGTCCGCCGCCTCGTCCGCGCGACCCCGCCTCGCACCGCCCCCGGCACCTGGTCCCTGACCGGCACCGTCCTGGTCACCGGCGGTACCGGCGCCCTCGGCCCGCGGATCGCCCGCTGGCTCCGCGGCGTCGGCGCCGAGCACGTCATCCTCGCCAGCCGCCACGGTAGTCAAGCCGACCCCGAGCCGGGCGTCACCTTCGCCACCTGCGACGTCACCGATCGCGCGCAGGTCGAAGCCCTCGCCGAAGCCCACGACATCCGCGCCGTCATCCACGCGGCCGCGCTGATCGAACTCGCCTCGATCGACGCCACCGACGTCGCCGCCTTCGCCGCGGTCGCCAAAGCCAAGGTCCAAGGCGCCGAAGTCCTCGACGCCGTCTTCGACCGGGACCTCGACGCCTTCGTCCTCTTCTCCTCCATCGCCGGCGTCTGGGGCAGTGGCGACCACGCCGCCTACGCCGCGGCCAACGCCCACCTCGACGCCCTCGCGCAGCGCCGGCGCGCCCGCGGCCTGCGCGCGACCTCGCTCGCCTGGGGCGTCTGGAACGCCCCCAGCCCCGCCAAAGCGAACCAGGACTTCGACGCGAGCCGCCTCCTCCGCCAGGGCCTGCCGTTCCTCGACTCCGACCTCGCCTTCGCGGGCCTCCGCCAGGTCCTCGCCGACGACGACACCTTCCTCGCCGTCGCCGACGTCGACTGGGCCCGGTTCGCGCCCGTCTTCACCGCCCTGCGCCCGCGCCAGCTGCTCGACGAACTGCCCGAGGTGCGGCGCGCGCTGGCCGTGGAGAAGCCGCAGGTCAAGACGGGCTGGCTGACCGGCGTCGCCCCGGCTGACCGCGCCCGGGCCGTGCTCGACCTGGTCCGTGCCACCGCGGCCGCCGTGCTCGGGCACGACGGCCCGGACGCCGTCGCCCCCGGCGTCGCCCTGCGGGAACTCGGCTTCGACTCGCTCACCGCCGTCGAACTGCGCAACCGCCTCGTCGCCGAAACCGGCCGGAGCCTGCCCGCCACCCTCGCCTTCGACCACCCGACCGCCGAGCGCATCACCGAATTCCTGCTCGGTGCCACCAGGACCGAGACCGTCGTCGCGGTCGCCGACGACGAGCCGATCGCCATCGTCGCCATGAGCTGCCGCTACCCCGGTGGCGTCAAGAGCCCCGAGGACCTCTGGGACCTCATCACCACCGGCGGCGACGCGATCACCGGGTTCCCGGCCGACCGCGGCTGGGACGTCGACGCGCTCTACGACCCCGACCCGGACCACGACGGCACCAGCTACACCCGCCACGGCGGTTTCCTGCACGACGCCGGCGACTTCGACCCGGGCTTCTTCGGGATCTCACCCCGCGAAGCGCTGGCCATGGACCCGCAGCAACGCCTGCTGCTGGAGACGTCGTGGGAGGCGATGGAACGCGCCGGCCTCGATCCGGAAAGCCTCCGCGGCAGCGCGACCGGCGTGTTCGTCGGCACCAACTACGCCGACTACGGCATCGGCCTCGCCCAGCCCGACGGCTCGGCCGGGCACCTGCTGACCGGCGGCGCGGCCAGCGTCGTCTCCGGCCGGATCTCCTACACCTTCGGGCTGACCGGCCCGGCCGTCACCGTCGACACGGCGTGCTCGTCGTCCCTGGTCGCGCTGCACCTCGCCTGCCAGTCGCTGCGCAACGGCGAGTGCACGATGGCCCTCGCGGGCGGGGTGGCGCTGATGTCGACCCCGGCGTCGTTCGTCGCGTTCAGCCGCCAGCGCGCGCTCGCCGCCGACGGCCGCTGCAAGGCCTTCTCCGACGACGCCGACGGCATGGGCATGGCCGAGGGTGTCGGCGTCCTGCTCGTCGAACGGCTCGCCGACGCGCAGCGGCACGGCCACGAGGTCCTGGCCGTGATCCGCGGCTCGGCGGTCAACCAGGACGGCGCGTCCAACGGCCTGACCGCCCCGAACGGCCCCGCTCAGCAGCAGGTCATCCGCCAGGCCGTGGCCAACGCCCGGCTGACCTTCGACGAGGTCGACGCCGTCGAAGCCCACGGCACCGGCACCACCCTCGGCGACCCGATCGAGGCACAGGCCCTGCTGGCCACGTACGGCCGCGACCGGGCGAACCCCCTGTGGCTCGGGTCGGTGAAGTCCAACATCGGCCACAGCCAGGCCGCCTCCGGCGTCGCCGGCGTCATCAAGATGGTGCTGTCCCTGCGCCACGGCGTCCTCCCGGGCACGCTGCACGCGGGCACACCGTCGTCCCATGTGGACTGGACGGCCGGGAACGTCCGGCTGCTGGACGAAACCCGCGAATGGCCGGAGACCGGCCGGCCGCGCCGGGCCGCCGTGTCGTCGTTCGGGATGAGCGGGACCAACGCCCACGCGGTCCTCGAAGCCGCACCGGAGCCGGTCGCGACGGAGTCGTCCGGGCCCGTCGCGACCGGCCCGGTGCCCTGGGTCCTGTCCGCGAAAACGCCCGCTTCGCTGGCCGCGCAGGCCCGGCGGCTGCGGGCGCGGGTAGGGGCCGCACAGGGGGTCCAGGCCGCAGATGTGGGGTACTCCCTCGCGAAATCCCGGTCTACGTTCGAGCGACGGGCGGTGGTCGTGGCTCCCGACGGTCACGACCCGCTGGGCGCGCTCGCCCACGACCGGGCCGTCCCCGGCCTGGTCCGGGGCAGCGCCCGCCGCGGGGGCAAGGTCGCCTTCGTCTTTCCCGGGCAGGGCTCGCAGTGGGTGGGGATGGCTTTGGACCTGATGGACACGTCGCCGGCGTTCGCGGCCCGCATGCGGGACTGCGAACGCGCGCTGGCGCCGTTCGCCGGCTGGTCGCTGCCCGACGTCCTCGGCGACGAAGCGATGCTCCGGCGCGTCGACGTCGTGCAGCCCGCGCTGTTCGCGGTCATGGTGTCGCTGGCCGAACTCTGGCGCGCCCACGGGGTTTCCCCGGACGCCGTGATCGGCCATTCCCAGGGCGAGATCGCCGCCGCCGTGGTCTCGGGCGCGCTGTCCCTCGAGGACGGTGCCCGCGTGGTCGCGTTGCGCAGCAAGGCGATCCTGGCCCTGGCCGGACACGGTGGCATGGTCTCGGTCGCGGCGCCGCTGACCGCGGTCGAGCCACGGCTCACCGGCGAACTGTCGGTCGCGGCCGTCAACGGCCCGGCCGCGGTGGTGGTGTCCGGCTCGCTTTCCGCCCTCGACGCGCTGATCGAGTCCTGTGCAGCCGACGGCATCCGCGCGAAGCGGGTCCCGGTGGACTACGCGTCGCACTCGGTCCAGGTCGAGGCGATCGAGACCGAGTTGCGCGAACTGCTCGCCCCGGTTTCGCCGCGGTCGTCGGAAATCGCCTTCTACTCCACGGTGACCGCCGAGCCGATCGACACCGCCGGGCTCGACGGCCCTTACTGGTACACCAACCTGCGCAACCCGGTGCTGTTCGACGCGACCACCCGGCAGCTGGCCGCGGACGGCTACGACACGTTCATCGAATGCAGTCCGCACCCGGTGCTCACGATGAGTGTCGAGGACACTGTGGACGAAGCCGTCGTCACCGGCACGCTGCGCCGCGGCGACGGCGGGCTCGACCGGCTGTACACGTCGTTCGCCGAGGCCTGGGTGCTCGGCGTCGACGTCGACTGGACGCCCACGTTCGGCGAAGGCGCCCGGCTGATCCCGCTTCCGACGTACGCCTTCGACCACCAGCGGTACTGGCTGGACCCGGCTCCGGCGACCCCGGCGGAGGACGGGCTGTGGACGGCGCTCGAAGAAACCGACGACCTCGCCGGGCTCCTCGGAGTCGATCAGGGCGCGCTCGACGAGGTGCTGCCCGCCCTGACCCGGTGGCGCTCTCAACGCTCCACAGTGGACTCCTGGTGCCTGAAGATCGGCTGGGTGCCGGTCGCCGAGCCCGCCCTGCCGCTGCTGTCCGGCCGCTGGCTGGCCCTGGTGCCCGCCGGGCCCGACCGGTCGGCGGTGCTCGACGCCCTCGCCTCGCGCGGCGCCGACGTCGTCACCGCCTCGCCGGAGGAGCTGCCGCCGGGGGAGTACGCCGGCGTCGTTTCCCTGCTGGGACTGGACGAAACCTCGCTGCCCGGGCACCCGCTGCTCGCGACCGGGGTCGCCGCGACGGCCGCGCTCGCCCCGGCACTGGCCGCCGCCGGGATCGACGCCCCGCTCTGGCTGCTCACCCGCGGGGCCGTGGCCACCGGGCCCGGCGACGCACCGGCGTCGAGCGTCCCGGCGCAGCTCTGGGGCCTCGGCCGCGTGATCGGCCTCGAGTACCCCGGCCTCTGGGGCGGGCTGATCGACCTGCCCGCCGCGTTCGACGAGCGGGCCGCGGACCGGCTGGCCGGGCTGCTGGCCGAGCCCGGCGGCGAGGACCAGCTCGCGCTCCGCGACCACGGGATCCTGGCCCGGCGGCTGCGTCCGGCGCGTCCCGCACCGGCGGGAGAGCCGTGGCGGCCGCGGGGAACCGTGCTGGTCACCGGCGGCACGGGAGCGCTCGGCGCGCACGTCGCCCGCTGGCTGGGCCGCTCCGGCGCCGACCACCTCGTGCTCACCAGCCGCCGGGGCGAAGCCGCGCCCGGCGCGGCCGAACTGGCCGAGGAGCTGCGCGGGTACGGCTGCGCGGTGACCATCGCCGCCTGCGACGTCGCCGAGCGCAAGGCCGTCGAAGCCCTGCTGGACAGCCTCGGGCACCCGCCGGTGGCCGTCGTGCACGCGGCCGGGCTGCCGCAGTCGAGCACCCTCGCCGAGACCGGCCTGGACGAGTTCGAAGACGTCCTCGCGGCCAAGGTCGCGGGCGCCGCGCACCTGGACGCCCTGCTCGGCGACGACCTCGAAGCGTTCGTGCTGTTCTCCTCCAACTCCGGCGTCTGGGGGAGCGCGGGCCAGGGCGCCTACGCCGCCGCGAACGCCTACCTCGACGCCCTCGCCGAGCAGCGCCGCGCCCGCGGGGCGAAGGCGACGTCGGTGGCCTGGGGGCTGTGGGCCGGCGGCGGCATGGCCTCCGACGACGGCGAGCAGCAGCTGCGCCGCCGTGGTCTCCGGCCGATGGCGCCCGAGCGGGCGGTGGCCGCGCTGCAGGGCGCGCTCGACCGCGACGAGACCTTCCTGGCCGTGGCCGACGTCGACTGGGACCGGTTCGTCCCCGCCTTCACGGCGTCGCGGCGGCGTCCGCTGATCGAGGAGCTGCCCGCGGTCCGCCGGGTACTGGACCAGCTCGAAGCCGAGCAGGAACGGCACGACGAAGGCGCGGCCGGGTGGCGCGAGCGGCTGGCCGGGCTGCCGGAAGCCGAACGCGACCGGGCCGTGCTCGACCTGGTCCGCACCGAGGCCGCGGCGGTGCTCGGCCACCGCGGCGCCGACGCGATCGGCAGCACCCGGCCGTTCCGCGACCTCGGGTTCGACTCGGTGACCGCGGTCGAGGTGCGCAACCGGCTGCGCCAGGCCACCGGCCTGCGGCTGGCCGCCACCGCCGTCTTCGACCACCCGACGCCGATCGCGCTCGCCCGGTTCCTCGCGGCCGGGATCGCCCCCGGCGGCACGCCCGCGGATTCGGCGTTCGGCGCGCTCGACCGGCTGGAGGCGTCGCTGACGGACCTCGGGGAGCCGGACGAGAACGTCCGGATGCGCGTCGAGATGCGGCTGAAGTCCCTGCTGAGCCGGTGGAGCGGCGACCACGCGGCGCCGCGGCAGGCGCAGCTCGCGGACGCCTCGGCGGCCGAGGTGTTCGCGTTCATCGACAACGAGCTCGGGGTCTCCCCGCCGCCGGCGCACTGACGCCCTGACTTGGACGAACGGATGAGGTTGGCGATGGCAGAGCAGGACAAGCTCCTCGAGTACCTCAAGCGCGTGACCGCCGACCTGCACCAGACCAGGCAGCGGCTGCAGGCGGCCGAGGCGGCGGAGCAGGAGCCGATCGCCATCATCTCCCTCGCCTGCCGGTACCCGGGCGGCGTCGCCTCGCCGGAGGACCTGTGGGACCTGGTCGCGGGCGGCACCGACGCGATGTCGGCCTTCCCGGAGGACCGCGGCTGGGACGTCTCGCGGATGTACGGTCCCGAAGGCGCCCACACGCTCGAAGGCGGCTTCGTCCACGACGCGGCTTCATTCGACCCGGGGTTGTTCGGCATCTCGCCGCGCGAAGCGCTGGCCATGGACCCGCAGCAGCGCCTGCTCCTGGAGACGTCCTGGGAGCTCCTCGAACGCGCCCGGCTCGACCCGTTCTCGCTGCGCGGCAGCCGGACCGGCGTGTTCATCGGCGCGAACGCGTCCGGGTACAGCAGCACGCTGCAGGCCGCGGCCGGCTCCGAGGGCTACCTGCTGACCGGCGAGGCACCCAGCGTCATGTCGGGGCGGCTGTCCTACACCTTCGGGCTGGAAGGGCCGTCGGTCACCGTCGACACGGCGTGTTCGTCGTCGCTGGTCGCGCTGCACTGGGCTTGCCAGGCGCTGCGGCAGGACGAATGCGGCCTCGCGCTGGCCGGCGGCGTCACGGTGATGGTGAGCCCGCTGGCGTTCGCGGAGTTCAGCCGCCAGCGCGGCCTCGCCTCGGACGGCCGCTGCAAGTCCTTCGCCGACGCGGCCGACGGCACCGGCTGGGGCGAGGGCGTCGGCATGGTGCTGCTGGAGAAGCTGTCCGACGCCCAGCGCAACGGGCACCGCATCCTCGGTGTGATCCGCGGTTCGGCGGTCAACTCCGACGGCGCGTCGAACGGCCTGACCGCCCCGAACGGCCCTTCTCAGCAACGCGTCATCCGCACTGCTCTGGCGAACGCCGGTCTGTCCACTTCGGACGTCGACGCGGTCGAGGCGCACGGCACCGGGACCGCCCTGGGTGACCCGATCGAAGCCCAGGCGCTGCTGGCGACGTACGGGCAGGACCGGCCCGCCGACCGGCCGTTGTGGCTGGGGGCGCTGAAGTCGAACATCGGGCACACGCAGTCGGCGTCCGGGATCGCGGGTGTCATCAAGATGGTGCTGGCGCTGCGGCACGAGGTGCTGCCGCGCACGCTGCACGTCGACGCCCCGTCGTCCGAAGTGGACTGGTCGGCGGGCGCGGTTTCGCTGCTGACCTCGGCCCGCCCGTGGCCGGCCGGCGACGTGCCGCGCCGGGCCGGGGTGTCGGCGTTCGGGGTGAGCGGGACGAACGTGCACGTGATCGTCGAGGAGGCGCCCCCGGAGGTCGTTGCCCCTCCTGCTCCTCCCACCGGTGAGCTGCTGCCGTGGGTGCTCTCCGGGGCGAGTGACGCGGCGCTGCGCGAGCAGGCCCAGCGGCTCCTGGACGCGGACCCGGACCCGGTCGACGGCGGTTATTCCCTGGCGGTGACCCGGGCCCGCCTGGCCCGGCGTGCGGTGGTACTCGGTGCTGATCGTGCGTCGCTGCGGGAAGGTCTTTCGCGCATCGAGGACGCCGTCGTCGGTACTGCGGATCCGGACGCGTTGCTGGCGGTGTTGTTCACCGGTCAGGGTGCGCAGCGGGTCGGGATGGGCCTGGAGCTTTACGAGCGGTTCCCGGTCTATGCGGCGGCTTTCGATGAGGTGCTTTCGCATTTCGATCCGTCGCTGCGGGCGGCGTTTGATGATCAGTCGCTGCTGGATCGGACCGAGTTCACCCAGCCCGCGTTGTTCGCGCTCGAGGTGGCGTTGTTCCGGTTGGTGTCATCTTTCGGTGTGCGGCCGGACTTCGTGGCGGGCCATTCGATCGGCGAGATCTCGGCCGCGCACATCGCCGGTGTCCTTTCCCTCGAGGACGCTTGCCGTCTGGTCGCCGCCCGCGCGTCGTTGATGCAGGCGCTGCCCGCCGGTGGCGCAATGGTGTCGATCGCCGCCCCCGAGTCCGCCATCCCTCTCAACGATCGCGTCTCCATCGCGGCGGTGAACGGTCCCGAGTCGGTCGTGATCTCCGGCGAGGAGTCCGCGGTCCTCGAGATCGCCGCCCAGTTCCCCAAGACCAAGCGCCTCCCCGTCAGTCACGCGTTCCATTCCCCACTCATGGATTCGATGCTCGACGAGTTCCGTGCGATCGCCGAGCAGCTCCAGTACCACCCGGCCCAGATACCGGTGCTCTCGAATGTGAGCGGTGCTCTCGCTTCGACGTTCACCGCCGAGTACTGGGTCCGCCACGTGCGAGAAGCCGTTCGCTTCGCCGACGGAGTGTCCACTTTGGAGGCTGCCGGGGTCGGCGTGTTCCTGGAGCTGGGCCCGGATGGCGTCCTCAGTGCGATGGTCGGCGGCGCCGCGATCCCGGCGTTGCGGCGCGACCGCTCTGAAACGAGAGCACTGCTCACAGCGTTGAGCACTGCTCACGTCCTCGGCGTGGACGTGGACTGGACACCGTTCTTCCCGGGCGGCCGCCGCGTCGACCTGCCCGCGTATGCCTTCCAGCGGGAGCGGTTCTGGCCACGCGGTGGCGTCGCCCACGGTGACGCCGGTTCGCTCGGCTTGGGAGCGCTGGACCACCCGCTCCTGGGTGCGGCGGTGAGCCTGGCGGGACACGACGGCGTCGTCTTCACCGGACGGCTGTCCGTGGAGACGCAGCCGTGGCTCGCCGGGCACGCGCTGGGCGGGACGGTCCTGGTCCCGGGGACGGCGTTGCTGGAGCTGGCCGTCCGGGCGGGAGACCAGGTCGGCTGCGAGGTCGTCGACGAGCTGACCCTCGAAGCGCCGCTGGTCCTGCCGGCGCGAGGCGGGGTGGCGATCCAGGTCTTCGTCGGACCGCCGGACGGAACGGGCCGCCGCGAGCTGACGCTGTACTCCCGCCCGGACGACGGCGCGGCGCCGGGTCAGGACACGTGGACCCGCCACGCCGGCGGCCTCCTCGCCCCCGGCACCCGACCGGCGGCCGAGCTGACGGAGTGGCCCCCGCCCGGGGCCGCTGACATCTCGACGGAAGGCCTGTACGACCAGCTGGAAAGCCTCGGCTTCACGTACGGCCCGGCGTTCCACGGCCTGGGCCGGGTATGGCGCCGAGGCGACGAGACCTTCGCGGAGGTGGAGCTCCCGGAGGAGTTCCACCCGGAGGCAACCGCCTTCGGCTTGCACCCGGCCCTCCTCGACGCGGCTCTGCACCCCCTGGGGCTCGCCGCCCCGGGCACCACCGGCCCCGGCGAGCCCACCGGCGCGACCCCGGTCGGCGGCGGCCCGGCCAGCTCCGGCGACCCCACCGGCGCTACCTCGGTCGGCGGCAGCTCGGCCAGTCCCGGCGACCCCACCGGCGCTACCCCGATCGGCGGCAGCCCGGCCAGCTCCGGCGGCATGCCGTTCTCCTGGAGCGGCGTCACCCTGCACGCCGCCGGCGCCACCGCCCTCCGCGTCCGGCTCGTGCCGGCCGGGGACAACGCCGTGTCTGTCACGGTCTGCGACCAGACCGGCGGCCCGGTCGCCGAGATCGAGTCCCTGACCCTCCGCCCCATCACGGCCGCCGCCCCCGTGCCGGACGGCTCGCTCTTCCGCCTCGACCGAACGCCCATCCCCGCCGGGCCGCCCGCCAACTCCGTCTTCCTCGGCCACAACGACTTCGGCCTGCCCGAAGTGTCCGATATGGACACCGACGCCGACCTCGTCTTCGCTCCCATCGCCACCGACGACATCCGGCAGGCCACCCACGAAGCCCTCACCCTCGTCCGAACCTGGCTCGCCGGGGAACGGCCGGGCCGCCTCGTCGTCGTCACCCGCCACGCCGGCACCGATCCCGCGGCCGCCGCCGCGCGGGGGCTCGTCCGGTCCGCCCAGACCGAACACCCCGGCCGCTTCCAGCTGCTCGACCTCGACGGCTCCACCCCGCCCGACCTCGCCACCCTGCCCGAAGAGCCGCAGGTCGACGTCCGCGACGGCGTCTTCACCGCCCCGCGGCTCGCCCGCGCCCACCGCGGCACCCTCACCATCCCGAGCGAACCCTGGCGGCTCACCACCACCGGCGGCACCCTCGACGGCCTCGTCCTCCAGCCGGAACCGGCGACGAACCTCGCCGCGGGCGAAGTCCGGGTCGCCGTGCGCGCCGCCGGGATCAACTTCCGGGACGTCCTCATCGCGCTCGGCATGTACCCCGATCCGGCCGCCGTCCTCGGGTCCGAAGCCGCCGGAGTGGTCACCGAAGTCGCGCCCGACGTCACCGGGATCGCCGTCGGGGACCGGGTGTTCGGCCTGTTCACCGGCGCGTTCGGCCCGGAGGCCGTGACCGACGCCCGGCTGCTCGTCCCGGTTCCGGACGGCTGGACCTTCGCCCGGGCCGCGTCCGTGCCCGTCGCCTTCGTCACCGCCTACTACGCCCTCTTCGACCTCGGGCGGCTCGAAGCCGGCCAGTCCGTGCTCGTCCACGCGGCCGCCGGCGGTGTCGGGATGGCCGCCGTCCAGCTCGCCCGAAGCGTGCACGCCGAAGTGTTCGCCACGGCCAGTCCGGCCAAACAGGACGCCGTCCGCGCTCTGGGTGTCACCCACCTCGCGTCGTCGCGGGACCTCGAGTTCGCGACGAAGTTCGCCGAAACCGACGTCGTCCTCAACTCGCTGACCGGCCCGTTCATCGACGCCTCGCTCGACCTCCTCAAACCCGGCGGCCGGTTCCTCGAAATGGGCAAGACCGACCTGCGCGACCCCGCAGGCGTCACCTACCTCCCGTTCGACCTCGGCGACCCCGGCCCGGACCGCATCCAGGAAATCCTCCGCACCCTGCTGACGCTGTTCGCCGAAAACAAGCTGCACCCGCTGCCCACCAAGGCCTGGGACGTCGTCCGTGCGCCCGACGCCTTCCGCTTCATCAGCCAGGCCAAGCACGTCGGCAAGAACGTCCTCACCATCCCCGCCGCGCCGGATCCCGACGGCACCGTCCTCGTCACCGGCGGTACCGGCACCCTCGGCGGCCTGCTGGCGCGCCACCTCGTCACCACCCACGGCGTCAAGAACCTCCTGCTGGTCAGCCGTCGCGGCCCGGACGCTCCGGGCGCGGCCGAACTGGCCGCCGAACTGACGGCCGGCGGCGCCGATGTGCGCATAGAGCGCTGCGACGTCGCCGACCGGGCGCAGCTCGAAGCGCTGCTCGGCCCGGTGAACCTGACCGGGGTCGTCCACACCGCGGGCGTGCTCGACGACGGCGTCGTCGCATCGCTCACCGCCGAACGGATCGACGCCGTCCTCGGCCCGAAGGTCGACGCCGCGCTGAACCTGCACGAGCTGACCCGCGACCGTGACCTCGCCTGGTTCGCGCTGTACTCCTCGCTCGCCGGGGTGGCCGGGGCCGCCGGCCAGGCCAACTACGCCGCCGCCAACGCCGCTCTCGACGCCCTCGCTGCCCGCCGCCGCGCCGAAGGCCTGCCCGGGGTCTCCCTCGCTTGGGGCCAGTGGGCCGAAGCGAGCGGCATGACCGCCGCACTCGACGACGAGGACCTGTCGCGGATCGCGCGATCCGGCATCGGCGCCCTCGGCACCGCGGAGGCCCTGGCGCTGTTCGACGCCGCCCAGGTCGCCGGCGCCGCGTGCGTCGTCCCGGTTCGCGTCGACCTCGCCGCGCTGCGCGCCCAGGCCGAACACCTGCCGGCCCTGTGGCACGGGCTGGTCCGGGTGCGGACCCGCCGCGCGGCCGGGTTGCCGTCCGGCGCCGAGGGGCTCGCCGCGAAACTGGCCGGGCTCAGCGCCGACGACGTCCGCCGGTTCCTGCTCGACCTCGTCCGCACGCACGTCGCGGCGGTCCTCGGCCACGACAGCGCTGACGCCGTCGAGCCCGCCAAAGCGTTCAAGGACCTGGGTTTCGACTCCCTGACCGCCGTCGAGCTGCGCAACCGCCTCACCGCCGTGACCGGCCTGCGCCTGCCGGCCACGGTCATCTTCGACCACCCCAACCCGCAGGCCCTCGCCGCGCTGCTGCAGGCGGAGCTGGCCGGCGACGCCGTACCGGCGACGACAGCGGCGATCACCACCGTCACCGACGGCGACCCGATCGCCATCGTCGCGATGAGCTGCCGCTACCCGGGCGAGGTGACGTCGCCGGAAGACCTGTGGCGCCTGGTCGAAACCGGCCGCGACGCCCTCACCGCGCTGCCCGCCGACCGTGGCTGGGACCTCGCGGCCCTGGGTGCCGCCGAGGGCGGGTTCGTCCACGACGCCGGCGGCTTCGACGCCGAGTTCTTCGGCATCTCCCCGCACGAAGCCCTCGCGATGGACCCGCAGCAGCGGCTGCTCCTGGAGATTTCGTGGGAGGCACTGGAACGCGCCGGGATCGACCCGCGGTCGCTGCGGGGCAGCAGCACCGGCGTCTTCGTCGGCGCCGCGCACCAGGCGTACGGCAGCGGCGTCGCCGAGGTGGCGGCCGGCGTCGAAGGCCACCTGCTGACCGGCAACGCGACCAGCGTCGTCTCCGGCCGCGTCTCCTACACGTTCGGCTTCGAAGGGCCCGCCGTCTCGATCGACACGGCCTGCTCGTCGTCGCTGGTCGCCCTGCACTGGGCGGTCCAGGCCCTGCGGCGCGGCGAGTGCGACCTCGCCCTGGCCGGCGGGGTCGCGGTGATGGCGCAGCCGGGTATGTTCGTGGAGTTCGACCGGCAGGGCGGCCTCGCCTCCGACGGCCGGTGCAAGGCCTTCGCGGAGGCCGCGGACGGCACCGGCTGGGGCGAAGGCGCCGGCCTGGTGCTGCTGGAGCGCCTGTCCGACGCCCGGCGGCACGGGCACGAAGTCCTGGCGCTCGTCCGCGGTTCGGCGGTGAATTCCGACGGCGCGTCGAACGGCCTCACCGCGCCGAACGGCCCCTCCCAGCAGCGGGTCATCCGCGCCGCGCTGGCGGGAGCCGGACTGTCCACTTCGGACGTCGACGCGGTCGAAGCCCACGGCACGGGTACTTCGCTGGGCGACCCGATCGAGGCCCAGGCGCTCCTGGCGACCTACGGGCAGGACCGGTCGACGCCGCTGTGGCTCGGCTCGCTCAAGTCCAACATCGGCCACACCCAGGCCGCGGCAGGCATCGCCGGGGTGATCAAGGTCGTGATGGCGATGCGGCACGGCGTCCTGCCCCGGACACTGCACGTCGACGCGCCTTCGTCCCGCGTCGACTGGGAATCCGGCGCGATCGAGCTGCTCACCGACGCGCGCCGCTGGCCCGAAACCGGCCGTCCGCGCCGGGCCGGCGTGTCGTCGTTCGGCATCTCGGGGACCAACGCGCACACGATCATCGAGCAGGCCCCGGCCGCCGCGCCGGTACCGGAGCGCCCCGAAGTCTGCGGCCTGGTGCCGTGGCTGCTGTCCGCGCGTGACGCCGACGCGCTCGCCGCGCAGGCCGGCCGCCTTCGCGCCCACGTCGAGGCCGACCCGTCGCTGTCTCCGGTCGATGTCGGGTTCTCGCTGGTGAATGCGCGGGCGGTGCTCGAGCACCGTGCTGTCGTGTTCGGCGACGACCGTGAGGAGCTCCTCGCGGCGCTGGAGAACCCGCCGGTGACCGGGGTCGCCCGGCCCGACCGGCGACTGGCGGTGTTGTTCACGGGCCAGGGGGCGCAGCGGGTCGGGATGGGCCTGGAGCTTTACGAGCGGTTCCGGGTCTATGCGGCGGCTTTCGATGAGGTGCTTTCGCATTTCGATCCGTCGTTGCGGGCGGCGTTTGATGATCAGTCGTTGTTGGATCGGACCGAGTTCACCCAGCCCGCGTTGTTCGCGCTCGAGGTGGCGTTGTTCCGGCTGGTGTCATCCTTCGGAGTGCGGCCGGACTTCGTGGCGGGTCATTCGATCGGTGAGATCTCGGCCGCGCACGTGGCTGGTGTCCTTTCTCTCGAGGACGCTTGCCGCCTGGTCGCCGCCCGGGCGTCGTTGATGCAGGCGCTGCCGCCCGGTGGTGCAATGGTTTCGATTGCCGCTCCCGAATCGGCCATCACCTTGACCGAGGGCGTCTCCATCGCGGCGGTCAACGGTCCCGAGTCGGTAGTGATCTCCGGCGAAGAGTCCGCGGTCCTCGCCATTGCCGCCCAGTTCCCCAAGACCAAGCGCCTGTCGGTGAGCCACGCGTTCCACTCGCCGTTGATGGATCCGATGCTCGACGAGTTCCGCGCGGTCGCCGAGACCCTGACGTATCACCCGGCGCAGATATCGGTGCTCTCGAATGTGAGCGGTGCTCTCGCTTCGACGTTCACGGCGGACTACTGGGTGCGGCACGTGCGCGAGACGGTCCGTTTCTCCGACGGCATGGCAACCCTGCAAAGCGCCGGCGCAAACGTGTTCCTCGAGCTGGGCCCCGACGGCGTCCTCAGCGCGATCGTCGGCGGCACGGCGATCCCGGCGTTGCGGCGCGACCGCTCTGAAATGAGAGCACTGCTCACAGCGTTGAGCACTGCTCACGTCCACGGCGTGGACGTCGACTGGGCACCGTTCTTCCCGGACGGCCGCCGAGTCGACCTGCCGACGTACGCCTTCCGGCACCGCAACTACTGGCTCGCCCCGGAGCCCGGCACCGCGGCACCCGGGGACGACTCCGGCTTCTGGGAGGTGGTGCGCAGCGGCAAGCTGGCGGCCGAACTGGAGCTGGACGCGGACGTCGCCGAGGCGGTCGCCCCGGCGCTGTCGGCGTGGTACCGGCGCCGCCACCAGGAGTCCACGGTGGATTCCTGGCGCTACGGCATCGCCTGGCGCCCGGTCACGCCGGACGCCGCCGCGCTGACCGGGCACTGGCTGCTGGTCGTGCCGGAAGAGGGCGAGACCGGTGTCGTGGCCGGCGTCGCCCAGACGATTCTCGAACGCGGCGCCCGGCTCACTCCGGTCCGCATCGACCCGCTGCTTCCGCGCGCGGAGTTCACCGAACGCCTCCGCGAGGCGATCGACGGGTCCGAAGTGGACGGCGTACTTTCCCTGCTGGCCCTGGCCGACGGAGGCCGCGGAGCCGCAGCGGGCACGGCAACCCTCCTCCAGTCGCTGGGCGACCTCGGAACAAGCGGACGCGTGTGGTGCCTGACCCGCGGAGCGGTCGCGGCGACCCGGGCCGACGGCGTCGAGGCGCCGGCCCAGGCCCAGGTCTGGGGCCTGGGCCGAACGGCGGCGATGGAGCACCCCCAGCGCTGGGGCGGCTTGATCGACCTGCCGGCCGACCTCGACGACCGGGCCCGCACCCGCCTGGCCACCGCGCTCACCGGCACCGAAGACGAGGTCGCCCTCCGCCCCTCAGGCATCTTCGCCCGCCGCCTGGAACGCCGCCCCGCAACCACCGGCCCGGCTCGCCACCCCTGGGGGTCCACGCCCGCCACCGGCGCTCAGCAGGAGGGGCACCGCTCCGTCGCCGCCGGTTTGGGCTGGCAACCTCGGGGCACCGTGCTGGTCACCGGTGGCACGGGCGCACTCGGTGGCCGGGTTGCCCGGCGGCTGGCCACCGCAGGTGCCGAGCACCTGATCCTGCTCAGCCGCCGCGGGGCCGCAGCACCCGGGGCCGCGGAGCTCGAACGCGAACTCACCGCCCTCGGCTGCGATGTTTCGGTCGTCGCCTGTGATGCTGCCGATCGGGATGCTCTGGCCGCCGTTCTTCCCGATGATCTCCGGGCCGTCGTGCACGCCGCCGGCGTTCTCGACGACGGCGTCATCGATGCCCTCACGCCCGAGCGCTTCGACGCCGTCCTGCGCGCCAAGGCGACCGCTGCCGAGAACCTGTCCGCGCTCACCGGTGAGCTCGATGCGTTCGTCCTCTTCTCCTCGATGGCCGGCGCGTTCGGCGCCGCGGGTCAGGGCAGCTACGCCGCCGCCAACGCGCACCTCGACGCGCTCGCCCAGCAGCGGCAGGCCGCCGGGCTGCCCGCCGTCTCGATCGCCTGGGGTCCGTGGGCCGGCGAGGGGATGGCCGCCGGCGACGCCGAAGCGCAACGACGGCTGCGTGCCGCCGGTGTCGGCGCCTTGGAACCCGGCCTCGCCCTCGACGCCCTCATGAGAGAGGCCGCAAGCGGCGACCCACTGGCCGTGGTGGCCGACCTCGACTGGGACGTTTATCTCCCGGCGCTGCGGGCTGTCCGGCCGCGGCCGCTGTTCGGCGAATTCGGCGAGCCGGTCGAAAGCCCGGAAGCCGAACCCGCGGGACTCCTCAGTGGACTGTCCGAAATAGACGCCGAACGCAAGCTTCTCGACCTCACCTGCACGCACGTCGCCGCCGTGCTCGGCTATCCCGATGCCGCCGCCGTCGATGGTGACCGTGCCTTCTCCGATAGCGGGTTCACCTCCCTGACCGCGGTCGAACTGCGCAACCGTCTCGACGCCGCCACCGGGCTGAACCTGCCCGCGACGTGCGTGTTCGACCACCCGACACCCGCCGCGCTGGCCCGCCAACTGCACCGCGAACTGGTCGGCCGCCGGCCGGAACCGGCCGGACCGGTGACGGCGCCGGTGCGAGCCGACGAGCCGATCGCGCTCGTCGCCATGGGCTGCCGGTTCCCCGGCTCGGTCGCCACGCCGGAAGACCTCTGGCGCCTCGTCGCCGACGGCGTCGACGCGATGACCGGCCTCCCCGACGACCGCGGCTGGGACCTCGGTGCCCTCTACGACCCCGACCCCGGCAAGAGCGGCCACAGCTACGTCCGCGAGGGCGGATTCCTCGACACCGCAGCGGAGTTCGACGCCGCCTTCTTCGGGATCTCGCCACGCGAAGCTCTCGCCATGGACCCCCAGCAGCGCCTGCTGCTGGAGATCGCCTGGGAGGTCTTCGAACGCGCCGGGATCGACCCGCACACCCTGCGCGGCAGCCGCACCGGCGTGTTCGCCGGCACCAACGGCCAGGACTACGCGGGCCTGCTCGGCGCGGCGGGCGAGGAGGTCAGCGGCTTCATCGGCACCGGCAACGCCGCCGCCGTCGTGTCCGGCCGGCTGGCCTACGCGTTCGGCCTCGAAGGCCCGGCGCTGACCGTCGACACGGCGTGCTCGTCGTCGCTGGTCGCGATCCACCTCGCCGCGCAGGCGCTGCGCCGGGGCGAGTGCGATCTCGCGCTGGCCGGCGGGGCGACCGTGATGTCCACCCCGGCGACCTTCGTCGAGTTCAGCCGGCAGCGCGGCCTGGCCTCCGACGGCCGGTGCAAGGCGTTCGCCGACGCGGCCGACGGCACCGGCTGGGGCGAGGGCGCCGGGCTCGTGCTCCTGGAACGGCTGTCGGACGCCCGCCGCAACGGTCATCGGGTCCTCGCGCTCGTCCGCGGCTCGGCGGTGAACTCCGACGGCGCCTCCAACGGCCTGACCGCGCCGAACGGCCCGTCTCAGCAGCGGGTCATCCGCGCCGCCCTGGCCGACGCCGGTCTGTCCCCTTCGGACGTCGACGCGGTCGAAGCGCACGGCACCGGAACGATGCTGGGCGACCCGATCGAGGCCCAGGCCCTGCTCGCCACCTACGGCCAGGACCGCGAAACGCCGCTGTGGCTGGGCTCGGTGAAGTCCAACATCGGCCACACCCAGGCCGCCGCGGGCATCGCCGGGGTCATCAAGATGGTCCTGGCCATGCAGCACGGCGTCCTCCCGCCGACGCTGCACGTCGATACGCCTTCGTCCCAGGTGGACTGGTCGGCAGGCGCGGTGGAACTGCTCACCGAGCCGCGCGAGTGGACGGCCGACCGGCCGCGCCGGGCGGGCGTGTCGGCGTTCGGCGTCAGCGGCACCAACGCCCACGTGGTCCTCGAAGCGGGCGAGCCCGAGCCGGCGCCCTCGGCGTCGCAGGAACTCACCGTCTGGCCGCTGTCGGCGAAGGACGAGCAAGCCCTGCACGAGCAGGCCCGACGCCTCCGCGCCGCGGTCGCCGACGACGCTCCCGTGGCCGAGGTCGGCCGCACCCTGGCGACCGGCCGGGCGGCCCTGGGGCACCGGGCCGTCGTCGTCGGGGACCGCGACCAGCTCCTGGCCGGTTTAGCGGACCTGGACAACGCCGTGCGCGGCACCGCCGCCCCCGGCGGCCGGCTGGCCGTGCTGTTCACCGGCCAGGGCGCCCAGCGCGCCGGGATGGGCCGCGAGCTCTACGACCGCTTCCCGGCGTTCGCCGACGCCTTCGACGCCGTGTGCGCCGAGTTCGACGGCCTGCTCGACGCCTCCCTGCGCGAGATCGTCTTCGGCGGCGGCGACCGCCTCGACCGGACCGGCTACACGCAGCCCGCGTTGTTCGCCGTCGAGGTCGCGCTGTACCGGCTCGTGACGGCGTGGGGCGTCCGCCCGGACTTCGTCGCGGGGCACTCGATCGGCGAACTCGTCGCCGCCCACGTGGCCGGTGTCCTGACCCTGCCCGACGCCTGCACGCTGGTCGCCGCCCGGGCGACGCTGATGCAGGCGCTGCCCGCCGGTGGGGCGATGGTCTCGATCGCCGCGCCCGAGGCCGACATCCCCTCCGACGATCGCGTCGCCATCGCGGCGGTCAACGGTCCCGAGTCGGTCGTGATCTCCGGCGACGAGACCGCGGTCCTGAAGATCGCGGCCCGATTCCCGAAGACCAAGCGGCTCACCGTGAGCCACGCGTTCCACTCGCCGCTGATGGACCCGATGCTCGACGAGTTCCGCGCGGTGGCGGAAACCCTCACGTACCACCCCGCGCAGATACCGGTGCTCTCGAATGTGAGCGGTGCTCTCGCTTCGCCGTTCACCGCCGAATACTGGGTGCGGCACGTGCGCGAAACCGTCCGGTTCGCCGACGGCGTCGCGACCCTCGAAGCCGCGGGCGCGACGGTGTTCCTCGAGCTGGGACCCGACGCGGTGCTGAGCGCCATGGTCGGTGGTACCGCGATCCCGGCGTTGCGACGCGACCGCTCTGAAACGAGAGCACTGCTCACAGCGGTGAGCACTGCTCACGCCCACGGGGTGGACGTCGACTGGGCCGCGTTCTTCCCGCCGGCCCGCTCGATCGATCTCCCCACGTACCCCTTCCAGCGGCAGCGGTTCTGGCCGGAACCCGTGCCCGCCGCCGCGCCGGTGTCCGAAGTGGACGCCGAGTTCTGGAAGGCCGTCGAAGGCGAGGACCTGGAGTCCCTGGGGGCGCTGCTCGGCCTCGACGGCGACCAGCGCGCCGCCATCGCTCCCGCTCTCCCGGCCCTGTCCGGCTGGCGGCGGGAGACTGGGACGGCCGCGGACTCGTGGCGCTACCGAGTCGTCTGGCGCAAGCTGCGCGAAGAAAGCGCGGCGGTCTCCGGCGACTGGCTGTTCGTCCTGCCGGAAACCCTCGACGACCCGGGCGCGGTGACGGCGGTCGCGGGTGCCTTCGCGACGTCCGGGGCGCGGCCCCTGGTCGTCCGCGTCCCCGAGGACGCCGACCGCATCACGGTCGCGAAGCTGGTCGAGGCCAAGCTCGCGGAAGAAGCCTCGACGCCGGTGGGCGCACTGTCCCTGCTGGCCTTCGCGACCGGCGCGCCGGCGTCGGCCGTGGCGGCCGGGCTCCCGCAGACCCTCGCCCTCGTGCAAGGGCTCGGCGACGCCGGCGTCGCCGCGCCGCTGTGGTGCGCCACCCGCGGCGCGGTCGCGACGGCGGACAGCGAGCCCGTCGCGGACCCGGCGCAGGCCCAGTTCTGGGGCTTCGGCCGGACGGTCGCGGTGGAACACCCCAACCGCTGGGGCGGCCTGGTCGACCTGCCGGAAACCCTGACCGCCGAGGACGGCGAGCGGCTGTGCGCGGTCCTCGCCACCGGCGGTGAAGACGAAGTCGCCGTAAGGGCCGGAAAAGTCCTCGCCCGCCGCCTCGTCCGCGACACCGGCACGAATCCACAGTGGACACCGACCGGCACGGTCCTGGTCACCGGCGGCACCGGAGCCCTCGGCGGGCACGTCACCCGGTGGCTCCTGGACCACGGCGCCGAGCACGTCGTCCTGGCCGGCCGCCGCGGCGGCGAAGCGCCGGACGACCGCGTGACGGTGGTCGCCTGCGACGTCGCCGACCGGGACGCGGTCGCGGCCCTGCTGGCCGGACACCCGGTGACGGCGGTGGTGCACGCGGCGGGCGTCCTCGACGACGGCGTCGTCGACACCCTGACCGGCGACCGGTTCGCCGGGGTCCTGCGGGCCAAGGTGACCGGCGCCCGGATCCTCGACGAGCTGACCGGCGACCTCGACGCCTTCGTCCTGTTCTCCTCGCTCGCCGGCACGGTCGGCGCCGCGGGACAGGCGAACTACGCCGCCGCCAACGCCGAACTGGACGCACTCGCCCAACGCCGCCAGGCGACCGGCCGCGCGGGCATCTCGATCGCCTGGGGCCCCTGGGCGGGCGAGGGCATGGCCGCCGAAAACGCGGACCGGATGCGGCGCGCCGGGGTCACCCCGCTGCCCGCGGCCGGCGCCGCGGCGGTGCTCGGCCGGATCACGCGCTCGCAGGTCGTCGCCGACATCGACTGGGACACCTATCCCGCGACCCGGCCGTTCTTCGCCGAACTGGCCCCGGCGGCTCCGGTCCTGGCCGCGCCGCCCGGAAACCTCGGCGACCGCCTGGCCGGGATGTCGACGGCCGACGCCGGTGACCTGGTCCTCGAGATCGTCCGCGAGCACGTCGCCGCGGTGCTCGGCCACGGCCGGGCCGCCGACGTCGCCCCGGACCGGGCGTTCAGCGAAACCGGCTTCACGTCGCTGACCGCCGTCGAACTGCGCAACCGCCTGGACCGCCTCACCGGGCTGAACCTGCCCGCGACGCTCGTCTTCGACCACCCGTCGCCGTCCGCGCTGGCCCGGCACTTGACCGCCGAGCTGCGGGAAGACGAGCGCGGCGTCGACGGCCTGCTCGACGAGCTGAGCCGCGTCGGCGCCGCCCTCGGCGAGGCCGATCGGGCGCGCGTCGCGGAACGGCTGCGGCTGCTCACCGCGGGCTGGACGGGCGAGTCGGCGGCCCCGAGCCTCGAATCCGCCAGCGACGAGGAGATGTTCGACCTCCTCGGCAAAGAGTTCGGCATCTCCTGACCCGGCGCCCGCGACCTACGGAGTGAGAAGACGATGGACAACGAGGAGAAGCTCCGCTACTTCCTCAAGCGGGTCACGGCCGATCTGCAGGACACCCGCCGCCGGCTCGAGGAGGCGCGGGCCACCGAGCCGGTCGCGATCGTCGGCCTCGGCTGCCGGTTCCCGGGCGGCGTCCGCACCCCGGCGCAGCTGTGGGACCTGGTCGAAGGCGGGCACGACGCGATCTCCGGCTTCCCTGAGGACCGCGGCTGGGACCTCGGGTCGCTGTACGACCCGGACCCGGAGGCGCCGGGGACGTCGTACGTGCGCGAAGGCGGCTTCGTCGACGGCGTCGCGGACTTCGACGCCGGCTTCTTCGGCATCTCCCCGCGCGAAGCGCTGGCCATGGACCCCCAGCAGCGGCTGCTGCTGGAGACGTCCTGGGAGGCCCTGGAACACGCGGGCATCCGGCCGCCGTCGCTGAAAGGCAGCCGGACGGGGGTCTTCGTCGGCTCCAACGGCCAGGACTACGGCACCCTCATGCTCGGCTCGGCCGAGGCCCTCGAAGGCCACCTCGCGACGAGCAGCGCCGCGAGTGTCCTTTCCGGACGCGTCGCCTACGCGTTGGGGCTGGAGGGGCCGACGCTCACCGTCGACACGGCGTGCTCGTCGTCGCTGGTCGCGCTGCACCTGGCCGTGCAGGCGCTGCGGCAGGGGGAGTGCGACCTCGCGCTCGCCGGCGGCGTGACCGTGCTGCCGACGCCGGGGTCGTTCATCGCGTTCAGCCGGCTGCGCGGCTTGGCCACGGACGGCCGCTGCAAGGCGTTCGCCGAATCCGCCGACGGCACTTCGTGGGGCGAGGGCAGCGGCATGGTCGTCGTGGAACGGCTGTCGGACGCGCGCCGCCACGGCCACCCGGTCCTGGCCGTAGTGCGCGGTTCGGCGGTGAATTCCGATGGCGCGTCGAACGGGTTGACCGCGCCCAATGGTCCCTCGCAGCAACGGGTGATCCGGGCGGCACTGGCCGACGCGGGTCTGTCCACTTCGGACGTCGACGTCGTCGAGGCACACGGCACCGGCACGACGCTGGGCGACCCGATCGAAGCCCAGGCGCTGCTGGCGACCTACGGCCAGGACCGCGAAACGCCGTTGTGGCTGGGCTCGGTGAAGTCGAACATCGGCCACACCCAGGCGGCAGCGGGCGTCGCCGGGGTGATCAAGATGGTCATGGCGATGCGCCACGGAGTCCTGCCGCCGACCCTGCACGTCGGCGAACCGTCGTCGCGGGTGAACTGGTCGGCGGGGTCGGTCGAGCTGCTCACCGAGCGCCGTGCCTGGCCGTCGGACCGGCCGCGCCGGGCCGCGGTTTCCGCGTTCGGCATGAGCGGCACCAACGTGCACACCATCCTGGAACAGGCCGAGGACCTCCCGGCCGCCGGACTCGACGAGCCCGGCCGGATCGTGCCCTGGGTGCTGTCGGCCCGGTCGCCGGAAGCCCTGCGCGCGCAGGCCGCCGCGCTGGCCGACCTCAAGGCGCCGATCGGCGACGCCGGGCTGTCCCTGGCGACGACGCGGTCCGCGTTCGACCACCGCGCGGTGGTCGTCGGCGACCGCGACGGCTTGTCCGCCGGGCTCGCGGCGCTGGCCGAAGACGTCCCGGCTCCCGCCGTCGTCAAGGGGACGGCCGCGGCGGGCAAGGTGGCGATGGTGTTCCCCGGCCAAGGCTCCCAGTGGGCCGGGATGGCCGTCGACCTCCTCGCCGAGGCTCCGGTGTTCGCCGCGCGGATGGCCGAATGCGCGGACGCCCTCAAGTCCTTCGTGGACTGGAGCCTGACCGAGGCCATCCGTGACGCCGCGTTGCTGGAGCGCGTCGACGTCGTGCAGCCCGCCTTGTTCGCGGTGATGGTTTCGCTCGCCGAACTCTGGCGCTCGTACGGGGTCGAGCCCGCCGCGGTCGTCGGGCACTCGCAGGGCGAGATCGCCGCCGCCGTCGTCTCGGGAGCGCTGTCCCTCGAGGATGGTGCTCGCGTGGTTGCTCTGCGCAGCCAGGCGATTCTCGAGCTGGCCGGCGAAGGTGGCATGGTGTCGATCGCCGAATCCGCCGACGCCGTGGCCGCCCGGATCGCGCCCTGGGGCGAGCGGTTGTCGATCGCGGCGATCAACGGCCCGTCCGCGGTCGTCGTCTCCGGGACGCCGGACGCGCTCGACGAGCTGATCGTGTCGTGCACCGACGTCCGCGCGAAGCGGGTTCCGGTCGACTACGCATCCCATTCGCCGCAGGTGGAACGGATTCGCGAGCGACTCCTCGACGTCTTGGCCCCGGTCTGGCCGCGGTCAGCCACGACGGGGTTTTTCTCCACGGTCACCGGCGCGTGGCTCGACGGCACCGAGCTGGACGCCGGATACTGGTACACCAACCTCCGCCGTCCGGTCCGGCTCGACACCGCCGTGGCCGCGCTGACGGACCAGGGCTTCCGCACCTTCGTCGAGGCCTCCCCGCATCCGGTGCTGACCATGGCGATCGGCGGCGACGAGGTGACCGCGCTCGGCTCGCTGCGTCGCGACGAAGGCGGCCTCGCCCGGTTCCACACCTCGCTGGCCGAGGCCTGGGTGCACGGCGTCGACGTCCGCTGGGACGACGCGTTCCCCGGCGCCTGCCGCACCGAACTGCCGACCTACGCCTTCCAGCGCGAACGCTACTGGCCGCGGCTGGTCCCCGGCGGCGACGCGAGCGGTCTCGGCCTGGCCCCGGCCGGGCACCCGCTGCTCGGCGCGGTCGTGTCCCTCGCCGGCTCGGGCGGCACGGTCCTCACCGGCAAGCTCTCGCTGTCGAGCCTGCCGTGGCTGGCCGACCACCGCGTGGGCGGGGAAGTCCTCTTCCCGGGCACGGCGTTCGTCGAGCTCGCGCTCCGCGCCGGCGACCAGGCCGGCCGCCGCACCCTCGACGAGCTGACCCTGGAAACGCCGCTGGTCCTGCCCGCGCAGGGCGGCGTGCACGTCCAGGTCACGGTGGGGGAGGACGGTGACCTCGCGATCCACTCCCGCCCGGACGAGTTCACCCCGTGGACCCGGCACGCGACCGGCCTCCTGACCGACGCCGCTCCCGCCGTCGAGCCACTCGACGCCTGGCCACCCGCCGAAGCCTCTCCGGCCGACCTCGCCGGCTTCTACCCGGCCATGGCCGCCACCGGCGTCGGCTACGGCCCGGCCTTCCGCGGCCTGCGCGCGGTGTGGACCCGTGGCTCCGACGTCTTCGCCGAGGTCGAGCTGCCGGAGGCCCTGCGCGCCGAGGCGAGCCGGTTCGGGCTGCACCCGGCGCTGCTCGACGCGGCCCTGCACGCGGCCGGGTTCGGCGCCCTGGCCGCGGCGGACGGGCCGCGGTTGCCGTTCGCGTGGAGCGGCGTTTCCCTGACCGCGACCGGCGCGACCGTCCTGCGGGTGGCGCTGACTTCGGTCGCCGGCGACGCCGTCGCGCTCACCCTGGCCGACGAAAGCGGTGCCCCGGTCGGCATGGTTCGTTCGCTGTCCCTTCGGACCCCGGCCCGCACCGGCGCCACCCCGGACGCGCTCTTCGAGGTCACCTGGCCCGAGCTGCCGGCCACCGAGCCGACCGGCGAGTTCACCGTGTTCCGGGTCCCGGACGGCCCGGTGCGGGAGGTGACCGCGACGGTCCTCGAACGGCTCCAGGAGTGGCTCGACGCCGAAGGACTCCTGGTCCTGCACACCACGGGCGCGGTCTCGGTCGACGGCGAAGACGTCACCGGCCTCGCCGCCGCGGCCGTGACCGGCCTGGTGCGCTCGGCCCAGGCCGAGAACCCCGGCCGGTTCGTGCTCGTCGACGCCGACGACGTCCCGGCCGAGCTGCCGGCCGGCGAACCCCAGCTGGCCCTGCGCGCGGGGACGTGGCACGTGCCCCGGCTGGCCCGAGTGTCCACTTCGGACGGATCGCCGGACTGGGGCGACGGCGCGGTGCTGATCACCGGCGCGTCCGGCCTGCTCGGCGGCCTCGTCGCCCGGCACCTGGTCACCCACCACGGCGTCCGGCGGCTCCTGTTGCTGTCCCGCCGCGAACCCACGCAGCTCGCCGGCGAACTCACCGCGCTCGGGGCTGCGGCCACGGCCGTCGCCTGCGACGTCGCCGATCGCGCGCACCTGGCTGCGGTCCTGGCCGGACGCCCCGTGTCGGCGGTCGTGCACGCGGCCGGGGTGCTGGACGACGGCGTCGTCGAATCCCTCACCCCCGAGCGCCTCGAAGCGGTCCTGCGGCCCAAGGCCGAGGCGGCGCTCAACCTCCACGAGCTCACCTCGGGCCTCTCCGCGTTCGTCCTGTTCTCCTCGTTCGCCGCCACCATGGGCGGCGCGGGCCAGGCCAACTACGCCGCCGCGAACGCCTTCCTCGACGCGCTCGCCCAGCACCGCCGCGCCCACGGCCTGCCCGCCGTCTCGCTGGCCTGGGGACTCTGGGCCGAAGCCAGCTCGATGACCGGCCACCTCGCCGACGGCGACCGCCACCGGATGGCCGGCGCGGGCATGACCCCTCTGGACACCGACCTCGGCCTGGCGTTGTTCGACCGGGCCGTCGCCGCGGACCGTGCCGTGCTCGCGCCGGTCCGGCTCGACCTCGCGGCGCTGCGCCGCCGGCCGGTGACACCCCCGCTGCTCCACGGCCTGCTGCCCCCGGCCCGGCGGCAGGCCACGGCGGCGGCCGCGAAGTCGTCGTTCGCCGAGCGGCTGGCCGGGCTCGGCGCGGACGACCGCGTCCGGCAGGTTCTCGACCTCGTCCGCGGGCTCGTCGCGGGCGTGCTCGGGTATGCCTCGGGCGGCGCCGTCGAACCGGCGCGCGCGTTCAAGGAACTCGGCTTCGACTCGCTGACCGCCCTGGAACTGCGCAACCGCCTCGCCGCCGAAACCGGGCTGAGGCTGCCGGCGACGCTCGTGTTCGACCACCCGACCCCGCAGGCGCTCGCCCGGTACGTCGTCGAGCGGGTGTCCGGCGAGGCCGCGCCGGTGGTGGTGCGGGAGCGGCGGGTGGACGGCGACCCGATCGTCGTCGTCGGCATCGGCTGCCGCTACCCCGGCGGGGTCCGGAGCCCGGAGGACCTGTGGGACCTCGTCGCCGCGGGCCGTGATGCGGTCGGCGGTCTCCCGGACGACCGCGGCTGGGACGCCGACGCGCTCTACGACCCCGACCCGGACCACCCCGGCACCAGCTACGCCAAGGAAGGCGCGTTCCTCTACGACGCCGCCGACTTCGACGCGGGTTTCTTCGGCATCTCGCCCCGCGAGGCGCTCGCCATGGACCCGCAGCAACGGCTGCTGCTGGAGACGTCCTGGGAGGCCCTGGAGCGCGCGGGCATCGACCCGGAGTCGTTGCGCGGCAGCCGGACCGGGGTGTTCACCGGCGTGATGTACTCCGACTACGCGTCCCGGCCGCTCGCCGTGCCCGAGGGCGTCGAGGGGTTCCTCGGCACCGGCAGCTCGGCGAGCGTGGTGTCCGGCCGCATCGCGTACGCCTTCGGCCTGGAAGGCCCGGCGATCACCGTGGACACGGCGTGTTCGTCGTCGCTGGTGGCGCTGCACCTGGCGGGCCAGGCGCTGCGGCAGGGTGAGTGCGACCTCGCGCTGGCGGGCGGCGTGACGGTGCTCTCGACGCCGGGCGTGTTCATCGACTTCAGCCGGCAGCGCGGCCTGGCCGCCGACGGCCGGTGCAAGTCGTTCGCCGACGCGGCCGACGGCACCGGCTGGAGCGAGGGCGCCGGGATCCTGGCGGTGGAACGGCTTTCCGACGCGCGGCGGCTCGGGCACCCGGTGCTCGCGGTGGTCCGCGGCACGGCGGTGAACTCCGACGGCGCGTCGAACGGCCTGACCGCGCCCAACGGCCCGTCGCAGCAGCGGGTGATCCGCGCCGCGCTGGCCGGAGCCGGGCTGCAACCGTCCGAAGTGGACGTCGTCGAGGGCCACGGCACCGGCACGACGCTGGGTGACCCGATCGAGGCGCAGGCGATCCTGGCGACGTACGGCCAGGACCGTTCGACGCCGCTGTGGCTCGGTTCGCTGAAGTCGAACATCGGGCACACGCAGGCGGCCGCCGGGGTGGCGGGCGTGATCAAGATGATCATGGCGATGCGGCACGGCGTGCTGCCGCCGACGTTGCACGTCGATGCCCCTTCGTCCCATGTGGACTGGACGGCCGGTGCGGTGGAGCTGCTGACCGAGGCGCGCACCTGGGTTTCCGACCGGCCGCGGCGGGCGGGGGTGTCGTCGTTCGGCGTCAGCGGGACGAACGCGCACGCGATCCTCGAACAGGCGCCTGCCTTGCCGCCGGTGGTGCCCGGGCGCGGGGTTACCGGTGTCCTGCCGTGGGTGGTGTCCGGTCGTGGGGACGCTGCCCTGCGAGCGCAGGCCGCTCGGTTGTCGGACGTCACCGGGCATCCCGCCGATATCGGGCTGTCGTTGTTGTCTCGCGGCCGGTTTTCGCACCGGGCCGTGGTCCACGGCAGCAGTGCCGACGAGCTTTCGAGCGGGCTGGCCGCGCTGGCCGACGGCCGGTCGGCGCCGAACGTGGTCGTGGGCCGCGAACGGCCCGGCCGGCTGGCGGTGCTGTTCACCGGCCAGGGTGCCCAGCGGGCCGGAATGGGTCGTTCGCTGTACGAGCGGTTCCCGGTGTACGCGTCGGCTTTCGACGAGGTCTGCGCGAACTTCCCGAACCTGCCCTTCGACGATGCCGAGCTGCTGGACCGCACGGAGTTCACCCAGCCCGCGCTGTTCGCGATCGAGGTCGCTCTCTACCGGCTGGTCGAGTCGTTCGGCGTCCGCCCGGATTTCGTGGCCGGGCACTCGATCGGCGAGATCGCCGCGGCGCACGTGGCCGGCGTGCTGTCGCTGTCCGACGCCTGCACGCTGGTCGCCGCCCGGGCGACGCTGATGCAGGCCCTGCCCGCCGGTGGGGCGATGGTCTCGATCGCCGCCCCCGAGTCCGAGATCGAGTTGGCCGAGGGCGTCTCCATCGCGGCCGTGAACGGCCCGGCGTCGGTGGTCGTCTCGGGCGAGGAAGCCGCGGTGCTGGCGGTCGCGGCCCAGTTCCCGAAGACCAAGCGGCTTGCGGTGAGCCACGCGTTCCACTCCCCGCTGATGGACCCGATGCTGGCGGAGTTCCGCGCGGTCGCGGAGTCCTTGACGTACCACCCGGCGGAAATACCGGTGCTCTCGAATGTGAGCGGTGCTCTCGCTTCGCCGTTCACCGCCGACTACTGGGTGCGGCACGTGCGTGAGGCTGTCCGGTTCGCCGACACCGTTCGCGCCCTCGACGCCGAAGGCGTGACGACGTTCCTGGAGCTGGGTCCCGACGGCGTGCTCAGCCCGATGGTCAAGGACATCCTCGGCGAGGGCTGCGTCGCTGTCCCGGCGGTGCGGCGCGACCGCTCTGAAGAGAGAGCACTGCTCTCGGCGTTGAGCACTGCTCACGTCCACGGGGTCGACGTCGACTGGGCGCCGTTCTTCCCGGGGGCCGCCCGGGTCGACCTGCCCACCTACGCGTTCCAGCGGCGGCGCTACTGGCTGGACCTGGTGCTGCCGGAGACGGTGGTCCCCGAAGCGAGCGACGCGCCGGAAGCCGAGCCGATCACCGGACGGCTCGCCGACCTCCCGGCCGCCGACCGTCCGGCGTGGCTCCTCGACTGGGTCCGGGCGGAGGTCGCGGCGACGCTCGGGCACCCGTCCGTCGACGCGGTCGAGCCGGAGTCCGCGTTCGCCGAACTGGGGTTCACCTCCCTCGGCGTCGTCGAGCTGCGCAACCGGATCAGTGCGGCGACCGGACTCGAACTGCCCGCCGCGCTGGTCTGGGACTACCCGACGGTCGGTGAGCTGGCCGGGCACCTGCTGGCCAACGTCCCGCTGCCGACGGCGGAGCCGGGTGGTGCGTTGGGGACGTTGCTCCGGACGGCCCGGGAAACCGGCCGCACGGCCGAGTTCCGGACGTTCCTCGGCGCGGCCGCGCAGTTCCTGCCCGCGTCGCCGTGGACGCCCCGGCTCCGGCGGGCGACGACGGGCGTGTCCCGGCCGCTGCTGTTCGCGTTCGGCACGCTCACCGGCTCGACCCGCTGGGGCGAGGACGTCACCGCGCGCTTCGACGGCGTCCGGGAGACGTGGCTGCTGCCCGCGCCGGGTTTCGACGGCGAGACGCCCGCCCCCGTCGACCTGGACACGCTGGTCACGACGGCCGCCGAGGCCATTCGCGCCCAGGCGGACGGCGAACCGTTCGTCGTGCTCGGGTCCGGTTCGGGTGCGCTTCTCGCCGCCGTCGTGGCGGACGCCGCCGGCGCGACCGGCGTCGTGCTCGCCGACCCGGCGGACGTCGAATTCGACGAACTGCCCGAGACGGCGACGGATGCCGAACTGACGGCTGTCGGTGCCTACCTGCGGCTGTTCGGGACCGCCGTCGCCGAGCCGCGGGTCCCGGTCCTCATCCTCGAACCGGGGGAGGACGTGGCGGACGCGGCCCGGCAGATCCACACCTGGCTGGTGGAGGAGCTGCCCGCCGCTTGCCGCTGACCGGGATGATCCGGCGTCATATCTGATGTTTCGTGCACCAGACCTTGACTCCCTGATTGGAAGGAACTTTTACTAATCGGAGGTCCTCCACCTCACCTCCGGGAGCACGCATGTCTTCACTCCGGCGCATCGCGAGCGCGGCCGCCGCCTTCGCGATCGCGGTCAGCGGCCTCGTCCTGGGCTCGCCCACGGCGTCGGCTCTGGAAAACGGCCTGCTGCGCACGCCGCCGATGGGCTTCAACAACTGGAATTCGACGCAGTGCCGCGCCGAGTTCAACGAAACGATGATCAAGGGCATCGCGGACATCTTCGTCAGCAAAGGCCTGAAGGACGCCGGCTACACCTACGTCAACATCGACGACTGCTGGGCGCTGCCGTCGCGCAACTCGGCCGGGAACCTGGTGCCCGATCCGGCGCGGTTCCCCAGCGGCATCAAGGCGCTCGCCGACTACGTGCACGCGAAGGGCCTGAAGTTCGGCATTTACACCAGTGCCGGCACGAAGACCTGCAACACCGCGGGCTTCCCGGGCGCGCTGGGCCACGAGCAGCAGGACGCGAACCTGTTCGCCTCCTGGGGTGTCGACTACCTGAAGTACGACAATTGCAACAACCAGGGTGTCGACGCGCAGCAGCGCTATAAGGCGATGCGGGACGCGCTCGCGAAGTCCGGCCGCCCGATCGCGTACTCGATCTGCGAGTGGGGCCAGAACAAGCCGTGGACCTGGGCCGCGCCGGTCGGGAACCTGTGGCGCACCACCGGTGACATCTCCGACAAGTGGTCGAGCATGATCGGCAAGGCGCAGACCAACCGCGGCCTCGCCCAGTACGCCGGCCCCGGCCACTGGAACGACCCCGACATGCTCGAGGTCGGCAACGGCGGGATGACCGCGACGGAGTACCGCACGCACTTCAGCCTGTGGGCGATGATGGCGGCCCCGCTGCTGATCGGCAGCGACCTGCGCAAGGTGTCGGACGACAACTTCTCGATCCTGAAGAACACCGACGTCATCGCGCTCGACCAGGACCCGCTGGGCAAGCAGGCGACCGTGCTGAGCGCGAACGCCGGCCTCGTCGTCTACAGCAAGGTCCTCTCGAACGGCGACCGCGCGGTGGCGCTGTCCAACGAAACGGGCGCGACGGCGACGATCAGCACGACGGCGTCCGCGACCGGGATCGGCAGCGCGTCCTCGTACACGCTGAAGGACCTGTGGAGCAAGGCGGTGCGGAGCACTTCGGGGACGATCAGCGCTTCGGTACCTTCGCACGCGACGGTGTTGTACCGGGTGTCGCGCGCCGGCGGTTCCTCGACGCGCTACGAAGCCGAGTCCGCCACGCTTTCGACCGGCGGCACGGTGGATTCGAACCACGCGGGCTTCTCCGGGACCGGCTTCGCCAACGGCGCCAACGCGGTCGGCAGCTACGTCGAATGGCAGGTCACGGGCCCGGCATCGACGCTGACGTTCGGCTACGCGAACGGCACGGCGGCGGCGCGCCCGGTGGACGTCTCGGTCGACGGCACAGTGGTGGCCGCGGGCGTGTCGTTCCCGGCGACGGGCGCGTGGACGACGTGGAGCACGGTGGCCAGGTCGTTGCCGCTGCCGGCGGGTGCGCACACGGTCCGCCTGACCGCGACGACCGCCGACGGCCCGGCCAACCTCGACTACGTGGACGTTTCGCCGTAGCAGGCCTACCTGGCGGCGTTGCGTTCGTCGTAGGACTGCCGGGCCGCTTCGACCTTGCCGAGGTTGCCCGACCACTCGGAGAGCGACGCGAACAGCGGGCCGAGGCTGCGGCCGAGCTCGCTGATCTCGTACTCGACGCGCGGCGGGACCTCGGCGTGGTAGGTGCGGACGACGAGGCCGTCGCGCTCCAGCTGCCGCAGCCGCTGGGTGAGGACCTTCGGGGTGATCGTGGCGATGCGGCGTTCGAGTTCGACGAACCGCTGGCGCCCGTACTCGTTGAGCGCCCACAGGATCGGCGTCGTCCAGCGGCTGAAGACGATGTCGACGACCGGGGCGATCGGGCAGGCCTGTTCGGGTGTGGTCTCGGTCACTTTGGCGCCTCCGGCCAATACTTTCCTCTAGGTACCTACTATCACTCCGAATGTACCGTCGATCCCATGATCATGGTTGTGGGAGCGACGGGAAATGTCGGAGCGCCGCTGGTGCGGATGCTGGCGGAGGCGGGTGAAGAGGTGACGGCGGTGTCCCGCCGGATCACCTCCGCGCCGCCGGGAGTGGTGGTACAGCGGGGAGAGCTGGCTTCGGTGTCGTTCGCCGGGGTGTCGGCGGTGTTCGTGCTGGTGCCGGGTGCGTTCGTGCCGTTGGACGACGTCCTGGCCCGCGCGAAGGCGGCGGGCGTCCGGCGGGTGGTGGCGTTGTCGTCCCAGGGCGTGGCGACCGGCCGCCACCCGGCGGTGCTGGAGGACTCCGTGCGCCGCTCGGGTCTGGAGTGGACATTGCTCCGGCCGGGAGCGTTCGCGTCGAATGCGTTGCAGTGGGCGGAGAGCATCCGTTCATCGCGGGAGGTGGCGGCCCCGTTCGCGGACGTGGCCCTACCGGTGGTCGACCCGTCGGACATCGCTGCGGTAGCGGCGGCGGCGTTGCGAGAGGACGGCCACGCGGGCAAGGCGTACGTGCTGACGGGGCCGGCCCCGATCACCCCGCGCGAACAGGCGGCGGCGCTCGGCGAAGCGGTCGGCGAGCCGGTGCGGTTCATCGAGCGGACGCGCGAGGAGGCGCGTTCCCTCATGCTGGGCTTCCTGCCGCCGGAGGTCGCTGACTCCACTTTGGACGTCCTCGGATCGCCGACGTCCGAAGAACAAGCGGTGAGCCCGGACGTCGAGCGGGTGCTGGGCCGCCCGGCGCGTCCGTTCGCCGACTGGGCGTCGCGCTTCGCGGGGGCGTTCAAGTGACGGAGCTGGTCCACCGTTCGTCGGGCACCGGTGCGCCGGTGGTGCTCCTGCACGGCAACCCGACGTCGTCGCACCTGTGGCGCAACGTCATGCCGTCCCTGCCGGGCCGTCTGCTGGCGCCGGACCTGATCGGCATGGGGTCGTCCCCGCGGCCGGACATCGAGTACACCTTCGACGACCACGCCCGCTACCTGGACGCGTGGTTCGACGCCCTGGCGCTGGACGACGTGGTCCTGATCGGTCACGACTGGGGTGGCGCGCTGGCGGCGGACTGGGCGTCCCGGCACCCGTCGCGCGTCCGGGCGCTGGCGTTCACCGAAGCGGTCTTGAAGCCGATGACGTGGGAGGAGTTCCCGCCCGCGGGCGCCGAGTTGTTCCGGGCGCTCAAGACGCCGGGCGTGGGCGAGTCGCTCGTCGAGGACTTCCTGCCCCCGGAGTACGCGTTCCAGGACCGCCGCCCGGTCCTGCAGTGGACCCGCTCGATGCCCCTGGGCGGCGAGCCGGCCGCGGTGGTGGCCCGGATCGAGGCGTTCGGCCGCTGGCTGGCGTCGTCACCTGCGGTGCCCAAGCTGCTGGTGACGTTCGAGCCGGGCCACGGCACGATGCTGACGCCGTCGATGGTGGAGTGGTGCGCGTCGACGTTCGCATCGCTGGAGGTGGTGCGGCGCCCGGAGAAGGCGGGGCACCACACGCCGGAAGACCAGCCCGAGGCGCTGGTGTCGACGCTGGCGGAGTGGCTGGCCGGTCTCCCGTCGTAGGTCCGCGGTCGCGGCCGCGCACGCGGGGCCCGGCGGGCAGGTTCCCCGCCTCGACGGCGACGGTCTCATCGTCGGCTACTCGACCGTCAGCGGGTCCCTGTCGCCGCGGCGTGCCGTGCGCTGGGACACCGCGGGGACGCCTACCGAGCTGCCCGGCGGAACCACGAGTTGCGGAGGCGATATCGGACCGGACGGCACGGTGGTCGGGGCGGCCGAGCCGACGGCACGGACGGCGCTCGAGACGGTGGCGCCGAGAAGATCATCTGAAGCGGCACACCGTCAGCGTGCGTCGGTCTCCTTGTCGCACGGGCTGACCCGGTAGAGCCGGAACGCGCCGCCTCGGTCGAGCTCGCGGAACCCGGCCGACGGGGCCGGGTAGCCGGTGCCTTCCCACATGCTGCCCTTGACCGTGACGTTGGCCAGCAGGTACCGGACCTGGAGGCGGTCGACGATTTCGCACACCTTCGGGTCGCTCGCCGCCTGGTTGAGGTGCTGGGCCAGGTACACCTGGTCCGGGGTCAGCCGGCCCAGGTTGAGCTGGGGGAACAGCACCTGGCGGCCGGTCAGGGCCAGCACCGCCGGGCTGCCGTTGTACGGCCTCTGGGCCACGATGGTGCCCGGTTCGGTCTGCCGGCCGATCCGCGTGAACAGGGCGTATTCGTCCGGGCTCACGAGCGGGGTGGCCTTGGGGTACGCGGCGAGGACGCGGTTGCGGTGGTCGGAGAAGTGCAGGCCGCCGGTCACCAGCAGCAGGGCGCAGGCAGCCAGGATCGGGGCGGCGGCGGGTCCGAGCCGGCGAGCCACGCCGTCCGGCGCGAGCCTGCCGCGCAGCGCCGTCACCACCGCGAGGACACCGATCACCGCGAGGGGGACGCCGGTGATCGGCAGCATGGCGGCGAGCCGGTGGGAGTCGGTGTACCAGAAGCCGGTGAAGATGCGGCGGGTCGCGCCCGGCACGCCCGCGGCGAGCACGTACAGCCCGCCGGAGACGACGTGCCCGGCCACCAGCCAGCGGCGGGACCGCTGCCGGAAGCACGACACGGCACCCAGGATCACCAGCAGGGCGAGGACCCA
This sequence comes from Amycolatopsis sp. 505, assembly GCF_031625235.1. Taxonomy (NCBI): domain Bacteria; kingdom Bacillati; phylum Actinomycetota; class Actinomycetes; order Pseudonocardiales; family Pseudonocardiaceae; genus Amycolatopsis; species Amycolatopsis sp. 505. Next base: position 227,501 of record NZ_JACKQP010000006.1, read on the forward strand.
GCCGGCGCCGTTGTGGTTGGTCGCCCCGGTCAGCACTTCGCCGAGCGCCTGGGAAGGCGACTCGAAGGGTGCCGAATCCGCGCTCATGGGTCCCGCGAACACGCCCCACCGGACGACGACCAGCCAGTACAGCGGTGCGGCGAGCACGATCGGCGCGGCGAACAAGGCCGCCGACGCTCGCCGCCCGGCCCGGTACCGCCGCGCCGCGGCTCGCGCCAGGCCGACGACGACCACGGGGGTGGTGATCGCGGCCAGGCTGATCACCGCGTTCGGGTGCGCGATGGCCACCGCCGTCAGCAGCACGGGCGCCAGCAGCCAGGCCCGGCCGCGGCCGATCACGTCGTCCTCGGCGAGCCCGGCCATCGAGACCACGACGGCCACCCCGGCCGGCACCAGGGAGAGCCCGAGCAGGTTGGGCCACAGGATGCCCCAGCCGAGCAGTTCCCACGGGAACGCGCCGAACGCGACGCTGAGCAGGCCGGCGAGTCCCAGTGCCGCCCGTGAGGGTCCCGCGAGCTGCCGCATGAGCAGCACGCAGCCCAGTGGCCAGACGACGAGCGCGATGGTGACGGAGAGGATGTTCGCGGCGGCCGGCACCGAGATGCCGGTGAGCATGACGAAGAGGGATCCCAGGTCGTGCCAGCCCGCGGGGTAGAAGCCCCGGACGCGATCGGGCACGCCGAGGGTGTCGATCATCAAGGTGGACGCGTCACCGCTGTTGAGGATGGTGGCGACGGCGTTGTAGTGGAAGGACGAATCGTCGGTCTTCGCCAGTTCTTCCGGGCTGCCGATGGCCGCGCGCACGGTGAGGACACCGAGCACGAGGGCGGCGCCGAGCCCGGCCACGGCCGTCCCCACCACGGCGAGCCGGTCACCGCGAGCAGGCGGTGGCAGCCGTTTGCGCAGCGCCAGCACCACAACGCCGAAAACGCCGGCAGTTCCCGCGAAGACGAACAGCAGCAACAGCGGCGACCACCGAAGCCCGAGTTTCGAAGCCACCACGGCGGTCACCGAAACAACGGCCACCACGACGATCGGGGCCAGGGCAACCATGGCCAGCCGCCGCAGCCCGAGCAGGTAAGTGAAAGGAATGCCGGGCAGCACGAGAAGCGCGCCGCACAGCAAGACCAGCGGCACGGCACCAAGCCAGGACACAGTCGAACTCCCCCCGTAAGACCCTCCGCTACCAGGTCATATCAACCTGGCCCCGCTGTCCTCATCGCCCACAAGGGACAGAAGGTTACGTCCCCCGAAACGAGTACCGAATCCGCATCAGCAGGCCCGAAAAGCCCCCGGATTGATCGCGCAGGATGACAATAAAAACCCGATCCACATCGACGGAAACAGGCCGCGGCAGACCTGCCAAGGCGAGCCAACCTTAATCCGGCAGGTCTCCCAAGGCACCGGAAGGCACCGTGGGGGTCCGGGGGCTCGGCCCCCCGGGCAACGGGAAGGAGATGAAGGGGGAGGGGCGAGCGCGCCAGCGCGAGCCCACCCCCGAATCGGGTCGGGATGACAGGATTTGAACCTGCGACCCTCCGCTCCCAAAGCGGATGCGCTACCAAGCTGCGCCACATCCCGGGTCCACCCCCAGGGGGGTGTGTGATCAGCCTAGCGGGTCACGCTAAGCTATCCGCGCACCCGGGTACCTCCGGGGGCACGCGGGTGTAGCTCAATGGTAGAGCCCTAGTCTTCCAAACTAGCTACGCGGGTTCGATTCCCGTCACCCGCTCCATCGTCGTAAGAGGCGGCGTCGCGGGTCGACGCGGCGTCCGCTTCCAGGGACGCCGCGATCACGTCCAGCAGTTTGTCCGTGTCCACCGGCTTCGTGATGTAGTCGTCCGCGCCGCTGGCCAGTGTCCGGGCGCGGTCCTCCGCGGTGGCCTTGGCTGTGACCGCGATCACCGGCAGGTCGGCGTTGGCCGCCTCGGCGCGGATGGCCGCGATCGTGGCGTTGCCGTCCAGTTCCGGCATCATCACGTCCATCAGGACCAGCGCCGTGTCCTCGTTGCGCTCCAGGGCGCGGATGCCGTCGACGCCCGTCTCCGCGTAGATCACGTCCAGGCCCGCCTGCTCCAGGACCGCCGCGAGGGCGAACACGTTGCGCAGGTCGTCGTCGACGATCAGGACCTTCTCGCCGTGGAAGCGCTTGGGGGTCACGTCCGGGGCGGCCACCAGCACCGTGCTCGGCACGGACGGCAGCCGCGGGGAGGACAGCGCCGTCAGGGCCGGGTCCACCAGGTTGGCCGCCGCCACCGGGAGGTACAGGGTGAACGTCGATCCCACGCCCGGCTCGCTCACCACGCGCAGCTCGCCGCCCAGGAGCTCGGTGAGCTGCTGGCTGATGTTCAGGCCCAGGCCCGTGCCGCCGTACTTGCGGCTGGTCGTGCCGTCCGCCTGGCGGAACGCCTCGAAGATGACCGCCAGCTTCTCCTCCGGGATGCCGATGCCGGTGTCCTCGACCGCGAACGCGATGATGCCCGGCGCGTTCTTCAGGGACTCCTGCTCCACCTCCGCCGGGTCCGCCGCGCGGATGTGCAACCGCACGCCGCCCTCGTTGGTGAACTTCGCGGCGTTCGACAGGAGGTTCCGCAGGATCTGCTGGAGGCGGTGCTCGTCCGTGTGGACGCTGCCGGGCACCGGCGGGTCGATGTGGACGGCGAACTCCAGGCCCTTGTCCGCGGTCAGCGGGCGGCACAGGGACTCGACGTAGTCCACCAGCTCCGGCAGCGTGATGTCGGACATCTGCATGTCCAGCCGGCCGGCCTCGACCTTGGCCAGGTCCAGGATGTCGTTGATCAGCTGCTGCAGGTCCGACCCGGCCGCGTAGATCGTCTTCGCGAACTGGATCTGCTTCTCCGTCAGGTTCCCTTCCGGGTTCTCCGACAGCAGCTTCGCCAGGATCAACGCGCTGTTGAGCGGCGTCCGCAGCTCGTGCGACATGTTCGCCATGAACTCGGTCTTGTACTGCGACGCCACCGTCAGCTGCCCGGCCCGCTCCTCGAGCTCCTGCCGGGCCTGCTCGATCTCGCTGTTCTTGACCTCGATGTCGCGGTTCTGCTGGGCCAGCAGCGCCGCCTTCTCGGCCAGCTCGGTGTTGGACCGCCGCAGCTCGCCCTGCTGGGCCTGCAGCTGCTCCGACCGGGCCCGCAGCTCCTGGGCCAGCCGCTGCGACTCGGTCAGCAGCGCTTCGGTCCGCGAGTTCGACAGGATCGTGTTCACGTTGACGCCGATCGTGTGCCGCAGCTGCTCCAGCAGGTCCTGGTGGACCGTGCTGAACTCGTTCACCGAGGCCAGCTCCAGCACCCCGAGCACCTCGCCCTGGAACAGCACCGGCAGCACGATCAGGTTCACCGGCGCGGCCGAGCCGAGCCCGGAGGAGATCAGCGCGTACTCCGGCGGCGCGTTGTGCACCAGGACCGTGCGCTGGTCGACCGCGGCCTGCCCGATCAGCGACTCGCCCATCGCGAACCGCAGCCCCGCGCGGGACTCCGCGAGCCCGTACGCCGCGATGCACTCGAGCACCGTGCCGTCCCGGTCGTCTTCGCGGGCCAGGAAGAACGCGCCCTGCTGCGCCCGGACCAGCGGGGCCAGCTCGGACAGGATCAGCGCCGCGACCGAGACCAGGTCGCGGTGTCCCTGCATCCGGCCCGACAGCTGCGCGAGGTTCGTCTTCAGCCAGTCCTGCTCGCGGTTGGTCCTCGTCGTCTCCTTGAGGTTCGCGATCATCTGGTTGATGTTGTCCTTGAGGTCGGCCAGCTCGCCGTTCGCCTCGACGGTGATGTGCCGGGTCAGGTCGCCCGCGGTCACCGCCGTCGCCACCTGGCCGATCGCGCGGACCTGGGTGGTCAGGTTCCCGGCCAGCCGGTTCACGCTCTCGGTGAGCCGCTGCCAGGTGCCGGACACGCCGTCGACCTCGGCCTGGCCGCCCAGCTTGCCTTCGGTGCCGACCTCGCGCGCCACGCGCGTGACCTCGGAGGCGAACGCCGAGAGCTGGTCGACCATCGTGTTCATCGTGGTCTTGAGCTCGAGGATCTCGCCCCGGGCGTCGACGTCGATCTTCTTCGTCAGGTCGCCCTTCGCGACCGCCGTCGTGACCTGCGAGATGTTGCGCACCTGGCTGGTCAGGTTGTGCGCCATGAAGTTGACGTTCTCGGTGAGGTCCTTCCACGTGCCGGCGACGCCGGGGACGCGGGCCTGGCCGCCGAGGATGCCTTCGGTGCCGACCTCTCGGGCGACCCGGGTGACCTCGTCGGCGAACGCGCGCAGCGTCTCGACCATCCCGTTCAGCGTCTCGGCCAGCGCCGCGACCTCGCCCTGGGCCTCGATCCGGATCTTCTTCGACAGGTCGCCGTTGGCCACCGCGCTCGCCACGGTGGCGATGTTGCGCACCTGGTCGGTCAGGTTGTCGGCCATGACGTTGACGTTGTCGGTGAGGTCCTTCCAGGTGCCCGCGACGCCGCGGACGCGCGCCTGGCCGCCGAGGATGCCTTCCGTGCCGACTTCGCGCGCCACGCGGGTGACTTCGTCGGCGAAGGCGGACAGCTGGTCGACCATCGTGTTCAGCGTCGTCTTCAGCTCGAGGATTTCGCCGCGGGCGTCGACGGTGATCTTCTGCGTCAGGTCGCCCTTCGCGACCGCCGCCGTCACCGTGGCGATGTTCCGGACCTGGTCGGTCAGGTTGTTCGCCATCGAGTTGACGTTGTCGGTGAGGTCCTTCCAGGTCCCGGCGACGCCGGGCACGGCGGCCTGGCCGCCGAGCTTCCCCTCGGTGCCGACCTCGCGCGCCACCCGGGTGACTTCGTCCGCGAAGGCGGACAGCTGGTCCACCATCGTGTTCAGCGTGGTCTTGAGTTCCAGGATCTCGCCGCGAGCGTCCACCGCGATCTTCTGGGTCAGGTCGCCGCGCGCGACGGCCGTCGCGACCTGGGCGATGTTGCGGACCTGGGTGGTCAGGTTGTTCGCCATGAAGTTCACGGACCCGGTCAGGTCGCGCCACGTGCCCGCGACGCCCGGGACCTGCGCCTGGCCGCCCAGCTGGCCCTCGGTACCGACCTCGCGCGCCACTCGGGTGACTTCGTCGGCGAACGCCGAGAGCTGGTCCACCATGGTGTTCATGGTCGTCTTGAGCTCGAAGAACTCGCCGCGCGCGTCGACGGTGATCTTCTGCGTCAGGTCGCCCTTCGCCACCGCCGTGGTCACGTGCGAGATGTTGCGGACCTGGTCGGTGAGGTTGTCGGCCATCTGGTTGACCGAGTCGGTGAGGCTGCGCCACGTCCCGGCCGCGCCGGGCACCTCCGCCTGCCCGCCCAGCTTGCCCTCGCTGCCGACCTCGCGCGCCACGCGGGTGACTTCGCCGGCGAAGGCCGAGAGCTGGTCGACCATCGTGTTCAGCGTGTTCTTCAGCTGCAGGATCTCGCCGCGGGCGTCGACGTCGATCTTCTTCGTCAGGTCGCCGCTGGCCACCGCGGTCGCCACCTGGGAGATCCCGCGGACCTGGTCGGTCAGGTTGTCGGCCATCAAATTGACCGAGTCGGTGAGGTCGCGCCACGTCCCGGCGACGCCCGGCACCTGCGCCTGGCCGCCGAGCTTGCCGTCCGAGCCGACCTCGCGGGAGACGCGGGTGACCTCGTCGGCGAACGCCGAGAGCTGGTCGACCATCGTGTTGATGGTGTTCTTGAGCTCGAGGATCTCGCCGCGGGCGTCGACGTTGATCTTCTGGGTCAGGTCGCCGCGCGCGACGGCCGTGGTGACCTGGGCGATGTTGCGGACCTGCTCGGTGAGGTTGTCGGCCATGAAGTTGACCGAGTCGGTGAGGTCGCGCCAGGTGCCCGACACGCCCGGGACGACCGCCTGGCCGCCGAGACGTCCCTCACCCGCGATCTCGCGGGAGAGCCTCGTCACTTCGGCGGCGAAGCGCGACAGCTGCGCGATGAGGCCGTTGACCGTCTTCGCCAGCGTGGCGTACGCGCCCTGCAGCGGGCGCCCGTCGAGGGTCAGCGTCATCGGCTGGGACAGGTCGCCGTCGGCGACCCCGCCGAGCACCCGCTCCAGCTCGATCGCCGGCCGGGTGAGGTCCTCGACCAGGCCGTTCACCGCGTCGACGGCGGTGGTCCAGCCGCCGGTGCCGACCTGGCCTTCGAGCCGCTCGCTGAGCCGACCCTCCTGCCCGACGGCCGCGCGGACCCGCAGCAGCTCGCTGACCAGCCGCTGGTTGCGCTCGGCGATGTCGTTGAACGCGACGGCGAGCTGCGCCGAGATGCCGTCGCCGTGCGGGACGAGCCGCCGGCGGAAGTTGCCGTCCCCGAGATCCCGCACCGCGACCAGCACCCGCTCCAGCGCGGCCGCTTCGCTCTGGGATTCCGTTGTCATGTGTGCCGACCCTCTCCACCACGCATGCGCCAGCCATGGTCGTCGACCCAGCGTGCCATGCTTCGCCCTACACTTCGAGCCAGCCCGCCCGCTCACGCGGTAGCCGTGCGACAGCAGTCCGGAGGCAGGAGGTCCGTGCATGGTGTCACGTCCGGCCCCGGCCTCGGCGGCCCTGCCGCCGATGACCGGTGACGGCGGGCCGCCGGGCATCGACGCCTTCACCCGAGCGGCCCTCGAAGACGTCCGGGACGCGGTGTTCCTGCAGGACGACGCCGGGGTGGTGCGCTGGGCGAACCCGGCGGCGCGGGCCCTGGCCGGCGACGCCGAGCCCCAGCTCAACGCTGCCTCCGAGACGTCCGGCCACGTCGAAGCGGCCGGTCACCGGCGTCCGGCGCGGATCCGGGCCCTGCCCGGCGGCTGGCACTCCTGGACCGTGCGCGCGGACGACGTCCCGCGGCGGCACGTCGGTGACTTCCTGGCCGAGGCCGGCCCGCGGCTGGCCGCCGCCCGCGGGCGGCACGGCACCGCCCGGGTGATCGCCGAACTGGCCGCGTCCGCGCTGGCCGAGACCGTCTTCGTGCTGCTGCCGACCACCCGCGGCCGCTGGGAGTGGTGGAGCTGCGAGCGGCCGGCCGCGCAGGGCCACGGCCGGATCCGGCGGGTTCCGGCCCAGACCGCGCCGGTGCTGGCGGCGACGTTCGGGGCCGTCGGGCCGCCCCAGCAGGCGCCGGTGCCCGAGCCCGAGGTCGCCACGCTGCCATCGGTGGTCGCCGACCGGTTCGGAGGGCACGCCGACGTCTCGGTCGTTTCGCTCGGGCCCAACGCGAGCGCCGGGGTCACCGGTGCCCTGCTGCTGGGCCGCCGCGGCGACGCCGAGTTCGGCGCCGAGCAGTCCCGTGCGGTCGCGGAGTTCGCCGTGGCGGCCGGGACGGCGCTGGCCAACGCCCAGCGCTACGCCCGGCAGGAAGAGGCGACCCGCGGCCTGGAGACGACGCTGCGCCCGGCCGACCCGCCGGAGCTCGACGGCGCCCGGTTCGAGACCTGGTACGAGCCGGCGGGCGGGGTCCTCACCGTCGGCGGCGACTTCTTCGACGTCCTGCCCCGCGACGACGGCAGCGCGTTCCTGGTGCTCGGCGACGTCTGCGGCAAGGGCCCCGAGGCCGCCGCGCTGACGGGCCGGGTCCGGCACGCCCTGACCGCGCTCGCGATGGTCGAGCGCGACGGCCGCACGCTGCTGCGGCTGCTCAACGAGCTGCTCATCGCCGGCGGCAGCAGCCGGTTCGCCACCCTGGTGCTCGGTTCGGCCCGGCCCTCCGACGGCGGGATCGGCCTCACCCTGGCCTCCGGCGGCCACCCGGCACCGCTGGTCGTCCGGCGCTCGGGCGTGGTCGAGGAGGTCACGGTGCCGGGCACGCTGGTCGGCATCTCGCCGCAGGCCCGCTTCGCCGAGGCGGAGGTGCGTTTGGAGCGCGGCGACGTCTGTCTCCTGTACACCGACGGCATCACCGAAGCCCGCAACCGGCACGACCAGACGGAACTCTTCGGAGACGACCGGTTGCGCGCCGTGCTCACGGCGGCGGCCGGGGAGCCCGCCCGGGAGGTCGTGCGGCAGCTGCGCCAGTCGGTCCGGGACTGGCTCGGGAGCTCGGCGCATGACGATATCGCCGTGCTCGCCATTGAATGTGCGGACTGATTGCACTGTCCTCAATGGACTTGGTTTGACGCCGGAACGAGGGGGTAATTACCCCGGTGCACTCAGTTTTCCGACGGAGGAGCCCCATGGCGAACGCATTGCAAGGACGCCGGGTCGCGATCCTGGCCGCGGACGGCGTCGAACAGGTCGAGCTGGAAAAGCCGCGCCAGGCCGTCCTCGACGAGGGCGCGACGGTCGAGCTGGTGTCCCTGGACACCGGCGAGATCCAGGCGATGAACGGCGACATCGACAAGGGTGACCGGTTCGCGGTGGACCGGAAGGTCGCCGACGTCGAAATCGGCGACTTCGACGCGCTGCTGCTGCCCGGCGGCACGATGAACCCGGACAACCTCCGCACGGACGCCGCGGCGGTGAAGTTCGTGGGCGACTTCGTGCGGGCCGGCAAGCCGGTCGGGGTGATCTGCCACGGTCCGTGGACGCTCGTCGAAGCGGATGTCGTGCGTGGCCGCACGCTGACGTCGTACCCGAGCATCCGGACGGACCTGCGTAACGCCGGTGCCACCGTGGTCGACGAAGAGGTGGTAGTGGACAACGGACTGGTCTCCAGCCGTAACCCGGACGACCTGCCGGCCTTCTGCCGGACGGTCGTGCAGGAGTTCGCGGGCTGAGGCCCGCGTCCTCTGTGGACGTTCACCCGTCCGTGTCTTAAGTCCCGCTTAAATCTGTTGGCTTTCGGCACCGCGGCGGAGGACGCTGTTGGTGTGACGAGGATCGCCCGACGAGAGGAGGTGGACGCGATGACTGTGCACGCAAGGCGCTACGGCCGCTGGTGCCGTGAACACTTCGACGCGATCGCCGCCGAGGGCGTTCCCGCACCCCGCGGTGGCGAGCCCGCCGACCAGGCCCTGCCGGCACCCGAGCCGGAGCCGGTCCAACCCGGTGCCGAACAGCCTCAGCCTCGATAGCCCACGAAGAAGGCCTCCCCGGCGTACCGGGGAGGCCTTCTTCGTGGCTCAGCGGTAGCTGCGCCGGTACCAGACGCGCCGCGGGCCGGGCACGCCGATCCGCGCGATGACGTCGGTCAGGATGGCGCCGATGATCAGCCAGAGGACGGCGGCGAGGCCGTCGTTCAGGAACGTCCGCAACCCCTCCGAGTCCGGCGTGAAGAGGTTCCGCAGGCCGAGCGACACGCCCGCCGACCACTCCGAGATCAGGTGCGCGAAGCCGTTGGCCGAGTTCGCCCCGCCCAGCACCAGCACGATGTGCACGGCCAGGACCAGCGCGAACACCGCGCAGACCAGGTGGATCAGGGCGTTGATCGTGCGCACGACCCGGATGCGCGGGTGGGTGCGCTCCACGATCTCTTCGGTGGGGGCGGGCTCGTACGGCGTTCCGTACGGCTCCGGAGGCGGGGGATACGGCATCGTCGGCGTCCCTTCGACTGTCCGATGTGGACGTATCTGCGTGGGCAGGAACAACACTTCGGAGTACCCGTCACCCGGGTGAGCGAACCGCATGCTCCTCAAACTTCCCTATCGAGGGAGTGATAGGGTAGTTTGAGGAACACAAGGAGGGTCATGGCGCAGGGCGTCTTCTCCGTCGAACAGGTCGCCGCGAAGCTCGGCCTGCACGTCCGGACGGTCCGGAACTACGTGCGGGACGGGCGGCTGAAGGCGGTCCGGATCGGCAAGCAGTACCGGATCACGGCCGAGGACCTGGCGGCCTTCACCGGGCTGCCGGTGGCCGAGCGGGCCGCGGGCCCGGTCGCGGAGCTGTCGGGGGTCGTCGAGCTCGCCGGCGTCGACCGGGCGGGCGCGGACCGGATCGCGACCATGGTCGTGGCCTCGGTGAACGGGCCGCGTGACGGGGATGAGCGGCCGTTGCGCGTCGAGACCATCTACGACGGGGAGCGCGCCACCATGAAGATCATCGTGCTCGGCGACCTGGCGGCCGGGGCCGACCTGCTGCGGTGGGTCGCCTCGATCGCGGAGAACCTGACGTGACCGCGGTCTACCGGTCGGCGGCCGGGGCGGCCGCGGTCCGCGAGCGCTACGACACGCTGCTGGACCGGTGGCCGGTGCCGTCCGAGCGCCGCACGCCGGCCACTCGGCTGGGGGACACCTTCGCCGTGGTGTCCGGTCCGGTGGCCGCGCCGCCGGTCGTCGCGCTGCAGGGGTCCGGCGGCACGGCCGCGCACTGGCTGCCGGACATCGCCACGTTGGCCGGGCGGCTGCGGGTGTACGCGGTCGACGCGCCCGGCGAACCGGGCCGCACCGTCGAGGCGCGGCCCGCGCTCGGGTCGCCCGCGTACGCCGAGTGGCTGGACGACGTCCTCGACGAGCTCGCACTGCCGCGCGCGGCGTTCCTCGGCACCTCGCTGGGTGGCTGGTGGGCGGTGGACTACGCGCTTCGCCGTCCGGAACGGGTCGCCGCGCTGGCTCTGGTCAACCCGTCCGGCCTCGGCCGGCGCCGGACCGCGCCGCTGCTGAAGTTCGCCGCCTACAGCCTCTTCGGCGACTGGGGCCGCCGCCGGTCGCTGGCCATGGTCGCCCACGGCAGCCCGCCCGACCCGGGGCGGCGCGCGGTCGGCGAGTTCACCCTGGCGACGTTCGAGCACTTCAAGCCGCGGCTGGGGGCGATCCCGGTGTTCCCGGTGGAGCGCCTGCGGGAACTGGCGATGCCGGTGCAGGCGCAGTTCGGGGCGCGCGACGTCCTGCTCGACCAGCGAGACGCGGCGGCGAACCTGCGGCAGGCCCTCCCGGACGCCGACGTCCGGCTGGCCGAGGACGCCGGGCACTTCCTGCCGGGCTGGGCCGCGCTCGCGACGACGTTCTTGGAAGGGAAGCGATCGTGATCGCCGGCCGCGGTGCCGACGGCCCCGCCGAGCTCGGCGCCCGGCCGGCCGCACCGCGCTGAGCCGGGCGGCGCAACCGTCCCGCGCTGGGCAACCATCGCCGGGCGCGGGGCGTCAGGTGATCATGAGATGTGCGCTGCTGGTGTCCGTCATCGCCCTCCTGACCGCGTTCGCCTCGCCCGCGACCGCGGACCCGGTGATCCCGTCCGGATTCCAACCGGCCTCGACGAGCTGGACCGGCCCGGACACCGGGTACGTCCTGGGGTACTCGCCGTGCGCGCAGACGTGGTGCCCGGCGCTGCTGGGCACGACCGACGCCGGACGGCACTGGCGGCGGCTGGGCGCGCCGCCGATGTCGCTGCCGGACAACCACAACCACGTGGCGCTGCGGTTCTTCGGTGACCGCGTCGCCTACGTCGAAGACGGCGTCCACGTGCTCGCGACCCGCGACGGCGGGGCCAGCTGGCGGCCGGTCACCCTGGCCGGGGCGCGGGAGCCGTACTACCTCTCGAAGATCGCCGAGACCGGCGGCCGCGTCTTCGCGCTGCTGACCAGCTACGGCGAGGGCCACGGCGCGACCCGGTTGTACTCGGGGGCCGCCGGTTCGCCGGTGCTGGTCCCGGTGCCCGGGTTCGAGGTCACCGGCGGCCTCACGTACGGCGACCTGGCGATCGGCGGCGGCCTGCAGGTCGCGCTCGGCGCGGACTACGGCACCGAGCGGTACTGGACCTCCCGCGACGGCGCCCGGTTCACCCCGGCGGAGCCGCCGTGCCCGGAAGGGCAGGTGGCCTCGCTCGCGGGCGTCCGCGAGCGCCAGGTGGTGGCGTTGTGCAGCGGCAGCCCGGGCTCGCCGCAGCCGGGTTCGATGGAACGGCACCTGCGCCACGCCCCGCAGCTCGGTGCGCGGTTCAGCGGGGAAGACGCGGTGCCGTTCGCGGGCATCAACCAGGGCTTCGCGGCGGCCTCACCGACGTCGGCGACGGTCGCGGCCATCGGCGGCGGGGTGGGGTTCCTGCACCACACGGCGGACGGCGGCCGGACGTGGACGACGCTGGAGCTGCCGGAGCGGGGCTTCGCGTTGACCGATCTCGACTTCCCCGGCGGCGGCACGGGAGTCGTCGTCGACGGGCAGGCGGACGCCTTCGGCGGGTCCGCGGTGTACCGGACCACGGATGGGGGACGGACGTGGCGGGAATTGCGTTTCCCGTAACGATCTCCGGGCCGGGTGGCGCCCCGATCGGGTCGTTGTCCCTGGCAGGCAAGGCCCTTGTGCCCGGTTCACTTGGTGCACCCCATGTCGTAATCTGAGCACTGTCCGTCGCCGGACACGGTGAGCGAAGCCCGGGCAGGGGTGCCGCCACCACGCGCAGAGTGGGAGAGCAGCCGATGACGCCTGGCGACCTGCGGTCCGGAACCGAGGGCGGTGCGGCCGCCCTCGATTTCAGCAAGGCCAGCCTGGCCCGGTTGTCCGACGCGCTCCTCGGCGGGCACGACCACTACGAAGTGGACCGCGAGGCCATGCGGCGTCTCCTGGCCATCGCGCCCGGCGCGCGGGCGATGGCGAAGGAGCACCGGGACTGGCTGGTGCGCGCGGTGCGGTTCCTGGCCGGCAAACGCGGCATCGACCAGTTCCTCGACCTGGGTTCCGGCATGCCGACGGCGGAAAACACCCACGAGGTGGCGCAGCGGTACAACCCGGACGCGCAGGTGGTGTACGTCGACAACGACCCGGTCGTGCAGGTGCACGGCCGGGCGCTGCTCGAAGAGAACTACCTGACCCACGTGACCGGCGCCGACCTGACGCGGCCGGCCGAGACCCTCGCCGACGAGGTCGTCAAGGAGTACCTGGACTTCACCCGGCCGGTGGCGCTGATCCTCACCTCGATCGTGCACCACATCGACGACTACGACCGCGCGAAGTCGATCGTCGCGGAATACGTGGCCGCGCTCGCGCCCGGGTCGTTCCTGCTGCTCACGCACAACTTCGACCCGGAAGAAGACTCCCCGCGCCAGGAGCTCGCGCGGCTGCTGGAGACCAGCTTCCAGGGCACCGGCCTGGGCAGCGTGTACCGCAACCGGGACCAGATCGCGGGCTTCTTCGAAGGCACCGAGCTGCTCCGGCCCGGGCTGGTCTACCTGCACGAATGGTGGCCGGACGGCCCGCGGCTGCACCCGCTGGGCGAACTCAACTTCCTGACGCTGGGCGGGGTCGCCCGCAAGCAGTGACCAATTCCCCCGTTCGGCGGACAAGCGTGCCCGGTTCATGATTGTTTGTCCCTTGTACGTGTTCAGAGAGAACCGGGGGACAGACAAGTGAAGAAGAAGCTCGCAGCCGCCGCCGTCATGGGCGCGCTGGCGTCGACGGTCGTGTTCGCGCCGCCGGCCAGCGCGGGGGACAGCCAGATCATGAAGTACCAGTGGAGCTACGGCGCGGCCTACGAGTACGAGTGCTACGCCGACGGCCAGTGGTACGTGGAGACCGGCGGGTTCGTCCGGTTCGAGTGCCGGCCCACGACCTGGTCGTGGGAACTGTGGGCCGTCGTGCGGTAACCGCCGTTGCCGGCCGCCTCGGGGGACTCGGCGTCCCCCGAGGCGGCCGCACGGGTCAGGCGGCGTTGAAGGTGTCGGGGTCCGGACCGGTGCGCTCGCCGCGGTCCAGCGGGGTCAGCGACTCCATCTCCTCCTCCGAGAGGGTGAACCCGAACAGGTCGAAGTTTTCCTCGATCCGGGACGGCGTCACCGACTTCGGGATCACCACGTTGCCCAGCTGCAGGTGCCAGCGCAGCACGATCTGCGCCGGCGTGCGGCTGTGCTTCACCGCGAGTTCCGCGATCACCGGGTCGCCGAGCAGGCTGCCGCCCTTGGCGAGCGGGCTCCACGCCTCGGTCGCGATGCCGTGCTTCGCGTCGAACTCGCGGAGCTCGCGCTGCTGCAGGTACGGGTGCAGTTCGACCTGGTTGACCGCGGGAGCGACGTCGGCGGCGTCGAGCAGGCGCTGCAGGTGCGACGGCTGGAAGTTGGAGACGCCGATCGCGCGGACCCGGCCGTCGGCGTGCAGCTTCTCGAACGCCTTCCAGGTGTCGAGGTACTTGTCGCGCGCCGGGGTCGGCCAGTGGATCAGGTAGAGGTCCAGCTGCTCCAGGCCGAGCTTGGTCATGCTCTCGTCGAACGCCTTGAGCGTCGAGTCGTAGCCCTGGGCCGAGTTCCACAGCTTGGTGGTGACGAACAGTTCGTCGCGGGCGATGCCGGACTCGGCGATCGCCTGGCCGACACCCTTTTCGTTGCCGTAGACGGCCGCGGTGTCGATGCTGCGGTAGCCCGCGTCGAGGGCGGCCTTGACGGCGGTGGCGGTCTCGTCGTCCGGGACCTGGAACACGCCGTAGCCGAGCTGCGGCATCCGCACGCCGTTGGAGAGTTCGATGACGGGCACGCTGGTCACGAGGGGTCCTTTCGGTGGGTGGTTCATCGGGCGAGTACCCGTTCCCCGGCTGCGAAACTAGCCGGATTCCGGCGGTCGAGCAGTCCGGAGACGAGTGCCACGGCGAGGCCGGCCGCGGCGAGCACGGCGCCGATCCAGTTGGGGGCGGTGTAGCCGAGGCCGGCGTCGATGGCCTGGCCGCCGAGCCACGCGCCACCGGCGTTGCCGAGGTTGAACGCGGCGATGTTCGCCGCCGACGCCAGTGCCGGGGCGCCCTCGGCCTTGGCCAGCACGCGGGCCTGCAGCGGCGGGACGGTGGCGAAGCCGGCCGCGCCGAACAGCGCGATCGTGATCGCCGCGGGCACCTTCGCGTGCGCGGTGAACACGAACGCGACGAGCACGAGCGCCAGGGCGGCGAGGATGACGTAGAGGCTGGGCATCAGCTTGCGGTCCGCGGCCTTGCCGCCGAGCAGGTTGCCGGCGAACAGGCCGGCGCCGAAGAGCACGAGCAGCCAGGTGACGGCGCCGCTGGAGAAGCCCGCGACCTCGGTCATCATCGGGGCGATGTAGGTGAAGGACGCGAACACCCCGGCGAAGCCGAGCGCGGTCATCACCAGCGCGAGCCACACCTGCGGGCGGCGGAACACGGCCAGCTCGCCGCGCAGGCCGGTCCCCGGTTCGGGTTCCTGGTGCGGCACCAGCGTCAGGATGCCGATCGCGCCGGCGACGCCGAGCGCGCTGACCACCCAGAACGTCGAGCGCCAGCCGAAGGCGTGGCCGAGCGCGGTGCCGGCGGGCACGCCGAGGACGTTCGCCACGGTCAGCCCGGTGAACATCAGGGCGATGGCGCCGGCCTGCTTGGCCGGGGCGACCAGCGACGCGGCGACGACCGAGCCGACGCCGAAGAACGCCCCGTGGCTCAGCGCGGCGACGACCCGGCCGGTCATCAGCAGGCCGTAACCGGGGGCGAGCGCGGAGAGCACGTTGCCGGCGATGAACAGGCCCATCAGGGCGACCAGCACGGTCTTGCGCGGCACGCGCGAGGCCAGCGCGGTGAGCAGGGGAGCACCGACGACGACGCCGAGCGCGTAGCCGGAGATGAGCAGGCCTGCGGACGGGATCGAGACGCCGAAATCGGCCGCGACCTCGGGCAGCAGGCCCATGATCACGAACTCGGTGGTGCCGATCCCGAAAGCGCTGATCGCCAGTGCGAGCAGAGCGGCGGGCATGGAACTTCCTTCTTCCCGGAGTAGACTGGGGGCGTTGGCAACTACAAGCGTCCGAGATAGTTGCACACGCGGGTTATTGCACAAGCTTGCGACTTGCCGGGCAGTCTGCGCAAGCCGGGAAGGGGTGAACCGTGTCACTGGACGACGACGCCGTCGAAGCACGCGCGCAGGGCTGGCGAACGCTGGCCGCGCTCCACGCGCGGATCGAGGACCGGCTGCAGCGCGCGCTCGAGCGCGACCACGAGCTGTCGGTGAGCGAGTACACGGTCCTGGACGTCCTGGCCCGCCAGGACGGCTTCCACCTGAGGATGAACCAGCTGGCGAACGCGGTGGTCCTCAGCCAGTCGGCAACAACGCGGCTGGTGGCCCGCCTGGAGGGGCGGGGGCTGCTGGCCCGGTACCTGTGCGCGGACGACCGCCGGGGGATCTACACGGAGGTGACACCGGCGGGCCAGGCGCTGCTGACGGCAGCGCGTCCGACGCACGATGCGGCGTTGGCGGAGGCGCTCGGGGAGGCGGAGGCGCGGCCGGAGCTGGCTCCGCTGGTCGGGGCGCTCGGTGCGTTGAGTTTCGGCGGGGCTGCTTCTTCTGCCTGAGGGTGCTCGCCCGCGATGGGGCGTTGCGGCGGTGGCGCGCGCCCGGCGCACGACACCGCGCTGGAAGGCGCTCGGTTTCTGCGGGACCCGCTTCTGGGCGACGGTGATCTCGAATGGCTTACTGCTGTGGGGGTACCGATCTGGCGCGCCGTGGTCAGCCCGAGCGGCTTCCGCCTGACGGTGATCTCGAATGGCGTAACCGCTGCAGCGGAACCGATCCGGCGCGCCCGCAATTAGCCCGGTCGGTGGCGCTCTGTCCGCCATGTTGTCCGCGCAGCGCGGCCGGTATGGGCGTTTCTGCCGGTATCGTGCCAATGGGGGCTGACGGCGTCGAGCCGTGGAGTTCTTGCCGCTCAAGGAAACCCAGTACCGCCGCGCCGGCCGGGGACATGGCCGGCGCGTGATCTCGCTGTGTGGACCCGCTGACCAGGGCGGGCTGGACCGGGGAACTGGAGGAACCATGGGGAAGCTCGGTGTCTGGCTGATCGGGGCACGCGGCTCGGTGGCCACCACCGCCGTCGCCGGGGCGGCCGCGCTGCGGGCGGGGCTCGCCGCGCGCACCGGCTGCGTGACCGACCTGCCGGACTTCGCCGGGGCCGCGCTACCGAGCCTGGGGAACCTGGTCTTCGGGGGACACGACGTCGTCGGCACGCCGCTGGTCAAGCGGGCCGAACACCTGGCCGCCGCCGGGGTGCTGCCGGCCGCTCTGCCCGGTGCGGTCGCCGCCGAGCTCGACGCCGCCGAGGCTCGGCTGCGGCCCGCGCCGTCCGGGGGCGGGCGCGGCGCGGTCGAGCAGGTGATCGGCGACCTGACCGAGTTCCGCCGGGGACTGGACCACGTCGTCGTCCTCAACGTCGCCTCCACCGAACCGCCGTGTCCACCGCACCCCGCACACGCTTCCCTGGCCGCCCTCGAGACCGAGCTCGACACGCTGCCGCCGAGCGCGCTCTACGCCTACGCCGCCTTCCGTGCGGGTTGTGGCTTTGTCGACTTCACCCCGTCCACCGGTGCACGGCTGCCTGCCCTCGACGAACTCGCCCGAGCCACCGGGCAGCCGTACGCGGGCCGCGACGGCAAGACCGGCGAGACGCTGCTGCGGTCCGTCCTCGCGCCGATGTTCGCGCAGCGCGGGCTGAACGTCCTGGCCTGGTCGGGCACGAACCTGCTCGGCGGCGGGGACGGCGCCACGCTGGCCGACCCCGCGGCCGCGGCGAGCAAGAACGCGTCCAAGCAGCAGGTGCTGGCGCGGAACCTCGGCCACCCGGTCGACGGCGAGGTGCACATCGACTACGTCCCGGCCCTCGGCGACTGGAAGACCGCCTGGGACCACGTGCTGTTCGAAGGCTTCCTCGGCACGCGCATGACGCTGCAGCTCACCTGGCAGGGTTGCGACTCGGCGCTCGCCGCGCCGCTGGTGCTCGACCTCGCCCGGCTGGCCGGCAAGGCGTGCCGCAACGGCGTGGCCGGGCCGGTCGCCGAGTTCGGCTTCTTCTTCAAGGATCCCGTCGGCGACGGCCCGCACGACCTGGCGTCGCAGTACGCCGCCCTGCGCGACTGGGCGCACCGGTGAAGGCGCTGGTCGAGCTCGTCCGCGCCCCCGCCGCGCTGACCGTCCCGGGGGACGCCGTCGCCGGGGCCGCCGCGGCGGGGTGGCCGTTCGGCCGCCGCACGCTCGCCCTGACCGGTGCTTCGGTCTGCCTCTACTGGGCGGGCATGGCGCTCAACGACTACGCCGACCGTGACCTCGACGCCGTCGAACGACCCGAACGGCCGATCCCGTCGGGCCGGGTCGCGCCGAAGACCGCGTTGGGCGTCGCCACCGGGCTGACCGCGGGCGGGCTGGCCATCGCCGCGGCCGCCGGCGGCCAGCGGGCCCTGCGGGTCGCCCTGCCGCTGGCCGCGACCGTGTGGGCCTACGACTTCGCGCTCAAGAACACCGTGCTGGGCCCGGCCGCGATGGCTGCCGCCCGCACCCTCGACGTCCTGCTCGGCGCGGGCGGGAGCAGACCGGCGCTGCCCGCCGCGCTGACCGTCGGCGCGCACACCTACGCCGTGACAACGCTGTCAAGGTCCGAAGTGGATGGTGCCGGACCCGCGCTGCCCGCGGCCACCCTGGTCGCGACGGCCGGCGTGGGGGTCGCCGCCGGCCGGGGCGGCCTCCTGTCCTCAGCGCTGCTCGGGACGTACGCCGTGACGACCGGCGGCGCGCAGTACGACGCCGTCCGCGACCCGGCCGCGCGCAAGATCCGGCGGGCGGTCGGGGCCGGGATCCACGGCATGATCCCGCTGCAGGCCGGGCTGATCGCCCGCGCCGGCGCGTGGCGGTCGGCGCTCGCCGTGGCGGCCGCGTTCCCGGTCGCGCGGGCGCTGGGCCGGAAGGTGTCGCCGACATGAGGTTCGGGTACGGCACCAACGGCTTCGCCAACCACCGGCTCTCCGACGCCCTGCGCGTGCTGGCCGACCTCGGGTACGACGGCGTCGCGCTCACCCTCGACCACCAGCACCTGGACCCGTTCGGGCCGGACCTCGCCCGCCGCGTCGCCGGCGTCGCCGCCGACCTGGACCGGCTGGGCCTCGCCGTCGTGGTCGAGACCGGCGCGCGGTTCCTGCTGGACCCCTGGCGCAAGCACTCGCCGACGTTCCTCGACCCCGACTGCGTGCGCCGCGTCGAGTTCCTGACGCGGGCGGTGAAGATCGCCGCGGACCTCGGTGCCGAAGCGGTCTCCTTCTGGAGCGGCAACAAACCCGCGGACCTCGAACCCGAGAAGGCGTGGGCGTACCTGGTCGACGGGTGCGCCGAGGTGCTCAAGGCCGCCGACGAGCACGACGTCCGGCTCGGCTTCGAACCCGAGCCCGGGATGCTCGTCGAGGACCTCGACGGGTACTTCGAGCTGTCGGGAAGGCTCGGCGACCCGGACCGGTTCGGGCTGACGCTGGACATCGGGCACTGCCGGTGCACCGAGTCCGCGTCCGTGCCCGACTGCGTCCGCCGGGCGCTGCCGCGGCTGGTGAACGTCCAGATCGACGACATGCGCCGCGGCACGCACGAGCACCTGGAGTTCGGGCGGGGCGAGATCGACTTCCCGCCGGTCCTGGCCGCCCTCGCACCGTACTCCGGGCTCGTCGCCGTCGAACTGCCGCGGGACAGCCACGCGGCCCCGCGGATCGCCCGCGAGTCCCTGGAGTTCCTGCGGAAGGCGGTGACCGCGTGAACGCCTGGCTGGAAAAGGCGCTGTCCGACGTCGCCGCCGACGCGAAGGCGTTGCGCACGGTGTTCCCCGCCGTCGGCCGCCGGGTCGGCCGGACGGCGGCGGACACGGCGCGGGTGGAGCTGCTCGCGGCGGCCCCCGGCGCCGCCGCGGAGATGCCTGAGCTCTACCGCTACGGCGACGCGGCCGAAAAGCGCGCGATCCTGTATGGACTGTCCGTTGTGGACATCGGGGACGCCGGGATCGAACTGGTCGCGGACGCGCTGCGCACCAACGACACCCGCCTGGTGGCCGCGGCGATGGGCGAGTACGCCGCCACGCACCTCGACCCGCCCGCATACCGCCACGGCGTGCTCAAGTGCGTCTTCATGGGCATCCCGCTGGCCGCCGTGGCCGGCCTCGACCGCCGGACCGACGACGAATTGCTCCGCATGCTGCGGGACTTCGCCGCCGAACGCACCGCGGCCGGCCGCGAAGTCCCCGCCGATCTCCGCACCCTGCTGAACGAACAGGACGGCTGATGCGCATCTTCGACCCCCACATCCACATGAGCTCGCGGACCACCGACGACTACGCGGCCATGCACGCCGCCGGCGTCCGCGCGCTCGTCGAACCGGCGTTCTGGCTCGGCCAGCCGCGCACCGGCGTCGGGAGCTTCACCGACTACTTCGACGCCCTGGTCGGCTGGGAACCGTTCCGCGCGAGCCAGTTCGGCATCGCCCACCACTGCACGATCGCGCTCAACCCCAAGGAGGCCAACGACCCGCGCTGCGTGCCGGTGCTCGAACTCCTGCCGCGGTACCTGGAGAAGGACGGCGTGGTCGCGGTCGGCGAGATCGGCTACGACTCGATGACCGCGGAGGAGGACAAGGCGTTCGCCGCGCAGCTCGCCCTGGCGATCGCCCACGACCTGCCGGCCCTGGTGCACACCCCGCACCGCGACAAGGCGGCCGGGACCGAGCGGAGCATCGCCGTCGTCCGCGAATCGGGGATCGCGCCGGAGCGCGTGGTGCTCGACCACCTCAACGAGCCGACCGTCGCGATGGCCAAGGACTCCGGCTGCTGGCTGGGCTTCTCCATCTACCCGGACACGAAGATGGACGAGGACCGGATGGTCGCGATCCTGAAGGAGTACGGCACCGAGCGCGTATTGGTGAACTCGGCCGCCGACTGGGGCAAGAGCGACCCGCTCAAGACCCGCAAGACCGGCGACGCGATGCTGACCGCCGGCTTCACCGATGACGACGTCGACCGGGTGCTGTGGCGCAACCCCGTCGAGTTCTACGGCCAGAGCGGGCGGCTGTCGCTGGACGAAGGGCCTCCGGCAGCCGAGTTCGCGGGCAACTCGATCCTCCGAGGGGCGCGCAAGTGAGGTTCCGGCACCGGGACGGCACGCTGGTCCACCTCGCCTACTGCACCAACGTCCACCAGGCCGAAGACCTCGACGGCGTGCTCGCCCAGCTGGCCCGCTTCGGCGAGCCGGTCCGCGAGCGCCTCGGCGTGGCCCGGCTCGGGCTCGGCCTCTGGCTGGCCCGGCCGGTCGCCGCCGAGCTGGCCGCCGACCCGGGCGCGGTGGCCCGGCTGCGACGCGAGCTGGCGGCGCGCGGCCTGGAGGTCGTCACCTTCAACGGGTTCCCCTACCAGGGCTTTCACGACCCGGTCGTCAAGCACAAGGTGTACCGCCCGGACTGGGCGGCGCCGGAGCGCACGCGGTACACCCTGGACCTCGCGCGGCTGCTCGCCGAGCTGATGCCGGACGACGCCGTGCGCGGCAGCGTGTCGACCCTGCCGCTCGGCTGGCGCACCGAGTGGCGGGGCGACGACGGGCAGCTCGACGTGCTCGCCAAGGGGCTCGCGGCGCAGGACCGGCCGGTGCGGGTCGCGTTCGAGCCGGAACCCGGCTGCATCATCGAGACGACCGCGCAGGCCGCGTCGCTGCTGTCCGAAGTGGACAAGGACCGGCTCGGCGTCTGCCTCGACACCTGTCACCTCGCGGTCGGTTTCGAAGACCCGGCCGCCGCTCTGGGGCGGCTGGAGGCGGCCGGGCTGGACGTCGTCAAGCTGCAGGCCTCGGCCGCGCTGGAGGCTCCGGATCCGGCCGATCCCGTCACACGGACGGCGTTGGCCTCGTTCGTGGAGCCCCGGTTCCTGCACCAGAGCACCGAAGGAGCACCACCCGGAGCCGACGACCTCGACCTCGCGCTGGCCGGCGCGCTACCCGGAAAGCAACCCTGGCGGGTGCACTTCCACGTGCCGCTGCACGCCGACCCGGCGCCGCCGCTGAGGTCCACCCGGCCGGTGCTGGCGGCCACCCTGGCCGAGCTGTTCGCCGGCGCGGCCGCGCGCACCGACCACGTCGAAGTCGAGACCTACACCTGGCAGGTGCTCCCGGACGCCCCCGCCGACGACGCCGGGCTGGTCGCGGGCATCGCGGCCGAGCTGGACTGGACCCGGCGGGAACTGACCACCCTGGGCCTGGAAGAGGTGTCCGCATGAGTTTGCTCGTCCTCGACGTCGTCGGGCTGACCCCGCGGCTGCTCCCGCACATGCCGAACCTGCGCAAGACGGCCGAGCCGGGCTTCACCGCGCAGCTGGACACGGTGTTCCCGGCGGTCACCTGCCCGGTGCAGTCGACGTTCCTCACCGGGCGCACCCCGGCCGGGCACGGGATCGTCGGCAACGGCTGGTACTTCCGCGAACTCGGCGAGGTGTTCCTGTGGCGCCAGCACAACAAGCTGGTGCACGGGGACAAGTTCTGGGACGCGGCCCGCCGCGCGCAGCCCGGCCACCGGGTCGCGAACGTCTGCTGGTGGTACGCGATGGGCGCGGCCACCGACCTCACGGTGACCCCGCGGCCGATCTACCACGCCGACGGCAAGAAGTCCCCGGACTGCTACACGCACCCGCCGCAGCTGCACGACCGCCTGGTCGGGACCCTCGGCGAGTTCCCGCTGTTCACCTACTGGGGTCCGACGGCGTCGATCACGTCGTCGCAGTGGATCATCGCCGCGGCACAGAAGATCGTGGCCGAGGACAAGCCGGACACCACGCTCGTCTACCTCCCGCACCTCGACTACGACCTGCAGCGCTTCGGCCCCGACGCACCCGAGGCCGCGGCGGCGGCCCGGGAGCTCGACACGGCTCTGCGGCCGCTGCTCGACCAAGCGGCCGCGGGCGGGCACACCGTCGTCGCGCTGTCGGAGTACGGCATCACGAACGCGAGCCGGCCGGTCGACGTCAACCGGGCGCTGCGCCGCGAAGGCCTGCTCTCCGTGTACGTCCAGGCGGGCATGGAGTACCTGGACCCGTGGACGTCCCGGGCGTTCGCGGTCGCCGACCACCAGGTCGCGCACGTCTACGTCGCCGATCCGGCGGACCTCCCGCGGGTGCGGGCCATCGTCGCCGGGCTGTCCGGAGTGGACGTCGTACTGGACCGGGAAGGCCAGGCCGGGTTCGGCATCGACCACGAACGCGCGGGTGAGCTGGTCGCGATCGCCGAGCCGGACGCGTGGTTCACCTACTACTACTGGCTCGGCGACGACCGCGCGCCGGACTTCGCGAAGACCGTCGAGATCCACCGCAAGCCCGGCTACGATCCGGCCGAGCTGTTCTTCGACCCGCGCGACCCGAAGGTCAAGCTGAAGGCGGCGGCCGCGCTGGCCCGCAAGAAGCTCGGCCTGCGGTATTCGATGCAGGTCGTGCCGCTCGATCCGGCTCCGGTCCGCGGCAGCCACGGGCGGCTGCCCGACTCGCCCGAGGACGGGCCCGTGCTGCTGTGCTCGGACCCGGCGTTCGCGCGCGAGAAGATCCACGCCACCGAGGTCAAGGACCTGCTCCTGGCCGCAGCCGTCCCGACCGAATGACGAGGTCTTCCGTGCAGGTGCTGGTGTTCACCAAGACGACCGCGTACCGCCACGACTCGATCCCGGCCGGGATCCGGGCGATCCGGGAACTGGGCTCGGCGCACGGCTTCGCCGTCACGGCGACCGAGGACGCGTTCACCCCGGCCGCGCACGACGTGGTGGTGTTCCTCTCGACCAGCGGGGAAGTCCTGGACGAGGCGCAGCGGACGGCGTTCGAGTCCTATGTAGAGGGTGGGGGCGGGTACGTCGGCGTCCACGCGGCGGCCGACACGGGGTACGACTGGCCGTGGTACGGAGAGCTGGTGGGCGCCTGGTTCGAGACGCACCCGGAGATCCAGCAGGCCCGGTTCGTCACCGAGGACGGCACCCATCCGGCGACCGCCCACCTGCCGCCGGTGTGGACCCGGACCGACGAGCTGTACGACTTCCGCACCAATCCGCGTGGCCGGGTGCACGTCCTGCAGACGCTGGACGAGTCCAGTTACACCGGTGGCGGGATGGGGGCGGACCACCCGATCACCTGGTGTCACCCGCAGGGGCGGGGCCGGGCGTTCTACACCGGACTCGGCCACACGAGCGAGTCCTACGGCGACCCGGCGTTCCGCGCGCTCCTGCTGGGCGCGATCCGCTACGCCGCGGGAGTGCTCCCCGCGGCCCGGCAACGTCGCGAATGACTCATTCGGGACGTCGGAGGTCCCCAATGAGTCATTCGCGACACCGCAGCCGCCCCTCCCGCGAGCCGGGCCGCCGTCGGCTGTGGGTCAGCGCACGCCGAGCAGGTGTTCCAGGGCGAGCTGGTTGAGCCGGGTGAAGTGGTAGCCGCGCGCGGCCGCCGCGTCGAGGTCGAACTCGTCGTTCAGGACGTCGTCGAACGTCTCGCCCGGGGCGAGCGTCGGCGTCGAGAGGTTTGGGACCCGCGACGCGGCGAGGGCCTCGACGACCTCCGGGTCGGCCCGGAACGCCGCCGACTTCTCCTTGAGGATCAGGTACGTCCGCATGTTCGCGGCCGCGGACACCCAGACGTCGGCAGCGTCCTCGGTGCGCAGCGGCTTGTAGTCGAAGTGCCGCGGGCCCTCGTAGCCGCCGTTCTCCAGCAGGTCGACCAGGAAGAACGCGCTCTTCAGGTCGCCGTGGCCGAAGATCAGGTCCTGGTCGTACTTCGGGCCGTGCTGGCCGTTGAGGTCGATGTGGAACAGCTTGCCCTGCCACAGCGCCTGCGAGATGCCGTGCACGAAGTTCAGCCCGGCCATCTGCTCGTGGCCGACCTCCGGGTTGAGCCCGAACAGCTCCGGCCGCGCGAGCTGCGAGATGAAGCCGAGCGCGTGCCCGATCGTCGGCAGCAGGATGTCACCGCGCGGCTCGTTCGGCTTGGGCTCCAGGGCGAACCGCAGGTTGTAGCCCTTCTCGACGACGTAGTCGGCGAGCAGGTCGAGGCCTTCCTTGTAGCGGTCCAGCGCCGCGCGGACGTCCTTCGCCGCGTCGGACTCGGCGCCTTCACGGCCGCCCCAGACGACGTAGGTCTCGACGCCCAGCTCGGCCGCCAGGTCGAGGTTGCGGCGCACCTTCCGCAGCGCGTACCGGCGGACGTCCCGGTCGTTGCTGGTCAGGCCGCCGTCCTTGAACACCGGGTGGGTGAACAGGTTCGTCGTGGCCATCGGGACCTTGAGGCCGGTCTCGGCGAGCGCCTTGCGGAAGCGCTCGATCGCCTTGTCGCGGTCCGGCTCGGTGGCCAGCAGGTCGTCGTCGTGGAAGGTCACGCCGTAGGCGCCCAGCTCGGCGAGCCGGTGCACGCTCTCGACCGGGTCCAGCGGCGCCCGCGTCGCGACGCCGAACGGGTCGTTGGCGGGCCAGCCCACGGTCCAGAGGCCGAAGGTGAACTTGTCGGCCGGCTGGGGAGCGTAGTCGCTCATGACTGTCCCTTCATTTAGTTCACGTTGTAGACTAAATATGCGCCGCGGGGGTCCCCGGCGTCAAGAGGCCGGGGTTACAGTGCTTCGCGGGAGGACACGATGACGCAGGCCGTGCGGCACGAGGAGATGCGCGCCCGCAACCTCGAGGTCGTGCTCGGCGCGGTCGGCCGCGGGGGCCCGCTGACCCGGGCCGCGCTCGCCGAGGTCACCGGCCTGACCAAGTCGACCGTCTCGAAGCTGGTCGGCGACCTGGTGGAGGCCGGCCTGCTCGCCGAGACGGGCCCCGCGCGGGCGGGCGAACGCGGGCGGCCCGGGGTCGAGGTCGTGCTGAGCGGGGCGCGGGTGGCGTCGCTGGGGCTGGAGATCAACGTCGACTACCTCGCGGTGCGCGTGCTCGACCTGACCGGCGCGGTCCGGGTCGCCGTGCGCCGCGACCGCGACAACCGCGGCGCCCGGCCCAAGAAGGTGCTGGGGGAGCTGCAGGAGCTGGCGTCGGAGGCTCTCGCCGAGGCCCACCGGCTGGGGCTGGAAGCGGCGGGCGCGGTGCTGGCGGTGTCCGGTCCGGTCGGCGACGGCGTGCTGTTCAGCGCCCCCAACCTCGGCTGGCAGGACGTCCGCCCGGCCGACCTGCTGCGCCTGCCGATCCCGGTCGAGCTGGACAACGAGGCGAACCTGGCGGCGCTGGGCGAGCTCTGGTACGGCGACGGCGAACGCGACTTCCTCTACGTGTCGGGGGAAATCGGCATCGGCGCGGGCTTGGTGGTCGGCGGCGTGCTGTATTCGGGCGCGACGGGCCTGGCCGGCGAGCTGGGGCACGTGGTGGTCGCCCCGGAGGGAGCGCCGTGCCGGTGTGGCGGCAGCGGCTGCCTGGAGACCTACGCCGGGCAGGAAGCCTTGCTGGCGGCGGGGAAGGCGGCCTCGGTCCCGGCGTTGCTGGCCGCTCTCGAGCGCGGCGACGAGACGGCGCTGGCGGCGTGCGCGGCGGCCGGGCGAGCGCTCGGCATCGCCTTGACGTCGGCGGTGAACCTGCTGGACCTCGACCGCATCGTGCTGGGCGGGGTGTTCACGCAGCTGTACCCGTGGCTGTCCGGGCCGGTGTCGGAGGTCTTGGCGAAGCGCCTGGGCGGCCTGCGCGGCACGCCCCCGTACCTGACCGCCTCCCGCCTGGGCGGCGACGCGGCCACGCTCGGGGCCGCGGGCCGGGTCATCCACCGCGTCCTCGCCGACCCGGCGCCCTTCGTCACCCGGGCGCAAGAGGCCTAGAAAGCCGTGAAGGCCGCCCCGAGCGAGGCGGCCTCCACGGACTTGAGAACTAGCTCACGGCGTTGATCTGCACCAGCGAGGTGCCGACCGTGACGCCCGTGTCGGTCTGCACGGTCAGCTGACCGCGCAGGGTCCGGCCCGCGGCCGGGGCACTCGCGGCCGTCACCGTCGCCGGCACGGTCCACGAGCTGCCCGACGCGCGCAGGGCGTTGGCGTCGTTCACCGCGACCGACCCGAAGGCCGGGTTGGTGAACACGTCGAGGTAGTCGTACTCCGTGGTGCCGGCCGGCACCGCGTAGCCGTCCACCAGCGCGACCCAGACACCAGCCGCCGGGTTGGGCACGGTCACCGACTCCTCCGAGTCACCGTCCGCGCTCACCGCCGCCTGCACGCAGGAGCCGGTCGTGCAGTTGTACAGCACCAGGTCGAGGTCGGCGCCGACGTCGGACGTCTTGCCGATCGTGACGGTCAGCGACTGCGAGCCGGCCGTCACCGGGATCTGGTACTGCTGCTGCGCGCCCTCGGCGATCGACGGCCGCTGCGTCTTCGCGCTGCCCAGCGTCGCCCCGGTCAGCTTGCCGGTGAACGCGCCGAGCGTGTTCTGCACGGTGTAGGACCGCGCGATCGGCGTGCCCACCGTGGCCGAGGCGATGGTGTCCGGGTTCGGCGAGATCGCCGTGCCCAGCACCGAAGCCGACAGCTTGTACGGCGCTTCGGCCACATCGGACGTCCGCCGTGCCTCGACGACGATCTCCCACACGCCCGGGAGCGGGTTGGCGATCGTCCGGCTGGTCGGCGTGCCGCCGGCGCAGCCCGCACCCGCGTCGGGCAGGTAGCACGCGGTCGTCGCGGTGCTGGCCTCGGCCGGGACACCGGTCGGGTCGTACCGCAGGAACCGCACCTGGCCCTTGCCCGGAGCGCCGGCGCCGGCGTCCAGGTCCACCTTCAGCGCGCTGGCGCCCTGCGGCACCCGCACGAAGTAGCTGGTCGCCTGGTTGCGGGCGGCCTTGCCCGTGTTCTCGACCTGGAAACCCTTGCCGGCGGCGAACTCCTGCGGCGCGAAGACCGTGTTCAGGGTCTGCACGTCGATGCCGATCGTGAGCGGGTTGTCCAGGTAGAGCAGCGCCGAGTGGACCCCGGTGCCCTTCGGGTTCACGTCCACCTTGAACGAAACCGGCGCGTTCAGCGGCAGGACCACCGTCGAACCGGAGGAGAACGTGCCGTCGTTGCCGACCCACCGCACGAAGTACGGCACCGGGTGCGCCGAGCCCGTGGTGCGGGTGATCGTGTACGTCCGGGTGTAGGCCTTGCCCGCGGTCACGCCCTCGCGGTCGTGGATGCCCACGCCCGTGTTCGGCTTGGCCAGCAGGCCCGACAGCGCGGTGTGCACCTCGACCGACGTCGAGACCGCGTCCGGCTTCGGGTTGAGCGACAGCGCGACGAACGCGGCCGGGACGTTGAACAGGCCCGCGCCCTGGGCGTACGCGCCGATGCCCGGCACGAACCGCGCGGTCGACTTGATCGCCGCGCGCAGCTGCGCCACCGGCGGGCGCTGGCCGTTGTGCGTCGCCTTGTACGCGCTCACCAGCAGAGCCGCCGCGCCGGTCGCCTGCGGCGCCGCCATCGACGTGCCCTGCAGCATCGCGTAGCCGGCGGGCAGGGTGTACGTACCGGCAACCGGGGTCGGCTGCTCCCATCGCGGGACGGTGGCGATGGCCGCGCCGGGCGCGATGATGTCCGGCTTGAACCCGCCGTCCTCACGCGGGCCGCGCGAGGAGAACGGGTGCATCGACTCGGGGTTCTTGGTGACCGAGCCGTAGTTCGACAGCCAGGTCTCCTTGGTGATGTACGAGCCGACCGAAATCGCGTCCGTGGCCACCGACGGGTCGCCGACCGTGTTCGCCCCGGCGCCGCTGTTGCCGGCCGAGATGAAGATCTGGACGTTGTACTCGGCGATCGTGCGGTTGTAGAGCTCCGCGCGGGCGTTGTTGCCGTCGTTGAGGGCCGGCAGGCCGCCGATCGAGATGTTGATGACGTCGGCGCCGTGGCTGGCCGCGTAGACGACGCCGTCGATCAGGCCGGACGACGTGCACCCGGCGCTGGTGAGGCACACCTTGACGGCCAGCACCTTCGCGCCCGGGGCGGCGCCGTCCATCTTGCCGCCGAACAGGTCGTTGCCGGCGGCGATGCCGGCGACGTGCGAACCGTGCTCCGCACCGGCGATGCCGATGCCGACGAAGCCCGGCTTGTCGGTCTGGACCACGAAGGCCATCCGCTCGGCGATGTCGGTCGCCGGGTTGTCGGTGCCGAAGAAGCCGACGTCGTACTTCTTGTTGTAGTCGGTCATCGGCTTCTCGTCGGTGAAGTCGCCGTTGCCGTTGAGGTCGACCCGGACCTCCTTGGTGGCGGGGTCGAGCAGCACGCCCCAGGAGTCGGCGCGGTCGCCGTCGCGGTTGAGGTCACCGCCGGTCTCGCTGTCCGCGGCGCCCAGGTCGCCGGCGGTCTCGCCGAAGAGGCCGAAGGTGTACGGGCCACCGGTCGCCGGGGCCGTCCAGGTGCGGCCGTTCGAGGTGAACGTGCCGGTGTAGGTCGCGCTGGACTGCTTGACCCAGGTGCCGTCGCCGGAGTTGGTGGCGTTGGCGTTGTACCAGTCGACGATCTTGCGTTCGCCGTGGCTGGTGGTGGCCAGCGCGGGGGAGTCGAGGTCGACGCCGGAGTCGAGCACCGCGACCGTGGTGTCCTTGCCGTCCCAGTTGGGCAGGACCTGGCCGAACTGCGCCGCGTAGGTGTCCCCGGTCGGCAGGTACGGGTTGACGCGCGGGGTGTTCTTGCCCGGCGCCGGCTGCGGCAGCGGGGTGGTCGCGCCGTCGGGCTTCGGGTCGTCGCGCACGATGAGCCCGTCGACGTCGACGGCGTTGACCGACTTGAGCTTCGCGGCCTTCTCCGCCTTGGCCGGCGGGATGCTGACCTTGACGTAGTCGAGCTTCGTGTCGGTGGACTGGACGACGCCGCCGAGGGCCTTGAGCTCGTTCACCGCGGTGCCGGTCTGGCCCTTTTCCGCCGCGATCAGCAGCGTGACGTCGGGCTTGCCGGCCTTCTCGGCTTCGGCGACGAGCGCGCGGTCGTGCTCGTCGAGGGTCTTGCCGTCGGCCGCGCCGCTGGTGGGCGGGGCCTGCTGGGCGGAGGCCACCGGGACGGCGACGCCGAGGACGGAGGCGCCGAGTGCGGTGGCGAGGACGGTGATCCCGGCCCGCCGTCTCCAGCGCGATCTGTGCTGTGTCACTGAAACGACCCTTCGTGAAGAGATGCGTACCGAGCAGTACACAGGGTGGGATCTTCGTCAGCAATCAGACAGTTAGCCCATAGACCGCAATTGGTTGCGAGCCAAATGGAGTAATCGACTGCCCGGTTAGGCGGTCACGGGAACGCCTGTCGAACGGCCAGCTTTCCCCATTGCTACATGCACGTATAGCGAGCTATATTCTCGTGTAGTCGACTACACGCACGTATAGGACTTCGATGAACGACCTCACCGCCCGGGCCCGGATCCGCGACGCCGCCATCAAGCTCTTCACCGAGCGCGGCATGGAGAAGACGTCGATCCTGGACATCGCCGAGGAAGCCGGCGTCTCCGGTGGCCTGATCCGCCACCACTTCGGCTCCAAGGACGGCCTGCGCGAAGCGTGTGACACGTACGTCTTCGACGAGCTGATGAAGTTCAAGGAGGAGGCGCTCGCCAAGGGGGAGGCGGATCCGGGCTTCGTCCCGACGTTCGACCCGCGCCAGCTGCTCTTCCGCCGGTACCTGGGCCGGGCGATGATCGACGGCTCCGCGGCCGCCG
Source organism: Amycolatopsis sp. 505 (assembly GCF_031625235.1). Taxonomy (NCBI): domain Bacteria; kingdom Bacillati; phylum Actinomycetota; class Actinomycetes; order Pseudonocardiales; family Pseudonocardiaceae; genus Amycolatopsis; species Amycolatopsis sp. 505. Next base: position 257,710 of record NZ_JACKQP010000006.1, read on the forward strand.
CCGCCCAGTTCACCGAGATCGTCGACGGCACCGAGCGCTGGTTCCGCGAGCAGGGCCTCGGCATGCCGGACCCGCGTGCCTGCGCGGCCGCCTTGGCCGCCATGACCGGCGGGATGATGATCCTGCAGGACCACGTCGCCCGCGCGCTCGGCGAGGAACCCGGTACCCACGAAGCGATGCTGCGCATGTCGCTGGCCGCCGGGTACCTGTTCACCCACCCGCTCGCCGCTCCCGAAGCACTGAAGAAGGCCAGTGAATCGCTGGCCGCGTACCGACGGAAGGGATGACGATGGCCGACGCGATCACCGCCGACGGCCTCACCAAGGCGTTCGGCCGGACGAAAGCCCTCGACGGGCTCAACCTGACCGTCCACACCGGCGAGGTGCACGGCTTCCTCGGGCCCAACGGTGCCGGGAAGACCACCACGATCCGCGTCCTGCTGGGGCTGATGCGCGCCGACGGCGGCCGCGCCACCCTGCTCGGCGGCGACCCCTGGACCGACGCCACCGAGCTGCACCGGCGGCTCGCGTACGTCCCGGGCGACGTCACGCTCTGGCCCAACCTCACCGGCGGCGAGGTGATCGACCTGCTCGGCCGGCTGCGCGGCGGTCTCGACACCGCTCGCCGCGCGGAACTGATCGAGCGGTTCGACCTCGACCCGCGCAAGAAGGGCCGGACCTACTCGAAGGGCAACCGGCAGAAGGTCGCGCTCGTCGCCGCGCTCGCGTCCGATGTGGAGCTGCTGGTCCTCGACGAACCGACGTCCGGGCTCGACCCGCTGATGGAGGAGGTGTTCCGGGAAGTCGTCGCGGAAGAACGCGAACGCGGCGACCGGACGGTGCTGCTGTCCTCGCACATCCTTTCCGAGGTCGAGGCGCTGTGCGACCGCGTCACGATCGTCCGGGCCGGCCGCACGGTCGAGTCGGGCACCCTGGACGAGCTGCGGCACCTGGGCCGGATCACCATCGACGCCTCCCTCGCGCGGGTCCCCGCGGACCTGGGCTCGCTGCCGGGCGTGCACGACTTGAGCTCGTACGGCTCCCACGTCCACCTGTCGGTGGACCAGACGGCGCTGGACGACGTGATGCGGCACCTCGCCGGGGCCGGGCTGCGGAGCCTGGTGAGCCGCCCGCCGACGCTCGAAGAGCTGTTCCTGCGCCACTACCGCCACGACGAACCGGTCGGAGTGGCGCGATGAGGGGCACCTGGGCGCTGCTGCGGCTGCTGCTGCGCCGCGACCGGCTGCTCATGCCGTTGTGGATCGCCGGTCTCGCGCTCGCGCCGGTCGGCTACCTGTCGTCGATCAAGGCGGCGTACCCGGATGCCGTGGCGCGGCAGCACTTCTACGACCTCAACGCCTCGAGCGCGACCTTCGTCGTGCGCAACGGCCCGTTGTACGGCTCGTCGCCGGGGAACCTGCTGGCCTGGCAGTGCGGGTTCGTGCCGGTGGTGGTGGGCCTGATCGCGGTGCTCACCGTGGTCCGGCACACCCGGACCGAGGAGGAGGCGGGACGTCGTGAGCTCACCGGCGCCACCGTCGTCGGCCGGCACGCGGGGCTGGCCGCCGCGGTGCTCGCCGCCTGCGGTGCGTGCCTGGTGTTCGGCCTGCTGACCGCGTTCGGCGTCGCCGCGCAGGGCGTGCCGTTCGCCGGCGCGCTCGCGCTGGGGCTCGGGTTTTCCTTGGCGGGCTGGGTGTTCGCCGGTGTCGGCGCCGTCGCGGCTCAGCTCACCTGGGGCGCGAGCGAGGCGCGGGGCATCGGGATCGGGGCGCTCGTGCTGGCGTTCCTGCTGCGCGCGGCCGGGGACAGCAGCGGCTCGGCGGGCTGGCTCGCGTGGCTGTCGCCGATCGGCTGGGCGCACCGGCTGCGGCCGTTCGCGGGGGAACAGTGGTGGGTGCTCGCGCTGGGCATCGCCGCGACGGCGTTGTTCGTGGTGGCGGCAGTGGCGTTGTCCGCCCGGCGTGACCTCGGCGCGGCGCTGCTGCCCGCACGGCTCGGGCGTTCCGAGGCGACGGCGTCCCTGCGCTCGCCGCTGGCCCTGGCCTGGCGGCTGCAGCGCGGGTCGCTGCTGGTCTGGACCGTCTGCCTGGGGCTCGTCGGGTTGCTGATGGGCGGGGTCGCGCAGAACGTGGCGGACCTGATGCGGGACAACCGGGCGGTCGCCGACGTGTTCTCGCGCATGGGCGGCGGTGGCGCGGTGATGGACGCGTACCTGGCCGGGACGATGACGCTGTTCGGCCTGGCGGCGGCGGGTCACGCGGTGCAGGCCACGCTGAAGCTGCGTGCGGAAGAAGCGGCGGGCCGGGCGGAACCGATCCTGGCGACGGCGGTCGGGCGCGTCGGCTGGGCCCTGGCCCACCTGGCGTTCGCCTTCTTCGGGCCGGCGTTCGTGCTGGTGGTCACCGGCTGGACGACGGGACTGGCGTACGGGAGCGGTTTCGGGCTGGTCCCGGCGGCACTGGCCCAGCTGCCCGCGGTCTGGGTGCTGACCGGGCTGGCGGCGTTGCTGATCGGCTTCCTGCCCCGGTTCGCGGCGGCGGCCTGGGGGCTGCTGGCGGCGTTCCTGTTGCTGTCGCTGGTGGGGACCGCGTTGCAGTGGAGTTCGCTGGTGCTCGGGATTTCGCCGTTCCAGCACCTGGCGAGGTTGCCGGGCGGGGCGTTCTCGCTCGCACCGGCGCTCTGGCTGGCCGCGATCGCCGCGGTGGCGGGCGCGGCCGGGCTGTTCGCGTTGCGGCGGCGGGACATGCCGGTCGGCTGAACCGGGCTTTGGCGGCAACCGAGGGAGTCGAACCCTGCGCGGCTTGTGAAGGCGGCGCTCCTGAACCGGCCCTGACCCTTCGGCGGGCGACGGCTGCCATCTGTTCCAACGCTAGGGGAATACCCGGTTGTTCCGCATCTCAAGCCGTGCTTCACCCGGACGGGTCCGGCTGGCAAGGTGGTCCGCATGGACGATCTCCTGCTGCGCCGCGTCCGGCCCGGCCTCGGCGGCGACCTCGCCGACGTCCGGGTGACCGACGGCCGGATCACGTCGATCACCGAGCCGGGTTCCACCGGGTTCGCCGCGCGGGTGGTCGACGGGCACGGCGGGACGCTGCTGCCGGGGCTGGTCGACGCGCACGTCCACGTGGTGCAGTGGGCGACGTTCCGGCGTCGCATCCCCCTCGACGCGGCGCGCTCGGCGGGGGAGGCGATCGAGCTGCTGCTCGCGCACCTGCTGGCGACCCCGGCGCCGCAGACGGAACTCGTCGTGGGCGCCGGTTTCCGCGACGGGCTCTGGCCGGACAAGCCGCACAAGGACCTGCTGCAGCGCGCGCTGCCCGGGCGCGCGGTCGCGTTGTTCAGCGCGGACCTGCACACGCTGTGGCTGAGCCCGGCGGCGCTGAAGCTGATCGGCCGCGACCACCCGACGGGCGTCCTGCTGGAGGGCGACTGCATGAGCGCCACGGCCCAGCTCCCCACGGCGGCGATCGACGTCCAGGACCGGTGGGTGGCGGAAGCGGTGGCCGCGGCGGCCGCGCGGGGGGTGACGCAGATCGTCGACTACGAATACGCGGACACCGTGGCGGACTGGACCCGCCGCGGTACCCCGGCGGCCCGGATCTCGTGCGTCATCGCGAAACACCTCCTGGACCAGACCATCGAGCGCGGCCACCGCACCGGCGACGTCCTCCCGGACTCCGGCGGGCGGCTGACGGTCGGGCCGTTCAAGCTGTTCGTGGACGGTTCCCTCAACACGCGCACGGCCTACTGCCACGACCCGTACCCCGGCGTGGATACACCCGGCTCGCTGGAACTGCCGCCGGACGAACTGATCCCGTTGATGCAGCGGGCGTTCGACCACGGGCTGCTCCCGGCGGTGCACGCCATCGGGGACCGGGCGAACACGATCGCGCTGGACGCCTTCGAGGCGGTCGGCTGCCCGGGCCGCATCGAACACGCCCAGCTGCTCTCCCCGTCCGACGTTCCCCGCTTCGCTGCCCTGGGCGTGATCGCGGCGGTCCAGCCGGCGCACCAGCCGGACGACCGCGACGTCGCCGACCGCCACTGGCACGGGCGGACCGAGCGGGCGTTCCCGTACCGGTCGCTGCTGGAGTCGGGCGCCCGCCTGGAGTTCGGTTCGGACGCCCCGGTGGCGCCCCTGGACCCCTGGGACGGCATCGCCTCGGCGATCTCCCGCACGGACGACGACCGCCCGCCGTGGCACCCGGAGCAGGCGATCCCGTTCGCCGACGCCCTGGCGGCGTCCTCCGGCGGCCGTCGCGGAGTGGCGGTGGGCGACCTCGCGGACCTGATGGTGACGGCCACCGACCCGGCGACGCTGTCCCCGGCGGACCTGCGTGCCCTCCCGGTGACGGCGACGATCGTCGACGGGCACGTCACGTACCAGGTCTGACCTCCGCGTGAGCGTGCAGCATCCGGCTACCCTCCGACGCGGTGCCCCGCGGAGCCGATGAACGTCCGCCAGGGGGTGACCTGGTCGATGTGCACGACGGCGTCGAACGCGGCGAGCGGGTTCACCAGCTGCTTGTACGGGCCCTGCCGGGTGCCGTCGATCTCGGCGAAGCGGCGGGCCACCTCACCCTCGCCGGGGACTTCGCGCAGGTCGAGCAGGGCGAGCGGCGCACCGGCACTGGAGAGCACGACGTCCAGATCGGTCGGGTCGGTGCCGGGGGCGACGTCCTCGTAGAACACCTCGGTGTGGCCGGGCGGCCCGTCCGGCAGCGGCCGGTGGCTGAACACGCGGCCGCCGTTGCAGGTGGTGGCGATGACCACCATCCGGTCGCCGAGCGAGCGGGCCAGGTGCTGGCCGAGCATCACCTGTTCCTCGTTGATGATCGGCGGCACGCGGTACGGCCAGCGCTGCAGGTGCCCGTTCGCCGCCCCGACGACGACGCGGTCCTCCCGGGCGAGGATCCACTCGACGTTGTCGGCCATCGCCGCGTCCCGGACGTTGGCGCCCCGGTAGGTGCGCCCCGGCGCGGCGGCCATGTTCGCCAGGAAGGCGTCCGCGTACCGGGCGGTGACCGCGCACTGCAACGCGATGTCGGCCCGTGCTGCGTCCACAGTGGAGTAGGGGACGCGCAGGGCGCGGAGGCGTTCGGTCAGCTCGCCGATCCGGACGGTCAGCTCGTGGCGGTGGGCGGTGCCCAGCGCCAGGTAGGCCTGGATCGCCGGCGCGGCCCAGGCCAGTCCGGTCCGGTCGGCCGGCAGGTAGCCGAACAGCGGCAGCAGGTTCTTGCGAGCCGCCGCGGCGTAGTCCGGGTCGGCTTCGTCCAGGAACGCCAAGGCGGCGGTGACCCCGGGCCGGGCGGACGCGCTGGAGTCCGGGATGTCCATGCCGTAGAAGCGGATCTTGCGGTCGTGGGTGCGGTTGTGCTCGCGCATCCACCGCAGCTGGTCACGCATCTCCGCGCACTGGCCCATGTGGTAGGTGATCCCGGTGCGCAGGAGCCGGTCCAGGTCACCGTCGCCGCCGAGCACCCAGTCGTGCACCGCCCAGCCTTCCGGGAAACCGGACTCCATCGCGAACCCGGTGAACCCCAGTTCCTCGGCCAGGAACCGGGTCACCAGGTGGCGGAGCTGGTAGAACTCGTGCACCCGGTGCGTGCTCTCGCCGATGGCGACGACCCGGGCGTCGCCGACGATGTCGCGCAACGGCTCGAGCCCGGCGTAGCCCGCTTCCGGCTCGAGCGTCCGCAGGCGCACGATGTTCTCCCGGAGCCAGCCGGTGATGTCGACGTCCATTCACCCGTCCTTCTCGTCTTCGCCCGCGGCGCGGGCTTTGCGCAGGTAATCCACGACTTCGGCGGCGCCGCCCGGCCCGGACCAGCCGAGCCGCTCGTCGAGCTCCCGGCCCAGCCCGGCGCGGTTGTCCTCCCACAGCGCCGTGGTCGCCGCCTCGAACGAGCGGTCGCCGGGGTGGAACGCGGCCGCCGTCGCCCGCCAGCGCGCGACCAGTTCCTGCACGGCCGGGTCGTCGACCGGAGTCCCGTCGAGCAGGTGCTGCCGAAGCCGGCCGAACAGCGCGAGCCATTCGGTCTTCAGCGTCTCGATCGCGCCGCTGCCCAGCTGCGCGGCCCGTCCGGTGATCGTCGCGAGCTGGGTGGCGGACAGGTAGCGGCCGGCGTCGACGGACATCGGTTCCAGGGCGGCGAGGAACTGCTCCGGGCCCGGCATGGCGTCCTCGGCCAGCCGGGCGAGCAGGCCCCGGAGCCGCCGGGCCGACTCCTCGATGCGCGCGGCCCTGGCCTCCAGGTCGGCGAGCTGCGCGGTCAGCAGGCCACGCAGCCCACCGGGGTCGTCCGTCGCGTTCCGCAGGACGGCGGCCACCTCGTCCAGGGAAAGCCCCAGCCCGCACAGGGTCCGGACCCGGTAGAGCCGGCGCACGTCCGCCTCGAGGTACCGCCGGTGCCCGGCCGGCGTCCGTTCGCCGGGGGAGACCAGGCCGATCCGGTCGTAGTGGTGCAACGTGCGGACCGTGACGCCGCCGGCCTTCGCCAGCTGGCCGATGCTCCACCTGCGTTCGCTCACGCCTCGACCGTAGAACCTGACGCAACGTCAGCTTCAAGCTTTCCGGGGGTTGATTTGTCCACCGGACAACGGAAAAGATCCCACCGTGCATGTGACAACGTTGTCAGGAGGACACGGATGAGAGCGCGGACACGCGTCCTGGCCACTTTGCTCGCCGGGGCCACCACCATGGCCCTCGCGACCCCCGCCGAGGCGGGCGTGCGGTTCGCCGACGACCCCACCACGCTCGTCGACACCTCGATCGGCAACAACGGGGACGGCACCACCTTCCCGGGCGCCACCACCCCCTTCGGGATGGTGCAGCTGTCCCCGGACACGCAGCTCAAGAAGTACGCGTCCTACGACTACGCGCAGGACACCACGCTCGGCTTCAGCCACACCCACCTCTCCGGCGTCGGCTGCCAGACGATGGGCAACTTCCGGTTCATGCCCACCACTGGCGCCGTCACCAGCAGCGATCCCGCGAAGTACGGCGCGAAGTTCAGTCACGCCGACGAGACCCGGCAGCCGGGGTACTACGGCGTCAAGCTCGCCAACGGCATCGACGCCGAGCTGACCGCCACCCAGCGCACGGGCCAGCACCGCTACACCTTCCCCGACGGGGCGGCCAGCGAAAACGTCCTCATCGAGGTCGGCGAGAGCAACGGCTACACCTATGCCGGCGACGTCCACGTCGTCGGGGACGACACCGTCGAGGGCTGGCTGCAGGGCGGCAACTTCTGCTGGGAAACGCAGAAGGAGCGGTACAAGGTCTTCTTCAGCGCCAAGTTCGACCGGAAGTTCACCGGCTTCGGCACCTGGACCGACGGCAAGCTGACGCCGAACCAGCGGGACGCGAAGCTCGGCAGCCAGCGCACCGGCGCCTGGCTCACCTTCGGCACCGAGAAGAACCAGGTCGGTGCCTCGGTCGGGCTGTCCTACACCTCGATCGACGGCGCCCGGCTCAACCGCGGCGCCGAGCAGCCCAAGTCGTTCGACAAGGCGCGGAAAGCCGCCCACGACACGTGGGAAGCCGAGCTGGACCGGATGCGCGTCGCCGGCGGGACGACCGCCGACCAGCGCACGTACTACAGCGCGCTGTACCGGTCGCTGCTGCACCCGTCCGTCGGGTCCGATGTGGACGGTTCGTACCGCGGCTTCGACGACCGGGTCCACCGCAGCCCCGACACGTATTACCAGATGTTCTCGCTGTGGGACACCTACCGCTCGCAGAACCAGCTGGTGGCGCTATTGCACCCGGACAAGGCGGCGGACATGACCAAGTCCGTCCTCAAGATCTACCAGGACGGCGGCTGGGTGCCGCGCTGGGCGCTGGCCGGCGGCGAGACGAACGTGATGAGCGGCGACCCCGTCACGCCGTGGGTGGTCGACAACTACCGCCGCGGGCTCCTCGACGACAAGACCGCGCGCCGGCTCTTCGACGCGTTGTGGCGCAACGCCAACGAAGTCCCGGCGGACCAGTCGATCTTCCGCGGCCGCGACGGCAACCCGACGTACGTGCGGAACGGCTGGATCGGCTACCAGGACCTGCCGGGCTACACCTACGGCGACACGCGCCAGGCCGGCTCGGCGACCCTCGAGTACGCCCTCGCCGACTGCGCGCTGTCGACCATGGCTTCCGGCCTGGGCTACCGCGACAAGGCAGCGACCCTTTCCGCGCGCTGCGGCAACTTCGCGAAGCTGTGGGACACCGGCGTCGAATCCCACGGGTTCACGGGCTTCCCCCGCACGCGCGCGGCGGACGGCACCGGCGTCGGCGACCCGGATCCCGCCCAGTCGACCGGCTTCCACGAGGGAACGCCGTGGCAGTACCAGTGGCTCGCCCAGCAGGACACGGCGCAGCTGTTCGCCTTGATGGGTGGCCCGGCCCAGGCGGAGAAGCGGCTCGACACGTTCTTCGACCTGCCGCTGCTGCTGACCGACCCGGCGAAGGCGGCCAAGGACTCCTGGGTCCACGGCGCGTACGACTACCACAACAACTTCGCGTTCAACCCGAACAACGAACCGGACCTGCACGCACCGTGGATGTACAGCTGGACCGGTGCGCCGTGGAAGACCTCGGCGGTGCTGCGCGCGGCGCGGACGTTGTTCACGGACACGCCGTACGGCATGCCGGGCAACGACGACCTCGGCACGATCTCGTCGTGGCTCGTCTTCGGCATGGCGGGCGTGTTCGAAGCCCAGCCGGGTTCCGGGACGTACCTGTTGAGCACGCCGATGTTCGAGAAGGTGGAGATCCGGCCGGCCGGCGGCCGCAAGATCGAGATCTCGGCGCCCGGTGCCGCCGCGGGGAAGCTGCAGTACACAAAGGACGTCCGGATCGGGCACCGCGGGTACGAGCGGAGCTGGATCTCGCACGCGGACTTGCTGCGGGCGGGCAGGATCGAGTTCCGGCTGAGTGACACGCCGACGGCTTGGGGGACCGCCTCGGCGCCGCCCGCGATGTAGGGCGAACCACCCTTCGGTGCGTTGGTGTCCGCCGGAGCGGACAGTTTTACTGGACACATGTTGAGGTGGCAGCAAGCGGAGGGGAAGCGCCACGCGCTCAACGGGCCGTTCCCTCCGCGTCCGGATGAACAGTTCGTGGCTCTGTGCGGGCAAGAAGTGACCGTCGCGGTGAAGGACGTGCCGCAGCTCGGTGGTCATTGGTTCGACCCGACCTGCGCCGAATGCGAGGCGGCGTGGCTGGCGCGGTGCTGAACGACGCCGACCGGGACCGGCGGTTGCTGGAGCGCATCCGCGACCTGCACGCGTCGCTCGTCCCGGATGTGGCGTGGCTGGCCAGGACCGTCGGAGAGGAGGCACCGCGCCCCGACATCCTCCGCGATCTCGGGGAGCGGCTCGCCGACCTCGGCGCGGACCTGATCGCCCGCGCCGACGAGATCGACGCCGACGTGCGGGCCGGCCTCCCGCACGACGGCTGGCTCCCCGAAGCGGGCGCACGGCGGCGCGAAGTGGCCGTCGCCCACCAGGTCGGCCCGCACCCCCTCCGGTGCGGGCCGATCTACCTGGCCATCTGCGGCGCGGCCTGCTACCCGTTCTACGGGACGGACCCGGCCGGCCGGACAGCCCGGCACGAACGGTGCGAAAAGTGCCTCAGCTCGTGAGCAACGCCGTTAGCCGAGCCCGGTAGCGCGGGGGCCGGGAACCGCTCGAGCAGCCAGGTTTCGCGCAGCTCGCGTTCGCCATGTTCCCGATCGAGAGTTCCCAGATATCGGGGCAGCCCTCTGCTCTGGCGTCCGGTGTCCCCGGGTGCGGACCCCCAGTGGTTGCGGCAGAGTGTGGGGGAGGAGGCACGATGTCCGAGACGAACACGACGGCGACCGAGAAGTTCTTCCGCATCGCGATCGCGATCAAGGGCCTCGACGGCGCGCTGCAGGTCGTCGGAGCCCTGATCCTGGCGTTCATCCCGGCCTCGACGGTCAGCGGGTTCACCCACGCGGTCATCACCCGCGACCTGCTGGGCGACCCCTCGGGCACCCTGGCCCGCCACCTCGAGTCGGCGACGGAGAACTTCCTCCACGGCGACACGAAGACGTTCGCCGTCGCGTACCTGCTGGCTCACGGCCTGATCAAGCTTGGCCTGGTGTGGGCTCTGGCCCGCAAGATCGTCCGCGCGTACCCCGTGGCGGCGGTCATCCTTGCCGCATTCGTCGTCTATGAGATCTTTCGCGCCGTGCACACGCATTCGATCGCGCTGCCGTTCTTCGCCGCACTCGATGTGGTGATCATCGTGCTGGTGCTGCGGGAATACCGGCAGCTCAGGCGCGCCACCTAGGGCTCACGCGGCGACGGGAAATCGCACCGTCGTGCTGTCGACCTCCGACGGCTCGACGTAGAGGGCGGTCGCGTTGTCCGAGCCGCCCCGGGCCAGCGCGGCTTCCACCAGTTCCGCCGCGCCCGTGCCCGGCTGGGCCAGCACCGCCCGGATGCCGCTGCCGGTCAGCGGCTTGTGGACGCCGTCGCTCGTCAGCAGCAGGCCCGCTCCCGGCGTCTCCGCCGTGCCGATCTCGTGGGCTTCCGCGGTGCGGACGCTCGTCGTCACGACGTGCTCCATCCTCGGCGTCACCGGCTGGTGGCGGGCGCGGAAGAACTCGGCGAGCGTGTGGTCGGTCGTCAAGCGGCTCAGCGTGGTGCCGTCCCAGGCGTACGCGCGGGCGTCGCCGACCCAGGCGATGCGGTAGCCACCGCGCTCGGCTGGCATGGCGACCACCAGCACGGCGTCCCCGAGCGTCTGCTCGCGCACCGCGCGCTGAGCAGCCAGCACCGCCTCGACCGGTCCTTTGTGGACTGGCGTGCGCGCGGCGGCCGCGGCGGCGATGCGGGCGGCCCGCGCGGCGGCGGGATCATCCCCGACGCCGTCGGCGAGGGCGAACGCGATGCCGGGCCCGCCGGCCGCGGCGTACGCCCCGACGGCGTCGGCGTTGAGTGAGCGCGGCCCCTGCGCGCTCGCGGTGTGCCAGCGTGGGTAACCCGGACGGGTGGTGATCATCGCGGCCTCCTCATCCCCTCTGACCTCCATGATCCGCGCTCAACCTAAGGACCGGCTGAGACTTTCCGCGTACCTTGGGAAGGGGGTGGGGATGGAGTTCCGGATTCTCGGGCCGCTGGCGGTGTCGCGCGCCGACGGCCGCCCGGCCGCGCTCGGCGGGCGCAAGCCGCGCACGCTGCTGGCCGCGTTGCTGCTGGCCCGCGGCCGCGTGGTACCCGACGAGCGGCTGGTTTCGCTGCTGTGGGACGGCGATCGGCCGTCGACGGTCGACGCGCAGGTCTGCACGTACGTCTCCCGCTTGCGCAAAGCCCTCGGACGCCCGGCGCGGCTCGTCCGCACCGGCGGCGGCTACCTGCTGACGCCGGGCGGGACCGTCGACGCCGAGGAGTTCTCGCGGCTGGCGTACCTGGGGCACGACGAGCTGCGCGCGGCCCGCCCGGCCCGCGCGGCGGGCGTGTTCCGCGCCGCACTGGAGCTCTGGCGCGGTCCGGTGCTCGCCGACATCGCCGAACCGCTCCGCGCAGGCGAGGCGGCGCGGTTCGACGAGCTGCGGCTGGCGGCGCTGGAGGGCCGTATCGAAGCCGAAATCGCGTCGGGCGACCACCTGCGCGCGGTGCCCGACGCGACCGCGCTCGTCCTCGAACACCCGCTGCGGGAACGCGCCCGCGCCCTGCTGATGACGGCGCTCTGCGCGAGCGGCCGGCCGGCGGACGCGGTGACGGTGTACCACCAGGGCCGCCGCCTCCTCGACGAGCGGCTCGGCGTCGGCCCGGGCCCCGCGCTGCGGGCGGCGTACCAGCGGGTGCTGGACGCTCAGGCGGGGTAGGGCGACGACTGGAAGTCGTGGTCGAGCTGGGCGGGCGAGCGCGGCAGCCAGTGCCGGGCCAGCGCGCGGACCTGTTCGCGCGGCAGGCCCGGGTTGACGTGGCGGTGGTCGGGTTTCGCGATGGACTGCAGTGCCCAGGCGAAGCCGATCATCGGGTCGATCCGCACCCACCGGTGCCGTTCGATGCCGAGGACCGTCTGGGCGCGCAGGACCGCGTGCCAGAAGTGGTAGCTGCCCGGCGGGTTCCCGTTCATCGTGTGCACTTCCGACTCTTCCGGCGCCCGCCGCGGGTCGTAGAGGACGCCTTGGCCGAAGTCGGCGAACGCCTTGACGAGACCGGCTTCGTCGCCGCGGTAGAAGCGGTCGAAGTTGTCGAGCTGCAGGGTGGAGAGCGTCCTGAGCGCCGGTTCGACGGGCTTGGCGAATTCGGCGTAGTTCTTCGGGTAGGCCGGTTCTCGGCTCAGGTCGCGCCACTTCTCGTACAGCCCCTCCGGCGCGTGCGCCAGCAGGTGGTCGGAGAGCGCGGTGTAGGCGTCGGTGACGGCCTGGGACGGGTGGTAGAGCGCGATTTCGTCGAGCTGGTACCAGAGTTCGTTGGCCCGGCGGTCCCCGAGCATCCCGGGAACGGGCGGCAACCCGGTATCGGCCAGCGCGGTACCGGTGGTGGCCGAGGCGAGAGCAACACCGGCCACGGTGGCGGCCCCGGCTTTGAGCAGACTACGGCGATCCATGCGTACCCCCTTGCCGCGACGGCCCCCTGCCGCCGGTTGCTGCCAAGGTACGGAAGATTTCTATACTTTCTCTGTACGATCGCTTCCGTGGACGATCACCGCGCGCTGGAGAACCTGGTCTTTGGGTACGCGACGCTGGTCGACGCGGGCGACTTCGCGGGAGTCGGCGAGTTGTTCGCATCGGGCACGTTCGCGGGCAGCAGCGGCGAGCTGCGGGGCGCCGCGGAGGTCGAGCGGATGCTGCGCGAGACGGTGATCGTGTACGAGGACGGGACGCCACGCACGAAGCACGTGACGACGAACCTGTCGCTCGAGGTGTCGGGCGACACGGCGACGGGGCGCGCATACTTCACGGTGCTGCAGGCGGTCCCCGGGTTCCCGCTGCAGACGATCGCGGCGGGCCGCTATGAGGACCGCTTCACCCGAGACGAGAGCGGCTGGCGCTTCACGGAACGCCGGGCAACGGTCGACCTCATCGGCGACGTCAGCCACCACCTGCGTGCGAAGGGGCCGTGAGCGGCCCCTTCGCACGATGCTCAGCTCTGCAGGTCGTACACCGTCTGGCCGTCGACTGTGGTGGCGGTGAAGTTCGCCGTCACCCACTCCGTGATCTCCGATGATCCGCCGCCCGGGCCACCTCCGCGGCCGCCCTCGATGAAGTACTTGACTTCGCCCGCCGCGACGTACGCCTTGAACTCCTCCAGCGTCGGGGCCGGGTCCGAGCCGCTCCAGCCGCCGATGCCGATCACCGCCTTGCCGCTCGCCAGCTCCAGGGATGCCGCGCTCTGCGAACCCGTGGTCGCCGCCGCCCACTTCGTCGTCGACTGCGCCAGCAACGTCCCGATCGCGCTCGACGACTCGTCGAAACCGCCCCCGAAGCTGCCCATCGAACTCGACGTCGGGCCCGAAGTCGGGATGGACCCGCTGTGCGCCACCGAGGCCGTCTCGACGCCGTACGCCGCCGACGACACGCCGATCGTCAGGACCACCGCCGCCGCGATCACCGCGGCCGTGCGGCGAGCGCCCGGCACGCCCATCACCAGCACCGTGCCCACCAGCACGCCCAGCACCGCGACGATCCAGCGCAGCGCCGGGAACCACTCCGGCGTCCGGTCCAGCAGGATGAACGACCACACCGCCGTCGCCACGACCATCCCGGCCAGCACCGCCCGCGGGGCCACGTGCGCCCGGCCCCGCCACAGCGCGCTGCCGGAGATCGCGACCAGCGCGGCGATCGCCGGGGCCAGCGCCACCGCGTAGTACGGGTGCACGGTGCCGCTCATGAAGCTGAACACCGCCGCCGTGACGACCAGCCAGCCGCCCCACAGCAGCAGCGCCGCCCGGGTCCGATCCGTCCGCGGCGCGCGCCGGGTGAACCACAACCCGGCCACCAGGCCGATCAGCGCGGCCGGCAGCAGCCAGGAAATCTCCGTGCCGAAACTGGCGCCGAACATCCGGAACAGGCCCGTCGACCCGCCGAACCCGGTGTTGCCGCCCATGCCGCCGCCACCCATGCCGCCGCCGTTGCCTTCGCCGCCGAAGATGCGGCCCAAACCGTTGTAGCCCAACGCCAGTTCGAGCAGACTGTCCCCTTCGGACCCGCCGATGTACGGCCGCGACGCCGTCGGCCACAGGTCCACCAGCGCGATGTACCAGCCCGCCGACACGACCAGCGCGACGACCGCGCCGCCGAGGTGCAGCAGCCTCTTGCCCAGCGACGTCGGCGCCGCGAGCAGGTACGCCAGCCCGAACGCCGGCAGCACCAGGAACGCCTGCATCATCTTCGTCAGGAAGCCGAACCCGAGCGCGACACCGGCCAGCGCCAGCCACCGGGGGCTCGCCTTTTCCGTGGCGCGCACGACGAAGTAGGCGCCCGCCACCATCAGCAGCACCAGCAGCGCGTCCGGGTTGTTGAAGCGGAACATCAGCGCCGCGACCGGTGTCACCGCCAGCATCGCCCCGGCCATGAGCCCGGCGACCGGGCCGGACGTCCGCTTCACCGTCAGGTACAGGATCCCGACGGACGCGACACCCATCAGCGCCTGCGGGGCCAGCACGGTGAAACTCGAGAACCCGAAGATCCGCGCGAACGCCGTGCCGGCCCAGAGCGCCGCGGGCGGCTTGTCGACGGTCAGCACGTTCCCCGAGTCGAGTGAGCCGAACAGCCAGGCCTTCCAGCTCTGCGTGCCGGACTGGACGGCGGCGGCGTAGAACGAGTTGCCGTAGCCGGACGCGGTGAGGTTCCAGAAGTACAGCACCGCGGTCGCGGCCAGGAGCCCGAACACCGCCGGGCGGACCCAGCGCGGTGGTGCGTGCGCAGCGGATTCCTTGCGGTGCCGGGGTTCGGAAACCGGGGCGGGCAGGACGGCGGTCATCAGTACTCCTTCTGGGTGGTGGCCTGGCGGCGCGGGTTGAACACCCAGCCGCGCAGGAGCAGGAACCGGAGCAGCGTGGCGGCGAGGTTCGCCAGCACCAGCACGGTGATCTCCAGGACCAGGCCGGGGGTGGTGGATCCGTTGAGCAGGGCCAGGGCGCCGCTGGTGAGCGCGAGCCCGAGGCCGAAGACGAGCAGCCCTTCGAACTGGTGGCGCCCGGCACCGGCGCGGCCGCGGATGCCGAACGTGAGCCGCCGGTTCAGCGCGGTGTTCCCGATCGCCGTCACCAGCAGCGAGGTGAAGTTCGCCGCCTGCGCGCCGACGACCGTCCGCAGCAGCAGGAACAGCACGAGGTAGGCGAGCGTGCTGCTGACGCCGATGGCGGCGAACCGCACCAGCTGCGTCACCAGCCGCGGCGGCACGCCCGGCGCGTCGACGCCGATCGGCTGCCGCCCGAGCTGCTCGCGCAGCCTGCTGACCGGGATTTCCCCGGTGAAGGTGGCCTTGGTGACGCGGGCGATGCCCTTGAGGTCTTCGGTGGCGGTGCGCACGATGTTGACCGACGAATCCGGGTCGTCGACCCAGTCGACCGGCACTTCGTGGATCCGCAGCCCGGCGCGCTGGGCCAGGACGAGCAGCTCGGTGTCGAAGAACCAGCCGGTGTCCACGACGTGCGGCAGCAGCTCGCGGGCGACATCGGCGCGGATGGCCTTGAAGCCGCATTGGGCGTCGCTGAACTTCGCGGCGAGCGTCGAGCGGAGGATCAGGTTGTAGCAACGGGAGATGAACTCGCGCTTCGGCCCGCGCACCACTCGCGCCCCCCGGGCGAGCCTGCTGCCGATGGCGAGATCGGAGTGCCCGGACAGCAACGGCGCAACGAGCGGCCCGAGCGCGGCGAGATCGGTGGAGAGGTCGACGTCCATGTAGGCGAGCACGGCGGCGTCGGAGGCCCGCCACACGGCGTTGAGCGCGCGGCCGCGGCCCTTCTCGTCGAGGTGGTGGACGGCCACCTCCGGGAACTCCCGGGCCAGTCTTTCGGCCACCTGCAGCGTCGCGTCGGTGCTCGCGTTGTCGGCGACGGTGATCCGGTACGGGTAGGAGACGTGCTCGGCCAGGTGCGCGTGCAGCCGCCGGATGCACGGTTCGAGGTCGGTCTCTTCGTTGTAGACCGGGATGACGACGTCGAGAACGGGCTGCGGGCCGGCCAGGTCGACCGGGCCGGTCCCGGGCCGCGATGCGGGGGCGGTGGCTGTCATGCCCTCACGATCGCGGCCGCCGCTTTGGTGATCGTGTGTTCTCTCTGTGCGGTTCCTGTGTGGTTCCCGCCGGCTCAGTGGTAGGGACTGCTCGAGCGCAAGGCGAGCTCGCGGACGGAAGTCAGGGACAGTCCGTGGAAGGTCTGCTCGGCGATCCCCACGTCCCGGAGTACACGGAAGACGTCGTCGTCGGTGACCTGGTCCTTGTCGGCCGGGACCCGGATGTCGCTCCTGGCTTTCAGCCCCGGTTCCAGGGAGGCGAAGCTGAGGTCGAAGTCCGCGCGGTACGCGTGGTACAGCGCCGAGGCGTCGTCCAGCCGTCGGATGTGCAGCGCCGGGAAGTGACTGTCTTCGTTCGTGATGATAATCGACTCCGGGGAGATGTCGTGCCGGAGGGTCGAAAATTCGGACCTGAGCCGGATTTCGACGACCAGGAACTCGTGTTGCTGGTGCCAGTGGGCTGCGAAGATCGTCGCGAGGCAGCTGGTCTGCACGTGTTCCGTGGTCCACGTCGGCTCACCCGTCGTGCCGGGACGACGTGAGAGCTTGGCTCGGTATTCGGCGTACTCCCGGCAGCGCGTCAGGTTCTGCGGGTCCAATATCTGCAGTTGCACCCGCCAGTGGGTACCGGTGCTGCTTTCGCGGGCCCGAGCGGCCAGTGCGGGTAAGGTCCAAGCCCGGGTGAACGAGCCGGTGCCGCCCCTGAACTGCCACATGTCTGCCGTGATCATCGCTGTTTCGAACGCTTTTTGCTTCGCCGCGCGGGTAGTCAGTTCGCCCATGGTCGAGTTCGTTGTCAGGGTGGTTTCGACTTCGTCGATACCGTTCTTGACCGCATCCATCGACCGGGCCAGTTCCACGACGCGCTGGTCATTCACTTCCTGGCGCATGGCCTGCTTGAAGAGCGAGAAGCCCAGGATGGCGAGCGTGGCCAGAGTCGCGGCGAGCAGTGTCTTGGCGTCGTTGA
This sequence comes from Amycolatopsis sp. 505, assembly GCF_031625235.1. Classification (NCBI taxonomy): domain Bacteria; kingdom Bacillati; phylum Actinomycetota; class Actinomycetes; order Pseudonocardiales; family Pseudonocardiaceae; genus Amycolatopsis; species Amycolatopsis sp. 505. The sequence goes on from NZ_JACKQP010000006.1 coordinate 274,887, forward strand.
CGCTGTCGGTCGCGCCGAGCACGGCCACCGTCGCGGCTGCAAAGAGGATGATCAATTGCTCGGGGTCACGGCGCAGTCCGCGCAGCAGGCGGGCGGTCCTACTGAGGGCCGGTGTCTGCGCCTTCTCACGTGTTGTCATTTTTCCTCCTTTTGGCGATGGTGATCACCCGTTTTGAGTACCGGGTAACTACTCTGATGGCTGCTTGACGAAGGAGTGGATGTCGTGGTTGGCGGGCGAGATTCCGGTTGTGAGCGTGGCGGAGGGGTTATCATGGGCGAGCTTCTGGAACTCGTCGCGCTGAGAGAGTGATCATGGCCATGAGGTACGACGCTCGCGCCGACAGATCGTCCAGGTGACGGTGTCCATGGCGCATTCCCATGCTGTGTCCACGCGGGTCACCGGTCGATCGGTTGCCGCCGGCGAGACGCCGGATCCCCACGCCGGAGGGTCCCGGTTCCTCTCCGGCCTTGCCTTGGCGCTGGGCAAAGGCGACCTCGGTGTCTCACAGCTCCTGGCAGCGGTCGAACTGGTGCGCGACGACCCGTGCGCGCTCGGGTGCTGGCTGGCCGGAGTGGCTCGTGACGCCACGACGGCCGCCGCTGTCGCGGCTCGGTCGTACTGGCACCCCAACGGCTTCGCCAAGCTCGTCCTGCACACCTCGGCCAAGCCCGAATTCAAGCTGCGAATGCACATCTGGCTCGATTCGGCCGGGTCGAGGCGGGGCGAAACGAACCCGCACAGCCATCGGTGGGACTTCGCGTCGACGGTGATTGCCGGTCAGGGGATTCTCGTGCCGGAATATCGAGAGGATGCCGAATCGGGAGCCCCGTTCACCCGCTATCGCTATGGGGCGGACCCCGCTTATCCGGCGCGGTTGATCGCCGAAGGTGGTGTGCACCTCGTCGAAACCAGATCGCCGCAAATCCTCAGGGGCGAGGTTTACGCTTGCGACACCGAAGTGATTCACACCCTTGAGCCGCTGGGACAGGATTTGACCGCCACCGTCGTCGTTCAGGGTCCGCACCGCACCTCGGTCACCGCTGTGTTCTGCGCACCATGCGAGAGTGAAGACCAGCCAAACCGATCACTCTCGGTGATGGAGCTTCAGGAGCTGCTGTCGGCTGTCGTGGCTGAGGTCCCCGGATGCTCTTCTCGTCAGTGAGGCGGCGCTCTGGAGACAGACCGCAGGGCGTGCTGACCGACCGCGCGATCCGGCGCGCTCGCGCCGACGGTGAGCTGTACGTCGAGCCCTTCGACCCTGCTCTCCTCCGTCCGGCGGCGATCAGTCTCCGCCTCGGCGACGAAGCGTTCGGACTGCACACCGACGGCCCGGTCGACGTCGCTGATCGGAGCACGCACCCGGAACTGGTCACCAAGAGATTCGATGACGAGGGACGGTTGGTGGTGGAGCCCGGCGAGGTGGTGCTTGCCCCGACCCTCGAAAAGATCGGCCTTTCCGCCAACCTCGTCGGCTTGGTCGACGGGATCAGCGACTACGCGCGGCTGGGCATCGGTGTCGTGCTCTGCGGGCAGGTCAGCCCGGGCTTCGGCCGGGAGACCGGCGCAGTGCTCACACTGGAGATCGTCAATCACCTCCGCCACCCGGTGCTGTTGTATCCCGGAGCCCGGATCTGCAACCTGTTGTTGTTCGCGTCGACCGGAAGTGAGCTGTCCTACGGCGAAATGCCGTCCAACTACTCGACCGATCACACGGTAGTCGCTTCCCGGCTGGCGGACCATGTCAGACGCGGCTGAACGCCGACTGGGCGACTTGGGCGAGCGGAACATCCAGGAACACCTGCTGTGGCCTCGCTACCGCGGCACCGAGGGTTTCGGGGACGACAGTGCTCTTCTCGGGTTGGTCGACGGACCGAGCGAGTTGGTCGCCACCACTGACAGCTGCCCGATGCCCGTGGCCGACCTGCTGGGTGAACCGGACTTCCACCACGCGGGCTGGCTCCTGGCCACGATCAACCTTTCGGATCTGGCGGCGGCCGGCGCCGAACCGTTGGGACTCGTCGTCAACTACACGCTGCCGAGAACGACGACGGTGCGAGAGTTCGAGAGGTTGCTCGACGGGGTGGACGATTGTTGCGCCGTGCACGGCACGAAGGTGGTGGGTGGCGACCTCCGGGACGGTGAGGTTGTCCAGCTGACGGCGACTGCCGTCGGACGGTGTGAGCCGGGACGCCGGCTGCGGCGAACCGGAGCTCGAGCGGGAGACAACCTGCTGCTGGTGGGCTCGCCGGGGTATCTCTGGGCCGCGGCCCTCGTGAAGACGGGGCGCGTGACCTTGCCCAGGCCGGTGCAGCAGGAGATTTGGCGACGCGCTTCTCGGCCGATGGCACAGCTGAGGGCCGGACAGCTGCTGGGCAAGATCGGCCTCGCGCGGGCGGCAATGGACGTCTCCGATGGCTTGTTCGCCACTGTCCGGACACTGTGTGAAGCCAACGACCTCGGCGCAGCGGTCACCGGGGAGTTCGAGCTTGCAGAACACTTGGCGGAAGTGGTCGAGCAGAGCGGACTTCGGCCCTTCGACCTCGCGCAGACCTGGGGTGACTGGGGGCTGGTCGTCGTGACCCGCGCCGAGGACATCGATCCGGCCAGAAGAACGCTGCGCGAAAAGGGGATCTCGGCTCAGCCGATCGGGGTGTTCACCGCGGACCGGCGGATCACCGTCGGCGCCGAGCGGCTGCCTTGGCGAGGGATCGCGCAGGAGCGATTCTCGGACAGCTCCTGGCACGGCGGTGACCTGGGCGACCTGATCGCCGCTGTGCTTGGAGCTCTCCGGAGTTGAGCTGGAGCTCAGCTGTGAGCGCGCAGCGGCACCACGTTGCTCGGCAGGGAAGCACGGCTCGGCTCACGCTTCGGGGCCGTCGGGCTGATCGTCAGCGTCACCAGGCTCGCGTACCTCGGGTGGCGGTCGACGTACACCTCGGGCACCGCGCACGCCGCGGCGAGGACCGTGCGGTGGCGGTGCAGGTGCTCGAACGCCTCGCGCCCGTACAGGGACACCACGATGTCGCCGCCGCGGGGACGGCTCCACAGGATGGCCGGGAGGCGGCCGCCGGGGAGGCGCAGGTGGGGGAACACCGCCCGCAGCCGGTGCTGCAGGCGGATCGCGTGGATCCGGGCCTGCACCTGGCGGCGGCGCAGCACCGCCAAGCCGAGTGCGGTGGCGAGGACCGCCGACGCCCAGAGCGGGCCGGCCCACAGCGCGAAGGTCACCACGGCGTAGGGGAGCAGCGTCACCGCCAGAATTTCCCAGCGCCAGTGGTAGATCCGCAGCGGGAAGGTCGGAGTCGAGCGGGTCATTTCCGTGCTCCTTTCGGTGGGACGGCGGCCGAGGGAGCCGCCGAGGTGGCGCAGGAGACGTCCGGCACCGGCGGCCAGCACGAGGGCGGCGACGATGACCGGCCCGGACGTCATGTCGGGATCCGGGTCTTGGGGGCGGGCTCGGGTTTGACGTCACGGTCGCGGCCCAGCTGCCAGGTCCACCGCCAGCCGGCCCAGATCGCGGCGGCGGAACCGAGCAGGACGAGGACGAAGGCCTGCCCCACCAGCCCGTCGAGCGGGGCGAGCCGCAGCAGCACCAGCAGCGCCCACACCTGGGACGCGGTGAAGGGGATGACGAGACCGGCCGCGTAGACACCACGGCGCCAGCGGCTGCGGCGCGGTGGGTTGGTGTAGGGGTCCATGAAAGCCCTCCTCTGCCCGTGGATCCAGGAAACCTCCGGCCCGCCGAGTCCTCTGTGTCAGCTGACACAGAGCGCGGGATTCAGCTCGCCAGTCGCCGAAGTTCGGCCATGCGGTGGATCGTCACCTGTCTTCTGCCGGTGCTGATCACCCCTTGGCGGCGCAGGTCGCGCGTCGCGCGCGCCCAGGACTCGCGGGACATCGCCGCGGTCATCGCCAGCTCCGCCTGGGTGGCGGGGACGACGATCCGGATGTCGTCCCCGAGCGGCACGCCGTGCTGGACGGCCAGTTGCATGAGCTGCGCCGCCACCCGCCGCGCCGCGGCCCCGCCGCCGACGTCCAGCCACTGCCGGGCGACGGACCGGAGGCGGGCCGAGAGCACGAGCAGCAGCGCCCAGGAGATCAGCGGCCGGGTGCGGCACAGCGCGGCGAACCGGTCGCCGGGGATCTCGAGCACCTCCAGGTCGTCCAGCGCCTCGACGGTCGCCGAGCGCGGCAGGTCGTCGATCGCGGCGAGTTCGCCGATGACGTCCCCCGCCCCGCGCACCCCGACGACGACGTCCCGCCCGTCGGGCGTCCCGTGGACGATCCGCACGTGCCCGGACAGCAGCACCAGCACGACACTGGAGAGGTCGCCTTCCCGGCACACGGCTTGCCCGCGCCGGTGGGAGCGCCGCGTGGCGGATTCCGCCACCTTGCGGCGATCGGCCGGGGCCAGCTCGGCCCAGAAGCCCGTCGGTTCCACGGTCCCCACCTCGTTTCGCGCTATGCGGTCATGTCCTCCGGGCGCCGGGCGGCTTCCGGGATGTGGAGCCACCCGCGGAGCCGCTGGGTGCCGACTTTGATCGGCACCGTCTGGAAGTACGTGGTGTGGTCGATCCCCGGGTAGCCGTGCCGGACGACTGAGCGGTGCATCTCCGGTGAAATGACGAGCACGAGCGGGGCGGCCGTGATACCCAGCTGCCGCCGGAGTTCCTTCGCGTCGACGAAGCGGCAGGCGATGTCGACGTCCTCGCCGTACGGACCGCGGCTGTCGTAGTGCACCTCGCCGGCGTGCACGGCGACCCGGAGCCGGAAGGCGAGCTCGGGGTGGCTTTCGGCGTGCTTGTCCAGCAGCTCGGCCAGGGTCGGGACGACGGTGGTCAGCAGCACCGGCTTCGGTGCCTGGTCGACCGGCCGGACCAGGCACAGCGCGCCGTCGCCCCGGTCGACGAAGCCGTCGCGGAACTTCTTGGTGATCCCCCCGGCCAGGAAGGCCTCGTCCAGCAGCTCGAACAGGACGGTGCGGAGCCGGGCCCTGGCGGGGTTGGTCCGCGTCGTCGAGCCTTCGATGTCGACCGCCACCATGGCCCGGTGGAGGGGGACGTGTTGCGCTGGAGTACTCATGGCCTGCTCCTGCCTTCAGGTCGAAACTGAAGTTCAGTCAAGGAGACTGTAAGGCGTGAAGTACCCGGGATCAACTGAGATGAATCGGTGTTATCTGTTCGGTGCGGGGAAGTTCCGCTGAGCGTAACGTTTCAGTCCCAGGTTCGGCGGGGCGCCGACCAAGCCTCTAGTGACGGGGAGTAGTATTGGCGCCCTCATCGGGAGTACTGAAATTTCCTGAAGGGCGGCCCGAGTCGTGTCCCCAGCCCAGCAACCGCGGCCTGCGCTTGCCCGCCGCTTGCGCGCGTTGCGCGAGACGCTGTGGCCGGACGTCGGGATCACCCAGGCCCAGCTTGCTCAGGCGCTAGGTGGGAACAAGCCCCTCAGCATCTCGTTGATCTCCTCGTGGGAGAACGTCGACAAGCCGGTCGCGCCACCGACCAAGCGGCTCGAGGCGTACGCAACGTTGTTCGCCACCCGTCGGTCACTGGGGGGCGAGACGCTTCGCGTCCTCCCTGTTCACGAACTGACGGACGGGGAGCGGACGCGACGCAAGGAGCTCCTGGAGGAGCTGCTTTGGCTTCGCGAAGGAAGGGAGTCCGTCGCGGCCTGGCCGAGTGCCGACATCTGGACTTTCGAAGAGGAACAGAACATCACCATCGTGTGCGCTCCGCTACCGGAGAAGTATCGGCGGCATCTGAGCTACGCCGACCCGGAGAGCGCCGATTTCATGTCTCTGTACACTTACGCCGATCCGGACGCGCTGATCGAGCTGTTCGGGCATCTCCGGGCGCGTAACCCGCGCAATCTGGTCTCGTTCCGCACCAGTGAGCAACTGGTGACGGACGATTACACGAGTCATCTCGTGTTGTTGGGCGGCGTCGACTGGAATTCCGTGACCCGGGACGTGATCGAGCGGGTGGATCTTCCCGTGGAGCAGGTCGGCCGCAGGGTGGACGCCGAACACGGCGGGTTTCGGGTGCAGCAGGACGGCCGGTCGAAGCTGTTCGAACCGCGGCTCGACGGCGAAGGGCATCTGCTGGAAGATGTCGCCCACTTCTACCGCGCGAAAAGTCCATTCAACCGAAAGCGCACTGTGACCGTATGCAATGGTATGTACGGCCGTGGCACGCTTGGAGCGGTTCGCGCGCTGACGGACGCGCGCTTCCGCGACCGGAACACCGCTTACGTACGCGAACGCTTCGGTGACGCGGAATCGTTCAGCATCATCAGCCGGGTGCCCGTGCTCAACGGCAAGGGGCTGACCCCCGACTGGACCCTCGAGGAGAACCGGTTGCACGAGTGGCCCGAGGCTGCCGAGTGAACGCGCGGCAGCACGAGTCGCACCAGGACCTCCTGGCGCACTTCGACACCCTGGACGTCTCCGGCGCGGCGATGGACGCGATCATCGTGCCCACCGGCCGCCCGGCCGCCTATCTGCGGCAGGCCATCGCCGTGGCCAAGGAACGCGGAGTTTTCCTCCTCCTGCTGTGCAGCCTGCGGTCCACGGCGTCGGCTGCCGCCCTGGAGGCCAAGAGCGCCGGCGTCCGCGCGCTCGCGATCGACACCGACCTGCTCAACCCCGGCCTCGTGCCCACGTTCGCCACGGACGAGATCCTGCGCTTCACGCGGTTTCGCCGGCAGACCGACACGAGCTACAAGCGCAACCTGGGGCTGCTCATCGCGGTGCTCGCCGGCTGGAAGCGGATCCTCTTCCTCGACGACGACATCGAGCTGCCGAACCCCGCGGACCTCGGCGTCGCGGCCGGACTGCTCGACGAGTACCCGGTGGTCGGACTGGCCAACGAGGGCATGCCGGACAACTCCGTGGTCTGCCACGCGATCCGGGACGCGGGACAGAAGCAGGACACTTTCATCGGCGGCGGCGCGCTCGCGGTCGGCGAAGCGGCGTTCAGCTCGTTCTTCCCGAACATCTACAACGAAGACTGGTTCTTCCTGATGGACGGCATGAAGCTGCGGCCGTCCGCGACCACCGGCACGGCGATCCAGAAACCGTACGACCCCTACCGGGACGCCCGCCGCGCCCGTGGCGAAGAACTGGGCGACACCCTGGCCGAAGGCGTGTTCGGCCTGTTCGACAGCCACCTCGGACTGGCGCAGGCGACCAAAGCGTACTGGCGGGACTTCCTCGCCGACCGCCGCCGGATCATCCGGGACACGATCAAGCTGGTGCAGGCGTCACCGATCGCGGCGGCCCAGCAGGCCCGGATGGTCGACGCGCTCAAGGCCGCGGTCGGCCGCAGCGAACTGATCACCCCGGACCTGTGCGTGCGCTACCTCCGCGCGTGGCAGCAGGACTGCGTGAGCTGGCGGCAGCGGATCACCGAGCTGCGGCGCGACCACCACGGCGGGTCGGGCGTCGAGCACGCCGTCGAGGCGCTGGGCATCCCGTTGCTGGCCCGGACCGGAGGCGATCTGCGGTCGCCTAGGGCCGCGAAGCGCCGATCGGCCGTGCTTCCGTCCGTGGCGCCGGTGTGATCGGCACCAGGTCCTTGACCAGTACGTGGCACTCTTCCGCTTCGAGCACGAGGGTGCCGTCCGGCGAGGTCGTCCGCGCGTAGCAAGTGACCTCGCCGTGGCCCCAGTCGCGATAACCGAGGCTGTCGTACAGGCGGGCGGCGTCGTGGTTGTCCGTCCGCACCGCGAGCGCGACCCGGTAGCGGCCCGTCTTGAAGAGGTGGCGTTCGACCGCGCCGACCAGCGCCGTGCCGACGCCGAGGTTCCGCAGGTCGGGGTGCACCTCGAGGTGCGTGATCAGCGGGATGCCGGGCAGGTGCTGGAGGATGGGCAGTTCCTCGGCCTCCTCGAGCCACAGGTAGACGGCTCCGGCGGCCCGGCCGCCCAGCCAGGCGAGGAACAGCTCGCCCAGCCCGTTCCGCTGCCGTTCGAAGCGATCGACGAAGAATGCGCGGTCACCGAGGGCGGTGGCGAACGAATCCAGGTCTGCGGATCGGGCCGGCCGTACGGAGGGCTCGGTCATCAGCAGGAACTCCTGTTCGCCTGGGCACCACCAGTGTGCCGGAGTGAGCCGGTCCTTGACCAGGTTGCCCGGGCCGGGACCGGCGTCACACCCTGCTTTGGTCGTGTCTCAGACGGTCGTCGTCAGGTCGTAGACCGTTACGCCGTCCACAGTGGAGGCTTCGTGGTGCGCGGCCACCCACTCGGCGATCTGCTGGGCCGCGTCCGAGCCGCTCGAACCCTGCATCGTCATGCCTTCGCCCAGGAAGTAGTGGATCTGCCCGTTCGCCACGTACTGCTGGAACTGGGCCAGCGTCGGATAGGGGTCCGTTCCGTTGAATCCGCCCACCGCCAGTACCGGGGCTCCGCTCGCCAGCTGGTAGCCCGCGGCCGCGTTCGACAGCACCGTGGCCGCCGTCCAGGTGTACTGCGAAGCGTCCTTCTGGAGCAATGCCGTCAAGGAAGCGCCCGGCAGGGTTGTCGACAGCAGGGCACCCGGGCCGCCACCGAACCCGCCGCGGCCTCCGAAGCCGCCGGGGCCGCGGCCTCCGAAGCCCGACGATGGCCCGGCCGACGGGATTGCGCCGCTGTGGGTCGTCGCCGCCGTCGCCAGGGTGTACGCGCCCGTGCCGGACAACGCCACCACCAGTGCGAACGCCGCCACGACCGTGGCCGCTCCGCGGGTCAGGTGGGTGGCGAAGAACAGGGCCACCGCCGCCAGGAGGCCGCCCACCAGGACCGTCGGGGCCAGCCATGGCTGCCACGACGAATCCAGCAGCAGGTACGCCGTCAGCGCCGTCACCGCGACGCCGCCGCTGAGCAGCCCCGAGGCCACCGGGTGGGCGCGCAGGCGCCACAGCTGGACCGCCGCCGTGCCGACCAGGGCCGCCACCGCCGGGGCCAGGGCCACCGTGTAGTACGGGTGGATGATTCCGCTCATGTAGCTGAACACCAGCGCCGTCACCAGCAGCCAGCCGCCCCACAGCAAGAGGGCCGCCCGGGACGCGTCCGTGCGCGGGGCCCGGCGGGTGAACCACAGCCCGGCGCCCAGTGCCAGCAGCGCCGCCGGCAGCAGCCAGGCGATGCCGCCCGCCATTTCGCTGCCGAACAGCCGGGTCAGGCCCGTCGAACCCCAGCCGCGGCCCGCGCCGCCGCCGACGCTGCCGACCTCGTCGCCGGTGATGCGGCCGAAGCCGTTGTAACCGAACACCAGCTCCCACAGCGAGTTCGTCTGCGAGCCGCCGATGTACGGCCGCGACGCCGTCGGCCAGAGGGCCACGACCACCAGGTACCAGCCCGCCGCCACCAGCACCGAGGCCAGCGCGCCGAGCAGGTGCAGCAGCCGCTTCCCGACCGGCACCGGGGCGGCGACGAGGTAGGCGACGGCGAACGCGGGCAGCACCAGGAACGCCTGCAGCATCTTCGCCAGGAAGCCGAAGCCGACCGCGACCCCGGCCAGCGCGAGCCAGCGCGGGCTCGCCTTCTCGCAGGCGCGCACCACGCAGTACGCACCCGCCACCAGCAGCAGGACGAGCAGGGCGTCCGGGTTGTTGAACCGGAACATCAGCGCCGCGGCCGGCGTCAGGGCCAGCACCAGGCCCGCGACCAGCCCGGCCGCCGGGCCGGACGTGCGGCGGACGGCCGCGTGCAGCAGCCAGACCGAGCCCACGCCCATCAGCGCCTGCGGCACCAGGACGCTCCACGCGTTGACGCCGAACAGCCGCGCCGACAGGCCCATCACCCACAGCGCGGCCGGGGTCTTGTCGACCGTGATCGCGTTGGCCGCGTCGCTGGAGCCGAAGAACAGCGCCTTCCAGCTCTGCGAGCCCGCCTGCGCCGCTGCTGAGTAGAAGGCGTTGGCCCAGCCGGACGCGCCGAGGCCCCAGAGGTAGAGCACGGCGGTGCCGAGCAGGAGGACGGCCAGGAGCGGCCGGTGCCAGGTGCGGCGGGAGGGGGCTGAAGGGGCCACGACGGGTTGGCGTGACTCGAGAACGGTCATGAGCTCAGCTTCCGGTCTCCAGCTGGGGCCGGGTTGTGCCGATGCTGTGCACTCGCTGTGCGGGAACGGCCACGGGGAGCCGCACCGCGAACTCCGTCCGGCCGGGCCGGCTGTGCACCTCGATCGAGCCGTGGTGGGCGACGACGACGGCGGACGCGATGGCCATCCCCAGGCCGGTGCTGCCGGCGTTCCGGGAGCGGGACGAGTCGCCGCGGGCGAACCGCTCGAAGACGTCCGGCAGCAGGTCCGGCGCGATGCCGGGGCCGTCGTCGGTCACCGTCAGCACCGCGCTGCCGTCGGCCGAGCGGGCCAGCGACGTCACGACCGTGGTGCCGGGCGGGGTGTGCGTGCGGGCGTTGGCCAGCAGGTTCGCCAGCACTTGGTGCAGCCGCTGGACGTCGCCGAACACGAGGACCGGGTCCGGCGGCAGCTCCAGCAGCCAGCGGTGCTGCCGCCCGGCGACCTGGGCGTCCCCGACGGCGTCGGCGACCAGCCGGGTGAGGTCGACGTCGCGGACGTCGAGCGGCCGGCCCGCGTCGAGCCGGGCGAGCAGCAGCAGGTCCTCGACCAGTGCCGTCATCCGGACGGCCTCGGACTGGATCCGGCCCATCGAGTGCGCGACGTCCGGTGGCACCAGCGCGCTGCCGCGGGCGGCGAGCTCGGCGTACCCGCGGATCGCGGCCAGCGGCGTGCGCAGCTCGTGGCTGGCGTCCGCGACGAACTGCCGGACGCGGATTTCGCTGTCGTGCCGCGCTTCGAGGGCCTGGGCGACGTGGCCGAGCATCAGGTTCAGCGCCGAGCCGACCTGGCCGACCTCGGTGCGCGGGTCGGTGTCGCCCTCCGGGACGCGGATGGACAGCGCCACCTGGCCGCGGTCGAGCGGCAGTTCGGTGACGCGGCCGGCGGTGGCCGCGACGCGGTCGAGCGGGCGCAGCGTGCGGCGGACCGCGAAGGCGCCGAGGAAGGCGGCGCCGAGCACGCCGGCGGCGGCCACGCCGAAGAGGATCAGCCCGACGGTGAGCAGCGTGTCGTTGACCGGCTTCATCGGCAGGCCGGTCACCACCACCTCGGACGTCCCGGGGACGGGCAGCGCCATCAGGCGGTACTCGCCGAGGTCGTCGAAGGACAGCGTGTGCGGCTTGCCGTCGGCGGGCACCGACCGCATGAGGGCCTGCTGGTCCGCGGTCAGCTGCAGCCGTCCGCCGTGTTCGGAGATGCTGTCGTCGTGGACGAGCTCCGGCCCGTCGAAGGTGCCGCTCACCGTGCCGACGTTCTGCCCCAGCGGGTGCTGGCCCAGGTACTGCGGCGGCGGACCGCCGTCCTGGGGCCGGACGTTGCTCGCGAACACCAGCGAGCGGTTCGCCGCGGCCGAGAGCTGCTGGTCGATCTGGCGGGTGAGGAAGAGGTCGAGCGCGAACTCGCTGACCACGCCGACGATCAGGCACACCACGGTGAGCAGCACGACCATCGAGCCGGTCAGTTTCGCGCGCAGCGAAAGCCGCCCCCGGCGGGGAGCTGACGGGACGGTTCGCGCGGCCATGGCTCCAATGTCGGTCCGCGCCGTGTGTGCGGGTTGTGCGCTGCCTGTGAAGCGGCTGTGCGGTGACCGGCCCGTCGCCGGATGTCCGATCGGCCGTCACAGGAACAGCTGACGGCAAGCACAGTCGGTGCACAGCGAGCGGCGCCACCGTGGATCCCACCGAACGACCACGTTGAGGAGCAGCACCATGACCACACCGCAGGCACCGTCCACTCCGGACCAGACGTGGGGCGCGACGCCCGCACCCGCCCCGAAGCAGGCCTGGTCGCCGGGCAAGAAGATCGCGGCGGGCGCCGTCGCGGCGGTGATCGTGGCCGGCGGGGGAGCGGCGGTCTGGGCCGCCTCGTCGTCCGCGGCCACCGACACCCAGGCCGGGCCGGGTGGGATGGCGGGTGGCCCCGGTGGCATGCCGGGCGGCGGACTGGGCGGCGCGTTGCACGGCGAGTACGTGGCCTCCGACGGCAACGGCGGCTACGTCACCAAGATCATGCAGACGGGCGAGGTGACCGAGCTGAGCGCGACCTCCCTGACCGCCAAGAGCGACGACGGCTTCTCGAAGACCTACACGATCACGTCGGCGCAGGCGACCGGCCTGGCGACCGGCGACACGGTCACGGTGGTGGCCACGGAGTCCGGCAGCACGGCGACGGCGACGTCGGTGACGGACGGCGAGTCGGGACCGCAGGGCCCGGGCACCCCGCCTTCGGGCGCCCCGACCCGGACCGGCTGATCCGGAGGCGGTCCCGGAGGTCAGCGGCGGTCGTAGTCGACCGCGACCTCCGGGGTCGTCGCGCGCGAGCGGCAGGTCAGGATCCGGCCGGCCGCCACGTCGTCCTCCGTCAGCGCGTACCGGACGTCCATGTCCACCTGGCCGTGCCGCAGCGTCGCCCGGCAGGTGCCGCACGCCCCGCCCGTGCACGAGTACGGCACCTCGTACCCGGCCCGCAAGGCCGCGTCCAGGACCGTCTCCCCGGCTTCGGCCGTGACGCACGTCGTCGTGCCGCCCAGCGTCACCGCCACCCTGGCCGGCGTGCCCGCGGGGTCGCGCAGGGGTGCCGCGCCGCGGAACAGTTCGAAGTGGACGTTCTCCTCCGGGACGTCCGCGTCGGCCAGGGTGCGGCGGGCGATGTCCAGCAAGCCGCGCGGCCCGCACAGGAACCATTCGTCGACCTTCGCCGGGTGCAGCCGGTTCTGCAGCAGCGCGCGCAGGCGCGTCCCGTCGAGCCGGCCGCGCTGGTAGCGCTCGTGCGAAATGGCGAGGGCCTCGCCGATCGTGTCGAACTGCCGCGGCCGGTGCGCGTGCAGGTCGGGGTCGCGCTCGTCGGTGCGGTAGTGGACGACGTGCAGCCGCCCGCCGAAGCCCTCGGCGAGCGCGCTCAGCTCCGCCGCGAACAACGTCGTCGCGCCCGAGGTGTTGACGTACAGCAGCGTCGCGCGGCTGTGCGGCTCCGCGGCGAGTGTGCTGACCAGGATGGACAGCACCGGCGTGATGCCGCTGCCCGCGGCCAGCGCCACGTAGTGCGCGGTCCGCGCCGGGTCCGGGGTGAGCGTGAACGCGCCCGAAGGCGGCAAGACGTCCAGGAAGTCGCCGGCGGCCAGCGTCGTGGTCGCGAAGCCGGAGAACGCCCCGCCGGGACGTCGTTTCACCGCGATCCGCAGCTCGCCCGAGTCCGCCCGCGCGCAGATCGAGTACGTCCGCCGCACGGGCCGGCCGTCGACCACCGCGCGGACCGCGACGTGCTGGCCCGGCGAGAAGCGGAACTCCGGGGCCAGGTGCGGCGGGACCTCGAAGGTGATCGCGACGGCGTCCGCGGTCAGCGGCCGGACCTCGCGCACCCGCAGCCGGTGGAACCGGCTCGGCCCGAGCGGCGGCGGCTCGGGGCCGGGCTCGTCGTCGCCGAGGTCGTCGGCCAGCCGCCGCCACGCGCGGTACTCCGCCGGGGTCAGCTCGCGGCCCCACGCGGTGATGATCGGGACGTCGCGGGCGAGGTAGGCGTCCCGGTTGTCCCGCCACGCCCGCAGGTAGCGGTAGAACGGCACGGCCGGGTGGAGGTGGTGCACGAGGTGGTAGTTCTGGAACAGCATCATCGGCGTCATCAGCCACTCCAGCCCCACCCGCACCCGCGTGGTGCCGAACTTGTCGCGCGGCTTCGCCTCCGGCAGGCCGTGGTGAGGCAGCCAGTCGAACCACCACGCCAGCACGGCCAGCCCGATCCGCTGCGGCAGCAGGTACCCGAGCAGCAGCTCGCGGCCGTGGCCGCAGGCGATCAGCGTCGCGGCCGCGACGAACGCCAGCGACAGCAGCACGATCGTCTCGGCCCGTTCCGGGGCCGGCCGGGTGCGCACCCGGGCGGTGTAGAAGCGGGCGTACCAGAAGTCGATGGTGAGCCAGCGGAACGGCAGCGACCACCAGGCTCCCTGTGACGTCCACGCGTCGGGATCCGTGTGAGAGTCCGCATTCGTGTTGCGGTGGTGTTCACTGTGGATGAACCGGAGCAGCGGGAACGACGCGTACGCCGCGACGAACGGCATCGCCAGCCGGCCGAGCACCTCGTTGACCCATGTCAGCTTTCCTGCGGCGTGGTGGACGGATTCGTGCACCACCGTGAACATCGTGAAGGTGACGATCGCGTGCAGCGGCACGGTGTACACCGGCGGTGCGATCCCGGCCAGCAGCAACCAGGTCGCGGTGGCCCACAGCGCGGCGCCGCCGGTGAACAACAGGAGCGTGGGCACCGAGAGGCGGGGCAGCGGGATGCGGGGCGAGGGCACCGAACGCGGAGCCGTCTCCGCCGGGGTTCCGGGCGTCCGGGAGCCACGCGGCGGGGTATCGACGACGGGCATCGAGCGGTCTCCTCGGTCGAGAAGCTCCTGGCGAGGCGGGAGTCACCGTAGACAACCCGCCGGGGTTTGTAAACGTTGCACCACGCTTCGAAAAAAGGTCTCGGCCAGCCGAACGCAAGCGCTGGGTAAGCTGCCCTTGTGAAGGCCGTCACCCATCCCGCCCCCGCGCGCACCCGCGACCGGCTGCTGGACGCGGCCGCCGACCTGATCGCCGGCGACGGCTGGGCCGCGGTGACGATGGGCAAGCTGGCCGCGCACGTCGGCGTCAGCAGGCAGACCGTCTACAACGAACTCGGCTCCAAGGCCGAACTGGCGGAGGCGTTGGTGCTCCGGGAAACCGAGCGCTTCGCCGAGCGCGTGACCGAGGTCGTCACCGCCCACCCGGGCGCCCCCGTCGACGGCATCACCGCCGCGTTCCGCCAGACCCTCGAAGCCGCCCGGGTCAACCCGCTCATCGTCATCGCGCTCGGCTGCCCGAAGGGCGGCGGCGACGACTTCCTCCCGCTGCTGACCACCCGGCCCGAAGGCGTGCTCGAGCGCTCGGTCGGCACGATCGCGGCCCTGCTCGCGCGGTGCTACCCGGAGACCGGGTTGACCCTCTCGGAGTGGACGGTCGCGGTCGAGGCGATGGTCCGGCTGCTGCTCTCCCACCTCGTGCAGCCGAGCGGCTCGGTGGCGCAGGCGAGCGGGCGGATGCGCTGGGTGATCGGCCGGATGCTGGGCGCCTGACCTCGCAGGTGGCCCCCGGCCCGGTGGCGAAGGCCACTGGCCTAGACTCGGACGTCCCGGCCTGTACCTGACCGGGGCCATTTCCGCAGGATTGTCCACCACAATCGTTACCGCTCGAGGAGAAGACCTTGAAGAGCACCGTCGAGCAGCTCAGCCCGACGCGAGTCAAGATCAATGTCGAGGTGCCGTTCGACGAGCTCAAGCCGAACTTCGACCGCGCCTACCGCAAGATCGCCCAGCAGGTGCGCATCCCGGGCTTCCGGCCCGGCAAGGCGCCCGCTCGCGTCCTGGAAAGCCGGATCGGGCGCGGCCCGGTGCTCGACGAGGTCGTCAACGAGGCCATCCCGGCCAAGTACATCGAGGCCGTCCGCGCCAACGAGGTCCGCACGCTCGGCAACCCCGAGTTCGACGTGACCAAGCTCGAGGACCGCGACGTGCTCGAGTTCACCGCCGAGGTCGACGTGCGCCCGGAGATCGAGCTGCCCGACCTGGACGGCTTCGCGATCACCGTCGACGACGTCGAGCTGACCGACGCGGAGGTCGACGAGCAGCTCGACGAGCTGCGCGCCCGCTTCGGCACGCTGACCGGCGTCGAGCGCCCGGCCGAGAACGGCGACTTCGTTTCGATCGACCTGTCCGCCACCGTCGACGGCGAGGCCGTCGAGGAGGCCAGCACCAGCGGGCTGTCCTACGAGATCGGCTCCGGCCAGCTCGTCGACGGCATCGACGAGGCGATCGTCGGCGCGAACGCCGGCGAGACCAAGACGTTCACCACCCAGCTCGTCGCCGGGGAGCACGCCGGCAAGGACGCCGAGGTGACCGTGACCGTCCAGTCGGTCAAGACCCGCGAGCTGCCCGAGGCCGACGACGAGTTCGCCCAGATGGCCAGCGAGTTCGACACGATCGAAGAGCTCAAGAACGACCTGCGCGAGCGGCTCGGCCGCGTCAAGAAGATGCAGCAGGGCGTCCAGGCCCGCGACAAGGTGCTCGACGAGCTCCTGGAGCGCACCGAGGTGCCGATCCCGGAGAAGGTCCTCGACGCCGAGATCGAGAACCGCAAGCACGACGCGATCCACCCGTTCGACCACGACGAGGCCCAGTTCGCGAAGGCCCTCGAGGCCGAAGGCCGCACGCTGGAAGAGTTCGACGCGGAGACCCGCACCGAGTCGGAGAAGGCCGTCCGCACGCAGCTGCTGCTGGACACCATCGCCGACAAGGAAGAGGTCTCGGTCAACGACGGCGAGCTCACCGAGCGGATCATCTACCAGGCCCAGCGCTTCGGGATCAGCCCGGACGAGTACGTCCAGCGCGCCCAGCAGTCCGGCCAGCTGACCGCGATCTACGCCGACGTGCGCCGCGGCAAGGCCCTCGCCTCGGTGGTCCGCAAGGCGGCCGTCACCGACGGCTCCGGCGCCGAGGTGGACCTCTCGGAGCTGTTCGGCAGCGACGAGCCGGCAGCCGAGGAGACGCAGGTCACCGACGAAACGGCGAAGACTCCGGCGGAGTGAAGCTGTGAGCGAACTTGGGCGGTGTCAGGCATTCTGCACCGCCCAAGTTCGTTAGGGTCGGATACAAGATCTCAAGCATCTGAAACGACAGCGGTGGCCGTCAGCACCGGGCCACCGCCGGCGAAAAGGCAGGCAGACGTGACGCAGCACACGCCCGAGGCGCGGACCGGCACCGCAGGGCTCAACCTCACCGACTCGGTGTTCGAGCGGTTGCTCCAGGAGCGCATCGTCGTCCTCGGTTCCGAGGTCAACGACGAGGTCGCCAACCGGATCACCGCGCAGCTGTTGCTGCTCGACGCCGACGACGCCGAGTCCGACATCCGCTTCTACATCAACTCGCCGGGTGGCTCGGTCACCGCCGGGTTCGCCATCTACGACACCATGCAGCTGATCCGCCCGGACGTCGCGACCTACGCGATGGGCATGGCGGCCTCGATGGGGCAGTTCCTGCTCTCCTCGGGCACCCCGGGCAAGCGCTACGCGCTCCCGCACGCCCGCATCCTGATGCACCAGCCCTCGGCCGGGGTCGGCGGCACGGCGTCGGACATCGCGATCCAGGCGGACCTGTTCAACAAGTGGAAGCAGGAGCTGGCCCGGATCACCGCGGACCAGACCGGGCAGACGGTCGAGCAGATCATCAAGGACGGCGACCGCGACCGCTGGTTCACCGCCCAGGAGGCGAAGGACTACGGCTTCGTGGACCACGTCCTCACCGCCGACATCGCCCGTCCGGGCTCCCGCTGAGCCCGAAGCACCAAGGAGACTTTCGATGACCAATTTCAGGCTCCCGGGTGACTTCCAGGGCCCGAGCATCCCCCAGTCGCGGTACATCCTGCCGTCGTACGTGGAGCGGACCAGCTACGGCGTCAAGGAGTCGAACCCGTACAACAAGCTGTACGAAGAGCGGGTCATCTTCCTCGGCGTGCAGGTGGACGACGCGTCGGCCAACGACGTGATGGCCCAGCTGCTGCACCTCGAGCACGAGGACCCGGACCGCGACATCCTGGTCTACATCAACTCGCCGGGTGGCTCGTTCACCTCGCTGATGGCGATCTACGACACCATGCAGTTCGTCCGCCCGGACATCCAGACGTACTGTCTCGGCCAGGCCGCCTCGGCCGCCGCCGTGCTGCTGTCGGCCGGCACGCCCGGCAAGCGCTACGCGCTGCCGAACTCCCGCGTGCTGATCCACCAGCCGGCCACCGAGGGCACCTACGGCCAGGTCTCCGACCTGGAGATCCAGGCCAACGAGATCCAGCGGGTGCGGCGCCAGATGGAGGTCATCCTGGCCAAGCACACGAACAAGGACCCGGACCAGATCCGGACCGACATCGAGCGCGACAAGATCCTCACGGCCGAAGAGGCCAAGGCGTACGGCATCATCGACGAGGTGCTGCCGTACCGTAAGGCGTCGGCTCTGTAGATCCGCCAGGCCGGTGTGTGCCGAGAAGACGACACACACCGGCATCCTGGTTTAGGGTCGTCCTCTGACGTGCTCCCGGAGCTCGTGGGTGTTCCCGCTCGCGGCATCGGACGGGTACCGTCAGTGGCAATGTGTGAGGCTCGCACCCGGTCACCGCGCCGGGGGGTCGCACCGTCGCAACACACGTCAGGCGCGGAAACCCGCGCCGGAGGGGACGAGGTCAACGGCCATGGCACGGATCGGTGACGGCGGAGACCTGCTGAAGTGTTCTTTCTGCGGGAAGAGCCAGAAGCAGGTGAAGAAGCTCATTGCCGGCCCCGGGGTCTACATCTGCGATGAGTGCATCGACCTCTGCAATGAGATCATCGAGGAGGAGCTGGCCGAGGCCGGCGACGTCAAGCTCGACGAGCTGCCCAAGCCCGCCGACATCCACGAGTTCCTCGAGCAGTACATCATCGGCCAGGAAGACGCCAAGCGGACGCTCGCGGTGGCGGTCTACAACCACTACAAGCGCATCCAGGCGGATGACAAGGCCGGGCCGAAGGACTCCAAGGAGGAGTCGGTCGAGCTCGCCAAGTCGAACATCCTGATGCTCGGTCCCACCGGGTGTGGCAAGACCTACCTGGCGCAGACGCTCGCGAAGCTGCTGAACGTGCCGTTCGCCATCGCGGACGCCACGGCGCTGACCGAAGCGGGCTACGTCGGCGAAGACGTCGAAAACATCCTGCTCAAGCTCATCCAGGCGGCGGACTACGACGTCAAGCGGGCCGAGACCGGGATCATCTACATCGACGAGGTCGACAAGATCGCCCGCAAGAGCGAGAACCCCTCGATCACCCGGGACGTCTCCGGCGAAGGCGTCCAGCAGGCGCTGCTGAAGATCCTCGAGGGCACCACCGCCTCGGTCCCGCCGCAGGGCGGCCGCAAGCACCCGCACCAGGAGTTCATCCAGATCGACACGACGAACGTGCTGTTCATCGTGGCCGGCGCGTTCGCCGGGCTGGAGAAGATCATCAACGAGCGGGTCGGCAAGCGCGGCCTCGGCTTCGGCGCGGAGATCCGCACGAAGTCCGAGATCGAGGAGAGCGACGTCTTCTCCGACACGATGCCGGAGGACCTGATCAAGTTCGGGCTGATCCCGGAGTTCATCGGCCGCCTCCCGGTCGTGGCGACGGTGAACCACCTGGACAAGGACTCGCTGGTCAACATCCTCACCCAGCCGCGCAACGCCCTGGTGAAGCAGTACAAGAAGCTCTTCGAGATGGACAACGTCGAGCTCGAGTTCACCAAGACCGCGCTCGAGGCCATCGCCGACCAGGCGGTCCTGCGCGGGACCGGTGCCCGCGGGCTGCGTGCGATCATGGAAGAAGTGCTCCAGCCGGTGATGTACGACATCCCGAGCCGCGACGACGTGGCGAAGGTCGTCATCACCGAGCAGACCGTCCGGGAGAACGTGAACCCGACGATCGTCGCCCGGCAGCCGACGCGGCGCGCGCGCAGCGAGCGCGGCGAGAAGTCGGCCTGACAGGCCGGGCGTCTCCGGGCCGCCCGGCCCGGAGACCCGACAGGAAAGCTGAATGACTGCTGACTCCTTCCCGGGTTCCGGGGCCGCGACCGGCGGCGGCGTGCAAGCGCCGGCGCCGCCGGCCCCGGAACCCGCCGGGACCACCCCGGCCGGGCCGGTGCTGGGGTTCCGTGAGCTGAGCGAGCGCGTGATCGCGTCCGTCGCCGACCGGTACCCGTGGCTGCACCGCGTGCTGATGGGCATGCTGGCCGTGTTCACCGGCACGTGCGTCGTCGCCGTCGTGTCCCGGCTGTCGCCGTTGCCGCTGATCCCGGTGCCGTTGTTCGTCGTCGCGGCCTACGGGCTGCGGCAGGCCCGCGGCGTGACGGAGCGGCGTCAGCTGTTCAACTGGGTGCTGCTGTTCGCCCTGGCGACGCTGGTCGGCTTCTGGCTGATCTCGGTCGTCGGCCGTTGGGTGGAGTGAAGTCCCGACATCCGGAGGGTTTGAGGCCCTCGGCGGTGGGGTAGGCCTCTCGGGTGGTAGATGCCCTCAGACCGTTCCGGCATCCGGCACTCTTCTATCGCGGTGACACCGAGTACCTGGATGGTGTCATTCCCTTCCTGCTCGAAGGTCTCGACCGAGGTGAGCCCGCGGCCGTCGCCGTTCCCGGCGGCAACCTGCTGCTGATCGAGAAGGCCCTGGAAGACCGGGCCGGCGAAGTGCGCTTCATCGACATGCACCGCGCGGGCCGCAACCCCGGCGCGATCCTGCCGTCGGTGCTGCACGCCTTCGCGGAGGAGCACGACGGCCCGGTGCGCATCGTGGGCGAGCCGATCTGGGCCGGTCGCACGGACACCGAGTACCCGGCGTGCGTGGTGCACGAAGCCCTGATCAACAACGCCTTCGCGGGCCGTGACCTGGCGGTGCTCTGTCCGTACGACGTCGGGGCGCTGCCCCCGCCGGTCCTGGCCGACGCCGAGCGCACCCACCCGGAGCTGTGGGGCCTGGCCGGCCCGTTCATCAGCCCGCGCTTCGACCCCGACGGCGTCCGCGCGGACTTCACCCGGCCGCTCGAACCGCCGGCGGGTGCGGTCGAGCGCGGGTTCGACCTCGGGCACCTGGCCTCGCTGCGCGGCTTCGCGGAGATCTGGGCCGCCCGCCACGGCCTTCGCAGGCCCCGCCGCGACGACTTCGCCCTGGCGATCGCCGAGCTGACGACGAACAGCGTCCTCTACGGCGGCGGCACCGGAGTGCTGCGGTTGTGGGCGGAGGCGACCCAGGTGGTCGGCGAGGTGAGCGACACCGGCACGATCGCCGAACCCCTGACCGGCCGCATCCCACCCCCGGCGGCGACCCTGGGCGGCCGGGGCCTCCTGCTGGTCAACCGCCTGGCCGACCTGGTCCGCACGTACTGGGTCCCGGGCCGCACGACCACCCGCATCCACTTCACCCGCTGAACGGACAGCCGTGTCGTCCGGCTGAGTACGCGTGTCGTCCGTCGGGGTACGCGTGTCGTCCGGCCGGGTACGGCGTCAGGCGGCGCGGGGGACGTGCTTGCCGAGGAAGCTGATCAAGCTGGGCACCACCGTGCGGTTGAACGGGTCGCCGTGCTTGCCGTGGGCGGTGTGGGCGACCGCCGGGTGGGCGGCCTCGATGTAGCGGCGGACGCCGGTGATGAACGAGTCCTCCGTGCCGCACCAGATGCCGTTGGCCACGCCCTTGGTCTCGTCGATGTGGCGCAGCGGGTCCAGCGCCGTCCAGTCCTGGATGCCGGTGAAGATGTGGCGCTTGGCCATCTCCGGCCACGACGTGATCAGCGCCGGGGCCAGCGTCGCGACGGCGGCGGGCGGCTGGCGCCGCTCGACCCGGCGGCGGGTGTACACCAGCGCGCCGAACCCGCCCATCGACATGCCCGTGCAGGCGAACGGCTGGCCGGTCGGGCCGGCGAAGCCGCGGGCGCGCAGCCACTGCGGAACCTCCTCCAGCAGCATGGCCATCGGGTCGTCGCCCGGGTGCACCTGGTGCCAGTAGTTGTCGCCGCCGTCGACGGCCACGAAGCCGAACGCCGGGACCGCCTTGCGGGCGACGTCGCTGGCGAGCTGCTTGAGCGTGCCGGTGGGCACGGCGCTGCGAGCGTTGCCGTGCAGGCCGTGCAGCGCGAGCGACATCGGCAGCCCCTTCGGCGGGGTCTTCGATGGCAGGATGAACACCAGGTCGACCATCCGGCCGCGTGCGGCGGAGTAGACGCGCTCGACCCGCGTGCTGCCCAGCTGGGTCGTCGGGTTCGACGACGTCACGCCGAGCGTCCGCTGCAGGGCCTGGCTGAACGGCAGCTTGCCGGTCGCGGTGCCGACGGCCAGCCCGGTCACGGCCAGCCCGGACGCGCCCGCGATCAGTACCGACCGGCGGCCCATCCACCGCCGGGCGCCCTGGACCGCCTCGACGACCGCTCCGGCCGGCTCCGCGTCCCCGTTGTGCTCGTTCACCCTGTCTCCGTCCCCCTGGCCCCTCGATAAGGACGCCGCGCACCCGCTCCGCGTTCCCTCGCGCCCCGTTCACCGGGTTATTCGTTATCACCCTGCCCGGCGTTTCCGGTCTTCGCCCGCCAAGCCGCCTTCGCGGCCTCGGCCGAGCGCCCGGCCCGGTCCACAGTGTCCCCGAGACCCACCGCCATGGTGATCCCGAGGGGGATCAAAATGTGGTTTATGCCCTGTTCACCGGGGCCGAAGTGACCCGACGCCTCCAGTGTGACGAATCCGTGCAGCGCGCTCCAGAGCTGGGCGGCGGCCTGGTACTCGTCGACGGGCCGGAACCGGCCGGCCGCGATCGCCCGCGCGGTCGCCCGGACGATGTGGGTGAACGCCTCCAGCCCCTCCTGAGCGGCTTCGCGGCCTTCCTCGGTGGTGAGGTCGGACAGCGTCGCCCGCTTGCCGCCGGGCGCGGACTGGCCGAACGTCACCGCGAACAGCTGCGGCTGCTCGGCGACCGCCTGCCGGTAGGTGCGGGCCATGCTGAAGATGTCCGCCACCGGGTCGTCGGTCTCCTCGACCTGGGCCAGCCATTCCGACAGCCGCAGGAACCCGGCCCGCGCGACCTCGTCGACCAGCGCCGACATCCCGCCGAAGTGGGTGTAGACGGCCATCGTCGAGACGCCGACCTCGGCCGCCAGCTTGCGGGCCTGCAGTGCTTCGGGGCCGTTCTCGTCGAGCAGGCGGATGGCGGCCTCGACGAGGCGGACCTTGACGTCGGTCGCGCGCGATTTGGGGCTCATGCTTGCCAGTATCCCATAACCCTGTTATACCTGAAGCCATAACCAAGTTATGGAGGGGGTCGTATGGGCAACAAGTTCCTCGAGGGCAACTTCGCCCCCGTCAGCCGGGAGCACACGATCACCGACCTCGCCGTCACCGGCCGGATCCCGGAGTTCCTCGACGGCCGCTACCTGCGCAACGGCCCCAACCCGCTGTCCGAAGTGGACCCGGCGGCCTACCACTGGTTCATGGGCGACGGCATGGTCCACGGCGTGCGCCTGCGCGACGGGAAGGCCGAGTGGTACCGCAACCGGTGGGTCCGCAACCCCGCCGTCGCGGCGACGCTGAACGGCGAGGACGCGAGCCGGTTCTGCGGGCTGGACGCGCTCAGCGCGAACACCAACGTCATCGGCCACGCGGGCAAGACCCTCGCCCTGGTCGAGGCGGGCGCGCCGATCTACGAGCTGACCGACGAGCTCGACACCGTCGCCCGCTGCGACTTCGACGGCACGCTCCCGGGCGGCTACACCGCCCACCCCAAGCGCGACCCGCGCACCGGTGAGCTGCACGCCGTCTCGTACTTCTTCGGCATGGGGAACAAGGTTCAGTACTCGGTGATCGACCCGGCCGGGCGCGCCCGCCGCACGGTCGACGTCGAGGTCACCGGCTCGCCGATGATGCACGACTTCTCGCTGACCGAGCACCACGTCGTCTTCTACGACCTGCCGGTGACGTTCGACGCCGAGATGGCGGTGGCCGCCAGCGTGCCGGCGGTGCTGCGCACGCCGGCGAAGCTGGTGGTGTCGGCCATGGTCGGCAAGGTCCGCGTGCCGGACCCGGTGACCGCGATGATGGCGGGCAAGATCGGCGCGAACGGCGGCCTGCCGTACCGCTGGAACCCGAAGTACCCGGCACGGATCGGGATCATGCCGCGGGAGGGCGGCAGCCGGGACGTCCGCTGGTTCGACGTCGAGCCGTGCTACGTCTTCCACCCGCTCAACGCCTACGACGACGGCGACAGCGTCGTGCTGGACGTCGTCCGCCACCCGAAGATGTTCGCCACGCAGCTGCACGGCCCGGACGAGGGCGGCCCGACCCTGGACCGCTGGACGGTCGACCTGGCGGCGGGCAAGGTCCTGGAAGAGCGCCTCGACGACCGGGGCCAGGAGTTCCCGCGCGTCGACGAGCGCCTGGTCGGCCGCCGCCACCGCTACGGCTACGCGATGTCGGCCGACGGCGGCGCCGACCCCGGCGGCTCCCTGTTCAAGCACGACTTCCACACGGGCGCCCGCGACGAGCGCGCGTTCGGAGCGGGCCGCCAGCCGGGCGAGTTCGTGTTCGTCCCTCGCCACGACGACGCACCGGAGGACGACGGCGTCCTGCTGGGCTTCGTCTTCGACCCGGCCACCCAGCGCAGCGACCTGACGATCCTGGACGCCGAGACACTGGAGACAGTGGCAGCGATCCACCTGCCGGACCGAGTGCCCAACGGCTTCCACGGCAACTGGGTGCCCTCGGCCTGAACCGTGTCGACTCTTCAATCACGCGTGTCGACTTCCTGATCACGCGTGTCGACCTTTCGCGCACGACGCTCGGCCCACCGAGCCGCGGAACCCCGTGATCGAAGGGCCGACACACGTGATTGAAGGGTCGACACGCGTGATTGAAGGGTCGACACGCGTGATTGGAGAGACGACACGGCGAGGCTCAGGCCAGGATGCGGTGGTCGCCCGTGTAGAGGTTCATCGAGTCGCCGCGGAGGAAGCCGACCAGGGTCATGCCGTTCTCCTCGGCCAGCTCCACCGCCAGTGACGACGGGGCCGACACCGCGGCCAGCAGGCCGATGCCCGCCATCGCCGCCTTCTGGACCAGCTCGAACGATGCCCGCCCGGACACCAGGAGGCCGTGGTCCGGCGCCGGGATCCGGTCCTCGAGGACCGCCCAGCCCAGCACCTTGTCGACCGCGTTGTGCCGGCCGACGTCTTCGCGGACGACGGCCAGCGAGCCGTCCGGGGTGAACAGCGCCGCCGCGTGGAGGCCGCCCGTGCTGGCGAACACCTTCTGGCGGGCGCGCAGCGAGTCGGGCAGGCCAGCGAGCACCGAGCTCTTCACCGTGAACGCCGCCGACGCGGGGGAGAAGCGCGTGCGGAGCTTGACCGCGTCCAGCGCCGCCTTGCCGCAGACCCCGCAGGACGACGTCGTGTAGAAGTTGCGCTCGACCCCGGTGTCCGGCGGCGGGACGCCGTCGGCCAGCGCGACGTCCAGCACGTTGTAGGTGTTGCGGCCCTGGTCGTCGACGCCGTCGCAGTAGCGGGCGACGGCCACGTCCGAACGCCCGCCGATCACGCCCTCGGACAGCAGGAAGCCGTGGGCCAGCTCGACGTCGTGCCCGGGGGTGCGCATGGTGACGGCCAGCGCCCGGCCGCCGACCCGCAGCTCCAGGGGCTCTTCGGCGGCCAGCGCGTCGGGGCGGCGCCGGTCCCCGGTCGCGGAAATCCGCCGCACCGGCCTGCGCACGGTCACCCTGCCCATCAGCACACCCTTCGCTGCCCGAAAGTTCGACACTCGTATGGTGCAACACCGGTGATTTAGTAATACATTCCCACCATCATCCCCAGAATACGGAGGGAACCGATGGCTCTCGGCTTCCTGGACCGATCCCGGATCGTGGCACCGCCGAGCTGGACGCGCTGGCTGGTGCCGCCGGCGGCCCTGTCGGTACACCTGTCGATCGGGCAGGCCTACGCGTGGAGCGTCTTCAAGACCCCGCTCGAGAAGACGATGCACCTCAACGGCACGCAGAGCTCGCTGCCGTTCCAGCTCGGCATCGTCATGCTCGGCCTGTCCGCCGCGTTCGGCGGCACGCTCGTCGAAAAGAACGGCCCGCGCTGGGCGATGTTCGTGTCGATGTGCTGCTTCGCCAGCGGCTTCCTCATTTCCGCGCTCGGCGTGGCGACCGGGCAGTTCTGGCTGGTGGTCGCCGGCTACGGCGGCGTCGGCGGCATCGGGCTCGGCATCGGCTACATCTCGCCGGTGTCGACGCTGATCAAGTGGTTCCCGGACCGGCCGGGCATGGCCACCGGCATCGCGATCATGGGCTTCGGCGGTGGCGCGCTGATCGCCTCGCCGTGGTCGTCGTCGATGCTCGGCACCGCGCCGACCACGAGCACCATCGCGACGGCGTTCCTGGTCCACGGCGTCGTCTACGCGGTCTTCATGTCAATGGGCTGGCTGCTCGTGCGGGTGCCCGCCGACGACTGGAAGCCCGCGGGCTGGGAGCCGAAGACCGACCACGGCAAGGCGATGATCAGCACGGCGAACGTCTCGGCCGCCAACGCGATCAAGACGCCGCAGTTCTGGTGCCTCTGGGTCGTCCTGTGCTTCAACGTCACCGCGGGCATCGGGATCCTGGAGAAGGCCTCCCCGATGATCGTGGACTTCTTCAAGAGCACCTCCACCCCGGTCGGCACGGCCGCGGCGGCCGGGTTCGTCGCGCTGCTGTCGCTGTGCAACATGCTCGGCCGGTTCGTCTGGTCGTCCACTTCGGACCTGGTCGGGCGCAAGAACATCTACCGCACGTACCTCGGTGTCGGCGCACTGCTGTACCTGGTGATCGCGCTGACGCAGAACTCGTCGAAGCTCGTGTTCATCCTGTGCGCGATGGTGATCCTGTCGTTCTACGGCGGCGGGTTCGCGACGGTCCCGGCGTACCTGAAGGACCTCTTCGGCACCTACCAGGTGGGCGCGATCCACGGCCGGCTGCTCACCGCGTGGTCGGTGGCGGGCGTGCTCGGCCCGCTGATCGTCAACCGCATCGCCGACAGCGAAAAGGCGGCGGGCAAGTCCGGCCCGGACCTCTACACGACGTCGTTCTACATCATGATCGGCCTGCTCGTGGTCGGCTTCGTGGCCAACGAGCTGGTCCGCCCGGTCAAGGAGAAGTTCCACGAGCCGGTCCCCGCGGCCGCGAGGAGTGAGGCGTGATGAGCGAACCGTCGGCGAACCCCAACCGGATGCCGCTGATTGTGCTGGCCTGGGCGTGGGTGGTAATCCCCTTCGGCTACGGCGTCTACCAGCTGTTCCTGAAGCTGGTCCAGCTGTTCGGATGAGCAGGGGAGTTCTCGTCACCGGCGCGTCCCGCGGAATCGGGCGCGCGGTGGCCACGGCGTTCGCGGCGCGCGGTGACCGGGTGGCCGTCCACTACGGACACCGCGCCGCGGATGCCGAGGAGACGCTGAAAGCGCTCCCCGGCGAAGGGCACGTGCTGATCGGCGGTGACCTGGCCGATCCCGAGGCGGTCCGCAAGATCGCCGACGCGGCCGAAGCCGGGCTCGGCGGCGTCGACGTCCTGGTCAACAACGCCGCCGTCGCGACGTCGGCCGAGACCGCGCACCCGGTCGCCGGTGTGTCCTATGCGGACTGGCAGCGGATCTGGCGGCGCACCCTCGACGTCAACCTCGCCGGGGCCGCGAACCTCAGCTACTGCGTCGCCCGGCACCTCATCGGGCGCGGGGCGCCGGGCCGGATCGTCAACATCGGGTCGCGCGGGGCGTTCAAGGGCGAACCCGACCACCCCGCGTACGGGGCGAGCAAGGCCGCGCTGCACGCGCTCGGCCAGTCGCTCGCCGTCTCCCTCGCGCCCCACGGCATCTCCGTGACGTCGGTGGCGCCCGGCTTCACCGCCACCGAGCGGGTCGCCGACCGGATCGACGACACGCTGCGCGCGCAAAGCCCGTTCGGGCGGGTCGGCACGCCCGAGGAGGTCGCCGCGGCCGTCGTCTACCTGGCCTCGGCCGAAGCGACCTGGGCGTCCGGGACGATCCTCGACCTCAACGGAGCCTCACACCTGCGGATGTGACCTGGCTCTCACCCGTGCAGCGGTGTCCGAGGCCCGGGCGTCCAGGGGGCGTGCATGTACTGGGGAAGATCGCCGTCGCCGGGCTGGCCCTCGTCGTGTTCGGCGGCACGGCGTACGGCTACGTGAACCTCCGCGCCCTCGACGAGGTGTCGCGCGACAGCGTCATCGACGCGGACGGCGAGACGAAGCCGGGTGAGCAGCCCGCCGACGGCTCGCTCGACATCCTGCTGGTCGGCCGGGACTCCCGCAGCGACAACCAGGGCAATCCGCTGGCCCCGGAAGTGCTGCGCGAGCTGCGGGCCGGCGCCAACGGCGACGACCTCACCGACACCCTGATCGTGCTGCGGATCCCGAACGGCACGAAAGAGGTGAAAGCGTTCTCCATCCCGCGGGACAGCTACGTCTCGATGCCGGGCGGGAAGGGCAAGATCAACGCCGCGTTCGGGCGGGCGAAGGCCGCCGAAGCGGGGCGGCTGCGCAAGGCGGGGGAGACCGACAAGAAGAAGATCGACCAGGCCGCGCTCACCGCCGCCCGGCGGGCGACCCGCCAGGCGGTCGAGGGCCTCACCGGGGTGAAGATCGACCACTTCGCCGAAGTCAACCTGCTGAGCTTCTACGAGATCAGCAAGGCCATCGGCGGCGTCGACGTCTGCCTCAAGGAAGCCACCAAGGACAAGAACTCGGGCGCGGACTTCCCGGCCGGCCCGCAGCGTGTCGCCGGCGCGGACGCGCTCGCCTTCGTCCGGCAGCGCGACGGCCTCCCGGGCACCGACTTGGCCCGCGTCCGGCGTCAGCAGGTCTTCCTCGCCGGGCTGGCCCGGCAGGTGCTCTCGGCGGGCACGCTGGCCGATCCGGGCAAGCTGTCCGACCTGATCGAGGCCGTGAAGCGCTCGGTGGTGCTGGACGACTCGTGGAACCTGCTCGACTTCGTCGGGCAGATGCGCGGGGTCAGCGGCGGCGGGATCCAGTTCGCGACGATCCCGGTCGTCAACGTCGACTACCGGTACGACTCGGCCAACCCGCGGGCGACGGCGGTCCAGGTCGACCCGGCGGCGGTGAAGGCCTTCGCGGCGAGCCTGATCGGAAGCGCCGCGCCCACCGCCCCGGGGACGTCGGCGCCGGCCGCGGCGGTCACCGTCGACGTCTCCAACGCGAGTTCGAAGGAAGGCCTCGCGGCCCGCGTGGCGGGCGTGCTGCGCGAGAAGGGGTTCACGGCGAGCCCGGCGGGCAACGCCGCCTCCCGGCGGACGTCGCTGGTCCGGTTCGGTCCCGACCTGGCCGGGCGTGGCGCCGAGGTGGCGAAGGCGCTGGGCGGGCTGACGACGCAGCAGGCGGCGTCGGTGCCGGCCGGCCACATCGAGGTGGTCCTCGGGTCGGTCTACTCCGGTCCCGGCGCGGCCGCGGGCGGCGGCGCGCCCGGGGGCGCCTCGGACGAGCCCATCACGTCGAACGGCGTCGTCTGCGTGGATTGAGCCACCGGTGAATTGATCGACGGCGAAGTGTCGTATTTTCCGTCGAATCCCTGAAATACGCGAAGAATTCCCGAGATCACGGTTCGACTGGACCACGGTGGACCACCCGGGTCAGTGGTCTTGACGCTGCCGCGCTGGTGAGGCAGGGTGCGGTGACCGTCGGCGGACAGGACCTCGTGACGGCGGAAAGCTCACCCGATCGGTGGGTGATCTTGGAAAACCGATGTCAGGGAATACGGAAAGTCCGGAATTTATGCGCAGCAGCGTCGCCCGGGGCGGGTGGATCTTGCCCGTCCTCGCTTCAGCCGTTCTTTGTGCCGGGTGCCAGTCGGCGTCCGCTTCGGTGCACTACCCGGGCGCGATCGACGCCTGCCGGCTGCCCGGCCCGAACGCGGAGCAGCAGCTCGCGCCGGGAACCGTCGAGATCCCGGTCGACTCGGTGAAGGCCGCCGAGTCCAAGGTCATCCCCGAAGACCACGCCAGCGAGGACAACGAGGTCACCACCTGCCGCAAGCTGTACGCGCGCGACCTCGGCGGCGGCAAGCCGAACCTGCAGGACTACCGGGTGATCACGATCGCCGTCGTGCGGTTCACGCAGTCCGACGCGGACGAGGCTTCCGCCAAGGCCAGCCAGCTGATGACCGACGCGCTCGGCGACCACTCGGGCGTCCGGCTCGTCACCGGGGTCGGTGACGAGGCCGGCTTCTCCGAGCAGTGGGCCGCCGTGCGGACCGGGAACGTCGTGCTGGGCCTGGCCATCGCCGACGGCGGGACCGAGGCCGCGCTGATCCCGCCCGCGACGCTGGACAGCGTGCAGGCCGTGGTCACGGACATGACCGGCACCCTGGAGAAGGACTTCCAGGGCTGATCAGGGCCGGGGTTCGAGCCGCACCACGATCGCCTTCGACACCGGCGTGTTCGACTTGTCCGCCACCGAGTCCAGCGGCACCAGCGCGTTCGCCTCCGGGAAGTACGCCGCCGCGCAGCCGCGCGCGGTCGGGTACGCGACGACCCGGAACGCCGGCGCCCGGCGGTCACCGTCCCGCCACTCGGAGACCAGGTCGACCTCGGCGCCGTCGGCCAGGCCGAGCGCCGCGAGGTCGTCCGGGTTGACCAGCACCACGCGGCGGGCGTTCTCGATCCCGCGGTAGCGGTCCGAGAGCCCGTAGATCGTGGTGTTGTACTGGTCGTGGCTGCGCATGGTCTGCAGCAGCAGGCGGCCCTCCGGCGCCTGCGGGTACTCCAGCTCCGAGACGGTGAAGTTGCCCTTGCCGTTGGCGGTCCCGGTGAACTCGCGGGAGTCGCGCGGGGCGTGCGGCAGCACGAAGCCGTCCGGCTCGCGGACGCGGCGGTTGTAGTCCTGGCAGCCCGGCACCACCCGCGAGATCCGGTCGCGGATCAGGTCGTAGTCGGTCTCGAACGTCCGCCACGGCACCGCGTGCCCCGCGCCGAACAGCGTCTCGGCCAGCCGGCAGACGATGGCGACCTCCGAGAGCAGGTGCTCGCTCGCCGGCTTGAGCCGCCCGCGCGAGGTGTGCACCTGCGACATCGAGTCCTCGACCGTGACGAACTGCTCGCCGCTCGCCTGGACGTCCCGCTCGGTGCGGCCGAGCGTCGGCAGGATCAGCGCGGTGCGGCCGTGGACGACGTGGGAGCGGTTCAGCTTCGTCGAGACGTGCACGGTCAGCGCGCACGACCGCAGCGCCTTCTCGGTCAGCTCCGAGTCCGGCGTCGCGGAGGCGAAGTTGCCGCCGACGGCGAAGAACACCTTGCCGCGGCCGTCGCGCATCGCCCGGATCGCGTCGACGGTGTCGAAGCCGTGCTCGCGCGGGACCTCGATGCCGAACTCGCCGGCCAGGGCGTCCATGAAGGACTGCGGCATCTTCTCCCAGATGCCCATCGTCCGGTCGCCCTGGACGTTCGAGTGCCCGCGCACCGGGCACAGGCCGGCGCCGGGCTTGCCGATCATGCCGCGCATCAGGGCGAGGTTCGCGATCTCGGAGATCGTCGGCACCGCGTGCTTGTGCTGCGTCAGGCCCATCGCCCAGCAGTAGATGGTGCGCTCGGAAGAGGCGATCATCCGGGCGACGCGCTCGATCTGCGCGCGGGGGAGGCCGGTCGCGCGCTCGATCTCCGGCCAGTCGATCTCCCGCAGGTGCTTCGCGTAGTCGTCGAAGCCCTCGGTGACCCGGTCGACGAACTCGCGGTCGACGATCGCGCCGGGCGCTTCGGCGTCCCAGGCCAGCAGCAGGTGCCCGACGGCCTGGAACAGCGCCAGGTCGCCGCCGAGGCGGACCTGGACGAACTCGTCGGCCAGCGGGGTGCCCTTGCCGACGACGCCGCGGACGTTCTGCGGGTTCTTGAACCGCATCAGCCCGGCTTCGGGCAGCGGGTTCACCGCGATGATCTTCGCGCCGTTGCCCTTGGCCTCTTCGAGGGCCGAGAGCATCCGCGGGTGGTTGGTGCCCGGATTCTGCCCGACGACGACGATCAGGTCGGCCTTGTGGATGTCGGCCAGGCTCACCGAACCCTTGCCGACGCCGGTGGTGGCCGACAGCGCCGCGCCCGAGGACTCGTGGCACATGTTGGAGCAGTCGGGGAGGTTGTTGGTGCCGAAGGAACGCACCAGCAGCTGGTAGAGGAACGCGGCCTCGTTGCTGGTGCGGCCGGAGGTGTAGAAGATCGCCTCGTTCGGGTCGGTCAGCGCCTTGAGCTCGCCCGCGACCAGCTCGAACGCGGCCTCCCAGGAGATCGGCTCGTAGTGCGTGGCGCCCGCGCGCAGCACGAACGGCTCGGTGATCCGGCCCTGCTGGCCCAGCCAGTAGTCGGTCTTGGTCTCCAGCTCGCCGATCGGGTGCCGGGCGAAGAACTCGCGGTCCACCCGCCGTTTCGTGGCTTCCTCCGCGACGGCCTTGGCGCCGTTCTCGCAGAATTCGGCCAGCTTGCGCTTCTCGCCGTCGACCTCGCGCGGTTCCGGCCACGCGCAGCCCGGGCAGTCGAAGCCTTCCCGCTGGTTCAGCAGCCGCAGCGCCTTGATCGTCCGGCCGGTGCCCATCTGCTCGACGCTGCGCGCGAGCGACACGGCGACACCGGGTATCCCGGCCGCCCAGCCCTTCGGCTTGCCCACCTCGAGGCGGGTTTCGTCCACGTCCTGCGCCGGCGCTTCACGGGTCATGCACCCATCGTGCGCCTCGATGATCGCGCGCGCTAACAGGGGTCAGCGTTCGGCCGCACGCAACCCGCGGTCGGCGACGGTGACCACCAGCAGCAGCGCGCTGATGACGACCAGCGCGACGGCCAGCCGGTGCAACCCGGCCGAGTCCGCGTGCGGGCCATAGCAGAGCGCGATGAGCGTCGAGGCCACGATCGCGCCGAGGTACTGGGCCGTGCGGAACAACCCGCTCGCGGTACCCATCTGCTCGGCGGGTGCCTCGCGGTAGAGCGTCGTCTGGTTCGCGACGCTGGTCAGGCCCTGGGCGAGGCCGAACAGCGCGGCCAGGGCGAGCAGCGCGCCGACCCAGGTGCCGTCGTGGACGAGCAACAGCAGCGCCGAGCCGCCGGCCAGGGCCACCGCGACGGTGACCAGCCGCGCCTTGATGCCGGACGCGCGCCCGGAGAACGCCGCGGCGCAGACGGCGGTGCCCGACATCGGCAGCAGCATCAGCCCGGCGGCCTCCTCCGACAGCTGCCGGGCGGTCTCCAGCCACTGGACGTACCCGAACATGATCGCGTAGATGGCCATGAAGCTCAGCGCCTGCCGCAGGTACGTCCGCAGGATCGCGCTGTTGGCGGCGAGCATCCGCAGGTCGAGGAACGGCGTGTCGCGCCGGAGCTCGACCAGCGTGAAGGCGGTCCCGAAGGCGGCCACCACGGCGAGCAGCCAGACCTCGGCGCCCGGGTCCATCAGGAAGAACAGGAGCGCGAGCAGGGTCGCGGAGAACAGCACGATGCCGAGCACGTCGATCCGGGTGGCCGTGCGCTCGCCGCGGTCGTCCTTCGGCACCCACAGCAGCGCCAGGACCAGCGACAACCCGGCCAGCGGGATGTTCACGGCGAAGATCGCCGGCCAGCCGAAGAGCCCGATCAGCACGCCGCCCAGCGTCGGGCCGATCACCATCACCGTCTGCGCGGACATCGAAAGCAGCGACAGCACCCGCGCCGGAACGCCTTGGCCGCTCGCTTCGGCGTGGTGGCGCAGCACGGCCATCGCGGCCGGGAACCCGGCACACGTGCCCAGGCCGAGGACCACGCGCACGCCGGTCAGCCAGCCGACGGAGAGCGGGATCAGGCCCGCGATCCCGGCGATGATCACCAGGGTCGCGCCGCCGAGCAGGACGCGGCGGGCGCCGTGCCGGTCGACCAGCAGGCCGACCACCGGCTGGCCGACCGCGGTGGCCAGGTAGAGCGCGGAGATCAGCCAGGCGGTCTGCCCGGGGCCGGCGCCGAAGCTCTGGCCGATCGGCACGAGCGCGACGGCGATGAGCGTGGAGTTGATCGGGTTGAGCACCGCGCCGGCCACCAGCGGGGTGACCAGGCGGGCGCCGAACTTGGCGGGGGCGGTGACGGTGCTCGTGAGGAACTCCTTCAGTGTTCGGCGACGCGCTGCAGCAGCGGCAGGGCGCGCGTGACGGCGTCGAGCTCGGCGGGGGACAGCTCGTCCAGCAGGGCCTGGGCCAGCCACTCGTCGCGGTGCTGCTGGATGCCGCGCACGGTGTCGCGCCCGGTGTCGGACAGGCTGATCACCACCCGCCGCCGGTCGGCCGGATCGGGTGCGCGGGTGAGGTAGCCGAGCTCGTCGAGGACGCCGAGGGTGGCGGCCATCGACTGCTGCCGCACGTGCTCGGCGGCGGCGAGCTCGCCCTGCGTGGCCGGCCCTTCGCGGAGGAGCCGGTGGAGCACGGCGGACTGCGACGGTGTCAGGACCCCGGCGTTGTCGACGTGGCGGAGCCGCCGGTGCAGCTGCCCGACGACCCCGCGGATCCAGCCGGCGCTCTCGGCGACGTGCGGAGGTACTTCGCCCATGTACACAGTTTAACTGTGCAGTCCGGACTGTGCATCTTGGCTCGGCTCAGTCGGGGCAGCCGTCGATGGTCGGGACCGGGTACTTCGGGTCGTAGTAGCCGGGCGCGTCCTGGTGGCCGGACGCGGGAACGGGCGACGGCGGGTTCGCGTAGCCGGGCGCCAGGTAGCCCTCCTTGGCGGCGGCGCAGCCCACCGACGAGTACGCGATGGAGCCGCTGTCGAGCCACAGCCCCTGACTGCCCTGCTCGAACGACGAACCGCTCCGGACGACGTACGTCTCGTCACGGCGTTCGAACGTCACGATCTCGGCGGGGCTCATGAGCTCCTTGGGGTGGGCGTGGTCGAAGGCGTAGGCGACCGTGTACTTCGCCTCGACGACCAGCTCACCGGGCTTGGCACCGGCGCGCGCGGCGAGCGTGCCGAAGGTGCGGGGGCCCGCGTCGAGCAGGTGGTACCCGTCGGCGATCTCGGTGAGGTACGCCGCGAAGCCGCCCTTGTCCTTGTCCGGCTTCTTGGCCAGCTCCGGGAGGATCTGGTCGCGGTCGTCGGGCGCGAACAAGGCCGCATACGCCTTGCCGTCGTGCCCGGTCAGGACCGCCGGGTCGAGGTGCGCGGCGGTGATGGCCTGCTTGACCTTGGCGTACGCGGCGCCGACCGCGTCGGCCTTGAAGGCACCGACGGCGGCCGCGGCGGGGGACGTGATGCCGTCCACACCCTTGGGCCAGACGTCGGCGGGGGTGTGCGCGTACGGCCGGGCCAGGTCGACCGGGGCGACGTCCGGCACCGACGTCGGGTCCGGCGGCCCGGCGTCGTGGGCGGGCCGGCGGCCGAGCAGCACGATGGCCGTGGTGGTCACGGCGAGGATGAGCAGGAACACGGCGAAGACCCACCAGCGGCGGCGTGGGCCGCGCGAGGCGCGTTTCTGCTGCTTGCGGAACTGCTTGCGGTCTTTTTTGGCGCCCAGCCACGCGTCGGTCCGCGCGTGCTTGCGCCAGTCCGGGTCCATCAGGTCCGGGTGCGATTCGAGCAGGTTGTCCTCGTCCACGTGCGTCCCCCCAAGGTCGACGTCTGATCATCGACGCCGGGGGACGGGTGTTACCCGAAATACGCGAATTCGTTGACGCCGACGCCCTGCAGCTGGTGCACGATGATCGCCGCGGCGACCAGCCCGACCACGATGAGCAGGGCGAGCACGCCCGGCCAGCGGCTCTGCCCCGGCTGCTGGTACCCGCCCGCCCGGCGCTCGCGCTTGCGGCGCTTCTTGAGGTCCTTCTTCGCGCCCAGCCAGGCGTCCCGGGCGGCGTACTTCTGCCAGTCCGGGTTCATCAGGTCCGGGTGCGTCTCGAGGCGCCGGTCGTCCGGATCCTGCGGCTGCTGAGGCTCTGCCATCCCGAGTGCCTTCCCCCTGGGTGACCCGCCGTGACGGGTTCGTAGACTTGTCCATTGTGACCGAGAACGCTCCGCAGCAGACCACCGACCTTCCGGGTGCCTGGGACCCGGCCGCCGAGGAAGCACCGATGTACGACCGCTGGGTAGCGGCCGGGTACTTCACGGCCGACGCCTCGTCGGGGAAGCCGCCGTTCTCGATCGTACTGCCGCCGCCGAACGTAACCGGTTCGCTGCACATGGGCCATGCCCTCAACCACACGTTGATGGACGCGATGAGCCGCCGCCGCCGGATGCAGGGCTACGAGGTGCTGTGGCTGCCGGGCATGGACCACGCCGGCATCGCGACGCAGAACGTCGTCGAGCGCCAGCTGGCCGGCGAGGGCCTTTCCCGCCACGACCTGGGCCGCGAGAAGTTCGTCGAGCGCGTCTGGGAGTGGAAGGCCGAGTACGGCGGCAAGATCCTCGGCCAGATGAAGCGCCTCGGCGACGGCGTCGACTGGTCGCGCGAGCGGTTCACCATGGACGAGAACCTGTCGAAGGCCGTCCAGACGGTGTTCAAGAACTTCTACGACGAGGGCCTGATCTACCGGGCCGAGCGGATCATCAACTGGTGCCCGCGCTGCCAGACGGCGCTGTCGGACATCGAGGTCGACCACAACGACGACGACGGCGAACTCGTGTCCATCCGCTACGGCGACGGCGACAGCGCGATCGTGGTCGCGACCACCCGCGCGGAGACGATGCTGGGCGACACCGCGGTCGCCGTCCACCCGGACGACGAGCGGTACGCGCACCTGGTCGGCACCGAGGTCGAGCTGCCGCTGACCGGCCGCCGCATCCCGATCGTGGCCGACAAGCACGTCGACCCGGAGTTCGGCACGGGTGCGGTGAAGGTCACCCCGGCGCACGACCCGAACGACTTCGAGATCGGCCGCCGGCACGACCTGCCGATGCTGACGATCATGAACGAGCGCGCGGAGATCACCGCGCCGGGGCCGTTCGAGGGCCTCGACCGGTTCGAGGCGCGTCCGGCGATCGTCGCGGCGCTGCGCGAGCTGGGCCGGATCGTCGCGGAGAAGCGGCCGTACGTGCACGCGGTCGGGCACTGCTCCCGCTGTGACACGGTGGTCGAGCCGCGGCTGTCGCTCCAGTGGTGGGTCAAGGTCGAGGAGCTGGCCAAGCTGGCGGGCGACGCGGTCCGCGACGGCCGCACCAAGATCCACCCGCCGGAGCTGGGCAAGCGTTACTTCGACTGGGTCGACAACATGCACGACTGGACGATCTCGCGCCAGCTGTGGTGGGGCCACCGCATCCCGGTGTACTACGGGCCGGACGGCGAGGTCGTGTGCGTGGGCCCGGACGAGCAGCCGCCGGCCGGTGAGGGCTGGACGCAGGACCCGGACGTGCTGGACACGTGGTTCTCGTCGGGCCTGTGGCCGATGTCGACGCTGGGCTGGCCGTCTTCTTCGGAAGACCTGGCCAAGTTCTACCCGACGAGCGTGCTGTCGACGGGCTACGACATCCTGTTCTTCTGGGTGGTCCGGATGATGATGTTCGGCGTGCACCAGATGCAAGGTGCGCAGCCGTTCGACCACGTGTACCTGCACGGCCTGATCCGCGACGCGCAGGGCAAGAAGATGTCGAAGTCGCGCGGGAACGTGATCGACCCGCTGGAGTGGATGGACGCGTACGGCGCGGACGCCACCAGGTTCACCCTGGCCCGCGGCGCGAACCCGGGCGCGGACATGGCCCTGGCCGACGAGTGGGCGGCGGGCTCCCGCAACTTCTGCACGAAGCTGTGGAACGCGACGAAGTTCGCGATGATGAACGGCGCTTCGGTCGCTTCGCCGCTGCCTGCCGCTGCCGACCTGACGGAGGCGGACCGCTGGATCCTGGGCCGCCTGGCCGCGCTGGTGTCCGAAGTGGACGGCCTGTTCGAGGACTTCCAGTTCGCGAAGGTGGCGGGCGCGCTCTACCAGTTCACCTGGAACGAGCTGTGCGACTGGTACCTGGAGCTGGCGAAGGTCCAGCTGTACCAAGGAGACCCCTCCCGGGTTTCCGCAACACGCGCTGTCCTCGGGCATGTGCTGGACACGGTGCTCAGGCTGCTGCACCCGTTCATCCCGTTCATCACCGAGAAACTCTGGACGGCACTGACCGGTGGCGAGTCGCTGGTGGTCGCTTCGTGGCCTTCTGCTTCGCGGGGTTACGCCGACGCGGTGGCCGACGCGCGGATCGCCGACGTCCAGAAGCTGGTGACGGAGATCCGCCGCTTCCGGGCGGACCAGGGCCTGAAGCCGGGCCAGAAGGTGGCGGCCCGCTTGGCGGGTTACGAGGGCGGCCACGAACCGGCGATCCGTTCGCTGGTCCGCTTGACCGAGCCGTCGCCCGAGTTCGCGGCGAGCGCCTCGCTGGAGGTGGCCCTGGCGGCCGGGATCGTGACGGTGGAGCTGGACCTGTCGGGAACGGTCGACGTGGCGGCCGAGCGCAAGCGTCTCCAGAAGGACCTCGCGGCAGCGGAGAAGGAGCTGTCGCAGACGGAGGCGAAGCTCGGCAACGAGGCATTCATCGCCAAGGCCCCGGAGCAGGTGGTGGCCAAGATCAAAACCCGCAAGGAGACAGCGGCGGCGGACATCGACCGCATCACGGCGCGGCTGGCGGCTCTTCCGGCTTCCTGAGGTCGTGGACAAAGCCCGGTGCTCGGTTTGCGGAGCGCCGGGCTTTGTCGTACCCGGTTGAAGGAGCTCGATCAGGCTGAGTCGTCGTCGACGACCGTCCTGTTACGACTTGTACGTCCTCCGAGTGAAACTGAGCGGCAGAGTGCAACACGGTGCTGCACACGAGCGAACCAGGCTGCACCACGTCAAGGCATCAAGGCCGACGTGCGCGGTCTCGACTGTCGAATCCCGGGCTCGCCGGCGTGGTCGGTCAAGGAGGTGAACGCCGTGCAGATCACGCTGAACCTGCTGCGGCCGGAGATGGAGCTCGATCGCGGGCTGCTGCGGGAGCACATCCGATTCAGGGAAATCGACGTCCACCCACCGGACGCTGACGGCGTGACCTGGCGGCTCTTCGTTCGATCGAAGCCTGCGCGACAGGCCTCGTGGACGCACAACGTGACTCCGATTGTGGTCGACCCGTCGGGGTTGACCCGCTTGAAGAGTCAGTCCAGTGCAGGGGTGCTACTCGTCGGCTTGCAGGACCGGGTTTTTGCAGTCACTTTCGGTATGGGACACCACGCCCTGGAGCCCGCGACTGTCGAGCCGGGTTTCGGTCTGAAGGTCACTGCCAATGTTGTCGCCCAGGACCGGGTGACCAGTGCGAACACCAAAGGATTCAATCGGACGGGGCGAAGCCAGAAGACGGTTCTGCCTGCTGCGAGCGCGTTCGTCGACCTCGGTGTCGAACCGGCGGAGGAGTGGATCCGCCGACTCGGTGGCCGAGTCGGTGATCCGGATTTTGCGGCGAGTGCCGAGGGTGCTGACTCCTTGAAGTTGAACATCAAGGAGTTCTCCTTGTGTAAGCTGCCCGAGAAGCTGCAGCAGATTTTCGCTCACTATCAGAGCGTGGCTTATCGGGAGACCTTCCCATTCCTGGACAACTTCGTCAGGGTGAGTAAAGGAGAACCGCTGGTCAAGAAGCTGGATGCTGCTGTCGCCGAGCTGGTGCGCCAACGAGATTCGTCGCTCGCCTTCGCGGCACCTGACCCGTTCGATCAGGTGGCGATCCACCACTAGCGCCTGGGCTTTCGCCGGTACGTCGACCTCGATGAGCTGACCACGGAAGCTGTGTACGGAGCACTTGATCGGCTCGGGCGGTGGGACGACGTGCTGCAGAAGGTCAAGGTTTGTGCGCTCGACGAGGATGGACAAGATGTCGACCGGAGATACAGTCTTTACGACTACGTGCAGGTCGAGGTGGATCACACGGATGGTGGGCGCTATGCGCTGACGTCAGGAGCATGGTTCCGGATTGATCGCGACTACCTCGCGGAGGTGGACCAATATGTCGAAGAGATGGCGGATCTGACTGTGAGCCTGGGGTTGGCGGAATGGGAACCGAAGGCGTTGCAACCTCGTAAAAAGGGTGATACCGCCGAAGGGTTGTACAATGAAAGGCTGGCCCGCCGTCGCAAGTGGCAGTTGCTCGACAAGAGGAACCTGGTGTACAGCCGTTACGAGCGGATCGAAGTCTGCGATGTTCTCACGCCGGCTCGAGAGCTCCTGTGTGTCAAGAACGCGACGAAGTCGAGCACGTTGTCGCACCTTTTCGCGCAGGGAAGCGTGTCCGCATCGTTGATGCACCAGAAGAAGTATCAAGCTCACCTGATGAAGTTCATGCGTCGGCTGGACGGCGT
The DNA here is from genome assembly GCF_031625235.1 of Amycolatopsis sp. 505. Lineage (NCBI taxonomy): Bacteria > Bacillati > Actinomycetota > Actinomycetes > Pseudonocardiales > Pseudonocardiaceae > Amycolatopsis > Amycolatopsis sp. 505. The sequence continues at coordinate 314,825 of NZ_JACKQP010000006.1, forward strand.
CGCGAAGTATGGACGCCGTGAGGACTGGACGTTCGTCTACGCGATCGCGACGCCGAAACCCGGCCCGCTGGGAAAGTCGCTGTTCTTCTTCAGCAAGGTCAACCTGGTGGCGCATGCCCGACAGATCGAAGCGGCTGGTTATCGAGTCGCGCTAGCCAAGATTCAGATCGTGTGAGGGCCTGCTCAGCCGGCTTCGGTCGACCGTGCGGCTTCGATCAGCGCCACCACCTCGGGTGTCACCCGCCGGTCGGACGGCGTGGCCAGGTACGTCTGCATCCGCGGGGTCGGGTTCCGAAGCGGCCGGAACGCCACGCCCGGCACCGGCAGCAGGTTCGCGTGCGCCCGGTAGAAGACCGTCCAGTGTGGACGACCGAACCCCAACGTCCCCAAAGTGTCCTGCGCCGTCGTGAAATGCGGACCCGGCAAAGGCTCGAAGCCCGCCTCCCGGCAACACGAAACGACCAAGTCGTACAACGGCTGATTCCGCGAAGGCGGGCTCAACCGCGCCGGAAGCGAAGCCAGCGAAGCGAAGTCGACGACGGGCAACGAAGCCAGCGGGTGCGAGGCCGGCAGGGCCACCAGGACCTCGTCCATCCACAAAGGAGTGAAGTCCAGCCCCGAAGAAGGCCACGAACCCCGCACGATGGTCGCATCCAGCGACCCGTCCCGAACGCGCTCCAGCCGCTGAAGAGTCGGCGCGTGCACCAGTTCCAGAGAAGCCGACGGCGCGAGCCGGGCGAACGCGCCCAAGAGGCCGTCCAGCCGGTCGCCCAAGCCCTCGCTCGTGCCGAGCCGCAGCAGCCGGACGTCCCGGAACGACGCGACCGCGTCCTCCGCACGCCGGGCCGCCGCCAGCACCGCTCGCGCCTCCGGCAAGAACCGCTGCCCCGCCTCCGTCAGCGCCACCGAACGCGTCGTCCGCGACAGCAACGACACGCCCAGTGCTCGCTCCAGCCGCCGGATCTGCTGGCTCACCGCCGGCTGGACGATGTGCAGGCGCTCCGCCGCGCGGCCGAAGTGCAGCTCCTCCGCCACCGTCACGAAGTACCTCAGCTGCCGCAGCTCCACCGGGACCCCATTCATCAGCTTCCGTGATCAGTGTACGAGTGACTTGACCATCGCAACGCCCGCGCCCGCGGGGCAGGCTCGGCGCATGCCCGAACTGGAAGTCAACGGAACCCGTCTCCACCTCGAAGACGCCGGCGCCGGCCCCGCGCTGCTGCTCCTGCACGGCTGGGGCACCAGCGGCCGCGTCTGGTCCTCGTGCCTGCCCGATCTCGTGCGCGATCACCGCGTCGTCACGCCCGACTGGCGAGGGTGCGGCCGCTCGGACCACCCCGCCGACGGCAACACCATCGGCACCGTCGTCGCCGACCTCGCCCAGCTCGTCGAGACGCTGAAGATCAAGCCCACCGTCGTCGGGTCGAGCATCGGCGGCGTCTTCGCCACCGAGCTGGCGCTCGCCCGGCCGGACCTCGTCGAGCGCGTCGTCGCCGTCGACAGTCCCGGGTACTGGCCGAGCACTGGCATGCTCGACCAGGTCCGCGACCTGCGCGAACAGCTCGTCGACGACCGGGCCGGCACCCTCGAAGGCTGGGTGCCGGGCTGGTTCGCCCCGGGTGCTGCGCGCGGGCTCGTCGACTGGACCGTCCGCCAGCTGCTCGACTCCGGCCCCTACATCGACGAACTGTTCACCGAGTGCACCACCTACGACCCGCGGCCGCGGCTGAAGGACCTGAAGACCCCGATCTCCTACCTGCACGGCGAGCTCGACGCCCAGATCCCGCTCGAAGTGCCGCGCAGCTGCGCCGCGGAGACGCCCGGCGCCCGCGTGCACGTGCTCACCGGCTGCGGGCACGTGCCGCACCAGGAAGACCCGCGCGCGTTCACCGCCGCCCTCCGAGAGATCGCCTGAACGATGCCGGAAGTGACCCTCGGAGACGCCGTCGTCCACTACGACCGGACCGGTGACGGCCCCGCTCTGCTCCTGCTGCACGGCACCGCCGCGTCCCGCGAACAATGGGGACCGCTGACCGGGCAAGCCGGCGGCTTCACCGTCCTCGCGCCCGACTTCCCCGGCTCCGGCCTGACCACCGACAGCGGCGGCCCGATCACCGTCGAAGCCCTCGCCGCCCAGGCCGCCGCCGTCCTGGACGACGCCGGCTTCGAGACCGCCCACGTCGTCGGGCACTCGCTCGGCGCGGTCGTGGCCGCACACCTGGCCGGCACCCGCCCGGACCGCGTCCGGACCGCCGTCCTGCACGCCGCCTGGCCCGCCACCGACGTCCGGCAGGACGCCGAGTTCCGCTACTGGCTGGACCTGCTCGGCACCGGGACCTTCGCCCGGATGCTCCCGCTGATGGCCTTCGGGCCGCGCTACTGGGAACAGGCCACCGCGGAGAGCAACGACCAGCTCGTCAAGACCCTGGAAACGGTGATCCAGCCGGGTGCGGACCGCCAGATCGAGGCCGACCGCGCCGTCGACCTGCGGCCGGTGCTCGGCCGGATCACCGCGCCGGTGCTGGTGCTCGGCAGCGCGCACGACCGGATCGTCACGGCGGACCAGCAGCGCGAGCTGGTCGCCGCGATCCCGGACGCGCGCGCCGCCGAGATCGACGCGGGGCACGGTGCCCCGGCCGAGCTGCCGAACGAGTTCGCCCGGCTCGTGCTGGACTTCGTCAGGTCAGCGCCTTGAGCACCACCGCGGCCACGCCGGCCATCCCGGCCTGGAACGGGTGGTAGGCGGCCGCCGCGAAGATGTTCTGGTCCTTGCCGTTGATCCACGCCGCGCCGCCGCGGGCGCAGGCGTCGTGGCCGGTCGACGGGCCGAAGGTGTCGACGTACTCCGCGGCGGTGTTCGCCGCCGCGGCCGAGAGGGCCGCGTTGAGGTCGCTCTCGACGCGGTTGAGCCAGGCGTAGTCGCCGTCGGCGAACGGGAGGACGTCCGGGCACGAGCCGCTGTCCGGGGCGATCCGCGGGTAGCCCACGACGATCACCCGTGCTCCGGGCGAGCGCTGGTGGATCGCGGCCAGAACGGCCTCGATCCGCGGCTGGATGGCGGTGATGGCCATCTCCACCGTCTCGACGCCGTTGACCGTGAAGTGCTGCTCGCAGGGGTTTCCGGCCGGGGCGCCCGCGCGCAGTCCCGGGCAGGTCGCGAGCAGCCGGCCGAAGAGGTCGAAGTCGTTGCCACCGATGCCGAGGGTGACCAGGTCCGTGTCGAGGCGCAGGGCGTTCAGCTGCGGGGGGTTCGTGGCGTTGAACGCCACCGGCTGCGGCGCGGTCATCGAGCCCGTGGTCGCGCCGGCGCAGCTGACGTCGGTGAACACACCGGGTTTCAGCGCCGCCGCGAGGGCCGACGGGTAGTTCGCCGTCGACCGCCCGCACCCGAGCGGGTCGGACCGCTGCAGCGGGATGAACGGCCCGGAGGTGTAGGAATCGCCGAGGGCGACGTAGTGGTGGATGGTCTCGGCCGCCGACGCGGCGGCCGCGGTGGCGGTGAGCAGGACGGCTGCCGAAAGGACAGCGACGAGCAGCCGGGTGATGCGCATGAAGACCCCGTTCTCGCTGGTGGAACTGCTGCCACCACATCTAGCGAGTACCGGCGGCCGACGGGGAAGAACTTCACCCGCCAGTCAGGTCACCGTCGCCGTGCTCACGGTAAGTGATCAAGGTGCGCCAGAAGAGCAACGGCCGGACCGTGCTCCCGGGCAGCAACCGCGCCGATTCGCGGCGCAGCTCGGCCAGCGTCGGGTAGTCGTCGACGACGGGAGCCGTCGGGCCCGCTTCGGGGCCGCCGTTCAGCCGTTCGCCGGCGTAGACGACCAGGCGCGCGAGCGCGTTGACCGGGACCGCCGCGATCGCCTTCGCCCAGTCCGCGGGCGTGCTCGGTTTCGCCAGGCCGAGCACCACGAGCACGCCGCCCGGCACCAGCGCGCGGCGCAGCTTGGCGACCGTCTCGAACGGCATGTGGTGCAGCGACGCCAGGCACGAGATGTAGTCGTAGTGCGCCTCGGGCAGCGGGTCGGTGGTGACGTCGGCCTGCCGGTAGACGATCTGGCCGGGCCCCGGCGACCCCAGCCCGGCCGCCGCCTCGACCATCGCCGCCGAGACGTCGACGGCCTCCACCGCCATGCCGGTCGCGGCCAGCCGCCGGGCGAACCGGCCGGTGCCGCACCCGACGTCCAGCGCGATCCCCGGACCCGGCGGCAGCAGGTCCAGCAGCAGCGGGTGGTAGTGGTCGTTGTGGTTGAACGGCATGCGTCGAGAGTGCCACCCGTCACGCACGTAGACTCGCAAGGCAAGTGCGAAACCCCAGGCCGGAGGAGATTCAGTGCCGCAGGATGAGACAGGTCGCAAGCCGGACCTGTCGGATCTGGACAGCTTCGCGGGCGTCGACGAACTGGGGACGTCGGGGTACGAGGAGTCCGACGACCACGACCCGGAACTGGACGTCCGCGACACCGCGTTCGAAGCCGGCGGCGGCTCGCGCGGCGGGATCGGCGGGGTCGGCCAGCTGGGGGACAACCTCGCCACCGGCCCGGTGCCCGACCTGAGCGTGCCCGAGGACGCCGAGCTGCACGAGCTCGACGACCAGGGCGAACAGGTCGAGTACGGCGACCCGAACGGCCCCGAGGCGCGGCGTGAGCTGATGGCCGTCGAGGCCGAGCTGAACCAGCGCTGGCCGGAGACGAAGATCGAGCCGTCGCTGACCCGCATTTCGGCGCTGACGCAGCTGCTGGGCGAGCCGAACCGCGGCTACCCAGTGCTGCACGTGGCCGGCACGAACGGCAAGGGCTCCACGGCCCGGATGATCGACGCGCTGCTGACCCGGATGGGCCTGCGCGTCGGCCGCTACACGAGCCCGCACCTGCAGCTGGTGACCGAGCGGATCGCGCTCGACGGCCGGCCGATCTCCGCGGCGCGCTACGCCGAGCTGTGGAACGACATCGCGCCGTACGTGTCCATGGTGGACGGTGCCTCCGCGGACGGCGTCGAGATGAGCAAGTTCGAGATCCTCACCGGGATGGCGTTCGCCGCGTTCGCCGACGCGCCGGTGGAGGCCGCGGTCCTCGAAGCGGGCCTGGGCGGGGCCTGGGACGCCACGAACGTCGCGGACGCCGACGTCGCCGTGATCACCCCGATCGGCCTCGACCACGTCGAATACCTGGGGCCCGACGCGGTGAGCGCGGCGCGGGAGAAGGCGGGCATCATCAAACCCGGCTCGGTCGCGGTGATCGCCGAGCAGGACCCCGAGGTGCTGAAGGTGCTGCTGGAGCGCGCGGTCGAGGTCGACGCCGCGGTCGCGCGCGCGGGCAGCGAGTTCGGCGTGCTCGAGAAGGAGGTCGCCGTCGGCGGCCAGCTGCTGAAGCTCCAGGGCCTCGGCGGGGTGTACGACCAGATCTTCCTGCCGCTGCACGGCGCCCACCAGGCCGCGAACGCCGCGCTGGCGCTGGCCGCGGTCGAGGCGTTCTTCGGTGCGGGCAAGGACAAGCAGCTGGTCGTCGAGGCGGTGCGCGAGGCGTTCGCCGAGGTCGAGACCCCGGGCCGGCTCGAGCGCGTCCGCTCGGCCCCGACGGTGCTGCTCGACGCGGCGCACAACCCGCACGGAGCCCGCGCGCTGGCCACGACGGTGTCCGAGGAGTTCGCCTTCCGCCGCCTGGTCGCGGTGGTCGGCGTGATGGCCGAGAAGGACGCCCACGGCATCCTCGACGCGCTGGAGCCGGTGGTGTCGGACATCGTGGTGACGCGCAATTCGTCGCCCCGCTCGATGCCGCTGGAGGAGCTGAACGAGCTGGCGATCTCGGTGTTCGGCGAAGACCGCGTCGTCGCCGAAACCGACCTGGAGACGGCGATCGAGACGGCGATCGCGCTGGTGGAGACCAACGACGACCCCGAGGAACCCCTGGCGGGCGGCGGCGTGCTGGTGACGGGCTCGGTGGTCACCGCGGGCGAGGCGCGCACGCTGTTCGGGAAGGAGCCGGCGTGACCACGTCGTCGCAGCCGCCGTCGCAGGAGGCGCCGAAGCCGAAGGACCCGATGAAGGGCTTCCGCGGCGTGATGTCGGGAACGCTGATCATGGAGGCGATCACGGTCGCCCTCGCGCTCCCGGTGGTGAACAAGCTGGGCGGCGGGATCTCCACGGGCACCGGCTGGACGGTCATCGCGGTCGCGGTGCTGCTGATCGTGACGTGCGGCTTCGTCAAGCGCGCGTGGGCGGTGCCGCTGATCCTGGTGTTGCAGGTGGTGCTGATCGCGCTGGTGTTCTGGCTGCCGGCGATCGCGGTGCTGGGCGTGATCTTCCTGGCGGTCTGGCTGTGGCTCCTGTGGCTGCGCCGCGACGTCGCGCGGCGGATGGCGGCCGGGACGCTGGCCAGCCAGCAGCCCCAGCCGTGATCCTCACGGGTGCTGGCAGGCCCGCACCTCGGTGGTGAGCGCGTCGAGCGCGTCCAACGCATCGGCCGGCACGTCGAGGCGGTAGATCCGGTGCGGGCCCGACCTGGTCACCGCCAGCAGGCGGGCGTCGAGCAGGATCCGCAGGTGCCGTGACACCGTGGACTGCGGCAGCTCCAGCGCCGCTTGCACCTCGCCGACCGTGGCGGATCCGCCGCGATCGAGGAACACCCCGATGATCTGCACCCGGGTCGCTTCGCCGAGTGCCCGCAGCACGGGCAGCGCGGTGCTCAGCGCGTCCTGGATCATGCGGGCACCCGCTCCAGCAGCTCTTCGAGCGCACTCGTCGGACGGCCGTGCCGCCGGCCCAGGTCCACCCAGTCCCGCAGCATCCGGACCGTCTGCGGCCCGTGCCCGCCGAAGTGGTCGCGCAGGTACTGCGGCACGTCGAACGGCGCCAGCCGTGGTAGCATCGTCAGCGCCGCACGCACGGCGGGTGCGCTCACCGGGCGCGGGCGCGGCACGTCGTATCCGGCCGCGACCGCGGTGCGCGCCTGCGTCGCCGCCGCCGCGAGCTGCCGCGCGGACCGGCGGGCGGCCGCGAGGTCGAAGCCCACGGCGTGCAGCCCCGCCACCACGGGCATCGTCGTCGCCGCGGACACCAGGGGAGCGGCGAGCGGGGCGGTCGGCTGCCGGCGGGCGAACAACGGCCGGAGCAGGTCGGTGGCCGGACCGGCGATCGTGAACCGTGCCCGCGGCCAGAACCACGTCGGATCGGCGCCGCCGGCGAAGAACCCGGGTACCACCAGGCCCCACGGCCGGTCGCCGGCCAGCTCGCGAAGCAGCTCCACCTCCGACGGCACCTGCGTGACCGCCGTGACAACCGTTGCCCCCGCGAGCAGCTCGGCGACGCCCGGCGAGGCGGGCGAGGCCGTGCTGATCACCACGTCCCAGCCCGACGGCCGCTCGCCGGGTGTCACCAGGTCGACGGTGCGCCGCCGGCGGGTTTCGATGACCCGGGAGTCCGTGGTCCGAGCGCGCACCACCAGCCCGGCCGGGTGCTCCTCGGCCAGCGACGTCGCCAGCACCCGGGCCACCGGCCCCTGTCCCACCACGAGAACACGCATGTCAGCACTATATCCGGATATCCGGATATCTCACAGGTAGTCCCCGCGCTCGATGTCGTCGAGCAGCGACGGGTGGCGGGGTGACCAGCCGAGCAGTTCCCGCGTCAACGCGCTGGAGACGGGCGCGTCGAAGCCGTAGACCGTGGCCATGAACGGGCTCGCGTAGTGCCCGGCGGCCTCGTCCGGGGTGAGCGAGACGACGGGCAGGTCCAGGCCGCGCCCGATCGTCTCGGCGATGCTCCGGAACGGGACGTTCTCCGTGGCCCCGTGCAGCACGCTGCCGGCCGGCGCGGCCTCCAGGGCCAGCCGGAAGAGCACGGCCGCGTCGAGCCGGTGCACCGCGGGCCAGCGGTTGCCGCCGTCGCCGACGTAGGCGGACTTGCCGGTCTTGCGGGCGGTGTCGACGAGCATGCCGATGAAGCCGTAGTCGCCGGGACCGTGCACGGTCGGGGCGAGCCGGACCACGCTCGCGCGCACGCCCCGGCCCGCGAAGCCGAGGCAGGCCCGCTCGCCCGCGATCCGGAACGCGGCGAGCCCGGCCGCGTCGGGTTCGTCCCGCTCGCTGCTTTCCCGGCCGGCGGGCATGACCAGGGTGCCGGACGTGCTCACGAACGGCTTGCCCGTGTGCTCCAGCGCGCCGCCGAGGGCCTCGATCGCGGCCCGGTCGCGCCGCATCATGTCGTCCGGATCGGCGAAATCGCCCCCGAAGGCCATGTGCAGCACGCCGTCGGCGGCTGCGGCGCCCGCGCGGAGGCTGTCGAGATCGTCCAATGAGCCGGGGTGCGGGGTGCCGCCGAGCGAGGTCAGCCGGGCGGCGGCCGCGTCCGAGCGCGCCAGGCCGGTGACGGTGTGGCCGGCCGCGATCAGCTCGGCGACGACGGCGGGCCCGGTCAGGCCGGAACCGCCGGTGACGAAGACGTGCATGGGACCCTCTTCCAGGTTGTGACAGTGACTGACGCTACCGACCCTACCGCGTAGTGTCAGTCGCTGTCGCTACCGGTAAGCTGACGCGGTGCCCCGCAGCGGAGAAGAAGCGCGCCGCCGCCTCCAGCAGGCGGCCCTGGAGCTGTACGCGGAACGCGGCTTCGACCGGACCACCACGGCCGAGATCGCGGCGAGGGCGGGGGTCACCGAGCGCACGTTCTTCCGGCACTTCCCGGACAAGCGCGAAGTGCTGTTCGACGGAGAAGAAGCCCTGCGCGCGCAGCTGATCCAGTCGGTGGCCGACGCGCCCGAAGGGCTGCCGCCGCTCGAAGTCCTCCGCCGCGCCTTCCACAAGGCCGGCCGGATCCTGGCGGCGAACCGCCCCTTCGCCGAACCCCGGCTGGCGGTCATCGCCGCGACCCCGGCGCTGCGGGAGCGCGACCTGGCCAAGGCCGCGGCGATGGCCGACGCCCTCGCCGAGGCGCTGCGCGACCGGGGTGTCGGCGACCGGCGGGCCGCACTGGCCGCCCAGGTCGGCTGGGGCGCGTTCCACTTCGCGGCGGGTGCCTGGATCCGGGAGTCCGCCCGCAGCCTGGACGAACACCTCGACGAGGCATACGCGGACTTGCGGACACTGGCGGCGGAGACGGACGGCTGAACGCCCGCCTCCGCCGCGGACTCAGTGCAGCACCACCACCCGCAGTGCCGGGGAGCGCAGGATGTCGGCCTCGCAGAACCGGCCCTTCACCCACTCGCCACGGCTGTACAACTTCGTCTGGTCACTGAAGTAGGGCGAGTTCGGGTTGGCCGACTGCGAGTACGTCAGCAACGTCGAGGAGTCCGGGCACCCGCGCCCGCTGAACCCGACCACCTGGATGTAGCTGGACCCGTGCGCGACCTCGGTATTGCCGCGGGCCGGGTCCCACACCGTCGTCATCACGTTCAGCACGCCCAGGAAGCCCTGCGCGCCGTGGATCGGGATGCGGTCGCCGTTGCGGGTGACGGCTTGGCCGTCGCGCAGCCGGACGTCCGGGGCCAAGCCCGCCGCGCGCAGCTCCACGAGGGCGTCACCGAACGCCTTCCGGACGTCCGCGTTGCCGACGTTGAGCGTGTGCGGCGTGGTCAGCGGTGCCTTCGGATCGAACGGCACGGAGAACCGGTCGACGTTGGCGAGCCGGGTGGCGAACCGTTGGAACAGCAGGGAACCGCGGCTGTCCAACGAGTACGTGTGGTCCCAGTTCGCCAGTGCCGTGCACGCCGGCCCGACCGGGACCGGGCCGGACGACGACGGCGCCAGTCCACCCGGGAACGACGCGCACAGCTTCGCCAGGTCCGCCGCCGCCAGGTCGGCGAACTGGCTGTGGTCGGCGAAGAGCATCTTCTTCATCGAGTCCGTGGTGAACTTGCTTGCCTCGGCCGTCAGCAGCGCTTCCCGGGTGCGCGGGGACCGCTCGGTGTCCTGGTCGCTGACGATCCGCGGGAACCCGGTGAGCGGCGCCCGGGCGTTCGCGAGCCACGCGCTGTCGTTGGCGTTCAGCTCGTAGTCCCGGCGCTGCTGCTGCGGCAACCGCGAAGGCGCGAAGATCCCCGGCTCCAGCGCGCCCGGGTCCGAACCCCACTGACAAGCCGACCGCGAACCGTCCAAAATGGCCAGTCCGTCGCCGGCCAGCGTTTGCCGGCCGGTCGGCGTGCTGCACTTCGCGGCCAGCTCGTCGGTGACGTGCGGGACGACCTGGATGTCGGCGTAGAGCGCGGTGCCCGCCCGGTCGGTGGCGATCGTGTTCACCCACGGCACACCCTGCGTGCTGCTCAGCGCCCGGACGACATCGGCCGTGCTGCGGGCCTGGTCGAGCTCGAACCACGTGTTCAGCCCGCGCATGTTGGTCGCGTTGGCGTCCCGCAGCGCGAACGCCGACTTCGCCGTCCACGGCATCGGGATCCCGCCGACGTCGTTCAGCACCGGGCCGTACCGCGTCGACCAGAACGTCTGCCGGACCGGCTTCACTGAGCCGTCGGCCTGGCGCACCTGGACCGCGACCTCGCGGGAGGTCATCTTCTCGGGCTTGCCGTCGACCACGTACGTCGTCGGGTCACCGGCCGCCAGCGGGACTTCGAACAGCCCGAACGTGACCGGAGTGGACACCGTGTGCGTCCAGGCCGCGTCCGCGGTGTGCCCGATCATGACGAACGGAATGCCGAGCAGGCTCGCCCCGGCCACGTCGACCCGGCCGGGGATGGTCAGCTGGCTCTGCCAGAACCGCCGTCCGTCGTGCCACGGGTAGTGCGGGTTGCCCAACAGTACGCTGCCCTTGCCCGCCGCCGTCCCGTCGGCGCCGATGGCGATGCCGTTGCTGCCCAGGCCACCCTTGCCGAGCCCCTCCCGCAGGCTCGCCGACAGTTGCGCAGGCGTGCCCGCGGCCGGCGACGGCGCACCGGACGGCGGCGCCGCGAACAGCCCTTCGGTGACGAAGCCCAGGCCACCGGTGACGGCGATGGAGTAGAAGTGCCGGTAGAAGTCCTGCTCGGTGATCGGCCGCACCCACTCCGCGCCGCGGCAGGCCGGATCGGTGATCCCGGACCGGCCGGTGCGCGCCAGGTAGGCGTTGTACCCCTTGACGTAGCCCGAAACGATCTGCCGGACCTCGGGCCGCGGCCCCTGCGGCGCGGGCCGGGCGACCAGCCCGTCGACCACGCCGGAGTCGTTGAGCTGCTGGAAGAACAGGTCGCTGTGCAGGTTGTTCTTCGCCTCGGACAGCGATGGGTAGCCTTCGCCGTCCGGGCCGAAGTACCGCGACCGCTGCGCGCTCACCGTGACGTAGATCTTCGCGAGCTCGCAGACGTTGTCGGTCGCCGCCGCGTAGCCGTACCCGTAGCCGAGGCCCGCGAAGTCCTTGGCGACGATGTGCGGAATGCCGTGTTCGGTGTAGCGCAGCACGGCTTTCGCGCTGTTCTCACCCGCGTTCGCGACCCCCGCGCCGAGTGTGGTGACCGAAAGCACCGCCGCGAAACCGGCGAGCGCCTTCCTGAAGAGTGCCATTCGTACCCCCTTGTCGTGATCACCAAGCTACCGACGGCGACGACGACCGGGTATGGGGGAAAACCCCAATGTTCGTTCATCCGCGCGCAAGCCGGCGTTGGCCGCGGCGGGATAGAAACCGCGCATGACCGAACACTCCCGCCGCACCCTCATCAAGGCCGGCCTGACCGGCGCCTCCGCGGTCGCCGCCGGCCTCGTCGTGCCGTCCACGGCCTTCGCCGCGACCCCGCTCGTCCGCCGCGACCGGCCGGTGCTCACCCACGGCGTCCAGTCCGGCGACGTCACGCCGGGCTCGGCCATCGTCTGGTCCCGCGCGGACCGGCCGTCGCGCCTGGTCGTCGAGATCGCGCGGGACCCGTCGTTCCGGCACGCCCGCCGCGTGCCCGGTCCGCTGGTGGGCCCGGACAGCGGCGGCACCGGCCGCGTGCGCGTCCCGGCGCTGGCGCCCGGCACCGAGTACCACTACCGCGTCACCGCCGAAGCCCTCGACGGGCGCGCCACGAGCGAGCCGCTGACCGGCCGGTTCGCCACCGCGCCGGTGGGCCGCCGCGACGCGCGCATCCTGTGGTCGGGCGACGTCGTCGGCCAGAACTGGGGCATCAACCCGGGCCTCGGCGGGATGACGATCTTCTCCGCGATGGCCGCCCGCTGCCCGGACCTGTTCCTGCACAGCGGCGACACGGTGTACTCCGACGGCCCGCTGACCGAGACCGTCACCCTCCCCGGCGGCCGGACCTGGCGCAACGTCGTCACGCCCGAGAAGTCGAAGGTCGCCGAGACCCTCGACGAGTTCCGCGGCCAGCACGCCTACAACCGCCTCGACGACAACTTCAAGCGCTTCGCCGCGCAGGTGCCCGCGTACGTCCAGTGGGACGACCACGAGGTCCTGAACAACTGGTACCCGGGCAAGATCATCGACAACCCGGCCTACACCGAGAAGCGCGTCGACGTCCTCGCGCCGCGGGCGTACCAGGCGTTCCACGAGTGGCACCCGATCGACTCGCGCCGCGCCGTCGACGGCCGGGTCTACCGCAGCTTCACCTACGGCTCCCGCGTCGAGATCTTCGTGCTCGACATGCGGACCTACCGCAACGCCAACACCGCGGACCAGACGAAGCCGGGCTACATCCTCGGTGACGCCCAGGCCCGCTGGCTCGCCGACGCGCTCGGCCGCAGCACGGCGACCTGGAAGATCGTCCAGGCCGACATGCCGCTGGGCCTGGTCGTCCCGGACGGCGCCGACATCGAAGCCGTCGCGAACAACCTGCCGGGCGCGCCCGGCGGCCGCGAGACCGAGCTGGCCTGGGTGCTGCGGGAGATCCAGCGCCGCCGCGTCCGCAACGTCGTCTGGCTGACCGCCGACGTCCACTACACCGCGGCCCACCACTATTCACCCGACCGGGCGGCCTTCCAGGACTTCGACCCGTTCTGGGAGTTCGTGTCCGGCCCGCTGAACGCGGGGGCGTTCGGCCCGAACACCCTGGACCCGACGTTCGGCCCGCAGGCGGTCTTCGTGCACGCCCCGCCGACGGCGAACACGGCCCCGATCGACGGCTTCCAGCACTTCGGCGAGCTGAACGTCGACGGCGCCAGCGGCGACCTCACGGTCGACCTCCGGGACGCCACCGGGGCGTCGCTGTGGTCGAAGACACTGCACCCGCAAGGCCGTTGAGCAGGGTCGGCTAGGCTCGCCCGCACCGAAACACACCGCACCAAGGAGAAACACCGTCGTGACTGAACGCACGCTGGTCCTGGTCAAGCCCGATGGCGTCGCGCGCGGCCTCGTCGGCGAAGTCATCTCGCGGATCGAGCGCAAGGGCCTCAAGCTCGCCGCGCTCGAGCTGCGGACCGTTCCGCAGGCGCTGGCCGAGGAGCACTACGCCGAGCACAAGGAGCGTTCGTTCTTCGGCGACCTGCTGGAGTTCATCACCTCGGGCCCGCTGGTCGCGCTCGCCGTCGAGGGCCCCCGCGCCATCGCCGCGTTCCGCCAGCTGGCCGGCGGCACCGACCCGGTCGAGAAGGCCACCCCGGGCACCATCCGCGGCGACTTCGCGCTGGAGACCCAGTACAACCTGGTCCACGGCTCGGACTCGCCGGAGTCGGCCGAGCGCGAGCTGAAGCTCTGGTTCCCCGACCTGTGATCGCCTGAACCGGGGCCACGTCCGCGTGGCCCCGGTTTCCGCTTCGGAGCCCCCCCATGACGACGATGCCCTTCCGGCCGCGCGACTACGTCCCGGTGCTGGCCGGGCTGACCGGCGCGTTCGCCGAGGCGCTGCGCACGGCCGACCCGGCCGCCGCGGTGTCCGACTGCGCCGGCTGGACCGTCGCCGACCTCGCGACGCACCTGGGCAACGTGCACCGCTGGGCCGCCACCGTCGTCCGCACCGGCGAGGTGCACCCGCAGGACTTCACCGCCGGCCCGGAAACCGACCTCGTGCCCTGGTACGCCGAAAGCGCGCGGCTCCTGCTCGGCGAGCTCGAGGCCGCCGACCCCGCGGATCCGTGCTGGCACTTCGGCGGCACCGGCAAGACGAAGGCGTTCTGGTTCCGCCGCCAGGTGCACGAAACCGCCGTCCACCTCGCCGATCTCGGCGGCGATCCCGCGCTCGACCCGGCCGTGGCCGCGGACGGCGTCGACGAGGTCTTCACGGCGATGCTGCCCCGCGTGACGCGCTGGCACGCCGTGCCCCGGCTGCCCGGGCCGGTCACCGTGCGCGCCACCGACACCGGTGACGTCTGGACCGTGCACCCCGGCGAGCCGCCCGCGCTGGGAGCGGCCGTTGCGGGCGGCGCGACCGTCGAGGCGCCCGCGCGTGCTCTGCTGCTGCGCCTGTGGAAACGCACCGGGCCGGACCCGCGCGCCACCGGCGCTGCCGCGGAGGCGCTCCTCGCCGCACCGCTGACCCCGTGATGGTGTTCTAGACCATTCAGGCGGCGTTCACCGGGAAGTCTTCCGCCGGCCGTGCCGCTGCGCTGTGCTGGTCCGGATCGCTCTCACTCGATACTGGGGTACCCGGTGAAGAAGTCACGCATCCTGTTGCCGCTCGCTGCCCTGTTCGCGACGGCTTTCGCCGTCCCCGCGGACCGGCTCGAAGCGCCGCTCGGCACGCCGCCGGTCGAGGCCGCGCCCGCCGGGTCGTCGGCCCACGAAGGTCCGAGCGCCTTCGCCGCCGCGGACCCCGACGACGGCCTGGTCACCGGCAGCGCGACCACCGAAGTCGCGCCCGGCCTGAACCTCACCCAGTTCGACCGGTTCGACCCGGCCGGCTGGATCCGCGGCGACACCCTCGCCGTCGACCTGGGCAGCAAGGTGCTCCGGCCGACGTACCTGAGCCCCGGGACGGTCTCCGCGCGTACGCCGCTGTCGCAGCAGGTCGCGCGGGCGGGCGCGGTGGCCGGCGTCAACGGCGACTTCTTCGACATCAGCGCCACCGGCGCGCCGATCGGCGTCGGCATCGACCGCGGGCAGCTGCAGACCGCACCCGCCGCCGGGCACAACCTCACCGCGTCGATCACCGACGAGGGCAAAGCCCAGCTCGCGTCGGTCTTCCTCGAAGCCACCGTGACGCTGCCCGGCGGCGCGGTGAAGGCGACCAACTTCAACAGCCCGGTCCTCGGCACCGACGCGATCGGCGTCTACACGCCGTTGTGGGGTGCTTCCGGGCGCGCGACCTCGGTGGCGGGGGCGTCCCGGGTGCGGGAGGCCGAGCTTCGCGACGGCGTGGTCACCGCCGTGCGCGAGCAGCCGGCGCCCGGCCCGATCGCGGCGGGGACGACGGTGCTGCTGGCCCGCGAAGCGGGGGCCGACGCGCTCGCCGCGCTGCAGCCGGGGGACGCGGTCGGCGTCACCTACGCCCCGCGCTCGGACGCCGGGAAGATCGCGGTCGCCGTGGGCGGCAACGAAGTCCTCCTCCGCGACGGCGTCGTCCAGCCGGTCGACGACGTCGCCATGCACCCGCGGACCGCGGTCGGCTTCTCCGCCGACGGCCGGAAGCTGTGGCTGGCCACCGTGGACGGACGGCAGGCCGACAGCCGCGGGATGACCGAGCTCGAACTCGCGCGGCACATGAAGAGCCTCGGTGCCGACGACGCGATCAACCTCGACGGCGGCGGGTCGTCGACGCTCCTCGCGCGCAACGAGGGCGAAGCGGCGCCGAGCGTCCGGAATTCGCCGTCCGACGGCGGGGAACGCCTGGTGCCCAACGGGATCGGCTTCGCGACCGTGCCGGGCAGCGGCCGGCTCACCGGCTTCGCCCCGGCGCCCGCCGTGCCGGCGGACGGCGCGAACCGCGTGCTGGCGGGCCTGAGCAGGCACCTGGTCGCCGACGGCCACGACGAAACGGGCGCCGCGGTGGCCGCCGAGCCGCGCTGGAACACGTCGGATCCCCGGCGGGCGACCGTGACGCGCGGGGTCGTCACCGGGCACGACGCGGGGGCTGTCGACGTTGTCGCGCGGTCCGGGCGCGCGTCCGGGAAGACCGCGCTTGCGGTGCTGGGCCGGCCGGTCCGGCTCGGCACGAGCACCGAGCAGGTCGCGCTGTCGGGCGCGGGCGCGCGGAGCACGTTCAAGGTCTACGGCTACGACGCCGACGGCTACGGCACCTGGCTGGAGCCCGACGACGTCAAGCTCGACTACGACCACTCGGTGGTGCGGGTCGAGCCCTCTGGGGACGGCTACGCGGTGACCGCGCTGACGTCCTCCGGCGCTTCGGCGATCACGGCGTCCGCGGCCGGCCTGACCACGCACCTGGCCGCGTCGGTCGGCACCGTGGCCCAGGTGGCGTCGCCGCTGGACGGCCCGGCGGGCTGGGTGGCCACGGTGTTCCCGGCGGTCGTCGGCGCGGCGCTGTCCGCGGCACCCGGCCGCGACGGCGGCGCCGGTCTCGCGCTGGACTATCGGCTGACCGGAACGACCGCGACGCGCGCGGCCTACGTGACGCCGTCGTCGCCGCCGGCGGTGCCACCGGGCACGCAGAAGATCGGGCTGTGGGTCGACGGCGACGGCAAGGGTGCGTGGCTGCGGGCCGAACTGCGCGACGCCGCGAACGTGGCGTCCATTGTGGACCTTTCGCTGAGCGTCGACTGGACGGGCTGGAAGTACGTCACCGCCACGATCCCGGCCGGGCTCCCCGCGGGCCAGCGCCTGGCGCGCTTCTACGCCGTCGAGAACGTGCCGGACCAGCAGTACGAAGGCCGGCTGGTGTTCGACGACCTGACCTTCGAGGTGGCGCCGACGACGGCCGTGCCCGCCGATCCCGCCCCGCACGACCCCGCGCTGGTCACCGACGGCGTCCTGACCGGCGGCCTGCGGGTCGCGGTGGTCAGCGACGCCCAGTTCACCGCGGACGACCCGGCGGGGCCGCTGGTCGCCCAGGCCCGCCGGGCGCTGCGCGAAGCCGTCGCGGCGAAACCGGACCTGGTGCTGCTCAACGGAGACTTCGTCGACCGCGGCACGGCACCGGACTTCGTGCTGGCCCGGCAGGTGATCGCCGAGGAGCTCGGCGAGCTGGTGCCCTGGTACTACGTGCCGGGCAACCACGAGGCCGAAGGCGGCAACGGCCTCGCGAACTTCCAGGCGGCCTTCGGCGTGACGCACCAGGTCGTCGATGTCCGCGGCATCCGGCTGGTGCTGCTCGATTCTTCGCGCGGCTCGCTGCGGGCCGGCGGGTTCGACCAGGTCCGGATGCTGCGGTCGGCGCTCGACTCCGCGGCGCGCGACCGGTCGGTCCGCGGGGTCGTCGTCGCCATGCACCACCCGGTGAAGGACCCGAGCCCGACCGGGAACTCGCAGCTCGGCGACCGGAAGGAGGCCACCCTGCTGACCCAGTGGCTGACCGGGTTCGAGCAGGCTTCCGGCAAGCCGGCCGCCGCGGTGGCCTCGCACGCCGGCGTGTTCTCGCTGTCGCGGGTCGACGGGGTGCCGTACCTGATCAACGGCAACTCGGGCAAGGCGCCCGCGGCTGCGCCGGGCGACGGCGGGTTCGTCGGCTGGACGCTGCTGCGCGTGGACCCGGCCGACCGCGCCGAGCCGGTGCGGTTCGAGACGCGCCCGAACGTCGACGCCCTTTCGCTGACCGGGCCGTCGTCGATGGCCCGCGGCGAACGCGCGGTCGTCCGGGCTTCGGTGCGGCAGGGGACGCGGGACGTGCCGGTGTCCTACCCGGTGAGCGCGGACTGGCAGGTCGGCCGGGGCGTCGTCGCGTTCGACCCGGCTTCGGGCGTCCTGACCGCGTTGCGGCCGGGTGTCGCACGGCTGTCCGTGCAGGTCAACGGCGTCTCGCAGACGCTGGTGGTGACCGTCCGGGGCTAATCCGTTCGGTTTTTGTCGGTGGTCGGTCCTATGGTGCGAAGCGTGGACGATGCGGAGGACCGGGAACCGGCACTGGTGCAGGCCAAAGCACTGGTGAAGCGCTTCGGCGAGTTCGAAGCCGTGCGCGGGATCGACGTCGAGGTGCGGCGCGGGGAGGCGTTCGGCTTCCTCGGCCCGAACGGCGCGGGCAAGTCGTCGACCATGCGGATGATCGCCTGCGTGTCACCCCGCACGGACGGCGAGCTCCGCGTGCTCGGCCTCGACCCGGAGGTGGCCGGGCCGCGGATCCGCGCGCGCCTCGGCGTGGTGCCGCAGCAGGACAACCTGGACGTCGAGCTGACGGTCCGGGAGAACCTGCTGGTCTACGGCCGCTACTTCGGCCTGTCGCGCGCGGCGGCGCGGGAAAAGGCCGCGGAACTGCTGGAGTTCGCGCAGCTCACGGACCGCGCCGGCGACAAGGTCGACCCGCTGTCGGGCGGCATGAAGCGGCGGTTGACGATCGCCCGCTCGCTGGTCAACGACCCGGAGCTGCTGCTGCTCGACGAGCCGACGACGGGCCTCGACCCGCAGGCCCGCCACCTGCTGTGGGATCGGCTGTTCCGGCTCAAGGCCCAGGGCACGACGCTGATCGTGACGACGCACTACATGGACGAAGCCGAGCAGCTGTGCGACAGGCTGGTGGTGATGGACCACGGCCGCATCGCCGCGGAGGGCTCGCCGGCCGACCTGATCCGGCGGTATTCGACGCGTGAGGTCGTCGAGCTGCGGTTCGCGTCGGGGGAGCAGGTGTCGGCGGCCCAGCAGGTGGAGGGCCTCGCGGAGCGCGTGGAGGTGCTGCCGGACCGAGTCCTGCTGTACAGCGACGACGGCGAGGACGCGTTGGAGCGAGCGCATTCCCGTGGCGTGCGGCCGCTGTCGAGCCTGGTGCGCCGCAGCTCGCTGGAGGACGTCTTCCTCCGGCTCACCGGCCGGACCCTGGTGGACTGATGGCGACGATCTCGACCGGCCGGGTGGTCGGCAAGTGGCATGGCGCCTGGCTGCAGGTCGAGGGGCGCTGGACGTGGTACCGCCGGCACTGGCTGTCCACTTTGTACTCCACCGGCCTGCAGCCGGTGCTCTTCCTAGCCGCCATGGGGCTCGGCTTCGGCTCGCAGGTGCGGCCGGGCGAGGTCACCGGCGGCCTGTCGTACCTGCAGTACATCGCCCCGGCGCTGCTGGCCGCCGGGGCCGCGCAGCAGGCGTTCGGCGAGTCGAGCTACCCGGTGCTGTCCGGGTTCAAGTGGCAGAAGGAATACCTGGCCGTCACGGCCACCCCGGTGTCACCGGGCCAGGTGTTCGGCGGGCACCTGATCTGGTCGGCCCTGCGCCTGACGCTGGCGGGCGCGATCTACGCGTTCGTCGCGCTGTTCTTCGGCGCCTGGACCGGGCCGGGGGTGCTGCTGGTGGTCCTGGCCGGCACGGTCACCGGGCTCGCCTGCACCGCGCCGATGGCCGCGCTCGCCGCGCGGACCTACGACGAGGGCCAGCGCTTCGGGCTGATCTTCCGGTTCGTCGTGATGCCGATGACGTTGTTCTCCGGCACGTTCTTCCCGATCTCCCAGCTGCCGGGCGCGATCCGCTGGGTGGCCTGGCTCTCCCCGCTGTGGCACGGCACGCAGCTGGCCCGCGGCGTCGGCATCGGCGGCGTCGGCGGCTGGGCGATGCTCGGTCACCTCGCCGTGCTGGCGGCGTTGTTCGCGGCCGGGTGGGTGCTCGCGCACCGGGCCTTCTACCGGAGGCTGGTGGTCTGAATGACGGCCGTCGAAACCCGCGCCGGGTTGCTGCTGCGCATCCTGCCGCCGGGGCTGTACGCGGGCCGCGCCCGCATGCTCGTCGAACGCTCGGTGATGGTCTACCGCGGCAACTGGCTGATCTTTCTGTCCGGCGCGGTCGAGCCGTTCCTCTACCTGCTGGCGTTCCAGCTGGGGTTCGGCAAGCTGGTCACCGAGGTGACGGGCCCCGGCGGGCACCCGATGAGCTACGTCGCGTTCGTGGCGCCGGCGCTGCTGGCGACGTCGGCGATGAACGGCGCCGTCTTCGAATCGACGTACAACCTGTTCTTCAAGCTGCGCTACGCCAAGCTGTACGACGCGATGCTGGCGACCCCGATCGGCCCGCTGGACGTGGCACTGGGCGAGATCGGCTGGGCGATCACGCGCGGCGGCATCTACGCGGTGGCCTTCCTCGCCATCGCGGCGGCGATGGGCCTGCTGGCCTCGTGGTGGGCCCTGCTGATGGTCCCGGCCGCGCTCCTGGTGGGCCTGGCGTTCTCGGCGATCGGCATGGCGCTGGTGACGTTCCTGCGCTCGACGGCCCAGTTCGACTACATCCAGCTCGGCCTGACCCCGATGTTCCTCTTCGCGACGACGTTCTACCCCCTGTCGGTGTACTCCGAGCCGCTGCAGTGGGTGATCCGCTGCCTCCCGCTCTACCACGCGATCGAGCTGATGCGCGGCCTGGCGACGGGCCTGTTGTCCGGCAGCATGCTGATCAACCTGGCCTACTTGCTGGCCCTGGGCGCGATCGGCCTCTGGGCCTCGACCCGCCGCATCGCCAAACTCCTCCTGACCTGAGGTGCTGCCCGCCCGATCACAGCCGGGCAGCGTCACCGAGCCTGGTCAGGCTGCCCACCCGGGGTGGCAGCGGGAGCCGGAACACGCACCATGCCGTGCCCGTAGAACCCGTTGTACCCCTCGTACCCGGCGCAGTACGCGTCCTGAAGCCCGTCCCCGGTCAGGTCGTAGTCGGCCGGGCACGGCATCGGCATCGCCTGCGCCTCCATCGTCCGCCGCAGCTGGCGGGGGCCGGCCTCCTCCGATGCGGACGCCAGCAGCGCCAGCACCCCGGTCACGTGCGGTGCCGCCATCGACGTCCCGCACAGCGGCGCGTACCCGCCCGGCACCGTCGACAGCACGCACTCGCCCGTCTCGCCGCCCGGCGCGGTGACGTCGATCACGCCCAGCCCGTACGAGCTGTACCCCGCCTTCACCCGGTCCGCGCCGACGGCCGACACCGCGACGACGTCCCGCAGCCCGGCCGGCAGGGCTTCGCACCCGCTGCTCGCGCCCCGCGCCCCCGACCGCGCCGACGGCGTCAGGTCGACGGCCTCGTTCGTCGCCGCCGCCACGTTCAACGTCCCCGCCGACGTGCTGTACTCCACCGCCCGGGCCAGCACCTCGTGCACGACTCCACGGTCGTTGCCGCGGATGCACGACAGCGACCACGGGTTGACGAAGAAGCTGCTGTTCGTCACCCGCATGTGCCGCGCGGCCGCCCACATCAGCCCGCACACCGCGGCCTCCGGGGCGGCGTACCCGCGGTCGTCGATCACCTTCACCGACGCCACTCGCACCCCGGGCGCCACACCCGTCACGCCGCGCCCGTCGTCGGCCGCCGCGATGATCCCCGCCACGTGCGTCCCGTGCACCGACGTCGTCGGCTCCCACGCCGACGGCGACCGGTCGGGCGCGCCCGTCAGGCAGCCGGCGGAGTCGTCGCGGTCGATGGCGTCGCCCAGGTCCGGGTGGTCCGGGTCGATCCCGGAGTCGAGCACCCCGACGACGACGTCCCGGCGGCCCGCGAAGTCGGCCGGCGCGCCGATCATCCGCATGTCCCACTGCTGCCCGCTCAGGTCGGCGCCGGGGACGCGCGCCGGGTCGGTGGCCGGCAGCGCGGCCCGCGCGGGCTGCGGCTTGACTTCGGCGGCGCGCTGCGCGGCCAGCCGCTCGGCCTGCGCGCTGAACGCCCGGTCGAGCCCGATCCGCCCGCCGAAACCCGGGTCGCCGGAGGTGGCGACGGCGACCGCGATCTGCGGGTAGTACACGGTGGTGGCTCCGCAGGCGCGGTCGATTTCCGACCGGGCCGCGGCCTCGGAGGTGCCGCGGTCGAAGGCGACGACGTAGCGGAGGGCCCGGCCGTGGGCGCAGCCGGACTCGGCGGCCGCCGCCGGACCGGCGGTGACGCATCCTGAAAGCACCATGACGGTGCACACGGCCGCTCGCAGCGGCCGCGCCAGCAGGGACACCGGACCTCCCACCGGATGCAGGAACCGCGGGTGCCGGCGCGCGAGATCCCGGTCACCCCGAGCCGCACCGTAGCCACACGGCGCCCGGCGGACAAGCGCTCGGGCGAAGTTCCCCCGGCCGTGGGCCGGTACGGCACGCCCGGGTGCCTGCGGGAGGTACCGAGTACACCGGAGTGGTCACCCGGTGTGGGATACTCGGGGTGGCCGCTGGGCCGCGGGGCGCACGTGAGAGGTGCTGCCTGCGGCGTTGTGGCCCGGTGATGTGCATGAACAGCGTGACGCGCGTCGCCGCCCGCGAACCGGGCGGCTGGACGACGTGGCAGGCGGCCCGGGGGCCGCGCAAGCCTGGCCAAGCACGCCGCCGAGCAGACCTTTGGCCGGGTTGCGCCCCACCGGAAGCGGTGGTGCGGCGCCCGGTTGTCGGGCAAGGATTCCCGCCGCTGGTGACCACCACGGCGGAACGAACAGAAAGGGGCCCCTGCGCGGCCGCGTCCCTGCCGGTGCGAACCGGCAGACGCGCCCGGGGGCGGAGGAGACACATGTCGAACGCGGAAACACCCGCCGAGCACACCGGCGGGAATCCCGCCACACCCGCGGGCGGCCCGCTGGCCGACCTGCCCGCCCGGATCCGGGTGCACGCGCTGGCCAAGCTGCTCGAGTCGCACAGCCGGGACGTCCTCGCGAAGCTCGCCGAGCTGGGCGAAAGCGTGCGCAGCGCGCAGTCGAGCGTGACCAGGGAAGTGGCGCTCAAGGTGGCCGAGGCCTTCGCGCCCGGTGAGACCGGCGAGACCGGTGAGGCGGAAGACACGGCGGCCGAGCCCGTCGCGCCGGCCCAGCCCGCCGAGACCCGCCCGCCGGTGCCCGAGGTGCCGGTCGCCGAGGCCGAGAAGCCGCGGCCGCGCCAGAAGACCCGCGCGCACCTGCCGGTGTTCGCCGCGCCGTCGCCGGTCTTCCTGCCGCCGGAGCCGGCCGAGCCCGCCGCCAAGCCGGCCCGCAAGCCGGCCGACCCCTTCGCGGAGCCGCCGTCGCGCCCCGAGCCCGAGGTGGCCGAGGAAGAGACCGAAGACACCACGCCGGGCACCGACACCGGTGCCGATGAGGACGGCGAGGACGCCGGCAGCCGCCGTCGCCGCCGCCGGGGTCGTCGCGGCCGTGGCCGTGGCAAGGGCGCCGAGGGCGGCGACGAGACCGCCGAAACCGAGGACGACCAGGCCGAGGAGCAGCCGCGCCGCAAGGCTCGCAACGGCGACGAAAAGCCCGAAGCGGACACCGAAGAGGCCGAGGACGCCGCGGAGTCGTCTGCGGACGCCGAGAGCGACGCGGACGAGGGTGAAGGCGGCAGCCGCCGTCGGCGCCGTCGCCGTCGCCGCAAGGGCTCGGACGGCGAAGACGCCGCCGAGAGCACCGACGACCCGCCCAACACCGTCACGCACGTCCGGCAGGCGAAGGCCGAGCAGCCCGAGCGCCCGGCGCGCGACGAGGTGCGGAGCGTCCGCGGGTCGACCCGGCTGGAAGCCAAGCGCCAGCGCCGCCGCGACGGCCGCGAGGCGGGCCGCCGCCGCGCCCCGATCCTGTCCGAGGCCGAGTTCCTGGCCCGCCGGGAGTCGGTCGAGCGCACGATGGTCGTCGCCGAGCACGGCGACTCCACCCAGATCGCGGTTCTCGAGGACGGCGTCCTCGTCGAGCACTTCGTGACGCAGTCGGGCTCCGGCTCGATCGTCGGCAACGTCTACCTCGGCCGCGTCCAGAACGTGCTGCCGAGCATGGAAGCCGCGTTCATCGACATCGGCCGCGGCCGCAACGCCGTGCTCTACGCCGGCGAGGTCGACTGGGACGCCGCCGGCCTGGAGGGCAAGGCCCGCAAAATCGAGCAGGCGCTCTCCACCGGCGACTCCGTGCTGGTCCAGGTGACCAAGGACCCGGTCGGGCACAAGGGCGCCCGGCTGACCACGCAGATCTCGCTGCCCGGCCGCTTCCTCGTGTACGTCCCCGCGGGCGGCGCCACCGGCATCTCCCGCAAGCTGCCGGAGAACGAGCGCCGCCGGCTCAAGGACATCCTCAAGCGGATCGTCCCGGAGGACGCGGGCGTCATCATCCGCACCGCCTCCGAGGGCATCGGCGAGGAGGAGCTGGGCCGCGACGTCGACCGCCTGAAGGCGCAGTGGGACGTCATCAAGGAGAAGGCCGCCGCCGGTTCCGGCAAGAAGGGCGGCGCGCCGACCATGCTCTACGAAGAGCCGGACCTGCTGGTCAAGGTCGTGCGTGACCTCTTCACCGAGGACTTCACCAAGCTGGAGATCCAGGGCAACCGGTCCTGGGAGACGATCAACGGCTACGTCAGCCACGTCGCCCCGGAGCTCACCGAGCGCCTCAAGCGCTACACCGGCACCGGCAGCGCGTTCGCCGACCACCGGATCGACGAGCAGATCACCAAGGCGCTCGACCGCAAGGTCTGGCTGCCGAGCGGCGGTTACCTGGTCATCGACCGCACCGAGGCGATGACCGTGATCGACGTCAACACCGGCAAGTTCACCGGTTCGGGTGGCAACCTCGAGGAGACGGTGACCCGCAACAACCTGGAGTCGGCGGAGGAGATCGTCCGCCAGCTCCGGCTGCGGGACATCGGCGGCATCATCGTCATCGACTTCATCGACATGGTGCTCGAGTCCAACCGCGAGCTGGTGCTGCGCCGCCTCACCGAGTGCCTCGGCCGCGACCGCACGCGTCACCAGGTCGCCGAGGTCACGTCGCTCGGCCTGGTGCAGATGACGCGCAAGAAGATCGGCACCGGCCTGCTGGAGGCGTTCTCGACGCCGTGCGAGCACTGCAAGGGCCGGGGCGTGCTCGTCTCGACCGAGGTGCAGCGCACGAGCGGCGGTTCTGCGCAGTCCCACGGCGGCGGGAACGGCAACGGTGGCGGCAACGGCGGCGGCGGGGAGAAGAGCTCCCGCCGGTCGCGGGGCCGCGGCAAGGGCGAGGAGGCCGCCAAGGAGCAGGCCGAAGCCGCGAAGGCCGAGGTCCACGCCGTCCCGACGCCGGAGCAGCGGGAGTCGATCGCGTCCGCGGTGGCGGCGATGGCGAACGCGTCGAAGGCCGCCAAGGAGCACGACCACGGCGCGCTGAATGGCAACGGGCCCGTCCCGGAGCCGGCCAGGGAGGTCGCGGACGTCCCGGCGACCACGGAGGCCGACGAGACGCCGGTGGCGGCCGAGCCGCCCGCCGAGCCCGCCCAGGAGGTCGCCGGCACCCCGGTGACCACCGAGGCCGACGAGGTCCCGGTGCCGCAGGAGCAGGAACCCGAGGTCGAGCGGTCTTCGGCGCCGGAACCGGCCGAAGAGCCGGTCACCGACGTCAGCGTGCCCGAACCGGCCGTGCGCTCCACCCGGCGCCGTCCGCGCCGGGCGGCGTCGCGGCCGGCGGGCCCGCCGGTGCACGCCTCCGACCAGAGCAAGTGAACAACTAGGGGGACCCCGGTGGTAACGCACCGGGGCACCCCACGTAACCTGTAGTACGGCCTGCCACCAGAGCAGGTCGCCTGCGCGAGTCCAGGACCGCCGTTCCATCAGGTGGGCCGATCGCGCGGAGCCCCCACCCATTGTCGAGTAATGCAGGAGACTTCCGTGTCGGCGTACGCGATCGTCAAGACCGGCGGCAAGCAGTACAAGGTGGCCGTCGGCGACGTCGTCGAGGTCGAGAAGCTCGAGGGCGAGCCGGGCACCGAGCACATCCTCCCCGCCGTTTTGTACGTCGACGGTGGCGAGGTCACCACGGACGCCGACGCGCTGGCGAAGGTCTCGGTCACCGGCAAGGTCGTCGAGCAGACCAAGGGTCCGAAGATCCGGATCCACAAGTTCAAGAACAAGACGGGCTACCACAAGCGCCAGGGTCACCGGCAGAAGCTGACCCGCGTCGAGGTCACCGCCATCTCCCTGTAAGGGTTTCTCCGGATCTTCGTAAGAAAGAGGACTGAGCTATGGCTCACAAGAAGGGTGCATCCAGCTCCCGCAACGGTCGTGACTCGAACGCGCAGCGCCTCGGCGTCAAGCGCTTCGGCGGCCAGGAGGTCAACGCGGGCGAGATCCTCATCCGCCAGCGCGGCACCAAGTTCCACCCCGGCGTGAACGTCGGCCGTGGCGGCGACGACACGCTGTTCGCCCTGGCCGCCGGCGCGGTCCAGTTCGGCGAGAAGCGTGGCCGCAAGACGGTCAACATCGTGCCGTCGGAAGCCTGATTCGGCTTCTGTCTAGACCTCTGACGAGGGGTGGGGCCGGAATATCCGGTGCCACCCCTCGTTTGTTTTGTTCGTACCCCGTTCGTTGAGTGAAGTGAGGCAGAGTCATGGCGTCCCGGTTCGTGGACCGCGCGGTCATCCACCTGACCGCCGGTGACGGGGGCAACGGCTGTGCCTCGGTGCACCGCGAGAAGTTCAAGCCCCTCGGCGGCCCCGACGGCGGCAACGGCGGCAACGGCGGCGACGTCCTGCTGGTCGTCGACCCCAACGTGCACACCCTGCTCGACTTCCACTTCCGCCCGCACGCCAAGGCCGGCAACGGCAAGATGGGCCAGGGCAGCAACCGCGCCGGCGCGGCGGGGGAGACGCTGGTGATGAAGGTGCCCTCCGGCACCGTCGTGTTCACCGAGGACGGCGAGATGGTCGCCGACCTGATCGGCCCGGGCACCACGTTCGTCGCCGCCCAGGGCGGGCGCGGCGGGCTCGGCAACGCGGCCCTCGCGTCGAAGGCCCGCAAGGCCCCCGGGTTCGCCCTGCTGGGCGAGCCGGGCGAGGCCCGCAGCCTGACGCTGGAGCTGCGCTCGGTCGCCGACGTCGGCCTCCTCGGGTTCCCGTCCGCCGGCAAGTCGTCGCTGATCTCGGTGCTGTCCGCGGCCAAGCCGAAGATCGCCGACTACCCGTTCACCACGCTGGTGCCGAACCTCGGCGTCATCACCGGCGGCGACACGGTGTTCACGATGGCCGACGTGCCCGGCCTCATCCCCGGCGCGTCCGAGGGCAAGGGCCTGGGCCTGGACTTCCTCCGCCACATCGAGCGGTGCGCGGTGCTGGTGCACGTCGTCGACTGCGCGACCCTCGAGCCGGGCCGCGACCCGCTGTCCGATGTGGACGCGCTGGAGGCGGAGCTGGCCAAGTACACGCCGAGCCTCGGCGGGAAGCTCGAAGAACGTCCGCGCGTGGTCGTCCTGAACAAGATCGACGTCCCGGAGGCGGCCGAGCTCGCCGAGTTCGTGCGCCCGGACTTCGAAGCCCGCGGTCTCCAGGTGTTCGAGGTCTCGACGGCCTCGCGCAAGGGCTTGCGCGAGCTGACGTTCGCGTTGGCCGCCATCGTCGAGAAGTACCGCGAGGCGCAGCCGGTGCTGGAGCCGGAGAAGATCGTCCTGCGGCCGCTCGCCGTCGACGACTCCGGCTTCACCGTCGAGGTCGACCCGGAGGAAGAGGGCGCGTTCATCATCCGTGGCGCCCGTCCGGAGCGGTGGATCCGCCAGACCGACTTCGGCAACGACGAGGCGGTCGGCTACCTCGCCGACCGGCTCAACCGCCTCGGCGTCGAGGACGAGCTGGCCAAGCTCGGCGCGCGGCCGGGGAGCCCGGTCACGATCGGCGACGTCCAGTTCGAGTGGGAGCCGTCGACGCCTTCGGTGGCGGTCCACCTGTCCGGGCGCGGCACCGACGTCCGGCTGGAGCGCACCGACCGCGTCGGCGCGGCCGAGCGCAAGGAAGCCCGCCGGGTGCGGCGGGCCGGCTCGGACTCGGAGGACGACGAGCTGGACCTCGACGCGTGAGCGGCACTCGCGAGGCCATCGCTGCGGCGCGGCGCCTGGTCGTCAAGGTCGGCTCGTCGGCGCTGACGACGGCCGGCAGCGGGCTCGACGTGGCCCGGCTGGACGCGCTGGTCGACGCGATCGCCGAGCGCGTCGCCCGGGAAGCCCAGATCGTCCTGGTGTCCTCGGGCGCGATCGGCGCCGGCCTCGCCCCGCTTTCCCTGGGCAAGCGGCCCCGCGACTTGGCGACCCAGCAGGCGGCGGCGAGCGTGGGGCAGCTGCAGCTGGCGCACGCATACGCCGAGTCGTTCGGCCGGTACTCGCTGACGGTCGGCCAGGTGCTGCTGACGTCCGATGACGTCGTCCGCCGTTCCCACTACCGCAACGCACAGCGCACGTTCTCGCGGCTGCTGGCGTTGGGCGCGGTCCCGGTGGTCAACGAGAACGACACGGTGGCGACCGAGGAAATCCGCTTCGGCGACAACGACCGCCTGGCGGCCCTGGTGGCCCACCTGATCGGCGCCGACGCGCTGATCTTGCTGTCCGATGTGGACGGCCTGTACGACGGAGATCCCCGCGGCGGCGCGACCCGCAAGCTGACCGAGGTGCTCTCGGAGTCCGATGTGGACGGGATCTCGGTCGGCATGTCCAGCTCGGGCCTGGGAACGGGCGGTATGGTGTCCAAACTCGCGGCGGCCCGGACGGCGGCGGGGGCGGGCATCCCGGTCCTGCTGGCGGCGGCTTCGGAGGCCTCGTCGGCGTTGACATCGGCGTCCCCGGGCACGGCGTTCGCCCCGGCGGACACCCGCCTGTCGGCCCGCCGCTTCTGGCTGGGCTACGCGGCGGACACGACGGGCAAGCTCCGCCTCGACGACGGCGCCGTGACGGCGGTGGTCCGCCGCCGCCGCTCGCTGCTGGCGGCGGGCATCACGGGCGTGGACGGCGAATTCCAGGCCGGCGACGTGGTCGACCTGGTCGACGCGAAGGACCGCCCGGTGGCCCGCGGAGTGGTCGCCTTCGACGCGACCGAACTCCCGGACCTGATCGGCCGGTCGACCCCGGAGCTGCCGGAGGAGCAGCGGCGAGAGGTCGTCCACGCCGACGACCTGGTCCCGCTGCGCCGCTAGAAGCAGCCCCGCCGGCTCCATCGCCAACGAGACCTCCACCCCGATCGCGCGGCGCCGGCTCCAGCGGCCCCGCGCGGCCGATCGCGCGGCGCTGGCGAGTCCCCGCCGCCCGCCCCTCCACGCGCGGTCCTCGCCCTACCCGGCGCCTGCACAGGAAAGCGCCATCACCCGAGCGAGACCAGCCGGGCACCGCCGTCGGCTTCCAGCACCGTTCCGGTCAGATTCCGGTTCGTCGCCGCCAGCGTCACCACCTCCGCCACGTCGTCCGCCGTCGCCACGCGCCGTGCCGGGATCGAAGCCGCCGTCTGCGCGAAGAACCCCTCCCGCACCTCCGCCGGGAATCCGCTCCACCACGCCGTGTCCACCACCCCCGGCGAAACCGCGTTCACCCGCCGCGGCGCCAGTTCCACCGCCAGCGGCTTGACCAGCGCTTCGATCGCCGCGTTCAGGGCGCCGATCCCGGCCGTGCCCGCCATGGCCGCGCGGGCCGTGATCGCGCTCAGCAGCGTGATCGAACCGTCCGCGGCCAGGTGCGGCAGCACCGCCTGGACCGTGGTCAGGTGCGCCCAGAACTTCGCGTCGAACGCCCGCCGCAGCATCGCCAGGTCCAGCGCCTCGATCGGACCCATGCCCTCCACGCCGGACAAGCTCACCACCAGCACGTCGACCGTCCCGAGCGACGAGGCCAGTGCGCCCATCGCCGTGGCGTCGCCGCCGTCCGCCTGGTGCCCGGTCAGCGACGGGTCACTCGCGGCCACGTCGTCCAAGCGCTCCTTCCCCCGTCCGGTGACGTGGACGGTGTACCCCCGTTCGTGCAGCCGCCGCGCGGTCGCCAGGCCGATGCCCGAAGTGCCGCCGGCGACGAGTGCGATGCTCATGCTTGTTCCCCATTTCGAACCGGTACGTCTCGTTTCGAAATCGACGCTACC
This sequence comes from Amycolatopsis sp. 505, assembly GCF_031625235.1. NCBI lineage: Bacteria > Bacillati > Actinomycetota > Actinomycetes > Pseudonocardiales > Pseudonocardiaceae > Amycolatopsis > Amycolatopsis sp. 505. The sequence continues at coordinate 344,510 of NZ_JACKQP010000006.1, forward strand.
ATCGGATCCCATGACCGACCAGACCCGTCCCGGCCGCAAGCGCAGTGAGCAGAGCCGGCTGGCGATCCTCGCCGCCACGCTCGACTTGGTCGCGGAGGCGGGCTACGGCACCCTGACCGTCGAAGGCATCGCTGCGCGCTCCGGCGTCGGCAAGCAGACGATCTACCGCTGGTGGCCGTCGAAGGCCGACGTCCTCCTCGACGCGCTCGCGACGAAGGCCGACCTGCAGATCCCGATCCCCGACGAAGGGTCCTTGCGCGCCGATCTCGGGCACTTCCTGGACAGCACGTTCGAACTGGGGGAGAAGAACCAGGTCGCGGACACCCTCCGGGCGCTGATGGCGCAGGCGCAGCTCGATCCGGAGTTCGGCAAGCGGTTCCGCGAGGACTTCCTGTACCGCCGCCGCGAAGCGCTGGGCACGATCGTCGCCCGCGCCCGCGAGCGCGGCGAACTGCCCGCGGGCGTCGCGCCCGGCACGGTCGTCGACGTCGTGTTCGGCACGCTCTGGTACCGGCTCCTCGCGACGCGGGAGCCGATCGGCCGCGGCCTGGCCGGCGAACTGGTGACGCTGCTAGCGGATCACGGCGCCTCGACCGCCGAAATCCGATAGCGCGCCACCGACGCTTCCAGGATCCGCGCCGTCTGCTCGTCCGACGGCCCGGAGCCGCGGAACCGTTCGAGGTCCGCGTCGGATTCCCAGCGTTCGTACACCGTGATCCGGCCGGGGTCGAGCAGGTCGGCGCCCAGCGCGTACTCCAGGCAACCGGGCGCCTCCCGGGCGAGCCGGACGGCTTCGGCGCAGCTGTCCAGGTAGGCGGCCCGGTCGTCGGGAGCCACGGCGAGCCAGCCGGCGATGATGATCACGACGTGATCCGGTCCGCTTTGATCGTGAGCAGCAGCCGCGTCTGGTCGCGCCCGCCCCACCACGGGTACGGGCCGCCGAGGTAACGCTGTGCAAGCTCTTCGATGTGCTCGACGGCGCCGTCCTCGGTCATGTCCAGGACCCGCCCGCGGATCGCGTAGTAGCGCGACGGCCGTTCACGGTCGGCGACGTTCAGCGCCACCCGCGGGTCGCGCGCGATGTTGCGCTGCTTCTGGTGGCCCAGCACGGTGTTGACGAGGATGTGCGTGCCGTCGGTGTCCACCCAGGTCTGGGTGAGCTGCGGCGAACCGTCCGGCATCACCGTCGACAGGAAGCAGAGGCTGGGCCCGCGCAGCAGCGTGAGCAGGTCGCCGGGCAGTTCCACAGTGGTCTCCCGCTAGAGCTGGTCGGGCGCTTCGATCCCGAGCAGGGAAAGCCCGAGCGCGAGCGTGTTCGACGTCAGCGTAGTCAACCTCAGCCGTGACGCGCGCAGTGACGGCGAAGGCGCCTTCAAGACCGGACATTCCTCGAAGAACCGCGAGAAGGCAACCGCCGTCTCGTACAGGTACGTACAGAGCTTGTGCGGCGCGTACGCGCTTGTCGCCGCCTTCAGTGCTTCGCCGAACCGGAGCAGCTTCGGTGCCAGCGCGCGTTCCGCCGGTGCTTCGAGCTCGATTCCGGTCCTGTCGGGCAGGCCGCCCGCCTTCCGGAGGATCGACTGCGTCCGCGCGTGCGCGTACTGGAGGTACACCGACGTGTTGCCCTCCTTGGCCAGCATCCGGTCCCAGGCGAAGACGTAGTCGCGCTCGCGGTCGCCGGACAGGTCCGCGTACTTGACCGCGCCGATGCCGACCGCCCGCGCGACTTCGGCCTGGCCTGCGGTGTCGAGCTCACTGCGTTCGGCGACCACCGCCGCGGCCTGCGTGACGGCTTCGGTGAGCAGGTCGGCCAGTTTGACGGTCTCGCCGGCCCGGGTCCGCATGGCCTTGCCGTCCGCGCCCAGCACCGTGCCGAAGCCGATGTGCTCGGCGTGTCCGGTCAGCCAGCCCGCCGCGCGGCAGGCGGCGAACAGCATCGCGAAGTGCTGCGCCTGCGGCGTCCCGACGACGTAGAGCAGATCGGTGGCGCCACGCTCGGCCGTCCAGTACCGGACAGTCGCCAGGTCTGTGGCGGCGTACCCGTAGCCGCCGTCGCGCTTGCGGACGATCAGGGGCAGCCGGTCGCCTTCGCGGTTGCGGAACCCTTCGGGGAACACGCAGATCGCGCCGTCGCTGACTTCCGTCAGCCCGGCTTCTTCGAGGTCGTCTACGACCGAGGCGAGGTAGGGGTTGTAGAAGCTCTCGCCGTAGATGTCCTTGTCCGTCAGGGAAATGCCGAGCAGCGCGTAGACTTCGTTGAAGTGCCGGGTCGACTCGTCGACGAGCTCCTGCCAGACGGCGAGGGTGTCTTCGTCGCCGCTCTGCAGCTTGACGACCCTGGTGCGCGCCCGCGTCGCGAACGCTTCGTCGCTGTCGAACTTCCGGCGCGCTTCGCGGTAGAAGGCGTCGAGGTCGGCGATCGCGCGTTGCCCGGCGGAGACGTCGAGAAGGTGCTCGATGAGCATGCCGAACGGCGTGCCCCAGTCGCCGAGGTGGTTGTGCGGCAGCACTTCGTGTCCGGCGAACCGCAGCAGGCGGGTGAGCGCGTCGCCGATCACGGACGAGCGCAGGTGCCCGACGTGCATCTCCTTGGCGACGTTCGGGCTGCTGTAGTCGAGCGCGATCCGCCGCGGCGCCGTGGTTTCCGGCACGCCGAGACGCGGATCGCCGAGCAACTCGTCGGCCGTCGCTTCGAGCCACTCTTTGCGCAGCACGAAGTTCAGGAACCCCGGCCCGGCGACTTCCGGCGGATCGGCGATCCCGTCGAGTTCCAGCGCTCCGGCGATGAGCGCGGCCACCTCGCGCGGCGGACGGCCGAGCCGCTTGCCCAGGCTCATCGCGAGGTTGGCCTGGAAGTCGACGCCGTCGCGTGGCGACGCCTGGACGAGCGCCTGCTCCGGCGTCAGTTCGACGTCGAGTGCCCGGCCGGCGGCGGCCACCACGCGGCGCGCCAGCTCCTCGGTAACGTCGGCGGTCTGCTGCACGGTGTCCCTCCTTCGGCTCGGTCACGGAAACCCGCACCCTAGCGAGCGTGAGCGGCCGATGCCGAAGGGTTTACCGCAGCTCGCTGCCCTTGGTTTCCGGGAGCGTGAGGATGACCGCGAAGGCGATCGCGGCGCCCACGGCGACGTACCAGAAGTAGAGCGTCTGCGACACCGTGCCGAACAGGGTGATGAGCAGGGGAGCGGTGCCGCCGAAGATCGCGACGGTCAGGTTGTACCAGGCCCCGATGCCGAGCCCGCGCAGTTCGGTGGGGAACAGCTCGCTCATGATGGCCGGCGCGATCGAGGTCATCGCCGTGTACAGCCCGAGCCCGACGCAGAACACCACGAGCAGCCCGCCGACCCCCGGACCGATCAAAGTGGACAACGGCACGACGGCGACCGCGGTCGCCCCGGACCAGACGAGCAGCTGAGGTTTCCGGCCGAACCGGTCCGACAACGCCCCGAGCGGGTACTGCAGCGCGATGAACAACGCTGTGCCGACGGACAGGGCGAGGAAGACGGTGTCGGCGTCGGCGTGCCGGTTCTTCACGGCGAACGACGTGAGCGCGCTGAAGAACGTGTAGTAGCAGAGGGTCGACAGCATCGTGAAGCCGACGAGCCTGCCGACCGCCTTGGGGTGGTGGGTCAGCGTCGTCAGCAGCGGTCGCTCGATCTTGCGCGCCTTCGTCTTCGTCTGCTCGAACAGCTCGGTTTCGGCGAGGCTGCGGCGCAGCCACAGCCCGACCAGGCCGAAGACGCCGCCCAGCAGGAACGGCAGCCGCCAGCCCCACGACGCGAGCTGTGCCTTGTCCAGCGTCCGGGCCAGCACGTAGCCGAGCACGGTCGCGACGAGCACCGCCGAGCCGGTCGAGATGTAGAAGAACGCCGAGTACCGGCCGCGACGCTCCGGTGGCGCGATCTCGCCCAGGTAGGCCGACGCGTTCGACACCTCGCCGCCGAGCGACAGCCCCTGGGCGACGCGCGCGAGCAGCAGCAGGATCGGCGCGAGCCAGCCCACCTGCGCGAACGTCGGCAGCAGCCCGATCGCCACCGACCCGCCTGCCATGAGCAGGATGGTGAGGATCATGGCCGGTTTCCGCCCGCGGGTGTCGGCGAACCGCCCGAGCAGCACACCACCGAGCGGCCGGAAGAAGAACGCCAGCGCGTAGGTCGCGAAGGTGTTGATCAGGGCCAGCGTGTCGTTCCCGGCCGGGAAGAACGCACTGGCGAAGTAGATGCTGAACGTCGCGTAGATCGTCCAGTCGAACCACTCCAGCGCGTTCCCGGCGCTCGCGGCGAACAGCTTGCGCACCGGCAGCCGGTGGCGCTGCGACACCTCGACGGCGGATTCGGTCATGGCGGCCTCCACGTCACCCGAAGGTGGAACGGGACTTTGCCACATTCGTTCGCAGTGCGAAAGGTTCCAACCGCTCTCCCTTCTCCTAAGCCGTGCTCGCCAGCGCGAACGGGAGTACCGCGGGCGCCCCGGCCCGTCGCAGCAGCCGTGCGGCCAGCGTCATCGTCCAGCCGGTGTCGATGACGTCGTCCACCAGCAGCACCGGCCCGGACGGCAGCGTCGCCGCCAGGTCGGCCGGCATGCTCAGCCGCCGCCACAGGTCGGCCAGCCGCTGCGCGCTGTTCGCCTGACGCGGCGGCGGGCCGTCCGCGTCGAGCGCGCCGAGGAAGTCCAGCCTGCCGATCTCGGCCAGCCGGGTCGCCAGGCTGTAGACCAGCTGCGGCCGCGTCGACGACGGCACCGCCACCACCGCCACCGGCCGTTGCGCCCACTGCCAGCCGGCGAGCACCTGGACGCAGGCCTGGAACACCGAATCCGGGACCTCGGCGTCCACCGCCTGCGGCCCGACGAGCTCCCGCAGCCGGTTGCCCCACCCGACGTCGGTGAGCCGCCCGAGCACCTGACCGGGCTCGGCCTGGTCGTCGGCCGAGATCCGCCCGGACACCGGGACGTCCAAAGAGGACATCCCGGTGGGCCACTGCTTCCGTGGCGCGACCTCGACACCCGGGCGTTGCAACCGTTCCCGGGTCGCGTCGACGACCTCGTCCGCCACCGCCGTGTCCCAATGCTGCCCGGTGCAGTTGTCGCACCGCCCGCACGGCGCCGCTTCGGGGTCGTCGAGCTGGCGGCGCAGGTATTCCATCCGGCAGCCGCCGGTCGCGAGGTAGCCGAGCATCGCCTCCTGCTCGCGGTCGCGCGCCTCCGCGACCCGCCGGTACCGCCCGCGGTCGTACTGCCAGTCCTCGCCCGTGCTCGTCCAGCCGCCCTTGACGCGCCGGACCGCACCGTCGACGTCCAGGACCTTGAGCACCATTTCCAGCCGGGACCGGGAAAGCTCGACCGACGGCTCGAGCGCGGCCGTCGACAGTGGACGGTCGGCGTAGGAAAGGGTGTTCAGCACCTGGGTCACCCGCAGCTCGTCCGGGAAGGCCAGCGAGCCGAAGTACGCCCAGATCGCCTTGTCCTCCTCGCCGGGCAGCAGCACGACCTCGGCGCGTTCCACGCCACGCCCGGCGCGGCCGACCTGCTGGTAGTAGGCGATCGGCGACGACGGGGCGCCGAGGTGCACGACGAACCCGAGGTCCGGCTTGTCGAACCCCATGCCCAGCGCGGACGTCGCGACCAGGGCCTTGACGCGGTTGCCGAGCAGGTCGTCCTCGGCGGCCTGCCGGTCGGCCGGGTCGGTCTTGCCGGTGTAGGCCGCCACCGGGTAGCCGCGGTCCTTCAGCAGCGACGCGACGTCGTGCGCCGCCGCCACGGTCAGCGTGTAGATGATCCCGGACCCGGGCAGTTCGGCCAGGTGCTCGGCGAGCCAGGCCAGCCGCGCCTGCGACGTCTGCAGCCGGCACACCGACAGGCGCAGGCTTTCCCGGTCGAGGCTGCCGCGCAGCACCAGCGTGTCCGCGCCGGTGCCGAGGCCCAGCTGCTCGGCGACGTCGGTGACCACGCGGTCGTTCGCGGTCGCCGTCGTCGCCAGCACCGGCACGCCTTCCGGGAGATCACCGAGCAGCGTGCGCAGCCGCCGGTAGTCCGGCCGGAAGTCGTGGCCCCAGTCCGAAATGCAGTGCGCCTCGTCGACCACCAGCAAGCCGGTGCTCGCGGTCAGCTTCGGCAGCACGTTGTCGCGGAAGTCCGGGTTGTTCAGCCGTTCGGGGCTGACCAGCAGGACGTCCACCTCGCCGGCCGCGACCGACGCCTGGACCTGGTCCCACTCCTGGGGGTTCGCGGAGTTCATCGTCGCCGCGTGGATCCCGGCGCGCGCCGCCGCCGAGATCTGGTTGCGCATCAGCGCCAGCAACGGCGAGACGATCACCGTCGGCCCGCTGCCCTGTTCGCGCAGCAGGGCCGTGGCCAGGAAGTACACCGCCGACTTGCCCCACCCGGTGCGCTGCACGACCAGCGCGCGGCGCCGCTGCGCGACCAAGGCCTCGATGGCCGTCCATTGGTCTTCGCGCAGCTTCGCCGCATCGCCGGCCAGTGCCCGGAGGAGGGTCTCGGCGCGGTCGCGGAGGGCTGAGGTGGTGCTGGTCGTGTCCACGTCCCCACGTCTACCCCATGACACCGACAGAACGGGAATCGGCGGCGCCGCGAACGGAGAGTTTGCGACCGATACGGCCTGTAATGTGACCTGATTCACACCTGTTGCCCGGTCGGGCGGGGTGGCGAAGAGCACCCGGCTTCCCGGCGTCCGGCCTTATAGGCTCTCCGGTCATGTCACCACGGCGGATCGGGGTCATGGGCGGCACCTTCGACCCCGTGCACCACGGCCACCTCGTCGCGGCCAGCGAGGTCCAGTCCCGGTTCGGGCTCGACGAGGTGATCTTCGTCCCCACCGGGCAGCCGTGGCAGAAGACCGCCCGCGAGGTGACCAAGGCCGAGGACCGCTACCTGATGACGGTGATCGCGACCGCGTCCAACCCGGTCTTCTCCGTCAGCCGCGTCGACATCGACCGCGGCGGCCCGACCTACACCGTCGACACGCTGCGCGACCTGCACGCCGAATACCCCGAAGACGAGCTCTTCTTCATCACCGGCGCCGACGCGCTCGAGCAGATCCTGACCTGGCACAAGGCCGACGAGCTGTTCGACTTCGCGCACTTCATCGGCGTCACGCGGCCCGGCTACCGGCTCAACTCCCACCACCTGCCCAGCGGCAAGGTGAGCCTCGTCGAGGTCACCGCGATGGCCATTTCGTCCACCGGCTGCCGCGATCGGGTCGAGCGCGGGGAGCCGGTCTGGTACCTCGTGCCCGACGGCGTCGTCCGCTACATCGCCAAAAAGGACCTTTACCGGAAGAGCGACTGAACCACCGCCGGTGCCTGCGGGTACCCTTCTCGGGCGAACCCGATCCGGAAAAGGAGCACTGTGGCAGCCACGTCCGAGGCTCGAGAGCTGGCCGTAGCGGCCGCCCACGCGGCGGCGGACAAGAAGGCCAGCGACGTCGTCGTGCTGGACGTGTCCGAACAGCTCGTCATCACCGACGCCTTCGTCATCGCCTCCGCGTCCAACGAGCGCCTGGTCGGCGCGATCGTCGACAACGTCGAGGAGAAACTGCGGGAGAGCGGCCACAAGCCGGTCCGCCGCGAAGGCGCCCGCGAAGGGCGCTGGGTCCTGCTCGACTACGTCGACGTCGTCGTGCACGTCCAGCACGTCGAAGAGCGCACGTTCTACGGCCTCGAGCGGCTGTGGAAGGACTGCCCGCGCATCGAGGTGGCCGGCCTGGAGGAACCACCCGCCGACGAGGACCCGGACGTCCCGTGAGCCCGCGGCGGCTGGTGCTCTGGCGGCACGGCGAGACGGACTACAACGCCGCCGGGCGGATGCAGGGTCACCTCGACTCGGCGCTGACCCCGCGCGGCTGGAACCAGGCCCGGTTCGCGGTGCCCGCACTGGCCCGCTTCTCCCCGGACCTCGTCATCGCCTCCGACCTGCGCCGGGCCACCGACACCGCCACCGTACTCACCGACGCCATCGGCGTCCCCCTCCGGATCGACAAGCGGCTGCGCGAGACGCACCTGGGCGAATGGCAGGGCCTCACCGGCGAGCAGGTCGACAAGGCCTACCCCGGTGAACGCGACCGCTGGCGCACCGACGCGACCTGGGCCCCGCCGGGCGGCGAGAGCCGGGTCGACGTCGCCGAGCGCGCCGTCGAGGTCGTCACGGACCTGCAGCAGGCCAATTCCGCGGTGGGCGAAACCGTGCTGCTGGCCGCGCACGGCGGGCTGATCATCGCGCTGACCGCGCGCCTGCTGGAGCTGCCGGTCGGCACCTGGCCGTCGTTCGGTGGCATCTCGAACTGCCACTGGGTCGAGCTGGGGCGTCGCGACGGGAAGTGGCGGCTGCACGCCTACAACGCGGGGATGCACGGCTAGCCGATGGGGCCGCGCCTGCTGGTGTTCGGCGATTCGCTGAGCTTTCACGGTCCCGAAGGACCCTGCGCCGCCGACGAGCCGCGGCTGTGGCCCAACGTCGCGGCCGCCGCTCTCGGTGGCACCGCCGACCTGGTGGCGGGGATCGGCTGGAACGCCCGGGACGCCTGGTGGTCGCTGACCGGCGACCCGCGCGTCTGGGCCGACCTGCACCACGTCGACGCGGTCGTGCTCGCGATCGGCAGCATGGACACGCTGCCCTCGCCGTTGCCGACCTACCTGCGCACCGGGCTGCGCTACCTGCGGCCCGACCCGGTGCGGCGCGTCGTGCGGAAGGCTTACCTCGCGGCGCAACCGCGGCTGGCGGTGGCGCTGCGCGGCCGGCCCGCGGTGCTGCCGGCCAAGCTCACCGTGCAGTACCTCGACACCGCCGTGGGCGCGCTGCGCGTCCTGCGGCCGGAGCTGCCGATCTTCGGCTGGCTGCCGTCGGTCCACCGCGCCGCGGCCTACGGCGGCGTGCACACGGCGCGCCCGGCCGCGGCGGCGGCCATGGCGGCCTGGGGTGCTCGGGCCGGAGTTCCGCTGCTGGACCTGGAAGCCGTGGTGGGGGAGCACGTCCTCGGCGGCGAGGGCAATCCGGACGGCATGCACTGGGGCTGGAAGGGGCACGCCGCGGTGGGCGACGCGATGTCCGTGTTGCTGGCGCCGGTGCTGGCCCCCGGCCACGTAGGCTGACGGCGTGTCGGTCGCCGTAGTCACGGATTCCACCGCCCACCTGCCGGAGGGCTTCGCCGAACGGCACGCGGTCCGGGTGGTGCCCCTGCACGTCCTGGTCGACGGCGTAGTGTCCCTCGACGGCGTCGAGACCGGACCGGCGGCGGTCGCGGAGGCGATGAAGCAGCGGAAGATCGTCACGACGTCGCGGCCGACGCCTACCGAATTCGTCAAGGAGTACCAGGCCGCCTTCGCCGACGGCGCGGACGCGATCGTGTCGGTGCACCTGTCGCGCGAGCTGTCGGGCACCTGGGAAGCGGCGGTGCTGGCGGCGCAAGAGGTGGGGCCGGACCGCGTCCGCGTCGTCGACTCGCGGACTACGGCGATGGGGCTCGGGTTCGCGGCGCTGCACGCCGCTGCGGCGGCCAGCGAGGGAGCTTCGGCGGCCGCCGTCGAAGCCGCCGCGGTGACGGCGGCCGGCTGCTCGTCGACGTTGTTCGTCGTGGAGACCTTGGACCACCTGCGTCGCGGCGGCCGGATCGGCCCCGCGGCGGCGCTGCTGGGCACGGCGCTGGCGGTGAAGCCGGTGCTGCACATGTCCGAGGGCCGGATCCTGCCGCTGGAGAAGGTCCGCACGATGAACCGGGCGGTCGCGCGCCTGGTCGAGCTGGCGGCCCAGGCAGCGGCCGAAGACGACGTCGAGCTCGCGGTCCACCACCTGGCCTCGCCGGAGCGGGCGGTCGAGCTGGCGAACCGGCTCGAAGTGGCGGTGCCGCGCTCGGCGGGGTGCGTGGTTTCCGAGCTGGGCGCGGTCATCGGGGCGCACACGGGTCCCGGGGTGCTGGGGGTGGTCGTCCAGCGGACGGTCCCGCGCGCCACACTCCCGCAGGATTGAAACACCAGGTCCCGGGCGCGCCACCGGCAATCCATCCACAACACCCCGGTTGTCCACAGGACGCCCCACCACCCCTGTCGCACCCCTCCCCACGCCCCCTAACGTCGATCGTGTGTTCGAGCAGTCCGCCCGGGATCCGGGCTCACCCGTCAACGACCGGCTCTCCTGGCTGGCCGACCAGCTCTCGCCCGATGCGAGCACGGTCGGCCCGGGCGGCCGGCTGATCCGGCGCTGGCTGCCGGGCGGACCGGCCACGGCCGGCCGCCGCCGGTGGGCACTGGCCGGCGTCCTCGCCGCAGTGGTGGCGATCGTCCTGGGCGCGGTCGGGCTGGCGGGCGGCGGTCCGCCGCCGGAGCCCCCGCCCGCACTGCCCACCGCAAAACCGGCGGCCGAGGTGCGCGCGGCACCCCCGCCGGGCCTGGTGATCAGCGTGATCGGCCGCGTCCGGTCTCCGGGCCTGGTCACGGTGCCGCAGGGCGCCCGCGTGGCGGACGTCCTGCGCGCGGCCGGCGGCCCCGAGCCGGGAGCGGACCTGGCCACCCTGAACCTCGCCCGCAAGGTAGCGGACGGCGAGCAGCTGGCGGTCGGCGTCCCGGCACCACCACCGCCCCCGGACCAGGACCCGGCCTCCCCAGTGGCCGGCGCAAAGGTCGACCTCAACACGGCCTCGGCCGCCCAGCTGGACACCCTCCCGGGAGTGGGCGAGGTGATGGCCAAGCGCATCGTCCAGTGGCGCACAGACCACGGCGGCTTCACGAAGGTGGAGCAGCTGCGGGACATCGACGGCATCGGAGAGAGCAAGTTCGCCCGCTTGCGAGACCAGGTGACGGTCGGATGACCACCTTCTCCGTACCCGGCCCCCACCCCACCGGCGGCGCGGACTCCGGCCTCAACCAGCGACTCGCCGCCTGCCCACACCCCAGCGCGGCGTCGCCGGTCTCGTCCGACAAGCCGAGCCGCCGACGGGCGGCCGGATGCGGCAGGCCGGTCATCCGCGGGCTCGCTCGCTTTTTTTGGGCGGGCGATCGGATGAGTGCCTGCTGTCGCCGGCACCCGGCCGGGCGTGTGGCTCTCCGGTCGCATGGGCTCGTTCTCAGGCTGCGGCTCGCCGCTCACCTGCAGCCACGGCGCCTGTCGACCAACCCGCACCGCTCGCGGGTCGGCTGCCGGTGCATCTGGGAAGCGGTCCGCTCGCATGCTTTCGGGGGTGGCGGTCCGACGAGTACCTTCTGTCGTCGGCACTCGGCAGGGCGTGTGGCTCTCCGGTTGCGTGGCTCGTCCTCAGGCTGCGGCTCGGCGCTCACCTGCATCCACGGCGCCGGTCGACCAACCCGCACCGCCCGTGGACCGGCGGGTGCAGCGGGCCGGGTGCCGGTGCTTTCGGGAGCGGTCAGCTCGCTCCTTTGCGAGATGGCAGTCCTACGGATGCCTCCTGTCGCCGGCACTCGGCAGGGCGTGCGGCTCTGCGGTCGCGTGGGCTCGTTCGAGCGGCGGCTCGCCGCCCACCCGCATCGACAGCGCCGATCGACGAATCCACACCGCCCGTGGACCGGCGGGTGCAGCGGGCCGGGTGCCGGTGCTTCTCGGAAGCGGTCCGCTCGCATGCTCTCGGAAGGTGGCGGTCCGATGAGCACGGTGCCTTGTACCCGGCTGCCATGGCCGGCGCCGACGGTGTGGCCGAGACGGCTCCCTCGCGGGCGGTGGCCACCGGATGACCACCGTCCCGGGCACCGCGCTCCCGGTTCACCACAGCACGCACCAGCGGTGTGCCCATGTTCGCCGTCACGCAGGAGGTGACACCAGAATGACCACCCTCCCAGCAACCGACACCCGCCAGGACATGCGGCTCGTCCCGGCGGCAGCGGCCTGCTGGCTGGCAGCGCTGGCCGGCTTGCTGCTCGGCTGGTGGACGGCCGTCGCGACCGGCCTGGCCACCACAATGATCGCCGGCCTCGTCCTGTGGCGAGCCCGCAACCACCCCCGGGCACGCGACGCGGTAGCGGCCCTCCTCATCCTCGGCCTCCTTGCCGCCGGCCCGGTCGCTTGGCGAATCCGCGACGCCCAACGTGACGAGCTCCGCACGGCAGAAGGCCTGCCGGCCGCATTGCGAGTCGTCGTCGCCGAGCGCCCGAAACCCGTGCGTAGCGCTGGATACGCCGACCGCCAAGCAGGCGCCCGGTCGGTTGTCCTCGCGGCCGACGTCCGCACTGCCTCGGTCGACGGACGGCCGGTTCCTTCGTCCGGCCGCGTCCTCCTGCTGGCCCCCGTCGAGCAGTGGACGTCCCTGCTGCCAGGCCAGGAGGTGACCGCGAGCGGCCTACTGATGCCGCCGCGCGGCTCGGACCTGACCGTCGCGGTGCTGTCCGTACGCGGCCCACCGGCCGACCCAGGCCCTTCACCGTGGTGGCAGCGGGCTGCTGCCGAGCTGCGCACCGGGCTCCACGACCTGTGCCAGGTCCTGCCGGACGAACCCGCAGGTCTTCTCCCAGGCCTGGTGCTGGGCGACACGAGCGCGTTGTCCCCTCGCGTCGAGCAGGAGTTCATCTCCGCCGGCCTCGCGCACCTCACCGCGGTCAGCGGGGGCAACCTCGCTGTCGTCTGCGGGGCGGTCCTGCTCCTGCTGCGCTTGCTCCGGCTCGGCCCCCGGCTGTCGGCCGCCGCGGCCGGGGCGTGCCTGGCCGGGTTCCTCGTCCTGGTCGGCCCGGAGCCGAGCGTGCTGCGCGCCGGCGTCATGGCGGCCGTGGCACTCCTGGCCCTGGCGCTGGGACGCCGTGGTTCGGCACTGCCCGCGCTGGCCTTTGCGGTGTGCCTGCTGGTAGTGGCGGATCCGGCGATGGCCACGGACTTCGGTTTCGCCCTGTCGGTGTGCGCCACCGGCGGGCTGGTCCTGCTCGCGCCGCGCTGGGCCGGTGCCCTGGTCCGTCGCGGGATCCCGCCGGGGTTCGCGGAAGGGCTGGCCGTCCCGCTGGCGGCCTTCCTGGTGACGGCGCCGGTGCTCGCGGGCATGGCGGGGTCGGTGAGCCTGGTTTCGGTGCTGACCAACGTCCTCGCCGCGCCCGTCGTGGCCCCGGCGACGGTGCTCGGCGTGCTGGCGACGATCACCGGTCCGTGGTGGCCGGGCGCCGGGAAACTCCTGGTGCACCTGGCCGACCCCGAGGCCCGGTGGCTGATCGCGGTGGCCCGGCACGGTGCCCGGGCTCCCGGCGCGGTCATCGCCTGGCCCGGCGGCTGGGTGGGCGGTCTCCTGGCCGCCACCGTCCTGGCGGTGCTGGCGCTCGCGGTCCGGCACCGGAAGGTGCGGGTGCTGATGGCCGTGCTCGTCGCCGGTGCGCTGCTGGTGTTCGTGCCGGTCCGGGTGGTGGCGCCGACGTGGCCGCCGCGGAACTGGGCGATGGTCGAGTGCGACGTCGGCCAAGGCGACGCGGTCGTGCTGGCGACCGCCGAGCCGGGGCGCGCGGTCGTCGTCGATGCCGGGCCCGAGCCGGGGCCGGTCGACGAGTGCCTGCACCGGCTGGCGGTCGACCGGGTTCCGCTGCTGGTGCTGAGCCACCTGCACGCCGACCACATCGGCGGCCTCGCCTCGGTCTTCGACGGTCGCGCGGTCGGTGCGATCGCCGTCGGCCCCGGGCGGTCGCCGGGGTGGGCGTGGCGCCAGGTCGCCGCCGAGGCCGGTCGGCGGGCAGTGCCGCTGGTCGAGCTGAGCCCGGGGGAGCGGCTGGACTGGCCGGGCCTGGCGCTCGACGTCCTCGGTCCCCGTTATGTACCGGCGCGGCAAGACGGGCCGCAGGACGGCACGACGATCAACAACAGCTCGGTGGTGCTCCGAGCGGAAACCACGGCCGGGCGGGTCCTGCTGACCGGCGACGTCGAACTGGCCGCGCAGGCGGACCTGCTGGCCGACATCGGAGATCTGAAGGCGGAGGTGCTGAAGGTGCCCCATCACGGCAGCCGTTACTCGCTGCCGTCGTTCCTCGCGGCGGTGGCCCCGCGGGTGGCGTTGGTCAGCGTGGGGGCGGGAAACACGTACGGCCACCCCAGCAAGTCCACAGTGGACACGCTGGTGGCGCTCGGCGCGCGAGTCACCCGCACCGATTTGGACGGCGACACCGCGGTGGTCACCGGAACGGCGATAGTCCGGCGAGGCGAGCCGCGCGGCCCGCCGCGCCGCTGAGTGCCGGGGCGGGCCCGAAGCCCGCCCCGGCCGGAGCTCAGTAGCCGAGGGCCTCGTTCACGGCCGCGGCCGAGGGCGGCAGGGTGGCCTTGGGGCCGACGTGGTTCTCGATCGCGTCGAGGGTCTTGAGGCCGTCGCCGGTGATCAGCAGGACCGTCTCGGCGTCCGGGTCCAGCTTGCCCGTCTCGACCAGCTTCTTCGCCGTGGCGACGGTGACCCCGCCCGCCGTCTCGGTGAAGATGCCTTCGGTGCGGGCGAGCAGGCGGATGCCCTCGACGACCTCTTCGTCGGAGACGTCCTCGATCGCGCCGCCGGTGCGGTTGACGATGTCGAGCACGTACGGGCCGTCGGCCGGGTTGCCGATCGCCAGCGAACGGGCGATCGTGTCCGGCTTCACCGGCTGGACCACGTCGTGGCCCTCGCGGAACGCGGCCGAGACCGGCGAGCAGCCGGTGGCCTGCGCGCCGAACACCTTGTACGGGCTGGCGTCCACGAGACCGAGCTGACCCAGCTCGCGGAAACCCTTGTCCACCTTGGTCAGCTGCGAACCGGAGGCGATCGGGACGACGATCTGCGGCGGGATGCGCCAGCCGAGCTGCTCGGCGACCTCGAAGGCCAGCGTCTTCGAGCCCTCCGAGTAGTACGGCCGGACGTTCACGTTGACGAACGCCCACTTCGGGTGCTCGCCGGCGAGCTCGGTGGCGAGGCGGTTGACGTCGTCGTAATTGCCGTCGATGGCGAGGAGGTCACCGTCGTACACCGCGGTGGTGAGGATCTTGGCGCGCTCGAGGGTCTTCGGGATCAGCACGACCGACCGCCAGCCGGCGCGGGCCGCGGCGGCGGCCGTCGCGTTGGCCAGGTTGCCGGTCGACGGACACGCGAGCACCTCGAACCCGAACTCGCGGGCGGCGGCCAGCGCGACGGCGACGACGCGGTCCTTGAACGAGTGCGTCGGGTTGCCGGTGTCGTCCTTGACCCACACGCGCTTGAGGCCGAGCGCCTTGGCGAGGCGGTCGGCGCGGACCAGCCGCGTCGCGCCCGGTTCGGTGTTCGGGATCTCTTCGACGTTGGACGGAACCGGAAGGAGCTTCTTGTAGCGCCAGATGTTCTTGGGGCCGGCCTCGATGTCCTCGCGGCGGACGCGGCCGAAGTCGTAGGCGACCTCGAGCGGCGAGAAGTCTTCGGCGGAGACGAACTCCGGGGCGAGCGGCTGCCGGTGGCCCTCTTCCTTCGACACCAGTTCGACGGCGGGACCGAGATCCGGGGTCTTCGTGGTGGAGGTCGTGCCGAGGGTGGCGGTCATCGCGAGGTTCCTTTCCTCATCTGCCCCGCCGAAGCGGGCCGGAATTGGCACCGTGGTCGTCAGCTACCCCGCGATCGCGGGATGACGGGCTGTACGCCGGTTGCCGGGGCTTCGTCGGGCCGTTCCCTCTGCCCCTCTGGATGAGCGGTATTCGGTTGTCGGTGCCGCGCACGCCGGATCGTCCGGGGCGGGCTGCCTCGGCTACACCGTACGACATCGCGCTCGCGCCGTGCCACGGTGGCCGCCCGACATCACCGGAGCGGGGGCATCGGAGCGCAAGTGAGAGGATTCCCGGGTGACCGCGCAAGCCACCGCCCCGACCCCGCTGCAGCTGGTGCTGGGGGAGGAAGAACTGCTGATCGAGCGGGCCGTCCGCGAGACGCTCGCCGCCGCCCGCGCGACGGACCCCACCGCGGAGCTGACCCGCGTCCGGGTGTCCGATCTCACAGCGCCCGAGCTGGCCGAACTGGTCAGCCCGTCGCTGTTCAGCGAGGGCCGGGTGATCGTCCTCGAGTCGGCGCAGGACATCTCGCAGGAGCTGGCCGACGCCGTCGCGAGCTACCTGAAGGACCCGGCGGACGGGGTCGTGCTCGTCGTCGTGCACACCGGCGGTGGCCGCAGCAAGGCCGGCAAGTCGCTCCCGGCCGCGCTGAAGAAGGCCGGCGCCGAGGTCACCGAGTGCCCGAAGCTGACCAAACCGGCCGAGCGGGAGCAGTTCGTGCGCCACGAGGTGCGCCGGGTGGGCGGCAAGATCGACCCGGCCGGGGTGGCCGCCCTCCTCGACGCCGTCGGCTCCGACCTGCGGGAACTCTCCTCGGCGGCGACGCAGCTGGTCGCGGACACGGGCGGGACCGTCGACGCCGACGCGGTCCGCCGCTACCACCGCGGCCGCGCCGACGTCACCGGGTTCGCGGTCGCGGAGAAGGCCGTCAGCGGGGACCGCTCGGCGGCGCTGGAGTCGCTGCGCTGGGCGATGCAGCTGGGTGTCCCGCACGTCCTGGTCGCGGACGCGCTGGCCGACGCGGTCCGCACGATCGCCCGGGTCTCCGGCGCGGGCCGGGGCAACCCGAACCAGCTGGCGGGCGAGCTCGGCATGCCGCCGTGGAAGATCCGCAAGGCGCAGGGCCAGTCCCGCGGCTGGAACCCGGACGGCCTGGCGACGGCGATGCGCGTGGTCGCGCGGCTGAACGCCGAGGTCAAGGGCGCGGCGGCGGACCCGGGCTACGCGCTGGAGCGAGCGGTCCTCGAGGTGGCCGCGGCCAAGGGGTGACATGAAGAAGGCCCCGGCCGAAGCCGGGGCCTTCCCAGAAATCAACCAGCTCAGAGCGCGTTGACGCGCTTGGCGAGCGCCGACTTCTTGTTGGCGGCCTGGTTGGCGTGGATGACGCCCTTCGAGACGGCCTTGTCCAGCTTCTGGGCGGCGTCGCGCTGCAGCTCGACGGCCTTGGCCTTGTCGCCGGCCTCGGCGGCTTCGCGGACCTTGCGGATCGCGGTCTTCACCGAGGACCGGATCGCCTGGTTGCGCTGACGCGCCTTCTCGTTCGTCGTGATGCGCTTGATCTGCGACTTGATGTTGGCCATAGGGCAACTCCTGTTTCACTCGGTGAGATCGCCGCCGCGCTGAAGTGGCCCCGGTGAAACCGGGTTTCCTCCATGACGGAATGCCGCACGGGCAGCGAGCGACCACTCTAACAGCCGGGCCGCGGGCGTCCGGAGCCGGGAGTACGGTGGACGGCGGTAGTGCCTAGGGTTCCGTCGCCGGTCCGCGCTTCCAGCTCGACACAACCAGGACCGGTGGGCCTGGTCCGAGCGGCACCATCGGCGGGCCCGGACGGCCGGTCGTTCATCTGACGGGGCAAAAGCCTGGAGGACCCGGCTTTCGCGCGCGCGAAAACCCGAAGGGGTCCGATGAACGCCACCGCCTTGTCCCTCGTCCTCGTCGCGGCCGTCGTGCACGCCGCCTGGAACCTCGCCGCCAAGCGGATTTCTTCCGGTGGCACCCAGTTCGTCTGGCTCTACTACACCGTCGGCGCCGTCGCGCTGCTGCCGATCACGGTCGTCCAGCTCGTCGTCGAAGCCGACCGTCCACAGTGGAGCTGGCTGCTCGCCGCCGTCGTCACCTCCGTGCTGCACATCGCCTACGGCATCGTGCTGCAACGCGGGTACCGCGTCGGGGACCTGTCCGTCGTCTACCCCGTCGCGCGGGGCACCGGGCCGCTGCTGTCGGTGCTGGCCGCCGTCCTCGTGCTCGGCGAACGGCCCGGCCCGCTCGGCCTGCTCGGTGCGTTCCTGGTGATCGCCGGCGTCCTGGTGATCAGCACCGGCCGCAAGGCGGGTGACCCGCGGGCGGTCAAAGCGGGGATCTTCTACGGCCTGCTGACCGGCGCCGTCATCGCCGGCTACACGCTCTGGGACGCGCACTCGGTGACCGGCCTCGGCGTGCCGCCGGTCGTCTACTTCGGCCTCGGCTCGGTCCTGCAGAGCGTCCTGCTCGTGCCCGGCGCGCTGGCCGGGCGCGCCGAGGTCGGCCGCGTCTGGCGCGAGCACCGCCGGGAGGTGCTGCTCGTCGGGCTGCTGTCGCCGGTCGCCTACATCCTCGTGCTGTTCGCCCTGACGATGGCGCCGGTCAGCCTGGTCGCGCCCGCCCGCGAGCTGAGCATCGTGCTCGGCGGCCTCGCCGCGTGGCTGGTCCTGGGCGAGCGGGACGCCGTGCGGCGGCTGGCCGGCTCGGTGATCGTGCTGTCCGGCATCGCGGCGATTGCGGCCGCCTGAGCCCGTCCGGTAGGGATGGTCGGATGGAGATCCTGAAGAGCCGGCTGCTGATCCGCCCGCGGGACGCCGCCGCTTCCACGGCGTTCTACCGCGACACCCTCGGCCTGGCCGTGGAGCGGGAGTTCCCGGGCGGCACCGTGTTCTTCCTCGGCCACGGCTCGCTGGAGGTCTCCGGCGCGGGCGAGGCGGGCGCGTCACCCGATCTGGTGCTCTGGCTGCAGGTCCGGGACCTCGCCGGCACCCTGGCCGACCTCGCGGCGAAGGGCCTGGAACCGGTGCGCGACGCCCGGCGCGAGCCGTGGGGCCTCGACGAGGCCTGGATCGCCGATCCGGACGGCACGCGCATCGTGCTGGTCGAGGTGCCCGAGGGCCACCCGATCCGCACGGACACCCGCTAGGCGGGCTTGACCGCGCGCAGCTGGGCGGCGAGCGCGGCGAACCCCGGCGGCTCCCAGGTCCAGGTCTGCAGGTCGGCGAAGCCCGCGGCGGCGGCTTCGTCGGCCAGGACGTGCCTGGTCACGGGCAGCCACTTCTCGTGCGCGGACAGCAGCAGCCGCCCGCCCGGGCGCAGCACCCGGAACAACTCGGCGAACCCGGCCGCGCGGTCTTCCCACAGCATGACGTTGTTCACGCTCAGGACGACGTCGACGGACCCGTCGGGCTCGCCGGTGTGCGCCGCCGACCCTTCGCGCAGCTCGGCGCGGTCGCCGCAGCGCTCCTGGCACAGCGTGAGCATCTCGAGGGAGGGGTCGACGCCGACGGCGCGCCCGGCCAGGCGCGCGGCGGCTTCCAGGCCGACGCCGGGGCCGGGGCCGACGACCAGGACGGTCTCGTCCGGCTCGATCTTCGCGAGGTCGACGACGCGGTGTTCGGTCGCCGCGTTGCCGCGGGCCATGACCCAGCCGCCGAGGCGGCCGAGCGCGCCGGAGGGGTGACCGAACGTCCGGTCGAGGACGCGGGCGAACCCGCTGGTCTCCGGCTGGGGAGGGGGTGCCGGCTGGTGCGGAGTGCTCATACTTCGAGGGCACCACGGATCGCGGAACCCCGCATCGGGGATGACCCCCACCCGCACCCGGAGGGCCATGGGAACATAGAGGTGGCCATCCCCGACTTTCCGAGGACTCATTCGAGTGACGACGTTCGCCGACACCACCTTCACGCCGCCGGAGCTGATCCGGAACTTCTGCATCATCGCGCACATCGACCACGGCAAGTCGACCCTGGCCGACCGCATGCTGCAGCTCACCGGCGTCGTCGAAGAGCGCGCCATGCGGGCCCAGTACCTCGACCGGATGGACATCGAGCGCGAGCGCGGCATCACGATCAAGGCGCAGAACGTCCGGCTGCCCTGGAAGGTCGACGGGCAGGACCACGTCCTGCACATGATCGACACGCCCGGCCACGTGGACTTCACCTACGAGGTCTCCCGGGCCCTGGAGGCGTGCGAAGGCGCGATCCTGCTGGTCGACGCGGCGCAGGGGATCGAGGCCCAGACGCTGGCCAACCTGTACCTGGCGCTGGAGAACAACCTCCAGATCATCCCGGTGCTCAACAAGATCGACCTGCCCTCGGCCGACCCCGACAAGTACGCGGGTGAGCTCGCCCACATCATCGGCTGCGAGCCGGAGGACGTGCTGCGGGTCTCGGCCAAGACCGGCATGGGCGTCGGCGAGCTGCTCGACGAGGTCGTGAAGCAGGTCCCGGCGCCGCAGGGCGACGCCGACGCGCCCGCCCGCGCGATGATCTTCGACTCGGTCTACGACACCTACCGCGGCGTCGTCACCTACATCCGCGTCGTCGACGGCAAGATCACCCCGCGCGAGCGGATCCGGATGATGTCGACCGGCGCCACGCACGAGCTCCTCGAGGTCGGGATCATTTCGCCGGAGCCGAAGCCGAGCAAGGGCCTCGGCGTCGGCGAGGTCGGCTACCTGATCACCGGTGTGAAGGACGTCCGGCAGTCGAAGGTCGGCGACACCGTGACCTCCGAGCGCCACGGCGCCAAGGAGGCGCTGGCGGGCTACCGCGAACCGAAGCCGATGGTCTACTCCGGGCTGTACCCGGTGGACGGTTCCGACTACCCCGAGCTGCGCGAGGCGCTGGACAAGCTCCAGCTGAACGACGCCGCGCTCGACTACGAGCCGGAGACGTCGGTGGCGCTGGGCTTCGGCTTCCGCTGCGGCTTCCTCGGCCTGCTGCACCTGGAGATCACCCGCGACCGGCTCGAGCGTGAATTCGGCCTCGACCTGATCTCGACGGCGCCGAACGTCATCTACCGCGTGGTCCTCGAAGACCGGAGCGAGGTCGTCGTGACGAACCCGTCCGACTGGCCGACCGGGCTGAAGATCGCCGAAGTGCACGAGCCCGTGTCGAAGGTGAGCATCCTGGCGCCGTCGGAGTTCGTCGGCACGATCATGGAACTGTGCCAGACGAAGCGGGGCTCGCTGCTCGGCATGGACTACCTGTCCGAGGACCGCGTCGAGCTGCGCTACAACATTCCGCTGGCGGAAATCATCTTCGACTTCTTCGACACGCTGAAGTCGCGTACGCGCGGCTACGCGTCTCTCGATTACGAAGAGGCCGGCGAGCAGATTTCGGATCTGGTCAAGGTGGATATCCTGCTGCAGGGCGAAACCGTGGACGCGTTCTCGGCGATCGTGCACAAGGACGCGGCCTACGGCTACGGCAACCGGATGGCGACGCGGCTGCGCGAGCTGATCCCGCGTCAGCAGTTCGAGGTCCCGATCCAGGCGGCCGTCGGCTCCCGGATCATCGCCCGCGAGACGATTCGCGCGATCCGCAAGGACGTTCTGGCCAAGTGCTACGGCGGTGACATCTC
Organism: Amycolatopsis sp. 505; assembly: GCF_031625235.1. Taxonomy (NCBI): domain Bacteria; kingdom Bacillati; phylum Actinomycetota; class Actinomycetes; order Pseudonocardiales; family Pseudonocardiaceae; genus Amycolatopsis; species Amycolatopsis sp. 505. The sequence continues at coordinate 365,573 of NZ_JACKQP010000006.1, forward strand.
GCGGAAGCGGAAGCTGCTGGAGAAGCAGAAGGAAGGCAAGAAGCGGATGAAGACCGTCGGCCGGGTCGAGGTTCCGCAGGAAGCCTTCGTCGCTGCACTGTCCACTGAGGACTCCGGCAAGAAGAAGTAACTGTTCTGTTGATGTGACAGCGGCGCCCATATTCACGCCACCGAGTGAATATGGGCGCCGAACCCGCGTTCGATGCGGTTTCTGTCGGTGCTCTCTGGTGTCCTCTGGTGCGAAGAGCGAAAGGAGAGCACCATGACGGTCATGGCAGACATCGAGCATCCCGCCGATTCGGGCCCCCTGACGGTGCAGGACCTCGAGGGGATGCCGGACGATGGCCGACGCCACGAACTCATCGACGGGGTGCTCGTCGTGAGCCCCGCGCCGGGACTGAGACACCAGAAGATCGCGTACGGGCTCTATGGCGTATTGGAAGCTGCGTGCCCGCCTGATTGCGAAGTGGTCGGAGCACCGTTCGCGGTGCACTCGGGCGACCGGATCGAGCTCCAGCCGGACGTCCTGGTCGGCCGGGGCGAGGACTTCACCGAGCTGGACCTCCCGGCGCCACCGCTGCTGGCGGTCGAAGTGCTGTCGCCCAGCACGGCGATCCACGACCTCAACACCAAGAAGGCGGTCTACGAACGGCTCGGGACGGCCAGCTATTGGGTGATCGACCCCCAGGAACCCGCGCTGACGGTGTTCGAGCTGGACGCGGACGGCTGCTACCACCAGGCGGCCAAGGCGGCGGGCGACGAGGTGATCGAGCTCGAGCGGCCGTTCCGGGTCCGGATCGTGCCACGGGACCTGCTGGGCCGCCTCGGCTGACCCCGGCCGCGGCGGGGCGGGCGGGTTGCCGGTGCGGCTGGCCTGCTGGTGCTGGGCCTGCCGGGTGGCCGGGTTGGCCGGCCTGCCGGTGCGGTTGGGCCTGCCCGGGTGGGCGGGTTCGCCGGGGTAGCCGGTCTACTGGGCGGCTGGCCGGTTGGTGTGGCTCGGCCTGCCTGGGTTGCCGGGGTGGCTGTGTTTGCCCAGGGTGGCCGGTTTGCTGGGGGGCTCGGGTTTGGCGGGCCAACTGGCTTGCTGAGGCGGCTGGGCCTGCGCGGACGGCGGGTTTGCCGGGGCGCCGGTCACTGGTGCGGCTGGGTCTGCCCCGGGCGTCCGGGCTCGCTGGGGCGGCCGGCCTGCTGGGACGGCCGGGCCTGTCGAGGCAGTCCAGTCGGCCGACCGGGGTGGCTGGCTTGCCGGGGTGGCCGGTCTGCTCGAGTGGCCGGGCCTGCCCCGGCGGCGTGGCAGGCTTCGCGGGTGGGGCCTCCGCTCAGTGCGGCCGGAAGCGCGGTGTACCGCGGAGCTGGGCGTCCAGCTGCCGGTGGCGCAGTTCCTTCCGGAGCCGCTCGATGACCGCGTCGAACAGGGCCGGCGGGAGGATCGCCGTCTGCTCGAACTGCCTTCGCTGCGGCGGTGCCGGCTCGAGCTTGCCGCGGGGCGCGTAGCGCTGCACCGAGCTCTCGACACCTCCTCCGGTCACCAGGTCCACCCACAGGGCGTCGCGCAGGTAGCCGTCGCCGAAGCGGGCTGAGCGGCGGGTCGTCACCTCCGCTATCTCCGGCCACGGCACCAAGCGGGTGCTGAGGGTGCCCGCCGGCAGGCGGATGCCCTCGTCGCCGATCGTGAGGTCGCGCAGGCCCTCGAAGCCACGCTTCAGGTCCCGCGCTCGCGAAATGCGGTAGGCGACGACAGCCACCAGCACGCTCGCCGCGTAGGCGGCGCCGATCAGCCACGGCGAGACGCCGCGCACCAGCCCGGTGGCGAGCGCCGCGCCGAATCCGGCGTCGGCGACGATGAGCAAGCCGACCAGGATCTTGACCGGCGTGCTGACGCGGGGCGGGGACTCGGACAACGGGACGACTCCTGGGGCCGGACGGGTCAGGGATTGCCGATTATCCGGTCTGCCCGGATGAACACCGCGACCCGCCGCTCTTCGGCCATCACGCGGTCGTACTCGGCCCAGTCGTCGTGGGTTCCGGTGGCGGCGATGAAGACGTCGCGCAGCAGCTGCGGCAGGCCGGCCGGGTCGAACGCCGGGTCGGGGTCGTCGGGTCCGATGAGGTGGGTGGCGCCGGTGACCGACAGCCAGTTCCAGCCGCGCCGGAAGGTGACGGTGGCGTGCCCGGCCCGCCGCAGCAAGGCGAGCTTGTGCGCCCTCCCGACGGCGACGTACGCGACACCCGGGGCACCGGTCACCGGATCGTCGAAGACACCGGCATTGACGACGGAGGCGTGCACGGTGCCGTCCGCCCGCGTCGTGGCGACGGTGGCGAGGCCGTGCTCCTGCAGCGACAGCGTGCGAACCTGCTCCAGATCAGCGTTCATGGCCCCAACCTAGCGTCCGGAGGCCCGACATGGCCCGCATCGCCGTCCACCACCTGGACCTGGTCGAGCACGACGTCCCGCTCGAAGGTCGCCGCAGCGAAGGAGACAGCGCCGCCGAACAACGCCTCGTCGCGGAACACGGCTTCCTGGTCGGCCGCCTTGGTGTAGAGCTCGGTGATGCGCCGGTTCGCGCGTCCTCGGCCAGCCGCCGCTGGTGCGCGGCGTTGTCCGCGGCGACCTGCTCGGCGCGGAAGCCGGACAGCTCCGGTTGCTCCGGGGCGTGGCCGTGCGGGCGTCTTACTCACCCGTCGACCGTGCCACGCCCCGGCCACTCACGTCAGCAGGTGCCGTTGTCGGTCCACACTCCCCACTGGCCCGTCGTTCCCGGCTCCTCGCCCTGCGTCCACCACTGCGCCGTCCACTTGTGGCCGTTGTGGGACACCACGTTGCCGCCCGTGTACACCTGCGTGGCGCTCCACGCCGGGTCCGTGCACGTGCCCGGGTTCGTCGTCCCGCCCGTGTCCCACGCGACCTGCGATGACCGGTAGAAGCCGATGCCCTGCGCCACCCACCGCGGCGCCTGCGCGCCCAGCCGGGTGCGGAAGGCCGTCCAGTCGTGCGTCGACCACGGGGACCAGCCGAGCTCCGCGTGCGCCGCCAGGCGCGGGAACGCCAGGTAGTCGATGTCCGCCGGCTTGACCACCGTCTCCGTCCACAGTGGTGACTCCACGCCGCGGACCGCCGACTCGCCCACGCCCGACAGGTACGCTCCCGGGTTCCAGTTGTACGCGTCCTGGACCTCGATGTAGCCCGCCCACGACAGGCCGATCGGTGACGAGCTGTTGTACTTCATGTCCAGGTACGCCTTGTTCGCCGGCGACAGGATCACCTTGCTGCCGCGGGAAACCGCCGTCGAGACGCCCGAGTCGGACGTCGTCGTCCCCCAGAACTGCGGCGACGCCGAAGCCGGCAGGGTCGCCTTGGCGATGTCGTGCCAGCCGATCACCGACTTGCCCGTCGCCGCCACCAGGGGGAGCACCTTGTTCATGAACGTCAGGTAGTCCGCCTGCGACGTCGCCGATGCTTCGTCGCCGCCGATGTGGAGGTACGGGCCCGGGGTCAGGGCCGCCAGTTCGCGCAGGACGTCCGCCACGAACGTGTACGTGATGTCCTTCGAGATGCACAGCGAGCTGTAGCCGACCGCGGTGTCCGTGCGCAAGGCCGGCGCCACCCCGTTGCAGTTCAGCTCCGCGTACGACGCCAGGGCCGCGTTCACGTGTCCCGGCATGTCGATCTCCGGGATGATCGTGATGTGGCGGGAAGCCGCGTAGTTCACGATGTCCGTGTACTGCGCCTTCGTGTAGTAGCCGCCCGCGCCGCCGCCCACCTGGGTGCTGCCGCCGTAGGTCGTCAGGCGGGGCCAGCTGTCGATCTGGATGCGCCAGCCCTGGTCGTCGGCCAGGTGCAGGTGCAGGTGGTTGATCTTGTACTGGGCCAGCTGGTCGAGGTACCGCTTGACCGTCGACACCGGGTGGAAGTGGCGGGCGACGTCGAGCATCGCGCCGCGGTAGGCGAACCTCGGGTAATCCAGGATCGTCGCGCCCGGGATGCTCCACGGCCCGGGCTGCGCCGACGCGCTTTCGACCCGGCCCGGCAGCAGCTGCCGCAACGTCTGGACGCCGGCGAACAGCCCGTCGGCGGTGGTGGCCCGCACGGTGACCGACGACGCCGTCGATACCAGCTGGTAGCCCTGCGCGCCGACGGACGCGGGTGCGCCGCTGAGCAGCAGCGCGATGCTGCCCGACGGCACGGACGCCGGCGCGTCGGACACCGGCAGCGCGAAGCCGGTCGACGGCCGCAGGACGCCGGCCAGGTAGTCGCCGACCTGCCGCGCGGGGGCCGAACCCGCCTCGGTGACGATCGCAGTGGTCGAGACCAGCGGGAACGCGACGCCGGCCGCCGGGGTCACCGAGACCGGCACCGGCACGATCGACTGCAACGCCGGCGTGGCCGCCACGGCCGGCGTGCTGTGTGCGGCTGTCGTACCGGCGCCGACCAGGGCCAGCACGGCGAGTGCGCGGCCGAGCCGCCGCGTCAACGGATGCTTCACCGGGGGACCTCCAGGCAGAAGGGATGCGACCTCGCCGTCGCACCTGCCCGGATCGTCGCATTTCCCGCCGATGTGGTCTAGACCAAACTGGGTGGTTAGGCTCGCTTCGTGACGCGGGACTTCGCGCCGGGCTCGCCGTTCGCGCTGCTCTCGAGCGCCGAGACGGCCGCCTGGTACGCCTACATGAAGGTGCACCTCCGGCTCGAGTACGAGCTGAACCGGCAGTTGCGCGCCGACAGCGGGATCTCGCTCGCCGACTACCACGTGCTGGTCGCCCTGACGAGCGAGCCCGGCGGCCGGATGCGGGTCACCGACCTCGCGATCCGCATCGGCTGGGAACGCAGCCGGCTTTCGCACCACCTGAAGCGGATGCGGGCGCGTGAGCTGGTCGAGACCGGGACCGCCGCCGACGACCGCCGCGTGACCGAGGTCGTGCTGGCGGAAACCGGCTGGGAGGTGCTGCGGCGGGCCGCGCCGGATCACGTCGGCTTCGTGCGCGAAGCGTTCCTGGACGCTCTGGGGGACGACGAGAAGGCGCAGCTGACCACCCTGCTGGACCGCGTCTACGACACGCTCGTCGAGAAAGGCAGCCTGCCCCGGCCGGACGACCACCCCTGACATTTACGTGACATGTCACGTAATATGGCCGGGACTCGAGGAGGACGTGAATGGCGACGGTGGCCGAACTCATGGAAGCCAACCTGCTCAAGGTGTTCAACGAGCGCGACGACGAGCGGCGCGCGAAGGCGATCGCCGAGACCTACGCGCCCGACGTCGAGTTCGCCGACCCGGAAGGGGTCGCGATCGGCCACGAAGAGCTGAACGCGAAGGCGAAAGGCCTGCTCGAGCAGTCGCCGGGCTTCGTCTTCTCGCCCGCGGGCCCGGTGCTGGTCAACCACGACCTGGGGCACCTCGCGTGGCAGCTCGGCCCGGAAGGCGAGCCGCCCGTCGTGCGGGGGATCGACGTCGCGCTCGTCGAGGACGGGCTGATCACGAAGCTCTACACGATGTTGCTGCCCGGCTGAGTACTACGCTCGGGAGCATGTTCGACGAGCTGACGTTCCCGGTCGTCGCCGCGCCGATGGCCGGCGGTCCCACCACCCCGGAGCTGGTCGCCGCGGTGTCCGAGGCCGGTGGCTTCGGCTTCCTGTCCGCCGGCATGCTCACCCCCGCGGCGCTGAAGGCGCAGATCGAGCGCACCGCCGAGCTGACCGGGCGGCCGTTCGGCGTCAACCTCTTCGTCCCGCAGCCCGACACCGGCGCCGACATCTCGGGCCACGAAACCCGCCTGCGGGAGTTCGCCCGCGAGTACGACGTCGAGCTCGGCGAGCCGAAGTGGGACGACGACGCCTACCCCGCGAAGCTGGACGTCGTGCTCGAGAAGCGCGTTCCCGTGGTCTCGTTCACCTTCGGCCCGCCCACGCCGTCGGACGTGGTGCGCCTGAAGGACGCCGGTATCAGGATCGTCATCACGGTGACCACGCCCGAGTCCGCGCAGCGGGCGGCGGACCTCGGCGCCGACGCGCTGGTCGTCCAGGGCTTCGAAGCCGGCGGGCACCGCAGCCTGTTCACCGACGACCCGAGCCTGCCCGGCGGCGGCGCGGAATACGGCGTGCTCGCGCTGCTGCGGCTCGTCGCCGCCCGGGTCGACCTGCCGCTGATCGCCGCGGGCGGGCTGGTGCACGGCGCCGACGTCGCGGCCGTGCTTGCCGCCGGGGCCGTCGCCGCCCAGCTGGGCACGGTCTTCCTGCGCGCGGACGAAGCCGGGACGTCGGAGGCGCACCGCAAGGCCCTCGCCCTCGCCGAGCGCGAGACGGCCTTCACCCGCGCGTTCAGCGGCCGCCCGGCGCGCGGGCTGGTCAACAAGTTCATGGACGCCCTGTCCGAGGGCGCGCCGGCCGCATACCCGCAGCTCAACCACCTCGCGGGCCCGGTGCGCAAGGCGTCCGCGAAGGCCGGCGACCCCGAAGCGATCTCGCTGTGGGCCGGCCAGACCTACCCGCTCGCCTACGACGCCTCGGCCGCCGTGATCATCGAGCGGCTGAAGGTCGAGGCGCGCGAAGCCGCCGCGCGCCTCGACCGGATCCGCTAGCCGTCGGAGCGGTTCAGCACCGAGTGCCGGCGGCTGTACAGGAAGTAGATGATCAGGCCGATGACGAACCAGACGGCGAACCGCAGCCAGGTCGCCGGCTGCAGGAACGTGATCAGCCAGATCGAGAACACGACGCCGATCGCGGGCACCACCGGCATGCCCGGCGTCTTGAACGTCCGGGGCAGGTCCGGCTGCTTGTAGCGCAGCACGATCACCGCGACGCAGACGACGACGAACGCGAGCAGGATGCCGATGTTCGTCAGCTCGGCCGCCTCGCCGATCGGCAGCACGCCGGCGATGATCGCGGACGCGCCGCCGAGGATCCAGGTCATCCGGCTCGGCACCTGGCGCTTCGGGTTCGTCTTGCCGAACCACGGCGGCAGCAGGCCGTCGCGGCTCATCGAGTAGCCGACGCGGGTGGCGCCCATCAGGAACGTGAACAGCACGGTCAGGATGCCGACGATCGCGCCGATCGCGATCACCGTGGCCAGCCCGTCGAGGCCGACCGACTTGAACGCCGTCGAGAACCCGCTCTTCGGGTCGATCTCGGTGTACTTCTGCATGCCGGTCAGCACCAGGCAGGCCAGCACGTACAGCACCATCGAGATGGCCAGCGAGTACAGGATCGCCTTCGGCATGTGCCGCTGCGCGTCCTTGGACTCCTCGGCTGCGGTCGACATCGCGTCGTAGCCGAAGACGGCGAAGAACACCGTTGCGGCGCCGGTCACCGCGCCGCCGAAGCCCGCGGGCGCGAACGGCGTGTAGTTGCCGGTCTTGACGTAGAAGAAGCCGACCAGGATGACGACCAGCACGATCAGGACCTTGATCCCGACCATCGCCGTCTCGAACCGGGCGGCGCTGCGGATGCCGCGGTTGAGCAGGAACGCGATCAGCAGGCACAGCAGCGCGGCGAACAGGTCGACCTTGTGCCCCGGCCCGGTTCCGGGCGCGCCGAGCATCCACGCGGGCAGGTCGAGGCCGATCTGGCCGAGCAGGAAGTTGAAGTAGCCCGAGATGCCGATCGCCACCACCGACACGATCGCGGTGTACTCCAGCAGCAGGTCCCAGCCGATGAACCAGCCGACGACCTCGCCGAGCACCGCGTAGCCGTAGGTGTAGGCCGAGCCGGCCTTCGGGATCAGGCCGGCGAACTCGGCGTAGGAGAACGCCGCCGCGGCGCTGGCGACCCCGGCGATGAGGAACGAGATCAGCACCGCCGGGCCGACTCCCGGGATGCCCGCCGCGTCGTCGCCGTGCGCGACGCTGCCGGCGAGGGCGAAGATCCCGGCGCCGATGATGCCGCCGATGCCGATGGCGGTCAGCTGCCACAGCCCCAGGGTGCGTTGCAGCCCGCCGCTTTCCGTCGTGTCCTGGATCTGGTCGATCGGCTTGCGCCGGAAGATGCCGGAGCTCGAGCCCAGGCCCTCTGGAGCGGACATCGTCGTCTCCCGAACGGTCGGTGGAAGGCCCGGATCACGGACCCTCGCCGGAACCTACCGCCAACTCCGCGGGCTTACAGCCTGAGCGCGTCAGCCGGCCGCGGTGCCCTCGCTGACCGCCTTCGGCGCCGTCGCGGCCGCCCGCTTGGCCTGGGTGGTCCGGACCGCGCTCGCCGCGAAGTAGGTGAGCAGTTCGGCGATCTCGACCGGGTCGTCCAGCTGCGGGCAGTGCCCCCAGTCCTCGCGGACCAGCAGCCTGCTGTGCGGCACGAGCGTGTGCAGCTGGCGCCCGGACGCCGCGGTGACGAGCTTGTCCTTGCCGCACGCGACGACCAGCAGCGGGACCTCGACGGAGTCGAGGCGGTAGGCGTCGGCGAGCTCCGCGACGAGCTGCCGGGCCTCCTCCAGCCGGCTCTTGGTCGCGCGGTAATCCGGGAAGAGCGCGGTGAAGCGCTGCACCTGGGTCGCGTCCGCCGCACCCGAATCGGCGTACAGCAGCCGCGGGACGACCTGCTCGGCGACCTTGCGCACCAGGAACCCCGGCACCGGGACGGGCAGGGACGAGTACAGCCGCAGCGGCAGCGGATAGCGCGCCACCGCCCGGATCAGCCACGAATCGACGAAGCCCGGCGCGGCGATGGACACGACGCCGGAGATCGGCAGCCTGCTGTTCTGCGCCGCGCGCAGGCTCATGGTGCCGCCGAGGGAGTTCCCGGCCAGCACGACCGGACCGAGGACGGCCTGCTCGCGGACGACGGCCGTGGTGAAGGCGTCGAGCTGCGGCAGCATCGGGCCGGGCCGCAGCGGCTGGGCGTCGCCGAACCCGGGCAGATCGACCGCGACCGCCGGGATCCCGGCGGCCGCGAGCTGCTCCAGGGCGGGGCGCCAGGTGTCGGCGCTGTCGCAATAGCCGTGCAGGAGCACCAGGCGCGGGGTAGTGGGGCGGACGTGCGGCGCCGCGGCCCGGCGGCGCAGCGAGCGGCGCGGAGCCTCCGGCTCGGGGGCGGTTTCGCCGACCTCCAGCACCCGGGTGCGTACGCCGGCGTAGCGCCGGAAGGAGACCCGGATCGGGTCGTCGTCACTGGGCCGGCCGCCCGGTTCAGCCGGCGCGGGCCGCTTCGTCGCGGTCATGTGTCCCAGATTACCTGGCCGCGCTTGGGTTTTGGGGGAATTTCGGTGCTAACGACCAGGTCTCGAACTGAATACGTCGAAAAATCACCAGCTGCCGAAAAGTGTTCCCCGCTGGGCGGATCCGGTGATCCGCCCAGCTCACGGCCGGTCTAGCGGGTGAAGACGATCTTGCCCGCGGTGTCCCCTTCGAGCATCGCCCGGAAACCCTTGGGTGCCTCGGAAAAGGAAAGTTCCGCGCCGATCTGGGGCCGGACGCCGGTCAAATCGAGGTAGGCGAGCAGGTCCGCGAGCTCGTCACGGGTGCCCATGGTCGAGCCCGCGACGCGCAGCTGGAGGAAGAAGACGCGCTGCAGCTCGGCGTGCGCGTCCGGGCCGCTGGTCGAGCCGGAGACCACGATGATACCGCCCGGCTTGAGCGATTTGACCGAATGTGACCAGGTCGCCTTGCCGACGGTCTCGAAGACGGCGTCGACGCGCTCGGGCAGCCGCGCGCCGGATTCGAACGCCTGATGGGCGCCGAGGCCGGTGGCGAGGGCCCGCTTCTCCTCGGTGCGGCCGGTGACCCAGACCCGGAACCCGGCCGCGCGGCCGAGCTGGACCAGCGCCGTCGACACGCCGCCGGAGGCGCCCTGCACGAGCATGGTCTGCCCCGGCCGCAGCCCGGACTTCACGAAGAGCATCCGGTAGGCGGTCAGCCAGGCCGTGCCCATGACGGACGCCTCGGCGAAACTGAGCGCCGTGGGCTTCGGGACGACGTTGCGGGCCGGCACGACGACCTGGTCGGCGAACGTGCCCTGGTGCTTCTCGGTGAGCAGGGTGCGCTTCGGGTCGAGCGTGTCGTCGCCCTGCCAGCCCGGCGCGTTGATCACCGAGTGGATGACGACCTCGGTGCCGTCGTCGAGGGTGCCGGCGCCGTCGCAGCCGAGGATCATCGGGAACTGCTCCGGTTTGATGCCCACGCCGCGCAGGGTCCAGAGGTCGTGCATGTTGAGGCTGGCCGCCTTGACGTGCACGCGGACCCAGCCGTCCGGCACTTCGGGTTCGGGGCGCTCGCCCACGACGAGCGAGTCCAGCGGGCTGTCGGCGTTGGGTTCCTGCGCGTACACGGCGAACATGTCCTGCAACGTACCGCCCCTGGCACGCGGTGGCAGCAGGGCGCGCGTAGGCTCACACCGTGTTCAACGGGCTGGCCGACTGGTGGGACGGGGTCGAGCTATGGCTCGCCCAGGCCTGGTTCCCGGTGCAGTTCGTGCTGGTCATGGTGGTCGTCGTGCCGCTGTGCCTGGCCGCCGCGTGGGTGCTCGACAAGGTGGTCGGGCTGTTCGCCCGCCGGCTCGCTCCGGGGCGTGACGACGACTCGGACCCCTCGGCATAGGCTCGCGCACCATGTTCAACCGAAGGCGGATCACCGCCGCGCTGATCGGGCTCCTCGTGCTGGTGCTGGGGGGCTGGCTGGTCAAGGACAACCTCGGCAGCGGATCGTCGTCGCCGGCCACCCCCTCGAGCGCGAGCAGCACCGCGCCCGCCAAGGGCGGTGCCGCCGTACCGGGCGCGGACTCCGGGCTGCCGGTGAAGGCGCTTTCCGCGTTGCCGCCGCAGGCCACGGACACCTGGAAGCTGATCGAGGCGGGCGGCCCGTACCCCTACCCGCGCAACGACGACGTCGTCTTCGAGAACCGGGAGAAGCGCTTGCCCGGCAAGAAGTCCGGCTACTACCACGAGTACACCGTGAAGACGCCGGGCAGTCCCGACCGCGGGGCCCGGCGGCTGATCACCGGGCAGGCGCACGAGCTGTACTACACCGGCGACCACTACGCGTCGTTCGTCGTCGTGGACCCGGCCCGATGAGCGCCGGCGAGCAGGCGAAGGCCGCCGCGGAAGAGGCCTTCGCCCGGGGCGCGTACCCGCACCTGGTGAACTCGCGGCCGACCGTCGACAAGCCCAGCACCCTCACCGCGTTCGCCGAAGCACTGTCCTTTCCGGACTACTTCGGCCACAACCTCGACGCGCTCTACGACTGCCTGACCGACCTGTCGTGGCTGCCGCCGGGGGAGCACGTGCTGATCTGGCCGGGCTCGGACGCGCTGCGCAAGGCCGAGCCCAAGACCTACCTGGCCATCCGCAGCGTGCTTTCGGACGCGCAGCGCGCGCTCGGCCCGAGCGGCCGCAGCGCCGGTTCCTGGCGGCTCACGGTGGTGCTGCCGGACGCCTGAGCGGCGTCCGGCAGCGTCCCGGCTCAGTCCTGGGGGACCCAGTTCGGCTTGCGCTTCTGGGCGAAGGCCAGGATGCCCTCCTGGCCTTCCTCACTGGCGAAGAACTTCGCCGACAGGCCGAGCATCTCCTCGAAGCCGTCCGATGGGGTGGCCGGGCGGGGCCGGCTCAGCAGCGCCTTCGTCTCGGCCAGCGCCTTCGGGCCGCCCGCTGCCAGCGACTTCACGAACCGGGCCACTTCGGCGTCGAGGTCATCGGTCGCCGAGTTCAGCAGGCCGATCTCGACCGCGCGGCGGGCGTCGAAGGTGTCGCCCGTCAGGAACAGTTCGTGCGCCGCCCGCGGGTTGAGGCGCGGGAGGACGGTCAGGGAGATGATGGCCGGGACGACGCCGATGCGCACTTCGGAGAAGGCGAACGTCGCTTCCGGGACCGCCACGGCGATGTCGCACGCCGCCACCATGCCGATGCCGCCCGCGCGGGCGGGGCCGGCCAGCCGGGCGACCACCGGCTTCGGGCTGGTCCAAAGCTGCTCGAGGATGCGGGGGAACTCGTTCACGCCCTGGTCGCCCGCGCCGGCGCCACGGGCCTCCTTGAGGTCCATCCCCGCGCAGAACACCGGCCCGGTGTGGGTCAGCACGATGACGCGGACAGCGTCGTCGGCGGCCGCCTTCGTGAGCGAGTCCGAGAGTTCGCGGCGCAACTGGGCCGAGAGCGCGTTGCGGTTGTGCGGGGAGTCCAGGGTGATCGTGGCGGTGCCGCCCACCACGTCGTAGTGCACCAGTTCGTCAGCCATGCCGACACCCTTGCACACTCCCCGCGCGCGGCCGGTGTTACGCGGGCCACCCCGCGGGTGCCCGCCCGCGGGGTGGCCGGTGCTCAGCCGATGGTCGTCGTGGTGAAGACCGGGCTGGGGTTGGGGAAGCAGGCCGTCGGCGCGGTGAGGTCGCCGATGATCGTGCTCGCCACCGCCTTGAACGTCAGGCCCGGGTCGGTGTAGCTGGTGCCGCCCAGCTTGGTCTGGATCGTGCCCGACTGGCCCGCCTTCAGGTGCGCGGTGACGGTGGGCAGTTCGAACGTCGCGCCGCCGGCGATCGGGCCGGGGAAGCTCAGCGTGGCGACGCCGTTGGCGACCGAGATGGCCGGCGGGGTCGAGCCGAGCCCGGACCCGCCGGCCAGCGTCGCGCCGACGTACGACGAGTTCGCCGGGATCGGGATCTTGAGCGCGAACGTGTTGATGTTCTTGACCTTGTTCCCGCTCACCGTGCCCGGCACGGTGTTCGGAGCGGGATCGATGACGACGTCGAACGCGCCGCCGGGCGCGACCGTGGCGGGCGCGCTGACGTCGGCGTCCTGGTTCAGCGCCACCTTCTGCGGCCCGACGATCGGCGCGTTGGCCTGGCAGTCGAAGGTGACGCTGGTGGCCGCCGACGCCGGAGCGGCGAGAGCGAGGGGGAGGACCGCGGCCGCGGTCAGCGCGGCGATCCGAGAAAAGTGAAGCGCTTTCATCTGTATCCACCTACCTGCGGTTTCACGAGGGAAGGGAGGAAAGCTGCGCAGCCGTCCCGATTGTTACCGGCAAGTTAAGCAAGACGTCAAGGATTTACCGTTCCCATGCACAAGCGGTAACAGAAATGTGAATTTGTCTCACCTTGCGGCGGTGGTGTGACGGTTCCGGATACGCACGGTGGCCAGTAGGCTTCGATCATGGCCACGACTCGCCGCCGAGCCGCCGTGCGAGGCCTGGCCTCGAACCCCGCCACTCCCGAAGACCTGGCGCTCCGGCTGTTCGAGGATCCCGGACTGGCCTACGCCGTGGTCCGGACGAGGCCGGAGATCAGTGAGCGCTTCGCGGACGCCGTGATCGGACGGGGACCCGACAGCGCCAGGTGGCTGGCCGCCAACGAGTCGGCGCCGCAGAGCGTTCTGCTTCGCCTGTCCGAACACCCTTCGGCCGAGGTGCGCGCCGCCGCGGCCGGCCGGATCGCTGATGAGGACGTGCTCGTCCGGCTCGCCGCCGACCCCGCGACCGGAGTGCGCAAGGCACTGGCCGAACGTTGGCACAACCCGCCGCCGGAGGTGCTGCGGGCCTGGCTGACCGACGAAGACGGCGACGTCCGCCACGCCGCACTGCACTGGTCTGCCGTCCGGCCGCCGCCCGATCTGCTGGACGCCCTTCTCGCCGACCCGGTGACGAGCGCCGACGCCCTCAGGCACGCCGACCTCACGCCGGAGCTGATCGCCCGGTTCACCGAGTCCGATGACGCCGAAGAGAACTTCGGCCTGGCCGAACACCCCGGTCTGCCCGCCGGGACGGTCCGGTCGCTCGCCGAGACCGACAACGAAATGTTCCTGGTCGGCCTGCTGCTGAACCAGGTCACGCCGGACGACGTCCGGGACGCCCTGCTCGCCAAAGTGCCCGCGCTGCACCCCATCCGCCAGTGGACGGTGGACTTCTACCTGTCCCACATGTCGCTGGACGTCAGGCAGGTGCGATGGCTCCGCGAGATGCCCCTCGCCGGACGCCTGGAGTACCTCGACTCCCCGTACGAGTTCTTCCGGATGGTCGTGGCCGGCAGCCGGGATCTCCCGCCATCGGCCGTCGACCGCCTGATGGCCGACGAGTCGACGATGGTCCGCCGCGTCACCGCGGCACACCACGATTCCGTGTCCGGCGCCGCGCTCGAAGAGCTGTTCCTCTCGCACGGCGAAAGCCGGGACTTCCGGCGGCTGACCGCACATCCCCGCTTTCCCCGGGCCGCCTTCCTCCGGTTCGCGCACAGCCGCGATTCCGGCCTGCGCGCCGTCGCTTGCACCTACGCCGACCTCCCGGCGCCACTGGTCGCGGACATCGCCACGGATTCCGTGCCCGCGACGCGAGAAGCGGCCGTCCGGCACCCGAAGGTTCCCTTCCCGACGGTGCGACGGCTTCTGTCCGATGAGGACCTGAGCGTCGTCTCCGCGGCCGCCGCCTCACCCGTGCTGCCTGTGGCCGACATGTACGCGATCTTCGGCGGGTAGCGCTACGCGTACTGCCGCAACAGCCCGCTGACGGCGGTGGCGTACCGCGCCACGACGACGTCCGCGACGCGCGGGTCGTCCGCCAGCGGTTCCGCGATGAACGCCTTCGGGTCGGCCTCGCGGGCCAGCCGGGCGATCCGGTCCGGGAGCAGGCCGGGCGCCAGGAACCACGAAGCCACCACCAGGTGCCGCACCCCGCGGGACCGCAGCCGGGCCGCGGCCGCCGGAATGTCCGGCTGGGTGGCGGAAGCGAACGCCTCGCTCACCGGCACACCCAGCCGCTCTTCCCACCGCGCGGCCAGCGAAGCCACCACGGCGTTCGCGGATGCGTTCGACGAACCGACCGCGCTGACCAGCACTCCCGTGCCTCCACGGCGAGGCGCGGCCGCCAGCCGGTCCAGGGCGACCGCCTCCAACGCGCGGTCGGCGCCCAGCACGTCCGAGACCTGCACCCGGAAGCCCGGGCAGTCCGTGACGACCGAGTCGATCAGCGCCGGCAGGTCGACCCGGGCGTGGAACGCGCTGCCCAGCAGCAACGGCACCACGATCGCGGTCCGGTGCCCGTCCGCGTACAGCGACCGCAGCACCTCCGTGACGAGCGGTGCCGACAGGTCCAAAAAGGACTCGTGCACCGGCACGCCCGGGGCCTGGGCGCGCACGACGTCGACGAGGGCCCGCACGGTCGCCGCCGAGCGGGGGTCACGACTGCCGTGCGCGACGGCGACCAGGGGCGGCGTCACGAGAAGCGCTCACCCACCAGGCCGGCCGCGAGGGTGTCGCCGTCCTTCGGGTCGATCACCAGGAACGCGCCGGTGCGCGGGCTGACGCCGTAGTCGTCGACGCCCAGCTCCTCGGCCAGCCGCAGCGTGACGCGGCCGATGTCGTTGAGCTCCAGCGACGCCGGCGAGTCCACACTGGACAGGGTCTGCTCGTCGAACCGCGCGTGCAGCTCGTCGACCAGTGCCTGCACCGTGCGGGTGCCGTGCTTGACCAGCAAGCGTGCGCCCGGCTTCAGCGGCTTGGACGACAGCCAGCACAGCGTGCCGGTGATCTCGTCGGTGATCCGCGGCGGCGCGTCCGCGGCGGCGATCAGGTCGCCGCGGGAGATGTCGATGTCGTCGGTGAGCAGCAGCGTCACCGACGTCCCGGCGCCGGCCTCGGCCAGCGGCCCGTCCGCGGTGTCGATGCGTTCGACACGACTGCGGATGCCCTGTGGCAGCACGACGATCTCGTCGCCCGGCCGGACCGTGCCCGCCGCGATCTGACCCGCGTAACCGCGGTAGTCGAGGTACTCCGGCGTGCGCGGCCGGATCACGTACTGCACCGGGAACCGCAGCGCCGAATCGTGCGGGTCCGGCGCGACCGGCACGTCCTCCAGGTGCTCCAGCAGGCTCGGCCCGGTGTACCACGGCGTCCGCTCCGAGCGCGTCGCCACGTTGTCGCCTTCCAGCGCCGACACCGGGATGGCGAGCACGGACCCGCGTTCGTAGCCCAGCGAAAGGGCGTGCTCGGCGAACTCCTCCGCGATCACCGTGAACGTCGCCTCGTCGTAGCCGACCAGGTCGATCTTGTTCACCGCCAGCACCAGCTGCGGCACGCCCAGCAGGGCCAGCACGGCCGCGTGCCGCCGGGTCTGCTCGATGACGCCCTTGCGCGCGTCGACCAGCAGCACGGCCAGCTGCGCGGTGGACGCGCCGGTCACCGTGTTGCGCGTGTACTGCACGTGCCCCGGCGTGTCGGCCAGCACGAACGACCGCTTCGGCGTGGCGAAGTAGCGGTACGCGACGTCGATGGTGATGCCCTGCTCGCGCTCCGAGCGCAGGCCGTCGACGAGCAGCGAGAGATCCGGTGTGGACAGTCCCTTGTCGACGGACGCGCGGGTGACGGCGTCGAGCTGGTCGGCCAGCACCGACTTCGTGTCGTACAGCAGCCGGCCGACCAGGGTGGACTTGCCGTCGTCGACGCTCCCGGCGGTGGCCAGGCGCAGCAGCGAACTCATCAGAAGTACCCCTCACGCTTGCGGTCTTCCATGGCCGCCTCGGACATCCGGTCGTCGGCGCGGGTCGCGCCCCGCTCGGTGAGCCGCGAAGCCGACACCTCGGCAATCACCTCTTCGACGGTGGCCGCGGTGGATTCGATCGCGCCGGTGCACGAACCGTCGCCGACGGTCCGGTAGCGGACGGTCAGCTCCCGGACCTCTTCGCCGGGCCGCGGGCCGCCCCACGGACCCTCGGCCAGCAGCATCCCGTCGCGCAAGTAGACCTCACGCTGGTGCGCGTAGTAGATCGACGGCAGCTCGACCTTCTCGCGGGCGATGTAGTTCCAGACGTCGGCCTCGGTCCAGTTGGACAGCGGGAAGACGCGGACCTGCTCGCCCGGGCGGTGCCGCCCGTTGTAGAGGTTCCACAGCTCGGGCCGCTGCCGGCGCGGTTCCCACTGGCCGAAGGCGTTGCGGAGGCTGAAGATCCGCTCCTTCGCCCGGGCCCGTTCCTCGTCCCGGCGGCCGCCGCCGAAGACGGCGTCGAACTTGTTCTCGGCGATCGTGTCGAGCAGCGGCGTGGTCTGCAGCGGGTTGCGCATCCCGTCCGCGCGCTCTTCCAAGCGCCCGTCGTCGATCCAGTCCTGCACCTTCGCGACGACCAGGCGCAGGCCGTGGCGCTCGACGACGCGGTCGCGGAACTCGATGACCTCGTCGAAGTTGTGCCCGGTGTCCACGTGCAGCAGCGGGAACGGCACCGGCGCCGGCCAGAACGCCTTGATCGCCAGGTGCAGCAGCAGCGTCGAATCCTTGCCGCCGGAAAACAGGATCACCGGACGGTCGAACTCGCCGGCCACCTCCCGGAAGATGTGGATGGCCTCGGACTCCAAGGCCGCCAGGTTGTCTTGTGCCGCATCGGTCGCGGGCTCCAAGGTCGTCATGCGTCCCTTCCTCAGCCGTGCAGTCCGCACTCGGTCTTGCTCTGGCCCGCCCACCGGCCGCTGCGCGGGTCCTGCCCCGGCTCCACGCGAGCTGTGCAGGGTGCGCAGCCGATCGACAGGAACCCGATCGACACCAGCGGGTTCTCGAGGATCCCGTGCTCGCGGATGTAGCCGTTGAACTCGTCGTCGGTCCACGCCGCGATCGGGTTGATCTTGACCAGGCCGTTGCGGTCGTCCCAGGTGACGATCGGGGTGTTCGCGCGGGTCGGGGCGTCCACGCGCCGGACGCCGGTCACCCAGGCCGAGTAGTTCGCGAGGGTCTTGCGCAGCGGCACGACCTTGCGCAGGTTGCAGCACAGCGTGGCGTCGCGGTCGTGCAGCTTCGGGCCGTACTCCGCGTCCTGCTCGGCGACGCTCTGCTCGGCCTGGGCGTTCACGATCTTCACGTCCGGGTAGACCGTCTGGACGGCGTCGCGCGTGCCGATCGTCTCGGGGAAGTGGTAACCGGTCTCCAGGAACAGGACGTCCACATCGGACTTCACCTTGGTGGCGAGGTCGATCAGCACGGCGTCCTGCATGTTGGACGCGACGATGAAGTCGTCGCCGAACGTGTCGACGGTCCAGCGCAACGCTTCTTCCGCGGTCGCGTCGGCGAGTTCCCGCGAAGCGCGTTCGGCGAGGGTCTTGTAGTCGGCGGTGGCGGTCATCGGGAAACCTCCGGAAGGGACAGTCCGAGGAACTTGACCGAGAAAACCCGGCGGCAAGCAGAACACAGCCAGCCGCCGTTCTCTTCCGGCCGGAGGTCCTCGTTGCCGCAATAGGGGCAGTAGTACGGCGCCGCGCGCTCGGTCACTGGAGCGCGCTTTCGTCGGCGCGGGCAGCCCATTGCGCGAACCGCTCGCCGTCTTCGCGCCCGGCGACGTAGTTGCGCACGACCCGCTCGACGTACCCGGTCAGCTCGCCCGAGGTCACCTTGTGCCCGCGCAGCTTCCGGCCGAACCCGGCGTCGAGTCCGAGCCCGCCGCCGAGGTGCACCTGGAAGCCCTCGACCTGGTTGCCGTCGGCGTCGGTGACGATCTGGCCCTTGAGGCCGATGTCCGCGGTCTGGATCCGCGCGCAGGAGTTGGGGCAGCCGTTGAGGTGCACGGTCACCGGCGTGTCGAGGCCGTCCTGGATGTCGGCGAGGGACTTCTCGAGGTCCGCGACGAGCTGCTGCGCGCGGGCCTTCGTCTCGACGATGGCGAGCTTGCAGAACTCCAGCCCGGTGCAGGCCATCACGCCGCGCCGCCACGGCGACGGCTTCGTCTCCAGCCCCAGTTCGGCCAGTTCGGCGGACAGGGTGGCGACCTGGGCCTCGGGGACGTCGAGCACGACGAGCTTCTGCTGCGGGGTGAGCCGCACCCGGCCGGAGCCGGCCCGCTCGGCGGCCTTGGCGACGGCGACGAGCGTGCCGCCGCTGGACCGGCCGGCGATCGGCGCGGCGCCGACGTAGAACTTGCCGTCGACCTGGGGGTGGACGCCGACGTGGTCGATCGGCACGGCGGGGTCCACCGGTGGCGGGCCGTCGATCAGCTCGCGTTCGAGGTACTCGTCCTGCAGCACCTGCCGGAACTTCTCCGCGCCCCAGTCCTTGACCAGGAACTTGATCCGGGCCCGCGAGCGCAGCCGCCGGTAGCCGTAGTCGCGGAAGATCGAGATGACGCCTTCCCAGACGTCCGGGACCTCGTCCAGGGGGATCCAGGCGCCGAGGCGCTGCCCGAGCATCGGGTTGGTGGACAGGCCGCCGCCGACCCAGACGTCGAAGCCGGGCCCGTGCTCGGGGTGGTCCACGCCGACGAAGGCGACGTCGTGGATCTCGTGGGCGACGTCGGGCTGGCCGGAGATCGCGGTCTTGAACTTGCGCGGCAGGTTGGCGAATTCCGGCTTGCCGATGTAGCGGCGCTTGATCTCCTCGATCGCCGGGGTGCCGTCGATCACCTCGTCGGCGGCGATGCCCGCGACCGGCGAGCCGAGGATGACGCGCGGGCTGTCGCCGCAGGCTTCCATCGTGGTCATGCCGGCGTTCTCGAGCTTGGTCCAGATCGCCGGGACGTCCTCGATCCGGATCCAGTGGTACTGGATGTTCTGCCGGTCGGTGATGTCGGCGGTGTCGCGCGCGTACGCCTGCGAGATCTCGCCGAGCACGGTGAGCTGGGCGGTGGTCAGCGCGCCGCCGTCGATCCGGACCCGCAGCATGAAGTAGCGGTCGTCGAGCTCTTCGGGCTCCAGCGTCGCCGTGCGGCCGCCGTCGATCCCCGGTTTGCGCTGGGTGTAGAGGCCGAACCAGCGGAACCGGCCGCGCAGGTCGCCCGGGTCGATGGCGTCGAACCCGCGGTGGGCGTAGATGTTCTCGATGCGCGCCCGCACGTTGAGCGGGTGGTCGTCCTTCTTGGACCGCTCGTTCGGGTTCAGCGGCTCCCGGTAACCGAGCGCCCACTGCCCTTCGCCGCGCTTCTGCTTGGCACGCGCGGGGCGGGCTGGGGTCTGGCGCGTGGGCGTGGTCATGGGGGTGTCCTCCGGGGGCGGTTGGGAGGGCGTGGGCCGCGCGGCAGCGTTGCCGTGCGCGACCGGTGCCCGGTCCGTCGTGGTGGTGGCGGGGAGTCAGCGGGACACGACACAGAGTGCGCTCGCCACACGCCGGAGGTCGACGTGGCGGCGGGCCACCAGGCGGATTCCGGCGCGAGTCACGTCGCCAGCGTCTCACGTGCCCACAATGTGGTCGAGCCCCGTCCGGATGTTGGGACCGGGCTCACTCACGCCGTCTACCTGGCCTTTTGGCCGCGAACGCCGGTCCGCGGCCGCGAGGGGACCATGGTCGTCCAGTGGGCGAGGTTCGCGCGGCCGCCGGGGAGCCGGTCTGGCCGATCTGGCTTGCGTTCCGTTAACCACTATGATTAAAGTACTACGAACGCAGTGATTTGAACGAGAGGATCCGCTGATGCAGGTCAAGGGTTTCGGGGCGGGCTACCTGGTCGACGACGTCGCCGCGACCACCCGCTTCTACGCGGACGTCGTCGGCCTGCCGGTCACCGTCGAGCTCGACTGGTTCGCCAGCGTCAACGCCGGCGCGCCGGGGTACGAGATCAGCTTCGTGCAGCGGGGGCACGAGTCGGTGCCGCCGGCCCACCGCGCGCGGGAGACGTCCGGGCTGATGTTCGGCCTCGTCGTCGAAGACGCTCGTGCCGAGGCGAAACGGCTGGAAGAGGCGGGGGTCGAGCTGGTGACCCCGGTCGTCGACGAGATCTACGGGCAGCGGCACTTCTACGTCGCCGACCCGAACGGCGTGCTGCTCGACGTCATCGAGCTGATCCCGGTCGATCCGGACTGGGCGGCGGCCAACCTGCCGGCGTCGTAACAGGGGTTAACCCGATCGGCCCCTTGAGGCGACCGGGCGTGACGGGGTGGACAATTCGAGTGTGCCCCAGCTGCGTCCCGACCCCGCCACACCGATCGATCCGGCGTTGCCGGAAAGCGCGCTGAAGGGGCTGGGCAGCAGAGCGTTCGGGGTGTACGTGCACGTCCCGTTCTGCGCCACGCGCTGCGGGTACTGCGACTTCAACACCTACACCGCGGGTGAACTCGACACCGGTTCGTCGCCGCAGTCCTGGCTCGAAGGGCTGCGGCGCGAACTCGAACTCGCCGCGCGCGTGCTCGTCGTGCCGCCCGCCGCCGACACCGTGTTCGTCGGCGGCGGCACGCCGTCGCTGCTGGGCGCGGACGGGCTGCGGTCGGTGCTCGACGCCGTCCGCGACGTCTTCGGGCTGGCGCCGGGGGCCGAGGTGACGACGGAGTCGAACCCGGAGTCGACGTCGCCGGAGTTCTTCGCCGGGATCCGCGAAGCGGGCTACACGCGGGTGTCGCTGGGCATGCAGTCGGCCGCGCCGCACGTGCTGAAGATCCTCGACCGCGTGCACACCCCGGGCCGCCCGGGCGCGGCGGCCGCCGAAGCGCGCGCGGCCGGGTTCGAGCACGTGAACCTCGACGTGATCTACGGCACGCCGGGGGAGCGTGCCGACGACCTGCGGGCGACGCTCGACGCCGTGCTGGCCGCCGGCGTCGACCACGTCTCGGCGTACGCGCTGATCGTCGAGGAGGGCACGGCACTGGCCCGCCGCGTCCGCCGGGGCGAGCTGCCGGCGCCGGACGACGACGTCCTGGCCGCGGACTACGAGATGATCGACGCCATGCTGTCCTCGGCGGGACTGCGCTGGTACGAGGTGTCGAACTGGGCGGCGTCCGACGCGGCCCGCTGCCGCCACAACCTCGGCTACTGGCGGGGTGACGACTGGTGGGGCGCCGGTCCGGGCGCGCACAGCCACGTCGGCGGGGTGCGCTGGTGGAACGTCAAGCACCCGGCCCGGTACGCGGCGCTGCTCGCCGCCGGCGACTCGCCCGCGGGCGGGCGCGAGGTGCTCACCGACGACGACCAGCACCTCGAGCGGATCATGCTCGAGCTGCGGGTCGCCGAAGGGCTGCCGCTCGACGTGCTCGACGAGCCGGGGCTGGCCGAGGCGCGGGCGGCCGCGGCCGAAGGGCTGCTCGATCCGTCCGCTTTGGACTCCCGGGGCCGCGCGGTGCTCACCGACCGCGGCCGGCTGCTGGCCGACGGCGTGGTCCGCCGCCTCGCCGGGTAGGGATTAAAACCGGGGGCCGGGTCGTTGCTTGTATTCAGCAACGACTTAGAGGAGGCCCCATGGCGCGCGCGATCAGGTTCGACGAATACGGCGACGTGGAGGTCCTGCGGGTCGAGGACGTCCCCCGGCCGGTCCCGGGACCGGGTCAGGTGCTCGTCGAGGTGCGGGCCGCCGGGATCAACCCGGGCGAGGCCGCCATCCGGCAGGGATTCCTGCACGAACGCTTCCCGGCGACGTTCCCTTCGGGACAGGGCAGCGACTTCGCGGGGGTTGTCGCTTCGCTCGGCGAAGGCGTCTCGGACATCGCTGTCGGCGACGAGGTGATCGGGTTCGTCGACACGCGGTCGAGCCACGCCGAGTTCGTCGTCGCCGAGGCCGAAAACCTCACGCCGCGCCCCGACGGTGTGCCGTGGGAAGTCGCCGGTTCGCTGTTCGTCGCCGGGACGACCGCGTACGCTGCGGTGGCCGCGGTTTGCCCGCGAGAGGGGGACACCGTCGTCGTCTCGGGCGCAGCGGGCGGGGTCGGCTCGCTGGCCGTCCAGCTCGCGAAGCTGGCCGGGGCCACGGTGATCGGCCTGGCCGGCGAGGCGAACCACGAGTGGCTGCGCGGGCTCGGCGTCATCCCGGTCTCCTACGGCGACGGCGTGCTGTCGCGGATCCGGGAAGCCGCGCCTTCCGGCGTGCACGCGTTCGTGGACACCTTCGGCTCCGGCTACGTGGAACTGGCGCTGCACCTGGGCATCCACCCGGGACGGATCGACACGATCATCGACTGGGCCGCGGCCGAGAAGTACAACGTCAAGACCGACGGCAACGCGGCGGGCGCGTCGGCCGACGTGCTGCGCGAGCTGGGTCTGCTGCTGGACAAGGGATTGCTGGAGCTGCCGATCGCCCGGGTGTACCCGCTGGAGGAGGTCAGGGACGCCTACCGCGAACTGGAGCGGCGGCACACCCGCGGCAAGATCGTGCTGCGGCCCTAGTTCTTCGCCAGGACTTTCAACCCGGCGAGGTACGCCTCGAGCGCGAACTCGAGGCGTTCCTTCGCCGTTTCCGCGGAGAAGAACTCGCCGACCTGCAGCAGGTTGGGGAACGACTCTGCGGGCAGTGACCGCATGTACGCGACCATCTGCTTGCCGCGTTCGCCGGCTTCGGCCTGGTCGATCTCGCCCCAGGTCCAGCCGCTTGCTTCGTACGCGTACGCCTTGGCGTAGAGGGAAAGGGCGTCGCCCGCGAAGGTCGCTTGCTTGAGCGTCAGCCCGCCGGCGCGAAGCAGGGCGAGCATGCCCTCACCCTGCTTCAGCGAGTTGGGCGTGACCGGCACGGCGATGTCCCACGCGATGCGCGCGATGCCGCGGTGCGCGGCCATCACCTGGATCTGGTCGCGGACGAGGTCCTTGACCTGCTCGTCCCAGCGCGCCGGGTCCGGCTCGGGGACCAGCACGTCGGCGAGCACGGCGTCGAGCATCAGTTCCGCCAGCTCTTCCTTATTGGAGACGTGCGCGTAGAGCGAGGCGGGCCCGGTCTCCAGTTCCTGGGCGATCCGCCGCATGGTGACCGCGTCGAAGCCCTCGTCGTCCAGGACGATCAAGGCCGCTCGGACGATCGAGGCCTGGGAAAGAACGGGTTTCGCGGCACGGCGGCGGGGAGCGCTGCGCCACGGCGGCGGGGGAACGGTCACCCGAACACTGTACTTGACGCGAACGCCGTTCGAGAGTAGAACGGTGTTCGTGAGGCGAACGTTGTTCGCGGGCGCTGTGTTGAGGGGGTTGTGATGACTGCTGTTGCCGAAGTTCGCGGGGTGCTGGGCCGGCTGGCTGACGCGTGGAACGCCGGTGATGCTGCCGCGTACGGGCGGCTCTTCACCGAGGATGCGGACTACGTGACGTTCTTCGGGATGAACTTCCCCGGCCGGGAGGCGATCGAGAGCTCGCACCGGGCGCTGTTCGAGGGGCCGTTGCGGGGGTCGAAGCTGACCGGGTCGCTCGGCGGGGAAGCGAAGGTGCGGTTCGTCCGGCCGGACGTCGCGGTGGCGGTCGTCGGCGGCGGTTCGTCGCTGACCGGGGCGGAGGTCGCCGACGAAGGGCGCGAGTCGACCGTGTCCTTCGTGCTCGTCCGGGAGGAGGGCGAGTGGCTGATCACGGCGTTCCAGAACACGCGGGTTTCGGATCCACGCGGGTGAAAACGCTTGCGGAGGCGTCGGGCGTGGTCGCGCGGCCGCCCGCCGAGGTGTTCGAACGGCTGCGGCTGATGCTGGGCGGCGGTGGTCACCCGATGCGGATGGAGGTCGACCGGGAGCGCGGGTGCGTCGCGGTGCAGGGCGGCTGGTGGTACCGGGGCGAGTACCGCGTCACGGCCGATCCGGCGGGAGCGCGCGTCGAGCACCGGGTGGTCAACGCGGCGTCGTGGGGCCGGTGGGGAGTGCCGTTGGCGAACCGGTTTTTCTTCGGGTTCCGGAAGGAGGTGACCAGGGGATTCGGGAGGCTGCTCGCGGAACTGAGCACACCTGAGTAGCCCCGCGCCGATTCCGGCGCGTAGGCTGACTTAGGTAAGCCTTAGCGATGGTTGGAGTGGCCGATGGCTGAAGCACCCCGGCGGTCCGGGCGTCCCGCGGCACGGCTGCGGGTGCTGCGGACCGAGCGGCTGACCCCGCACATGATCCGGATCGTCGCGGGCGGCGAGGGGATCGCGCAGTTCACGCCGAACGAATTCACCGACGCCTACGTGAAGGTGCTGTTCAAGGTCCCCGGTGTCGAGTACCCGGAGCCGTTCGACGTCCAGGAGTGCCGGGCGACGATGCCGCGCGAGCACTGGCCGCGGCAGCGTTCCTACACGGTGCGCGCGTTCGACCCGCAGGCCGGCGAGCTCGTCCTCGACTTCGTCCACCACGGTGACGACGGCATCGCGGGTCCGTGGGCGGCCTCGGCCCAGCCGGGTGACGAGCTGCTGGTGCTGGGCCCCGGCGGTGCGTACGCGCCAGGCGCCGAGGCGGACTGGCACCTGCTGGCGGGGGACGAAAGCGCGTTGCCGGCCATCGCGTCGTCGCTCGAAGCGCTGCCCGCCGGCGTCCTGGCCCACGTGGTGATCCTGGTCGAGAACGAGGCCGAGGAGCAGTCGCTGGTCACGAAGGCGGACGCGCAGATCACGTGGCTGCACCGGGCATCGGGCGGCGACGTCGCGGCGGCGGTGCGCGAGCTGCCGTGGCACGAGGGGGTCGTCCAGGCGTTCGTCCACGGCGAAGCGGGCTTCGTGCGCGAGCTGCGGCGCTACCTGCTCGACGAGCGCGGCGTGCAGCGCGGGCTGCTGTCGATCTCGGGCTACTGGCGCTACGGCAAGAATGACGAGGCGTGGCGCGAGGAGAAGGCGGCCGAGCGGGCGCGGGAGAAGTAGCCTCGCCGCATGGCGGATTTCGAAGTGGACGTCGACCCGGCCGAGGCCGGCTTCGACGCGGCGCGGCTGGCCCGGATCGACAGGCATTTCGACCGGTATGTCGAGGACGGACGGTTGCCGGGCTGGCTCGCGGTGGTGAGCAGGCACGGCCGCATCGTCCACCTCGGCCGCGGCGGCTCCCGGGACGTCGAGGCTTCCTCGCCGGTGGAGACCGACACGCTGTGGCGCATCTTTTCGATGTCCAAGCCGATCACCTCGGTCGCGGCGATGATGCTGGCCGAAGAGGGCCTGCTGGAGCTGGATGACCCGATCTCGCGCTGGTTGCCCGAGTTCGCTGCGCCGCGGGTGTACGTCAAGGGATCGGCACTGGCGCCGCTGACCGAGCCGGCCACTTCGCCGATCCGCGTGTGGCACCTGCTGACGCACACGGCGGGCCTCACGTACGGCTTCCACCACGGCCACCCGGTGGACGCGATCTACCGCGCGGCGGGCTTCGAGTGGGGCACCCCGCCGGGCCTCGACCTGGCGGCGTGCTCGGAGCAGTGGGCCAACCTGCCGTTGCTCTTCCAGCCGGGCACGGAGTGGAACTACTCGATCGCCACCGACGTCCTCGGCCGGCTCGTCGAAGTGGTGTCAGGCTTGCCGCTGGACGAGTTCTTCGAGTCCCGGATCTTCGCACCGCTGGGCATGACGGACACGGGTTTCGTGGCATCGTCCCCATCCCGCTTGGCGGCGATGTACGTCCGAGACCCGGCCTCGGGCCGAGCGGTCCGCAACGACGCATTCGGCCGCATGGGAGCATCCCGCCCGGACTGCCTCTCCGGCGGCGGAGGGCTGGTGTCCTCGGCCCAGGACTACTGGCGTTTCACGGAGATGCTCCTCCGCGGCGGCGCCCTCGACGGCGTCCGGCTGCTGTCCCCGCGAACGGTGGCGTTGATGGTGAGCAACCACCTGCCGGGCCGAGTGGACCTGGAGGCCTTCGGCCGCCCCCTGTTCGCGGAAATGCCCTTCCACGGCCACGGCTTCGGCCTCGGCTTCTCGGTCCTCGAGGACCCGGTGAAGGCCCGAACGTTGTCGTCCCCAGGCGAGTTCGCCTGGGGAGGAGCGGCATCAACGGCCTTCTGGGTGGACCCGGACGAGGACCTGACGGTGGGCTTCTACACGCAATTGCTCCCCTCGAGCACCTACCGCCTCCGCCCCCAGCTGCGGCAGCTGGTCTACCAGGCGCTGGTGGACTGAGCCGGAGCCACGGTCCCCCGGGCGGCACCGTTTCCGGCGTGCGCGCGGCGGGGACCTCGCCGCAGACGATGGCGCGGACAATCCGATAGCCCTCGAGCTCTTCCTCGGTCGTGACGACCCGCTCGGTGTCGTCGCCCGGCCGGCCCCGGCGCCGGCTGGACGACGCTGCCGCTCGACACGCTCACAGAGGAGTCGGGCCCGGACCGAATTGGTCACGGACCCGCTGGGGTGAACGCGCCGTCGCACACCCGCGTCGTCAGGAACTTCACCCACTCGTCCTCGGGCTCCTTGAACTGAGCCGCGAGGATGCGTTCCATGCCGGTGCCGTTCTGCTACCGGCCGCGGAAAAGAAATCGCCGCGGCGCTCCGCGGTGGCGGGTCGTCGTCGCCACCGCGGAGCCGTTCGCGACGACGCCCGCCGTGCCCCACTCGCTCCGGCTGGCGCTCGGTCGGGCTCGCCGAGCTGCGCGACGCCCTCGAGGCCGTCCGGCAGGGAGTCTCAGCCGAACGGGCCTCGGTCCGGTGCGCAGACCGTGCCCGGCGCCGGGACCGCGCCCGTATTGAAGTAGCGGTCCAGCCACTCGTCGATGCACGCGCTCTTGCCGCGGGCGCCGTGGCCGTACGTGTCGAGGCTCAGCAGGCGCGCGTTCCCCAGCAGGCGCTCGGTCCGCTGCGCTCCCGCGTACGGCGTCTCCAGGTCGCCCCGGCGGTTGGCCAGCAAGAGGATCGGGGCCGTCGGGCGGTTCCACGGCCCTGCGTAGCGGCCCGGATCCTTGACCTCCCAGGTCGCGCACGGCAGCGTCTTGTAGACGTCGAACGGCCCGAAGCCACGCCCTACCCCGTCTGCCCGCCGGGCGTAGTCCCACCACACGGCCGGGTCGCGGGGGTTCGCCGCGTCCGAACACAGCGTGGCGCCGCCGCCCAGGAGGGAGTCGATGTCCGGTGGGCCGCCCTGTGCTGCCGGGGCGGGAGATGCCGGGTCCGCCAGGGCCTGGAGGAAGGCCGCCAGGCGGGGCGCGGACTGGGCGTCGGTCAGGTAGTCGTGGATGCGGGCGATCGCGCCCTGGTAGGTGACGACCACCTGGCGCCCGGTCGTGTCGGTCACCGTGATCGGGCCGCGCTCGAGCCGGTCGAGGATCGCCGGGTAGTCGAACGTGCAGCGGGCGCCGCAGGCCGCCAGGAAGGATTCGAGCGCTCGCGGGGCGTCCGCGAAGCCGTGCAGGCGGTAGCTCATCGGCGCGGCGCCGGTCGACCAGCGCACCGGGTCGTCGACCGCGTCGAGGGCCAGTGCGCCGACCCGGCCGGGGAACAGGTTCGCGTACGTCTCGCCGAGGTACGTGCCGTACGACTTGCCGTAGTACCGCAGCTTCGGCTCGCCGAACGCCGCGCGCAGCCGGTCCAGGTCGCGGGCGATCGTTCCGGTCGAGAGGTGGTTCGCCAGCGGACCGGCGTTCCGCTCGCAGAGGTCGGTGACCACGCGGGTGTCGGCGACCTGCTGCTGTTCGGCCGCGCGGGTCAGCGGGAACGTGCCGAGGGCACGTTGCAGGACTTCCAGTTGCGAGGGGTCGGTGAAGCAGCTGATCTTCGCACTCGCGCCGACGCCGCGCGGGTCGAATCCGACGATGTCGAAGCGGGCGTGCAACGCCGGTGTCAGCGCCGGCGCGAACCGGCCGGATGAGCCGGGGCCGCCCGGGTTGTAGAAGATCGTGCCCAGCTTGTGGGCCTGGTCGGTGGCGGGCAGGCGACCCACCGCGAGGCGGACCGTGCCCGCCGAGGGGTCCTGATAGGACAGTGGAACGTCGAGGTGGCCGCATTCGTAGCCGGCCGGGCAGGAGGCTTCCCAGACGATCGGTGCGGGGCTCGCCGCGGCCGCGGGCGCAATCCCGGCGACTGCACTCGCGGCGGCCCCCAGGGCCAGCGCAACACGAAGGTTCATCGCCCGATCGTCCCGGCACTGGGACCGGGGGCGCGCTGGTGCGCGCCCCCGGATCCGCGGTGGGGCAGGCCCTACGCGGTGAGCTTGGGGATGATCTGCGTCCCGTAGGACGCCAGCGTCGCCTCCCGGTCGTCGTGCATCAGGTACAGCGAGAACTGGTCGACACCCAGCTCGGCCAGCTCCTGCAGCCGTTCGACCTGGGCCGAGGCCGGTCCCAGCAGGCAGAACCGGTCGACGATCTCGTCCGGGACGAACTCCGTCGACGGGTTGCCCGCCTTGCCGTGGTGGCTGTAGTCGTACCCCTCACGCTCGCGGATGTAGTCCGTCAGCTCCCGCGGCACCGCCCCCGACGATCCGTACCGCGCCACCAGGTCGGCGACGTGGTTGCCGACCATCCCGCCGAACCAGCGCAGCTGTTCGCGCTGGTGCGGCAGGTCGTCGCCGACGTACGCCGGGGCCGCGACGCAGATCGTGATGCCGCCCGGATCCCGGCCGGCCGCCCGGGCGGCGTCGCGGACCGCGCCGATCGTCCAGCGCGCGATCGCCGGGTCGGCGCACTGCAGGATGAAGCCGTCGGCGTGTTCGCCGACCGTCTGCAGCGCCTTCGGCCCGTACCCGGCCATCCACATCTCCAGGCGGCCATTGCGGATCCACGGGATCTGCACGGTCTTGTCGTTCATCGTCACCGCGCGGCCTTCGGCCAGGTCCTTGACCACGCGCATGCAGTCGCGCACGGTGGCCAGGGTGGACGGTGGCTTCCCGACGACCCGGTGCGCGGAGTCGCCGCGGCCGATGCCGCAGACCGTCCGGTTGCCGTACATGTCGTTGAGGGTGGCGAACGTCGACGCCATCACGGACCAGTCCCGCGTGCCCGGGCTGGTCACCATCGGCCCCACCACGAGGGACGACGTCGCCGCGAGGATCGCCGAGTAGATGACGAACGGTTCCTGCCACAGCACGCAGGAGTCGAACGTCCAGCCGTAGCGGAACCCGCAGTCCTCGGCGTCCTTCATCAGCCGCACGACGTCCCGCGCGGGCGGGTCGGTTTGCAGCACGATCCCGAAGTCCATGCCCCGCTCCTAGTTCAGGTACTGGTTCAGCGAGCGGGACAGGAATTTGCCGTGCGACGTCGAACCCGAGAACCCGGAAGGCGACACGACGACGCGCCCCCGCGACAGCACCGTGTGCACCCGCCCGGTGATCTCGAATCCTTCGTACGCCGAGTAGTCCACGTTCATGTGGTGCGTCTCGGCCGACAGCGTCTGCGTCGCCGAAGGGTCGTAGATCACGATGTCCGCATCCGAACCTGCCGCGATGACACCCTTGCGCGGGTACAGCCCGAACATCCGCGCCGGTGTCGCCGAGCACGTCTCGACCCAGCGGCCGAGCGTCAGCTCGCCGGCGACGACGCCCTGGTGCAGCAGGTCCATCCGGTGCTCGACGCCTGGGATCCCGTTCGGGATGGCCCGGAAGTCGCCGCGGCCCAGTTCCTTCTGGTCCTTGAAGCAGAACGGGCAGTGGTCGGTGGACACCACGGACAGGTCGTTCGTCCGCAAGCCCCGCCACAGGTCGGCCTGGTGCGACTTCTCCCGCAGTGGCGGCGAAGCGACGTACTTCGCGCCCTCGAAGTCCGGCTTCGCGAGGTCCTCGATGGACAGGTAGAGGTACTGCGGACAGGTCTCGGCGAAGATGTTCTGACCGTCGTTGCGCGCCTCCGCGACCGCCGCCAGCGCTTGCGACGCCGACAGGTGCACGATGTACAGCGGTGCTCCGGTCACCTTCGCGAGCTGGATCGCCCGCGACGTCGCTTCTCCTTCCAGTTCCGGCGGCCGGGTGAGGCCGTGCTGCACCGGTTCGATGTGGCCCGCGGCGAACGCCTGCGCCGCCAGCTGGTCGATCGCGATGCCGTTTTCCGCGTGCATCATGATCGTAGCGCCGATTTCACGCGCTTTCTGCATCGCGAGCAGGATTTCCCCGTCCGTGGAGTAGAACACCCCCGGGTAGGCCATGAACATCTTGAAGCTGCCGACTCCGGCGTCGACGCAGGCTGCCATCTCCTTCAACGACTGGTCGTTGACGTCGGAGACGATCATGTGGAAGCCGTAGTCGATCGCGCAGTTCCCGTCGGCCTTGCTGTGCCACTTGTCCAAAGTGGACAACAGGGAGGTGCCTTTGGCCTGCACGGCGAAGTCGATGATCGTGGTCGTGCCGCCCCACGCCGCGGCCGTCGTCCCGGTCGAAAACGTGTCGACCGAGTGCGTGCCGCCGAACGGCATCTCCATGTGGGTGTGGGCGTCGATGCCGCCGGGCAGCACGTACTTCCCGGCGGCGTCGATCGTCTCGTCGCCGGTCAGCGTCCCGGGCGCCCCGACGGCGGCGATGGTCTCGCCGTCGACGAGGACGTCCGCCAGGAGGGCTCCCGACGGCGAAACGACCTGACCGCCCGTGATGAGCGTGGTCATCAGGCCTCCGCGAGGGGGCCGTAGGTGTCCGGGCGGCGGTCGCGGTAGAACGCCCAAGTGTTCCGGACCTCTTCGAGCAGCGACAGGTCGAGGTCGCGCACCACCACCTCGTCTTCGGTGTCGGACGCCGCGTCCCCGACCAGCTGCCCGCGTGGGTCGACGAAGTATGTCTGGCCGTAGAAGTCGTTGTCGCCCAGCGGTTCCACGCCGACCCGGTTGATCGCGCCGACGAAGTACTCGTTCGCCACCGCGGCCGCCGGCTGCTCCAGCTTCCACAGGTACTGCGACAGGCTGCGGCTGGTCGCCGACGGGTTGAACACGATCTTCGCGCCGGCCAGGCCGAGCGCGCGCCAGCCCTCCGGGAAGTGCCGCTCGTAGCAGATGTAGACGCCGATGCGGCCCACCGCCGTGTCGAACACCGGGTAGCCGAGGTTGCCGGGGCGGAAGTAGAACTTCTCCCAGAACCCCTTGACCTGCGGGATGTGGTTCTTGCGGTACTTGCCGAGGTAGGTGCCGTCGGCGTCGATCACCGCGGCGGTGTTGTAGTAGACGCCGGGCTGCTCGACCTCGTACATCGGCACGATCAGCACGACGCCGTGGCGCTCGGCCACCTCCTGCATGAGCTTCGTGGTGGGCCCGTCCGGGATGGCCTCGGTGTAGGAGTAGTAGTCGGCGTCCTGCACCTGGCAGAAGTACGGCCCGTAGAACAGTTCCTGCAGGCAGACGACCTGGGCGCCCTGGGAAGCGGCGGTGCCGATGTGGTCGACCGCCGCCTTGATCATGGACTCCTTGTCACCCGTCCACCGCTGCTGGATCAGGCCGGCTCGAACCACGCTCACTGATTTCCTCCTTCGTCGTGGACAAGGGCATGGAGAGGGCGGCGAAGACGGCGAACGCGCCGACCAGGCCGACCACCCAGTTGTAGTCGTAAAGGGGCTTGAGGAACGGGATGAGACCGCCGTCGGGGAACGGCCCGCCGTAGGCGCCACCGACCGCGAGCAGGGCTCCCACCAGCGTCGCGACCAGGGCGCGCCAGTTCCAGCCGCCGCTGAACCAATACACCCCATCGGGTGTGTAGAGGTCCTTCAGCCGCAGCTTCGTGCGATTGATGACCCAGTACCCGGCGACGAGCACCCCGGCGACCGCGCCGAGCAGGCCGCCGTAGAAGCCGAGCCAGGCGAAGATGTAGATGTCCGGGTCGGAGTACAGCCGCCACGGCTGGATGAGGACGCCGATGACGCCGGTGATGCCGCCGCCGACGGCGAACGTGATCCGCTTCGGGAACGCGTTCGAGAAGTCGTAGGACGGGCTGACGACGTTGGCCGCGAGGTTCGCCGAGATCGTCGCCAGCACCAGCGCGACCAGCGCGACGACGACCACGACCGGGCTGGCGAACTTGTCGGCCAGCTGCGCCGGGTCCCAGATGTCCTCGCCGTAGAGCACGTGCCCGCCCGACGTGGTCAGGATGGCCACGATCGCGATGAACGTCATCGTCGTCGGCAGGCCGAGGATCTGGCCGCGGACCTGCTTGCGCTGGCTGCCGCCGAAGCGGGTGAAGTCCGGCATGTTGAGCGACAGCGTCGACCAGAACGCGATCATCGCCATCAGGGCCGGCGCGAACACCTTCCAGAAGTCCGGGCCCCAGCCGAGCTTGCCGCCGTCGGACAGGATCGGGCCGAGGCCGCCCGCCTTGACCAGCACGTACCCGAGCATGATCAGGAAGCCGACGGACACCAGCGGTGCCGTCCAGTTCTCGAACCGGCGGACCGCCTCCATGCCGCGCCAGATGATGAGCATCTGGCCGATCCAGAAGACCACGAAGGACAGCCAGAGCGTCCAGTGCTGCCCGGCGACGACGGCGGAATCGCGCCACCACGAGCCGAGCAGCCGGCCGAGGATGACGTGGATGGCCTCGCCGCCGACCCACGTCTGGATGCCGAACCAGCCGCAGGCGATGAACGCGCGCAGCAGCGCGGCCAGGTTGGCGCCGCGCAGGCCGTAGAACGCGCGGGCGAACACCGGGAACGGGATGCCGTACTTCGTGCCGGCGTGGCTGTTGAGCAGCATCGGGGCCAGCACGATCAGGTTGCCGATGGTGATGGTGATCAGCGCCTGCACCCAGTTCATGCCGAGCGCGATGAGCGACGCGGCCAGGGCGTAGCTGGGGATGTTGTGCGCCATCCCCATCCAGAGCGCGAAGTAGTTGTAGGTGGTCCAGGTCCGTTTTTCGACGGGGACGGGGGCCAGTTCCTCGTTGAAGAACCGGCTGCCTTCGAGAGACCGGACGTCGGCGGGGTCGAGTTCGACCCGGCCGTCGTCGTGCACGCGCTGGGCTGCGGGTGTCGGCGCCATTGCGGAATCCTGCGCGCCTGGTCAGCGCCGGGGCAACGGCAGTCTGTTCACTCTTCGCTGATCAGGAGTGCAGTCTGTCGATTGCGCGAAGGGGCCTCGGAGTGCATGACCTGCGTCACACATCCGGCCGTCACGAACCGGCAAAGAGGGTGAAACGTCTCCACAGGATCTTCACACTTCACACGAACCGTCTCCACCGGGGGTGCTTAGGGTCGTGGTCATGGAACCGGGAGTGCGGCGGGTGCTCGTCGTCGAAGACGACGTCACGATCGCCGCGTCGATCGCGGCCCGGCTGCGGGCCGAGGGCTTCGGGGTGGACGTCGTCCACGACGGACCGGCCGCCGTCGCGGCGGAGGCGTCCGGGGAGCCGGACCTGGTCGTGCTGGACGTCATGCTGCCGGGTTTCGACGGCCTCGAGGTGTGCCGCCGGATCCAGGGGCGGCGGCCGGTGCCGGTGCTGATGCTGACCGCGCGGGCCGACGAGACGGACCTGCTGGTCGGGCTCGGCGTCGGCGCCGACGACTACCTCACGAAGCCGTTCTCGATGCGGGTGCTGACGGCGCGGGTGCACGCCCTGCTGCGCCGCGTCGACCGCTCGGCTTCGGTGGCGGGCACGCGGATCGTGCTGGGCGACCTCGAGATCGACGTCGACCAGCGGCGGGTGGCCCGGGCGGGGGTCGCGGCGCAGCTGACGCCGATCGAGTTCGACCTGCTGGTGCACTTCGCCCGGCGGCCGCGGGTGGTGCAGCCGCGGGAACGGCTGCTGTCGGAGGTGTGGGACTGGGACGTCCACAGCACGTCCGCGGGCACGCGGGCGGTGGACAGCCACATCAAGGCGCTGCGGCGGAAGCTGGGGGCCGATCTGATCCGGACCGTGCACGGCGTCGGCTACGCGTTGGAGGCGGGATCGTGAGCTTCATCCCGCGTCCGCTGGACCGGATCCGGTCGATCAAGCTGAAGCTGGCGATCCTGATGGTCGCCTCCGGCGGGATCGCGTTCGCGTTCTTCAACTGGCAGATCGGCTGGCTGCCGCCGAAGACGACGATCACCGCGATGGTGCTCGCGCTGGTGCTGTCGCAGGTGCTGGCCCACGGCATGACGCGCCCGCTGCGGGAGATGACGGCGGCGGCGCGCGCGATGGCCAAGGGCGACTACACGCGGCGGATCCGGGCGACCACCCGCGACGAGGTGGGCGAGCTGGCGCAGGCGTTCAACCAGATGGCGGGGGACCTCGGGGACGCGGACCGGCAGCGCCGCGAGCTGATCGCGAACGTGTCCCACGAACTGCGGACGCCGATCACGGCGTTGGGCGGGGTGCTCGAGAACCTCGTGGACGGCGTCGAGGAACCCGATCCGGGGACGCTGAAGACGGCGCTGCAGCAGACCGAGCGCCTGGCGACCCTGGTGGACGAGCTGCTCGACCTGTCCCGGCTCGACGCGGGTGCTTCTTCGCTGCACCTGACGTCGTTCTCGTTGTGGTCCCTGTTGTCCGAGGTGGTCGGGGAGGCGGCCTTCGCGGGCCGCGGGGTGACGTTCGAGGTGTCGGTGTCGCCGGAGGGGGCGGCGGTGACGGCGGACCGCGGGCGGTTGTTCCAGGTGGTGGCGAACCTGCTGGAGAACGCGGCCCGCCACGGCCCGGCGGGTGGGCAGGTCCGGGTGGTGGCCCAGGTGCGGCCGGGCGAGGTCCGCATCGACGTGTGCGACGAGGGGCCGGGCATCGCGCCGGCGGACCGGGAGCGGGTGTTCGAGCGGTTCACCCGCGGCGAGCGGCCCTCCGGCGGCGGGACGGGGCTCGGGCTGGCGATCGCCCGGTGGGCGGTGGAGCTGCACGGCGGGACGATCGGGGTGGTGGACCCGTCGCCGGGCACGGGGAGCCGGATCCGGGTGACGCTGCCGGCTTAGGTTCCGGGTTCCGCCCGGCTCCGGTGTCGCGAATGACTCATTCGGGACGCCCGAGGTCCCGAATGAGTCATTCGCGACCTTGGGGCGCCGGGCTCGGGCGGTGATGTTCGCTAAAGCAAACACAAAGGTGGGCGAGATGCCGAAGAGCAGTGTGGGCGGGGAACCGGGGAACCGGGTGCCGCGGGGGAAACGGACGGTGCGGGACGCGGCGGCGGCGGCCGACGGTGGGCCTGGGGTTGGTGGGGGTTCGGCGGGGGGCCGGTTGGCGGCTGAGGGTGGGCCGGGGGTTGGTGGGGGTTCGGCGGGGGGCCGGTTGGCGGCTGAGGGTGGGCCGGGGGTGGCTGGGGATTCGGCGGGGGGCCGGTCGGCGGCTGAGGGTGGGTCGGGGGTTGGTGGGGGTTCGGCGGGGGGCCGGTCGGCAACCGGCGGTGGGCCGGGGGTTGGTGGAGGTTCGGCGGGGGGCCGGTTGGCGGCCGAGAGTGGGCCGGGGGTTGGTGGGGGTTCAGCGGGGGCCCGGTCGGCAGAAGGCGCGGCTGGGGGCAGGCGGAGAAGCGGCGGAAATTCGGCCGGCGGGGTGGGAGTCCGCGAAGCCCCGGGCCGCGGTTCCGCCGCCTTCGCCGGCCCGGGTGGTCCGGTCTCCGGCGGTGGTGTTGCCGTCGCCGCTCCGTCCGTTCTCCTCCGGCCGATGCCGCCGCCGAAGTCCGCTGTCGTCCCCTTGCCCGCCGCCGTTCTGCCGGCAGCCGGGCTGGCCGGGGTGGCCGGGGCCCTGCTGCTCCCCGTCGACCGGCCCGGGGTCGGGTGGCTGCTCTGCGGGCTGGCCGTCGTCGTCGCCGTCGTGGTTGCCGATCGGCGCTCCCGGGACGGCGAGCCGAGCGCTCTCACCTGGCGCAACGCCGGGTGGGCCGCCCTCGCGCTCGCGTTGCTCGCCGTGGGCACCGTGCGGGCCTCCGGGTGGCTGTTCGCCCTCTGCGTCGTCGCCGCCGTCGTGGCCGGGTCCCTCTCCGTCGTCGGGGAACGGACCGTGCACTCCGTCCTCTACGACATGCTCGCCGTCCCGATCGAGGCCTTCCGGGCCATCCCGTGGGTCGGGCGCGGAGCCGGGCGCTTCGCCGGTCGCCGTGATGGGGTCGCGCGGCGGATCGCGCTCGCCGTGCTCGCCGCCGCCGGGCTCGTCGGGGTCTTCGTTCCGCTGCTGGCCAGTGCCGATGCCGCCTTCGCCGCCGTCGTCAGCGCGGTCGTGCCCGAGCTCAGCGTCGCGACGCTCGTGCGGTGGTGTTCCGTCTTCGCCGTCGTCACCCTGGTCGCCGCCGGGGCCTGCTACTTCCTGGCCGCTCCGGCGCCGCGTGCGTCCGCTGATCGTCCACATCGGACCGAATATGGTCTGGAGTGGACGTTCCCGCTCGGCGTTCTCGTGCTGGTGTTCGCCGTCTTCGTCGGGGTCCGGCTGGTCGTGTTGTTCGGCGGCACCGAGTACGTCCTGCGCACCAGCGGCCTGACGTCGGCCGAGTACGCCCGTGGCGGCTTCTGGCAGCTGTGCGCCGTCACCGTCCTGACGCTGGGCATCGTCGCCGCTGCGCTGCGGTGGGCGCCGAACGCGACGAAGGCCGACCGGCTCCGGCAGCGCGCCCTGCTCGGAACGCTCAGCGCGCTGACCCTGGTGCTCGTCGGCTCGGCGCTGAGTCGCATGTGGACATACCAGGAGGCGTACGGCTTCACCGTGCTGCGGCTGCTCGTCGAGGTCTGCGAACTCTGGTTCGGCGCGGTCTTCGTGCTGGTGCTGGCGGCACTGGTCCGGCTGCGCTCGGCGTGGCTGCCGCGCGCGGCGATCGGCACGGCCGCGGCGGCGCTGCTCGTCCTCGCCGTGCTCGATCCGGAACGCCTGATCGCCGACGCCAACCTCGACCGCGCGGCCGCCGGCAAGTCCCTCGACGACCGCTACTTGGCCCGCTTCTCCGCCGACGTGGTCCCGGTCGTCTCGGCCCGCCTGCCCGAACCGCTGCGCACGTGCGTGCTGCGGCAGGTCCTGCGCGACGACACCCCGGACGGCTGGCCGGCCTGGAACGCCGGCCGCTCGGCGGCCCGGGACATGACCTTCGGTCCGGTCACCGGCTGCGGCTGAACCGGACCGGTGGGTGGCGCGTGGTTAAGAGGTACGCGGAGCCACCGGGCCGTCGTGGGGGCGGCCCGGCGGCTTCCGCGCGTGCGAAAGCGTTCGAAAGCGGTCGGATGCGCTCAGAACGCGAAGACTTCGTCCGAATCCCGGTCCGCCTCGCAGCGGTTCGCGTAGGTCGTGTTGAACGACACCGGCTTGCCGTGCCAGGTGCCGATCGCCGTGGCCTCCACCGGGGCGTAGATCAGCGTGCACGCCTGGTGCCGGGCGTTGATCCGGGAGAAGTCGCCGCCGGCACCGGACAGCACCGCGCACGCCTTGTCGCGTTTGGGGTGCGTGCCACCCACCGGGTCGCACGTCAGGAGCACCGAGCCGATCCGGCCGGCGGTGTCGTGGGTGGTCAGCTGCAGCGTCGACGCCGGGGGTTGCGCCGGCGCCAGACAGCCGAGGCTCAGCAAGCAGGCTGCGAAGGGGAGTAGGGCCATATCGGTGTCATCGGCCGCCCGGAGTCGATCACTGTGCTGCACGTCCGGGTGAGTCTTCTTCGCTCGGCCGGGTGAGGTCCCAGGCCAGCAGCGCCACATACAGCGACAACATCGACTCCGGGTCCTCCAGCCGGACACCGAGCACCTGCTCGATGCGGGCGAGCTGCTGGTAGTAGGCCGTCCGCGAAGTGTGGGCCGCCGCGGCCGCCGCCGACTTGTTGCCGCCCTGCTCGCAGTAGTGCCGCAACGCCTGGACGAGCCGGCTGCCCGACGCCGCGTCGCGCTGGAGCAGCGGCCCGAGCTCTCGCGCCGCGAAGGCCGTCACGCGCTCGTCGCCGGAAAGCAAGTGCAGCAGGCCGCGCAGGCGGACATCGGACAACCGGTGCACCACCCGATCGGTGCCGGTGCCCAGCGCCGCCGCCGCGACCTGGCTCGCCTCCAGCAGCGTCCGGCGGGCTTCGGCGGGGGACGACACCGTCGTGCCGACCGCGAGCACGCCCGGGGCGCTGCCGCGGGCTTCGTGGACGTCGGTGGCGAGCCGGTGCAGCACGGCGTCGGCGTTGGCCTCCGGGGACAGCGCGATCAGCGCCCGCACGCCGAGGTCGTCCGTCGCCACCAGCGCCGACACCTTCGCGCGGCGGGCCGCCAGCACCGTCGCCTCGGCCAGCTCGCGCAGCACCGGCGGGGTCGACAGGGCCGGGCGCGCGGTCCCGGTCAGCCGCGGCCGGACCGCCAGCCCGGTCAGCTGCCGCCCGGGCAGCGGCACGGCCAGTGCCGAGGCGCGGGCCAGCAGCTCCGCCGTCGGCGCGGGTGAGGCGAGCAGCTCGGCGAGCACCGCGCGGTGGGCCTGGCGTTCGAGGCCGTCGGATTCCTTGGCGACCAGCCGGTGCACGGCCAGCGCGGACGCCGCCCGCTCGGCGACCACCCGGTGGCGGTGCGGCGGCTGGTCGGCGCAGACGAGGATCAGGCGTCCCCAGTCGTGCCCGCGCGCGCCGACCACGGTCACCAGCCAGCCCGAGCCCGGGTGGTAGCCGGTCCGCTCGCCGACCTGGACCACCCGCGAGCGGGCCGGCCAGCCGGTGAGCAGCTCGGCCGGGTCGGTGCCCGCCGCGTCGTAGGCGAGGACCTCGTGGGAGAGCGTCTCCAGCACCACCGGCTGCTCGGTGAGCCGGGCGACCTCGCCCAGCACGACGCCGGGTTCGGCGCCCGCGACCGTCAGCGCGGTGAACGTCTCGTGCACGCGCTCGGCGGCGCGCAGCTCGGCGACCTGGGCGTCGACGATCTGGCCGTTCACCGCTTCGGTGACGCTCACGAACCGCGTCTCCCGCGAGAGCGTGACCAGCGGCAGGCCGTGCTCCTCGGCCGCGCCGACCAGCGCCGCGGGCAGCTTGTCGCTCCAGTGCCGGACCAGCTCGACCACCACGCCCGCGGCGCCGACCCCGGCCAGGTCGGCGACGTACCGGGCCAGCGCCGGGCCGTCGTCGGGCAGCGCGACGCCGGTGGTCAGCACCAGCTCGCCGCCGCGCAGCAGGTGCGCGATGTCGGCGACTTCGGCGACGTGCGCCCAGCGCACCGGGGCGTCCAGCCCGGCGGCGCCGGCGACGACGTGCGGGCGGCCCTGGCGCAGCACCGGCAGCGCGAGGACCTCGGCGACGGTCGGGTACATGGCTCCTCGAGATGATCGGCAGGGACAGACTGTACGGCCGGCAGCCAACTGACGTACACGTTGCCGATGGCCTGGCGTGGCGCCTGCCCGGAGACTCGGGACGGGATGTTGCCGAGTGCGAGGAGTGCCCGCCGTGACCGACCGCATCAGCCACTGGATCGACGGGAAGCCGTTCGGCGGGACCGCCGCGCGTTCCGGCGAGGTCTTCGACCCGGCCACCGGGGAGGTCCGGGCGCACGTCGACTTCGCCGGTGACGCCGAGGTCGAAGCCGCCGTCGCCGCGGCCAAGGCCGCGCTGCCGGGCTGGCGCGGGACGTCGCTGGCCGGCCGGACGCGCGTGCTGTTCGCCTTCCGCGAGCTGCTGTCCGCGCGCAAGCACGAGCTGGCGAAGATCATCACGAGCGAGCACGGCAAGGTCGAGTCCGACGCGGCGGGCGAGATCGCCCGCGCGATCGAGAACGTCGAGTTCGCGTGCGGCGCCGCGCAGCTGCTCAAGGGCGGCTTCAGCGAAAACGCCTCGACCGGCGTCGACGTCTATTCGATCGCCCAGCCGCTCGGCGTGGTCGGTGTGATCTCGCCGTTCAACTTCCCGGCCATGGTGCCGCTGTGGTTCGTCCCCAACGCGCTGGCCTGCGGGAACACCGTGGTGCTCAAGCCGAGCGAGAAGGACCCGTCGGCGGCGGTGTTCATCGCGGAGCTGTTCGCCGAGGCGGGGCTGCCCGCGGGCGCGCTCAACGTGCTGCACGGCGACAAGGCCGCCGTCGACGGGCTGCTGACCCACGCCGACGTCAAGGCGATCTCGTTCGTCGGGTCGACGCCGATCGCGCGCTACGTCTACGAAACCGGCACCCGGCACGGCAAGCGCGTCCAGGCCCTCGGCGGGGCGAAGAACCACATGGTGGTGCTGCCGGACGCCGACCTCGACCTGGCCGCGGACGCCGCGGTGTCCGCCGGCTTCGGCTCGGCGGGGGAGCGGTGCATGGCGGTGTCGGTGGTGGTGGCCGTGGACCCGGTCGGCGACGCGCTGGTGGAGAAGATCACCGAGCGGATGTCCCGGCTGCGCGTCGGCGACGGCCGCGACCCCGCGTCGGAGATGGGGCCGCTGGTGACGGCGGCGCACCACACCCGTGTTTCGTCCTATGTGGACGCCGGGGTCTCCGAAGGTGCTTCGCTGGTCGTGGACGGCCGCGGGATCGAGGTGCCCGGGGACGGCTTCTGGCTCGGCCCGACGCTGTTCGACCACGTCCGCCCGTCGATGTCGATCTACACGGACGAGATCTTCGGCCCGGTGCTGTCGGTGGCCCGCACGGCTTCGTACGACGAGGCCCTGGAGCTGATCAACGCGAACCCGTACGGCAACGGCACGGCGATCTTCACCGGCGACGGGTCCTCGGCGCGGCGGTTCCAGAACGAGGTCGAGGTCGGGATGGTCGGCGTGAACGTGCCGATCCCGGTCCCGGTCGGGTATTACTCGTTCGGGGGCTGGAAGGACTCGCTGTTCGGCGACAGCCACGCGTACGGGCCGGAGGGGTTCCACTTCTTCACCCGGACCAAGGTGGTCACCTCCCGGTGGCCGGACCGCTCGCACGCCGGGGTCAACCTGGGCTTCCCGCGGAACTCCTGAGCGCGGCCCGGCTCGCGTCGTCCGCGGGACGGCCGATCAGCAGCTGCTGGCCGGCGTCCCGCACCGGCACGAGGACCTCGAAGTCGACGGTGAGCACCCCGGCGCTCGGGTGGCGCAGCACCTTGCTCCCGCGGCCGGTGCCCCGGACGTCCCGTTCCGCCCACCACCGCGCGAACTCCTCGTTGCCGCTGGTGCATTCGGCGATCAGCGCGGTCAGCACGGGGTCGTCCGGGTGCGCGGCCCACGCGGCGCGCAGGTGGGCGATCCCCTCCCGCACCACGCGTTCGCGGTCGACGTAGTACGCGCGGATCTCCGGGTGCACCAGGCACAGCCACATCGCGTTCCGCCGGGCCGGTGGCAGCTCGGCGAAATCCAGCAGCAGGTGGGCCATCTCCGCGTTCCACGCGAGGATGTCGAAGCGGTGGTTCAGCACCATGGTCGGCAGGGGCGACAGGTCTTCGACGAGCCGGGCGAGCGCCGGCTCCGCGGTGGTGACGGGGTCGCCGGTGCCGCGGGGACGTTGCCCGGTCAGGTCGTAGAAGTAGGCGCGTTCTGCCCCGGTCAGGCGCAACGCCGCCGACAGCGCCTCCACCACGGACGCCGAAGGGCGCAACCCGCGTGCCTGCTCCAGCCGTACGACGTAGTCGACGCTGACGCCGGCCAGCTCGGCGACCTCTTCACGGCGCAGCCCCGGGGTCCGCCGCGACCGGCGTACCGGCAGGCCGAAGTCGCGCGGGTCCAGGCGTTCCCGCCGGGTCCGCAGGAACGCGGCCAGCTCCCGGGTAGCGGTGATCATGCCCGGTCCAACCACCGGGGTGGGACTCGTGTTCCCAGGAAGTTCCCTCCCTTACCCCCGGTCCGCGGTGGTCCGAGGCTGGTGCCCGACGACCGAGCACAGGAGGACTCCGATGGCACTCACCCTCGACACCTACCGGCTGCTGGGCCGGTCCGGGCTGCGGGTTTCCCCGCTGGCGCTGGGCACGGCGACCTTCGGCACCGAGTGGGGCTGGGGCGCGGAGAAGGACGAGGCGCGCCGGCTGTTCGACACCTACGTCGAGCGCGGCGGCAACTTCGTCGACACCGCTCCCACCTACACCGGCGGCAGCTCCGAGCGCCTGCTCGGCGAGTTCGCGCGTGACCGTCGCGACAGCCTGGTGTTCGCGACGAAGTACTCGACGCTGCGCCGCCCCGGCGACCCGAACTCCGGCGGCCCGCACCGCAAGAGCTTGTTCGCGTCCGTCGAGGCCAGCCTCCGGCAGCTGGGCACGGACTACCTCGACCTGCTCTTCCTGCACGTCTGGGACTTCACGACACCGGTGGAGGAGATCCTGCGCGGCCTCGACGACCTGGTCCGCCGGGGCACGGTCCGGTACGTGGCGATGTCGAACGTCCCGGCCTGGGAGGTCTCGCGGATGCAGGCGATCGCCGACCTGCGGGGCTGGTCGCCGCTGATCGCGCTGCAGGTCGAGTACAGCCTGATCCGGCGGGACGCCGAACGCGACCTGATCCCGATGGCGCGGGAGCTCGGCCTCGGCGTGACGCCGTACTCGCCCCTGGGCGGCGGCGTGCTGTCGGGCAAGTACCGCGGCGCCGGGTCCGGGGAGAGCACCCGCCGCGGCTTCAACGCCGGGCTGGGCCTGGTCACCGACCGCACGCTCGCCGTCGCCGACGCCGTGACCGAGGTCGCGGCGTCGGCGGGGCACACGCCCGCTCAGGTCGCGCTGGCCTGGACGCTGCGGAACCCGGGCGTGACGGCCCCGATCGTCGGTGCCCGCACGCTCGCCCAGCTGGAGGGCAACCTGGGTGCCCTCGACGTCGAGTTCACGCCGGAGCAGCTGGCCCGGCTCGACGAGGTGAGCGCGATCGAGCTCGGCTACCCGCACGACCTGCTCGGCGGCGACCACCTCCGCGCGGTGACCCGCGGCGACCTGGTGATCGAGCCCCGGGCTACGCCGGGAGGACGTTGATC
Source organism: Amycolatopsis sp. 505 (assembly GCF_031625235.1). NCBI lineage: Bacteria > Bacillati > Actinomycetota > Actinomycetes > Pseudonocardiales > Pseudonocardiaceae > Amycolatopsis > Amycolatopsis sp. 505. Next base: position 408,672 of record NZ_JACKQP010000006.1, read on the forward strand.
AGCAGCTTGGACCGCGGCGCGATCAGGACGGTGTTGTTCCGGCCGGGCTCGATCCGCTCGCGGAGCTTCCGATCGAGGGGGTAGGTCCGGCCGCCGGCGCGGAGGCTGAACGACTCGAGGCTCTTGAACCCTTCCGGGCTGCGGTGCAGGGCGATCGGGTACTCGTCGGTGAGGCGGCCGCTGTCGAAGTCGTGCGTCCAGCCGGTGACCGCGACCAGCCGGCCGCCGAACGCGTCGGCGAGCCGGCGCCAGCAGACGAACGCGAACCAGCCGGTGATCGCCAGGAGCGGGACCACCGTGCCCAGTACCTCTCCCGCGGTCTCCGCCACGAGGGCGATGCCCACCGTCACCACGAGACCGGCGACGGCCACGGCCGCCGTCATCCAGAAGGTCAGGTCGAGCAGCGTGCCGCGCTGCGCGGGGTGGAGCCGGCCGGTGCGGTTGGCCAGCTCCACCTCGGGCCGGTCGTTCACTCGGGGTGCTCCTTCTCGTAGGCCTCCTGGGCCTCGTGGTAGCGGTCGTACTGCTCGTTCTCCTGGCGGCGGCCCTCGATCGCCACGCCGATACCGTCGGCGAAATTGAACCCCGGCACCCCGTCGCCTTCCTGCCACTTCTTCTGGTTGAGGACGCTGCGGCCCTCCTCGGAGTACCGGCCCGGGCCTTCCAGCTTCTCCCGGAAGGGGACGTGCTCCTTGGCGGCGTCGCTCCAGCCCTTCGCGGTCTCCTCCGCCGACTTCGCCTCGCGGCCCGCCTGCTCGAGCTCGTTCGCCCGGCGCTCGATGCCCGCCGCCGTCTCGACGCTGCGGTCCACGATCCGGTCGGCCGCCTGGCCCGCCTTCTTCAGCGCGTTCGCCGCCCCTTCGAGGGCCGCCTTCGACTTGCCCGCGCCCTTCGCCAGGCCCTCCAGCTTCTCGACGATCTTCGCGATGCGCGTGCTGATCTTCTCCGCCAGCACCCCGCCCTCGATCACCGTGTCCGCGATGAACGCCGCGATCGTCCCGCCGAACGTGCACCACGAAGCCGCCAGCGCGGCCAGCGCCTTGACGATCAGCTCGCCGACGAACGACGAGATCAGGTCCCGAATAAGCCCGCGCTCGGTGCCGACCAGCGCCGCGCCGACGTTCATCGCCGTCGACGCGCCTTCGGCGTGCGAAGCCGCGCCGCGCAGGACGCCGACGTAGCTCTCGGCCGTCCGCTGGTACGCCTCCGCCGACCCGCAGTCGCTGAACGACTCCTGGACCCGCTTGGCCTTCCGCTCGTAGCTCTCGGCCGTCTCGGTGAGCTGCTTCGCGATGTTCGTCCAGGTCACGGCCTTGGCGGTGATCGCTTCGGGCTTGCCGGCGAGCTTGTCGAGGCCGTCCTTGAGGAAGGTGATGTGCTCGATGAGCCAGCCGACGCCCGCGCCGGCAAGGGTCCCGAGCGGGTCCATCGCCGCGCCGAGTAGGTCGAGGGCGTCCGTGCCGACGTCAAGCGCGAGGTTGCCCCAGTCGCCGTTGCGCGCGTCGGTGAGGGTGGCCGCGGCGTCGTTGAAGATCCCCGCGCCGCCGGTCTGCGCGTTGAGGTTGTCGAGCTCGCCCTTCGAGCCGTCGCCCATGCCGCTCCAGAAGCCGCCGGCCGGTTCGGCCGTCGCGACCAGCGGGTTCTCCGTCATGCGGGCAGCTCCTTGCCGATGCCTTCGAGCAGGCACTTCGTCTTCTGCTCGTGTTCGCGGAAGGCCGTGTGCGCGGTCTTCACCCGGTCCGCGACCTCGTGGCCGGCCTCGACCGCCGCGGTGAGGAAGCCGTCGGCCGTCGTCAGCCACCCCTGGATCGGGACCGCGAAGACCTGGCCGACCAGCCCGAACGCGTCGAAGTCGAGGGCCTGCGCGGTGCCCGCCGCGTCGAGGGCCTGCCGGACCTTGCCGGCGATCTCGCGGATCTCGTCCTCGTGCCCGCCGAGGACGTCGAAGTCGACCCTCAGACCCTGCCGGGTCATCAGAGCCCCCGGCGCAGGATCGGGCCGCCGAATTCGTCGTCGGACGGCGGTTTCCGGCGCGGTTCTTCGGCAGGCGGTTCCGGCGCCGGAATCTGTTCCTTCAGGAATTCCATCGCCTCGCTGCGCTCGCCGATCACCGGCGCCATGACCTCGGTCAGCTGCTGTGCCGCGTCGAGCTGGGCCCGCTTGGCGGTGGCCAGGACCGCCTGGGCCAGCCGGGTCCGCGGCAGCTCGTCCGCACGCGGCCCGAATCGGAGTTCCTGCAGCGCACCGGCGGTGTTGACGGTGACCGTGACGGCCCCGTCGGCGCTCGTGGCGGTCGCCGAGACACGCTGCAACCGCGCCTTCGCCTCGGCCGCGCGCCGGGCGATTTCGGGCATACCGGCCGAAGCCGGGTCAAAATTGTTCACGGCGACCTCGTCTGTCGGGGAAAGCTGCGTCGATCAGAGGGAGCAAACCGGTTTTCGGTTCCCCGTTCAAGCCGGAAAAGTATTTCGAGAACAATTCATGGGAGCCCGTTTGTGTGCTCTTTACCCGGCGGGGGCGGGCCGCGTTGAGCGCGACCGGCTCAGGCTTCCGTAAACTCGGATCGAGCAGCGAGCGAGGTAGGTGAGGAACCGGTGGCCAACGCGGAGGAACGCCGCTTCGACGTGCTGCGCGCGATCGTGGCCGACTACGTGTCCAACCAGGAACCCGTCGGGTCCAAGGCGATCGTCGAGCGGCACAACCTGGGTGTGTCCAGCGCCACTGTGCGCAACGACATGGCGACGCTCGAAGAAGAGGGCTACATCACCCAGCCGCACACCAGTGCCGGCCGCGTGCCCACCGACAAGGGCTACCGCCTCTTCGTCGACCGGCTCTCCGAGATCAAGCCGCTGAGCGCCGCCGAGCGCCGCGCCATCACCACCTTCCTCGACAGCGGCACCGACCTCGACGACGTCCTCAAGCGCTCGGTCCGGCTGCTCGCCCAGCTGACCCGGCAGGTCGCCGTCGTCCAGTACCCGATGCTGACCAACGCCAAGGTGCGGCACCTCGAAGTGGTGCCGCTCACCCCGGCCCGGCTGATGCTGGTGCTGATCACCGACAATGGGCGCGTCGACCAGCGCACCGTCGACCTCGGCGACGTCGTCACCGAAGAAGACGTCGCGCGGCTCCGCACCGTCCTCAACACGGCGATGTCCGGACGGCGGCTCAACGACGCCGCGGCGCGCGTCGCCGAGCTGCCCGACAAGTCGCCCGGCGAGCTGCGGGACGCGCTCATCCGCATCACCACCGTGCTGGTCGAGTCGCTGGCCGAACACCCGGAGGAGCGCCTGGTGCTCGGCGGCACCGCCAACCTGACGCGCAACGTCGCCGACTTCCCGGGCTCGCTGCGGCAGGTCCTCGAAGCGCTCGAGGAACAGGTCGTCGTCCTCAAGCTCCTGGCCGCCGCGCGCAACCCCGGTGCGATCACGGTGCGCATCGGTGAGGAAAATGAAGACGAGCAGATGCGCAGCACCTCGGTCGTCTCGATCGGCTACGGCCGCGACGACGTGGTGCTCGGCGGCATGGGGGTGGTCGGCCCGACCCGGATGGACTACCCCGGCACGATCGCCGCGGTGCGGGCGGTCGCCAACTACGTGGGGCAGATCCTGGCCGGCCGCTGAGCCGGGCAGAGCAGAAGGAGAAGCAGAGACGGTGGCGAGGGACTACTACGGCATCCTCGGGGTGGCCAAGAACGCGAGCGATCAGGAGATCAAGCGCGCGTACCGGAAGCTGGCCCGGGAGCTGCACCCCGACGTCAACCCGTCGGAAGACGCGCAGCACAAGTTCGGCGAGGTCACGACGGCGTACGAGGTCCTGTCCGACCCGCAGAAGCGCAAGATCGTCGACCTCGGCGGCGACCCGATGGACGGCGGCGCGCGCGGCGGGGGCGGCGGCGACCCGTTCGCCGGCTTCGGCGGCCTCGGCGACATCATGGACGCCTTCTTCGGCGCGGCCGGCGGTGGCGGCGGGCGCGGGCGCGGCCCCCGCAGCCGCGTCCAGCCCGGCTCCGACGCGCTGATCCGGCTCGGCCTCACCCTCGAGGAGTGCGCCACCGGCGTCGACAAGGAAATCGCCGTCGACACGGCCATCGTCTGCGACCTCTGCCGCGGCGCCGGCACCAGCGAAGGCACCTCGGTCAAGACCTGCGACACCTGCGGCGGCGCCGGCGAGGTCCAGTCCGTCCAGCGGTCGTTCCTCGGCCAGGTCGTCACCGCCCGCCCCTGCCCGGTCTGCCGCGGCTTCGGCGAGGTCATCCCCGACCCCTGCCGCCAGTGCGGCGGCGACGGCCGCATCCGCGCCCGCCGCAACGTCACCGCCAAGATCCCGCCGGGCGTCGGCGACGGCATGCGCATCCGGCTGTCCGGCCAGGGCGAAGTCGGCCCCGGCGGCGGCCCGGCCGGCGACCTGTACGTCGAGATCGACGAGACCCCGCACGAGGTCTTCGTCCGGCAGGGCCACGACCTGCACTGCAACTTCCGCATCCCGATGACCACGGCCGCCCTCGGCGCGACCGTGCCCATCTCGACCCTGGTCGACGGCGACTACGACCTCGACATCGAACCCGGCACCCAGCCCAACGCCGAGCTCGTCCTGACCGGCAAGGGCATGCCGCGGCTGCGGTCCTCCGGCCGCGTCGACGGCCGCGGCGACCTGCACGTCCACATCGACGTCGTGGTCCCGACCAAGCTCGACGAAGCCCAGCGCGACCTGCTGGTCGAACTGGCCCAGCAGCGCGGCGAAGAAGTCCCGACGCTGGCGTCCAACGGCACCAAGCACGGCGGGCTGTTCTCCAAGCTCCGCGCCAAGAACCACCGCTGAGCCGTGCCCGACACCACCCTGCCGGTCTTCCTCGCCGCCTCGGTCCCGGCCTCGGGCCGCACGGTCCTCGACGGCGAGGAAGCCCGGCACGCGGCGACCGTCCGCCGCCTGCGCGTGGGCGAACGGCTGATCCTCTCCGACGGCGCCGGCGCCATGGCCCGCTGCGTCGTCGAGGGCGTCCGAACCGGGCGCGACGCTCAGGTGACGCTGACGGTCGAGCAGCACTGGACCGAGGAGCCGCCGGCGTTGCGGGTCCTGGTGGCCCAGGCGCTGGCCAAGGGCGATCGCGGGGAGCTCGCGGTCGAGCTCGCCACCGAAGCCGGGGTCGACGCGATCGTCCCGTGGCGGGCTTCGCGGAGCGTCGCGAAGTGGGAGGACGGGGCGCGCGGGGAGAAGGCGCTCGCGCGGTGGCGGGCCACGGCCCGGGCAGCGGCGAAACAGGCGCGGCGGGCGCACGTGCCGGACGTCACCGAGCCGGTGACCACCGGGGAGCTGGCCGGGCTCGTGGCCACCATGTCGCTGGCCGTCGTCCTGGAGTCGGACGTCCCCGACCGGCTCGCCGACCTGCCGCTCCCCGACGCGGGAGACGTTTTGCTGATCGTGGGACCCGAGGGCGGGATCACGGACGAGGAACTCGCCGCGCTGCGCGAAGCCGGCGCCCGCGCGGTACGGCTGGGAACGACGGTCCTGCGCACCTCCACCGCGGCCGCCGTGGCACTGGGAGCCCTCGGAGCCCTCACCACCCGTTGGCAGTAGCCCACGGCGAAAATCGACGCCATATTTTTGCGCCCAGTTATGGCGCGATCACGCTCCGACCCGTTACTCTCATTTACTAACGCACCGACCATCGGCTCGGTGCGCACTGGGAAGAAAGACTCCGCCGGGCACCTCCCCCCTCGGTCCGGCGGCCGCCGCGGCCGCGGTGAGGCGACCCCCAGGCTTCACCGCCGCCGCGGCATCTCCTTGCTCGCTTCGCTCGCCGTCGAGCCGCGGCTTTGGTTTCGTCCTCTTCTCTGGGGGTCAAACCCCCAGACCCCCAGACGGGGGCAAGCCCCCGGACCCCCCGCGAGTCGGGTGGGTGGTTGCGTTGTGCTGGGCGTGTTGCTTGCTCGGCGGCCTTCGGCCTTCTCGCTGGTGGGGATCCGGTGTCGGTCTGGTGTAGGTCGATAGGGTGCTCTCATGAGCGGAACCGAGGCTGAGACGCTGTTCGAACGGATCATTGGTGGGGAGATCCCCGCCGATGTCGTGTACCAGGATGCGACCACCTTTGCCTTTCGGGACATTCGGCCGCAGGCTCGGGTTCATGTTCTCGTCGTTCCTCGGAAGCGGTACCGGAACGTTGCGGAGCTTGCTGCCGGGGATGCGCAGCTGCTGAGTGATGTCATTGCCACCGCCCGTAAGGTTGCCGAGCTCGAGGGCATCGTCGAGAGCGGCTACCGGGTCGTCTTCAACACCGATGAAGATGCCGGGCAGACCGTCTTCCACGTGCACGCCCACGTTCTGGGCGGCGAACCGCTCGGGCTGTTCGGGGCCCCGGACCAGGACTAGGGAAACCGGCCTGCGTCCGGTCGGTGGGTGCCAGTAGCATCGGTGGGGTCCGTTCTCCCTCACCGAGAAAGCAGGCCTGAGGCCACGTGGCCGGAACCGTACCGGGTGGTGCCGCCCGACCCGACGTCCCCGGAGACGTCGCCAAGACCGAGGATGCCGCCGTCCAGGCCGCGCAGTCCCGGTTTCCCATCCCCGACGCCGCGGCCCTGAGCCTGCTCGGCTCCCGCGACGAGAACCTCCGGGTCGCCGAGGAACTCCTCGCCGCCGACGTGCACGTCCGCGGCAACGAAGTCACCCTGACCGGGACACCCGCCGACGTCGCGTTCGCCGAACGCGTCTTCGCCGAACTCGTCCAGCTCGCCACCGGCGGCCAGCAGGTCGGACCCGACACCGTCCGGCGCACCATCGGCATGCTCTCCACCGGAGACGCCTCGCCCGCCGAGGTCCTCAGCCTCAACATCGTCTCCCGGCGCGGCAAGACCATCCGCCCCAAGACGCTGAACCAGAAGCGGTACGTCGACGCCATCGACAAGCACACCGTCGTCTTCGGCATCGGCCCCGCCGGCACCGGCAAGACGTACCTGGCCATGGCGAAGGCCGTCCAGGCGCTGCAGGCCAAGCAGGTCACCCGCATCGTGCTGACCCGCCCGGCCGTCGAAGCCGGCGAGCGCCTCGGCTACCTGCCCGGCACCCTGAACGAGAAGATCGACCCGTACCTGCGGCCGCTCTACGACGCGCTGCACGACATGGTCGAACCGGAGTCGATTCCGCGGCTCATGCAGGCCGGCACGATCGAAATCGCACCGCTCGCCTACATGCGCGGCCGCACCTTGAACGACGCCTTCATCATCCTCGACGAGGCCCAGAACACCACGCCCGAGCAGATGAAGATGTTCCTCACCCGGCTCGGCTTCGGGTCCAAGATCGTCGTCACCGGCGACATCACCCAGGTCGACCTGCCCAGCGGGCAGCGCAGCGGCCTGCGCGTCGTCCGCGACATCCTCACCGGCGTCGAGGACCTCCACTTCGCCGAACTGACCAGCCAGGACGTCGTCCGGCACAAGCTCGTCGGCGACATCGTCGACGCCTACGAGAAGTGGCAGGCCGTGCAGGACGCCCAGCAGAACGACGGCTGGAAGGGCAACCGGCGTTGAGCATCGAGATCGCCAACGAGTCCGGCGTCGACGTCGACGAGACGTCCATCGTCTCCGCCGCCCGCTACGCCCTCGACAAGATGGAGGTCAGCCCGCTCGCCGAGCTGTCCATCCTCCTCGTCACCCTCGACGTCATGGAAGACCTGCACGAACGCTGGATGGACCTCCCGGGCCCCACCGACGTCATGGCCTTCCCGATGGACGAGCTCGACTCCTCCCGCCGCCCCGACGCGCCCGACGCGTCACCGGCCCTGCTCGGGGACATCGTGCTCTGCCCGGCCTTCGCGAAGGACCAGGCCAAGACCGCGGGCCACGCCCTGATCGACGAGCTGCACCTGCTCACCGTGCACGGCGTGCTCCACCTCCTCGGCTACGACCACGCCGAACCCGCCGAGGAACGCGAGATGTTCGCCCTCCAGAAGCGCATCCTCGGCGAGTACCAGGAGGCCGTCGCCGCGCTGGAGAAGCGGGACGCCCAGCGCAACACCGACGACCGCGTCCTCGGCATCGCCGGCCTCGACGCACCCGCCGCCGCCGAGCCCACCGGGGAAACGCCCTAGGCGCCAGCCATGGAACAGCTCTTCTTCGCGATCGCGCTCGTCCTCCTGGCGGGCGTGTTCGCGGCGGCGGACGCCGCGATCAGCACCGTCTCCCAGGCCCGGGCCGACGGCCTCGCCCGGCTCGGCCTGCCCGGCGCCAGCCAGCTCGCCGCCGTCGTCGCCGAACGGCGCCGGCACATCAACCTGCTGCTCCTGCTCCGCCTCGGCTGCGAACTCACCGCCACCGTGCTCGTCACGGTCTTCGTGGGCACCCGGCTCGCCCCGCTCGGCCTCGCCGTGCTGGTCGCCGCGGTCGTCATGGTCGTGGTCAGCTACGTCCTCATCGGCGTCGGCCCGCGCACCCTCGGCCGCCAGCACCCCTACCGGATCGGCCGATACGTCGCCGGGCCCGTCCGGGTCCTCGGCTCCGTCCTCGGCCCGCTGTCCCGGCTCCTCATCCTCATCGGTAACGCCATCACCCCCGGCCAGGGCTTCCGCGAAGGCCCGTTCACCTCCGAGGTCGAGCTGCGCGAGCTCGTCGACATGGCCCAGGAACGCGGCGTCGTCGAGGACTCCGAGCGCGAGATGATCCACTCGGTCTTCGAGCTCGGCGACACCGTCGCCCGGGAAGTCATGGTGCCGCGCACCGAGATCGTCTGGATCGAGCGCACCAAGACCGTCCGGCAGGCCCTCGCCCTCGCGCTGCGCACCGGCTTCACCCGGCTGCCGGTGATCGACGAGTCCGTCGACGACATCGTCGGCGTCGTCAACATCAAGGACCTGATGACCGGCTACCTCGACCCCGACGGGCCGAGCACGGTCGTCGACTCGGTGATGAACCAGGCGTCCTTCGTCCCCGACTCCAAACGGCTCGACGAGCTGCTCAAGGAAATGCAGCGCTCGCACAACCACATGGCGATCGCCGTCGACGAGTACGGCGGCACGGCGGGCCTGCTCACCATCGAAGACGTCCTCGAGGAGATCGTCGGCGAGATCACCGACGAGTCCGACGCCGACGAGCGGCCCGAGGTCGAGGAGCTCGACGGCGGCGCCGTCCGCGTCTCGTCCCGGATGACCGTCGACGACCTGGGCGAGCTCTTCGGCATCGACCTCGAAGACCACGACGTGGAGACCGTGGGCGGGCTGCTCGCGGAACGACTGGGTAGGGTCCCGCTGCCGGGGGCCGAAGCCGAGGTCGCCGGCCTTCGGCTGTTCGCCGAAGGGGGCAAGGACCGGCGCGGCCGCATGCGGATCACCTCGGTGGTCGTGCACCCGGCCGACGCCGAAGCCATGACGGACCCGGTCGACCGGACGCGCCGCCGCACCCGCCTGCCCCACCCCGACGAACGCGACAGGAGCGTCGAACATGCCTGACCTCGAGGCCGAGGACCAGAAACTCGTCACGCTGGCCCGGTCCTCGCGCGCCCGCATCCAGGCCCCCGAGGGCGCCGCGGTCCGCGACACCGACGGCCGCACCTACGCCGCGGGCACGGTCGACCAGCCGTCGTTCAAGCTCACCGCGCTCCAGGCCGCGGTCGCCGCCGCGCTCTCCAGCGGCGCCGAGGGCATCGAGGCCGCCGCCGTCGTCAGCGAAGAGGGGCTGCTCAAGGGCGCGTCCGTGCACGCGGTCCGCGACATCGCGAAGTACGCGCCGATCATCCTGGCCGCCCCGGACGGCACGGTCCTCGAGGTGCTCGAGCGATGACCGAGCACCGTTCCGGCTTCGCCTGCTTCGTCGGCCGGCCCAACGCCGGCAAGTCGACGCTGACCAACGCCCTCGTCGGCACCAAGGTCGCGATCACCTCCAGCAAGCCGCAGACCACCCGGCACGCGATCCGCGGGATCGTCCACCGCGAGGACGCCCAGCTCGTCCTGATCGACACGCCCGGCCTGCACCGCCCGCGCACCCTGCTCGGCGAGCGGCTCAACGACATCGTGCACACGACGTGGTCCGAAGTGGACGTCGTCGGGTTCTGCGTCCCGGCGAACGAGAAGATCGGGCCCGGCGACAAGTTCATCGCCGCCGAGCTCCAGAAGATCGCCAAGCGGACCCCGGTCATCGGGATCGTCACCAAGACCGACCTCGTCCAGCCCCAGCAGGTCGCCGAACAGTTGCTTGCGCTGCAGCAAGTGATGGACTTCGCCGAGCTCGTCCCGGTGTCCGCGGTGGACGGCTTCCAGGTCGGCACCCTGGCCGACCTGCTCGTCCAGCGGCTGCCCGAGGGCCCGCAGCTGTACCCCGGCGGCGAGCTCACCGACGAGCCGGAGCAGACGCTGGTCGCCGAGCTGATCCGCGAGGCGGCGCTCGAGGGTGTCCGCGACGAGCTGCCGCACTCGATCGCCGTCACCGTCGAGGAGATGCTGCCCCGCGAAGGCCGCGACGACCTCGTCGACGTGCACGCGTTCCTCTACGTGGAACGGCCCAGCCAGAAGGGGATCATCCTCGGGCACAAGGGCGAACGGCTGCGCGAGGTCGGTGCCACCGCCCGCAAGAACATCGAGGCGCTGCTCGGCTCGAAGGTCTACCTCGACCTGCACATCAAGGTCGCCAAGGAGTGGCAGCGCGACCCCCGTCAGTTACGACGGCTCGGTTTCTGACCTGCGCGTTCCCCGTTCCGGGGAGCGGTGGCGGAATTCCTGGTCTCATTTCGGTCGCGGCGGGACGAAACGCGAGGCGCGTGATGATCTCGCCCCCTACAGTCGCGGCTTCGACCACACCGCGGCCGGTCGGGGCGGCCCGCGGACCCGGTGGTCGTCCGAGGAGCACGACGAAGGGGAACGACCGACCATGACCGACAGCCAGGGCATGCCCAACTACCCCGGCGACCAGCCGAACCAGCCCGGCGGCCAGCCGAACTACCCCGGTGGGCAGCCGGGCGGCTACCAGCCGGGCCCGCCCCCGAGCAACAACCTCGTGTGGGCCATCCTGACCACGATCCTGTGCTGCCTCCCGTTCGGCGTCGTGTCGATCGTGCAGGCCGCGAAGGTCAACGGCCTGTGGGCGCAGGGCCAGACGGCCGCCGCGCAGGAGGCCGCCAACTCGGCCAAGAAGTGGGCGATCATCTCGGCGATCGTCGGCGTCGCGTGGCTCGTGCTGTGGATCATCCTGATGATTGCGGGTGTCTTCACGTTCGGCACCGGCACGACGTCATACTGACGTAGCCGAGCAGCAGGAGGATCCCGGTGACCGACCAGTACCCGCCGCCGTACCCGCCCCCGGGCGGGCCGAACTACGGCTACGGCTACCCGCCGCCCAACCCCTACGGGCCGCCGCCGGACAACAACATGGTGTGGGCGATTCTCAGCACCGTGCTCTGTTGCCTGCCCCTGGGTGTGGTCGCGATCGTGAAGTCCAGCCAGGTGCAGTCGCTCTGGTTCCAGGGCGCCCACGCCGAGGCGCACAAGGCCGCGGCCGACGCCCGCAAGTGGGCGATGTGGTCGGCCATCTCGACCGGGATCCTCCTGCTGCTCTACATCGTGTTCATCGTGGTGATGATCGTGATCGTCGGCGTCAACGCGAGTCAGCTGACGCCGTGACCACGACCGTCTACACGGGATACCCGGCCCGCGGCGCCAAGGCCAAGCTGCGCGCGCTCGGCGCGCCGATGGCCGTCGCCGCCGGGCTCGGCGCGTGCTGCGTGGCGGTCTGGGTCGGCGACCCGACCACCCCGGGCGGGTTCCTGCCCGTGTGCCCGACGAAGGCGCTGCTCGGCATCGACTGCCCGGGCTGCGGCGGCATGCGGATGGCGTACAGCCTGATGCACGGCGACATCCCCGCGGCCCTGCACTACAACGCCGTGTCGTTCGTCGTCGTGCTGCTGATGGTGTGGAGCATGGCCGCGTGGATCCTCGGGCGCCTGCGCGGCCGCGCGATGGACAGCTGGCTGCACTGGCGCTGGACACCGCTGATCTTTTCCGTCGTGTTCGTCGTCTGGTTCGTCATCCGCAACCTCCCGTTCGCGCCGTTCACGGCCCTGCACGTCTGATCCCCGGCGGCCGGGAACCGGACGGCCACGGTCCGCGTCGGACGGACGACCGATTCACCCGGACAGCTGAAGCCTGGGCGGCGCGGCCGCAGGTGAACCGAGTACGCTCCCGCGGACCGGACCGACGAGAGCGGATCCGTTTCCGCGTGTCGGGGAAGTGACCAGCGAGGGGAAGACACCCAATGACCGATCCGTACGGTCAGCAATCCTTCGGGCAGCAGCCCGGTGGCCAGCCACCGTTCGGCCAGCCGCAGCCGGGGCAGGCGCCGTTCGGGCAGCCCGCGCCCTACGGCCAGCCGGCGCCGTTCGGGCAGCAGGCGCCGTTCGGTCAGCAGGGCAGTCCCTTCGGTCCCTCGCGGAACTACGCGAGCTGGGGGCAGCGCGCCCTCGGCTGGCTCATCGACATCGCCCCGATCCTCGTGCTGTACGTGATCCTCACCCCGCTCCTGTTCATCTTCGGGAACGTCGGCTCGCTGTGGGTCCTGGTGGGGGTGCTCGGCTGGCTGGGCCAGATCGCCTGGACCGTCTACAACCGGTGGATCACGCAGGGCAACACCGGCCAGTCGATGGGCAAGCGGTACGCCAAGATCAAGCTCGTCCGCGAGGACACCGGGCAGCCGGTCGGCCCGGGCATGGCGTTCGTGCGCGACCTGGCGCACGCCATCGACAGCGCGGTCTGCTACGTCGGCTGGCTGTGGCCGCTGTGGGACGACAAGTCCCAGACCCTCTCGGACAAGATCGTCGGCACCATCGTGGTCAACGCCGACGCGGCCGCCCCGTTCGGCCAGCCGGGCGGGCAGGCGTTCGCCGGCGGCTACCCGCCGCCGGGGCAGCAGCCCGGTCAGTTCGGCCAGCCGCCCTCCGGTGGCTTCCCGCAACCCGCGTCCGGTGGTTTCCCGCAGCAGCAGCCGCAGTCCGGCGGCTTCGAGCAGCAGCCCGCGCCGGGTGGCTTCGGCCAGCCGCAGCCGGGCGGGTTCGGCCAGCCGCCGTCGTCCGGTGGCTTCGCGCAGCCCCCGCAGCCGGGCGGCTTCGGGCAGCAGCCGCTCGCCCCGCCGCCGGGTGGGGGCGCCTTCGACGAGCAGGCGGAGCGCACCCAGATGCTGCGCCCGGGCTCCGGGAGTGCCTTCGACGAGCAGGCCGAGCGCACCCAGATGCTGCGGCCCGGCACCCAGGACGAGCCCGAAGCGACCCAGAAGATCCAGCCGGGCCAGTTCGGCCAGCCGCCGAACGAGCAGCGCTGAGGAGTTCCTTCCGCACCACCGCCGGAGTTCGCCCGGCGGGAAGTTCACGAATAGTTGGGGTACAACGTCATGACCAATCCCTACGGCCAGCAGCAGCCCTACGGCCAGCAGCCGCAGCAGCCGGGCTACGGCCCGCCCTCCGGCGGCATGCCCGCGCCCTACGGCCAGCCGGCGCCGTACGGGCAGCCCGCGCCGTACGGCCAGCCGCCCACCGGCGGCTTCGGCGCCCCCGGCTACGGCATGCCCGGCGGCGGCGACATCAACGCCATCAAGGACTACAAGGGCTGGGCGATCGGCTGCATCTTCCTGTTCTGGATCCTCGCGATCTTCGCGATCATGAAGTCCAACGAGGTCCAGACGTACAAGATGCAGGGCAACTACGCGATGGCGGAGCAGGCGTCGCGGACGACCAAGACGCTCTGCCTGATCGCCACGATCGTCGGCGGCCTCGGCTGCGTGACCGCGATCATCGTGTGGATCATCGCGATCGCGACCGCCACCACCTACTGCTCGGGCTACTACTGCTGATCCCGGTTTTTCCGTGGGGCGCTCCACCCCGGCATCACCCCGAAGTGGGACGATGTCGGGGTGGTGAACCTCTACCGCGACACCGGGGTGGTGTTGCGCACGCACAAGCTGGGTGAAGCCGACCGGATCGTCACCCTGCTGACGCGGCGCCACGGCAAGGTGCGTGCCGTGGCGAAGGGCGTGCGGCGGACTTCGTCGCGGTTCGGGGCCCGGCTGGAGCCGTTCGGCCACGTCGACGTGCAGTTCTACACCGGGCGCACGCTCGACGTCATCACCCAGGTCGAGACCGTCGACGCGTTCCAGCTGCCGCTGGTCGCCGACTACCAGCGCTACACCGCGGCCAGCGCGATCGCCGAAACCGCGGACCGGCTCTCGGCCGAAGAGGGCGAGCCGGTGCTCAAGCTGTACCTCCTCCTCTGCGGCGCGCTGCGGTCGCTCGCCGCCGGCGAACGCGACCCGTCCCTCGTGCTCGACGCGTTCTTCCTCCGCGCGATGTCCTACGCCGGGTGGGCCCCCGCGCTCACCGAGTGCGCTCGCTGCGGCCTGCCCGGCCCGCACGTCGCGTTCAGCGTCCCGGCCGGCGGTTCGATGTGCCACGACTGCCGCGTCCCGGGCTCCGTGCACCCCGCGCCCGAGGTCCTCGACCTGCTCACGGCCCTGCTGCACGGCGAGTGGGAGATGGCCGAGGCGACCCTGCCCGGCACCCGCCGCGACGCGAGCGGCCTGGTCGCGGCGCACCTGCAGTGGCACCTGGAGCGGCAGCTGCGCTCTCTTCCCCTGGTCGAGCGACGCGCCCGGGAAGCTGTGCCACCCGGGGCTTCGCCCCGAGTCGGGGGCTCCGCCACCCGAACCCCCCAAGGACAGGCGGCACCCAAGCAGTAGGGTCGGCCCGACCGGTTAACCCATTCAGGGAGGCTCGCAGTGCTGCGCAGGGGACGCGAGAACAAGGCGTCGCGATACGAGCTGCGGGCCCCGGATCCGCACCCGTCGGGCGCGAAACCGCCGGAAATCCCGCGGGAGCTGGTGCCCAAGCACGTCGCGCTGGTCATGGACGGCAACGGCCGCTGGGCCAACCAGCGCGGCCTGCCGCGGATCGAGGGCCACAAGCGCGGCGAAGCGGTGATGATCGACGTCGCCAGCGGGGCGGTCGAGCTCGGCGTCAAGTGGCTCTCGGTGTACGCGTTCTCGACGGAGAACTGGAAGCGCAGCCCCGAAGAGGTGCGGTTCCTGATGGGCTTCAACCGCGACACCATCCGCCGCCAGGTCGACTACCTCGGCTCGATCGGCGTGCGCATCCGCTGGGCGGGGCGGCGGCCGAAGCTGTGGGCGTCGGTGATCAAGGAGCTGCAGGCGGCCGAGGAGAAGACCAAGCACAACACGGCGCTGAACATGACCATGTGCGTCAACTACGGCGGCCGCGCCGAGCTGGGTGACGCCATGCAGCGGATCGCGCAGGACGTCGCCGCCGGGAAGCTGAACCCCGACAAGGTCACCGAGAAGACCATCGGGAAGTACCTGTACCAGCCGGACATGCCGGACGTGGACCTGTTCCTGCGGCCCTCGGGCGAGCAGCGGACGTCGAACTTCCTGCTGTGGCAGTCGGCCTACGCCGAGATGGTCTACCAGGACACGCTGTTCCCGGACTTCGATCGGACCCACCTGTGGCGGGCGTGCCTGGAATTCGCGAAGCGGGATCGCCGCTTCGGCGGCGCCGTCGACCAGGCGGCTTCTTCGTGAGCGCCACCGAAGCCGTCGAGACCGCGGAGCTGCTGACCCGGGCCCGGGAGGCGCTGGAGCGGTATCTCGAGGTGCACGTCGACGACGACGGCGCGCTGACGTTCTCCCACGGCGGCGTGCCGTGCGTGATCCAGGCGACCCGGCTCGGCGAAGGCCTCACCGTGCTCACGCTGACCTGCGTGGTCGGCTGGGACCTGGTGGACGAGCCCGCGCTGTCGATCGCCGTCGCCGAGCGGGCGGGGCAGGGTCTGTTCGGGACGCTCGGGGTCGGGCATTCGGACAACGGGGTCGACGTGACGCTGCGGTACGCGTTCCCGGCGGCCGGTCTGGACGCGGCCGCGCTCGGGACGTTGCTGATGCTGGTCGTGTCGACGGCGTCGCAGCTGCGGACCGATCTGCCCGGAATCGTGCCTGGCGACTGACCCGTCCGGGGTGGACTTTCCGCCGCGAACGGAGGATCGGGTACCGAAACGGACCGTAATCCTCCGTTCGCGGCCCGTGCGGGTCTCGTCTTGTCGGACGGCCCTGGCATCATCGCGGTCGTGAACATCGTTTCCGATACCGAGGCCGAGCCCGGCCGGCGCACGCGCCGGTTCCGGATCAGCTCGGTCGAAGTGCTGTGCGCGATCCTGCTGATCGCGATCCTGGCCCAGGGCTGGCTGCAGGACGTGTTCGACGTGCCCGCGCTGCGCACCGGCTCGACCGTGTTCGTCGCGGTCTGCGTGCAGGCGCTGCCGTTCCTGGTGCTGGGCGTGCTGATCAGCGGGGCCATCGCGGCGTTCGTCCCCGCGCGCGTGCTGGAGAAGGTGCTGCCACGCCGAGCGGGCGCGGCAGTCGGCGTCGCCGGGCTGGCGGGCGTCGCGCTGCCGGGGTGCGAATGCGCTTCGGTACCGGTGGCGCGGCGGCTGATGGGGCAGGGCGTGGCCCCGGCGGCGGCGTTGACGTTCTTGCTGGCGGCGCCGGCGGTGAATCCGGTGGTGCTGGTGGCGACGGCGGTCGCGTTCCCCGGCAAGCCGGAGATGGTCTTGGCGCGGTTCGCGGGCTCCCTCGCCACGGCGATGGTGATGGGCTGGTTGTGGGCCCGCTGGGGCAAGCTCGAGTGGATCACGGCGCGCGCGTTGCGGCGCCTCCCGGACGTGGCGGGCGGCCGGCGGTGGCGGGTGTTCGCCGAGACCGCGCGCACGGACCTGGTCGAGGCGGGCGGTTTCCTGGTGCTGGGGGCGCTGATCTCGTCGGCGCTGAACGTCCTGGTCCCGGCCCGGTGGTTCGGCGTCCTGGGCGACCAGCTGGTGCTGGGCGTGGTGGTGCTGGCGGTCCTGGCGGTGGTGCTGGCGCTGTGCAGCGAGGCGGACGCCTTCGTGGCGGCGTCGCTGACGGCGTTGCCCTTGCTGCCGAAGCTGGTGTTCCTGGTGGTGGGCCCGGCGATCGACGTCAAGCTGTTCGCGTTGCAGGCGGGCACGTTCGGGAGGTCGTTCGCGGTGCGGTTCGCGCCGGCGACGTTCGTGGTGGCGGTGGCCTGCGCGCTGGGGGCCGGATTCCTGGTGGGGGTCGCGTGAAACGGGAAACCCAGAACATCCTGCTGATCCTGCTCGGCGGCGCCCTGGTCAAGATCGCGGCCAACGGCGACTACCTGAGGTACGTCAAACCGGCCCAGCAGCCTTGGATCATCGCGGGCGGCGCGGTGATGGTGCTGCTGGGCGCGGTCGCGATCGTCCGCGACCTCGTGGCGTCCCGGCGCCCCGCACTAGACGACCCCGGTGGCCACGCCGAGTATGGCGGCCATGGCGGTCACGCTGAGTATGGCGAGCATGGCGGCCGCGCTGAGTATGGCGGCCATGGCGGTCACGCTGAGTATGGCGAGCATGGCGGCCGCGCTGAGTATGGCGGCCATGGCGGTCACGCCGAGTATGGCGAGCATGGCGGCCACGCCGAGTATGGCGGCCGCGGCGGCCCGGGCGAGCATGGCAGCCACGCCGCGCATGGCAGCGAGGCCGGGCTTGGCGGCCCGGGCGGGCATGCCAGCGAGGTCGAGCTCGGCGGCCCCGGCGAGCATGGCGGCCACGCCGCGCATCGCGACCACGCCGACCACGGCAGCCCCGGCGAGCATGGCGACCACTCGCACTCGGCCCGTCCGGCGTGGCTGCTGCTGGTCCCGGTGCTGGCGGTGTTCCTGGTCGCCCCACCGGCCCTGGGCGCGGACTCCGTGATCCGCACGGAGGCCCGCGCCCCCTCCAGCGCAGCCGTGGCCAACGCCGCGGCGTTCCCGCCCTTGCCGCCGGGGAACGTGGTGCCGTTGGCGGTGAACGATTTCGTCACCCGCGCGGGCTGGGACGCGGCGGGCACCCTGAACGGCCGCACGGTTTCCCTGACCGGCTTCGTCGTCCACACCGGAGGCAGCACCCTCCTGGCGCGCCTGGTGATCAGCTGCTGCGCGGCGGACGCGTTCCCGGTGACGGTCCGCCTCCGCGGCGGCCAAGCGGACCACCTGGCGAGCGACGCGTGGATCCAGGTGACCGGCCAGATCGTCCCGGGCACGGCGACGAAGGACAACAGCTACACCCCGGACTTCACCCCGGCCTCGGTGACACCGGTCCCGACCCCGAAGGATCCTTACGAATACTGACAAGATGGGTGGCTGGTCTTCCGTGCTGTGCGCGGCAACCCTGGTCGCGTGCGCGCCGGAGGGACGGCGAGACCGACGCGGTCGCCCGGCAGGTGGCCGCGGAGAGCGGTGCCCTGCCGCAAACCTCGGCGGCCCGGTAGGCGCGGAAGGCGCTCGACGCGACGCACGGCCACTCGCCGAGCTTCGCGGTGGTCGAGATGCGGAACACGCCGTCGGACGATCCGGACGCGGCACGATGCACCGAGAACGACGTGCTCGCCGCCCTGGCGGGGGCGATGCCGGCGATCGGTCGACCTACCGGACGGACTGCCTGCTCGGCCAAGGCCGCCCTGGAACGTCCGGGCTAGTGCTCGGCGCAGGTCCCGGTGATCTCCACCGTGTGCGAGATCTCCGAAAAGCCGTGCTCCGCCGCGATCTTCTCCGCCCAGCGCTCGACCGCCGGCCCCTCGACCTCGACCGTGCGGCCGCACCGCCGGCACACCAGGTGATGGTGGTGGTGCGCCGAGCACCGCCGGTAGATCGCCTCGCCCGAATCCGTGCGCAGCACGTCGATCTCGCCGGCCTCCGACAGCGACTGCAGCGTCCGGTACACCGTCGTCAGGCCGATGCCGTCGCCGCGTTTGCGCAGCTCGTCGTGGAGTTCCTGGGCCGAACGGAAGTCGTCGATCGTGCTGAGCAGCTCGACGACCGCGGACCGCTGCCGGGTGGATCGGCGCCCGGGGACCGGGGCCTGGCTGCGCGACGCGGCGGTGTTCATCACTTTCCTTCCTGCACGTGGGCGACGGCGTCGACCACGATGTGCGCCAGGTGGTCGTCGGCGAGGCGGTAGACGACCTCGCGGCCGCGGCGCTCGCCCTGGACCACCCCGGCCGTCTTCAGCACCCGCAGGTGCTGGCTGATCAGCGGCTGGGCGACGTCGAGCGCGTCCACCAGCTCGTGCACGCACCGGTCGGCCGCGCGCAGCTGCAGCACGATCGCGATCCGGACCGGGGCCGCCAGCGCGCGCAGCAGGTCGCCCGCGTCCGTCAGGACCGACTGCGGGGGGTGTGCCGGAGACCCTCCGGCCGCCGGGGCGCAGTCCGCGAGCCCCGGCTGGGCGCCACTCCCGGTGACCGTCGCCATTCCCGCCTCCACGCTGCCCGCGACCATGAATTCCGTAGTCATTGCCGATAACGGTGCCGCCCATCCTAGTGTTCCCCCGTCCGGGACCCCGGCCGCGGCGCCGAGCTGCGGGGTACGGCCGGTCGTATTACCCCGTTCGGGTGAGTTCGTGGGATATTGGCCCTGCGGCTTCGCATGTCGTCGCCGACGGTGCAAGGTTGTCGCGGAGCGTTTCGCCGTTTCCCGGACGCCGGCGACCCGTCCCGAGCAGAGCAGTGGGGAGACATGACGCGTTTGGTGACGAAGGCAGCCGCACTGGCCGCCGCGGTGTTTCCGCTGGTCGGCGTGGGTGTCGCGGGTGCGCAGACCCAGGCCGTCGACGAGAAGGCCGGCCCGGTCTCGTTCGCGAACATCGCCTCGGTGCGGATCGGGGACCAAGGCCAGCGCGGCGGCGCCCTGATCACCGAAACGCAACGATCCCCGCTGCTGCCCGGCCAGTCGAAGCTCGGCGCGGACCGCGTCTCGGTCCCCAAGGACGACGGCGAGCGGGCCACCTTCGGCGGGCACTACCAGATCGCCCTCGGCCGCTACAGCGCGTCACAGAACCCGTACCCGCCCGGGGTCCCGAGCCGCGACCACAACGTCTTCGCCGCGCTGCAGGCCACCACCGTGCCGACCGCCACCGCGGAGACCAACTACGCGCTGCGGGACACCTGGCAGGGCGGCACCAAGCCGGCCGACAACACCGTCCTCGTGCTCGAAGGCGCCAAAACCTCGGTCGACTGCACCGGCCCGGGCAAGCTGTCGACGACGTCGTCGGTGACCCGGCTGTGGGTGCGCCAGGCCGGTGGCGGGCTCGGCATCGTCCCGGTGCCCGGCGGCAACGCGGGTCTCCAGCTGAAGAACTTGCGCCTCGGCCCGCCCGGTGACATCACCAACGCCGACCCGGCGACCACGGTCTCCGACCTCGCGCTGACCCGCGTCACCGCCTTCGACCAGCTGATCCGCCAGGACGGCTGGCGCGGGGGCGACCACACCGCGGTCGCCGGCTGGCGGGTCGAGATCACCACGCACGTCAAGGACGCCCAGGGCACCGCGCTGCAGGACGTGAAGACGAACATCGTGCTCGGCGGGGTCAGCTGCTCGATCCCGAAGGGGTTCGTCGCGAAGGCCGGCGGCCCGGCCGGTGGCACGACCGCGACCCAGCCCGCGGTGCCGACGCAGGTCCCGGCCGGCTACCTCGGTGCGGCCGCGCCCGCCACCGACGGGGACGGCTCCCGCATCCCGCTCGGCATCGGCCTGCTCTTCGGCGGGGTGTTCTTCGCCGCCGTCGCCCTGCTGCTGGGCCGGCGGCGCAAGACCGGGACGGACTAGGTGCTGCGCACCGCCCTGGCCGCCGTCTCGGCGGCGCTGGCCGTGGCCGCCTTCGCGGCCGGGATCATCGTGCTGACCTGGCTGCCGCCGTCGGCGACGCCGGTGGCGGCGGCACCCCCGCCCGGCTCGCTGCCGGGCGAGAACGCGGCCCCGGCCGTGCTCCCCGCGGACAGCGAAACCGCCACCCAGCAGCGGCCGGGCACGGTCCGGCTGCCCGGCGGCGCCACCGCCCGCCTGGTCCGCACCGAACTCACCGACACCGGGGTGCTGCCGATCCCGCGCGGTCTCGGCGACGCGGCCTGGTGGGGCGCCAAGCTGGGCGCGGCCCAGGGAGCGGCGCTGCTGTCCGGTCACGTGAACTGGGAGGGCAGGCGCGGGCCGTTCGACGAGCTGTGGCGCATGCGGGCCGGCGACCGGGTCAGTGTGGTCGACGCGCGCGGCGGCCGGTGGGTCTACCGCGTCGACGACGTCGTCACGCTGCCGAAGGAGACGCTGCCGGCCCAGGCCGCCCGGTGGTTCGGGCAGGACGGCCCGCACCGGCTGGTGCTGGTGACCTGCGGCGGCGACTACGTCGGCGGCACCGAAGGCTACGACGAGAACCGCCTGGTGACGGCCGAGCTGGTGACGCGCCCCACCGGCTGAACAAGTTTCGCTGCAACCCGACGCGCCCTTCGCGGCATGCCTGTCTGTGCACTGGCCATGACAGCGAAGGAGCACAAGCCCATGCAGGAGCGGAACCCGGCGGAGCCGAAGAAGGGCTCCGGCCGCTGGTGGATCGTCGGCGTCGCCGGGGCGTTCGTGGTCGCGGCGCTGGTCGCGACCCTGCTCGTGTTCACCGGAAAGGATGAACCCGCCGGGGCGAACGGCACCGGAACGCCCGTCCCCGCCGCGAACCAGCAGGCCCCGCAGGGCACGCGGCCGGACACGGGCCAGGCGCCGGCGCAGCTGGCCCTGCCCGGCGGCGGCACCGCGAAGCTGATCC
The DNA here is from genome assembly GCF_031625235.1 of Amycolatopsis sp. 505. Classification (NCBI taxonomy): domain Bacteria; kingdom Bacillati; phylum Actinomycetota; class Actinomycetes; order Pseudonocardiales; family Pseudonocardiaceae; genus Amycolatopsis; species Amycolatopsis sp. 505. Next base: position 430,303 of record NZ_JACKQP010000006.1, read on the forward strand.
AGGAGGACCTCGACGCCGCGGGCGCGCTGAAGATCCCGGAGGGGCTCGACGAGGCCGCCTGGTGGGGCGCGAAGCTGGGCGCCGACCACGGCGTCGCGCTGCTGTCCGGGCACGTGAACTGGAAGGGCAAGAAGGGCCCGTTCAACGAGCTCTGGCAGGTCAAACAGGGCCAGGAGGTCAAGCTGACCGACGCCGCCGGCGGCGCTTGGGTGTACCGGATCGACGCCACCGAGACCGTGCATAAGTCGGACCTCGCCGGCCGGTCCGAGCAGCTGTTCGACCCCGACGGCCCGCACAAGCTGCTGCTGGTCACCTGCGGCGGCGAGTACGTCGGCGGCAGCGAGGGGTACGAGGACAACCGCGTCGTCACGGCGTCGCTGGTGTCGCGGCCGTAGGCTCACCTGCGCGAAAAGCGGTGGGCCCCGGCGGATACCCTGGACGTTCAGTCCTGAACCGTCCCCGCAAGCTTTTCGGAGCGTGGAGTGCCCACGAACACCATTGAGAAGATCATCAGCCTGTGCAAACGCCGTGGTTTCGTCTTCGCCAGCGGAGAGATCTACGGCGGCACCCGCTCTGCGTGGGACTACGGGCCGCTCGGGGTCGAGCTGAAGGACAACATCAAGCGCCAGTGGTGGAAGACCGTCGTCCAGGGCCGCGACGACGTCGTCGGCCTCGACTCGTCGGTGATCCTGCCGCGTGAGGTCTGGGTCGCGTCGGGGCACGTCAACGTGTTCACCGACCCGCTGATCGAGTGCCTGTCGTGCCACAAGCGGTTCCGCGCCGACCAGCTCGCCGAGGAGTTCGCGGCGCGCACCGGCAAGGAGACCAGCGAGGACGACCTGTCCGAGGTGCCGTGCCCGAACTGCGGCACGCGCGGCAAGTACACCCCGCCGCGGGACTTCAACATGATGCTGAAGACCTACCTCGGCCCGGTGGAGTCCGAAGAGGGCCTGCACTACCTCCGCCCGGAGACCGCGCAGGGCATCTTCGTGAACTTCTCCAACGTCCAGACGACGTCGCGGAAGAAGCCGCCGTTCGGCATCGGCCAGATCGGCAAGTCCTTCCGCAACGAGATCACGCCGGGCAACTTCATCTTCCGGACGCGCGAGTTCGAGCAGATGGAGATGGAGTTCTTCGTCGAGCCGGGCGAGGACGAGCGCTGGCACCAGTACTGGATCGACGAGCGCACGAAGTGGTACACGGACCTCGGCATCAAGGCCGACAACCTGCGCCACTACGAGCACCCGAAGGAAAAGCTCTCGCACTACGCGAAGCGCACCGTCGACATCGAGTACCGGTTCGCGTTCAACGCCGGTCAGGAATGGGGCGAGCTCGAAGGCATCGCGAACCGCACCGACTTCGACCTGACGACGCACTCGAACCACTCGGGTCAGGACCTGTCGTTCTTCGACCAGGCCTCGGGCCAGCGGTACCGGCCGTTCGTCATCGAGCCGGCGGCCGGTGTCGGCCGGTCGATGATGGCGTTCCTGGTGGACTCCTACGTCGAGGAAGAGGTGCCGAACGCCAAGGGCGGCACCGACACCCGCGTGGTGCTCAAGCTCGACCCGCGGCTGTCGCCGTTCAAGGTCGCGGTGCTGCCGCTCTCGCGCAACGCCGACCTGACCCCGAAGGCGAAGGAGGTCGCGGCGACGCTGCGCAAGCACTGGAACGTCGACTTCGACGACGCCCAGGCGATCGGCCGCCGCTACCGCCGCCAGGACGAGATCGGCACGCCGTACTGCGTCACGGTCGACTTCGACTCGCTCGAGGACCAGGCGGTGACGGTGCGCGAGCGCGACACGATGTCGCAGGAGCGCATCGCGATCGACAAGCTGGAGTCCTACCTGGCGGGCCGCCTCATCGGCTGCTGACCCCGCCCGGGCCCAGGCACCCCTGACACCTGTCACGGCCAAGTCGTGACGCACGATCCGGGGGCCCGGGCCCGCCGGGCGGCAGCCTGGGGGCATGCGAGAAACAGACATCCAGGCGGTGGCGGCGGGGGCCGCGATCCACCTCACCGGCCTGCGGAAGCACTACGGCGGCGTCCACGCGGTCGACGGCGTCGACCTGACCATCGCCCCGGGCGAAGTGGTCGCCCTGCTCGGCCCCAACGGCGCGGGCAAGTCCACCACCGTCGACATGATCCTGGGCCTGACCAGCCCCGGTGCCGGCGACGTGCGCGTGTTCGGGCGCAAGCCGATCGACGCCGTGCGGGCCGGCCTGATCGGGGCGATGCTGCAGGGCGGCGCCCTGATGGACGACCTCACCGTCGGCGAGACCGTCGGCATGGTCGCGGCCCTGCACCGCAACCCGATGCCGGTCGCCGAGGCCCTGCGCGCCGCCGGTGTCGAAGAACTGGCCGGCCGTCGCGCCAACAAGCTTTCCGGTGGGCAGAAGCAGCGGGTCCGCTTCGCCGTCGCCCTGGTCAGCAACCCGGACCTGCTGATCCTCGACGAGCCGACGGCGGCGATGGACGTCGGCACCCGCCGCGAGTTCTGGCAGTCGATGTACTCCTTCACCGAGTCCGGCCGTACGGTCCTGTTCGCCACGCACTACCTCGAAGAGGCGGAGGAGTTCGCCGACCGGGTGGTGCTGATGCGCCGGGGCCGGATCGTCGCCGACGGCAGCGTCGCCGAGGTCCGCGCGCTGGCCGGCGGCCGCACCCTGCGCGCCGCCGTCCCTGGCGCCACCGACGCCGTCATCGCCGCGTTGCCCGGCGTCAAGGAGTTCGAGCTGCGCGGCGACCGCGTCGCGATCTCCAGCGGCGACTCCGACGCCACGCTCTGGGCGCTCAAGGCCGCGGTTCCGGCCGTGCACGACGTCGAAATCAGCGCCGTCGGCCTCGAAGGCGCCTTCCTGTCCCTGACCGCCGACGAGACCGCGGAGCCCGTCCGATGAACGCCACCTACCTGCTCACCGAGATCCGCCGGAACTTCCGGGCGCCCCGTTTCCTGATCTTCGTCGTCGCCTTCCCGGTGCTGATGTTCCTCTTGCAGGCCAACGTCTTCACGAAGACGAGCGATCCGGACCACGCGCAGATCGCGGCCGTGATCATGATCAACATGATGACGTTCGGCGTCTTCGCCGCGGCGACCAACAGCGGGGCCCGGCTGGCCCTCGAACGCGCGGTCGGCTGGCAGCGCCAGCTGCGCCTGACCCCGCTCACCGGCACCGGGTACCTGGCGGGCAAGGGCATCTCCGGGATGCTCGTGGGGCTGCCCGCGCTGGTCCTCGTGCCGCTGCTGGGCGTGCTGGCCGAGGGTGTGCACGTCGACGCGAGCGGCTGGGTGCGGATCTTCGCCGGCATCTGGCTCGGCACGATCCCGCTGGTGCTGCTCGGCCTGCTGCTCGGCCAGTTCGGCACGCCGGACTCGATGCAGCCGATCAACATGCTCGTCACGCTCGGGACGGGCTTCCTCGGCGGGCTCTGGATCCCGATCGAGTCGATGCCCGGCTGGATGCACGACGTCGCCCAGATCATGCCGACCTACTGGGTGCTGCAGGTCGCGCGACCGGCGGTGACCAGCGACATGGTGGTCTCGCTGCCGCACGCCGCCGGTGTGCTCGGCGCGTGGACGGTCGTGCTCGGAGCCCTGGTGATCAGGCGTTACCGTAAGGACAGCGCCCGCGTCTGAGGGCCGGAGGGGAACGACGATGGCGAAGCGCCGGTTCGGTCTGGACAGCAAGGAATCCTGGTGGGAGGACCCGCTTCCGGACGCCGCCGACCGCGGGCCCGGCGGCCCGCGCTGGCCGATCATGTCGATGGTCTTCCTGCTGCCGTTCCTCATCCCGGTCACGCGCTCGCTGCTGGCCGAGCCCGCGGTCACCCCCGGGCTCGTCGCCACCTTCGTCTTCGTCTACGCCTACTCCGCGTGCTACGCGGTTTTCCCGTACTTCTTCCGCCGGGAACGCCGGGTGAAGCTGGCCTTCGGGATCACGATGAACGTGCTGGGGCTCGCCTCGCTGGCGCTGGCCGCCGGCAGCGGGTTCGTCCTGCTCTACGGCACGGCGGTGGTCGTGTTCCTGGTGCCCGCCGCCTGGTCGGTGATCATCGACCTGTCCACGGTGGCGCTCGGCGCGGTGATCCTGCTGGCGCAGGGCCGGTTCGTGGAAGACTACGGCGACCTGATCACCGTCTTGTCGATCACGCTGGCGATGTTCTTCATGGGCAACCTCGTCCGCGCGGTCCGGCGGCTGGAACGCGCGAACGAGGAGATCGCCACCCTCGCCGTGGCGAACGAGCGGCAGCGCCTGGCCCGCGACCTGCACGACCTGCTCGGGCACAGCCTCACCACGATCACCGTCAAAGCGGGGCTGGCCCGGCGGGTGCTGGAGAGCGCCGGCGACATCCCGCGCGCGGTCGAGGAGATCCGCGAGGTGGAGAGCCTCACCCGCAGCGCGCTGTCCGACGTCCGCGCGACCGTGTCAGCAAACCGCGAGGTGTCGCTGTCGGCGGAACTCGTCGGCGCCCGGGCGGCGCTGCGGGCCGCGGAGATCGACGCCGACCTGCCGCACGCGGTCGACAACGTCCGCCCCGAGTTCCAGCCCACCTTCGGGTACGTGCTGCGCGAAGCCGTCACGAACGTGCTGCGGCACTCCGGTGCCAAGCGGGTGCGCGTGCGGCTGGGCGACACCTGGCTCGAGATCGAGGACGACGGCACCGCCACCGACGTCGTCGCGGGCAACGGCCTGCGCGGGCTGACCGAGCGGCTGGCCGCGGCCGGGGGCACGCTGCGGACGTCGGGCCGGCCTGGGGGAGGATTGCTCGTGCGGGCGGAGATCCCGCTCCCCGAACCGAGCCCGGCCACCCCGGCCGTGCGCGCCGAACCCGCGGGAGGACTCGCTTGATCCGGGTGCTGCTGGCCGACGACCAGGCCATGGTCCGCGGGGCCCTGGCCACCGTGCTGGGCCTGGAGAACGACATCGAAGTGGTCGGGCAGGTCGGTTCCGGCGACGAGGTGGTGGCCGCCGCGCGCGAGGTCGAGCCGGACGTCGCCCTGCTCGACGTCCAGATGCCCGGGAAGGACGGCCTGGAGGCCGCGGCCGACCTGCGGAACGCCCTGCCGTCGTGCCGGGTGATCATCTGCACGACGTTCGGCCGTCCCGGCTACCTCGCCCGCGCGATGGCGGCGGGCGCGGCCGGCTTCGTCGTCAAGGACGCGCCGCCGGAGCAGCTCGTCGAGGCCGTCCGGCGAGTCCACAGTGGACTCCGGGTGGTGGATCCGGCGCTGGCCGCGGAATCCCTCGCCACCGGCGCCAGCCCGCTCACCGGGCGGGAGCGGGACGTGCTGCGGGAGGCCAAGGACGGCAGCACGGTGGCCGACGTCGCCCGGGCGCTGCACCTCTCGGAAGGCACCGTCCGCAACCACCTCTCCGCGGCGATCGGGAAGACCGGCGCGCGGACGCGGGCCGAAGCGGTGCGGGTCGCCGAGGAGCGTGGGTGGCTCTGAGCCGCCTCTGAAAGAATGGCCCGGATGGGTACCGCTGAACGCACCAAACCGTCGGTGGCGAGCTGGGCACGCCGGATCGTCCTCGGCACGCTCCTCGTGCTGGTCGCGCTCGTCGGCGGCACGGCGTTCCGGGTCTGGCAGGTGGCCCGCGTGAACGACCGGACACCCGCCGACGTCATCGTGGTGCTGGGCGCCGCGCAGTACAACGGCAGGCCGTCGGAGATCTACGCCGCCCGGCTGGCGAAGGCCAAGCAGCTCTACGACGCGGGCGTCGCGAAGACGATCGTCACCGCGGGCGGCAAGAAGGCCGAGGACAACTTCACCGAGGCCCGGGCCGGCCAGCTGTGGCTGACCCGGCGCGGCGTGCCGGCGTCGGCGACCCTCGCCGTCGGCGAAGGCAGCGACACGCTGCGCAGCCTGCGCGCGGTCGCCCAGCAGGTCGAGGCCCGCGGCTGGCGGACGGCGGTGCTGGTCAGCGACCCGTGGCACTCCTTCCGCGCCCGGACCATGGCCGACGACCTGGGCCTGGACGCCTGGACCGCGCCGACGCACAGCGGGCCGATCGTCCAGGAGCGCGTCACCCAGGTGCGGTACATCGTCCGCGAGACCGGGGCGCTGCTGTACTACCGGCTGACGAAGACACCCGCGGACGATCTGTTCGCCACTTTCCTGGGCTGAGCGTTTTGTCGGTGGCCACGTTTACGCTGGTCGGGTGAACTACACCGAGCACGACACCGCCCGCCTGCTGCCGGAGGCGGCCAAGGGCGCGGCGCTGCCCGGCGCCCGGGCAGACGGGCGCAGCGCGTTCTCCCGCGACCGGGCCCGGGTGCTGCACTCCGCGGCGCTGCGGCGGCTGGCCGGCAAGACCCAGGTGGTCGGGCCGGGGGAGGGCGCCGAGGTCACCGGTGTCCCGCGCACGCGGCTGACGCACTCGCTGGAGGTCGCCCAGATCGGCCGGGGCATCGCCGAGGAGCTGGGCGCGGACCCGGACCTGGTGGACACCGCGGGGCTGGCGCACGACATCGGCCACCCGCCGTTCGGGCACAACGGCGAGCGCGCGCTCGACGAGGTGGCCGGCGCGTGCGGCGGGTTCGAGGGCAACGCGCAGACGTTGCGCATCCTCACCCGGCTGGAGCCGAAGCTGCTGTCCGCCGAAGGTGACCCGGTGGGGCTCAACCTGACCCGCGCGTGCCTGGACGCGACCACGAAGTACCCGTGGCCACGGCGGCCGGGTCAGGTCAAGTACGGCGTGTACAGCGACGACGTTCCGGTGTTCGAGTGGTTCCGGGAGGGGGCACCGGCCGAGCGGCGGTGCCTGGAAGCGCAGATCATGGACTGGGCGGACGACGTCGCGTATTCGGTGCACGACGTCGAGGACGGCGTGCTGGCCGGCCGGATCAAGCTGCGCGTGCTCGCCCACCCGGACGAGCGGGCGGCCGTCGCCGAGGCGGCCGCCAAGCACTTCTCGGCGCAATCGGTGTCCACTTTGGAGGATGCGGCGGCGGAACTGCTGGCGCTGCCGGTGGTGGCGGCGCTGGCGTCGGCCGAGCCGGACGGGTCACCGGGCGCCCAGGTCGCGTTGAAACGGCTGACGAGCGAGCTGGTCGGCCGCTTCACCACGGCGGCCGTCACCGGCACGCGCGAGAGGTTCGGCGAAGGCCCGCTGAGCCGCTACGGGGCCGACCTGTGCGTCCCGGAGCGGGTCGCCGCGGAGGTGGCCCTGCTGAAGGCGCTGGCCCTGCGGTACGTGATGAGCGACCGCCGCCGGCTGGCGATGCAGGAGGGCCAGCGCGAGCTGCTGATCGAGCTGGTCCACGCGCTGGCCCGCCGGGCCCCGGAGTCCCTCGACCCGCTGTTCGTCCCGGCCTGGAACACGGCCGCGGACGACGCCGGCCTGCTCCGCGTGGTGGTCGACCAGGTCGCCTCCCTCACCGACGCCCAAGCCCACGTCTGGTACTCCTGGCACGTCACCCGCCTCCACCGCTGACCCGCGCCGTGATCGGAGCGCCGACACGCGTGATTGGGGAGTCGACACGCGGCAAGGCCCGGCCCACGCCGTGTCGACCCTCTAATCACGCGAGTTGACCCTCTGATCACGCGTGTTGACCCTTCAATCACGCGAAATGCCTAGGGGTGCATGGGCGGGGCCGCGAAACTTTCGGGTGAATTTGTCATCCTCTGGTGGAGTTGCGCGTGGGCGGCCGGTGGGGGTCGGCGGTCCGGTAGTCTCGCCCGCATGGCCACGGACAGCCACCTCCGGTTCGCCCTCGCCGTCCACGCGGCCCTCGGTGCCGGGGGCGGGAACACGTGCTTTTCGCCGTACTCGGTGGCCAGTGCGCTGACCCTCGCCGCGCGAGCCGCCCGGGGGGAGACGCGGGACGAGCTCGTCGCCCTGCTCGGTGACCCCGGCGCGCAGACCGTCCTGCTGCGGGAGGCCGCCCAGCTCGCCGAGGACGACGCCGAGCTGGCCGTGGCCAACACGCTGTGGGCCGACGACCGGCTCCCGCTCGAAGACTCCTTCAAGGCCGAGCTCGCCGAATGGCCCGGGGCCGCCGTCGCGAGCGCGCCCTTCGAAAAGGAACCCGAGACCGCTCGCGCCCTCATCAACGACGACGTCGAGCGCACCACGCGCGGGCTGATCCCGCAGCTGCTTCCGCCCGGCTCGATCAGCGACGACGTCGCCGCCGTGCTCGTCAACGCCCTCTACCTCAAAGCCGCGTGGAAACTGCCCTTCCGCGAAGCCAACACCAGCGACGCGCCGTTCCACGCCCCGGCCGGCACCCGGGACGTGCCGACCATGTGGCTCAGCGAGAGCCTCGGCTACGCGCACTCCGGCGGCTGGCAGGCGGTGCAGCTGGCCGCGGCGGGTGGCCTGCAGGCCGTCGTGCTGCTGCCGGACGGCGAGCTCGCCGAGGCGGAATCCCAGCTCGACCAGGAGAAGCTGACGAACCTGCTCGGCAAGGTCCGCGCCAAGCCGGTCGAACTCTCGCTCCCCAAGATCTCGCTCGACGTGTCCAGCAAGCTTTCCGGCGTGCTGCACGGCCTCGGCGTGCGGACGATGTTCACCGACCGCGCCGACCTGACCGGGCTCTCGCCGGATCCGCGGCTGACCGTGTCCGAGGTGCTGCACCAGGCCGTGCTGCGCGTCGACGAACAAGGCTTCGAGGGGGCTGCGGCCACCGCGCTGGTCATGCGCCTCATGTCGATGACGATCGACGACCCGGTCGCCGTGGCGGTGGACCGGCCGTTCCTGCTGCTGGTCCGGCACGCCGGGACCGGGGCGCTCTACTTCCTCGCCAGGGTGGTCGAACCGTGAGCCTGAAGTCCGAAGCCGTTCCCGAGCTGGTGCCGCCCGCTCCCGAACCACCGGAAGGCCCGAAGCGCTGGGCGTGGCAGGACTCCGCGATCGCCGGCGGGTTCCTGCTGTTCACGATCCTGCTCTACAACGGGCTGTGGTTCGACCTCAAGCGCGGTTACCTCTGGAACGGCGGCGCCGACCAGAGCCAGTGGGAGTGGTACTCGACGGTCGTCGCGAAGGCCGTCCTGCACTTCCAGAACCCGTTCACCACGGACCTGCAGAACTACCCGCACGGCGTCAACATGGCGGCCAATGCGGCGATGTTCGGCCTGAACATCCCGCTGGCGCCCCTGACACTGACCTTCGGCGCGACCCTCACCTGGGCGATCGTGCTCACCGCGGGCCTCGCCGGCACCGCGCTCGGCTGGTACTGGGTGTTCTCCCGGCACCTGGTGCCGAACCGGACGGCGGCCGCGATCGGCGGCGCGTTCTGCGGCTTCGCGCCGCCGATGATCTCGCACGGCAACGCGCACCCGAACTTCGTCGTGCTGTTCGTGCTGCCGTTCATCGCGCTCAAGACGATCCAGGTCGCGCGCGGCGTCCGCCCGGTGCGCAACGGCATCGTGCTCGGGCTGCTCGTCGCGTGGCAGATCCTGCTGGGCGAAGAGCCGCTGGCCATCTTCGCCCTCGCCTTCATCGTGTTCGCGGTCGCGTGGCTGATCCCGCACCGCGCGGAGATCCGCGGCATGCTGGCCCCGCTGGGCAAGGGCATCGGGATCGGCGCGGTCGTCGCTCTGGTGATCACCGGATTCCCGTTGTACTGGCAGTTCTTCGGCCCGCAGAGCTTCCACTCGCTGCTGCACGGCTCGGCGGGCAACGACACGGCGGCGTTCACGCGGTTCGCGACGCAGTCGGTCGCCGGCGCGCCCGAGGCGGCCGCGGACGTCTCGATGAACCGCACCGAGGAGAACGCGTTCTTCGGCTGGCCGCTGATCGTGCTCATGGTGATGCTGACGATCTGGCTGTGGCGCGACGTCGTTTCGCGGGCGCTCGCGATCACGATGTACGTGATGGCCCTGCTGTCGCTCGGCATCGAGATCACCGTGGCGCACGAGGACACCGGCATCGCCGGCCCGTGGAAGTGGCTGGGCCAGCTGCCGCTGCTCGACTCACTGCTCGAGTCCCGGCTCGCGATGGGCTGCATTCCCGTCGTGGGCGCGCTCCTGGCGATCGCGACGCACCGCGTCTGGACCGCGGCCGCCGAGCAACCGGAACCCCTCGAAGGCAAACAGCGGTTCCCCCTGAAGATGATCTGGATCGGCGCGGTGGTGGCCGTGCTGCTCCCGATCGCGCCGACGGAGCTGGTGACGCACCAGCGGCCGCTCTCGCCGCCGTTCTTCGCCGACGGGATCTGGCGCCAGTACATCGCGCCGGGCGGTTCGCTGGTGCCGGTGCCGCTGCCGAGCACCGGGGAGGCCGAGCCGCTGCACTGGCAGGTCGACGCGGGTCTCGGCTACCCGATGCCGGAGGGCTACTTCGTCGGACCGACGTCCCCGACCGACCGCCGCGGCCGCTACGGCGCCGTCCCGCTGCCGACGTCGGACCTGTTCGCCCAGGTGGAGCGCACCGGCCAGGCGGCCGAGGTCACCGAGGCCGACCGTACCCAGGCGCTCGCGGACCTGCGTGCCTGGAACGCCGACGTGCTCGTGGTCGGGCCGCGCCAGAACCAGGAAGCGCTGAAGTCCACTGTGGAGCTGCTGCTGCGCAAGCCGGCGGAGTTCGTCGGCGGCGTGTGGATCTGGGACGTCCGCCCGCTGACGGCGTCGTCGTGACCACTGTGGACGATCAGGGCCGCCCGGAGCCGCTCTACGACGGCGACGAAACCACCACGCTCCTCGGCTTCCTCGACTTCCACCGCGCGACGCTGGCCTGGAAGTGCGCCGGCCTGGACGCGGCGGGCCTGCGCGCGACCCACCCGCCGTCCACGATGACCCTCGGCGGACTGCTCAAGCACCTGGCCTACGTCGAGGACCACTGGTTCTCCCACGTGCTGCACGGCCGTGACCGGATGGCGCCGTTCGACGCGGTCGACTGGGCGGCCACGCCGGACTGGGACTGGGATTCGGCCGCGGACGACACCCCGGAGCGGCTGCGCGAACTCTGGGCGGCCGCGGTCGAGCGCTCCCGGGCGGCCGTGACGGAAGCGCTGGCCGGCGGCGACCTGGGGCAGCGCGCCCGGCGCGCCCGGCGGGACGGCGGCACGCCGACCCTGCGCTGGATCCTGGTCCACCTGGTCGAGGAGTACAGCCGCCACAACGGCCACGCCGACCTGGTCCGCGAGGCGGTCGACGGCAGCACCGGGGAGTAGTCAGCCTCCGGGCCGGGCGATCTGGAAGACGTTGCCGAACGGGTCGCGGACCATCGCCCGCCGGTCGCCGTAGGGCATGGCGGCCGGTTCCTCCAGGCTCGTCGCGCCGCAGTCGAGGGCGCGGCGGTACGTGGCGTCCACATCGGCGACGTAGACGTGGAGGAACGCCGGGAACAGTTCCCGGTCGCCTTCGGCCGAGACCATGACCAGCGAGTCGCCGAGGCGGAGCTGGGCGGGGCGCCCGCTCTCGACCTCGCCGGTCGCGCCGAAGACCGTGCGCAGGAACGCGACGGCGGCGACGAGGTCGCGCACCACCATCCGCGGGACCACCGTCGGGAAACCCGGGTTCATACCGGCCCACCCAAGCCGGTTCCGGCCGGACGCACAAGTCAGAGCCGCAGGCCGACCAGCTTGACCAGGAACCGGTCGAGCTGCTCGACCGCGGGCGGCCACGGCAGGTCGGGCTCGTTGATCCGCTGGGCCAGCATGCCGTTGACGGCGGTCCGCAGGTCGATGGCGACCGTCGTGGCGTCGTCGGCCGGAGCCACGCCGGCGTCCATGCACGCCTGGACCGCCTCGATCGTGCGGGCGACCATTACCTCCTTGAACGGCATCCCGTGCCGCCGGTGGACCGCGCTCTCGTGCAGCACCTTGTACAGCCCGGAATGCTCCTGCGCCCACGCGGCCTGGGCGAGGATCCGGGCGCGGAGCGCGGCCGCGGGGCCGTCGGCCGCGGCGGCCGCCTCGTCACCGACGCGGACGAGGTCCTCGTGGCATCGCTGCATGGCGGCCAGCACGAGCGCGTCGCGGTCCGGGAAGTGCAGGTAGACCGACGTCGCCGCGATCGACACCGCCCGCGCCACGGCCCGCAGCGACAGCGCTTCGTCGTCGGCGAGCTCGTCGAGCATCCGGACGGCGGCCGTGACGATTTCTTCGCGCAGCAGCTCGCCCTGGCCACGGGCGTTCGGACGGCGCCTGGTGTCTTCCATCGTCGCCCAGTGTAGCTGGACAGCCTTTGCGCTACAGGTGTAGCGTAATTCGCACTACAGCCGTAGCGCTACGAATGTCATCCGACTGAGGGAGTGCTGTTGACCACCATCGAAACGCCGTCGGACTTGGAACGCCTCGACCCGGTTTACGCGCAGATGGCCGGGGCCACCGCGCGGTTCGCCGGGGCGATCCCCGAGCTGGCCGACCGCGAGAAGACGTTCCTGTGCGTCACGGCCGATGTCTGCCAGGCGAGCCTGGGCTCGGCGTTCGAGGCGCACGTGCGGGCCGGGCTCGCGGCCGGGGTGTCCACCGCGGACCTCCGCGAGTTGCTGCGGTTCGTCTCCTACGACTGCGGTTACCACGCCGCGACCGCCGGCCTCGAGCGGATCTCCGCGCTCGAGGCGGAACTCGGCCTGGCGCGTCCGGACGCCGAACCCCTCGCCCCGGAACTCGTGTCGACCGGGCCGGAGGCGGCACCCAGCCCGCTGCCGCCCCCGGTGCGGGCCCGGCTGGCCGAACTCGACCCGCACTTCGCCGAGTTCTTCGACCTGCAGTCACGCATGCGCACCGGCCACGGGCCCGGCACGCTCAGCGAACGCGAGCGCGGCCTGGTCAGCCTCAGCGTCGACGTCCATTACCAGACCCTGGCCGACACCTTCCGCACGCACGTCGGGCGCGCGCTACGGGGTGGCGCGGCACCGGAAGACGTGCGCGCGGCACTGCGGTTCATCGCCCAGTTCGGCGTCACGCGTGCCTGGCACGCCTGGGAAGTGCTGAACGAGATCCTCGCTCAGCCGAGCACCTCGTCCGCGAGCCGGCCGAGGTAGCCGGCGAAGCGCTCGCGGTCCTCCTGCGGCCAGTGGCCCACCAGCGCGTCGAACGCCTGGCGCTGGTGAGCCTGCGAAGCCTCGAGGAACTCCTTCGCGAACTCCGTCAACGTCAGCACCGCCCGGCGTGCGTCGCGGGTCGACGTCGAGCGCTCGACGAAGCCCGCTCGAGCCGCTTCGCTCACCATCCGGCTGGCCACCGAGCGGTCGATGCCCAGTTGGCGCGCCACGTCCGCGACCGTCACCTCGTCGCCGGCCGTGCCGTCGATCGCCTGGATGACGAACAGGTTCGGCACGGTCCACGACGGCGGGGTGCCGGCGGCGAAGCGGTCGACGACGTCCGGGGCCCACTGGCGCGCCCAATGGCGGACCAGGCGGAACAGGGCCGGGCCGCCCTCACTTGATGTGTGCATAAGGCACGTTATAACGTGTGCTTTATGCACACATCTCGGAACGTCGCCTACGCCGGTCTCCTGCTCGGCATGGCCATGGCCCAGCTGGACGGCCTGGTCCTCACGGCCGCCCTGCCGTCGATCGGCGCCGGCCTGCACGCCCGCACCGGGCTGGTCGCGGTCACCGCCGCCGGGCTGCTGACCCTGACCGTCGCGACGCCGCTGCACGGCCGGCTCGGCGACCTCTACGGCCGCCGGATCTCCTTCGCGCTGTCGGTGCTCCTGTTCGCCGCCGCCTCCGCCTGGTGCGCCGCCGCACCCGATCTCGGCTCACTGATCGCCGCCCGCGCGCTGCAGGGCCTGGGCGGCAGCGGGCTGATCGTCACGGCGATGAGCGCGCTCGGCGAGCTGTTCGACCGCGACGAGCTGCTGCGCCGCCAAGGCTGGCAGACGGCCGTCTTCGCGGCGGCCACCCTCGGCGGCCCGCCGCTGGGCGGGCTGCTCGCCGCCGGTCCCGGCTGGCGGTGGATCTTCCTGATCAACCTGCCGTTGAGCGTGCCCGCTTTGCTGCTCGGCTTACGCGGGCTGCCGGCGAAAGCGCGTCAGGACAAGGAAAAATTCGACGTTCCGGGCGGTGCGCTGCTGGCCGTCGCGGGGACCGCCGTCGTCGCGCTCGGCACCGTCGACGCGCTCGCCAGGAGTCCACTGTGGACGTCGATCCTGCTCGGAACCACCGTGGTGACGAGCTTCCTGTTCGTCCGGCGGCAGCGCCGTACGAAGAGCCCGCTGATCTCGCCGAAGGTGTTCGCGGACGCCGTCCTCAAGCGCGCGGTGGTGGTCAACGGCCTGGCGGGCGCGGCGCTCTACGGCACCTTCACCTACGTCGCCCTGGTCGCCGCGCTCGGCGCCCGGGCGGCGGCCACCGGGCTGCTGCTCGTCGCCATGACCGCGGGACAGCTCGTCCTCTCGACGTCCTTCGCCGCGCTGGCCCGGCGGCACCCGGACCTGACGGCGTGGGGCCGGGCCGGCTGCCTGCTCGGCACCGCCGGACTGGCCGCGATCGCCGTCGCCGCCGCCTTCGACGGCAGCCCCTGGCTGCTCGCCCCGGGTCTGTTCGCGATCGGCGCGGCCTTCGCCGTCTGCACGTCCGCCTACACCGTCCTCGGTCAGACGCGGGCCGACCGGGCGCTGCTCGGCGTGACGCTCGGATCGCTGACCTTCGCCCGGCAGGCCGGCGGCCTCGCCGGGACCGCGGTGTTCGGGTGGCTCGCGCTGGCCACGACCGGCGGGCTCGCCGCACCCGGCCTCACCGTCGTGTTCGCCGCGGCGGCCGGGGCGATGCTGGTGGCGTGGTTCACAGCGCCCGGTGTCACGTCTGCGGACGCCGTCTCGTCCAGGCCGTAGACACCGGACGAAGGAGAACGACATGCCGCGCATCCCCGCCAAGAAGACGTCCGAGGCTGGGCTCTTCCTCAAGCTCGTCTACCGGATCGCCGGCCGCCGCTTCGGCGCGGTGCCCGAGCCGATGGCCGTCACCGCGCACCACCCCGGGCTGCTGCGGACGTCCGTGGTCCACGAGCTGCTGGCCGAGCGCGCGTCGAAGACGGTCCCGGCGAACGTGCGGGAGCTCGCCGTCTACCGGGTCGCGACGCGGATTGGCTGCTCGTGGTGCGTCGACTTCGGCACCATGCTGCAGAAGCACGACGGCCTCGACATCGAGCGGCTCACGAAGATCGACGACTACGCGACTTCCCCCGCCTTCAGCCACCAGGAGCGGCTGGCGCTCGCCTACGCCGACGCGATGTCCGGCGACCAGGTCACGGTGACCGACGAGCAGGTCGCCGAGCTCGAGCGGGAGTTCGGCCGCGAGGGCGTCCTGGAGCTGACCTACCAGATCGCGCTGGAGAACTCCCGCGCCCGGATGAACAGCGCACTCGGCATCGTCGACCAGGGGTTCACCTCCGGCGACGCGTGCCGCGTCCCGCTCCCGTAGGAGGCGCCGAACCCGACCCCGGGGGGACGCGCCGCCGGGGTCCGCCGCGGGACCGTTCTGCGCATGCACCTCGTCGCCAGTGAACGGATCAAGCTCTTCAGCATCACCACGCCCTGGGTGTGCGGCATCTTCACCCTGGTCGCGCTGGCCTTCCCGGCCGTGATCTCCGCCCTCAGCGCGGGAGAGGCCCACCTGCCGCCCACGGTCGCGAGCACCCAAGCCGGCTACCAGCTCGCCCTGGTCGGCGTGCTGGTGCTGGCCGCGCTCGCGGTGACCGGCGAATACCACTCCGGCACGATCCACGGCACCTTCCAGGCCGTGCCGAGCCGGACGCCGGTGCTGTTGGCCAAGGCCGCGCTGGTCGCCGGGTACGCCTTCCTGCTCGGCGAAGCCGCCGCGTTCGCGGCCTGGCTGCTGGCGCGGGTCCTCGCCCCGGGCGCCGACCTGGCCCTGGACAGCGGCGCCGACTGGCGGATCGTCGCCGGGACCGGACCGGTGTTCGCGTTGGCCGCCGTCTGCGGGGTGGGCGTCGGCCTGCTCGTGCGCTACACCGCCGGCGCGGTCGCGGTGGTCGTCGCCTACCCGCTGATGGCGGAGAACGTCGTCCAGCTGATCCCGCGCGCCGGCCAGGAGATCCACCGGTGGCTGCCGCTGAACGCCGTCACGAAGTTCCTCAGCGGCCGCGGCGAGGCGAACGCGGGCCGGGACGGCGGCAACGCCGGCGTCCTGTCCGACTCGCCGCTGAGCCCGGGCTGGGCGCTGGCCTACTTCGCCGCCTTCGCCGCCGTCCTGCTGGCCGCCGGGATCGCGGCGGTCAAGCGCCGGGACGCGTGATCCGGGTCAGCTTGTCCGGGTTGACCATGTCGTAGATCGCCACGATCCGGCCGTCGCGGATGCTGACCGACTGGACGTGCTCGTCGAGGTCGAAGAAGCCCTCCTGGCCCGGTTGCGGAGCCAGGTGCAGGCCCAGGTCGCCGTTGACGAGCACCGGCGTGCCACCGGTGAGGATGCCGGGCGCGTACTTCCTGGTGAGCCCGATGAAGAAGCGGGCGATCTTGTCCGCGCCGACAATGAGGTTGCGGGCGGTACGGCCCTTGCCGTTCGAGTCGCCGACGAGCACGACGTCCGGGGCCAGCAGCTCGGTCATCGCCCGGACGTCCCCGGCCTGCAGCGCGGTGACGAACATTTCGAGGATCTTCGCCTGGTCCTCCAGCGGGACGCGCGGTGCCGGGTCGGCGTCGGCGAGGGCCTTGCGGCCGCGGGAGGCGTACTGGCGGGCGGCGTCGACCGAGACGCCGAGGGCGTCCGCGATCTCCGAGAACGGCACCGAGAAGGCGTCGTGCAGGACGAAGGCGACGCGCTGCTCCGGCGTCAGCTTGTCGAGGACGACCAGCGCGGCCATCCGCAGGCCGTCGTCGCGGACCGCGACGTCGAGGGGGTCCTCGCTCACCGGCCGCCCGAACGGCGTGACGACCGGCTCCGGCAGCCAGTTGCCGACGTAGCGCTCCCGCTGCGCGGCGGCCGACTTGAGCCGGTCGAGGCAGATCCGGCCGACGACCGTGGTCAGCCAGCCCCGCAGGTCGCGGATCGCCGCGCGGCCGGCGTCGTCCAGGCCGGCCAGCCGGAACCAGGACTCCTGGACGGCGTCCTCGGCGTCGGCGCGGGTGCCGGTCAGCCGGTAGGCGACGCCGATGAGGTGACTGCGGTGCTCGGCGAACCGCGCGGCGAGTGCGTCCTGGGCGGTGGGCGTGGAGGCCATGCCCCGAGTGTGCCGCAACCGGCAAAGCTAGAGTGGGTGACGTGGCAGGACGGATTCGGGAGAGCGACATCGCGGAGGTGCGCGAGCGGAACCGGATCGACGAGGTCGTCGGGGAGTACGTGGCCCTGCGCCGCGCCGGTGGGGGCAGCCTGAAGGGCCTCTGCCCGTTCCACAACGAGAAGACCCCGTCGTTCAACGTCCGCCCGACGCACGGCACCTTCCACTGCTTCGGCTGTGGCGAAGGCGGCGACGTCATCAAGTTCATCCAGAAGATCGACCTGATCTCGTTCGTGGAAGCCGTCGAGCGGCTGGCCGACCGGGTCGGCATCCGGCTCACCTACGAGGGCGGCGGCGCGACGATCCAGCGCGACCGCGGCAGCCGCACCCGGCTGGTCGAGGCCCACCGCCTGGCCCAGGAGTTCTACGCCGAGCAGCTGCTCACCGACGAGGCGCGCCCGGCGCGGGACTTCCTGTCCGAGCGCGGGTTCGACGCCGCGATGGCGAAGACGTTCGGCTGCGGATACGCACCCGGCGGCTGGGACAAGCTGACGAAGTTCCTGCTCACCCGCGGCTTCGAGGTCAAGGAACTGCTCACCGCGGGGCTGTCCAAGGAGGGCCAGCGCGGCCCGATGGACCGGTTCCACCGGCGGCTGGTCTGGCCGATCCGCGACGTCGGCAACGACGTCGTCGGCTTCGGCGCGCGGCGGCTGTTCGACGACGACCGGATCTCCGCGAAGTACCTCAACACGGCCGAGTCGCCGATCTACAAGAAGTCCCAGGTCATGTTCGGCCTCGACCTGGCCAAGCGCGAGATCGCGAAGCGGCACCAGGTCGTCGTGGTCGAGGGCTACACCGACGTCATGGCGATGCACGCGTCGGGCGTGCCGACGGCGGTGGCGTCGTCGGGCACGGCGTTCGGCGAGGACCACATGAAGGTGCTTCGCCGGCTGATGATGGACGATGACGCGTTCCGCGGCGAAGTCATCTTCACCTTCGACGGCGACGAAGCGGGCCAGAAGGCGGCGCTGAAGGCGTTCGAGGGCGACCAGACGTTCGCCGGCCAGACGTACATCGCGGTCGCGCCGGACGGCATGGACCCGTGCGAGCTGCGGCTGGCCAAGGGCGACAGCGCGGTGAAGGACCTGGTCGCGCGGCGGACCCCGCTGTTCGAGTTCGTCATCCGCAGCACGCTCAAGAACTACGATCTCGACTCGGTCGACGGCCAGGTCGCGGCGCTGCAGAAGACCGTGCCGATGGTGGCGTCGATCAAGGACCGCGCGGCCCGCGACGGCTACGCGTCGAAGCTCGCCTGGTGGGTGGGCTGGCAGGACGTCGCCCAGGTCGTCAACCGCGTCCGCGGGGCCGCGGGCGCGACGGACAAGCGCGGCGGGGCCCCGCTGCGGCAGCCCGCGCGCGCCCAGCAGGCCGCCCCGGCGGCCCCGGCGCAGGACCTCGCCCGCCCGGCCCCGAAGGACCCGCGGTTCGCCGTGCAGCGCGAGGCGCTGAAGGCCGCCCTGCAGCAGCCCGCGATCGCCGGGCCGGAGTACGACGCGCTGCCGCTGGAGGCGTTCACCCACCCGGTGTACGTCGCGGTGCACGAGGCGGTGCTCAAGGCGGGCGGCGCGGGTTCGGGCCTGACCGGCCCGGCGCTGCTGGACGCGGCGGCGCCGCACTGTCCGGAAGGGACGGTCCGGCGGGTGCTGTCCGAGCTGGCGGTGGAACCGTTGCAGGCCAAGGACGAGGTCGACTCCCGGTACATCTCGTCGATCCTGGCGCGGTTGCAGGAGGGGCTCGTCGGGCGGCAGATCGCGGAGATCAAGGGCAAGCTGCAGCGGCTGTCGCCGGTCGAAGCGCCGGACGACTACCGCGCGCTGTTCGGCGACCTCGTCGCGCTGGAGCAGTACAAGAAGTCGCTGGGCGAGCAGGCGGCCGCCGGCGCGTGGAGCTGAGATGAGTTTCCTGCGCCGGTTGCTCGGCGACCGCACCCCCGACGGGTTCGCCGGAACTCTGGAGCCGGGCGAGGAAGTCGTCGACAGCGCCCCCGTCGAGGGCGGCGGCCACCTGGTCGTGACGGCCCTGGGCCTGTGGATCCCGGCCGGCGACAGCGCGCGGCGCGTCGGCTGGCACCTCGTCGGCAAGGCGACCTGGGCGGACGGCGTCTTCACGCTGACGGAGTCGGCCGAGGTCGGAACGGCGGGTACGGCGGTCGTGCTGGCCGACCTGCCGCCGGTGCGCTTCCGGCTGCCGGCGCCGGGCAAGGTGCCGCGCGAGGCCTACCAGCGCGTCGAGGGCTCGATCCGCTCCCGGCACCGGCAGGAGATCGGCGCCGGGGGAGCGTGGTTCGTCCAGCGCAAGGTGCCCGGCCGCGACGGCAGCGTGCTGCAGGTCCGGCCCGACCCGGGCACCGACGTCGAGCTGGTGACGGCCATCGCCGAGCAGGTCGCCGCGAAGCTGGTCAACCCGGCCGAATAACAGTACGCTCGTACTCAGTACAAGCGTACTGTTATGGGAGGCGGCCGTGTGGGATCCGGGCAAGTACCTCGACTACGCCGACCTGCGGGCCCGGCCGTTCCACGACCTGGTCTCGCGCATCGGGGCCGCGTCGCCGCGGCGGGTCGCCGACCTGGGCTGCGGCCCGGGCAACCTGACGGTTTCCCTGCGTGACCGCTGGCCCGAGGCGGCGCTGGAGTGCAGCGATAGTTCACCGGAAATGGTGGCAGCGGCCCGTGCTCGCGGTCTGGGCGCGCAGCTGCTCGACGTCCGCGACTGGCAGCCGGCGCCCGACACCGACGTCGTGGTGTCGAACGCCGTCCTGCAGTGGGTCCCCGACCACGCTCCGCTGCTTCGGCGATGGGTGTCGTCGCTGCCTGCGGGGGCGTACCTGGCCGTGCAGGTGCCGGGCAACTTCAACGCGCCTTCGCACGTGCTCACGCGCTCGCTGGCGGCGTCCCAGGCCTGGGCGTCCCGCTTGGAGGAGGTGGTGCTGCGCGAGGACGACGCGGTGTCGACCCCGGCGGAGTACGCGAACCTCCTGGCCGACGCGGGCTGCACGGTCGACGCCTGGGAGACGACGTACGTCCAGCCCCTGACCGGGCCTTCGCCGGTGCTGGAATGGATCACCGGAACGGCGTTGCGCCCGATCCGCGCGGCCCTGCCGGACGCGGAGTGGGAGCGGTTCCGCGCCGAACTGGCCCCGCTGCTGGACTCGGCGTACCCGGAGCGGGCCGACGGGGTCACCTGGTTCGAGTTCCGCCGGGTGTTCTTCGTGGCGCGCGTCAGCGCTTGAGCTTCTCCCCGATCTTCGCGCGCGCCACCCCGGCGGCGCCTTGGACCATCGGGTGGTCGACGACCCGGCGGTAGGTGCGCACGAGCTGCTCGTACCGCCCCCGGCCTGCCTTGGCGCCCAGTACGTACCCCAGGCCGGCCCCCAGCAGGAACTTCTTCATCCGCGTCCACGCCTTCCGTCGTTAGGTCGTCCGACTGTCCATTGTCCAGGAAAACCGCGCGGGCGGGGGCGGTTGCGCTAAGTGGGGGGTGGTGCACGGGGCTTCCGGGGCATGGTCTAAAGTTCTTCTCGTCGGTCGGAGAGACCGGCACCGGAAGTGAGCAACATTCCCCTGTAGCTCAACTGGCAGAGCATTCGGCTGTTAACCGGAGGGTTCTTGGTTCGAGTCCAAGCGGGGGAGCAAGGCCCAGGTCAACGACCTGGGCCTTTTTGCTACCCATGGGTAGGGGCGATTTAGTGTCTATCTTGACGGTCGTCCAATGATCGGCCTGCTGGCCTGCAGGACCGGGCTGCCGCGGTCCGTTGGCTGGCCGCGTCTGCACAAAGACGCAACCCTGTGGGCTCGGCGGCTGACCGGGTGCGCCATGCCCGGGCGAACTTGCTGAGCCACCGCGTCTCGGTGGAGTAACTGCTCGGCGAGCCGGGCGCTGCGCTGCAGGACGTTCGGCCGGGACACCCGCTGTCGGGTAGCAACTCGCGAATCGCCGGCACCGCTCCGCGTGTCTGCGCGCGTCGTGCCACGGGGACCGGTCTACTTAGAAGGCCGACCTGCTGGTGCCTCGCGCTCGAGCCGAGGGAGCACTCCGAGCCCCGGTTTCATCGGGCGTCCGCTCGATGGTGTTCCGGAGAGAAGGGAAGGCGGTTGATCTTGACTTCGCGTCGGGATCGACGACGTGACAGCGAGAGGTGTCGGATCACCGTCACGATCACGGGTTCCGTGACCGTGACGGCGGCCCGGCTGGTGGATCTCCTGGAGGAGGCTGCAGCCGCGTTGCTGACGGCATCATCGACGCCGGATGACCGAGCACTCTCGTCGGGAAGTGATCAGCCAGCGGTGGGGCCGCCTCTTCAGAGGCGTTCGACGCGGTCGGCCTGCGGGCCCCGGTCGCTCTGACGCACCGCGTACCGGACCCGGTCACCCTTCTGCAGCGGCTCCGACCCCTTGATCACGGACGCGTGGGCGAAGAGATCGTCGCCGCCTGCGTCCGGGGTGATGAAGCCGAAGCCGCGTTCGGCGTCGTAGCGCGCGACGACGCCCTCGCCGCCTCGTACGGGCACGTCCCGCGCCGCCGGCCCCGCGGCCGCGGCAGGGGCCGGCCGCTGCGGCGCCGCCTGGGGCTCGGCGCCCCGGACCAGGTGCACGTCGCGGGCCTGCGGGCCCTTGTCTCCACTGGCCACCTCGTAGGCGACGCGGTCGCCCTCCGTGAGCCACGTCAGCCCCTCGGCCAGGGCCCGGGCGTGAACGAAGACGTCCCCGGCGCCGGAGTCGGGGTTGATGAAGCCGAAGCCCTTGTCCTCGTCGTACCAGGCCACCGTGCCGTCGGCACCGTCCGCGATACCGGCCGCAGCGGGTGAGCCGGCGCCTGCTCCCAGCGGGATCACGTGCCCGGCCTGCGGGCCGCGCTCGCCTTCGACGATCAGGAAGGCCACCCGCTGCCCCTCGGTGACCACCCCGCCGGTCACGATGGCGGAGCTGTGCACGAAGATGTCGGCGCCGCCGCCGTCCGGCGACGCGAAGCCGTACCCCTTGCCCGGCTCGTACCAGTTGATGGTGCCGAGCAGGCCCACGGCGCTGCCGGTGGCCGCATCGGCGGTGACGCGAACGCGCAGCGCCTGGGGCCCGCGGTCGTTCTCGCCGATCTCGAACACGACGGCCTGACCCTCGCGGAGCACTTTCCCGCCGCCGTCCCCGACGATCTCGGAGGCGTGCACGAACACGTCCGGCGAGCCGTCCTCGGGCGCGAGGAAGCCGAAACCACGTTCGGCGTCGAACCAACGGACAGTCCCTTGCGGCATCAAAGACTCCAGGTCGAGAGGGCGGACACTGCCCCCAGTCTCCCTGACAGACCTCCGGTCCGTCGGCCGGGCCCACGGGCGGGCGGTGCGGAGCCACGGGCGGGCCGTTGGTTCACCTGGCGACACGCCGAGTTGAGACCAGGTCTCAGGCGCGAGATCTCGGACACCTTGGCCCGGATCAGCGCGCTCAGGCCTGACCTGGTTCAGGACGCACCACCGACAGCTCCGCTCTTCAACTGTGACCACAGACGGCGTGGTCGAGGTAGTCCGCCGGTGCCGGCTCAGGCCGGCGAACAGCACCCGAACCACCACCGCGAACTCGAGGACTGCGCTGGACGTGGTCGAAGCCGTTGTCCCCGAGGTCAGCACCAGCTTCAGGGAGCAGGGGGTTGTTCCGGGCTCCCCGGGCCGATGGACGTGGCGGCTCGGAGCAGGTCGGCGGCCAAGCGCCGGAGTTCCCCGATGTCCTCACTGGTGTTCTCGTACTGTGTGGGTGTGAGGTCGGGGAACTGGCGGTGGATCTCGGCGACCACCGTATCGACCAGCAGCCATGGTGGCAGGTCACGGATGCCCTGGGTGTAGTTGTGGGGGCCCAGGTGTTCCTCGCCGTGGATCGAGGAGGTCCAGTTCAGCAGGGACCGGGAGTGGTATCTGGTGCTAATGGAAACAGATGTCCCGCTGGTTTCGGTGGTGCGGGTGGGTGCCGAGGTCGCCGTTGTCCGGGAGTTGTGGGAACGGTTGCAGCAAGCGGTGCGCGAGTACGACGAGGCGCCGCGATCCCGCCGGATGACGATCGCACTGTCCGATGTGGAACTGCACGTCGTGCACACCGCGCTGGTGCTGGCGCCGCGGATCGTGACTTCCGAGGAGGCGTTCCACATTCGGACAGGGGCCTTCAAGGAACAGATGTCGTCCTTGGCCGACGGCCTCATCGCCGGCCTGCACGCCGCCGAGGTCGGATAGCCACGGCCACGGCGTCCGTTGTGAGGAACATGATCGTCTTGCGACGCCCGGAACTTGACGCCACCGGTCATCCGGACCGCTCGTCCCGGATTCGCCGCGGCTCGGTGAGACGGTCGGCAGATCGACGGGCACTCGCCAGCGGAGCGTCGTCCCGTCGCACCTTCAACCCTGGAATCGTGGAGCGTGGGTGTGATCGGAAAATAGAAACAAACAAAGTGTCGGACGACGAAATCTTCTGTCGAGTCGTGCGCGTTTCCGGGTCTGACGTTGCAGCGATCAAAACCGATATTCGGCGCCCGTTGTCGGCGGTCCGTCACCTGTTCGGGCCAACCGTCGTTGACGGTCGCAGGCGAGTCGGGAAAGCTGGCTCGAAGCCATAGAAGGAAAGGGGGGTGGTGTGGACCCGGTTTCGATGATCGTCGCTGCGCTGGTCGGCGGAGCGTCCGAGGTGGCTGGTCAAGCCGTGAAGGACGCCTACCAAGGACTCAAGGCCTTGCTGACGCACAAGTTCGCGGGCCGGCCGACCGCGGAAGTGGCGCTGGCCGAGCACGAGAAACAGCCGGAGATCTGGCGGGAACCGCTGAAGGATCAGCTGACCGCGACCGCAGCCGACCAGGACGAGGCGATAGTCGACGCGGCCCGGAAGGTGCTGGAACTGGTGGAGTCGGCAACCGGCGGCGGAGGTAAGTACAACACCACCATCGGCGACAACGCGCAAGGTGTGATCGTCGGTGACAAGGCCAAGCAGAAGAACTACTTCGGACCTGCGCCGGAATAGCCATCCAGTGGCCAGACTGACTACGGACCTGCTCGCCGAAGTTGCCACAGCAGTCTACGCCAGGTTGGGGCCGGTCCCGGACGGCGCCGGCACGGATCGCTTGTCTTTCGAAGTCGCGCTGGCTCGTGCTGCCAACGCGTTCGCCCGCAACCATCCGCGGCTGGCACCCGCGCTGCTGGACCCGGAGTTTCTGACCGGTCAGGCCGTACCCGTGTTCGCGGACAGCCTGCGCCAGCACGCTACCCCGGACCCTGTCGCGCTCGCGGCGGCGTGGCCGGATGACGACGATCCCGGCCGAAAGGTCCGGGCGGCGGCCGACTTTCTCCGCTGGCTGGACGCCGAACTGCGGTCCGAGCCGGCACCGGGCGACCTGCCTGACGTCCTGGCGCAAGCCCAGAAGTACGACGTCACGATCGAGCGCGCGCAAGGCATCGCCATCGGCGACAACGCGAGGGTCCACAACGTCTTCAACACCTACTTCGACAGCGACTACGCCACCCTGGCGGAGTACTACCTGCCGCCGGAGGAAGTGTTCGAACGCGTCCAGGTGTCGGAGTTCGTGGGCCGGGCGAACCTGCTCGCGGATCTCGACGAATTCCTCGACACAGCAGACCGTGGCGTCTGGTTGCTGGTCGGCGAGGCGGGAGTGGGCAAGTCGACGTTCCTCGCCCACCTGGTCAGTGAGCGAGGGTATCTGCATTTCTTCGCCGAACAGGCGCCGGGCGCAACGAATGTGAATCGCGCTGTTCATTCGTTGGCGGCCCAGCTGATCAGCCGATTCCGGATCGCCCCGTACGCCCAGCGGGACACCGTCCCCGGCCTGCTGGCCGCCTATCCGGACTTCCTGCGCAGGCTGCTGTCGGCCGCCGCGGCCGAGCTGGTGCACGGAGAACGCCTGGTCATTGTGCTTGATGCGCTGGACGAAGCCGGCGAAGTCCCCGGTCAGAACGTCCTCGGCCTGCCCCGTCACCTGCCCCAAGGTGTCTACCTGGTGCTGTCGCAGCGGGACGAGAACGTCCCGCTGGTCATCGAGCCGGCGCCCCGGCGTGTCGACCTGCGTGCCCATGACGCCGCCAACCAGGACGACATGGTCGTATACCTGCGTCGGCAGAGTCGTGTACCGGCCATCGCCCAGCAACTGCGTGCCCGCAACTACACCACGGACGAGTTCATCCGGGTGCTGCTCGAGAACAGCGCCGGCAACTGGATCTACCTGCACTACGTGCTCCAGGAAATCATCGATGGCCAACGTGCCCCGCTCGACCTGGACGCACTGCCGGACGACCTGGCGACCTACTACATCGCCAACTGGGCGCGCTGGCGGGATACCCCGGAATGGGACACCATCTACGCGCCTCTGCTCGTGACGCTGGGAGCAGCCTTCGAGCCGCTTCCCCTGTCGACGCTGAAGCAGTGGTCGGGTGTGGACGCCGGCGACTACTTGCTGCGTCGTGTCCTACGGGACAAGTGGGGTGCGTTCGTCTACGAGGTCGCGGGTAGCGAGCGCCGATATCGCCTGTACCACGCAAGCCTGAACGACTTCCTGGCCGGCGAGCTCGTGCCGGACAAGTACTCTCCCTACGCCGAGAACCTCCTTACCGAACTGGCGGAGCGGACAGTTCAGGCTCACACGGACGTGGTGGCGGAGCTGAGATCGCGATGTGGCGGGAATTGGCCGGATCTTGCGAGCAACGACTATGCTCGCCGCTTCCTCACCGCGCACCTACGCCTCTCGGGCGATCTGGACGCCCTGTTCGAACTCGTGCAGAGCGTCGCGTGGTACGAGATGCAGATGTCAGCCGATTCCAGCGGCATCGCCTTCATCAACGACGTGGATCAAGCGTGGATCGCGGCAGAGTCGCACAACCACTCCGCCCTCGCCGACGGTCACCCGGCTCCTCTGGTCGCCGACGAGATTCGATGCGCCTTGGCAGCCGCGCGCACCGGCGACATATCGGCCAACATCCCGGTTTCCCTGTTGGTCGCTCTGGTCGCCGGTGGTTCTTGGTCTCCCGCGCAAGCTCTCGCGGCAGCGAATCTGCAGCCGGACGATACTCAGCGCCGCCAGTCGCTCGCGGAACTCGTGACTTGCTTCGGGGAGTGCGGCTTCTTCTCCGACGCTCTCGAAACGGTCACCTTGATCGACGACGTGTCGGAGCAAGCTCGTTTGCTGGCCGAAATCACGCCCCATCTGCCGCCGACGTCAATGCGCCAAGCTCTGGCCACCGCATTGCGCATACCCAACGGAGCCTACATCGCGAGAGCTCTCGAGGCGCTTGCCCCGCGGTTGTCTTCGCCACTTCTTCACGAAGCCAGAGAACGCGCCGCGCTCATCGATGAGCCCCTCGACCGGCAGTGGGCGCTTGGCGCGCTGCTCCCCCTCTTGCCGGAGAGCGAGCAGGCCGACGCGTGGCTGGAAGTGCTGACCGCGGTTCGGCAGATAGCAGGGCCGTCCACCCGGTGCCGGATGTTCGCCGCGATGGCGGCCCATCTGGATGAGGCACGAAAGGCCGCGGAATTGTCGGACCTTCTCGCCATGACCGGGAACGTAGCCGATCCGCATGAGCAGGCGTCCTGCTGGCTGGCTCTGCTGCCGATGCTGCCCGAACCGGAGCGCATGGCGGTGCGCGACAACGTCATCCTGCTCACCGAACGGATCCAGGAGGCCCGCGAACGAATCAGCACGGCGCTGGCGGCCATCGCGGAAATGGCCGACGACCGGCGTGCGCCCGTTCTCGCCGACCTCGTCGACCTCGTCGAGGCGGAGGCCGACGGCTCGGAACGACGTGACCTGCTGAACACCCTTGCCCATTACACCGGGTGGTACCACATCGAACTGCCGCTTTCCCTGCGGGTACGGGTTTTCCGTGCGGCAGCGAGTATCTCGGATAACTCCCACCGGCTGGAAGCATTCGGTGACGTGCTCGATGCGGGACTCGCTCCACCGCTCGACGAGCCCATCCTGTGGGACCTCGTCCGGTCCGTGGTAGAGGAGATGAGCGCGGAATTCTATGTCGTATTCGAAGCCATCAAACTGCTTCAGCGGCTTGCCCCGCTGATGTCGGAGGCGATGTATGCGGAGTTGCTTTCCAGCGCCAAGTCCATCGCCTCACCATACAATCGCCGAGAGGTACTTGACGCGGTCAGCGCTCATGTGCCCCCGTCAGTCCACCACATCTGGCGGGAACTGACCCGTTCCGAGGAGCAGGACCAGCCCGCCACGCCGCCGGAGCCTGATGACGCTTCCACGCCAGTGGAACGTCATCCCGTCTCACCCACCGACATGTTGACCGCCATCTGGAGCACCCAAGCCGACGACGGGTACCACCTGGCCGCGGTACGTGCCGTCGCACCCCACGCGCCATCGGAGATGCTGCCGAGGATCATCGACACAGCGATGCGTCTGCAGAATCCCGGCCTTCGCGCCCGGGCCTTGGCGTCCCTGGCCGGCCGCCACCTCCCCGAGGAGGTCACCCGTCAGGCGCTGTCGCTGGCTTCCTGCGTCGGCGGGGACTACTACAGGGCGAGCGTATTGGTGTCCCTGGTTCCAGTCCTGCCTCCGGATTCGCTGGCGGACGCCGTCACTGTCGCAACGGCAATCGAGCATCCCTACAACCGCGTCCGCTCCCTGACCCACCTGGCTCGCCGTCTTGCCGGCCCTCTCCGGCATGAGCTGATCGAACACTGCGTGTCGTTCGTGATGACCAGCAGGTATCTCCTGCAGCGAGCCGAAGTGCTGGCTTTGCTTGCTCCGAGCCTCGACGATCGGCATCGACGGGATCTGTGCGAGCATGTATTGGCGGCCATCGACTCGACAGATGAACGCCGTTCCCGGCCGGACGCGCTCGGTTACCTCCTCCCGTTGCTCCCCGACTCCCTGATGCCTCGGGTATCGGCGATCGCCACGGCCACCTCCGACGTCGAGGAACGCATCCGGATGGTCGCGGTGCTGGCCGACCGGCTCCCAGCGGTTGAACGCGAAGACCGGCTCGCCGACGCGCTGGCCGAGGTGCTGGCAACGGCAGACGCGTTCCGCCGCGTGCAAAATTTCACCGCGATCCTGCCTCACCTGCCGGAACGGCTGAAAACATCAGACCATCTCGAGATGATCTTTGCCGACGCTCAGGAGCTGGCCACCGCCGGCATTTTCCTCGAAGGCATCAACCTGGCGGAGATCGTGCCTCACGTGGACTGGTCTTACCAGCTGCAACTGCTCCCCGAGGCACTTGCCGACGTCGCTCGGCTGGCAAAGCTCGACACCGAACGCGAGCGCGGGTTCCACCGCCTCTTGCCCATCATGACAACGCTGCCGCCTGCTGACCTGTATCCGCTGTGGAACAACACCCTCCTCGTCTGCGCACGTGGCTCGGCTGCGAGCCTGGTGCAAGACATCAGCTCACTGTGGCCGGTGCTCAGTTTGCTCGGCGGTCAAGACGCTCCGGCAGCGGTTGCACAGGTCATCCTTGACAATCTCTGACCTTTTCGCGTCTACGGCCAAGGGTGGTTCAGGTTCCCGCAGGCGATCGGAGTAACCGCCGTCGAAGTCGGTAGGGGTGGGATTCTCCGGGGCTGCGCATCGCTGGTGGCAAATCGCTTTTCTGGCCGGGGTGCTCTTCTTCGGCTTGGCCGCGTTCGGCGGTGCGGCCTGGTTGTCTACGCGCGAGGGACCGGCGGCGCGCCCTCTGGCCGACGACCACGGGCTCTGGCTGCCGGCGGCGACCGAGCGTGACAGTCAGGGGATGGTCGACTGTCCGCGCGGTGCTGGGGGGACGAGCGACCCCCGGACGCCGGCCGGGCCGAAGCGGCGAACTGACGCTGACGACCGCGAGGCGAGCCAGGGCGGGCCGTCCGGGAACGGCCCGCCCCGTGAACTCAGCCGTGCGCCGCGGTGGCCGGCGGCATCAGTTTCGGGTACTCCTTCTGGAACTTCTCGATCATCGTGGCGGACGGGATGATCCGGTTCGGGTTCGCCTGGCTCGTCGCCTGCTTCTCGCCCCAGGCGCCCGCGGCCTTGCGCTGGTCCGGGGTGCCGTGGCTGTGGTAGCAGTCGCCGATGGAGGCGTCCAGGTAGGTGACCTCCTGCTGGGTGCGGGCGTTCCACGCGAAGCCCTTGGCGTGCGCGACGAAGTAGCCGCCGTAGGCGTCGGGGCCCATCTCGGACGACTCGTTGCGCGGGTAGTTCTCGTGGGCGAAGTCGACCTGGTGGCCGTACTCGTGCCCGACCACGGACTCCACCGAGACGTCGTCGAACCCGAGGACGTCGACGGTGTCGAGCAGGCCGTCGCCGAGCGCGACGCGCTTGCCGCCGAGGCTGCCGGCCGGAGCGGAGAACGCGTTCAGGGTGAGCAGCGGGTTGCGGCCGCCCTGCATCGCCGGGACTTCGTAGAGCACCTTGGTGGCGAGCGCGGCGGCGGTCTTCACCTTCGTCGGCGCGAGACCGAGGCCGAAGGTCTGCGCCATCTTCGCCTGGCTGCCCAGATCGGTGCCCTTCCAGGCGACGAGCTGGATGTTCCAGCTCTCGATGTCCCAGAAGCCACGCAGTTTGTCGATCGTGGCCGTGGCCCGCGGCGTGTACTGACCGTCGGTGCCGAAGACCTGCGGGGTCTTGTCGGACGCGACGCCTTGGACGTAGAGCTGGCTCAGCCCGGACAGCGCGTCGAGCGCCTTGCCTTCGACCGGGGTGAGCTGGGCCGCGAGCTTGTTCGCGTACGTCAGCAGCGAACCCGCGGTGCAGCCCGGGATCGGGCCGTCCGCGGCCTGGCTCTGCGGGCCGATCCGCGGAATGGGTGACTCGATGAGCCGGTCGACCCCGCGCAGCGCGTCCGCGGGCAGGCCGTTGTAGAGATCGATGACGTATTGGTAGAGCTGTGCGACGTCCTGCTCGACGCCGGTCGGTTCGGCCGCGGCGGCCGGAACGGCCGTGGCGAGCGCCAGAGCGGCCGCGGTGCCCGCCGCCGCGAGTGTCCTGCCGAGAAATCTTGTCCGTTCGGGCAAAGCCGGTTCCCCTCTTTCCGTTTCAAGATCACCAAGCACCGCCACAGTAGGGCGGTGTTTGGCGGCGAAACCGGCGCCGGATCAAGAACCCCGGAATGGCTCACGTCTTTCGAAGGGTTCCGGGGCTGCGGACCTCGGCCGAAAGTACTAGACGCCCGGTTTCGAAGACCTGGCGCACGACGCCGATCCACCACACGAACGTCAGCGCGATGACCGTCGGATTCTTCAGGAACAGCAGAACGGCCAAATAGGTCTGGCGGGCGGACTCGGGCAGCAGTTTCGCCAGGACGTCTTCGGCCAGGACCTCGAAGACCAGGAAGGCCGCGCCCAGGAACGCGCCCTGCCACAACAAGCTGCGCCAGTGGTTCCGCGCGAACGTCCGGCCGGCGCTCAGCCGGAGGGTCCGGCCGCGCACGGCGATCCGCCAGATCGCGACGACCAGCGCGACCCGGGCGGCCAGCACGACGACCTCGGAGGCGAGGGCGACGCCGTGGGGGATCCGCGCGGTCCAGTTGACGACGATCAGGCGCTGGATCGACGCGACCGACGACAGCCCGAGGATCAGCCCGGGGTGCTCGGTGTAGCACCGCCAGGTCCATCTCGGGACCTCGAGCGCCAGCTTCAGTTCACTCATGCCGTAACTCCTTCATTGGGTGAATAATTTAGTTCAGTGTACTGAAATATCGAGCGAGGTAAAGTGACGGTATGGAAGGTCGGGACGCCGGACGTGAGCTGAGCACCGCGGTGGTGGCGTTCCACGAGGCGGTGGGAGCGAGCCTGGGCGTGACCGCGGTCGATCAGCGCGCCCTGGCGCTGATCGCGGGCGCCGGGTCGCTGTCGGCGGGCGAGCTGGCCACGGAGATCGGCTTGACCCCGGGCGCGGTGACGGGCGTGGTCGACCGCCTCGAGCGCGCGGGCTTGGCCCGCCGGGCCCCGGACCCGGCCGATCGCCGCCGCCTCGTGATCACGGCGGTGCCCGGAGCGTTCGGCCGGGTGTTCGCCGGTCTCGACGCGGCGATGGCGAAGCTGATGGCCGGTTATTCGCCGGACGAGCAGGCGATGATCGCGGACTGGGTCACGAACACGGTCGGCATCCTGCGTGAACAGACCCGCCTGCTGGCGAAGCGGTAGCCGGCGCCGGTCACCTCACCCAGCGGCGGAACCCACCTTCGGCGTTGATGACCTGGCCGGTGATCCACGCGCTGTCGTCCGAGGCCAGCCAGCGGACCACGCGGGCCACCTCGGCCGGGGTGCCCCACCGTCCGGCCGGCAGGGCGCGGCCGACGCGTTCGGTGAGGTCCGGGCTCGCCCATCCGGTGTCGACCGGGCCGGGGTTGAGCGCGTTGACCGTGATCCCGCGATCGATCAGCGCGTCGGACAGGCTGAGCGTCATCTGGTGGATCGCGCCCTTGCTGATCGCGTACGGCAGTTCCTGGCTCATCGGGGCCAGGTGCTGACCGGAGGTGAACAGGATGATCCGGCCGCCCGGGCGCTGGTCGTCGTGGGCGGCGGCGAACGCCTGGGCCAGCAGCACGCTCGCGCGGGCGTTCACCGCCCAGGTCAGGTCCAGCTCGGCGGCCGTCACCTCGGCGAGGCTTTGCTCCGAGCTCCGGGCGTGGTTGGCGACCACCACGTCGAGCGCGCCGAACGCATCCACCGCGGCGGCCACCACCTGCCCGGGCGCCTGCGGGTCCGCGAAATCGGCGGCGACGTGCCGCAGCCGGTCGCCTTCGCCGCCCAGGAGCTCCACGATTCCGGCGTCGCCCGCGGGATCGGGGCCCCACGGCTGTTCCGCGTCGTGCGGGGACCAGGCCTGCACGAGTACCGAGGCCCCGGCCGCCAGGAGTTGCTCGGCCACGGCGAAGCCGATCCCGGCCCGGCGGCTGACGCCGGTCACCACCGCGACCCGGCCCTCGAGCGACGCACTCACGCCGTGCACCTTATCCACACGAGACGCCGCAGCCGGTCGGCGTGGAAAACTTCCTCCGGACCCGTGTCGATCCGCGAGCCGCCCGTTCGACCTGAAGGCGCACGGGCCCCGAAGCGGCCCGCCGGACGAGGAGGCTCAAATGGCGAAGTACCTGCTGATCATGCGGGGCACCGACGCGTCGAACGCGGCCATGATGGCGAACATCGACGAGATGATGGCCACCAGCCGTCAGTTCATCGAGGACCTGTTCAAGGCCGGTGTCTACGTGGCCGCCGAAGGGCTCGACGATCCCGCCAAGGGCGTGGTCGTCGACTTCAGCGGGGACACGCCCGTGGTCACGGACGGGCCCTACGGCGAAACCAAGGAACTCTTCGGGGGTTTCTTCCTGATCGACGTCGCCTCCAAGGAAGAGGCCGTCGAGTGGGCGACGCGGGTGCCCGCCGCGCCCGGGGCGAAGGTCGAGGTGCGGCGGGTGCCCGGCAGCGACGAGACCCCGAACTGATGGGCACCCCCGACGTCGAAGCCGTCTGGCGGATCGAGTCGGCGCGGATCGTGGCCGCGCTGACCCGGTTCACCGGGGATTTCGGGCTGGCCGAGGACGCCGCCCAGGAAGCGGTGGCCGAGGCGCTCGTCTCGTGGCCGCGCACGCCGCCCGCCGATCCGGCCGGCTGGCTGATGGCCACCGCGCGGCGGCGAGCGATCGACACCATCCGCCGCCGGGTAGCCTTGCGGGACAAGTACGCCGAGCTGGCGGCCGGCGAGGTCGTCCACGAAGAGATCGATCCGGACCGGATCGACGACGACGTGCTCGCCCTGATGTTCGTCAGCTGCCACCCGGTGCTCTCGCCCGAGGCCCGCGTCGCCCTGACGCTGCGGGTCGTCGCCGGCCTGTCCAGCCAGGAGATCGCCCGGGCGTTCCTGGTCTCCGTGCCGACCGTGCAGGCCCGCATCACCCGCGGCAAGAAGACGATCGCCGCGGCCGGGGTGCCGTTCGAGCTGCCGCCGCCCGCCGAACGCCGGGACCGGCTGGGCGGCGTGCTCAGCGTCCTCTACGTCATCTTCACCGAGGGAGCCACGGCCACGTCGGGCACCCAGCTCGTCCGGCCCGACGTGGCGTACGAGGCGATCCGGCTGGCCCGGACGCTCGCCGCGCTGCTGCCGGACGAGCCGGAGGTGCACGGCCTGCTCGCGCTGTTCGAGCTGACCGCCGCGCGCTTCCCGGCCCGGACCACCCCGGACGGCTCGCCGGTCCTGCTCGAGGACCAGGACCGGCGGCGGTGGGACGTCTCGGCGATCCACCGCGGGCTGGCCGCGCTGGCCAAGGCCTCCGCGGGCGGCCTCGGGCCGTACGGCCTGCAGGCCGCGATCGCCGCCACGCACGCGGCGGCGCCCTCGGTCGAGGCGACCGACTGGGACAAGATCGTGGTGCTCTACGAGGCACTGGCCCGGGTCGCGCCCTCGCCGATCGTCGAGCTCAACCGGGCGGTGGCCATCGCCATGTCCTCGGGGCCCGCGGAGGCGCTGGCGATCGTGGACGACCTCGTCGTCTCCGACCGGCTCTCCGGTTCGCACCTCGTCCCGACCGTGCGCGGCGAGCTGCTGACCCGCCTCGGCCGTCGCCCGGAGGCGCGCGCCGAGCTGGAGCTCGCGGCGCGGTTGTGCGCCAACGAGCGGGAACGTTCGGTCCTGCTGCGGAAGGTGGCCGAGCTGGACTGAGCGCCTCAGGTGCGGGGGCCCTCGCGCAGCACGCCCCGGACGTGGTCGGCGGACAGCGATTCGGGGTCGAAGCCGGTCAAGATCCACGTCGCGCCCGCTGCCGCGTACGGAGACGTGTCCTCACCGGGCTCGACCTCCGCGACGTAATCGAACGGCCCGTGTCCCTCGCGCAACGCCTCGACCTGGGCCACGGCTTCGGCGAAGCGGTCGGCGGAGCCGAGGTTCACCGGGAAGTAGCCGTCGAGGCGCGCGGCCCGGCGCATCGGGCGGAGCTTGCCGGGGAAACCCGCCGCCCAGACCGGGATCCGGCGCACCGGCGTGGGCAGGAACCGGATGCCGTCCACCGTGTAGTGCTCGCCGTGGTGCCGTACGACGTCGCCGGACCAGGCGGCGGCGAGGATCTCCAGTGCTTCGTCGAGCATGCGCGCCCGCACCCGGTCGTCGCACTCCTCGCCGGTGCGGGAGAACTCCTCGCCGAACCGGTCGCCGCCGAGGCCGACGCCGAGGGTGAGCCGGCCGCCGCCGAGGCGGTCGAGGGTGGCGGTCTCGCGGGCGAGCTTGGCGGGGCGGCGGCGGGTGATCGCGCTGACCATCGGCCCGAAGCGCAGCTCCGACGTCGTGGCGGCGATCGCGGCCAGGGTGATCCACGGATCGGCCACCGCGGTCACCGGCTCGCGCCAGCGGAGGTGGTCCCACACGAAGAGACCGTGCCAGCCGGCCTCCTCGGCTTCGGCGGCGAGGCGGGCGACGAGCGCCGGGTCGGCCAGGGCGTCGAAGAGCGGGAGCCAAAGCGCGTGCTGTGGGGTCATGCCGGTAACGCTACGGACCGGTTCCCATCGGGAAAAGCAATGAAAACTGCTCAACTCGATAAGGGTTGCCGATGTTCGGTCGTGTAGCGGAACCCGCGCAGGGTCACGGTTCCGCCGAGGACGCGCACGCCGATCATGCGGCCGGTGAAGCCGGCCGCGACCTCGGTGGAGAGGTACCGGCCGTCGAAGGAGCCCAGGACTTCCGCCCGGCCGCCGGCGTCCAGGACGGCGAGCTCGACGAGGTCCGGCTCGGTGATCTCCCGGAACGGGCCCGAAACCGGCGGCTCGAGCGCGCGGATCCGCAGGGACACCACGGAACCGGCCGCGACGGAGGTGACGGTCTGGACCGCCGGACCGATCGCCACCGTCGCCGTCACCGTGGTGCCGTCCGCTGTGAGGCCGTACCAGTGGCGGTCGTCGATGCGGACGACGAAGGCCGCCGTGCCGCGGGAAACGTCGAGGTCCGCCACCGCGGTCCAGTACTCGTCCAGGGCCCGGGTCAGCAAGAATCCACTGAGGACCAGTCCGTCCGGACCGGCCTGGTGCACGACGGGACTCGCGCCCGGAGCCACCCAGCGCGGGTGCAGCTCGGCGAAGCCGTCCGTGAAGCTGTTGTCCGCCGGGGCAACCGTGAACCGGGTTTCGTCGACGACGGGCCAGCCGTCCACCCAGTCCACCCCGGCCAGGAACGTCTCGCGGCCGTTGACGTGGAACTGCGGTGTCTTGCCGCGCGGCCGGACGCCCAGGTAGACCATCGCCCAGCTGCCGTCGGCGCACTCGACCAGGTCGGCGTGCCCCGTGTTCTGCACCGGGTGCGTGGTGCTGCGGTGGGTCAGGATCGGGTTCGCCGGCCCGGGCTCGTACGGGCCCTCCAGCGTGCGGGCGCGCGCGATGGTGACGGCGTGGCCGCGTTCGGTGCCGCCTTCGGCGAGCAGCAGGTACCACCAGCCGTCGACCCGGTACAGGTGCGGGCCCTCCGGTGCGGCGAGGCCGGTGCCGTTCCACAGGAGCCGCGGCTCGGCGAGCATCGCTCCGGTTCCGACGTCGATCGGGACGCTCGCGATGCCCGGCAGGTCCGGCCGGAACGAGGCCCACGTGAGGTGGCAGCCGCCGTCGTCGTCCCAGCAGAGGTCCGGGTCGATGCCGGTGGTGCCGGGCACGTGGACCGGGTCCGACCAGGGGCCGGCCGGGTCCTCCGCCGTCACGATCAGGTGGCCGCGGCCGTCGAGGACGTTCGTGGTGACCAGGTGGAACCGGCCGTCGTGGTGGCGCAGGGTCGGCGCGTAGATCCCCGTGTTCGCGGCGCCGTCGGACGGCGGCAGCTGGCTCGGCCGGGTCAGTGCGTGCCCGACGAGCTCCCAGGAGACGAGGTCCGTGCTGCGCCGGATCGGGACGCCCGGCACGTACTCGAAGCTCGAATTCGCCAGGTAGTACCGGTCGCCGACCCGGCAGATCGACGGGTCGGGGTGGAATCCCGGAACGATCGGGACCGTCATCGGTGGCTCCTCACGGGTGCCCGCCGCCGTCCGCGGCGGGCACCCGCGCGGGTCAGGCGGTGCAGGTCTTGTTGCGGTTGATGCAGTTGACGACCTGGTTCATGATGCTCTGCGACATCACGTTCGCGAAGTCGTCGTGGTCGGACAACGGGTTGTGCTCCTCGGACGGGAACGAGTCCACTTTGTACTGCTTCTTGACCTGGACGTCGTGCGGGATGTCGTAGACCAGCGTGATCCGCAGCTCCGGCACCGCCTTGAACCCGGCGGCGCAACGCCCGGCCGCGTCCGGGAACACGATGTGCGTGCGGTGGTTGGCGCTGTCGGTGTTCTTGCCGTCCCAGCAGCTCGGGAAGTCGTGGATCCGCTCGACCTTGCTGCCCTGCGGGCAGATCGGGTACTTGTCGGTCAGCCGGTTTTCGAAGCCGGTGCAGGTCCACGCGGCCCGGGTGTTCTTCGTGCCGTTGATGGACGGCTTGGCGTCACCGGACAGCGCGCGCAGGAACTTCGGCATCGCGACGACCTTGCCGGCCGCGCTGCCGCGGAAGGTGATGCCGACCTTCGCCGGGCGCTGGATCTGGCCGTCGTTGTCCGGCAGCTCGTTGTTGGCGTCCGGGCCGGGCAGCGGCGGTGTCGCCGTTGCGCCACCGTTGTTGCCGCCCTGGCCGAGCGTGCAGGGGGCGAGCGCGTCGAGGCCCTGCGGCTTGGCCGCGGTGCGGCCGATCGCGATGGCCATGCGGTCGATGGTGGCGACGCGCTTGTCCTTGAGCGGGCCGAGGATGGCGTTCTGGACGAAGTTGGGGCCGCCCTGGCCCTGGGTGCTGACCAGGCGCTGGTTCGCCTCCTGGAGCTGGGTGTTCAGCAGCTGCAGGTTGCGGTCCACTTCGGCCTTGGCCGACGCCGGGACGGCGGGGAGCTTGCTCGCGACGTCCGGGCAGGTGATCTGCTGCGCCGCGCCGCCGGGGGCGCCGCCGCCGTTGCTCGCGGGGTTGCCGCCGGTGCCCGCCTGCTCCTTCAGCGTGCAGGGGGCGAGCGCGTCGAGGCCCTGCGGCTTGGCCGCGGTGCGGCCGATCGCGATCGCGATGCGGTCGATGGTGGCGACGCGCTTGTCCTTGAGCGGGCCGAGGATGGCGTTCTGGACGAAGTTGGGGCCGCCCTGGCCGCGTGTGCTGACCAGCCGCCTGTTGGC
Organism: Amycolatopsis sp. 505; assembly: GCF_031625235.1. Lineage (NCBI taxonomy): Bacteria > Bacillati > Actinomycetota > Actinomycetes > Pseudonocardiales > Pseudonocardiaceae > Amycolatopsis > Amycolatopsis sp. 505. The sequence goes on from NZ_JACKQP010000006.1 coordinate 467,554, forward strand.
CTCGTCGATCTGCGTGTCCAGCAGGTCGAGATTGCGGTTGACCTCGGCCATCGCCGAGTCGGGGACGTCGGGCAGCCGGCTGGCGACGTCCGGGCAGGTGATCGCCGGGGAAGCGGCGTCCTGGGCGGCCTGGTCGCGGTCGCCGTCCGCGGGCTTCGCGGGCGGGTTCTTTTCTTCGTCCTCGGTGTCGATACGGACAACCGGCCAGAAATAGGCCGATTTGTCGCCGTTTTTGCACGTGGTACCGGCGGCTTCGAGGCTCTTGTTGTTCGAGTCCGCGTTCGACGAGAGGTTGCCGACGTAGTCGTGCAGGTGCTGGGCCCCGTTGCGGACCCCGGGCTGCGCGACGAAGTTGTCCGGGTTGAAGTGCTGGTTCTCGTTGCGGCCGCAGTCCACGGTGAAGGTGCCGGTGGACGCCCCGCGCGCCTTCGCGGGCTCCCGGTTGTTCGGCGGGACCTTGAGGATGTCGATGTAGAGCGACGGGTCGGCCGGGTCGGCGCTGGCCTGGCCGGGGGTGCCGAACGTCGTCGACACCGCGATGCCGCCGGCGGCGACGGCCAGCGCGAGGACACCGGTGGCGATCTTGGTGCGTCGGGAGATGCGGTGCTTTCCCGCGTTTCCGGGCATGAAGGGACTCCGATGGGTTCAAAGGGGAGAGAATCCACTGGCCCGACACCAGTGGCACGGTTCTCTGTTAGCGATAACAATGTCCACCTTGTGAAGAGCCAACCGATTCTTTCCGGGGACTCAACCGGGGGCGGGCACGGCGTAATCGTGACCCGCGGGCGCCCCGTTGTCCAGTGCTTTGTCGCGTGAGGAAAGAGTTCGGAAATGTGGTGAACCGCGGTGAACCGGGAGCCGTGTACCCAGGTGAGGCGTGGAGTGCGAGGTCAGCTGTCCAGCATGGTCAGGCTCGGTGTCTCGCCTGGTCCGACCGGGAAGTAGGCGAGGAAGGTGACGCCGTCGCCCTGGGGGTCGAACCGGGCGATCCACGCCGATTCGGGCTCGTGGAAGACGTCGCCGGGGGTCAGCACGGTTTCCGGCTCGCCCTCGATCTGGAAAACGGCGGACCCCGTTTCGATGCTGCCGAACACCGGTCCGTTGTGGACGTGGAGGCCGAGGTGCTCGCCCGGGGCGATGGTGATCCGGCGGATTTCGACGTGATCGATGACGCGCGGTGCCGGGAGCTGCTGGTCCAGCAGGAGCGTGCGGGTGAAGGCCGGGACGGTGGCGGGCTCGCCCTCGCCCGCCGGCTCGCCGATCTCGGTGGGGGTGCCGTCGGCGGGCAGTTCCTCGATCGCCAGGTGCGTCAGCGGCGTCGTGTCGGTGGCGCCGTGCCAGTGCCACTCCCCGGCGGCGACGCGGACCGTGTCGCCCGGCCGGATCAGCCGGGCCGGGCCGCCGCGGCGCTGGACGTAGCCGGTCCCGTCGGTGACGACCAGGACCTGGCCGAGCGGGTGCCGGTGCCAGTGCGTGCGAGCGCCGGGGGCGAACTGAACGCGGTCGACCCGGGTGCGGGACGGGCCTTCGGGGACGGCGAGCGAGGTGATCCACGCGCTGCCGGTGACCGCGTCGGCGGGGGCGGGGGTGCCGGCGGCCGGAACGTGACGGACGTCCACTTCGGTCCTCCTGGGGGTCAGTGGGCGGCGAGCAGGGCGAGCACGCCGGAAACGGCCTGGTCGAACGGTTCGGGGGAGCCGGCGGCGCGGGCGAGCACGTACCCGCCCTGCAGGACGGCGACGATCGTGGCGGCCAGCGCGGCGGTGTCCAGTGACGCGGGCAGTTCGCCGGAGTCGCGGCCCTCGTCGAGGACCTCGGCCAGCCGGGCGCGCACCAGCGTGAGGGTCTCGTCGACCGGCGCCCGCAGATCCGGGTCGGCGACGATGTCCGGGTCCTGCGTGAGCCGGCCGATGGGGCAGCCCTTGAGCACCTCGCGCTCGCGCCGCAGGTAGGCGGTGATGCGCTCGACGGCGGTGCCGGGCGTGCGCAGCTGCGCGTCGGCGGCGGCCAGCAGTTCCTCGGCACTGCGCCGCACGGCGGCCAGCGCGAGCTCCTTCTTGCCGGCGAAGTGGTGGTACATGCTGCCCTGGCCGGCGCCGGCGCGCTGCTGGATGGCCTTGGGGCTGGTGCCGACGTAGCCGCGTTCCCACAGCAGCTCGCGGGCGCTGTCGACGAGCTGGTCCCGGGTTCCCATGGGCCCCGACTGTACATACTAGTAGGTACAGAAGCAACGCTGTCACAAACTCCCGCTGGGCGGTGTCTTGAGGCCGATCAGGAATGGAGAACGTCATGGACCTAGCACTGGGGATCGCCGCCGGTCTGCTCGCCGTCGTGGGCTTGACCGGAGGCGTCACCAAAGTGTTCGTAGCCAAGGAGAAACTGGCGGGCATCCGTGGCGGCGAATGGACCGCCGGCGCCGCTCCCGGGTTCGTCAAGAGTCTCGGAGTGCTCGAGCTGCTCGCCGCGCTCGGCCTGGTCCTGCCCGCGGTGACCGGGATCGCGCCGGTGCTGGTGCCGATGACCGCCGCCTGCTGGGTCCTGCTGATGGTGGGTGCGATGATCACCCACGTCCGGCACGGCAGTGCCGGCTTCGTCGTGGTGAACCTGGCCTACCTGGCCGTCGCGGCGTTCGTCGCCTGGGGCCGGTTCCCGGGATGAGGGGAGCAGACGTGATGACCGAGGCCTTCGTCGCCCACCGGAACCTGCTGTTCACCGTCGCCTACGAGATGCTCGGCTCGGCGGCCGACGCGGAGGACGTTCTTCAGGAGACGTGGCTGCGCTGGGCCGAGGTCGACCTCGCCGAGGTGCGTGACGAGCGCGCGTACCTGGTCCGCATCACGACCCGGCTGGCGCTCAACCGCCTGCGCACGATGCAGCGCCGCAAGGAGGCGTACGTCGGGCCGTGGCTGCCGGAGCCGCTGCTGACGACGCCGGACGTGGCAGAGGACGTCGAGCTCGCGGAAAGCGTGTCGATGGCGTTGATGCTGGTGTTGGAGACGCTGGCGCCGACCGAGCGCGCGGTGTTCGTGCTGCGCGAGGTGTTCGACGTGGGCTACGACGAAATCGCCGAGGCGGTGGGGAAGAGCCCGGCGGCGGTCCGGCAGATCGCGCACCGCGCGCGCCGCCACGTGGACGCGCGCCGCCCGCGCGAGGTGGTGTCGGCACGCGAGACGAGGGCGGTGCTGGAGTCGTTTCAGCGGGCGATCGAGGGCCGAGACCTGCAGGGGCTGCTCGATCTCCTCGCGCCGAACGTGGTCCTGCTGAGCGACGGCGGCGGCGTGAAGCAGGCGGCCCTGCGCCCGGTTTCGGGCGCGGGCAAGGTGGGCCGCTTCATCATCGGAGGTATCGGCAAGACGGAGATCGAACTGACCGGCCTCCCGGTAACGGTGAACGGGAACCCGGCCCTGGCCATGCACGTGGACGGCGCGTTCGACGGAATCATGGCGATCCGCGTGGAGGGCGGCCGGATCAGCGGGCTTTATTTCGTGAGGAACCCGGAGAAGCTGACCCGGGTGGCCGCCGAGACACCGTTGACCCTGCGGTGACGGGAGCGCCGGCTGTTCACAAGGAGGGAGCTGGGTGGTCATCCCGTCGCCTGAGGCCGTGAAAATCGCTTTGAGCCGGGCCCGCAACCCACCGCGCAGAGCGGGCCGACGACGCAAGCTTGCGGGCCCGGCTCAAAGTGATAGGCCTCGATTCAGGCGACGGGATGGCCACCCCGCGGCCCACCTCCCCAGGGTGGGCTGACAGCGGTAGTCGGTGGTCATCCCGGAGCCTGCCTGTCCGGCGAGGACGCTTTTCTTTTCTGCCGTGGTTTGGGCGGGTCCGACCTCCCCCGCCCCTCCGGTGGGAGTGTCAGTCGTCGCCCGGGTGTGTCAAGGCGGGAAAGCGTGCCTTGACACACCCGGTCGCCGACTGAAGGGATGGCTGGGATGAGGGGCGGGGGAGGTCTGGTGACGTCGTTGGCCGGGTTGCGCTCCCGGCCGCCGGTCCGCGTGTGGTTATGCCGTGGCCGGCTCGCGCTCCCGGCCGCCACTCCGCAGCGCCCCAGCCCGGCTCGCGCCCCCGGCCGGCGGTTCGCGTGTGGTTATGCCCTGGCTGCCTTGCGCTCCCGGCCGCCGGTTGGCAAGTGGCCTAGGACGGCACCCGCGCGCCCGGCCGCCGGTTCGCACGTGGCCCGTGGACAACCGCCGGCCGACGCAGCGGAGGGCGCCGAACTTGTCGGTGCCCTCCGCTGGCGTGGAAATCGCGGCCCCTGCTCAGGCCAGCCGCTTGTCCCAGTCGGTGAAAGCGTCCACCAGATCCGCCGGCGCGCCGGAATCCCGCAGGCGCTCGGCTTCCGCCTCGATGTAGTACCGGTACAGCGGCACCAGCCCCGCCGCCAGTTCCGGCTCCACCTCGGCCGGCTCCAGTGGGTGACCCGCGCGGACCTTGCGGGCCAAGCTCACCAGCGATGCCGCCGGGGCGTCCGGCTGGCGCAGGTACCAGTCGATCGCTTCGTCGTTGTTCGCCGCCCGGCCGGTCGGGGTTGTTCCCGAATACAGGAACCTGACCGGGAACAGCACCGCCTTCGTGAACCACACCTTGTCCACCAGCAGCCGCTTCGGCGACCGGAACTCGGCCGTCACCTCGTCCGTCGCCAGCACCGCGATCGCGAAGCGCGCGCTCTCCAGCAGCAGCTCCGACGCCTCCGGGCGGGCCACCTCCGCGCGGACGTCCTCGCCCACCAGCACCCGGCCGTCGTCGGCCAGCTGCAAGCGGTCCAGTGCCGGGAAGCGGCCGTCGTCGCGGCCTTCGCGCAACGCCGGCAACGATGCCCAGAACACCGAAAGCTTGCGGTGCAACGGGCTTCGCTGCTGCAGCTTCTCTGTTGTGCTCTGGACCGAAGCGGGGTCGCCGGCGTCGGTGAGGACCAGAGCCAGGTCGATGTCGCTTGCGGCCGCGGAATAGCCACCGTAGGCCAGGCTTCCCAGCAGGTACGCGCCGATCAGGCGCTCTCCCAACGCTTCCTGGTAGGCCTGAGCGGCTTCGACGGCGATTTCGCGGGCCGCGTCGGCCGGTTCGGTGGTCGTCATGCGGCCACCGTATCGCGGACGGCGCACTCCGCGATGCGGTCGGAAACCACGCCGATCACCTGCCACGCCCGGTCCAGCACGGTGATCGCCGCCTCCGGGGTCCAGTCCGCGCGCCGGCGCAGGACTTCGTAGCCCATCTCGAGGTGCTCGACGTCCGCTTCGTCGTGCAGCTCGAAGTATTCGTCGTCGGGGAACGCCTTCGTGCCCGCCTGGCTGAACACCAGGCTGCCCGCCTCGAGGGCCAGGTGCGCCAGGACGGCGCGCTGCACGCCGGGCAGGATCGCGAACTGGTCGACGAACCAGGACGCGCCCATCTCGATGACCGGGTCCCAGACCAGTTCCCGGTCGTCCGCGCGGCTGCGGGCCAGGATCTTGTCGTGGCCGACCTCTTCGGCCTGGTGCTCGCACGCGAGCGCGCGCAGCTCCGGGTCGCTCTCGAAGGTCACCCGGGCGCTGATCATCCGCTGGAAGGCGTTCGACCACGGCTGCAGGTACGTGAGCACCGCCTTCTTCGTCTCCGCCGTGGTGCTCTCGTCGGTCAGCAGCCGGATCAGGGCCGACCCCTCGTACTCCCGCTGCCGCTGTTCGTTGTGGCGGGCGACCCGCTCGACGTCCTGCTCGGTCACGATCTGCTCCTTCTGCTGGGCTATCCGAGATCGACGGGCGAAAGGGGGGAGGGGGGCGGCCGGTCGAAGACCGGGAACCGGAAGTACGTGGTCACGTCGCCGTGCCGGCCCGCGGCGCGGAAGCTCACCAGTTCCAGCACCCGTGCTCCGGGGCCACTCAACGGCCCGGGGGCGAGCGCGGCGGCGAGCGTGCGGAACGGGCCGGGGTCGACGCCTTGGTCGTGCAGCAGCTCGGCCGTGCGCTCCACGGCTTCGCCGTCGTCCGGCGTGAGTGCGGGCAGCCGCAGGTACGTCGTGGACTCGGCGGCACGGTCCACGCCGGACCGGAACGCCAGGCAGCTCAACGCCGCCTCGCCGGCGTTGCCGTCCTGGCCGGCCAGCGTCCGGTAAGCGGCGCGGGCCTGGGCGGAGTCGTGGTGCAGGGCCACCGCGGCGACGCGCTCGACCTCGGCGAGGCCGGCGTCGTGGTTGCGGTAGTAGATCTTCACGCGGGCTTGCGCTTCGTCGGTCAGGTCGACGGCGAAGAACTCGATTTCGCGGTTGCCTTCGACAGTTTCGACACGACGTCGGGTGTCGGCCCAGGCCTCGCCGAGGCCGAGCCGCGCCATCGCCTCGGCCACCGCGGCCTCGCGCTGGGCGTGCGGCCACGAATACAGCCCGAAGTACGTCTTGTGCACCACTCCGGACGGGGGCCGCCAGGCGATCGAATGCCACAGCGGCGCCGGCGACGGCCGGCCCGCGCGCGGGGTGAACGTCTCGTGGACGTGGTCGAGGCGGCGGGTGCGGAAAACGCTGTCACCAGGCCAAACCACGTCGTGGCCGAGGCTGTCGAACAGCACTCGCAGCTCCGGCCGCGCACCGGACCAGTTGACCGACATCTCGGCCGGGAACCCGTCGTCCGCCACATAGGACGGCGGGTCGGGAGCCGGCCCGATCCGCTCGTGCGCCCACGGCGGCAGCAGCGCCCGCAGCATCCGGGTGGTCCGGACGGACTGCTCCAAGGGGACGTCCAGCGCTTCGCACGCGGTGGACCACAGCCCACCCAGAAAGTCACCGAAGAGACGACCCTGAGCCGGATAGTTTTCCCTTATATATTCAGGAAACTCCGGCACGCGACTCGTCACGAGCGGATGCTATCAGTTGGATGCTTGCTCAACTAAAAGTCTGCACCCGGGTGGTCCAGTCAATTGCGCCATGTGGGTACGCCGGTGCCCGCCGCGGCCACGGAGGGCCACAACGGACACCGGCGCTGTCCAGTCAGGACAAAACCGGACAACGCGCAGGTCTCAGACCCGCGCGGGCACCACGGTCATCGCGTGCTTGACGAGCCGGATCAGCGCGAGCTTGCTGGAGTCACGGTCGCGTGCGTCACACATGACGATCGGCACACGATCCGGGACCACCAGCGCCTCACGGATCTCGTCGGCGGTGTAGCGCGGCGCGTTGTCGAAGCAGTTCACCGCGACGACGAACGGGATCTTCCGGCGCTCGAAGAAGTCGATCGCGGCGAAGCTGGTCTCCAGCCGCCGGGTGTCGACCAGCACCACCGTCCCGATCGCCCCGCGGGCCAGGTCGTCCCACATGAACCAGAAGCGCGCCTGGCCCGGCGTTCCGAACAGGTACAGCACGTGCCGCGGCGAGATGGTGATCCGGCCGAAGTCGAGCGCGACCGTCGTGGTCGTCTTGCGCTCGACGCCGGACAGGTCGTCGACGCCGGCGCTCGCCTCGGTGAGCACCTCTTCGGTGGTCAGCGGCGGGATCTCGCTGACCGAACCGACCATCGTGGTCTTCCCGGCACCGAAACCGCCGGCGATGATGATCTTGACCGGGGTGGGGACCAGCTCGGCCCCGGTGCCGTCAGTACTTGATGAGGCCATCGAGAACCGCCTGGAGTGTTTCGAGGTCCGGCGACTGTGCCGGGTTATGGGTGGGCGAGCGCGTGATGACGAGGCCGCGTTCGATCAGGTCGCCGACGAGCACCCGCACGACCCCCAGCGGGATCTTGACGTAGACGGCGATCTCGGCGACCGACACCGGGTGGCGGCACAGCTGCACGATCGCCACGTGCTCCGGGCCCAGCCCGGTCGGCTCCTGCTCCGAGCGCAGGGTCATCACCTGCGTGGACAGGTCCAGCCGCGCGGTGCCGGCCGGCGTCCGGCCGCTCGTGATCGTGTAGGGCCGGACCAGCGGCCCGGCGGCTTCGTCGTACCAGCCGTCTTCGGCACTCATGTGGCCTCCCGCAGCACCGACGCCGCTTCTCGCGGCGCGGACGCCATGTAGTCGCCGACGCGCTTGACGAGCCGGCTCATCTCGTAGGCGATCATCTCGACGTCGACGTTGTCCGCGGCCAGCACGGCGAGGCACGCCCCCTGGCCCGCCGCGGAGACGAACAGGTAACCGCGCTCCATTTCGATCATGTTCTGCAGCACCGGGCCGCGGTTGAACTGCTTGCTCACCCCCTTGGCGAGGCTCTGCAGGCTGGAGGCGATGGCCGAAAGCTGGTCCGAGTCGTCCTTGCTCATCCCGGCCGACTTGCCGATCAGCAGCCCGTCGGCGGACAGCACGATGGCGTTCTGCGCGCCGACCACGCGGTTCACCATATCGTCGAGCAGCCAGTTGAGATCGGGTTTGGGGCTCCCGTACTCGTTCATTCGACTTCAGACCCTGACTTTCCTGTGTGGACTTGACGTGTGTGTGGCCGGGGATTACGAGTCGTCGTCCGGTCCGCCGCGCCCGCGGCGGGTGCCCTTGTGGAACGCCGCGAGCGTGCGCGCGGTGCCTTCGCCCGGCGCCACGACTTCGTCCTCGCTGTCGTCGGGTTCGTTCTCGAGCTGGGCGACGAGGTTCTGCTGCGGCTCCCGCCGGGGCAGCCGGGGCCGGTCGTCGGTCGGCTTCACGTCTGTCGCCGGGGTGATCGGCGCCGGCTCCGGCGCCGCCGCCGGCACGGAGGGCAGCGGGTCGGGCGGGGTGAGGGCGCGTGCCGGGTACGGCCTCGGCTTGGTGTCTCGCTTCATCGGGATCTGGCCGCTGAACGAGCTGGGCGTGTCCATCGTGCGGAGCGGGCTTTCTGCTGCCTGCGGTGCCGGGGCGCCCACCGGCGCGAGGACCGCGGTGGTCTCGGCCGGCGAGGATTCCACGGCCGCGGCCGGGTCCCCGTCCTCGCCGGCCAGGTGCTGGGTGGGGATCAGGACGGTGGCGCGCAGGCCGCCGTAGCGGGACGGGTCGAAGGTGACGGTGATCCCGAGCCGGGCCGCCAGGCGCGCGACCACGAAGAGGCCGAGGCTGGAGTCGGCCCGCAGCGCCATCGCGTCGAACTCGGGGGCTTCGGCCATCATCGCGTTCGCCCACTCGCGGACGCCGTCCTTCATGCCGAGCCCCTGGTCCGAGACGTCGACGACGACGCCGCGCGCGACCATCCGGCTGGTCACCTCGACCGGCGAGCCGGGTGGCGAGAACGACGTCGCGTTGTCGACCAGCTCGGCGACGAGGTGGATCGTGTCGGCCACCGCGGCCCCGACGATCGCGACGTCGGGCACCTGCTCGACCTGGACCCGCGCGTACTGCTCGGTTTCCGAGACGGCCGCGCGCAGGACCTCCATCAGCGGCACCGGCTTGCGCCAGCGGCGGCCGGGCTGCTTGCCGCCGAGGATGATCAGGTTCTCGGTGGTGCGGCGGGCGCGGGCGGCGAGGTGGTCGAGCTGGAACAGCGACGCCAGCTGCGTCGAGTCGTCCTCGCGCGCTTCCATCTCGTCGAGGATCTGCAGCTGCTGGTGGACCAGGACCTGGTTGCGGTGCGCGATGCCGAGGAACACGTTGTGCACACCGCTGCGGGCCTTGGCCTCGCTCGCCGCGGCGTTGACGGCGGTCAGCTGGGCGACGTTGAACGCCTCGGCCACCTGCCCGATCTCGTCGCGGCCGTGGTCGAGCCGGGGGAGTTCTTCCTTCAGGTCGACGGGTTCGCCGCTCTTCAGCCGCTCCACGATGTCCGGCAGCCGGTTGCGGGCGAGGTCGAGGGAGTCGTTGCGCAGCCGCGCGAGACGGGTCATCAGGGCGCGGTCGACGAGCGAGCGGGACACCCGCACCGCGACGATGATCGCCGCCAGCGAGGCGAGCAGGGCGACGATGGAGCCGATGATGACGTTGCGCAGCTGGGCGTCACCGGCGTCGATCGCGGCCGCGGAAACCTTGTCCGCCTGGGTGATCGCGAGGTCGTTCAGGCCCTGGGCGACCTGGTTCGTCGCGTTCTGCCAGTCCGTTTCGGACACCGGCACGGAGTTCTGCTCGCCCGCCGACCACGGGCCGTGCTTGACGAGCGCTTCTTCGGCCGTCGCCAGCTGGCGCCAGGCCGTGCTGGTGGTCAGCGCCTGGTACTTCTGGCGGACGCCCGGGTCGAGGAACGGCGCCACCTGTTCCAGCTGTGTCCGGTAGAGCCCCGACAGCTGGGCGAACTGGGCGAAGTCGCCGGGCGCGAACGTCCCGGCGGAGTAGGCCGTCGAGACCAGCGACGTCTCGCGCGACATCATGTCGCCGGCGCGGAACACCGAGGTCGCCGTGATGCCGCCGGTCGCGGCCTCGGCGTCGGGGACGACCCGGGCCTGGGTGTCGAAGAGGTTGGACGCGGTGTCCATCACGCCGTTGTAGTAGGCGTTGACCTGACCGCGGTCGATGCTGCGGAAGCTGATCTGCGAGCGCAGCACGGGCAGCTGGTCGAACTGGGCCTTCAGGGCGTTCACCTTGGACGCGATCTCGTCCGGCGCGTTGGAGATCGTCGCGGCGAACGCGTCCTTCAGCGCGACGAGCTTTTCGTCGGTGGCCTTCTGCTGCTGCTGGAGCCGGGCCGGGCCGAGCGCGGGGTCGTCCAGGTACTGCAGCGCCGTCTGGCGTTCCTTCTGGAACTCGGCCAGCGCGGTGGCGGCGGGGATGGAGACCTCACGCACGGAGGCCGCGACCAACCGGACGTAAACGCCGTTGAAGAGGAAGTAGGACGAGACCGCGATCCACAGCACCAGCAGCGTCACGCTGGGAATGAGAACGGTCCTGGTCAGCCTTTTGCGGATCGACTTGTCGTACGGCTTGTCCGACTCGTCCCGGGGGTCTTTGTTCAGCACGGCGGTTCACGAACTCCTGAGTGACGGTCGGCGAGGAATGGGGACCCGGACGAGGAAGCGGACACGACGATGGGATACAGCTGCCGCCGTCACCTCGTCTTCGCCTCACCCTCCGTGTTGCCGCGGAATCGATCAGGGTCCGTTTTTTACCACGAACCCCTGACACCCGGTCGGTGCGACCCGGCTTGCGGACACTCGTCCGGCTGGTGGCGAACGGTGTTTACTGTCTGCTCCGGAGCGATTACCGGCATTTCCTCTGGTTATGGCGCTGCGAGCTAATTCGGGCTCTCGATCACTGGGCCGAACGGGTGAAACTGAATTCCGCCGGTTCGCCGTCTGCGGTGCTTCGCGGCCGAGGAAGAAAGGGAACGGGAGGTGCCTGGAAGTGCCCGCCGGGGCGCCGTCCGCACCGTCGGGCGCAGGCGAGCGCGACGCTGCGTAGCTTTACATCTGATCAGTGCTTGTCAAGCTACCTCGACATCGGCTACCTTCATGTCCACTCAGCGCCAAGGAGGGTGTGATGAGCGAAGCGACCGGAACCCTGCCCGCCGGCTCGACCGAGGTGTGGCGCGACCGCAAGCGGTACCTGTGGCTGATCGGCCTCGTCGTGCCCTCCTTGGCGTTCCTCGCCATCGGGCTGCACGCCGCCACCGGGTGGGGCGGCTGGTTCTGGATCGGGCCGGTCGTGATCCTGGTGATCGTCCCCCTGATCGACCTCGTCGCCGGGCTCGACCGGAGCAACCCGCCCGACGACGTCATCGCCCGGCTGGAGAACGACCGCTACTACCGCTGGATCACCTTCGCCTTCCTGCCCGTCCAGTACCTCGGCTTCGCGGCCGCGTTCTGGCTGATCGCGCGCGGCGACCTCACCGTGGCGGACAAGATCGGCCTCGCCGTGTCGATCGGGTGCGTCGGCGGGATCGGCATCAACACCGCGCACGAACTGGGCCACAAGAAGGAAAGCCACGAGCGCTGGCTGTCGAAGATCGCGCTGGCGCAGAGCTGGTACGGCCACTTCTACATCGAGCACAACCGCGGCCACCACGTCCGCGTGGCGACCCCGGAAGACCCGGCGAGCAGCCGCGTCGGCGAAAGCTTCTACCGCTTCTGGCCGCGGACGGTCTTCGGCTCGCTGAAGTCGGCGTGGCGCCTGGAGCGCAAGCGCTACGCCCGGCGCAACCGCCACCCGTACCGGCTCGGCAACGACGTCGTCAACGCCTGGCTGATGTCCGCGGTCCTGTGGGCGGCGCTGGTCGCCTGGCTCGGCACCGGTGTCCTGCCCTACCTGGTGATCCAGGCCGTCGTCGGGTTTTCGCTGCTGGAGGTCGTCAACTACATGGAGCACTACGGGATGCTGCGGCAGCGCGTCGGCGCGCCCGGGCGGCGCCGGTACGAGCGCGTCGATCCCAGCCACAGCTGGAACTCCAACAACATCGCCACGAACGTCCTGCTCTACCACCTGCAGCGGCACAGCGACCACCACGCCAACCCGACCCGGCGCTATCAGACGCTGCGCGACTTCGCCGAGTCGCCGGTGCTGCCCACCGGGTACGCCGGGATGATCGTGCTCGCGCTGATCCCGCCGCTGTGGCGCCGGGTGATGGACCCGCGCGTGCTCGCCCACTTCGACGGCGACATCTCGCGCGCCAACATCCAGCCCGGCAAGCGGGCGAAAGTCCTGGCCCGGTACGGAACCCGCGTCACGGCGGCCGCCCCCGAGCTCGCCGACACCCGCGGCGACGCCACCGAAGGCGGCAGGTGTCCCGGCTGCGGGTACGTCTACGACGAGCAGCGTGGCGACCCGCGGGAAGGCTTCCCGGCCGGCACGCCGTGGGCGGCGATCCCGGACTCCTGGTGCTGCCCGGACTGCGGCGTGCGCGAGAAGGTGGACTTCGTCGCACCGGGACGGGTGGACCGGGCCGGGGCCTAGAATGCCGATCATGAGCAGGGCGGTCCAGGTGCCGGCCGAAGGTGGGCAGCACCGGCGGCCGATCATCGCCGCGGCGATCGAGCTGACGGCGCGCTCCGGCTGGCAGGCCGTCACGATGGCGCGGCTGGCCGAGCTGGCCGGGGTCAGCCGCCAGACCGTGTACAACGAGATCGGGTCCAAGCCCGCGCTGGCCGAAGCGATGGTCGCGCACGAGCTCGACCGGTTCCTCTCGGTCGTCCGTGCGGCCTTCGACCGCCACCCGGACGACCTGGTCGAGGCGATCTACGACGCCGTCCGCGCGGTCCTCGAACTCGCCGACGACAACACCCTGCTGCGCGCGATCGTCTCGGCGACGCACGGCACCGCCCCCGAACTCCTCCCACTGCTGACCACCGACTCGGGCGCGCTGCTCGCCCAGGCGAAGGCGGTGGTGGCCGGCCGCGTGGCGGCCTACCACCCACCGCTGGCCGGCGACCAGGTCGACGTGGTGATCGACCTGATCGTCCGCACGGTCCTCAGCCACGTGATGCAGCCGTCGGACACGCCGGCCCGCACGGCCGACGGCTTGGCCTGGGTGGCCGCGCGTGTCCTCGGCGTGACGGCGAATCCGCCGCTGCGGCACACCTAACGCAGGCCGTGCCGGTCCAGCCAGCCCGCGACTTCCGCGGCGATCTCCTTCGGCCGGTCCTCCTGGGCGTGGTGCCCGGCCTCCCCGCACGCGACGACGTCGAGCGCGGCGATGTGCTCCGAACACCACTGCGCCATCTTCTCGCCGATGAGCAGCGTCGGTGAGCCCTCGAAGGTCAGGAGCAGCTTCGGTGTGGCGTCGCTGCCCGCGAGCCACTCGTCGTAGGCCTCGATGCGCTCGACGAGCTCGGCCGGGTCGCCGCCGAGGGGCAGCTGGCGGGCCCACGCCAGCACCGGGCGACGGCTTTCGGGGGTCGGGAACGGGGCGAGGAATGCCGCCAGGTCGTCGTCGGCGACCGGGGTGCGCACTCCGCCGGTGTACGCCTGGCGGATGAACAGGTCCTGCGTCAGCACCATGTCCTCGCCGACACCGGGGGTGCGGATCTTCCGCGAGCGCTCGGCGGCCTGCGGGGTCAGGTCGTCCCAGGCCATCGGCTTGACGATGGTTTCGAAGAACGCGAGCCCGCGGACGCGGCCGGGGTGCCGGGCGGCGAAGTCGAAGGCGAGCGCGCCGCCCCAGTCGTGTCCGACGAGGACGACGTCGTCCAGGCCGAGAGCGTCGAACCACCGGTCGAGGTGGCCGGCGTGGTCGGCGAAGGTGTAGGCGATGTCCGGCTTGGGCGAGCGGCCCATGCCGATGAGGTCGGGGGCCAGCAGCCGTCCGCCGCCGACGTGCGGAAGGACGTTGCGCCAGCTGTGCGACGAGCCGGGGTTGCCGTGCAGGAAGACGATCGGCGCGCCGGTGCCCGTTTCTTCGTGGTGCAGCATGGTTTCAGGACTCCAATGGGGTTTCGAGGAGGAGGGTGAGCTCGCGGGCCAGCGCCGCGGTGCGGTCGCCGTGCCGGCCGCCGAGCGGGGCGAGGAGCCGGTCGAGCAGCTCGCCTACGGTGGCGATCGCCGGTTCGGTCACCTCGCGCCCGCGGGCGGTGAGGCGCAGCCGGACGGTCCGGGTGTCGGCCGGGTCACGGGTGCGCTCGACGAAACCGTCGGCGTCGAGCGTGCGGGCGAGCTTGGAGACGTAGAGCGCTTCCAAGCCGGTGTGGTCGGCCAGTTCGCGCTGGCTCGGGCTCGTTCCGGCCCGCTCCAGGCCGGACAGCGAGGAGAGGAAGACGTACTGCGCGTGCGTCAGCCCGAGGGGAGCGAGGGCGCGGTCGACGGCGACCCGCCACTTCGTGGAAAGCCGCCAGACGAGGTGGCCGGGAGTGCTCATGCCAGATAGCGTACATGGCTACTAAATACATGGCTACTATTTTTGGCGTCGCTGGTCCGGACCTGTGCCGGACCGGTCAGCCGGCGAGCTCGCGGATGCGCTCCATCGCCCGCCGGACCTCGGCGAAGCCGGTGGTGAGCGGGCTCAGCCCGATGCGGATGCCGTCCGGGCGGCGGAAGTCGATGAGCACGCCGTGCTCGATGAGGACGCGGGAAAGCCGTTCGGCGTCCGGGTGGCGGAGGGTGACGTGCCCGGCGCGGCGGTCGTCGTCGCGCGGTGAGGCGACCGTGAAGCCGAGCGGGACGAGCCAGGCGTCGGCGAGGGCGAGCACCCACCGGCCCAGTGCCACTGCCTTGGCCCGCACGCGGTCGAGGCCCGCTTCCGCCAGCAGCGCCACGCCTTCCTGGACGCCCACCATGCCGAGCACCGGCGGGGTGCCGGAGAGCGCCCGCCGGATGCCCGGTGCGGGGACGTACTCCGCGGCCATGCCGAAGGTGTCGGCGGCGCCCATCCAGCCGGTGATGGGCTGGCCGAACGCGGCGTGGTGGCGCGCGTTGACGTAGAGGAACGCGGGCGCGCCGGGCCCGGCGTTGAGGAACTTGTAGGTGCAGCCGACGGCGAAGTCGGCGCCGGCCGCGTCGAGTGCGACCGGGATCGAGCCGACGCTGTGGCAGAGGTCCCAGACGACGAGCCCGCCGCGCTCGTGCACCAGCCGCGTGACGGCGGCGAGGTCGGTGATCGCCGCCGTCCGGTAGTCCACATGGGACAGGGTGACGACCGCGGTCCGTGGCCCGGCGATCGCGGCGACGTCGTCGCTCTCGGCCCACCGGACGGTGAGCCCGAGCTCGGCGGCGACGCTCTCGACGAGGAACCGGTCGGTGGGGAAGTTCGCGGTGTCGGTGACGATCTCGTCCCGGCCCGGCCGCAGCGCGACGGCGGCCCGGAGCGTCTTGTAGAGGCACACGGACGTCGAGTCGGCGACGATGGTCTGCCCCGGTGCGGCGCCGAGCGCGACGCGGCCGAGCTCGTCCCCGATCTCTTCGGGCAGCGTGAGCCAGCGTTCGTCCCAGGACCGGATCAGCCGGCCACCCCACTCGTGGGTGACGAGCTCCTGCAGCCGCTCCGCGGTGGCGCGCAAGGGGCGGCCCAGGGAGTTCCCGTCGAGGTAGGCGACGACGCCGGGATCGCCGATCGGGACGAACCGCTCGCGGAACGCGGCGAGCTCGTCTTCGGCGTCGAGGCGGTCCGCGGCCTCGGCCGAGAGGTCGGCGGCGGTCAGCGGTTCTGTTCCTTCACCCGCACGGCTTCCTTGCGGACCTCGGCCTGGGTGGCGCGCTCGCGGACCAGCCAGTCGGGGTTTTCCGCCTTCAGGGCGTCGATCTGCTCGGTGGTGAGCGGCTCGGTGATGCCGCCGCGGGTGAGGCCGCCGATGGAGACGCCCAGCTTCGCCGCGACCACCGGGCGGGGGTGCGGGCCCGTGCGGCGCAGTTCCCGCAGCCACTCCGGCGGGTCGGCCTGCAGCGCGTTCAGCTCGTCGCGCGTCACGACGCCCTCCCGGAACTCCGCGGGGGTGGCTTCGAGGTACACACCCAGCTTCTTCGCCGCCGTCGCGGGCTTCATCGTCTGGGTGGTCTTGTGCGACGTCATGCCGTCCAGGGTAGCCAGCGTCACTCCCGGTAACCTGACCCGGTGACCTCTTTCAAGCTCGCGTACGTCCCGGGAGCGACCCCCGCCAAGTGGGTGCGGACCTGGGGCGAGCGGGTGCCGGAGGTGCCGCTGACCCTGGTCCCGGTGGAGGCCGCCGACGCGACCGGCCTGCTGCGCGCCCGGGACGCCGACGCGGCGCTGCTGCGGTCGCCGATCGACCGGGACGGCCTGCACGCGATCCCGCTCTACACCGAGACGACGGTCGTCGTGGTGCCGAAAGACCACTTGATCGCGGCGGCGGACGAAGTGTCCACTGAGGACTTGGCGGACGAGGTCGTGCTGCACCCGGTCGACGACACGCTTTCGTGGGAGACGTGGCCGGGACGTCCGGCGGTCTCCCGGCCCGAGACGACGGCGGACGCCATCGAGCTGGTCGCGGCCGGCGTCGGGGTGCTCGTCGTCCCGCAGTCGCTCGCCCGGCTGCACCACCGCCGGGACCTCACCTACCGGCCGGTCGGGGACGCGCCGCAGTCGAGCGTCGCGCTGTCGTGGCTGGAGGAGGAGACGACGGACCTGATGGAGCAGTTCATCGGGATCGTCCGCGGCCGGACGGTGAACAGCACACGCGGGCGCCCGCAGGCGCCCGCCGAGCGCAAGCGCCCGGAACGCAAGCCCGCCGCGGCCAAGCCGGCGCGGCGGGGTGGCGGGGCCGCGGGGAAGCGGCGCCGGCGGGGCTGAGCCGCTACGACGTCGTGCAGACGCAGTTGCCGTCGGCGCGGTCGGGCAGGTCCGGGTCGTCGAACCAGTGGCCGCCCTCGCCGAGGTAGCGGAACTGCAGGACCGTTCCCGGCGTCACGTCGACCGACGCCGAGCGGCGGCCGTTGGAGCGCGGCGTGAGGTGGTGCCGCCCTGGCGTCCAGTCGTTGAACGAGCCCACGACGCTCACCCGGCCGGGCGGCGCGCCGATCGGCAGGCTGAAGGTGACGCGCTGGGTGCCGGCCCGGCTCTTGCTGATCTTGATCACTCGTCGGGGGCCTTTCACGGGAAGGGTTCGGGAGGGCGTGCTCGGCACTGAGCGCCGACATGATCGCACAGCTGTGACGATTCGGTCACGCCCAGTGCCCGATTGGGTTACGGGGCCGCTCAACGGCCCGCCACTGACCGGGTGATGCTGGGGTGAACCATGATCATCCGGGGGTTGCTTCCCCGTGGCGGTGGGAAACTGACAGCCGTGACCGTCGCCGCTGATCGTCAAGTCAAGGACCCGTGTGCCTGGCTCAGCGCCGTCACCCACGAGCTCGCCGACGCCCACCCGGCCGACACGCGAGCGGTGCTCATGACGGTGTGGGACGGGCTGGTCGCCGCCCGCCTGGTCGGGCTGTACGCCGCGGCCGCTTCGCCCCGCTGGCGGGCGAGACAGCGTCACGCCGAAGCCGTCGAGTTCGATCTCGCCGTGCAGCTGGCGCGCAACTGCACCGTCGGCACCGGCCTGGCCATCCCGGCCCGGCTCCCCGGAGCCGCGGTCGCCTGGCCCGCCGAACGCGCCGACGCGGCGATCGCGGCGGTGGTTTCCTTCTGCGGCACGGCGGAAGCGATGCTGCGCCGCGCGGGCGAGCTGACGCCGGTGTGGGAGGACAGCCTCCTCGGGCCGGTCGCGCTGACCCGCTGGCTGGCGGACTGCTGGACGGGCCGCCACACCGGCGGCTGCCCCCTGCAGCTCCCGGTGCCCCCGCCGCCGTGGTGGCGCTGAGGGGCGGCCATCGGTGGTCGCCAGGGCTCCGGCGGCCGGCCGCCCGGTTGCCGTGGGGGCGCCAAGAGGCGGCCGCTCGCTGCTGCGGGGCCGCTGAGGTCGGCCGCCGGCTGTCGCGGGGCCGTTAGTGGACTGCCGCCGGCTGTTGCGGGGCGCCGAGGTCGCGAATGAGTCATTCGCGACCTCTGGTGCCGCGAATGAGTCATTCGCGACGTTCGGTGCCGCGGGTATGTCGCGGCGAGGTGCCGGCGGGCGTGTCCGTCAGGTGAAGTCTGGTGCCGGCGAGAGGAGGCCGAGGGTGACCGACCCGTGTTCGAGACTCCCGGAGGCGACCCGCGCTGCGGTGCGCGCGCTCCTGCTGGCCGAGCTGACGGCAGCCGGCCACCGCGCCCGCGCGGCGGGCTGCACCCCCGAAACCCTGACCGCCGTGTTCGAAGCCCGCCGCCGTTCGCTCGAAGACGGCTGACGGCTTTCCCGGGAGCGGGGTCAGCGGCCCAGGATGGCCAGGGCCGTCGTCACGATCCCCTCCACTCGCTCCCGGTCCGCCAACGCCACCGCCAGCCAGTCGTCGTGGGGTGTGCCCTGTGGGGCCTGCTCGCCGAACACCGCGCGGACCACCGCCGGCACCGCCGAGGCCGCCGCCTCGCCACGGTCCAACCGGAGTTCGATCGCCCGCAGCGCCCGCTCGGCCAGGTCCGCGAGCCGGGCGTCCGCCAGCTCGTGCGGAGCGACCAGCTCCAGCGGTGGCGACTCCGCCGGCATCGGGGCGACCGGAGCCTGCTTGTGCCCCAGTGGCCTCTCGACGTGCTCCGCGTGCCACGCCGGGCGGGTGCGCATCGCGGCCAGGACCCGGTCCACCTCGCGGTCGAGCGTGTCGCGGGCGGGCGGGGGCTCGCCCGTCACCTCCGTCCGCCGGGCCGCCCAGCCGTCCAGGGGCCACAGTTCCGCTCCCGCCGTGGCTGGGACGCCGACCCAGACCAGGATCTGCACCGCCAGCTCGCACAGCCACGGGTCGTCGCCGAGGGCACCGGCCAGCCACGCCGGGAGGCGCGGCCGCTGCAACGCCCCGATTTCGCCGCGGCGGCGCCGGTGCGCGTCGACCGTGGCCGGGGTGAGGCGGGTGGCCAGCCAGCCTTCGAGGTTGTCGATCGGGCCGGTCGCGCGCCGCAGGGCGTGGTCGACCACCGCCTCGACGTCGTCGTGGAAGCGGTCGAGGCAGTCGGGCCGCAGCCACTCGAGGCCGCGGGCGCAGTCGGCGTGGCGGCGCCGGTGTTCCAGCGGCTTGGTGATCCGCGTGAAGACCAGCGGCCACGCCACCGTGTAGACCCCGCCGCGCAGCCGGGCCAGTGCGCGGGGCCGGGCGTCCGCCGCCGAGCCGGCGAGCAGGCCGTCGCGGGCCAGCCGCCGGACGCCGGCGACGTCGGCCGGTCCGGTAGTGTCCAGCACCCTTCCTCCCCGATGCCGACGCCGGAAGTCGACGGGGAAATGGTCGGGCAGCCGCGGAGGCGGAAAAGGCCGCGAGCGGGCCGAAATCGCGGGGAACTGGCCAATCCCTGGCCACCGGGGAATCACCTGATCGGCGCAGCAGCGGCCGCCGATCGCCGCGAAGTGCCCGTGGTTCAATGGAAATCCCATGGCACACGAGGACGGGCTGCTCCGGGAACTCACCACGTTGCGGCGCGGCTGGGGATTGGAGGCCGACCGGTTGCGCAGCCGGCTCGGGCCGCTCGTTTCCGGCTGGTGTGAAATCCACCGGACGACGAGCGACCGCGATGCGCGCCGCGTTCTGCGGGAAGCGATTTCGGCCGCGATCGCGGAATTCCCGGCCGACGACAAACTGGCGGTGAACGTCGCGCTCGGCATCGCCCCCGGCGCCCAGCACGCCCTGCTGAGCGACCGGATCGGCGTCCTCGCGGATCAGCTGCGCGTCTCGGAACGCACGGCCCGCCGCCGCGTCGACCGGTCGTTCGCCCGGCTCGCCGCGGAGATCGAAGCCGGCGCGCGGCCGGGCAACGGCGTCCCCGACCCGGACGACGGCTGGTTCGTCAAGCGGCTCAAGGTGCTCGTCCGGCTCGACACCGGCGAGCCGGAGGTCACCGAGGAACGGCTGATCGTGGCAACCCGTGACGCGCTCGCCCGGATCTCCGCGCAGTTCACCGTGCCCCGCACCGAAGACGGCCGGGACGGCGAGCGCGACGTCGCCGCGGACGCCCGGCACGGCGTCCGGATCAGCGAAGGCACCCGCGACGGCCAGCGGCACTTTCGCTGGCTGCTGGACCTGCCGCGGGCCCTGTGCCGCGGCGACAGCCACACGTATTCGCTGGTGTACCGCATCCGGGACGGCCTGCCGATCCGGCCGTCGTACGTGTTCGTGCCGCTGGTGACGTGCGAATCGTTCGAGGTCCGCGTGCGCTTCGACCCGCGGAATCCGCCGCGGGTGGTGTGGCGGCTGGACCGCGTCCCGCCGTCGGTGCTCGCCGACCCGCCGCAGCCGGGCGAGCCGCTGCCGCTGGACGGCGCCTGCGAGGTCGCGCAGGAGTTCGCCGCGCCGCAGCTGGGGTACGCCTACGGGCTGCGCTGGCTACCCCGCCAAGATATTCCTTGACCTGAATATTCTTCTGTGTGAATACTGGGTCCCATGGACCGGATCGCTGCAGCACTGGGGGACGCCGCCCGGTGGCGCATCGTCGAACTGCTCGCCGAGCGCCCCCGCTCGGTGGGCGAACTCGCCGAGCTGACCGGGCTGCGGCAACCGCAGACCACCAAGCACCTCCAGACTCTCGCCCGGGCCGGCCTGGTCACCGTCTTCCCGCTCGGCCAGCGCCGCGTCCACGCCCTCGAAGCCGGGCCCCTGGCCGCCTTCGCGGGGCGGCTGCGGGAGCTGGCCGACGCGACCGAGGCGCACGCGGACGAGCGGGACGCCGTGGCGCGGTACCGCGCGGCCGTCGAGGTGGAGACGGCGGCCGCGGACCGGGACCGGTGGGCGGACGGGCGCGCGTTCGCGTTCGACCGCCTGCTGCCCGCGCCGGCCGCCGACGTCTGGCGGCACTGGACGGACGCGGACCTGCTGGCGAGCTGGTGGGTTCCGCCGTCGATGACGGTCACCGCCTGCACCCTCGAGCCGCGGCCGGGCGGCCGGGTGGTGCTCGGTTACCGCGACGCCGACGGCGAGTACCGCGCCGAAGGCCGGGTGCGGGTCGCGGACGAACCCGGCCGCCTCGGCTTCGACCTCGCGGTGACCGGCCCCGCCTCCTTCACCGGCCACTACGACCTCGAGCTCCACCCGGACCCGGCCGGCACCCGGCTGCGGCTGGACCTGCGCATCACCGCCACGACGGTCGAGGCCGTCCCCTTCATCGCCGGCATCGAAACCGGCTGGGGCCAGATGCTCGACCACCTCACCGACGTGCTCACCGAACGAAAGGACCGAACACCGTGACCGAGCCGACCGGCCGCCGGGTGACCGCCAACCTCAGCCTCACCCTCGACGGGCGCTACCACGGCCCCGCCGGGCCCGCCGACATGGGCGCGATCCTCCCGTACGCCACCACCGAAGTCGCGCGGCGCCACCTCGGCCGCATCTGGGAAAGCGCGACGACGGCGGTGCTGGGCCGGCGCAATGCGGAGGGGTTCCTCGGGTTCTGGCCCACCGTCGCCGCCGACGAAACCGCCGACCCGCGCGACCGCGGCTACGCGAAATGGCTGGTGGACGCGGAAAAGGTGGTCTTCTCGACCACGCTGTCCGACGCCCCGTGGGAGCGCACCCGGCTGGTGAACGCCCCGGCCGCGGACGTCGTCGCCGAGCTGAAGGCCACCGGCGGCGGCGACA
Organism: Amycolatopsis sp. 505; assembly: GCF_031625235.1. NCBI lineage: Bacteria > Bacillati > Actinomycetota > Actinomycetes > Pseudonocardiales > Pseudonocardiaceae > Amycolatopsis > Amycolatopsis sp. 505. The sequence goes on from NZ_JACKQP010000006.1 coordinate 489,416, forward strand.
TCCTGGTCAACAGCAGCGCGAGCGTCATCAAGCCGCTGCTCGCGGCGGACCTGCTCGACCGGCTGTACCTCATGGTCTGCCCGGAGATCGCGGGCGGCGGGCCCCGGCTGTTCGACGACGGCCTGCCCGCGTCGCGGTGGCGGCTCACCCACCACGAAACCGGCGAGCTGGGGGAGACGGCGGTGGTCTACGACCGCGTGCGCTGACCGGCGGCGCGAGGAATACCAAGTGAGGGGATGCCCGGCCGGGGGCCGGCTGGCTACCGTTCCCGAGCCGCCGGCCCGCTGGAAGCCGTGCGGATCACCGGTATTCACCCGTGCCCGGAGGGTTCCGCATGGCCGAAGCAGATTCCGTCGACCGGCGCACCTTCCTCACCGCCGCGGGCGTCGTCGCGGGGGCGGCCTTGGCCGGTCCCAGTGCCCCGCGGACGGCGTCGGCGGCCACCGCGCCGCCGGTGGCGCCCCACTTCGGGCTCACCAAGTTCCTCGACCCGCTGCGGGTCCCGCCGGTGATCCAGGCGCATTCGCGGCGGTACCAGGGTGACCTCACGGTCACCATGACCACCGCGCGGACGCGGCTGCACTCCCAGCTGCCGGAGAGCACACTGTGGACCTACGAGGGCCATTTTCCCGGCCCGACCATCGAAGTCCGCAGCGGGAAGCGGCTGCGCGTCGCGTGGGCGAACGAACTGCGGGGCACGGTCCCGCTCGTGGCGGTGCGGGCGCCGTACGCCGTGCCGACGCCCGCGAACCAGCCCGGCTACCGCGCCGCGGACGGCAGCCTGCCCGCCGGGGTGGAGCTGATCGAGGGCGTCGCCGAGCTGCCGCCGTGGAACGTCGTGCACCTGCACGGGGCGCTGACGAACGCCGGTAACGACGGCTGGGCGCACAACGGTATTTCGCCGGGGCACACACAGCTCACCGAGTACCCGAACCACCAGGCCGCCACCGCGCTCTGGTACCACGACCACGCGATGGCCGTGACGCGCTTCAACGTCCACTCCGGACTCGCGGGCCTGTACCTGATCCGCGACGACGAGGAGGACCGGCTGCGCCTGCCCGGTGGTGACCACGAAATCCCGCTGGTGCTCGCCGACCGCAACTTCGACACCGACCCGGCGACCGGCGCGCTGACCGGCCGGCTGCTGTTCAAGTTCCAGTACCTGCCCGCGTCCGGCACGACGGCTCCGGCGACCGGCCCGTTCACCTTGGTCAACGGCGGCATCTGGCCGCACTTGGACGTCGACGCGCGCTGGTACCGCTTCCGGGTGCTGAACACGGCGAACGGCCGGTACTTCCGGCTGGACCTGGTCGACGAGGCGGGGGTGGTGCACAACGACGCGGTCCGGATCGCCGGTACGGACGCGGGGCTGCTGCCCGCGCCGGCGGCGGTGCCGGCGGGTGGGCTGACCCTGACCCCGGCCGAGCGCGCCGACCTGCTGATCGACTTCAGCCGGTTTCCGGGGCAGCGGTTGCGGCTGGTCAACACGGGGGCCTCGATCGAGCCGGACATCATGGAGTTCCGGGTCGAGAGCCGGCGTCGCCCGGAGCCGTTCCGGGTGCCGGCGCGGCTGTCCGCTTCGTACGCCCGGGTGGAGCGGGTGCCGGAGGATCACGACGAGGTGTTCGTGGCGACGACGCCGCCCGGGGTGGCGGGCCGGCCGCACCCGGAGATGTGGGAGCTGAAGGAGATCACCGATCCGGCGGAGTTGCCGGCGCGGTTCCCGGCGGAGGGTGTCCTGCAGGTCACCGATCCGGTGCTGGGGCGGGTGCGGACGTTCCGCAGGGTGGCGCGCATGTTCGACGACGCGACGACGATTTTCGTCGACCGCGGCCGTTGGGTGGTGTGGAACTTCTTCCAGCTCGGTGGTGCGCCGCACCCGATGCACATCCACATGGCGCGCTTGCAGCTGCTGACCAGGAGCAAGTTCGCCGACCTGAGTGCGTTCGACATCGCGGCGGGCGGAACGGCCCGTCCCCTGCCGGCCCCGGCGGCGGGCCGGCCGGTCGAGAGGCACGAGGAGGGCTGGAAGGACACGTTCGACGTGTGGGCGGGCGACTGGATCCGGGTGGCGGGCAGGTTCGAGGGGGCAACGGGCTCATTCATGTACCACTGCCACATCCTCGACCACGAGGACGAGGGGATGATGCGCCCGTTCGTAGTCCACCCACCCGAGATAAGCCGCTTCCACATGCACCCGGCCACCCCAGGCCACCACCCCGGCCACGAAGGCCACTAGCCCCACCAAACGGCCCACCCACCCAACCGGCGACCCCTCCCCGCCCGGACGACCGCCCGCTCACGTTTCGCCCCAGACCGAATGGTGGGCGCACGCACCCGGCCGAGGTCGGCTACGAGGCCCCGAAGGAAGATCACAACGCAAACCAGCCACGACGGGGGTCCGGGGGCAGAGCCCCCGGGCGGGGTCTGGGGGTTGCACCCCCAGAGAACACAACGAAGCGAGAGAGCCCACCGAAGGCGCGAAGCGCCGAAGGAGGGCTCACGAGAGTAGGGCGGGCGGGGCTCGAACCCGCGGCCAAGGGATTATGAGTCCCCTGCTCTAACCAACTGAGCTACCGCCCCTCGTTCCGGCGTGCACAGGCAGCCCGAGGTTTGCATGTGCACAGAACACCCAGTTCGCTTCAAGTTATCACAGCGGCCATCCGGGCAGATCCGGTAGGCCAAACAGGTTGTAGTGGCCGCCGAGCGGCGCAGGCTCGTCTAGGTTGCAAGGGCGTCACCGCTGACCGGAACGGCGGGAGTGAGAATGGGCTCTGCCACCTCGAGTTCCTGGGCCGCCCGGCTGGCGTTGCTGGACGCATTCGCCGCGGGGGCCGGCCTGGGTTACCTCGCCAACGTGTACCGGGAGGTCGTCTTGGCGAACCCCGGGGTGATCGGTGTGACGCTGCTGCTCGTGTTCGTTTCGGGTTACTTGGTCCGCGTGGCCGTGCGGGCGTTGCGGCGCGCGGGTTCGCGGGTCGACGCGATTTTCGCGGAGGAACTGGGAAAGAAGCCTTCGCCCCGCCCGCGGTGACGGAAATTCCCCGCGGGCCGGACGAAAACCGCGGATTCCGTTCAGCTTCCGCCGCCGCTGGGGGTGGGCGTCGGGAAACCCGAAGTCGGCGGGAGGGTCGTGCTGGGCGTGGGTGTGCGCGTCGGAGTCGAAGTGGTTTTCGGCGTCGAGGTGACCGGCGGTGTCGAGGTCGGTGCTCCCGTCGGTGCGTAGGCCGCATAGCCGAACCGAACCTGGCTGATTATCTGTGGCATGTCCGTGAAGGCCATCACCCGCACCCGGAACGTGGTGGCGGTGTAGGAACCCTGCACGGTGCTCAGCATGAAGCCGTTGGCGCCCTCCGGTGTGATCTGGGAGAGCAGGACCACCTCCGGTGTCACGCCGAGGCTGTGCGAGACCGTGCAGTAGCCGGCGTCGTCGGTCGTGCAGGTGGCCTGCGCCGTTTGGACGAGCGGTGCCGCTGACGGGCCGGCGGCGGCCGACGCGCCCGCGAACGCGACGGCGCCCGCCGTGACCGCCGCGGCTCCGGCCAGTGCGGCGAGTGCGGTTCGTGCTTTGTTCCCCATGAGGTGTCCTCCAGAGTGGTGATGCAGCGCCATCGCTGCACCGCACTCTGCCGTTACCGCGTACATCGGGCTTGTACGACGTCTGTACGCGGCCGATGGACGCTCTCGCCGACGTTCGGACCAGGAGGCGAGCCGTGTCCCAGAACCCCGTCCCGTGCATCACTTCGAGAGCGCTCTTCCAGGGTTACACGATCCTCGGCAGCAGTCTGTACACATTGGACGGATCGGGGCATGCCGACGCCGCCGACATCGACTCCTACGTGACGCGCATCGACACGAACACCGGCACGGTGCAGGACCGCGACCTCACCCGGGCCGTCGGTTTCGGTTCGCGCAGCAGCATGGACAACGTCAACCGCTACGCGAACCTGTTCTGCAAGAACGTCTTGGTGGGGTGATCCGGCCACCACGGGATCACGCCGGAACGAGCTCCCGGTCCTCCGCGGCCGCGTACCGCCGGGCCAGGGTGGCGCAGACGATCAGCTGGATCTGGTGGAACAGCATCAGCGGCAGCACGATCAACCCGACCTGCGCGTGCCCGAACAGCACCGTCGCCATCGGGAGGCCGCTGGCCAGGCTCTTCTTCGACCCGCAGAACACGATGGTGATCCGGTCCGCCCGCGCGAAGCCCAGCAACCGGGCGGTCCAGCCCGTCGCGCCGAGGACCGCCGCCAGCAGCACGCCGCACACCACGAGCAGCACCAGGAGGTGACCCACGTCGAGCCGGTGCCAGATGCCCTCCGTCATGCCCGCGCTGAACGCCGTGTAGACCACCAGGAGGATCGAGCCGCGGTCGACGAGCTTCAGCGGTGCGGCGTGGCGGGTGATCCAGCCGCCGATCCACCGGCGGGCCAGCTGGCCCGCCACGAACGGGGCCAGCAGCTGCAGCACGATCCCGAGCACGGCCGAACCGTCGACGCCCGCGCCGTCGCCGGCCAGCAGGAGGGCCACCAGCAGCGGCGTCAGCACGATGCCGGCCAGGTTGGACAGCGAGGCGCTGCAGATCGCGGCCGCGACGTTGCCGCGGGCGATCGAGGTGAACGCGATCGACGACTGCACCGTCGAGGGCAGCACCGCCAGGAACAGCACGCCGGCCGCCAGCTGGTCCGGCAGCACCGACGGCGGCAGCAGGAACAGCGCCAGGCCAAGCAGCGGGAACAGGACGAACGTCGCCGCGAGCACCACCGCGTGCAGCCGCCAGTGCCGCAGCCCGTCGAGGGCTTCCTGCGTCGAAAGGCGGGCGCCGTACAGGAAGAACAGCAGGCCGACGGCGATGGTGGTGGCGATGCCGAAGCCGTCGGCCACCGCGCCCGAGGCGGGCAGCAGGGTGGCGACGCCGACGGTGGCGAGAATCGCGAGGACGAACGGGTCGAGACGTAACCGGGACATGGATCTCCTTCCGCAGCAATTCTCGGCGCCCTCGCGTTCATTGTGAACCACGATGACCGAACTGACTGTAATCGCGAATCGCGATAGGCTGGCCCGGTGCTGGACCCCCGCCTGTGCCGTTCGTTCCTCGCCGTCGCCGAGACGCGCAGCTTCACCGCGGCCGCGCGGCGGCTCGGCGTCGGCCAGCCGACGGTCAGCCAGCACGTGCGGCGGCTCGAGCGCGACTCCGGCGGCCTGCTGTTCGCCCGGGACACCCACACGGTGGAACTCACCGCGCGCGGGCAGGCGATGCTCGGGTTCGCGCAGACGATCGTCGACACCGAAGAGCGCGCGGAGCGGCACTTCCGCGGCGCCGAGCTGCGCGGCCGGGTGCGCTTCGGCGTCTCCGAGGACTTCGCGCTCGGCGAGCTGCCGGAGATCCTGCACCGGCTGCGCCGCAGTCACCCGCTGGTGGACGTCGAGCTGACCGTCGAGCTGTCGGACGTCCTGGCGCAGCGGCTGCGCGCCGGGCAGCTGGACCTGGTGCTGGGCAAGCGCCGCCCCGGTGCGCACCACGGCCGGCTGCTGTGGCGGGAGCCGCTGGTCTGGATCGGGTCGGCGGCCACCGTGCTGGAGCCGGGCCAGCCGGTGCCGCTGGTGCAGTACCCGATGCCGTCGATCACGCGCCAGCTGGCGGTGGAGGTCCTCGAACGCGCCGGGCTGGAGTGGCGCGCGGCGTGCCAGACGTCGAGCTTGACGGGCCTGCGCGCCGCGGCGGCGGCCGGTCTGGGGGTGACCCTGCACGCGCGCAGCCTGGTGCCGGCGGACCTGACCGAGCTCGACGGGCTCCCGGAACCCGGGGACATCGAGTTCATGCTGCTGGCCCGCGAGTCCATGGAGGGCCCGGCGGCGGCGTTGGCGGAGTTCGTATTGGAGCGGGTGCGGCGTTAGGACTCTTCACCGGTGAGCAAGCGCCGAAGCCGGCCCAAGGCGCGGTGCTGCGCGACGCGGACCGCCCCCGGCGTGGAGCCCACCGCGGCGGCCGTCTCTTCCGCCGACAACCCGACCACCACCCGCAGCACGACGATCTCCCGCTGCTTCGCGGGCAGGACGTCCAGCAGCCGGGCCAGGCGCTCGTTCAGCTCGAACCGCAGCGCCCGCTGCTCCGGCCCGGCCACTTCGCTCACCCCGTCCGGGACCTCGGGGACCGGGTCGCTGCGGTTGCGGGCCGCGGCGCGGTGGGCGTCCGCCACCTTGTGCTGGGCGATGCCGTAGACGAACGCCAGGAACGGGCGGCCCTGGTCGTGGTAGGACGGCAGCGCCGTCAGCACGGCGAGGCAGACCTCCTGGGCGACGTCGTCCGCCGAAGCGAACGAGCGCTCGTGGCGGCCGACGCGGGCGCGGCAGTAGCGCACCACCAGGGGCCGGATCGTGGCGAGCAGGCGCGCGGTCGCGACGTCGTCGCCCGCGATCGCGGCGGCGACCGGCTCGTCGTGGCGGCGCCAGTGCGGGGGGAACGCTTCGGCGGGCTGCGCCGCGGCGATCTCCCGGACGAGCGCCCGGCTGCGCACCCGCAGCAGGGTGCCCTCCACGTCAAGCCCGGCGCGCAGCGAGTCGTGCAGGGCGGCGTTGGACTCCCGGAGCTGCTCGGTGATCGCCCGATCCCCGTACTCGGTTGCCGGCATTTCCCCTCACCTTTCCCTGTCCCGCTGGTCGCCGGGCCGGGCGGCCCGGACTCGCCTGAGGCGTTCCCGCACGTGGCGGAGGGTGGACCGGACGGTCGCGGGGGCGATCCGGAGCGCGTCCGCGATCTGTGACGGCGTGAACCCGTCGAGCGACCACGCCAGGACCATCCGCTGCTTGCCCGGGAGGGCGGCGAGCAGGTCGATCAGCCCCGCGTGCTGCTCGACCAGCCCCGCGAGCTCCTCGTCGTCCCGCGGGTCGCCGGCCAGGGTCCAGTCCGCCCGCGCGTCGCCCGGGGCCTCGATCAGCCGCCCGGCCACCCGGCGCACCCAGGCCCGCGGGTCTTCGGCGGTCGGCCACGCCTCCAGCGCGTGCAGCATCGCCTCGGCGGCGACGTCGCGCGCGGTCTCGACCTCGAACCCGGCCTTGCAGAGGAACGCCACGAGGGCCGGGAAGTCGGCGCGGAAGAACGTGTCGAACTCGTCGTGACCGCACACCTGACCCCACCACCCCTCGCCCTCACAAGGACAGGTGCAGTGAGTCGCCCGCTACGTGTAACGATCCGATCAAGACTCCTCGGTAGGAGTAATGGACCGCGTTGTCTCGGTGACGGCTGGTGACGAACGCCCCGGCCGCCCCTCCGCGCCCGGCGACGTCCGGGCCCGCGAACGGCGGGTTCCGGACAGCGGGCACCGCGATCGCCCATCGCCGCGTTTCGATCACGCCGAGCCGGAAACCCCTACCGGACAACGCAGAAGCGGACCGGCGGCGGCCGGTCCGGAGTCGCCTGACGGCGTGCGGAGTTCGCCGATCGGGTGACGTGATCGACATCGAGATCCCGGGAAGAAGGGCGTACTCTCATGTGTTGCAGTCTTGGTTGCCCGGAGGGTGAGCCGGGAACCGAAGCCAAAACCTCCTTGACTCAGGTGGATACGCTCGCGCGTCCGCCGAAGTTAAGTCGGTTGACGCGCCCCAACAATGGGAAGCAGTAAGAGAAGGAGGTGAACGAAGGAAATGGAAGCCACGATGACGGGCTGGGCGGAACTCGCGGCCTGCAAGGACGAGGACCCGGAACTGTTCTTCCCGATCTCCGAGGTCGGCCCCGGCGCCCGGCAGACGGCGCAGGCGAAGGCCGTGTGCGCGCGCTGCCCCGTGCGCGCCGAATGCCTCGGCTACGCGCTCGACAACGGCCTTGACCACGGCGTCTTCGGCGGCACCACCGCGGACGAACGCCGCCGGCTGGTGCGCACCGCGCCTGAGCGGCACCGAGTGGCCTGACCGCCGCCCGGTGACCTCTCCCGGCGGCCTCGAGCACCACACCGAATCCGGAAGAAATCCGATTCCGGCCGTGTGCGCGCCCGGGTGGGTGATTCCCCGTGAATCACCCACCCGGGCTCTTTTTTACGCGGGATATCTATGCGCCGCTTTGCATCTTTCCGGCCGGTCCGGGGTCGTCGCGCCACGTCTCCGGCAGGCCCCACGCCGCCGCCGTGGCCGACTCGAACGCGGCCATCGCCGTGATCGACCCGGCCTCCACGGTGAACAGGGTGACCCCGAACCACCGGTGATCGTGCTCTCCCTGGCGTTTCAGGTAGGTCGCCACCGCGGGCTGGCGGTTGGCCCGCACCGGCCGCATCCGGAACCGCCCCACGCAGTCCGGCGACGCCGGGTCCAGCGAGAACGAGAGCGCCCGGACGATCGAGGCGCGGTTGCCGAACCACAACGTGTACGGCGGCATGATCGCTTGGGCGTCTTCGTGCAGCAGCCGGGCCACCGCCGACACGTCGCCGGCTTCGTACGCGGCGATGAACCGCTTCAGCAGCGCCGCTTCCTCGGCGGTCGGGTCGCCGACCGTCCACTCTGTACGCCGCGGGGGCAGTCGTTCACGCAGCGTCGCCCGGGCTCGCTGGAGTGCGCTGTTCGCCGAAGCCACGCTCGTTTCCAGCGACGCCGCCGTCTCCTTCGCCGACCAGCCCAGCACGTCCCGCAGGATCAGCGCCGCCCGCTGCCGCGGCGGCAGGTACTGGACGGCGGCCAGGTAGGCCAGCTCGATGGTCTCCCGGTCGACGACGGCGTCGTCCGGGCCCGCGCCGTCGAGCAGCCGGTCCGGGTACGGCTCGAGCCACGGCAGGTCGGCGGCCGCGATCGGGCCGTCCGGCTCCCCGGCCGGGCCGAGCTGGTCGGGCAGCACCCGCCGCGGACGGCGGGCGAGGACGTCGAGGCAGGCGTTCGTCGCGATCCGGTAGAGCCAGGTGCGCACGCTCGCCCGGCCCTCGAACCCGTCGCGGGCCTTCCAGGCGCGCAGGAACGTCTCCTGCGTGAGGTCTTCGGCATCGGCCAGGGAGCCGAGCATCCGGTAGCAGTGCACCTGGATTTCCCGGCGGTGCCGTTCGACGAGCGTCTCGAAGTCCTGACCCACCCGAGAACGCTAGCGCACCCCGGCTGGGAAACTGCTGCCATGAGCGGAACGGTATTGGTGCTCGGCGGACGCAGCGAGATCGGACTGGCCGTGGCGAAACGCCTGGTCAGCGGGGACACCCGGCGGTTCGTGCTGGCCGCGCGGCCGGGTGCGGACCTGACCGCGGAGGTCGCCGCGCTGCGCGAGGCCGGCGCCGAGACGGTGGAAACGGCCGAGTTCGACGCCGACGACCTCGCCGCGCAGGGCCCGTTCCTCGACAAGGTGGCGGCCGCGCACGGGCCGCTCGAGACCGTCGTGCTCGCCTTCGGCATCCTCGGCGACCAGGCGCGCGCCGAACAGGACGCCACGCACGCCGCCGCGATCGTGCAGACCGACTACGTCGCCCAGGTCGGCGTGCTGACCCACGCCGCGAACCTGCTGCGCGCGCAGGGGCACGGCCGGCTCGTCGTGTTCTCGTCGGTCGCCGGGGTGCGGGTGCGCCGCGCGAACTACGTCTACGGCTCGGCCAAGGCCGGTCTCGACGGCTTCGCGAGCGGACTCGCCGACGCCCTGCACGGCTCGGGTGTCCACTTGCTCCTCGTGCGCCCCGGTTTCGTGATCGGCCGGATGACCGAAGGCATGACGCCGGCGCCGTTCTCCAGCACCCCGGACCAGGTGGCCGAAGCGACCGTCGCGGCGTTGCGGCGGGGCCGCGGGGTCGTCTGGGTGCCCGGAATGCTCCGTCCGGTCTTCTTCCTGATGCGCCTTCTGCCGCGCGCGATCTGGCGCAAGTTGCCGCGGTGACGCGATAGCGGGGACCATTGTGGCCGGTGCCACAGCGCATGTGTGTGCACACTTCCTCACCGTGCGTCGCAAAACCGGCCGAGAGGCCCGAATCCGCTCGGCCGATCGGGCAGCGTCACAGCTTTCCGACAACTTTCTCAGCTGATTCCCAGCTAACGCGGTGATCCTCGAAGGAGGGGAAGTCGCCAGAGGGAAGCAAGGGGAAAGCCGTGCTGTTGTCGTCGCGGGGGCGCCGCATCGGCGGCCGGGTCGCGCTCGGCGTTGTCTCGACGGTCGTGCTCGGCGCCACCGGCTACCTGTGGACGCAGTTGAGTTCCCTGGACTCCGGCATCGTCACCGCCGACGTCATCCCGCCGGCCGCGCAGCTCGACACCGAGGACACCCCGCCCGGCGAGCCGCTGGCGGTCGCCCAGAACATCCTGCTCGTCGGAATCGACGCCCGCACCGACGCGTACGGCAACCCGTTGCCGCAGAACGTGCTCGACGCGCTCCACGCCGGTGGCGGCGACGACGGCGGCGACACCACCGACACGATGATCGTCGTCCACATCCCGGCGGGCGGCGCCGCGGCCACCGCCATCTCGATCCCGCGTGACTCCTATGTGGACATCGCGGGCGGCTACGGCAAGCACAAGATCAACTCGGCCTACAGCCGCGGCAAGAACGCTTCGATGTCCGGTTTGCGCGCCCAGGGGCTCTCCGGCGCGCAGCTGGAGGTGGCGGCGAACGAAGCGGGCGCGAAGACGGCGATCCAGACGGTCGAGAAGTTCACCGGGCTGACCATCAACCACTACGCGGCGATCAACCTCGCGGGCTTCGACGCGCTGTCGCAGGCCGTCGGCGGCGTCGACGTCTGCCTCAAGGCACCGGTGCACGACAGCTACTCCGGCGCGGACTTCCCGGCCGGGACGCAGACCCTGTCCGGGGCGCAGGCGCTCGCCTTCGTCCGGCAGCGTCACGGGCTCCTCAACGGCGACCTCGACCGCATCGCGCGGCAGCAGGCGTTCCTGTCCGGAATGGCGAAGAAGGTGCTCAGCGCCGGCACGTTCACCGAACCGTCGAAGCTGAGCTCGCTGGTCAGCGCGGTGCAGGGCTCGGTGGTGCTGGACCGGGGCTGGGACATCCTGAGCTTCGCGCAGCAGCTGCGGGGGATGACCTCGGGCGCGATCGCGTTCGCCACCATCCCGGTGCAGAGCCTGTCGCTGGCGACGCCGTACGACGGTGACGCGGTCAAGGTCGACCCCGCGCAGGTCCAGCAGTTCGTCCGGACGGCGATCAGCACCGCGGCGGTGCAGGCCTCGGGCGACGACACGACCGGCGGCGTGAAGCCGGTGGCCGCCACCGGGACCAAGGCGCCGGCTCCTCCTTCGTCGGACACGAAGCAGCCGGCGACCAATACGGCCGCCGGCTGCGTGAACTGAGACCTCACACGAAGGCGCTCTGCCCGGTGATCGCCTTGCCGACGATCAGGGTGTTCATCTCGCGCGTGCCCTCGAAGGAGTAGATCGCCTCGGCGTCGGCGAAGAACCGCGCGACGTCGTACTCGAGCACGATCCCGTTGCCGCCGAAGATCTCCCGGCTCCAGGCGACGACCTCGCGCATCCGCGCGGTGACGAACGCCTTCGCCAGCGACGAGTGCTCGTCCTGGAAGATCCCCGCGTCCTGCAGACGGGCCAGCTGCACCAGCATGCCCCAGGAGGCGGTGATGTTGCCGAGGCTCTTCACGAGCAGGTCCTGCACCAGTTGGAAGCGCGCGATCGGCCGGCCGAACTGCTTGCGCTCCTTGGCGTAGTCCAGCGCGAGCTCGTAGGCGCCGACCATCACACCCAGCGCCTGCCAGGCCACGCCGCCGCGGGTGGCGCGCAGGATCTCGGCGACGTCGCGGAAGGAGTTGATGCCCTGCAGGCGGTTCTCCTCCGGCACCCGCACGTCGGTCAGGGTGATTTCGGCGTTTTCGACGATCCGGAAGGCGGTCTTGCCCTGGATCTTCTCCGCCACGAACCCCGGCGTGCCCTTCTCGACGACGAAACCCTTGACGTTGTTGTCGTCGAGGTCCCGCGCCCACACCACGACGTAGTCGGCGAAGGTCGCGTTGCCGATCCACTTCTTGGCGCCGTTGAGGACCCAGGTGTCACCGTCTCGCTTGGCGGTGGTGCGCATGCCGCCGGCGACGTCCGAACCACCGAGCGGCTCGGTCATCGCGAACGCGCCGATCTTGTCCATCGCGGCGAGCTCGGGGAGCCACCGGTCGCGCTGCTCCTGGCTGCCGCCGGAATGGATCGAGTACATCGCGAGTCCGTTGTGGACACCGAAGAACGTGGCGACCGAAGCGTCCGTGCGGCTCATCTCCATCGCCATCATGCCGGTGAGCAGGTGGCTGACCGCCGGCTTGTGCTCGCCGTAGCCTTCGTAGGGCAGGCCCGCGAGACCGCTCTCGCGGAACATCCCGATGAGCTCCTTCGGGAAGGTGCCGGCCTCCCAGTTCTCGTTCACCAGCGGCTTGACGTCGGTGCGCATGAAGTCACGGGCCTGGACCAGCAGCTTGCGCTCTTCGTCGCTCAGCAGCGTCTCGTAGTTGTAGAAGTCGGCGGTCAGCTGGTCTTCGAGTCGTTCCATGCTCATGTCAGTTCTCCTCCACTGCGGTCAGGACGGCGAGCTGCTTGCGGTCGCGCGTCTCGGCGAGTTCCGAGTACGTGGAGGAGCCGTAAGCCTTTTCGACGGCTTCGATGAGCCGTTCCTGCTCTTCGGGGCTCTGGCTCGGGTTGCCCAGGCCGGCCCACATCTGCTTCATGGACTTGCCGATGTGCTCGGCCATGTGCCGGTAGCCGCCGGGGCCACCGCCGAGGTGCGAGCCGAGGAACGGCCCGACCGTGGCCCAGCGGATGCCGAGCGAATTCGTCATCACCTTGTCGAGGTCCTCGGGGGTGACGACGCCCTGCTCGACGAGGTAGATCGCCTCGCGGCTGAGCGCGTTCTGCAGCCGGTTGCCGACGAACCCGGGGATCTCCTTGCGCTCCACGACCGGGGTGCGGCCGAGGAAGGTGTAGAAGTCGACGGCCTGCTGCACGGCCTCGGCACTGGTGCGCTCGCCGGGGACGACCTCGACCAGGGGGATCAGGTGCGGCGGGTTGAACGGGTGTCCGATGAGGACCCGGCTGCCGTCGATTCCGCCGGTGAACGCCGTCGAGGGGATGGCGCTCGACGAGCTGAGCAGCAGCGCGTGCTTCGGCGCCTCTTCGACGAGCTGCCTGAAGAGGTCCTTCTTGAACTCGACGTTCTCCGGGCCGTTCTCCTGCACGACATCCGCGTCCCGCACGGCTTCGGTGACGTCGGCGGCGATCCGCACGCGGCTCGCCAGCTCGCCGGCGGTCGTGCCGAGGTGCGGGGCGAACCGGGCCAGCGCGGTTTCGACGGCCTCGGCGAGGTCGGGGCGGGGGTCGGTGACCCGGACGGTCAGGCCGTGGTGGGCGAACAGCGCCGTCCAGGACAGGCCGATGGTGCCGGCGCCGATGACTGCGGCGTTCTTCATGCCTGGGCTCCCTTCAAGTAGTCGAAGACCGGCTTGACCGGGGCGAGCGTCAGGTCGGTGAGAACGTGGCTCGCGGAGACGACCTCCAGCACCGGCAGGTCGGCCAGCGGGGCCAGGACGTGCTGGAACAGCTGGAGCCGGGCGGGGGCGGTGTAGGCCTCCTTGACCACGACGTCGGTGATCTCGGTGCGGACCAGCTCCTGGACGCGCGGGGCGCCGTCGTAGCCGGGGATGGTCTTGAGCATGAACGTCGGGACGGTGATCTGGCGTTCGGCCTCGCGGGCGTCCAGTTCGTGGTGTTTGTAGCCCATGGTCGCGGTGGCCACCCGCAGCGTCCCGTAGTCCAAGGTGCCCACGAGGACGCCGTTGTCGACATAGAGGTTCGGCGACCCGGCGGTCTTCGGGTACGCGCTGACCTCGCGGCCGGACGCGGTGGCCGGGAAGTTGTCGAGGTACATCGCGTGCAGGTACTCGCCGCGCTCGCCGTCGAAGCTGACCTCGATCGCCTGGCCGGACTCGGTGTACGGGCCGTAGCCGGAGACGTCGCCCATCTTCATGACCTCGAAGCGCACCAGCGGTTCTTCGACCCGCAGTGGCTCCGGGACGACCGCGCGCAGGGCGTCGGCGTCGGTGCGGTAGACGATGTTGAGGTACTCGCGGTTCGTGAACCGCGGGACGACGGGCGCGAACGCCGGGGCGGTCAGCGGGGTCGTCACGTGCCGGCGGACTTCTTCGATCTTCATTCGCCTGTCCACTTCGGAGCGCGGCGTTCGGCGAAGGCGGTCATGCCCTCGCGGACGTCCTTGGACTGCATCAGGTTCTTGATCTCTGCGCGTTCCGCGGCTTTGGGGTCCGCGGCGCGCACGATCTTCTTGACGGCGGCGAGCGCGAGAGGCGCGTTCTCCGCCAGCTTCTCGGCCAGGCCGACGGCGACGGCGGCGGCGTCACCGGGCGCGGTCACGCGGTTGACCAGCCCGAGTTCGCCGGCGCGGCGGCCGGTGACGGGCTCACCGGTGAGCAGGAACTCCATCGCCAGGTGGTGCGGGATCCGCTGGGGCAGCCGGACCACGCCGCCGCCCGCGGCGATCAGGCCGCGCTTGACCTCGGGCAGGCCGAACTCGGCGTCTTCGGCGGCGACGATGAGGTCGCAGCCCAGGGCGAGTTCGAACCCACCGCCCATGGCGAACCCTTCGACGGCGGCGATCAGCGGCTTGGTGAGCTCGGCTTCGGTCAGGCCGCCGAACCCGCGGCCGGGGATCTCCGGGGACTCGCCCTTGAGCGCGGCCTTGAGGTCCATGCCCGCGCTGAAGGTGCCGTCGGCGCCGGTGAGGACGCCGGCCCGGAGCGTGGGGTCGCTCTCGAGGTCGTCGAGGGCGGCGGCCAGCCGAGTCGCGACGGCGGCGTTGACCGCGTTGCGGGCCTGGGGCCGGTCGATCGTGATCAGCAGGGTGCTGCCGATCCGTTCGGTGCGTACTTCACTCATGACTCTTGCTTCTTTCAGAGTTCCGCGAGGACTTCGGCGGTGTCCTGGCCGGCCAGCGGGGCCAGGCGGCGGATCGAGCCGGGCGTCGCGGAGAACTTCACCGGGATGCCGACCGTGCGGATGGTGCCCTCGCTCGGGTGCTCGACGGTGTCCAGCAGGTGGCCGTCGCGGACGTACGGGTCCTCGTGGGCCCGGTCCAGCTCCAGCACCGGCGCCATCGGGATGCTGTGCTTCGCGCAGACTTCGGCCCACTCCTCGGTGGTCAGCGCCGGGGCGCACGCGGCGATCTGCTCGGTCAGCCACTCGTTGTCGGCGCGGTTGATGGCGTCGCCGTTCACGCGCGGGTCCTCGGCGAGGTCGGGGCGCTCGGCCGCGGCGAAGAAGTCGCGGAAGTTCTTCGGGTTGTAGGGGATGACGCAGGCGAGGCCGTCCTTGGTGCGGACCGCGGCGTGGCCCTTCGTCATCGACAGCGCGAAGCCGGTGGGGCTTTCGGCCGGTTCGAAGGTGTGCCCGGCGAGGTGCTCGACCAGGTTGAACGCGATCAGCGTGTCGGTCATCGGGATCTCGATCTGCTGGCCCTGGCCGGTCTTGTCGCGGTGGACCAGCGCGGCGAGCACGCTGTAGGCGATGGTCAGCGACGAGACCTTGTCGCCGATGATCGTCGGCAGGTAGACCGGCTCGCCCAGGGCCCGGTTGGCCACGTCGACCAGGCCGGAGGAGGCCTGCACGGTCTCGTCGTAGGCGGCGTTGCCGGCTTGGGGGGAGTCGCTGCGGAAGCCCTGCGCGTGGGCGTACACCAGGCGGGGGTTGCGCTCGGCGACGTCGGCGTAGTTCAGGCCGAGGCGGCTCAGCGCGCCGGGGCGCATGTTGGTGATCAGCACGTCGGCGGTGTCGATCAGCTCGAGGGCCTGCGCGCGCTCGGTCTCGTCCTTGAGGTTGAGGGCTACGCTGCGCTTGTTGCGGTTGACGTTGAGGTTCAGCGCGGTCATGCCGGGCGTGGTGCGGTACTCGCCCACCCGCACGGTGTCCGCGGGGGACTCGATCTTGATCACGTCGGCGCCCAGGTCGCCGAGGATCTGGGCCGCGTACGGGCCCATCACCACGGTCGAGAGGTCGATCACGCGCACGCCGTCCAGCGGTCCGGTCGTCATGTGTTTCCGTCCTTTCGCGCCTTGCTGCTTCGCTCTACTTACGAACGTAGGCGCGTCCGGCGGGAAAGGGAATGATCATGATGCGAACAATGGTATGACTCTGGTGGTCATACCATTGTTTCAGCTGCTGAGCGGTTCGGCGAAGATCTCTTTTGCGGCGTCGACGAGGTCTCGCAGGTCGCCGTCGGTGCGGTCGCGCCGCCAGAGCAGGCCGGTGTCCAGCTGGGGGCGGAAATCCGTGAAGGGCAGCACGGTGACGTTGTCGAGCCGGTAGCCGTGCATCGGGGACTTGGCGTCGAGCATGGAAATGGAAAAGGCTTCGCCGCTGGAGATGATTTCCGACGTCCCGCCGTAACCGGTGTTGGTCAGTCGGATGCGTTTCTTGACACCGAGTTCGTTCAATTGGTGATCGAGCTGGTCGAAATAGGCGGGGACGATTTCCCCTGGTGAGGCGACGTACGGGAATTCGGTGAGCTCGGCCAGGCTGACGGACTCCCGGCCGGCGAACAGGTCGGCCGGGACGACGGCGCCGAGCCGTTCGGTCATCACGGGCAGCTGTTCCAGCGCGGGATCGGTGACCGGCAGGCGGGCGAGGGTGAGGGCCAGCTTGCCGTCGTGCACGCCCTGGACGAGGTCGGCGGTCGTACCGGGCCACCGCTTGAGCTCGTATTTCTCCCGTACGCGCTCGGCGAGCGCGTTGACGCGTTCCCGCAGATCGGGGTGCACGCCGGCGGGCATGCCGAGGAAGAGCGTGCTGCGCTGCGGCTTGGTGGCTTCGGCGAGTTTCCACGGAATGGCGCTGACCTGCTCGAGAACGTCCCGCGCGAGCGGAAGAAGGGCGGCCCCGGCGTCGGTGAGGGTGACGTGGTGCGTGCTGCGGTCGAACAGCTGCTGCCCGAGTTCGTGCTCGAGATCCTTGATCCGCTGGCTGAGCGGCGACGCGGCCATGTGCAGCTTCCGCGCGGCCGCGGAGAAGTTCAGTTCCTCGGCGACCGCGACGAAGTAGCGCAGGTGCAGCATCTCCATGCCCCGACCCTACGGCCCACCCGTGTCGACCCTCCAATCACGAGTGATGACCCTCCAATCACGCGAGTTGCGCCCTCAATCACGCGAGTCCCACGTACCGGACCGGCGAACTCGCGTACCCAGGCGGACGACTCGCGTACCTGGATGGACGACTCGTGTGATCCGGCGCGCATCTCGCGTGATTGGGGAGCCATCTCGCGTGATTGGAGGGTCAACACGGTCAGGAGGCGAGGGGGAGGGTGAGGGTGAAGGCGGCGCCGCCCTCGGGGGCGGGGCCGGCGGTCATGGTTCCGCCCATGCGGGTGACCAGGGCGTGGACCAGGGCCAGGCCGATGCCGGAGCCGACCGGGCGGCGGTCGCGGTAGCGGGCGTTCAGGACGCCTCGCTCGAACGCCACCGGGTAGTCCTCCGGGGCCAGGCCCGGGCCGCCGTCGCGGACCGACAGCGACGCCGAGACCCCGTCGGAAGCGAGCCAGAACACCATCGGGGCGCCGGCGGGGGTGACGCGCAGGGCGTTCTCGGCCAGCCCGTCGACGACCTGGCGGAGCCGGCGGGCGTCCGCGAGCACCGGCACCGGCGACGGCGGCACCGAGACGGACAGCCGGACGTCCTGGGCCAGGCACCGCAATTGCCACACCTCCGCGCAATCACGAACCAACGACGCCAGGTCCAGCGAAGCCATGTCCAGCCGGAACTCGTCCGCGCCCAGCCGGGCCAGCTCCAGCAGGTCCTCGACCAGCCGCGAAAGCCGCGCGGCCTCCCGCTGGATCGTCTCGCCCGCGCGCACCGCGTCGGGGCCCGAAGCGACGCCGTCCGCGATCGCCTCGGCGAAGCCCGTCACCGCCGTCAGCGGCGTCCGCAGCTCGTGCGACACCGACAGCAGGAACTCCCGCTGCCGCGCCTCGCTCACCGCCAGCGCGTCGGCCAGCGAATTGAGCGACCCGGCCACCTCCGCCACCTCGCGCGGTCCCTGCACCGGCACGCGCACGTCCCGCCGGCCCGCCCGCAGCGAGCCCGCCGCCAGCGCGGCCCGGCGCAGCGGACGGCCCAGCAGCCGTCCGGAGACGAACCCCGCCACGGCCGCCACCGCCAGGCCGATGCCCAGCGCCAGCAGGATGTTGCGCACCAGCGCCCGTTGCGTCGCCTGGGCGTTGCGCGTGGGCAGGACCAGCGCGAACGCCGCCCCGCGCGACCCGACCACCCGCGTCTCGACCAGGTACTGCGACCCGGCCACGGTGACGCGCTGCGACTTGTCCGCACCCAGACCGGCTTTGACGGCGGCCTGGACGGCGACGGCGTCCCCGAGCGCCTGCCCGCCCGCCCGGCGGACCACCACCGAAATGCCCTGCCCGCGCACGACGTCGGCCACCTTGCCGACCCCCAGCCGATTGCCGATGCCCGTTTCGTCCAGTTGCGACGCGACGACGTCGGCCTGCGCGGCCAGCGTCGACTGCAGCACGTTGTCCGCCGTCGTCCGGATCAGCCGGGACGCGACCAGCCCCGCCACGATCACCGCGACCCCGGCGACGGCCAGGCACACCAGCGTGATCCGCCCGGCCAGGGACCCCCGGAACTTCATGCCGGATCCGCCGCGTACCCGATGCCCCGGACCGTCCGGATCGGACTCGACGCACCGAGTTTCGCCCGCAGCTGCGCCACGTGGACGTCCACCGTGCGCGTCCCCGCCGCCGCGGCGTACCCCCAGACGGCGCTCAGCAGCTGGTCGCGCGAAAGCACCTGCCCCGGGTGCCGGAGCAGGTGCATCAGCAGGTCGAACTCCGTGGACGTCAGGAACACCTCGGCGTCGCCCGCCCAGGCGCGGCGGCTGGTGAGGTCCACCCGCGCCCCGCCGACGGTCAGCACCGAGGCGACCGGCGTCGCCCCGGAGGCCCGCCGCAGCACCGTCCGGACCCGGGCGGCCAGCTCGCGTGGGCTGAACGGCTTGGTGAGGTAGTCGTCCGCGCCGATCTCCAGGCCCAGCAGCCGGTCGAGCTCGTCGTCGCGGGCGGTGACGAACAGCACCGGCGTCCAGTCCCCGGCCGCGCGCAACGCCTTGCAGATCTCGATACCGTCCATTCCGGACAGTCCGATGTCGAGCACGATCGCCACCGGCTTGAGCCGCCGCACGGCGTCCAGCGCGCGGCCGCCGTCGGCCTCGACGTGCACGCCGAAGCCGTCGCGCTTGAGGTAGAGCGCCGCCAGCTCGGCGATCGCGGCCTCGTCCTCGACCACGAGGACGAGGCCGCGTCCCGGTGACCCCATGCCTGCTCCCGTCTCCGCCGTGTTCAGAGGGGAGACGCTAGCCGGTCAGGGCGAGCCATCGCTGTTCATGTCGGATTCGATGCCGTTCAGCGTCGACTCGATCCCGCTCAGCTCCGACGACGCCGGCGCGCTCCCGGAGTCCGGGGAGCCCATCAGGTTGTCGCGGCACGCCGAGCAGCCGAGCGCGATGAGCGCGGCGGCCCCGACCGCCGCCGCGACCCTCGCGCCCCTCACTTGGCCGGCTTGCAGTGCGCGGACGCGAACGCGTCGAGCTTCTGCTTGGCCGCGTCCAGCTCGCCGACGCGGCCCTGCCGCTTGGTGGCGCGCTGGTCCAGCTGGTCGGCCCGGGCGGTGTGCCCGGCGGCCCGCTGGTCGGCCGCGCGCGCCTTGAGGTTGGCGACCGAGCCCTTGACCTCGGCGCCGCCGTTGATCCGCTTCTTCAGGTTGTCGGCCCGCTTCTGCAGCTTCGGCACCCAGTCCGAACAGACCTGCTGCGACTCCTCGGGGCTGAGCGTGATCGGTGCCACCGGCGTCGGTGTCTCGGCCGAAGCCAGCGGCGCCGCCACCAGCAGGCAGACCGCGCTCGCCCCGCCCGCCAGCGCCAGCCGCGTCCAGGTGGTTCCTCGCATCGTTTCTCCTCGTGATCGGGGGTACGAGGAAAACTCTGGCCGGGGCGTGTACGAAGGGCGTCCGCCTAGTGTTCGGGCTTTGTAAGGCCGACGGTGACCGACGTCCGCGCGAGGTCGAACGTCAGCGTGTCGCCGAAGTCCGGCAGCGCCGGGTCGAAGAGCAGCCCGTCGGTGCCGCCGAGGAGCAGCCCGAGCCGGTGCCCCGCCGGCACGACGTGGTCGAGCGCGGTGAGGCCGAACGTCATCGTGTAGGGCCGCCCGGGGACCAGCGGTTCGCCGTGCCGCAGCGACGCGTGGTGCCCGAGGTCGGCCCAGCCGGCGGCGACGATCCGGTGGCCGACGCGCACGACGTCGGCGACGGTGTCGAGGAAGCACGCGCTGTCGGCGCCGGTGCTCGAGCCCCAGCACGACCGCGTGGCCAGGTTCTTCACCCCGCTGCCGTACTCGGCGGTGTCGCGCAGGTCGGCCGGCCCGTAGTCGACGAGCGCGACCCCGAGCCGGGCGGCGGTCTTGTCCGACGACGCCGTGATCGTCACCGACGGCGACCCGGCGATCCGCACCGGCGCGGGCAGGGCCGGGCCGGTGAACTTCGCGGCCGACACCCCGGCCGCCCACTGCTCGCGCGTGACGGCGGGGTCGTCGACGACGCTCGCCGTCCCGGACCCGGTCGGCCCCAGCGTCCCGTCGGCCGACGGGCGCAACGTCGCCGGCAGCGTGGCGGGCGGCCAGCTCCGGACGTCGGTCCACCGGTCCGGGGCGGTTTCGAGGTGCACGGCGGGCTCGCGCTCGACGCCGTTGCGCAGCCCGAGCAGCCAGCGGTCGAACCAGCGGTGCAGCGTCTCGACCCACCGCGCCCGCTGCAGGTCGAAGGGGTCGGTGTGCCCGGCCTGGCTCAGCCACGCCTTGCGCGGGACACCGGCCCGGCCCAGCGCGTCCCAATAGCGGGCGAACTGGTTCGGCGCCACGACCCAGTCGCCGAAGCCCTGGGCGATGAGCACGCTCGCCTGCCCGGCGCGGGGGACGTAGTGCACGCTCTGCCAATAGGCGTTGTAGTCGCCGTTCGTGCCCGCGCGCGCCTTGAGGTCCGCCTCGAACGGCTTGCACAGCTCGGCGGCGCGCTCGTTGTAGGTGAAGGACGAGCCCGTGTTCTCCGGCGTGGCCAGGGGAGCGCCGTTCGCGATGACCTGGGCGTAGTTGTCCGCGACGCCTTCGATCGGCACGATCGTCTTCAGCCCGGCGACGCCCGAGGCGGCCATCCCGATCGCGGTCGCGCCGTCCTGGGACTTGCCGATCGCGCCGACGTTCCCGGCCGACCAACCGGCCTGCACCGGACGGCCGCCCTCCGGGGCGTCGAACGCCTTCGCCCGGCCGCCCAGCCAGTTCACGACCGCGTTGCCGGAGCCGACGTCGTCGAAGCAGCCGGACGACCGGTTCGTCCCGCCGACGTCGGCGAGCACGACGGCGTACCCGCGCGGCACGAAGTAGTTGTCCAGGAACAGCGGGAACTGCTGCGGCGTGCCGTCCGGAGCGTACGTCTTCTTCTGCATTTCGTTGCCGCGGCCGCAGCACGCGTAGTACGGGCTGACGTCGAGGATCACCGGGACGCGCCCGCGCGTGTCCGGCCGGATGACGTCGGCGGCGATGCGGTCGGGCTTGCCGTCGTGGTCATGGTCGGTGCCGGTCTCCACCCACGCCGTCTCGCGGATCGCGTCGGCGTAGGAGTAGGCCGGGCGGCTTTCCGCGGCGGCGGCCGGGGCAGCGAGCCCCGTTGTCGTGAGCGAAGCGGCCAAGAACCCCAGGATCAGTCGCATCAAGCCAGGGGATCACGGTTTTTCGTATCGGGCCAGGAACTTTTCCATCGCGGCGTCGACGGCTTCGCGGTCGCCGGTCGTGACGAGGTCGAGCAGCAGCCCGCGGGCCACGGCGAGCCCGAGCCGGGCGTGGGCGGGCCGGTCGGCCTCCGGGACGCCGAGCCGGGCGAGCCGGGCTTCGATGGGGCCGAGCCAGTCGTCGATCACGCCGTCGAGGAACTCCGCCGTGCCCGGGGTGCCGCCGAGGGCCTGGCCGTAGAGCTGGAAGAACAGCTTTTCGTTGGCGCGCAGGTCGTCATCGGTGAGCCGGCGCCAGAACTCCGAAGGGTCGAGGCCGGCGAGGGCGGCGCGCTGGCGGGCCTCCACCTCCCGCGCCACCGCCGTGAGCAGGCCTTCCTTCGAGCCGAAGTGGTAGATGAGCATGCGGTGGCTGGTGCCGAGGTCCGCGGCCAGCGCCCGGAGGCTCCGGTCGGCGCCGCCGTGGTGGGCGATGTGGTCGATCGCCGCGGCGAGGAGCTTCGCCCGCGGGCTTGCGTCGATCATGTACCAGATGGTACACGTACCAAATGGTACAACGCATTTCGGTGCGTGCCCGGTCCTCCGCGCCGGCCGACACCGTGTACGCCTTGCTGACGGACGGCGCGAGCTGGCCGAAGTGGTCGCCGCTGGGGTCGTTCGAGCTGGTCCGCGAAGGCGAGGGCGAGCCGGAGGGGCTCGGCGCGGTCCGGTTGTTCAAGACCAACGGCGTCAGCTCGTACGAGAAGATCGTCGCGCTGGAGCCCGGCCGCCGGTTCGGTTACGCGCTGGAGCGCGGCTTGCCGCTGCGGGACTACGTCGCCTACGTCGACCTCGCCCCGCGTGACGGCGGGACGGACATCCACTGGCACTCGACGTTCACGCCGAAGGTCCCCGGAACCGGCTGGTTCTACCGGTGGTTCCTCGGCTCCTTCATCAAGCGGGTGGCCGCGGGCTTGGCGCGCGCCACCGCCTGATCGGCGTGTTACTCTCCTCGGGAGAGTGAGGAGACGCGCCGTGGGTCCCGATCCGTACGACCGCAACTGCCCGACCCGCCAGCTGCTCGACCGCATCGGCGACCAGTGGACGGTCCTCATCGTCGGCGCCCTCTCGGGCGGACCGCTCCGCTTCACCGAACTCGGCCGCCGCGTGGACGGGATCTCCCAGAAGGTGCTGACGCAGACGCTGCGCAGCCTGGTCCGCGACGGCATCCTCACCCGCACGGCGTACCCGACGATCCCGCCCAAGGTCGAATACGAGCTGACGGCGTTGGGGCGGAATCTGTCGGAGCCGCTGGACATGCTGGACCGCTGGGCCCGGCAGCACATGGCCTCGGTCCAGGAAGCCCGGGACGCCTACGACGCGGAGCACACGCCCGCGTCCGCGTAGAGGCTGATCCGTCCGGGTGACCGGGCGGCCCGTCTTCTCGGCCCTCGAGGCGCGGATGGAACACTTTGCGGTTCGTCGAAGCCGTGAGTGGGGGTGCCGGTGCCAAGGTGGGGTTGGGTGGCGTTCGCGCTGCTCGCCGGGACGGCCGTGCTCGCGGTTCCGGCCGCGCTGAAAGCGGCGGGAGCCGGGAACTCCTGGTGGGCCGGTGCCGCCGCGGGGGCCGCGGTGCTCGTGACGCCGTTCGTCAAGGTGGCCGCCGACCGGATGCGCAGCCGGATTTCCCGCCGTGACGACGGCGACCTGTCGGTGGTGCACGGCTGCCTGGTGACCGCCCGCGGGAAGTTCCCGAAAGTGCGGCAGGTCGCCGATCCGCGGCGGCTGGGCGTGCACCCCGCCGCCCAGCTCGATCCCACCGGGCCCGGAGACGCCGCGGAGACGATGCCGGCGTACGTCCCGCGCGACGTCGACGAGCGGGTGCGGGCGCGGATCGCGCGCGGCGGATTCGTGCTGCTCGTCGGTGACTCGACCGCCGGGAAGTCGCGCACCGCGTTCGAGGCGATCCTGGCGACCGTCCCGGATCACGTGCTGGTGGCCCCGCAGGACCGCGGCGCGGTGAAACCCGCGCTGGAGCGCGCCGTGCGGGCCGGGAACTGCGTGGTCTGGCTGGACGACGTGGAGCACTACCTGGGACCCGCGGGCCTCACCCGCGAGGTGCTGGGCCGGCTGCTGGCCGGATCGCGGCACACCGTGGTCGTGGGCACGATCCGGGCGCTCGAGCGCGCCCGGTTCGCCGATTCCGGCGGCTTGGACGAAGCGACCCGGGAGATGTACCGCGCGGCGCGCGAGACGCTGGCCCTCGTCGATGACGAGGTCCGCGTCGAGCGGCTGCTGAGCAGCGCGGAAGCCGGGCGCGCCGCCGGCTTGGCGTGGGACCCGCGGATCGCCGACGCGATGGACCACGTCGGGGAGTACGGGCTGGCCGAATACCTCGCCGCCGGCCCCGAGCTGCTGCGGGCGTGGCACGACGGGTGGGACGTCGGGGCCCACCCCCGGGGCGCGGCGTTCGTGACCGCCGCGGTGGACGTGCGCCGGGCCGGCCTCGAGCCGCCGCTTTCCGGCCGGTTGCTGGAAGAACTGGCCGACGACTGCCTGCGCCGGCGCGGCGGTGACCGGCTGCGTCCCGAATCGACGGCGGCGGCCTGGGAATGGGCGTTGCGGGCCCGGCGGGCGACGACGTCACTGATGACGGGGTCCGCCAGGACCGGCTACGACGTGTTCGACTACCTGGTCGACGAGGCCCAGCACGTCGGCGGTCCGGAAGGGTACGTGCCGGAGCCGACCCTGCGCGCGGTGCTCGACATCTCCGACGGCTCCGAGGCGATGGCCATCGGGGCCACCTGCACCAGGCAGGGGCACTACGCGCTGGCGCTCGAGGCGTTTTCCCGCGCCACGCGGCGGCTGACGAGCGAACTCGGGCCCGAGCACCCCGATGCCCTGACGAGCCGGGCCAGTCTGGCCAGTGCGTTCCACGCGATGGGGCGCTTCGCGGAGGCGGAGCGGGAGACCCGCGAGGTCCTGGAAGTCCGCACGCGGGCGCTGGGGGCGGAACACCTCGACACGCTGGCCTGCCGCAACAACCTCGCCACCGCGCTCAGTGACCTGGGCAGGCTGGCTGAGGCCGAACACGAGCAGCGGGCGACGCTGGAGGTGCTCCTGCGTCTGGTCGGCACCGAGAGCTGGTACACGTTGACCGTCCGCGGCAATCTCGCCGTCATCAGCGAACGACAGGGGCGCTGGGCGGAGGCCGAGCGCGAACACCGCGCCACGCTCGACGGCATGATCCTCCTGTTCGGCGCGGAAAGCCCCGAGACCCTCAACTACCGTCACGATCTCGCGCGCGTGTTCTGCAGCTTGGGCCGCTGGGAAGAAGCAGAGCGGGAGCACCGCGCCGTCCTCGAAGCCCGCGTCCGCACTTTGGGCGCGGAGCACCCTGAGACGTTGACCAGCCGCAGCAACTTCGCGCTGGCGCTGTGCCGGCTGGGGCGGCTGGCGGAGGCCGAGCACGAAGACCGCGTCACGCTCGAAGCGCGTCGCAAGGTTTTCGGCCCGGAACATCCGGATACGTTGACCAGCCGCAACAACCTCGCGGCCGTGCTGAGCGGCCTCGGCCGGTACGAAGAAGCCGAACGCGACCACCTCGCCGTCCTCGAGGACCGCGTCCGGATCCTCGGGGCGGAGCACCCCGACACCCTGTACAGCCGCAGCAACCGCGCGTTCGACCTGTACCACCTGGGGCGGCTGGAGGAAGCCGAGCAGGAGGGCCGGGCCACGCTGGAAGCGCGGACCCGGGTGCTCGGGGCGGAACACCCCGACACGCTGACGAGCCGGAACAACCTGGCGATCGTCCTGGGTGAGCTGCTCCGGTTCACGGAGGCCGAGCGCGAACAGCGCACGGTGGTCGAAGCGCGAACCCGGCTTCTCGGTGCCGAGCACCCGTACACCCGGGGCAGCCGCCGCCACCACGCAACGGTCCTCCAGGGGCTCGGGCGGTGGGAGGAGGCCGTGGCCGGGCACCGGGCCGTGCTCGAAGTGACCGGCCGCGTCCTGGGGCCGGACCACCCGGACACCCTGTTCGAGCGGGACCTGCTCGCCACCGCCCTCCGCGACTCCCACCGGACGGAAGAGGCCGAGCGCGAATACCGGATCCAGGTCGAAAGCCGGACCCGCACCCTCGGCCCGGACCACGCCGACACCCTGACCAGCCGGGCCAACCGGGCGATCGCGCTCGGCGAGCTGGGCCGGCTCGCGGAGGCCGAGCGGGAACACCGCGCGGTCCTCGATCTCCGCGAGCGCACCCTCGGCCCGGACGACCGCGGCACCTTGACCAGCCGCTACCACCTCGCCAAGGTGATCGGCAAGCTCGGCCGGCTCGGCGAGGCCGAGCGGGAACACCGGGCCGAGCTCGAGACGTGTTCGCGGGTCATGGGGCCGGATCATCGCGACACCCTGCACAGCCGGGACGCGCTCATCGCCACTTTGCTCGACCTGGGCCGGCTCGCGGAGGCCGAACACGAGTTCCGCGCCGCGCTGGAGACCCGCGTGCGGGTGCTCGGCCCCACCGGCCGCGACACCGTGGTCTGCCGGCTCAACCGGGCCGGGGTGCTGCTCAAGCTGGACCGGCGGGACGAAGCCGAGCGGGAATACCGGCTGGTGAGGGCGATCTGCCGGCGGATCTTCGGCCCGGACTTCGCCACCGTGCTGGCCGGTCCGGACGCTCAGTCGATCCTCCTGGACCGCCTGGCCGAGGCCGAAGCCGGCTGAAGCGCGGCACCGTCCAGTGGACAGCTCCTGGACAATCCGCCTCGGGACGGGTTCCGCGGCGCCGTCCGCAGGGACACTGTCGCCGTGCTCAACGAGACCGTGCCCGCGCCGGGCTGGGGAGTCGTTGCCCTCACCGCGTTGTTCGCCTTCGCGGTGTCGCTGACCTCGGTCGTCACGCCGCCCTCCGGCCGGCGGAGCTTCCTGCGCAACGCCAACGTCCTGGCCACGCTGTTCCACGAAGGCGGCCACGCCCTGGTCAGTCTGCTGACCGGCGGTGACGTCACTCGGGTCGCCATCACGAGTCCGGGAGGTGGCTTCACCAACTGGAGGCAAGCGCCGGGCCTGGGCGTCGTCCTGGCCACCGCCGCCGGGTACGCGATGCCACCCCTGGCGGGGCTGGGGGCGGCGGTCCTCCTGCACCAGGGCCGCGTGACGGCCGTGCTCGTCCTGACCCTCGTCGCGCTGGTGTTCATCGTCCTGTTCACCCGGGACCTGCGCACCTTGGCCGTGGTCGTCGCGGTGGGAGCGGTGGTGTACTCGGCCCTGCGCTATGCGCCTGGATGGCTGCGCACTGCCACCGCCTACACCGAAGCCTGGCTGCTGCTGATCAGTGAGCTCGGCGGCGTGCAGGTCCTCGTCTCGAACCGCCGCGAACATGGGTTCCGCGGCCACACCGACGATGCCGCCAAGCTGGCCAAGCAGACCAAGATGCCGTCGCCGCTGTGGATCGGCGGGTGGTTCCTGCTCAACGGCTGGGCGATCTGGCACGCCGCACCCTTGCTCTTCCCCTAACGGGCCACCAGACCCGCCTCGTGCGCGAGCAAGCCCGCCTGGGTCCGGTTCGCGCAGTCCAGCTTCACCAGCATCCGGGAGACGTAGCTCTTCACCGTCGCCTCGGCCAGGTGCAGCCGGGCGGCTATGTCCGCATTGGACAGTCCGGAACCCAGGCAGGCCAGCACGTCCCGCTCCCGCTCGGTGAGTCCCGCCGTCCGGCGTCGCGCGTCTTCGCCGCGTTCGCGGCTGTCCGACGACAGCGCCACCAGGCGGCGCGCGGCTGACGGCGAGAGCACCGTGTGGCCGTCCGCCGCCACGCGGACCAGGCCGATCAGGTCCTCCGGGGGCGTCGACTTCACCAGGAAGCCCGCCGCGCCCGCGCGCAGGGCGCGGATCACGTACGTGTCCGCGTCGAACGTCGTCAGGGCCACCACCGCCGGTGGGTCCGGCATGGCCGTGATGCGGGCGATCGCGGTCAGGCCGTCCACGCCCGGCATCCGCAGGTCCATCAGCACCACGCGCGGCCGGTGCCGGACCACGGCTTCGACGGCTTCGGCGCCGTCGGCGGCCTGGGCGACCACCTCGATGTCGTCGGCCGAACCCAGGATCGTGCGCAGGTGCGCGCAGACCATCGGCTCGTCATCGACCACGAGCACCGGGATCACAGTGCGTGCCTTCCGCCGTCGGGACGTAGGCGGGCAGTATCGCACCGACCCGGAACCCGCCGCCGGGCCGCGGGCCCGCGTCGAACCGCCCGCCGACCAGTTCGACGCGCTGCCGCAGGCCGGCCAGCCCCGCGCCGGAACCGCTGCCCGCCAGCGCCGGGTCGGGCGGCTGCCGCGCCGCCGTGCTGTCGACCGAGACGTCCAGGCCACCCGGGTGGTAGCGCAGGGACACCGCCGCCGACGCGCCCGGCGCGTGCTTGCGCACGTTCGTCAGCGCCTCCTGCACGAGCCGGTACGCGGTGCGCGCGACGGTCGGCGACACCTGCGCCGGGTCGCCGTCCACCACCAGGTCCGTCGTCACCCCGACCGACCGGGACTCCTCGACCAGCCGCGCCGGGTCGCCGGGCTCCTCCGGGCTGAGCGTCCGCGGCCCGGCCTCGGCGCCGTTGCGCAGGACGCCGACCAGGTCGCGCAGTTCGTCCAGGGCCAGCGCCCCTTCGCGGCGGATGTCCTCGGCCGCCGCCCGCGCGGCCGGGTCGGCCGACGTCACGCCGAGCGCGCCGGCGTGCAGCACCATCAGGCTGAGCCGGTGGGTGACGACGTCGTGCATCTCGCCCGCGAGCCGCCGCCGTTCCGCGGCCCGGGCCTGCTCGGCGAGCAGGTGCTGTTCGCGCTCGGCGCGTTCCGCGCGGTCGCGCAGGGATTGGAGCAGCTGCTTGCGGGCTTCGAAGTACAGCGAGGCGAGCGCCGGCAGCGCGGTGCTGAGCAGGCCGAACGGCGTGGTCGCCCAGCTCGGCGTCCACGGCCGCGCGGCGATCACGGCCAGGATGCCGGCCACCCACAGCACGGTCCGCTTGTCCAGCACCCGGGCCGCCTGCGACAGGATCACCGAGGTGATCGTCGGGACGGTCGTCAGGGCGAGCGGGTGCGGCGGCACGAGCAGGCCGGGCGCGAAGGTGTCGGCCGCGAGCATCGCGACCGCCGCCGCGATGACGAACGCGCACACCGGGCCGGGGAACCGGAACAGCAGGATCAGGGTGAGGTCGCAGGCGATCTGCAGGACCAGCCCGGCGGCCGGGCCCCACGCGCCGGTCGTCCGGTCGCCGAGGACGTAGAGGAGCGTGTTCATCCCGGCGAAGGCGAGGGCCGCGAAGATCAGCCAGTAGCCGTCGGAGCGGCTCGGCCACAGCGGCCGCCGGGCGGTGGTCACGCGGTCACGGTAACCGCTGTTCCGGGCCGCCGCCCGGGCGTGCAACTTTGGTTGCGCCCGGGTTCCCCCGTTCGTCTTCGCGATCACCTCCGTCGTCCGGTTTCGCCCCGTGGTCCGGCGAGGTGGACTGGGGGCCGGAGACGAGGGAGGGAAACGGGGATGAGCGAGCTGTCCTTGCCGGCCCGGGCGTACCTGCTGGCCTGCGACACCGCCCGCGACCGGCTGCCGGACCGCGAGCGGGTGGCGCTGCTGGTGCGCGCGGCGGCGTTGACGGACTTGGTGCTGCGCGGCCGGATCACCGACGACGGCGGCCGTCCGGTGGTCTCGGACGCCGGCGGCACCGGGCACCTGGTGCTCGACGACCTCCTCGCCGAGCTCGCCGCCGACCCGCACCGGAAGTGGCGCGCCCGGGTCCGCCGCGGGGCGCGTGAGACGTTGCGGTCCCTGGAAGCCCAGCTCGCCGCGGCGGGGGTGATTTCGCTGCGGACGTCCCGGGTCCTGGGGCTGTTCCCGCGCCGGCGTCCGGTGGTCCGCGAGCCGGCCTCGGCGGCCGCGCTCCGCGACTCGGTGCGGACGGCGTTGCGGAGTGACGCGCCGGTGTCCGCGGACATCGCGGCCCTGACGTCGCTGGCCGCGGCGGTCGAGCTGGGCGCGGTACTGCCGCGCAGCGACCGCCGACGTCACCGCGATCGCCTGGCCCGGCTGGAGGAGCAGGCCGGGGCCGCGGTCCCGGCCCTGCGCAAGGTGATCCGCGAAGCCCGGGCCGCCCGCACGGCCGCGATCTCCGCGGCCTCCGGCGGCGGAGGCGGCTGATGCCGTGTCGACCCTTCAATCACGCGTGTCGACCCCGGGATCACGCGCGTCGACCTTTCCCGCACACGTCGTTCGTGCTCGAAGGGTCGACACGCGTGATTGAGGAGTCGACACGCGTGATTGGCGGGTCGACACGGTCAGGGGGTGAAGAGGCGGTCGAGGTAGTAGTCCACTGTGGAGATCGCCTGGGCCGGGGTGCGGTGGCCCATCAGGATTTCCGAGCCCTGGGAGTCGGCGATCGCCCAGAGGAGGGCGGCCTCGGTCGCGGGGTCGGCCGACGCCGGGACGTCGCCCGCCTGCTGGGCCTCGCGGACCTGGCCGGCGAAGAAGTCCAGGAGTTCCGGCATGCCTTCGCCGAAGGCCTTCGCCATCGCCGGGTCCGCGATGGCCCGGATGAAGTAGGCGACGCCGATGAGGAAGTCGGCTTCGCTGTCGGGGTCGCGCGGGAGGATCTCGACCAGGCACGCGCGCAGGATCGAGCGCGGGGTCGGCGGGCCTTCGGCCAGCACCTTCGCGGTGATCCGCTCGCTGCGGAGCTTGTGCCGGTGCTCGAGGGCGTAGCGCAGCATTTCGTCCTTGGTCTTGAAGTAGTGCTGCACCGAGCCCATCGACATGCCGGCTTCGGCGGCGACCTGGCGCAGGCTGACGCCTTCCAGGCCGGCGCGCGTGGTCAGCCGTTGCAGCGCCTCGGCGATCTGCACCCGGCGCTGCTCGTGGTCCACCTGTTTCGGCACGTCCGCTCCCGTTGTCATGCGATCGCATTGCGAAAACGCGGGCTCCGCCGTTACGATGCGGTCGCATTGTAAAACAATCCCGGGGGGTGTCCGGTGGAGACCGGAAAACTACGGCTGCGGCCACCGCGTCACGCACTCGACCGCCGCGCGATCGCCTGGTGGCGTACGCAGGGGGCGCTGACGTTCGGGCCGGTGGTGCTCGTGCTCGCGGTCCTCGGCCTGCTGATCCCGCCGGCCGCGTTCTGGCTGCTGGCGCCGGCGGCGGTGGTCGCCGTGCTGGGGGTGGCGTGGTGCGCGGTCCTGCCGCGGTGGTGGTTCGGCCTGCACCGCTGGGAGGTGACCGACACGGCGGTGTACGTGCGCTCGGGGTTCCTGTGGCAGGAGTGGCGGGTGGCGCCGCTGTCGCGGGTGCAGACGGTGGACACGCTGCGCGGCCCGCTCCAGCAGCGCTTCGGCCTCGCGACGGTCACGGTGACGACGGCCTCGGCGCGCGGAGCGGTCCGGCTTCGCGGGCTGGACGCGCAGGTCGCGGCGGACGTGGCGGAGCGGCTGACGGAACGCACGGACGCCACGCCGGGGGACGCGACATGAGCGGCGAGCACGAAGCCGGCTGGCGTCGTCTCGACCGGCGCACCCTCGGGGTCACCGCCGTCCTCATGGCCGGCGTCGCGATCTCCGCCGGCACCCCCGTCGCCATCGGCACCCGGTCCCTCTGGCTCCTCCCGGCCGCCGCGCTGCTCGTCGGCGCCGGCGTGCTCGTCGAATACGTCCGCTGGCGGTACACCCGCTTCCGCTGCACCGCCGAGCGCCTCGAAATCGAGTTCCGGTTCGCCGTCCACACCCGCAAATCCCTGCCGCGCGAGCGAATCCGCACCGCCGACCTGACCGCCAACCCGCTGCACCGCGCGTTCGGCGTCGCGACCCTCTCCATCGGCACCGGCCGGCAGGAGCGCATCGCCCTCTCCCCGCTCGCCAAGGCAGACGCCGAAGCGCTGCGCACCGAACTCCTGCACCGCGCACCGTCCACTCACGACGGTCCACTCGCGACACTCGACCCGCGCTGGATCCGGTACGCCCCGGTCTCCTTCGTCGCTCCGACGCTCGGGCTGGCCGCGTTCGGGTCCCTCTTCAAGGTCGCCGACTGGTTCGGGGCCGGCGGCGGCCTCCTCCGCTGGCTCCTCGACCTCTTCGGCGACCTGCCCCTCGCCGTGAGCATCCTGCTCCTGCTGGTTCTCGCGATGGTCATCGGCGTGGCCGGGGCGGTGGGCCTGTTCACCGAAATGTGGTGGCACTACCGGCTCGACCGCGAACCCGGCGGCACCCTGCGCGTCCGCCGCGGGCTGTTCACCACCCGGACGATCACCGTCGAGGAACGGCGCCTGCGCGGGGTCGAACTGGTCGAGCCGCTCGGTGCCCGGCTGGCCGGCGCCGCCCGCGTCGACGCCATCGCCACCGGGCTGGAACGGGACGACGACAAGACCGAGTCCAAGACCCTCCTGCCCGCCGCACCGAGAGCCGACGCGCACCGGGTCGCGGCGCGGGTCCTGGGCGACCACCTCGAGGCCGTCGAGCTGGTGCCGCACCCACCCGCGGCCCGCGGACGGCGGCTGCGCTGGGCCCTGCTCACCGCGTTCACGCCGGTGCTCGTCCTGCTGCTCCTCGGCGCGCTGCTCACCGACGTCCTGCTCGTGCTCGGCGTCGCCCTCGCCGTCGTCGCGCTGCCGGTGGCCGTCCTGCTCGCCCGGGACGCCTACCGCGGCCTCGGGCACGGCCTGCGCGGCCGCTACCTGGTGACGCGCGCGGGCACGGTCCGGCGCAGCACGGCCGTCCTGACGCGGGACGGCGTCATCGGCTGGACCGTCAAGCAGTCCGTGTTCCAGCGCCGTCGCGGGCTCGCGACGTTCACCGCGACCACCGCGGCGGGCTCCGGCGCCTACTCGATCCTCGACGCCGGCGCGGACGAAGGCCTGGAGTTCGCGGCGGACGCCGTCCCGGGGGTGCTGGCGCCGTTCCTCGAGAGTTCGGCGCCCGCCGAAGCGTCGCGGACCTAGGTTCGGGGCATGGACGACTTCCGTGCCCTGCACGTCCCCGGTTCCCCGCTGCTGCTGCCGAACGCGTGGGAGTTCGGCGTCGGCGCCTTCCTCGCCGCGCAGGGCTTCCGCGCCCTGGGCACCACCAGCCTCGGCGTCTCCGCGGCGGCGGGGGAGCCGGACGGCGCGCCCTCGACGCGCGCCGCGACCGTCGCCCTCGCCACCCGCCTGACCCGGCTGGACGTGCTGGTCAGCGTCGACCTCGCCGACGGCTTCAGCGCGGACCCGGCCGCGGTCGCCGACCTCGCGGCCGAGCTGGCGGACGCGGGCGTGGCCGGCGTCAACCTCGAGGACGGCCGGGCCGACGGCTCGCTCGCCCCGGTCGACGTCCAGTGCGCCCTGGTCACCGCGGTCAAGGAACGCGTGCCGGGTCTGTTCGTCAACGCCCGGACGGACACGCACTGGGCCGGCGACCGCTCGCTCGCCGAGGCCGAGCGGCGAGTCCGGGCGTACGCGGCGGCGGGTGCGGACGGCGTCTTCGTCCCCGGCCTCGCCGAGCCGGGGGACGTCGAACGGATCGTCGCCGTCGGCCTGCCGCTCAATTTGCTGTTCCTGCCCGGGAAGGTGACCGTGGCCGGGCTGGCCGGCCTGGGCGTCGCGCGGGTCAGCCTGGGCTCGCTGCCGTACCGGGTCGCGCTGGCCGCCGCGGCCGAAAGCGCACTCGCGGTGCGGGACGGCCGTGCCCTGCCGCTGAGCCCGCCGTCCTACGCCGACGTCCTGGCGCTGCTGCCGAAATCGGGGTGAACCGACCGGCCGGATCTGCGAGCGTGAGGGGTATGCGCGCCTTCGGAACCGACTTCGCCGCCCCGTCCGGATATCTGAACACGCCCAGCGTGGGCGTCCCGCCCGCACCGGTGGCCGAAGCCGTGGCCGAATCGGTGGAACGGTGGCGGACCGGCGCCACCAGGCCCGGGGAGTTCGACCAGTACGTGGCGCGTTCGCGGGCCGGGTTCGCGCGGCTGCTCGGCGTCGAACCGGAGCGCGTCGCGAGCGGAGCGTCGGTCTCGCAGCTCGTCGCCAACGTCGCCGCCGCGCTGCCCGCCGGCACCCGGGTGCTCGCCGCCGAAGGCGACTTCACCAGCGTGACGTTCCCCTTCGCGGTCAACCCCGGCGTCACGGTGACCGAGGTGCCCCTGGACGTGCTGCCGGAGCGGGTCGAAGGCCACGACGTCGTCGCGGTGAGCGTGGTCCAGTCCGCCGACGGCCGGATCGTGGACCTGGCGGCGCTGCGGGCCGCGGCCGAGGCCGCCGGGGCGGCGGTGCTGCTGGACGCGACGCAGGCGGTCGGCTGGCTGCCGCTGGACGTGGCCTGGGCGGACTGGGTGGTGGGCGCCGGGTACAAGTGGCTCTGCTCGCCACGGGGCACCGCGTGGCTCGCGGTGCGGCCGGACGCGCAGGAGCGCACCCGCGCGGTCGCGGCGAACTGGTACGCGGGGGAGGACCCGTGGGCCACGGTCTACGGCCTCCCGCTGCGCCTGGCCGGCGACGCCCGCGCGTTCGACCTCTCGCCGGTCTGGCTGGCCCAGGTCGGCTCGGCCGCGGCCCTGGAGTACTTCGCCGGCCTCGACCTCGCCCAGGTCAGGGCGCACAACGCCGGCCTCGCGGACACGCTGCTGGAGAAGCTCGGGCTGCCGCCGCGCCGGACCGCGATCGTGTCGCTGGACGCCGACCCGGCGCGAGTCGCCGAGGCGGGCGTCGTGTCCAGCGTCCGCGGTGGCCGGGTGCGGGTCGGCTTCCACCTCTACAACACGCTTGACGACGTCGAACGGGTTTTACGCGCGTTCGAGTGAACCGCCGGACGCCGGTGAACTACCGTATGGCCCCGTGGTTGGTGCGCATTTCACCCCAGGCCCGTCCGACACGGCCCCGCTGGGCGCGGTACCCCCGCAGCCCCGCCCGCCCGTGCCGGGCCCGCCGGCTCGTGACACCCGGTCCCTGCTGCTCAAGGGGGCCGGGCTGGTCGCGATCGCCGTCGTCTCCGGGCTGCTGTGGTTCCTGATCCGGCACGACTCGGCGCCGGACGAGCCGGTCGCGCAGCCGCCGGCGCAGAACACCGGGCAGTACAAGTTCACGCTGGTCGCCGGGCCGGCGAAGACGACGGACTGCGTCGAGAAGTCCTACGGCGATACGAAGGCGTTCTTCCAGGACAGCCCGTGCCAGTCGCTGGTGCGCGCGCTGTACACGACGGAGTCGGGCGGCGCGAAGGCACTGGTGTCGGTGGCGCTGGTGGGCATGCCGGACTCGTCGAAGGCGAAGGCGCTCAAGGCGCTGACCGAGCGGGACGGCACCGGTAACGTCACGGACCTGGTGAAGGACAAGACGTTCGCCGGCAGCGGCACCCCGAGCGTGAGCGGCAAGGACGCGGCGTACTCGTCGAAGGTCGACGGCACGAACACGACGATCGTGCTCGCCGACTTCTACGACAAGCACAAGGACGAGAAGCTGATCGAGAGCATCGCCGACGACGCCCTCCGCCTGTCGGCCGACCTCCACTCCTGACCCGGTCCGCCGCGGCCGGTCGTGAGTGTCAAGGCGGGTCAGAACCCGCCTTGACACTCACGACGGGGGTCAGCTCGTCCGGCCGGGCATGGCGATCGCGACCGGCTTCTCGCCCGCCTCGGAACGCCACGGCGTGCCGCGGCGGGAGGCGGCGACCAGTGCATGCAACGCCGTGGTCCGCAACCCCGCGTCGTCGGTGTGGTCGATCACCGCGTGCCAGGCCGACGCGCAGTCCGCCTCGGCCGTCGCCACCACCTGGGACGCCGACTTCGCGTCCGTCACCGGGTTCTTCGGCACGTACGCCGCCTCCGGGGCCACCGGGGTCGCCCCCGCTGCCGCCAGCGCCGTCTGCAGGAAGTCGCGGCGCAGGGCGTGCTCCGCCGCGCCGCTCTTCTCCGCGTCGCCGAACTCGCCCGGCAGGAACGCGCTGACCAGGCCGTACACCCACACCGCGGCGTGCTCGGCCGCCAGCGCCGCCTGCAGCGGGTCCACCGCCTCCGGCGGGATCGCCCCGGCCGGGGCGGTGCCCACCTTGGGCGCGTCCTCGCCCGGGCCCAGCGCCGGGGCGATGCGCTGCAGCGACGCGCAGCCCGCCGCCACCGCCGCGACCAGCCCGGCGCGGTAGCGCGGCAGCCCGCCGACGAGGTCTTCGGCCTGCTTGCGCGCAGCCGCCAGCCGGTCCTTCAGGTCACCCAGCGCGGCGGGCGCCGGCGGCGCGGCGGACGGCGACGGCGTGGGCCGGTTCAGCCGGTCCACTTCGGACTTGAGGGCGGCCGCGTGCGCCGCGCGCGCGTCGGCGAGCTGGCCGGCGGCGTCGGCGTCGGCCCCCTTCGCCAGCGCCCGCGCGGCGTCGGCGTCGGCCTGGGCGGCGGCGAGCAGCGGCTGCAGCGGGTCGGGGCTTTCGTCGTAGCCGGGCCCGCAGGCGGCGAGGGGAACGGCCAGTGCGGCCAGCGCTCCCGCGCGGAGGGCGGTACGACGGGTCAGCTCGGTCGGTCTTCCGGTCACGCCGCCCCATCCTGCCAGGCCCCGGGGCGGCCCCGCCGCTCGCGCGGGGTGAGCGGGCGACCGGATAAGCTGGTCCACCACCGACCCGACCACCCAGCCCGAGCAAGGAGACCCCCACGTGCCAGGAGAACTCGCCAGCCGGCTTCAGCCGATAGTGGCCGAAGCCGTCACCGCCGCGGGTTTCGACCTCGATTCGTTCGAGGTGCAGCAGGCCGGCCGGCGCCAGCTGGTCAAGGTCGTCGTCGACGCCGACGACGGGGTCGGGCTGGACGAGGTCGCCGAGGTCAGCCGCAAGGTCTCGGCGGCGCTCGACGAGAACGACCACGTGCTGGCGAGCGCCTACACGCTGGAGGTCACCTCGCCGGGGCTCGACCGCCCGCTCACCCAGGCGCGGCACTGGCGGCGCGCGCGGTTCCGGCTGGTCAAGGTCACCCCGAACGACGGCGCGGCGTTCATCGGCCGGGTCGGCCACGCGGGCGAACACGCCGCCCGCGTCCTCGAAGGCGGCAAGATCCGCGACGTCCGCTACGCCGACGTGGCGAAGGCGGTCGTGGAGATCGAGTTCAAGCAGCCGCCCGCCGAGGACCTGAAACTGCTCGAAGACGACGCGTCCGGCTCGATCGCGGCCGAGACGGAGAAGGGGTCGAAGTGAACGTCGACATCGCCGCGCTGCGGGCGATCGAACGGGACAAGGACATCCCCTTCGAAACGGTGATCGAGGCCATCGAGACGGCCTTGCTCACCGCGTACAAGCACACCGAGGGCCACCAGCCGCACGCCCGCATCGACATCGACCGCAAGACGGG
Organism: Amycolatopsis sp. 505; assembly: GCF_031625235.1. Classification (NCBI taxonomy): domain Bacteria; kingdom Bacillati; phylum Actinomycetota; class Actinomycetes; order Pseudonocardiales; family Pseudonocardiaceae; genus Amycolatopsis; species Amycolatopsis sp. 505. The sequence goes on from NZ_JACKQP010000006.1 coordinate 526,460, forward strand.
CCTGGTGCGCGTGCTCGCGCACACGCTGACCCACGACGGCCAGGTCGACGAGGAGTGGGACGACACCCCGGAGGGGTTCGGCCGGATCGCCGCCACCACCGCGCGCCAGGTCATCCTGCAGCGGCTGCGCGACGCCGAGCACGAGAAGACCTTCGGCGAGTTCTCCACCAAGGAGGGCGAGATCGTCGCCGGCGTCATCCAGCGCGACGCCCGCGCGAACGCGCGCGGCATGGTCGTGGTCCAGGTGGGTGACACCGAGGGCGTGCTGCCGTCCGGCGAGCAGGTCGCCGGGGAGTCCTACGAGCACGGCAGCCGGATCAAGGCGTACGTGGTCACGGTCTCGCGCAGCAACCGCGGCCCGCAGATCACGCTCTCGCGCTCGCACCCGAACCTGGTGCGCAAGCTGTTCGCGCTCGAGGTGCCGGAAATCGCCGACGGGACGGTCGAGATCGCCGCCGTCGCGCGCGAGCCGGGACACCGCACGAAGATCGCGGTCAAGTCCACCGTGCCGGGCGTCAACGCCAAGGGCGCCTGCATCGGCCCGGTCGGCGCGCGCGTGCGCAACGTGATGAGCGAGCTGGCCGGTGAGAAGATCGACATCATCGACTACTCCGAGGACCCCGCTCGCTTCGTCGGGAATGCGCTGTCGCCCGCGAAGGTTGTCTCGGTACGAGTCGTGGACGAGCGGGCGAAGACGGCCCGTGTCGTGGTGCCGGACTTCCAGCTGTCGCTGGCGATCGGCAAGGAGGGCCAGAACGCCCGCCTCGCCGCCCGCCTGACCGGCTGGCGGATCGACATCCGCAGCGACGCCGCACCGGCGGACGACGAGGGTGATCAAGACCACGCCCGTCCGCCGCGGCCCGCCGCGACAACCGGTTCGGCTGAGTGAAGGTCGAAGCGCTAGACTCAGGAGTGGTTCGAAGCCCGCGGCGGGTAGCCGAGCACCAGCCCCACCGGAATTCCCCGGTGCGGACTTGTGTCGGCTGCAAGCGGCGGGCATTGATCGGTGAGCTGCTGCGCGTGGTCGCGGTGGCCGGGCGGGTGGTCGTCGACGAGCGTCGGCGGCTGCCGGGCCGGGGGGCTTGGCTGCACCCCGACCCGGACTGCCTGGCCAAGGCCGAACGGCGGCGAGCCTTCCCGAGGGCCCTGCGGGCTCCCGGGGCGGCCGACGCCTCGGAGGTCCGCGAGCACGTCGGGCGCACCACCCCGCACCACGAACCCGGGATGTCCCCGGGGTCGCGAGGAAGCAAGGAAGCAGGTCGACCCGTCATGAGTCAGCCGTGAAGCTGAAGCCATGAGCGTCAGACAATAAGGACGAGGTCAGCGGGTTTTCCGCCTGGCCTCCCCTAGATGAGGAGAGTTGTGCCAGGCAAGGCCCGCGTACACGAGCTCGCGAAGGAGCTCGGCATCACCAGCAAGGACGTGCTCGCGAAGTTGAAGGAACAGGGCGAGTTCGTCAAGTCCGCGTCGTCCACGGTCGAGGCGCCCGTCGCCCGCCGTCTCCGGGACGCGTACGCCCCCAAGGGCGCCAAGAAGCCCACGCCCACCCCCGGCCCGTCGGCGCGCCCCGGCCCGCCGGCCGCGAAGCCCGGACCCGCTGCCCCGAAGCCCCCCGCGCCTGCCCAGCAGGCTCCGGCGGCCCAGGCGGCGCCCGCTCCGGCCGCGTCGGCTCCGGCGGCACCCCAGCAGCAGGCGCCCGCGGCGTCGAAGCCGGCCACCCCGGGGCAGCGCCCCGGCCCCCGGCCCGGCCCGCGCCCGGCTCCGGCCGCACCCCAGCAGCAGGTCCCGGCCGCCAAAGCCGAGACTCCGGCTGCGCCCAAGCAGGACACCCCGGCCGCGCCCGCGCAGGGCACCGGTTCGGTCGTCCCGCCGAAGCCGCAGGGCCCCAAGCCCGGCGGTCCCAAGCCCGGCCCGCGCACGCCGCGCGTCGGCAACAACCCGTTCGGCGTCGGTTCCGGCGCCCCGGCCCCGCGTCCGCAGGCTCCGCGCCCCGGTGGCGGCCAGGGCGGCGACAACCGGCCCCCGCGTCCCGGCGGTGGCGCCGGCGGTGACCGTCCGGCCCCGCGGCCGGGTGGTGGCGCCGGTGGCAACCGGCCGAGCCCGGGCAACATGCCCCCGCGGCCGAACCCCGGCATGATGCCGGGCCGCACGCAGCGTCCCGCCGGTCCCGGCGGCGGCGCCCGCGGTGGCCCCGGCGGCGGCGCCCGTGGCGGCCCCGGTGGCGGCGGTCGTCCCGGTGGCGGCGGCGGTTTCCGCGGCGGTCCCGGTGGTGGCGGCGGCGGTGGCTTCCGCGGCGGTCCCGGTGGCGGCGGCGGTGGCGGCGGCTTCCGCCCGGGTGGCGGCGGTCCCGGTGGGGGCGGTGCCCCGGCCGGTGGCGGCGGCTTCCGCGGCGGCGGCGGCGGTCGTGGCGGCCCCGGTGGCCGTGGCGGTACCGCGGGTGCCTTCGGGCGTCCCGGTGGTCCCTCGCGCAAGGGCCGCAAGTCGAAGCGGCAGAAGCGCCAGGAGTACATGGACAACATGCAGGCGCCCAGCGTCGGCGGCGTCCGCCTGCCCAAGGGCAGTGGCGAGACGATCCGGCTGCCGCGCGGTGCCTCGCTGACCGACTTCGCCGAGAAGATCGACGCCAACCCGGCTTCGCTGGTGCAGGTGCTCTTCCACCTCGGCGAGATGGTCACCGCGACGCAGTCCGTGTCGGACGACATCCTCGAGCTGCTCGGCGGCGAAATGAACTACAACGTTCAGGTCGTCAGCCCCGAGGAGGAGGACCGCGAGCTCCTGGAGACCTTCGACATCACGTATGGCGAAGACTCCGGCGAGGAAGAGGACCTGCAGGTCCGGCCGCCCGTCGTGACCATCATGGGTCACGTCGACCACGGTAAGACCCGCCTGCTCGACACGATCCGGAAGACGAAGGTCCGCGAGAGCGAGGCCGGCGGCATCACGCAGCACATCGGTGCGTACCAGATCGAGACCGAGCTCGAGGGCAACCCGCGCCTGATCACCTTCATCGACACCCCGGGTCACGAGGCGTTCACCGCCATGCGTGCCCGTGGCGCGAACTCGACCGACATCGCGGTGATCGTGGTGGCGGCCGACGACGGTGTGATGCCGCAGACGGTCGAGGCGATCAACCACGCGCAGGCCGCCAAGGCCCCGATCGTGGTCGCGATCAACAAGATCGACAAGGAAGGTGCGAACCCGGACAAGATCCGGCAGCAGCTGACCGAGTACGGCCTGGTCGCCGAGGAGTACGGCGGCGACACGATGTTCGTCGAGATCTCCGCGCGGCAGAACATCAACATCGACGGCCTGCTCGAGGCGATCCTGCTGACCGCCGACGCCGCTCTGGACCTCCGGGCCAACCCGGACATGGAGGCCCAGGGTGTCGCGATCGAGGCGCACCTCGACCGCGGCCGCGGCCCGGTGGCCACCGTCCTGGTCCAGCGCGGCACGCTGCGCGTCGGCGACTCGGTCGTGGCGGGTGACGCCTACGGCCGCGTCCGCCGGATGGTCGACGAGCACAACGTCGACGTCACCGAGGCGCTGCCGTCGCGGCCCGTCCAGGTCATCGGGTTCACCTCGGTGCCGGGCGCGGGCGACACCTTCCTGGTGGTCGACGAGGACCGCGTCGCCCGGCAGATCGCCGAGCGCCGCTCCGCTCGTACGCGCAACGCGCTCAACGCGTCGCGCCGCAAGCGGGTCAGCCTCGAGGACCTCGACTCCGCCTTGAAGGAGACGAACAGCCTCAACCTGATCATCAAGGGTGACAACTCGGGTACGGTCGAGGCCCTCGAAGCCTCGCTGCTCCAGCTGGACGTCGGTGACGAGGTCGAGCTGAACGTGGTCCACCGCGGTGTCGGTGGCGTGACCGAGTCGGACATCGACCTGGCGACCGCGTCCGACGCGATCGTCCTCGGGTTCAACGTCCGGGCCCAGGGCAAGGCGACCGAGCGGGCCACCCGCGAGGGCGTCGACGTCCGGTACTACACGGTCATCTACCAGGCGATCGACGAGATCGAGCAGGCCCTCAAGGGCATGCTCAAGCCGGAGTACGAAGAGGTCGAGCTGGGCCGCGCGGAGGTCCGCGAGGTCTTCAAGTCCTCCAAGATCGGCACGATCGCGGGTTGCCTGGTCATGTCCGGCGAGATCCGGCGCAACGCCCGGGCGCGTCTGCTCCGCGACGGCACCGTCGTGGCGGAGAACCTGCCGATCAGCTCGCTGCGGCGGTTCAAGGACGACGTGGTCGAGGTCCGCGAGGGCTACGAGTGCGGTCTGACGCTCGGTTCGTACGGTGACATCAAGGTCGACGACATCATCGAGACCTACGAGCAGCGCGAGAAGCCTCGCGCGTAAGGATGTCCGGCACCGGGTGTGCGCTTCCCGCGCACACCCGGTGCTTCCCTACTACACCACCAAAACTGCCTATGTTCGTCGGAGCTCTCGAGCTCGACATCCTGCTCGGCGACGTCCATTCGCTGAAGCAGAAGCGATCCGTGGTCCGTCCGGTGCTGGCCGAGGTGCGCAAGCGCTTCGCCGTGTCGGTGGCCGAAGCCGGGCACACCGACCTGCACCGCCGGACTCTCATCGGGGTGGCCGTGGTCGCCGAAGGTGGCGAGCACGTCCGGGACGTGCTCGACTCGTGTGAGCGGTACGTGGCGAGCCGGCCGGAGTTCGAACTGCTTTCCGCGCGCCGCCGGCTGCTCGGTCCGGACGATTAGCACTTTCTAGGAGAACGACATGGCCGATCCTGCTCGGGCTCGCAAGCTCGCCAAGCGGATCTCGCAGATCGTCGCGTCGGCGATCGAACACGAGGTCAAGGACGCCCGCCTGGACTACGTGACCATCACGGACACGAAGGTCACCGGCGACCTGCACGACGCCACGGTGTACTACACGGTGCTCGGCGAGAAGCTGGACTCCGTGCCGGACTTCGCCGGCGCGGCCGCCGCGCTCGAATCGGCGCGCGGGATGCTGCGCACCAAGGTCGGGCAGGGCACCGGCGTCCGCTACACGCCGACGCTGACGTTCGTCGCCGACACGATTCCCGAGGAGTCGAAGCGGATCGAGGACCTGCTGGCCAAGGCCCGTGAGGCCGACGCCGAGGTGGCGCGGCGCGCGGCCGAAGCCCAGCACGCGGGCGACGCCGACCCGTACAAGGCCCCTCGCGAGGCCGAAGACGCCGAAGACGACGAGTTCGCGGAGGAGGAGAGCCGGGGCTGACCCGTGCTCTCCCGCCGCGGCCTGCTCGCCGGCAGCGCACTGGCGCTGCTGGCGGGCTGCTCGTCTTCCCCCGCCGGTCCGCCGCCCGGACCACCCGCGGTGCCGCAGCCGACCGGCCCGGCGCCGTTGCGTGACCCGGTGACGGTCCAGCGCATGCCCTCGGCGGCCCGCGGCACCGACGTCGACCTGGTGCTGATCACCCCGTCCGGGGTGCCGGCCGCGGGGTTGCCGGTCTGCCTCGCCCTGCACGGCCGCGGTGCTCAGGCGCGGACGTTCCTCTCCCTCGGCGTCCCCGACGTCCTGACGGCGGCTGTCCGCGCCGGAACCCCGCCGTTCGCGATCGCGGCCGTCGACGGTGACCACTATTGGGTGAATGTCGGCGGCGGTGACGACCCGCAGCGCATGCTCACCGACGAAGTCCCCGCCTGGCTGGCGGCTCGCGACCTGCGTCCGCCGTCGGCGGTGTTCGGCATCTCGATGGGCGGCTTCGGGGCGTTGCGGTTCGCCCGGGCCCACCCGGACGTGAAAGCGGTGGCGACGGCGAGCGCGGCGCTGTTCGTCAGCTGGCCGGATGCCCGCAGCCGCAAGGTGTTCGCGGACGAAAAGAACTGGCGCGCGGAGGAGCCCCTGCTGCACACTGCCGATCTGCGCCCCGCGGGCCTCGGCGTGTGGTGCGGCGAGTCGGACCCGTTCCTGGGCGCGGATCGCCGCTTGGTGAAGGCGGTTTCGCCGGAAGTGTCCCGGTTTTCGCCGGGCGAGCACAACGACGAGTACTGGCGGGGCGTGCTGCCGGAGATCGTGGAGTTCGTGGGGGAGCGCGTGGCATGACCGACCCGTCCGGCCTGTCCAAGGCGGTGTGGACCGACGCCGACTTCCCGCAGATGGGCTGGCACGACAGCCGCATCCACGCGATCGCCCTCACCGAGGACGACGACCTCCCGCCGGGCCGGCTCTCGCTGGACTTGGACTACCTCGTCCGCTGGGTCGAGCCGGCCCGCCGGCAGAAGCACTTCACGTTCTGGGTCGCCCCGGCCACCCTGGTGTTCGACCAGGCCTGGGACATCACCGGCGACGTCGGCCCCCTGTACGGCGGCTTGGAGGTCGCGGACCTCCACCGCCTCGACCCACCGGACGACCAGCCGTACCCCGCCTGGCACCTGGAGGGGCACGAGTTCGAGCTGAAGTTCCGGGCCCGCGGCTTCCGGCAGTACATCCGCCGGCCGCCGCAGCACGTCGACCGGCAGGTCCTGACCCTGCCCGAGCGCGGGGGACTCAGCTTCGCCGAGCAGGCGTTCGCCTAGGTCCGGGCGAACAGGATCGCCTGCGAAACCTCGGCCGCGGGGTCCAGCGCCCACTCCGCCTCGATCGTGAACCCGGCTTCCCGCACCCGCCGGGCCAGCCACCAGGGCTGCCGCAGGTGGACGTGGACGCGCATCGGGTGCCCGCCATACCCCGACGTCTTCAGCCGCGTGCCCACGCCGACGTGGTAGCCGATCGTCAGCAGCCCGCCCGGCCGCAGCACGCGGTGGAAGTGACTCAGCGTCACCGGCACCGCCTCGTCCGGGACGTGGATCAGCGACCAGGACGCCAGCACGCCCGCGACCGACGCGTCGGGCAGCGGGAGGTCCGTCATCGAGCCCACCTCGAACCGCAGCTCCGGGTGCGAGCGGCGGGCGAGGTCGATCATCCCCGGCGAGAGGTCGATGCCGGACGCGTCGACGCCCAGCGAAGCCAGGTACGCCGTGAAGTGGCCCGGGCCGCAGCCGACGTCCACCGCCGGCCCGTCGACCTGCGTGGCGAACAGCGTCAGCGCCGCCTTGAGGTACGGCTGCTTCTCGAGCGCGTCGGACACGAACTCGGCGTAGCTCGAAGCCACCGTGTCGTACGACGCGGCCGTGTCCGCGAGCCAGGTCATCGCGCGCGCAGACCGTCGAGGACCATGCCGAGCGCGCGCCGCCAGTCCGGGGTGGCGGTCGCGGCCGCGAACACGATCGCGAGGTCGGGCCCCCGGAAGTCCTTCCGCAACGCGCCGGCCTCCTGGGCGCGCGTGATGATCCGGTTCATCCGGGAACCATTGGCTTCCTTGGCTTTCTCCAGCCCCGACGCCGGGTCGAACGTCCGCGAGCACACCTCGGTGAAGCCGCGGTCGGAAACCTGCATCTGCACCGAACGTTCCAGGAACAGGACGAAACCGTCCCACGGGTCTTCGCGGGCGAGGGCCTCGTCCAGCACGGCCTCGGCTTCCTGCAGCGTCGGCAGGAAAGCGGCTTCGACGAGGTCCGCGCGCGTCGGGAACCGGTTGTACAGGGTGCCGATGGCGACCTCGGCGCGCCGGGCGATTTCGTCGAGCGGGGCGTCGACCCCCTTGGCGCCGAACACTTCCCGCGCCGCCGCGACCAGCGCCTCGCGGTTGCGCCGGGCGTCCGCGCGCAGGGGACGGTGCTCGACGCTCACGCTACGCAGTATAGCCGCGTACGCCCGGGCGGCCCGCCTGGTTGCCTTCTGATCGGAACCTCACAGTGTCCGCTTCGCGTGCCCGGCGGGAGCACAATGGTGCCAGCGGGGGACAACCCGCACCGAGACGGCCACCGAGGGGAGGTCGGCACCCGTGCACTCCGACCTTTCCCCGTCCGGCCGCACCGGAGTCCTCCTGGTCGGCACCCGCGGGCAGCGGGGCCCCGGGGAGGTGCTGATCAGGATCAGGGGCGGCCTGGAAACCTTCCTTGCCTGGTCCGACACGGAGCTGCCGAAGGGCACGACCGTCTTGGTCGTGGACACCCGGGGACGGCGCACGGTCGACGTCGTGGCGTGGGACGCCTCGGATCCCGCTTCTCCGTAGAACCAGAAGGACAGCCGATGTTCGGTTATCGCGTGCCTGCTCCCAACGAGGCGATGCTGATCTCCGGGGGAAAGAACAGCAAGGGCACGTCGCCGTTCCGGGTCGTCACCGGCCACGGTGCGTTCGTCATGCCGGTCTTCCGGAAGGTCCGGTTTCTCACGCTTTCCATGTGCGAGGCCGAAGTGACCGAAGTGTGCGTCACCAAGCAGGCCATCGCCCTGACGGTCCGGGCGGTGATCGCGTTCAAGGTCGGCAACGACACCGAGAGCATCGTCAACGCCGGCCAGCGGTTCCTCTCCGACCAGGACCAGATGTCGGTGCTGACCGGCCGGATCTTCGCCGGGCACCTGCGGTCCATCATCGGGTCGATGACCGTCGAGGAGATCATCACCGAGCGGCAGAAGCTCGCCACCGAGGTGCTGGACGGCTCGGCGGTGGAGATGGCGAAGATCGGCCTCACCGTGGACGCGCTGCAGATCCAGTCGATCGACGACATGAAGCTCGGCTACATCGCCGCGATGGCCGCGCCGCACAACGCCGCCATCCAGCGGGACGCGCAGATCGCCCAGGCGGTGGCGAACCAGACGGCCGCCGAAGCCGAGCAGAAGTCACAGCGGACCCAGGCCGAGTACGCCCGGCAGACGTCGATCGTGCAGGCGCAGTACCGGGCCGAGGTCGAGGCGGCGCAGGCCGAAGCCGCCCAGGCCGGCCCGCTCGCGCAGGCGAAGGCGCAGCAGGAGGTCATCGACGCACGCACCGAGCTGGCTCAGCGCGAGGCCGAGCTGCGGCAGCAGCAGCTGGTCGCCGAGGTGATCAAGCCCGCCGACGCCGAGGCCGAGCGGATCCGCATCCTGGCGGTCGCCGAGGCGGAGAAGATGCGCATCCAGGCGGAGGCGGCCGCGTCGCACAACCGGGTCGCGCTCGACCGGATGCTGATCGACCAGCTGCCGCAGATCGTCAAGGAAGCCGGGCGGGGGTTGTCGGGGGCGAACGTCAACATCCTCAACGGCGCCGACGGCCTCGGCGAGATGGCCGCGGGGCTCGTCGGCCAGGGTCTGTCCATTCTGGACTCGGTCAAGCGCGGCCTGAGCACCCCGCCCGCGCCCGCCCCCGCGCCGGAATCGAACGGGCAGGTGGCCAAGCCCGAACTCACCCAGTAGCGCTTCAGGAAGCCGGTTTCACCGCGACGACCAGGTCGCGCAGGATGGCCTGGTCGACGCGGTGGGCGAACTCTTCCCACGGGCCGCCTTCACGGACGTCCAGCCCGGCCTTCCGGAGCACCTCGACCAGTTCTTCCCGCGGCAGCACGGTGGTGTTCCACGAAATCCCGAGCGCGCCGCCGGGCTTCAGCACCCGCGTCCACACCGGAACGGCGGCCGCGAGCAGGTCGCGGGGGCTGCGCTGGAGACCGGTCTCGCGGTGGCTGCCGTGCTGGACGCCGTACGGGGCGTCGGTGACGATCACGTCGCAGGAGTTCGCCCGCAGCACCTCGTCGGTGGTCAGGGTGTCGGCGTTGAAGTAGGTGAGCTTGCGCGTGTCGCCCGCTTTGTACGCTTCCTTGTCCAGGGCGTACTCGATGTCGAGCCGGCGGCCGAGCCGGGCCTTGTTGCGCCGCAGCTGGCCGGACTCCGCGGTGTGCTTCACGCGCTTGGTGCGCAGCCAGGTCTTGATGAACGCCTCGTAGGCCTCGAAGTCCTTGGCGTCGACGTCCAGGCCGGTCGCGTGCAGGCCGTACATCATCGCCTGGTTGAGCGTGGTGCCGCGGCCGCACAGCGGGTCGAGCAGGTACTTCGGCTTGGCCGAGAACGGGTCCGCCGTCGCCAGCAGGGTGACGTTCACCAGCAGCTTGGTGAACAGCTCGTTCGTCTTGCCGGCGTACTTCTGGATGGTCAGCAGGTCCGAGTCGGCCTTCGCCAGCGGCGTCACGGGCACCGGCCGGAGGACGCCCTCACCCAGCTCGAACAGCGCGTACAGGGACGAGACGTTCGACAGCAGCGCGAGGTCGCGCTCGCCGAGGGGCGCCGAGCTGGTGAAGCGCACGTAGCCGACGCCGCCGAGCTCGACCTCCTCGATCGCGGACAGCTCGGCCGCCAGGCCCGCGCCGAACACCGCCAGCTCGGCGCGCAGCAGCGCGGGGGAGGAGGCGGCGTAGACCCGGTTGGCCGACGGGTAGACCAGCATCGCGTACTCAGGCATCCCGCAGAGCGTAGCGTGACGCACCGTGACCTCTACTTCGGCTTCGGTGCAGGACATCCGGGACGCGGCGGCACTGCTCGCGTCGGCCGGCGACGTGACGATCCTCGGCCACGTGCGGCCGGACGCGGACGCGCTGGGCAGCGCACTGGCCCTCGGCCGGGCCCTGCGGCAGCGCGGTGCCCGCGTGCGCGTCTCCTTCGGCGAGCCCGACGAGGCCCCGGAGACGCTGCGCTGGCTCGACGAGGACGGCCTGCTCACCCACCCGGACGACCTCCCGGACTCCGAGGCGCTGCTCGTGTGTGTCGACACGCCGACACCGAAGCGGCTCGGCCGGCTCGCCGGGCGCGTCGAGCTCGCCGGCGCGGTGCTGGTGATCGACCACCACGCGACCAACACGTTCTACGGCACCTGCCACGTCGTCGACGAGAGCGCCGAGGCCAGCGCGGTCCTCGTGTTCCGCGTCCTGGAGGCACTGGGCGCCGAGCTGGACGAGCCGATCGCGCGCGGGCTGTACGCGGGGATCGTCACCGACACCAGCGGGTTCCGCCGGGCCAGCCCGGAGACGCACCGGATGGCGGCCCGGCTGCTGGAAGCGGGGGCCGACGCCGAGGCGATCGTGCGCCGGATCGTCGACGAGCGCCCGTTCGCCTGGCTGCCGATGCTGTCGTCGGTGCTGCGCGAGGCCCGGCTGGAGCCGGAAGCCGCGCAGGGCCGGGGTTTCGTGCACGCGGTGGTCGGCCTCGACGCGGCCCGCACGGTGCGCGGCGAGGAGGTCGAGTCGGTGATCGACGTGATCCGCTCGGTACGCGAGGCGGCCGTCGCGGCCGTGCTCAAACAGGACCCGGCGCAGCCCGGGCAATGGCAGATCTCGTTGCGCAGCATCGGCATCGACGTCTCGGCGGTGGCCGCGGAGTTCGGCGGCGGCGGGCACCGGCAGGCCGCGGGCTGCACGATCGCGGGCTCGGCGGCGGAGGTCGTCGCCGGTTTGCGGGAGGCGCTGGAGCGCGCGCCGCTGTTGTAGGCCCGTCGGACGGCGGGGCCGAAAAGTTCCCGGTTCCCGCCGGTCAGAACCGTCGGTGGTGGCGGTTAGAGTCCGGTTCGTGGCGAACGTGGAGGAGATCGAACGGGTCCCGGCGAAGCGCGTGCTCGGCCTGGCCGTGCCCGCGCTGGGCGTGCTGGCCGCCGAGCCGCTGTACGTCCTGGTGGACACCGCCGTCGTCGGCCACCTCGACGCGCTGTCGCTGGCCGGGCTCGCGCTCGGCGGCGTCGTGCTGGCCCAGGTGTCGAGCCAGCTGACGTTCCTGTCCTACGGCACGACGTCCCGCACCGCCCGGCTGCATGGCGCCGGCCGCCGGGCCGACGCGGTGCGCGAAGGCGTGCAGGCGACGTGGCTCGCGGTGTTCGTCGGGCTCGTCGTGCTGGTCGCCGGGCAGCTGCTGGCCTGGCCGATCGCGCGAGTGCTGTCGGGCAGTGACGAGATCGCCTCGGCCGCCGTGTCGTGGCTGCGGATCGCCTTGTTCGGGGCGCCACTGATCCTGGTCACCATGGCCGGCAACGGCTGGATGCGCGGGGTGCAGGACGCGGCGAAGCCGTTGCGGTACGTGCTGGCGGGCAACGGGATCTCGGCCGTGCTGTGCCCGGTGCTCGTGTATTGGGCCGGGCTCGGGCTGGAGGGCTCGGCGATCGCGAACGTCGCCGCCCAGGTGATTTCGGCGTCGCTGTTCGTCCTGGCGCTGGCCCGCGAGAAGGTCGGGCTGCGGCCGGACTTCGCGGTGATGCGCGCCCAGCTCGGCCTGGGCCGCGACCTGGTGCTGCGCAGCCTGGCGTTCCAGGCGTGCTTCGTCTCGGCGGCGGCCGTCGCGGCCCGGACGTCGACCGAAGCCGTCGGGGCGCACCAGGTGGTGCTGCAGCTGTGGACGTTCCTGGCCCTGGTGCTGGACTCGGTGGCGATCGCCGCGCAGTCGCTGGTCGGGGCGGCCCTGGGGGCGAACTCGGCGCGGCAGGCGCGCGGGGTCGCGGCGCAGATCACCGGGTACGGGCTGCTGCTCGGGTGCTTCCTGTGCGTGCTGTTCGCGGCGCTGTCGTGGGTGCTGCCGCACGCGTTCACGTCCGACCCGGGCGTGCTGGCGGAGATCCCGCACGCGTGGTGGTTCTTCGTGGCGCTCCAGCCGATCGCGGGGGTGGTCTTCGCCCTGGACGGCGTGCTCCTGGGCGCGGGCGACGCGGTCTTCCTCCGCAACGCGACGCTCGGCAGCGCGGCCCTCGGCTTCCTCCCGCTGATCTGGGCGTCCCTCGGCTTCGGCTGGGGCCTCACGGGCATCTGGACCGGCCTGTCCCTCTTCATGGTCCTCCGCCTGGCGGCGGTTCTGGCCCGCTGGCGCTCCGGAAACTGGGCGGTGACCGGCGCCACCCGCCCCGCCTGACGTGCGCCACCGGTCATCACGCGTGATTGGAGGGTCAGCTCGCGTGATTGAAGGGTCGACACGGCGGGGCCCGCACGCCGGCGTCGTGTCGGCTCTCCAATCACGCGTGTCGGCTCTCCAATCACGCGAGTAGACCCTTAAATCACGGGTGACGGGGGTTACCTGTGGGGAAAACCACCCGGGTCGCGGCTATGGTTCGTGGTTGCTTAGGCGATACAAGTAGTAGGGACGGCAGCGTGGGCGTCCTGCGCCCCGAATCGCCCCCCCCTTGGAGGAACCTGTGCCCGCCACCGGCCGTGCCACCGCCCGGTCCTGGCTGATCTGGCTCGCCGCCGTCACCGTCTACCTCCTCGCCGTCTTCCACCGGACGTCCTTCGGCGTCGCCGGGCTGCAGGCCGCCGAGCGCTTCGGCGTCGGTGCGGCCGCGCTCGGCACCTTCACCGTCCTGCAGGTCGGCGTCTACGCCGCGATGCAGATCCCGACCGGTGTCCTGGTCGACCGCTACGGCCCCCGCCGCGTCCTCACCGTCGCCGTGCTCGTCCTCGGCGCCGGCCAGCTCCTGCTCGGCTTCGCCCACTCCTACGGCCTCGGCCTGCTCGCCCGCGGCGTCCTCGGCCTCGGTGACGCGCTCACCTTCGTCAGCGTCCTGCGCCTGGTCGCGGCCCACTTCCCGGGCCGCCAGTACGCCCTCCTGACGTCGTTCACCGCGGCCGTCGGCTACATCGGCAACCTCGCCGCCACCGTCCCGCTCGCCCTGGTCCTCGACGGCGCCGGCTGGACCCCCACCTTCCTGGCCGTCGGCGCCATCACGGTGCTCTACACCGCCGTCGTCGCCCTCCGGGTCCGCGACGTCCCGGCCGGCGAACAGCCGCCGGTCCGCGAGGAAGTCCGCCCCCGCGAGCTCGCCCACCGGGTCGCCGAGGCCTGGCGGACGCCGGGGACGCGCCTGGGCTTCTGGGTCCACTTCAGCACGATGTTCGCCCCGAACGCCCTGACGCTGCTCTGGGGCGTCCCCTGGCTCGTCCAGGGCCAAGGCCAGTCGAAGGCCACGGCGAGTGCGCTGCTCACCGTGTTCGTCTTCGGCTCGATGGCGGGCGGCCCGGCGCTCGGCGGCCTGATCGGACGGCGCCCGTCGCTGCGGATGCCGCTGGTCGGCGGGTACATCGGCGGGGCCGCGCTCGTCTGGGCCGTGCTGCTGGGCTGGCCGGGCCAGGTGCCGCTGCCGGTGCTGGTGCCCGCCTTCGCCTTCCTCGCCCTCGGCGGCCCGGCGTCCATGATCGGCTTCGCCCTGGCACGCGACTACAACCCGCTCAGCCGCGTCGGCACGGCGACCGGCGTGGTCAACGTCGGCGGCTTCGTGGCGACGACGATCGCCGCGCTCGCGGTCGGCGTGCTCCTGCAGGTGACCAGCGGGAACTTTCGGCTGTCGCTGCTGGCGCTGGTCGCGGTGCTCGCCTTCGGCACCTTCCGGATGCTCGTGTGGTGGCGCCGGACCCGCACCCACCTGTTCCTCGCCGAGGCCCGCGGCGAGGAGCTGCCGGTGCGGATCACCCGCCGCCGCTGGGACGCCGCTCTGCCGGAGACGCCGATCGTCGCCGCCTGACCGGCGCCTGCAGCAGCTCCGGCGCCACCGCGAACCCGCGCCGCTCGTACGCGGGCACCGCGCGCGGGGACGAGTGCACGGTGACCCGCTCCAGGCCCAGCTCCCCGGCCAGCCGCAGGACACCCTCGATCAGCTGCCCGCCGAGGCCGGCGTCACGCGCTTCCGGCACGACGTACACGCTCTGCAGGTCCCCGGCGGCCCGGGACGGCGCCGCCGGGGTCGGCACCCGCGGCGTGATCGCCAGGAACGCCATCCCGAGCACCCGGCCTTCGCGGACCAGGACGAGGCAGCGGTGGGTGGCCGCGTTCTCCCGCGCCCAGGCGGCGAATCCCCGCACGAACGCGGCCCGGCCGTCGGCGGGCAGGCCGTCGCGCTCGGCCACCCAGCGCCACCGCAGCGAGGCGACTGCTTCCAGTTCCGCGGGCCGGACGGCCCGGACTTCGATCTCCGTCACGCCTCCATCGTGGCCGCCCGGCCGTCCTCCGATCCACGACGAGCGGCCGCTAGGGTTTGCCGCGTGTCGAGCCCGAAACCGCCCCGCCGTCCCGCCCCGCCTCCCGGCCTCCTCATCGTCGACAAGCCCGCCGGCATGACGTCCCACGACGTCGTCGCGCGCGCCCGGCGGATCATGGGGACCCGCAAGGTCGGGCACGCGGGGACGCTCGACCCGATGGCGACCGGCGTGCTCGTGCTCGGCATCGAGCGCGCCACCAAACTGCTCGGCCACCTGGCCCTGGACCGCAAGACCTACCTGGCCACCCTCAGCCTCGGCAGCAGCACCACGACCGACGACGCCGAGGGCGAAGTCCTCACCACCGCCGAGACCGCGACCGTGGCAGACGAAGACATCGCCGCCGGCGTCGCGAAACTGACCGGCGACATCCAGCAGGTGCCCAGCGCGGTCAGCGCGGTCAAGATCGACGGCAAACGCGCCTACGCCCGCGTCCGCGCCGGCGAGGACGTCGTCATCCCGGCCCGGCCGGTCACCGTCTACCGCTTCGACGTCCTCGCCGTCCGCCACGAGGACGACCACGTCGAGGTCGACGCCGTCGTCGAGTGCTCTTCCGGCACCTACGTCCGCGCGCTGGCCCGCGACCTCGGTGCCGACCTCGGCGTCGGCGGTCACCTGAAGGCGCTCCGGCGCACCACCGTCGGCCCCTTCACCCTCGCCAAGGCGAGGACCCTCGACCAGCTCGAAGAGCAGCCCGAACTGAGCCTCGACCTCGACGCCGCCGTCGCCGCCGCGTTCCCTCGCCGCGACCTCGACGCCGCCACGGCGAAAGCGGTCCGCCACGGCCAGCGCATCCCGGCGGCCGGGCTCGCGGGCACCTACGGGCTCTTCGGCCCCGACGGCCGGGTGCTCGCCCTGGCCGCCGACGAACAAGGCGTGTCCCGCGCGGTGGTCGTGTTGCTGCCCGCCTAGGGTGGGCTCGAGAGACGGGAGTGTGACGTGCTTCGGTGGCGTGGGCTGGGGGACCTTCCCGGCAGCTGGGGCCGGTGCGTGGTCACCATCGGCGTGTTCGACGGTGTCCACCGCGGGCACCAGGAGCTGATCAGCCGGACGGTGGCGGCGGCCGCCGAGCGCGGCCTGCCGAGCGTCATGGTGACGTTCGACCCGCACCCGTCGGAGGTGCTGCGCCCGGGCAGCCACCCGGCGCAGCTGACGACGTTGCGGCGCAAGGCCGAGATCGTCGAGGGCCTCGGCGTCGACGTCTTCTGCGTGCTGCCGTTCACCCTCGAGCTGTCCCGGCTGCAGCCGGAGGAGTTCGTGCACGAGGTGCTGGTCGACCGGCTGCACGCGGCCGCGGTGATCGTCGGCGACAACTTCACCTTCGGCGCCAAGGCGGCCGGCAACGTCGAGCTGCTGCGCACCCTCGGCCGCCGGTTCGGCTTCGCCGCGTACGGCGCCGAGCTGCAGGGCAAGGAACTGTCCGAAGAGGACCAGTCGGCCATCACCTTCTCCAGCACGTACGTCCGGTCGTGCATCGACGCCGGTGACGTGGTCGCCGCGGCCGAGGCGCTGGGCCGCCCGCACCGCCTCGAAGGCATCGTCGTCCGCGGCGACGGCCGGGGCCACGAGCTCGGCTACCCGACGGCGAACCTGTCGACCCCGCGCTTCGCCGCCGTCCCGGCCGACGGCGTCTACAGCGC
The DNA here is from genome assembly GCF_031625235.1 of Amycolatopsis sp. 505. Classification (NCBI taxonomy): domain Bacteria; kingdom Bacillati; phylum Actinomycetota; class Actinomycetes; order Pseudonocardiales; family Pseudonocardiaceae; genus Amycolatopsis; species Amycolatopsis sp. 505. The sequence continues at coordinate 542,892 of NZ_JACKQP010000006.1, forward strand.
GTGGTTCACCCGTTCGGCCGACCCGGCGCGCCGGCTGCGCGCCGCCGTCTCGGTCGGGACCAACCCGACGTTCTCCGGGCGCGAGCGGACGGTCGAGGCCTTCGTCCTCGACGTCGACGAGGACTTCTACGGCCAGCACGTGGCCATCGACTTCGTGACGCGGCTGCGCGACCAGGTGCGGTTCGCCGACTCGGCCGGGCTGGTCGCGCAGATCGACGACGACGTGGTCGAGACGAGAAAGGCACTCGAGCTGCCCCCGGACGCCCTGACCGGGGACGAATAGGGGATTCCGCGTCCATCTCCGTGACAGCGATGGCAAGATGCTCACGGACGGTGTGCGCGGCTGTGCTCGCGAAAAACAGGGGAGCGGGAGACTGGTGGAGGACCACAAGATCGTCCAGCGGAACATCGCGTTGCAGCGCGAGTGGTACGGGGAGCCGCTCGGTGACCGCGTGCGCCGGCTCGTCGTCGCGTTCGACGTTTCGCAGGCGTTCCTGGCCGAGGTCCTCGGGATCAGCGCCCCCATGCTCAGCCAGGTGATGAGCGGACGGCGGGCGAAGATCGGCAACCCGGTCGTGCTGGCCCGGATGATCATGCTCGAGCGCAAGATCCTGGTGCCCGAGGTCGCCGCCGGCAACCGCGACGCGATGCTGGCCGCGATGGAGGACGTCCGCGACTCCCGGCCCACCGTCGGCCGCGACAACATCCCGGTGGTCAACGAAGACCAGAAGGTCCTCGCCTACCTGCGCGACCTGGCCGAGGACGAGGACCTCGGCGAGGCCGCCAAGCGCCTCGACGACGACTTCCCGGCCATCGCCGACCTGCTCCGCCGGGCGGGCAACGGCGCCTGATGCCGGTCCTGTTCAGCGCCTTGCTCCCGCCGGAGGACGTCGTGGCCGGACTCGCCGCGGCCCTCGGCGAGACCGGCGACGGGCTGCGCTGGGAGCCGCCGGAGCGCTGGCACATCACCCTCGCCTACTACGGGCCGGACGACGTCGGCACGCGGGCCGCCTGGCTGGGGGAGCGGCTGACCGGCCGCCCGGCCGTCGACGTCCGGCTGGAAAAGGCCGCGACGTTCCCCGGGGTGCTGTGGTTGACTGTCGCCGGACCGGAGCTGACGCCGCTCGCGAACGCCGCGGGCGCCGGCGCCGAACCGAGGCCCTACCGGGCCCACCTGACGCTCGCGCGGTTCCCCCGGGAAGAACCGGGGCTCGCCGCGCGTTGGACCGAGCGTCTCGCGAACTTCACGAGCCGGCAGTGGCGCGCCGCGGAAGTGGCGCTGATGACCAGCGAGCGCGAGCGGGGTGGTCCCCGCTACTCCGTGGCCCGCTCCTTCGAGCTGGACCGCGGCTGAAGACGCAGTTCAGCGGGCTGGTAACCTCAACGATCGGGTCCGGCTGCAGTCCGTGGCGGCCGTGACCGTCTTCCCGGCGTGCAACCGGCGTCCGGGGTCGCACGGCACTGATTATTTCGAGGAGCAACACAAGTGGCGCTGTCCACCGAAGAGAAGAAGTCGATCCTGGCCGAGTACGGCGTGCACGACTCGGACACCGGATCCCCCGAGGCCCAGGTGGCGCTGCTCACCAAGCGCATCGTCGGCCTCACCGAGCACCTCAAGGCTCACAAGCACGACCACCACTCGCGTCGCGGGCTCCTGCTGCTGGTCGGCCGTCGCCGCCGGCTGCTGAACTACGTGATGAAGGTGGACATCGAGCGTTACCGTGCGCTGATCCAGCGCCTCGGCCTGCGCCGATAGCTTTACCCGAGGGGGAGTGGCCACGCGGTCGCTCCCCCTCGCCACAAACGGCGCGAGCGCGCACGAGGGTCCGTCCGCCGGTCCTCGGTAGTGGTTCCCGGGAAGCGTCCCGGGAGCTTCGATCGAAGACCGGCCTCATTCCTCGAGCGTCCTCAGGCGAAACGGGTCCCAGGGTGGGAGACTCGCGTCGTACGAAGGAACTAAAGAGGAGAAACACCCTATGACCGACTCCACCGGAGTCACCGTGCACGAGACCGAAGCCGTCATCGACAACGGCCGGTTCGGCACCCGCACCGTCCGCTTCGAGACGGGCCGCCTGGCCCGCCAGGCCGCCGGCGCCGTGGTCGCGTACCTCGACGAAGAGACCATGCTGCTCTCGGCGACGACCGCGTCGAAGCACCCGAAGGAGCACTTCGACTTCTTCCCGCTCACCGTCGACGTCGAAGAGCGCATGTACGCCGCGGGCCGCATCCCCGGCGCGTTCTTCCGCCGCGAGGGCCGCCCGTCGACCGACGCGATCCTCACCGCCCGCCTGATCGACCGCCCGCTGCGCCCGTCGTTCGCCGACGGTCTCCGCAACGAAATCCAGGTCGTCATCACCGTCCAGAGCCTCAACCCGGACGACCCGTACGACGTGCTGGCCATCAACGCCGCTTCGGCGTCGACCCAGATCGCCGGCCTGCCGTTCTCCGGCCCCGTCGGCGGCGTGCGCGTCGCGCTGATCGAGGACCAGTGGGTCGCGTTCCCGACCTGGTCGCAGCTGGAGAAGGCCACCTTCAACATGGTCGTCGCCGGTCGCATCGTCGGTGACGACGTCGCCATCATGATGGTCGAGGCCGAGGGCACCGAGCACACGCTCGACCTGATCGCCGCCGGCGGCAAGGCACCGGACGAGACCTCGGTCGCCGAGGGCCTCGAGGCCGCCAAGCCGTTCATCAAGGTGCTGTGCGAGGCGCAGCAGCGCCTGGCCGCCGACGCCGCCAAGCCGACCGGCGAGTTCCCGGTCTACCCGGCCTACCAGCCGGACGTCTACGAGGCCGTCGCCGCCATCGCGACCGACGACCTGTCCCGCGCGCTGCAGATCGCCGGCAAGCAGGACCGCGACGCCGCGACCGACGAGGTCAAGGCCGCCGTCATCGAGAAGATCGGCCTGGGCGAGGGCGAAGCCTTCGAAGGCCGTGACAAGGAGATCGGCGGGGCGTTCAAGGCCCTGACGAAGAAGATCATGCGCCAGCGCGTCCTCACGGAGAAGATCCGCATGGACGGCCGTGGCCTCACCGACATCCGGTCGCTCTCGGCCGAGGTCGCCGTGATCCCGCGGGCGCACGGCTCGGCGCTGTTCGAGCGCGGCGAAACCCAGATCCTGGGCGTCACCACGCTGAACATGCTGCGCATGGAGCAGCAGATCGACTCGCTCTCCCCGGAGACGACGAAGCGCTACCTGCACCACTACAACTTCCCGCCCTTCTCCACCGGTGAGACCGGCCGCGTCGGTTCGCCGAAGCGCCGCGAGATCGGCCACGGCATGCTCGCCGAGCGCGCCCTGGTGCCGGTGCTGCCGAAGCGCGACGAGTTCCCGTACGCGATCCGCCAGGTCTCCGAGGCGCTGGGCTCCAACGGCTCGACGTCGATGGGCTCGGTCTGCGCGTCCACCATGGCGCTGTACAACGCCGGCGTGCCGCTGAAGGCGCCGGTCGCGGGCATCGCGATGGGCCTGGTCTCCGACGAGGTCGACGGCGAGACCCGCTACGTCGCGCTGACCGACATCCTCGGTGCCGAGGACGCCCTGGGCGACATGGACTTCAAGGTCGCCGGCACCAAGGACATCATCACCGCGCTGCAGCTCGACACGAAGCTCGACGGCATCCCGTCGGAGGTCCTCGCGGCCGCGCTGAAGCAGGCGAAGGACGCCCGCAACACCATCCTCGAGGTCATCGCCGAGGCGATCGACGGCCCGGACGAGATGAGCCCGTTCGCGCCGCGCGTCACCTCCGTGAAGATCCCGGTCGACAAGATCGGCGAGGTCATCGGCCCGAAGGGCAAGATGATCAACTCGATCACCGAGGAGACCGGCGCCGACATCTCCATCGAGGACGACGGCACGATCTACGTGGGCGCGGCCGACGGCCCGTCGGCGGAGGCGGCGATCGACAAGATCAACGCCATCGCCAACCCGCAGCTGCCCAAGGTCGGCGAGCGCTTCCTCGGCACCGTGGTGAAGACGGCCGCGTTCGGCGCGTTCGTCTCGCTGCTGCCGGGCAAGGACGGCCTGGTGCACATCTCCAAGCTGGGCAACGGCAAGCGGATCGCCAAGGTCGAGGACGTGGTCAACGTGGGCGACAAGCTCCGCGTCGAGATCGCCGACATCGACAACCGCGGCAAGATCAGCCTCATCGTCGTCAAGGAAGACGAGGCCGCCAAGCCCGCCGAGGGTGACAAGCCGGCCGACGCCGAGAAGGCCGACGCCAAGTAAGACAGCTCGTTCCGGTTCGTGAAGGCCACCTCGGGATGTCCCGGGGTGGCCTTCACGGCAAGTTGAGTAAGGAACCCATGGCACGGCAGGTTTCCGGGCACGAGCAGCCCGTCGGCACCACCCGCACGCTGGAGTCCACCCCGGACGGTGCGGTCGTCAAGCGCAGCGTCCTGCCCGGCGGCCTGCGCGTGATCACCGAGCACGTCCCGGCGTCGCGCTCGGCCACGGTCGGGCTGTGGGTCGGCATCGGCTCCCGCGACGAGCCGGCCGCGGTCGCCGGCGCCGCGCACTACCTCGAGCACCTGCTGTTCAAGGGCACCAAGCACCGCGACGCCACGCAGATTGCCGAGGAGATCGACGCGGTCGGCGGCGAGTTCAACGCCTTCACGGCGAAGGAACACACCTGCTACTACGCGCAGGTGCTCGACGCCGACCTCCCGCTCGCCATGGACCTGGTCACCGACGTCGTCTTCGACGCGCTGTGCACCGACCGCGACATGGACATGGAACGCAGCGTCGTCCTCGAAGAGATCTCGATGCGCGACGACGACCCCGAGGACCTGCTGCACGAGACGTTCGTGACGGCCATCCTCGGCGACCACCCGCTCGGCCGCCCGGTGCTCGGCACCGAGAAGTCGATCATCGAGATGTCCCCGGCCGCGCTGCGGAACTTCTACAAGCGCCGCTACACGCTGCCGCGCATGGTCCTGTCCGTGGCCGGCAACATCGACCACAACCAGGTGCTGCGCCTGGTCCGCAAGGCGCTCGGCGAGCGCCTGGCCGGCACCGCGACGCCGATCGCGCCCCGCGAGGGCCGTGCCCGGATCAAGACCGTGCCGAAGCTGGCCCTGCACACCGACGACACCGAACAGGCGCACGTCATGCTCGGCCTGCGGTCGCTGTCGCGCCACGACGACCGCCGCTTTGCGCTGTCGGTGCTCAACGCGGCCCTCGGCGGCGGCATGTCGTCGCGGCTGTTCCAGGAGATCCGCGAGCAGCGCGGGCTCGCGTACCAGGTGTATTCGTCGGTGGCGAGCTACGCGGACACCGGGCACATGGCCGTCTACGCGGGTTGCCAGCCGGAGAAGCTCGGCGACGTCGCCGGCGTCATCCGCGAGGTGCTCGACAAGGTCGGCGTCGACGGCCTGACCGACGCCGAGGTGGCCCGCGCCAAGGGCCAGCTGCGCGGCGGCCTGGTGCTGGGCCTGGAGGACACGTCGTCGCGGATGTCGCGGATCGGCAAGAACGAGCTCAACTACGGGCGCTACCTGGGTGTCGACGACACGATCGCGCGCATCGACGCGGTGACCACCGAGGACGTGTGTGCGCTCGCTCGCACTTTGTTCGCGCGGCCCGGTGGCGTCTCGGCGGCGGCGGTCGTCGGCCCGTACGCTCACGCCGACGACCTTCCTGACGACCTGCACGAGGTGATCGCTTCATGACCATCAACGTCGGTGTGCTCGGTGCGCGCGGCCGGATGGGCGCGACGGTGGTGAACGCCGTCGAAGGCGCCGGGGACATGAAGCTGGTGGCCGCGCTGGACGCGGGCGACGACTTCGCGGCGCTGGCCGACGCCCAGGTGGTCGTCGACTTCACCCACCCCGACGCCGTCATGGGCAACCTCGAGTACCTGGTCGAGCACGACATCCACGCGGTCGTCGGCACCACGGGCTTCAGCGAAGACCGGCTGGCCTCGCTGCGTTCGTTGCTCGAGCCGAAGCCGTCGCTGGGCGTGCTGATCGCGCCGAACTTCGCCCTTGGCGCGGTTCTCGCGATGCGGTTCGCGGCCCAGGCGGCGAAGTTCTACGCCTCGGCCGAAATCATCGAGCTGCACCACAACCGCAAGGCCGACGCGCCTTCGGGCACCGCCGCGCACACCGCGCGGATGATCGCTGCCGCCCGCGCGGAAGCGGGCGTGGCACCGGGCCCGGACGCGACGACGGCAGAGCTCGACGGCGCCCGTGGTGCGACGGTCGAGGAGGTCCGCGTGCACTCGGTCCGCCTGCCGGGCCTGGTCGCGCACGAGGAGATCCTGTTCGGCGGCGAAGGGGAGACCCTCACCATCCGCCACGACTCCCTCGACCGGACGTCGTTCATGCCGGGCGTGCTGCTCGGGGTGCGTGAGGTGCTGCAGCGCCCCGGCCTGACGGTCGGCCTGGAAAACGTCCTCGACCTGTGAAAGCACGCAATGTGGCGCTGCTGCTGACGGCGGCGCTGGTCGTCTACCTGTTCCTGCTGGCGGACCGGGCGGTCGCCCTGTTCAAGACGGGCACGGGCGTCGGGATCGCGCTGGGGGCGGGGGTGCTGCTGCTGCCGGTCCTGGGCATCTGGGTCGTCGTCATGACCTGGCGCAACGGCCTGCAGATCCAGCGCCTGTCCCGGCGGCTGGACGCCGAAGGCGCGCTCCCGGACGTCTCCGACCTCCCGCGCCGCCCGTCGGGCCGGGTGGATCGCGACGCGGCCGACGCCTGGTTCGCGGAGCGCCGCGCGGAGGTCGAGGCCGACCAGGAGAACTGGCGGGCCTGGTACAAGCTCGCGTACGCCTACGACATCGCGGGCGACCGCCGCCGGGCGCGCGAGACGATGAAGAAGGCCGTCGAACTGGAAGCGGCCGACCGCTGACGCTGCTGCTGAAGCTCGTCCTGGCGCCGCTGCTGGTGGTCGCCTCGTCACTGGCCGGACGGCGCTGGGGACCCGGGCTGACGGGCCTGCTGGTCGCGATGCCGGTCGTCGCGGGGCCGATCCTGCTGATCACCTACCTGGAACACGGGCCGGCGTTCGTCGCGCGGGCCGCGTCGGCGTCCCTGCTGGGCCTGGTGTCGCTGGCCGCGTTCGCGGTGGTGTTCGCGCGGGTGTCGCGGGCGCGCGGCTGGCCGGGCACCCTCCTGGTCGGCTGGCTCGTGTGCCTGGCGCTGGATCTGGCGCTGTCCTTCGCGCCGGTGCCGGGGTGGGTGGCGCTCGGATTGGCCTTGGCGGCGGCCTGGGCGGGCATCCGGTTGCTGCCCGAGCCGGAGGCGGCCCGGCCGGTGGCGTTGCCGTGGTGGGACCTGCCGGCGCGCGCGGTGGCGACGGCCGTGCTCGTGGTGGTCCTGACGGCCGCGGCGGGCCGGCTCGGCCCCGATCTCACCGGCGTGCTCGCGCCCTTCCCGACTGGGACGAGCGTGGTGGCGGTGTTCGCTCTGGCACAAGGCGGCCCGGCGGCGGCCGCGGCGACCACGCGAGGTGTGCTGCGCGGGCTCGGCGGGTTCTCGGCGTTCTGCTTCCTGGTGGCGGTGTTCGCGGAGCCGATCGGCGGGTGGGCGTTCGCCGTCGCGGTCGCCGGGACCGTGGGGTGGCAGCTGCTCAGTGGTGCAGCCAGCCGGCGAACACCGCGGGAGAAGCCGCGATCAGGCTGAAGCGGATCCACCGTCCGGCCAGCCCCGTCGTCAGGAACATCACCAGCCGCATCCGGACCAGGCCGGCCAGCACGCTCGTCGCCATGAACGGGGGCAGGCCCACCAGGGAACTCACCCCGTACGTCCCGGCCATCCAGTGCGGGTGCCGGTGGCACCGCTCGCGCAGCCGGTCGACCCAGGCGCGCACCCGCTTGGTCCGCAGCTGCCAGCGCACCCGCCGGGGTGTCATCGGGCGCTCGCGGTGCAACCGGTCGTGCAGCGGCTTCGGCAGCTTGATCGTGCCGCGCGCGGCGAGGTAGTACAGCGTCTTCCCGGCGATCTGCCCGACCGCCACCGCCGCCCCGAGCCACAGCCAGTGCAGCCCCGGCTGGCTCGCGCACAGCCCGATCAGGAAGATCTCGGCGTTGACCAGCGGCACGATGGCCGAACCGAACGCGACGCCCAGCGTCAGCAGGATCCAGCTCATCGTGTCACCTCCTGAAATTCGCTCGCGTTCTTTCAAGTTATCAGTTCGAAATCTCTGCGCACTGGGGTTGGCCCCCCTGTTCGGCGGGTGGTCCGCACCAGAAGATCACCTGCCGGACGGCTGCCCGTCACCTCCCGTCGGAACACTGGCGGGGTGGCCGCCGAGCAATCCCGTACGCCCGCTGACCGATTCGGCGCCCTCTGCCGGGCCGTCGTGCACGTGCTGCCACTGGGTCTGTCGCGGATCGTGGCGCCGACGTTTCTCGGCTTCTGCCTCATCAACGGGTTCACGTTCGGCGTCGACCTCGCGCTGCTGACCGTGTTCCACGGGCTGCTCGGCTGGCCGGTGTGGCTGGGGATCACGCTGGCGTACGTCTGCGCGTTCGGGCTGAGCTTCGCGCTGAACCGGACGTTCAACTTCCATTCCCACGCCGCCGTCGGAATCCAGCTCGGGCTTTACATCGTGGCGATTGCTGTCAATTACGCGGCGTTCCTGCTGGGTGTGGGCGCGGGACTGACGGCGCTGGGCGTCGAATACCACGTCTCGCGGCTGCTCGCGGGCGCGTGCGAAGGCGTGTTCATGTACGCCGTGATGCGGTGGGTGATCTTCCGGGACTCAGCTCAGGGTGAGGTCGAGGGTGCCGGTGAGCCGGACCTCGCGGAGGGTGCGCTCGCCGGTGTCGAGGGTGCGGACGGTGCCGTCGGGGTTCCAGCCGGCCCGGCGGTAGAAGCCGAGGGTGGCGTGGTCGCCCTGGGCGACCCAGGCGATGCCGCGGGTGGCGCCGTCGGCCCGCAGCCCCGCGGCGGCCGTCGCGAGTAGCCGTCCGGCGTGGCCCCGGCGACCCCAGCGCGGTTCGACGAGCAGGGTGGCGATCAGCCCGGTCGTCTCGGCGTCTTCGGGCAGGCTCCCGTCGGCCTGGGCGACCTCGTCCTCGGGCGCGCGGCCGGCGACGCAGAAGCCGACGGTGAACTCGCCCTCGGTGGCGACGTAGACGAGGCTGCCGGGGTAGTCGATGGTCTCGGTCCAGGTGCCGGCGAGGTCGGTGGCGTCGAGCTGCGCGAGGGCCTGCTTGCCGAGCAGGTCCTCGTAGGCGGCGTGCCAGGTTTCGCGCTGGATGCGGGCGATCTCCGCGGCGTCGGACAGGTCGGCGGGACGGACGGCGGCGTCGCTCATGGTGCGTGAATCTATAGGTTGCCGTTTTTGTCGGTGGTGGGTGGCACCATGACGTCATCATGCAAACGATCAGCGTCTCGACGGCCCGGAAGACGTTCCTGGCCGCACAGGGTTTCACCGACCCGCGTCCGTCCGGCGTGCCTTCGCGGCAGCACCTGAAACGGGTGCTGTCGAGAGTCCAGCTGCTGCAGCTGGACTCGGTGAACGTCGCGGTCCGCGCGCACTACATGCCGGTGTTCTCCCGGCTGGGCGCGTACGACCCGGCCATGCTCGACGAAGCGGCGTGGGCGAACTCGGCGCGCCGCCCGCGGCTGCTGGTGGAGACGTGGGCGCACGAGGCGAGCCTGCTCCCGATCGAGGACTGGCCGCTGATCCGCTCGGGCGCCAAGCGCGACGGCTGGTGGCGGCACTACGGGCCGTTGATCGAGAAGTCGCCGGGCCTGGTCGACGAGATCCTGTCGGTGGTGAAGGAACTCGGCCCGATCGGCGCGGGCGGCATCGAGCGGGCGGTGGAGGCCGACGCGCAGCGGCGCGGGCCGGGCTCGTGGTGGGAGCGGTCGGAGGTCAAGCGCGTCTGCGAGTACCTGTTCGGCATCGGCCAGCTGACCACGGGCACGCGCCGGTCGTTCGAGCGGCTGTACGACCTGACCGAGCGGGTGGTTCCGCCGGAGATCCTGGCCCGCTCGGTGTCCGCGGAGGAGGGCGCGCGGGGCTTGATCTCGCGTTCGGCGCGGGCGCTGGGCGTGGCGACGGAGACGGACCTGCGCGACTACTACCGCCTCGGCCCGGCCCCGGCCCGCCAGGCGGTGGCGGAGCTGGTGGAGGCGGGCGAGCTGGAGCCGGTCACGGTCCGCGGCTGGAAGCAGGTGGCGTACCGGCACACCTCGGCCCGGACGCCGCGGAACGTGGCGGGCCGGGCGTTGCTGTGCCCGTTCGACCCGCTGATCTGGGAACGGGCCCGCACCGAGCGGCTGTTCGGCTTCCACTACCGGATCGAGATCTACGTGCCCGAGCCGAAGCGGGTGTACGGGTACTACGTGTTCCCGTTCCTGCTGGACGGGGAGCTGGTCGCCCGCGTGGACCTGAAGTCCGACCGCGCGGCGGGGGTGCTGCGGGTGCAGGGGGCGTTCGCGGAGGAGGGCGCGGACGTGGCCCGGGTCCTGCCGGAGCTGGCGGCCGAGTTGAAGCACATGGCGGAGTGGCTCGGGCTGCCGGGCGTGACCGTCGGCGCCCGCGGAGACCTGGCACGGCCGCTGGCGAAACTGGTCCACTAGCCCCGGTGGTGCAGAGCCGGCCCCACGGCAGCCCGCCCCGAGGTCGCGAATGACTCATTCGGGACCTCGGAGGTCGCGAATGAGTCATTCGCGACATCAGCGCGGCGGCGCACCACCCGCTCCGAGGTGGGCCGGATCGAGGCCCGTGGCCGGGGCCAGGGTGGTGCGGTCGATCCGCGGATCCGGCGAACACCCCGGCGCGCACAACCGCGAGGCTGCAGGGGAAGGGTGATCCGGATGTCCTGCGGCACGTACGCCGCGCCCGCGCGGAGCACGGCGAGGATGCCGACCACCATCGGGGTCGACCGCGTGAGGAACACCCACGTGGTGCCCGGGCGAGCGATGCACCCGAGTGCATCACGGCCACGGCGTCCGGACGGGCCCGCGCCTGCGCCAGAACGGCGTCGTGAATGCGGTCGACGGATTCACCCTTCGTTCGCCGTGTTCTGCGCACGCCTCTCTCTGGCATTTCGCGCGAACGGGCCGTTCCCGGCACCCCCGTACCGGGAACGGCCCGTTCCTCCCCCTTACTCAGCCCGCCGCGCGCGTCACCACGGCGTTGCCGGTGCCCGTGCGGGCTCGCACCTTCAGCTTCACGCCGCCCTCGGGGGCGGTGTCGGCGACGTCCAGCTCGCTGGAGACGCGGCCGCCGCTGGAGGTCAGGTCCACCTCGGCGGACGTGCCGCCGCGGATGCCGATCCGGACCTCGCCGGAGCCGGTGATCAGGTCGAGCGAGCCGGACCCGGCGTCGGCCACGGACAGGTCGCCGCTGCCGGTGCGGGCCATCACCTCGCCCGAAACCGCGCCCAGCCAGACGTCGCCGGTGCCGGTGGCCAGCGTCGCGGAGCCGGCGATCGACGACGCCTCGACGTGGCCGCTGCCGCTGCGCAGCTGCAGCCCGCCCAGCGTCGGGCCCAGCTTGACGGCGCCGCTGCCGGTGCGGATGGTCGCCGCGCCGTCGGCGCGGTCGAGCTTCACCTCGCCGGAGCCGGTCAGCAGGTCGACGCGGCCGGCCGAGCCGGTGACCGTGACGTCCGCCGCGCCCGCGCGCACCTCGACGTGCGAGCCCGCCGGCGCGTGCACCTTGACCGAGAGGGCGACGTTGCGCAGCTGCCACGCCTTCGGCGCGCTCACGACCAGGCGGTTGCCGAGCTTCTCGATCCGGCTCTGCCGGACGGCTTCGGCGGGGGAGCTCGCCGGGTCGACGCCCAGCTGGTCGCCGAAGCGCTCGCCGACCCAGGACAGCAGGCTGTTCACGCCCGCCACCCACGGCTGCTGCTCGCCCTGGTCGTGCCGCAATTCGACGCGCGCGCCGGAGTCGCCGTCGAGGACGACCTCGACGCGGCCGATCGTGACGCTGACGTCGAGCTCCAGCGGGCCGTCGGCCTCGAACTCGTCGATCCGGACCAGGTCGTCGTTCGGCTCTTCGGCCGGTGTGGTCTGTTCTTCACTCATCGTCTCGTCCCCTCAGCCTTCGACCCAGCCGTGCAGGTGCGAACCGCTCCCGCCGCTCTTGCCTTGGTGCTTGCGGCTCCCGCCCCCGCCGCCGAGCGCGCCGTGGCCCAGTGCGCCCTGGACCGCCTGCGACACGAACGTGTTCAGCGAGACGCCCTGGGCGGCGGCGGCCCGTTCGGCCTGCCCCTTGATCTGCTCGACCAGCCGGAGGGTGATCCGGCTGATGTCCCCGCCGTCGATCGGCGGCGGCGGGGGGGTGGTGTCACGTGGTGTCTCGCGTGACGTCGTCCCTTCGGCGTCGCCGGTGACGACCACGCGGACGTCCCGGCCGTCGAGCCGGACGTCCACCACCTGGCCCGGCAGCGCGGCCGTGACCTCGGCGGCGAGGTCGGCGAGCGCGTTCATCAGGGTCAGGCGGACGGCGGGTTCGAGGGCGGAAGACAGAAGCGCGGCCGCTCGCCGGGTCTGCTCGTCCCCGGCGGCAGCCGTGTTCGCGAGGTCCTCGCGAAGGTTGGCGATGTACGGCGTCAAGTCCATGACACCACTATGACGTCATCGATGGTGTCAGTCAAGGCGGCGGTGATGTCACGTGTCCCCCGGGAGTGACCGCCCTCACGCGGTTAGGCTGCGCGGGAACCGGGAGAAGGAGTGCTGACGTGACCGGAACCGTGTCACCCAGAGTGCAGCTGATCGCGAAGACGGAGTTCTTCCCGCCCGGGGACGTGCCGTGGTCGACCGACGCGGACGGCGGCGAAGCGCTCGCCGAGTTCGCCGGCCGCGCCTGCTACCAGTCGTGGAAGAAGCCGAACCCGGCCACCGCAACGAACGCCGGCTACCTCGAGCACATCATCGACGTCGGCCACCTTTCGGTGCTGGAGCACGGTTCGGTGACCTTCTACATCACCGGCATCTCCCGCTCGCTGACCCACGAGCTGATCCGGCACCGGCACTTCTCCTACTCCCAGCTGTCGCAGCGGTACGTCCCGGAGCGCGACGCCGAGTTCGTCGAGCCGGAGATCATCGCGAACGACCCGGTGCTGCACGAGAAGTTCCTCGCCGCGACCCGGGCGAGCGTCGACGCCTACACCGAGCTGCTGGCCGGGCTCGAGGAGAAGTTCGCCGACGTCCCGAGCGCGACCCTGCGCCGCAAGCAGGCCCGCCAGGCCGCCCGCGCGGTGCTGCCCAACGCGACCGAGACCCGCATCGTCGTCACCGGGAACTACCGGGCGTGGCGGCACTTCGTCGCGATGCGCGCCACCGAGCACGCGGACGTCGAAATCCGCGAGCTGGCCGTGGAATGCCTGCGGCAGCTGCAGAAGGCCGCGGCGAACGTGTTCGCGGACTTCACCATCTCGACGTTGCCGGACGGCACCGAGATCGCCACGAGCCCGAAGGTGCTGGAAGGCTGATGAAGCGACTTGCGATCGACGTCCGGCCCGGCGAGTACGCCGTCGTGCGGCTGCCCGCGGACGCCGCGGTGCCCGCCGAGCTCTTCGCACCCGGCGAAGCCCTGGTTTCGGTGACGCGGACACCCGGGGAACTGTCGGTGATCTGCCCGGCCGGCCGCGAGCCCGCTGGGGCCACGGCCGCCGAGGACGGCTGGCGGCTGCTCTCGGTCCGCGGCCCGCTGGAGTTCACCCTCACCGGCATCATCGCCGCGCTGGCCTCGGAGCTGGCCGCCGCCGGGGTGGCGTTGTTCTCGATCTCGACGTTCGACACCGACCACATCCTGGTCCGCGGGGGCGACCTCGACGACGCGGTCGCGGCCTTGCGCGAGGCCGGCCACGAGGTCGCCCACCCCTGACTTTTCGGGGGCGTTTCGCTGGGTACCCGGGTGCCGGGGTGGGAGCAGTCACCCTTGAAAAACAAAGTTTGGCACGCCTAAACTTCGGTTTAGGGTCCCCGACATCCGGTTTTCGAGAGGTGGGCGTCATGGCTGTGACCGAGGCTGTCCGGCCGAGACTGGCGACCCGGCTGCGCACCGGATCGGCCCTGCTCGGGCCGGCGTTCGTCGCCGCCATCGCCTACGTCGACCCGGGGAACGTCGCGTCCAACATCAGCGCCGGCGCCCGCTACGGCTACCTGCTGGTCTGGGTGATCGTCGCGGCGAACCTGATGGCCGTGCTGGTGCAGTACCTGTCGGCGAAGCTCGGGCTCGTCAGCGGGATGTCGCTGCCGGAGGCCCTGCGCGCCCGGCTGTCCCGGCCGGCCCGGCTGGCCTACTGGGCGCAGGCGGAGGTCGTCGCCATCGCCACCGACCTCGCCGAGGTGGTCGGCGGCGCGATCGCCCTCAACCTGCTGTTCGACCTCCCGCTCATCGTCGGTGGCCTGATCACCGGAGCGGTGTCGCTGACGCTGCTGGCGGTCCAGGACCGCGGCGGCCAGCGGACGTTCGAGCGGGTGGTGACCGGGCTCCTGCTGGTCATCGCCGTCGGGTTCCTGGCCAGCCTGTTCGTCGAGCCGCCGTCGGCCGCGTCGACGCTGGGAGGCCTGGTCCCGAAGTTCGACGGCGCGGGCAGCGTCCTCATCGCCGCGGCCATGCTCGGCGCGACGGTGATGCCCCACGCGGTCTACCTGCACTCGGGCCTGGTCCGCGACCGCCACGGCCGGCCCGACGGCGTCCGGCGCCGCCGCCTGCTGCGCGCGACCCGGGCCGACGTCGGCCTGGCGATGCTGCTGGCGGGCGCGGTGAACCTGGGCATGCTGCTGCTGGCCGCGACGAACCTGCAGGGCCAGGAGGGTGTGGACAGCATCGAGGGCGCGCACGGCGCGGTCGCGGGGGCGCTCGGCCCGGGCGTCGCGCTGCTGTTCGCGATCGGCCTGCTGGCCTCCGGCCTGGCTTCGACGTCGGTGGGCGCGTACGCGGGCGCGATGATCATGCAGGGGTTGCTGCACAAGCGGATCCCGCTGGTCCTGCGCCGCCTGGTGACGCTGACGCCGGCGATCGTGGTGCTGGCGCTGGGCGCCGACCCGAGTGCGGCGCTGGTCGTGTCGCAGGTGGTGCTGTCCTTCGGGATCCCGTTCGCGCTGGTGCCGCTGATCCGGCTGACGGCCGACCGTGATCTGATGGGGGCGGACGCGAACCGCCGGCTGACGACGGTCGCGGCCGCGGTGATCGCGGCGATCATCATCGCTCTCAACCTGGTGCTCATCTACCTCACGGTCACCGGTTGACCCACGGAACGGGGTAGCGGCCATGGCCTGGATCTTCGCCCTCAACGCCGAATGCGGGGAGCGCGAGACCCACGCCCGCGACCTCGCCCGCCACTTCGACGGCTGGCCGGCCGGCGTCTTCGAGAACGAAGGCGCCTGGTGGTGCGGAGTGGCCCCCGAAGGCCTCAGCCGTATCGGCCCACAGTCGGCCGAAGAGGCGGCGGCGATGACCGCGGCCGGACGCCGGCTCTACTGGCTGCTCCGGACCGCACCACCGGTCTACCGCTACGCCCTCGCCGGCGTCGAAACCGACCTGTTCCGCACGTACGACGAGCTCGTGGCGGAGAAGGACCTGACGATCTTCCCGGGGCTGGTCGTCGCCGAGGAGATCTGGGCCCGCACGGGCCGGCGCGCTGAGTTCAGCGACTTCGCCCCGGGCTACCGCTGGCTGCCCTACCGCGGCGAGACCCACCGCTGACCGACCCTCCGAGTACGCGTGTCGTCCGTCCAGGTGCGCGTGTCGTCCGTTGAGGTACGCGTGTCGTCCGTTCCGCATCACGAATTCCGCGGAACCCGCGGCGCTCCGCGGTGGTCCGACTAGCATCTGCGCGACCGCCGCCAAAAGGAGCACCGTGACCGACGAACAGACCCGGCCCTATCCGCCGCAGGCACCCGTCACGCCTGGTCAGCGGGTCGTCGCGGGCCGCTATCTCCTGCTCGGCGAACTCGGCCGGGGCGGCATGGGTGTCGTGTGGCGGGCGCAGGACCAGGTCATCGGACGGCAGGTCGCGGTCAAGGAACTGCGGCTGCCTGACGCCGAGTCCGCCGCCGTCTTCTCCGAACGCGCGCTCCGCGAAGTGCGCACCGGCGGGCGGCTCAACGACCCGGCGATCGTCACCGTCTACGACGTCATCACCGACGGCGGGACCACCTTCATCGTCATGGAGCTCGTCGAAGCGCCGTCGCTGGCCGACCTGGTGCGCCAGCGCGGCCCGATGCCCGCCGCGCGGGCCGCGCAGCTGGGGGAGCGGGTGCTCGCCGCGCTGCAGGCGGCCCACGCCGCCGGGATCGTGCACCGGGACGTCAAGCCCGCGAACATCCTGGTCGCGCCGGACGGCCGCGTGAAGCTCACCGACTTCGGCATCGCCCACGCCGTCGACGACCCGCGCCTGACCACCAGCGGCATGATCGTCGGCTCGCCCGCGTTCATGGCGCCTGAGCGCGTCGAGGGCCGCGAAGCGCTGCCCGCGTCCGACCTGTGGTCCCTCGGCGCGACGCTGTTCTTCGCCGTCGAAGGCTCCATCCCGTTCGAGCGCGCGACCACCGCCGCGACGCTGCACGCGATCATGACCGAGATCCCGTACCTCACCCGCGGCCAGGGCCCGATCGCCGCGGCCATCCTCGGCCTGCTCGTCACCAACCCGGACGCGCGGCTGACCGCGGCCCAGGCCCAGAACCTGCTGACCACGGCGCAGGGCATCCGGCCGACTCCGCCCCACGGCACCGCGATGCTCGGCGCCGCCGCGCCGCAGCCGCCGCAGCGGAAGTCCCACCGCGCCCTGTGGCTCGCCGCCGCCGCGGTGCTGGTCGTGGCGGCGCTGATCGGCGGCTTCTTCGCCGGCAAGGCCTACGAGACGCCCGCCGTGGACGCCCAGAAGCTGCCGACCATGACCTTCGGTGTCGGCGGCCAGCTCCGCACCGACATCGGCGGCTACTACCGGTGCTTCAACACCCCGGTGCAGGACGGCTCGATCATCAGCGAGGAAGACAACAGGACCGATTGCGACAAGAGCCACACGCTGGAGGTCTACGAAATCGGAAACCTGCTCTCGGTCGAGAACTGGAGCACCGACGACGCCAAGGTCGCGGCCTACCCGGGCCTGCCCGCGGTGACGGCGAGTGCCGAAGCGGCGTGCGCGACCGCGTTCCGGTCGTCGATCGTGCCCGAGCCGAACCGCGCGGACCTCACCTTCCGAGCGCTCGTGCCCACCGAGACCGAGTGGCGCCGGGCTCCTGCGAAGCAGGGTGACGAGCCCAGCCGCGAGTTCTACTGCGTGCTGGCCCGCGCCGACGGCGGCCCCATCACCGCCCCGATCGTGACCAAGGTCAAGTAGAAGTTCCGCGACGAGCGGCCGGCTCCGGGAAATCCTCCTGGTGACCAGGTCGACGCGGTTTTCGTCGGACCGGCGAGGTACCGTCTCCCCATGTCCAACCCACCTACCGCAGCGCCCGGACGGCCGTTCGGGCGCGTGCTCACCGCGATGGCCACCCCGTTCGACGCCGACGGCGCGCTGGACCTGAAGCGGGCGCAGGAGCTGGCCGAGCACCTCGTGGAGCTGGGGAACGACGGCCTCGTGGTGAACGGCACCACCGGCGAGAGCCCGACCACGAGCGACGCGGAGAAGCAGGACCTGATCCGCGCCGTGGTCGAGGCCGTCGGCGACCGCGCAGCCGTCGTGGCCGGCGCGGGCACCAACAACACCGCGCACAGCATCGAGCAGGCCAAGCAGGCCGAGGCGGCCGGGGCGCACGGCCTGCTGGTCGTCACGCCGTACTACTCGCGGCCCAGCCAGGCCGGGCTGTTCGCGCACTTCACCACGGTCGCCGACAGCACCGGGCTGCCCGTGCTGCTCTACGACATCCCGCCGCGCTCGGTCGTCCCGATCGAGGTCGACACGCTGCTGCGGCTGGCCGAGCACCCGCGGATCGTCGCGGTCAAGGACGCCAAGGGCGACCTGATCGCCGGCTCCGAGGTCATCGCCAACACCCACCTCGCCTACTACTCCGGCGACGACGGCCTGAACCTGCCGTGGATCTCCGTCGGCGGCGTCGGCGTGGTGAGTGTGATCGGTCACGTCGTCGCGGGCCGGATCCGCGCGATGATCGACGCCTACGAGAACGGCGACACCTCGACGGCGCGCACCAACCACCGCGGCATGCTGCCGGTGCTGCGCGCGATGTCGCGGGTCGGCGGGGTCGCTTTCAGCAAGGCGGCGCTGCGGCTGCGCGGGTTCGACATCGGTGACCCGCGGCTGCCGATCGTCGCGCCGACCCCCGAGCAGACGGCCCTGATCGCCGCTGATCTTGCCCAGGGCGGCGTGCCGCTGGGCGACACGGCGGCCCAGGACTGGCATGGTGAGCGGGTGGCACAAGCAGATTCGCGAGCGGCCTACGTCGCGCCGACCTCGCACACCAGCGTTGGGACCCTGCCTCGGTGAGCTCACTTCCCCCTGGTCCAGGCCCCACCAACGCCCCGCCCGCACTGCCCGAGGGTGCCTTGCGCGTCGTCGCGCTCGGCGGCATCGGCGAGGTCGGGCGCAACATGACCGTCTTCGAGTTCGGCGGCCGCCTGCTCATCGTCGACTGTGGGGTGCTCTTCCCCGAGGACGACCAGCCCGGCGTCGACCTGATCCTGCCCGACTTCCGCGCGATCGAGGACCGCCTCGACGACATCGACGGCCTGGTGCTCACCCACGGGCACGAAGACCACATCGGTGCCGTCCCGTTCCTCCTGCGGCTGCGGCCGGACCTGCCGATCTACGGCTCGAAGTTCACCAACGCCCTGCTCGCGGCCAAGGCCAAGGAGCACCGGCAGCGGCCGAACCTCATCCAGGTCCGCGAGGGCGAGCGCCGCGACGTCGGCGTGTTCAACCTCGAGTTCTTCGCGGTCAACCACTCCATCCCGGACGCGCTCGCGGTGGCGATCCGCACCCCGGCTGGCGTGGTCCTGCACACCGGCGACATCAAGCTCGACCAGCTCCCGCTGGACGGGCGCCTCACCGACCTGGCCGGCTTCTCCCGGCTCGGCGACGAGGGTGTCGACCTGTTCTGCGTCGACTCGACCAACGCCGAGGTGCCCGGGTTCGTCATGCCCGAGCGCGACATCGGCCCGGTGCTCGACGACGTCGTCCGGCGCGTGGACCAGCGGGTGATCGTGGCGTGCTTCGCCAGCCACGTCCACCGCGTCCAGCAGGTCCTCGACGCCGCCGAGCGGCACGGCCGCCGGATCGCGTTCGTCGGCCGGTCGATGGTCCGCAACATGGGGATCGCGGCCGAGCTGGGCCTGCTGAACGTGCCGGACGGCCTGCTCGTCGACCTCGACCAGGCGAGCACGCTGCCGGAGAGCAAGGTCCTGTTCGTCTCGACGGGGTCGCAGGGCGAGCCGCTCTCGGCGCTGTCGCGGATGGCGCGCGGCGAGCACCGGCAGATCTCGATCCGCGCGGGCGACACGGTGGTGCTGGCCAGCTCGATGATCCCGGGCAACGAGACAGCGGTGTTCGGCGTGGTCAACGGCCTCACCCGGCTCGGCGCGAACGTCGTCCACCAGGGCAACGCGAAGGTCCACGTGTCCGGCCACGCGTCGGCGGGCGAGCTGCTGTACCTGTACAACGCGGTGCGCCCGAGCAACGTGATGCCGGTCCACGGCGAGTGGAAGCACCTGCGGGCGAACGGCGAGCTGGCCATCCGCACGGGGGTCGCGCCGGAGAACGTGGTCATCGCCGAGGACGGCGTGGTCGTGGACCTCGTGGACGGCAAAGCGTCCCGCACCGGCCGCGTCGAGGTCGGGCACGTGTACGTGGACGGTCTGTCGGTCGGCGACGTCGGGGAGTCGACGCTGTCGGATCGGCTGGTCCTCGGCGAGGGCGGGTTCATCGCGATCACGGTCGCGGTGGACTCCAGCACCGGCCGCGCGGTCAGCAGCCCGACGGTGTCCGGTCGCGGCTTCTCCGACGACCCGAAGGCGCTCGCCGCCGTCGTGCCGCTGGTGGAGATGGAGCTGGCGCGCACGGAGGCCGAGGGCATCACCGACACGCACCGGATCGCGCAGGCGGTGCGCCGGGTGGTGGGCCGCTGGGTGGCCGACACCTACCGCCGCCGCCCGATGATCGTCCCGACGGTCATCCCGGTCTAGATCCGACCCACCGTGCAGGCCGCATCGAGGGACTCCCTCGGTGCGGCCTGCACGCTTGTTAGGCCGTCCGGCCCATGAGCCGCCGCTTTGCCGCGGGATAACCTTGATCCCACCCCGCCTCGCGCAGAGAGGCCGCGCCGATGGGACGTCATTCGGACGGCAGACGACGCCGGCTGCTCGTGCCCGCCCTCGCGACCGGCGTCGTGCTCGTCCTCGGAGCCGGTGCGTGGGTGACGGTGACGACCGTGCGTGCCCGGCCGTCGTGCGAGCAGCCCACGAAGGTCCTCGTCACCGCTTCGCCGGACATCGCGCCCGCGCTTTCGCTCGTCGTGCAGGGTCTCGACCTGAAGTGCGGCAGCATCGAGATCCAGACGCGGGAGGCGACACAGGCGGCCGAGCGGCTCGCCATGTCGGACGGCAGCCCGCGGCCGCAGGTCTGGGTGCCGGACTCCACGCTCGCGCTGCGCCGCGCCCACCAGCTCGGCGCGGCCGACGTCCCCGAAACCGGGGCATCGGTGGCGAGCTCGCCGGTGGTGCTGGCGGTCGCCGCGGACGTCGTCAAGGGCCTCGGCTGGCCCGACCACGTGCCGACCTGGGCGGAAGCGCTCGCCGCGCCGGGCGTGGTGCCGGGCATGTCCGACCCGGCGCGCGATCCGGTCGGCGCGCTGGCGTTGCTCGGTCTGCGCGACAGCGTCAAGACGGCCCCCGAGCCGTCGGGCGCGTACGTGGCGACGCTGCGGCGCTTCTCGGCCAACACCCTCGGCGCGGAGACGGAGCTGATCGCCCGGCTGCCGGGCTCGAGCGACGGCGGGGGCGCGGCCGCGGTGACGGCGTTCCCCGCGTCGGAGAATTCGTTGCTGCGCCACAACGTCGAGGACTCGAAGTCCCCGCTCGTCGCCGTCTACTCGACGGCGGTGCCGACGTTGGACTACCCGTTCGCGGAGCTGGGCCGGATCACGCCGCAGCAGCGCCCGCTCGTCGACGCGCTGCGCGACGCGGTCCTCGGCGACACGGGGTCGGACGCGATCGCCCGCACCGGCCTGCGCGCGGCGGGCGGCCAGGCCCTGCGCGACCACACCGACGACCCGAGGGTGCAGCCGCAGGGCATCCGGGCGGCGAACCTCCCGTCCGGCCCGGAGGTCGACGAGCTGCTCAACCAGTGGGCGGGCATCAACCTGAGCGCGCGCGTGCAGGTGCTGATCGACGTGTCGGGTTCGATGAACGCGCAGGTCCCGGGAACCGGCCTGAACCGCATGCAGGTGACGATGCAGGCGGCGGCCAAGGCGATGCGCCTGTTCAAGCCGGCGACGCAGCTGCGCATGCTGGCGTTCTCGACCCGCCTGGACGGCGACAAGGACTACCGCGAGCTGCTCCCGATGGCGTCGGTCGCCCAGCACCTGGCCGGCGGAGCGCTGGAGAAGCTGGGCCAGGTGACGGCCACCCCGAACGGCGGAACGGGCCTGTACGACAGCGTGCTGGACACCTACCGGACCGCGCGCCGCGAGTGGGAGCCGGGCCGGTTGAACCTGGTGATCGTGATGACGGACGGCCGCAACGAGGACCCGCACGGCATCTCCCGCGCGGAGTTGCTGACGGAGCTGGCCAAACTGCAGGACGCCCGCCGCCCGATCCCGTTGATCGGGGTGGGCATCGGCCCGGACGCGGACAAGTCGGAACTCGACCAGCTGACGGCGGCAACCGGCGGACAGGCCTTCGTGGCCCCGGACCCGGCCAAGATCACGGACGTGTTTTTCGGGGCCCTGAGCCGGATCGCCGGCGGCTAGCTGAACCAGGCGCCGAACATCGAACCGTGCGACCGGCCGCTCAACCGCTCGTCCAGGTCAACGGCTTGCGCTTCGGTCAGCACGCAGATGTAGTCGACGACGGCCCGTGCTTCCCGGGCTTCCGAGGACCGCGGGTAGGCGGACGCGAAATCGGCGTCATGACCGAGGTCTCGATAAAGCGAGCGAAGCTGGATCGGCAACCGAGGGCTTTTCGGTGACTCTGCGAGACAGTCGCGGAGCCGATCGTAGAGGGATTGGACGATCCGTTTCTGCCCCTTCTGCATCACTGCCAGCGACGGTCTGTCGATGACGTAGAACCAGGTGAGCTCCTTCAGGGCTTCGACCAGGTATTGACACCGCGGATCGACCGTCACGTGCGGAGGTTCGGCCACCAGGGAAACCGCGCCGACGCACTCCGTGAGGTTCATCGTCGTTATCGCGTTCATCGCGGACCGGTTCTCCCGGGTATCCCAGCATGACGAGGTGATGCCCGCTCCGAACCGCTTGATGACCTTTTTCAGGGCGGCGTCGAACCGGGCCGGTTCGAAGTCCGCCATACCGCCGAGCCGGCGATGGGCGTGCCGGGCGATGCGGGCGCGGTCCCGGCGCAAGTCGTGCAGGGGGATCAGGCCGGCTCGGAAGTAATCCTCGATGTCGTGGGTCGCGTAGGTGATGTCGTCGGCCCAATCCATGAGGATGGCGTTGGCCGACCTGAGCGCGGCCGGAGTGTCCTTCCGCGCCCAGCGGAAGTCCCTGAGTTCACTCGCGTACGCACCCCACTTGCTGCCGAAACGACGGTCCGTCCAAGCGGGGACGACGAAGGGATCGTCGGCGGACGTCGGCCTCGGCCGGGGGTATTTGAGCATGGCGTCGAGGGCCGCCCGGGTGAGATCGAGGCCCGGGTAGTCGGTCCTCCGCCTGGCGAGCTTCGTGACGATGCGGAACGACTGGGCATTTCCTTCGAAACCCTCCAGGCCGTCGGTGCGGCGAAGGCAGGCGTCGAGGACGGGTTCGGCGATGTGCCCGAAGGGTGGGTGGCCGATGTCGTGGACGAGACCTGCCGTCTCGACCACATCCGCTTTGATTCCCGCCAGTTTCCGGAGTTCTCGTTCGTCCGCGGATTCGCCGTGTTTCAGCTGCTGGACCAGCCGACGGCCGAGTTGGGCCACCTTCAAGCTGTGCGTGAGCCGGTTGTGCAGAACTCGCTGCTCGTTCACCGCGGCCACTTGGGCGACGCCGGACAGGCGGCGGAATGCGGACGAATACAGCACCCGGTCGCGGTCTCGCTGGTAAGGAGAGCGAAACGGGTCATCTTCGATTTTGACGTGCTTTCGTGCGCACCTTCGTGGTTTTCCCATGGTCGCCCCTCGACGCTCGCAGTTGCCATATATCAACGGCGTGGCGAGCGGCCTGTTACTGGGAAAAGGGGGGTGAGAATCCGGAAGTTGCCGTGTCGTGTCCGATCCGGAAGCGGATTGCGATCCTCGGGTGCGGTCGGTTGCGATCGAGCATCTTCGGCGAGGCGCGCATCTCGTCAATCACGCGTGATGCCGGGTGCCGCACGGCCGGATCGCCGGCGGATGAGGGCGTAGACACCGAGGATCACCGCCAAGCTGATCAAGCTCAAGTACAGCTGCGCCCGGGCGTCCTCGTCGACGAACAACATCGAGGCCACCACGACCAGCGTCAGGGCCAGCGTGACCCAGCTCAGCCACGGATAGCCCCACATCCGCAGCTTCAGCTTCTCCGGCGCCGTCGCTTCGAGCGTGCGGCGCATCCTGAGCTGGGAGCCGCAGATGATCGCGTACACGAACAGGGCCACCGCGCCCGCCGAATTGATGATGAAGTAGAAGATCTTGTCCGGGGACACGTAACTCATCACCACCGCCACGTAGCCGACCGACGTCGACGCCAGGATCGCCTTCCACGGCACGCCTCGCGCGTTCGTGTCCGCGATCCAGGCCGGCGCCCAGCCGTGGCGGCGCAGCGCGAACAGCATGCGGGATGCCGTGTACAGCCCCGAATTCAAGACCGACAACGCCGCCGTGAGGACCACCGCCGACACGATCGTCGACGCCGCCGGGACGCCGAAGCGGCCGAACGCCGCCGCGAACGGGCTTGTCTCGCTCGGGATTTCGCGCCACGGCGTGATCATCACCAGCAGTGCCACCGAACCCACGTAGAACACGATCACGCGCCAGACGATCGTCGAGGTCGCCTTGCGGACCGCCGTCTCCGGCTGGTCGGACTCCGCCGCCGCGATCGTGACGATCTCCGCGCCGAAGTACGAGAAGATCACGATGACCACGCCGTGGACGACCGAAAACGGCCCGTTCGCGACGAAGCCGTCGAGGCCGATGTTGCCGACCGAGAAGTGCGCGTCCGGCCAGAGCCCGAGCACGAACAGCGTGCCGAGCAGCAGGAACACGACGATGGTGGCGACCTTGATCGACGCCAGCCAGAACTCCGTCTCGCCGAAGGAACGCGCCGACGCCAGGTTCGTCGCCGTCAGCAGGAGCATCAGCGCCAGCGAGAACACCCACTGCGGGACGCCCGGGATCCAGCCCTGCAGGATCTTCGCGCCCGCGACGGCCTCGAACGCGACCACGCCGACCCAGAAGTACCAGTACAGCCAGCCGATCGTGAAGCCCGCCCAGCCGCCGAGCGCGTCGCGCGCGTACTCCATGAACGAGCCCAGTGCCGGCGCCGCCGTCGCCATCTCGCCGAGCATCCGCATCACCAGCACGACGAGCAGCCCGCCGATGGCGTAGGACAGCACCGCGGCCGGGCCGACGGTGTGGATCACCGCGCCGCTGCCGATGAACAGGCTCGCGCCGATGATGCCGCCGAGGGCGATCATCCGGACGTGCCGCTGCCGCAGGTCGGGCCGCAGCCCGGACTTCGTCGCCAAGGTGCTTCCTCCCCGGGTGGGCATCGATCGCGGGAATTGTCCACCCGGGCGAGGTCAGACGCAGAATTTGCGCAAGCTCACCCGCTGAGGATCTCCGAGTAGCGCTGCACGATGTACGCACCGGCCAGCAGGATCGCCGACCCGAGCAGCTGGGGCCAGGCGAGCTCCTCGCCGATGAGCACCCACGCCGCGAAGATCGTGATCACCGGTTCGACCAGCCCGACCACGCTCGCCACCGACGCCGGCAGGTGGCGCAGCGCCGAAATGCCGCAGACGTACGCGAGCACCGTCGCGACCAGCACCAGCAGGGTCAGCAGCAGCCACACCGGCGGGTGCCAGGCGCCGAACCCGACCGGGACGTCGAGCAGCGCGGCGGGCCACGTCCACGGCGGCGCGACGAAGCTGATCGCGACCGCGCCGATCACCATGCCCCAGGTGACCAGGCCCAGCGGGTCGATCCCGGCCACCGCGCGTTCGCCCAGCAGGAAGTACCCGGCCGAGCAGAGCGCCGCGCCGAAGCCGGCCAGCAGGCCGAGCCCGTCCAGCGTGACGCCTTCCCAGACCTGGGCGACCAGCGCGAGCCCGGCCATGGCCAGCGCGATGCCGCCCCAGACCGCCCGCGGCAGCCGGTGCCGCCGCACGAACCGCACCCACAGCGCGATGAGCACCGGCGAGACGAACTCCAGCAGGATGGCGATCCCGACCGGGATCCGCCCCGCGGCGACGAAGTAGAGCAGCTGCACGCCGGCCACGCCGAGCAGGCCGTACCCCGCCAGGACGGGCAGCTCCGCCCGGCGCACCCGCAGCTTCCGCGGCGCCACCAGCGCCACCCCGGCGAGCAGCACCACGCCGGCCAGCGCGATCCGCGCCGCGGCCACCTGCTGCGGCGTGACCCCGGCGGACATCACGGACTTGCCCAGGGTGCCCGACGTACTGAAGAACAGGGCGGCGAGCAGGACGTAGGCGGTCCCCCGGCCCCGGTGGGCGACCCGGGGCGGTGCGAGGACGGGGAGTTCGGTGGTCACCACCGCGACTGTAGGTGGCCCGGCGTGACCGCCGAAGCGATTTTCCCGGTTACGCTGGTCACGCGGGCGCGGAGTCCGGTTCGTTGCGTCGAGGTCGCAACCGGGCCGGTGGGCAGGCGTCTTCCGGCTGTCTCGAGAGACTTGGAACCCCGCGATTCATTTCGGCGGCGAGCGATTTCTCTTCACGCGCTGTCGCCGTCGTGGCGTCGGCCGCGGAAACGCCCGACCGCCGACCGGCGGCACTCGGACTGTCCGAAGAGGACTGAATCCGGCGAGTCCGTTTCGTTACGTCCGGGTGGCAACCACCGATCCGGCGGCGGGCGTCTCCAAGAGGCTCGCGCGCAGTTGCCGTGCGAGGACCCTGGAGGTGAAACAATGCGAAGAACTTTGCTCGTCGCTGGTGTTTCCGCCGGTTGCGTGTTGCTGTCGCCGATCGTGGCTTCGGCCGACAAAGCGTACCCGGGCAATCCGACGTCGATGAAGGTCACCGTGAAAGGGAACGCGGTGACCATCACGGGTACGTGTGAGACCGCCGATGTCCGGGCCCTGGCGACTTACGACTACTACCGTGGGCAAAGCCCCGTTCAGCAGGGGGTCATGGTCCAGAACGGGAACCGGCACACCATCACGTTCACCGGCGTGCAGGCGGGTGTGTGGTACGCGACCATGTCCTGCCTCGAGGGCGGCACCGGCAGCTGGTGGCGGCAGTTCACCGTCGGGGTCACCGGCACACCGACGCCCACCAAGCCCACGCCGAAACCCACCAAGCCGAAGCCGAAGCCCGCGCCGCAGGTTGCGGTGAAGCCGCACGGTGCGCCGCAGACCGGCGGTGGCCCGGCCGATGACGGCTCCGCCGCTCCGGCGCTCGTCGCCGGCGGGGTGCTCGTCCTCGCCGGTGCCGGTGGTGCCTGGGCCCTGCGCCGCCGGAACGCCGCCCGGCGCTGAGACCGAGGGTCGGGCTGAGGCGCCCGGGCCGTCATCCGGCGTGCTTCAGCCCGGTGGCGACGTGCGTGGTGATGGTGGCCAGCCGCCGGCCCTGCAGCCGCAGCGCGTCGAGGGCGATGTCGTCCGGCGCCGCGGACTTCCGGGACACGAACGAGCCGCCGTACGGGTTGCCCGACTCCTTGAGGTGCGGGTCGGTGTAGCCGAGCGGGACCACGATCGCGCCCCAGTGGTAGAAGACGTTGTTGATCGCCAGCAGCGTCGACTCCAGGCCGCCGTGCGCGGTGGACGCCGTCGTGAACGACGTCGCCACCTTGTCCGCCAGCTTTCCCTGCGCCCACAACCCACCCGTGCTGTCCAAAAAGGACTTCAGCTGGGCGGCCGGTCCGCCGAACCGGGTCGGGCTGCCGACGGCGAGCCCGTCGGCCCACTCGAGGTCGCCGAGGGTGACGAGCTCGTGGTGCGGGCCGGCGTCGACCCAGGCCTGCCAGCGCGGGTTCCGCGCGATCGCGTCGGCGGGCACCGTCTCCGGCACCGTCCGCACCCGCACGTCGGCCCCGGTCTCTCGCGCGCCGGCGGCGAGCGACTCGGCGAGGGCGGCCGTGTTCCCGGTCGAGCTGTAGTAGACGACGAGTATCCGTGTGCTCACGTCCGCCGACTCTAGGCGGCCGCGCCCGCCCGTCTCACAGTACGGACGGCGGCTTCCAGGGGCTGACCGTGTCGGTGGGGCGCGTCGGGTCGTGGAACTTGGGCCGGTCGAGCTCGTCGCGGCGTAGCGGGACGAGACCGTCGGTGATCGCCTGCATGATCTTGGCGTGCGCACGCACCCCGGCGCCCGGGCGCTGCTTGTCGATCTCCGAGAGGTCGACGGGGTCGCCGAAGTGCACCCGGAACCGCGGCCGGCGCAGCGGAGCGCTCAGCCCCGAGCGGGCCAGCGGGATCAGGTCGGCCGGGCCGTTGACGGTCTCGGTGCCCCAGTAGACGGCCTCGTGCGCGCCCCACTGGCTGATCGGGATCACCGGCACGCCCGAGGCCAGCGCGAGCCGCGCCGCGCCGGTCTTGCCGCGCTCCGGCCACAGCCCGGGGTCGTGGCTGATCCGGCCCTCCGGGTAGACGATGATCGGCTCGCGCGTGGTCTTCATCGCCTCGAAGGCCTCGGCGAACTGCCCGACGGCGGTCCCGGCGTGCTTGCGGTCGACCCGCAGGTGCCCGCTGACCCGCAGCGCCGGCCCGATCACGGGCGCGTCGAGGATGCCGCCGGCCAGCATGAACCGCGGGTTGATGCCGATCCGCTTGCACGCCGCCATCAGCACGAAGGCGTCGAACACGCCGATGTGGTTCGCGGCCATCAGCAGCGGCTTGCCCCGCAGCTGCGCGGGCACCCGGCCGG
The DNA here is from genome assembly GCF_031625235.1 of Amycolatopsis sp. 505. Lineage (NCBI taxonomy): Bacteria > Bacillati > Actinomycetota > Actinomycetes > Pseudonocardiales > Pseudonocardiaceae > Amycolatopsis > Amycolatopsis sp. 505. The sequence continues at coordinate 571,001 of NZ_JACKQP010000006.1, forward strand.
TGACCGTGAGCCGCCCGACGAGGTTCACCAGCCCGCGGTCGATGTTCAGCATGGTCCGCCAGATGGCGGGCGCCCGGCGAGCGGTGTTGTCGGAGTTCAGCGCGACCATGGGGCAGAGCATGGCAGACGCCGATTTCACCCGATTGCGCACTGGGCGGATCGGTTCACCCGGATGGCCGCTCAACCCGCGGTGTGAGGCAGAAGTTCACCCTGGGCCGAGAGTGGCGCGTGGGACGAACCGCCACGGCCGGTTACCGTAAACGGTATGGCTGGGTCGGCGACGAGGAAGAGAAGCACGGGAAGCGGCGCGAAGGGGGCAGCGGCGCGTAAGCCGCGTACACCCGCGAAGTCACGTCCGGCCCCTCGCAAACCCGCGCCACGCGCCCGCCGCAAGACGCCCGGGATCTTCGGGAAGGGCGTCCGCGGCACCTGGAACCTGCTGGCCAAGGGCCTCGGCACGCTGGCCAGGACGGTCGGCCGCACCCGCGAGCTCGAGGCCGAGCACCGCCGCGACGGGCTCGCGCTGGGCTTGATCGCGCTGGCCATTGTCGCGGCCGTCGGCGTCTGGTGGCGGGCGGCCGGGCCGATCGGGGCCGGGGTGGAGATCGCCACCCGGACCGTCCTCGGCGCCGGGGCCGTCACGCTGCCGCTGGTGCTGGTCGTCGTCGCCGTCGCGCTGATGCGGTCCGAGCCACACCCGGAGACGCGGCCGCGGATGGTCGTCGGCACGATCATGGTCGTCCTGTCCGTGCTCGGGATGCTGCACATCTTCACCGCGCTGCCGGAGACCAACGACGGCCGGATGTACGCCGGCGGCATCGTCGGCGCCTTCTCCGGCGGCCTGCTCACCATGGGCGTCACCACCTGGGTGGCCGTGCCGCTGCTGATCCTCGCGCTGTTCTTCGGCGTACTCGTGTTCACCGGCACGCCGGTCCGCCAGATCCCGCAGCGGCTGCGCAACTGGGGCCTCGACGAGGAGGAGATCGCCGAGGCCGAGGCGCAGCGCTCGGGCTTCGCGACCGACGAAGAGAAGGTCACCGACGCCGACCCGAAGTCCGCGCGGCTGCGCAAGCCGTCCCGGCGCCGTCAGGCCAGCGACGCCGAACCCGAGCAGCTGGACATCGACGCGATGCTCGCCGAGGCGCCGACGCCGATCAAGCCGCCCAAGCCCAAGCCGGCGCCCGAGGTCGTCGAGAAGAAGCCGAAGAAGGCCCCGGAACCGCCGCTCGCGGTCACCCGCACGGTCGAAGGCGACTATCAGCTCCCGCCGCCCGACCTGCTGAAGCTCGGCGACGCGCCGAAGTCCCGCAGCAAGGCCAACGACGCCATGATCGAGGCGATCACCGGCGTACTGGAGCAGTTCAACGTCGACGCGCAGGTCACCGGCTTCACCCGCGGCCCGACGGTCACCCGCTACGAGGTCGAGCTCGGCCCGGGCGTGAAGGTCGAGAAGATCACCGCGCTGACCAAGAACATCGCCTACGCGGTGGCCACCGACAACGTCCGGCTGCTGGCACCGATCCCCGGCAAGTCCGCGGTCGGCATCGAGGTGCCGAACTCCGACCGCGAGATGGTCCGCCTCGGCGACGTCCTGCGGGCGCCGTCCACGGTCAAGGACAACCACCCGATGGTGATCGGCCTCGGCAAGGACATCGAGGGCCACTTCGTCACCGCGAACCTGACGAAGATGCCGCACCTGCTGGTCGCGGGGTCGACCGGCTCCGGTAAGTCGAGCTTCGTCAACTCGATGCTGGTGTCGCTGCTCGCGCGCTCGACGCCGGACGAGTGCCGGATGATCCTGATCGACCCGAAGATGGTCGAGCTGACGCCGTACGAGGGCATCCCGCACCTGATCACGCCCATCATCACCCAGCCGAAGAAGGCGGCCGCCGCGCTGGCCTGGCTGGTGGAGGAGATGGAGCAGCGCTACCAGGACATGCAGGTCAACAAGGTCCGGCACATCGACGACTACAACAAGAAGGTGCGCTCGGGCGAGATCACCGCGCCGCCGGGGTCCGAGCGCGAGTACCGGCCGTACCCGTACATCATGGCGATCGTCGACGAGCTCGCCGACCTGATGATGACCGCCCCGCGCGACGTCGAGGACGCGATCGTCCGCATCACCCAGAAGGCGCGTGCCGCGGGGATCCACCTGGTCCTGGCGACGCAGCGGCCGTCGGTCGACGTCGTGACCGGCCTGATCAAGACCAACGTGCCCTCGCGGCTGGCCTTCGCGACGTCGTCGCTGACCGACTCGCGGGTCATCCTGGACCAGCCGGGCGCGGAGAAGCTGATCGGCATGGGCGACGCGCTGTACCTGCCGATGGGGGCGGGCAAACCGGTCCGCATCCAGGGCGCGTTCGTCGGCGACGAGGAGATCGCCGCGGTCGTCAACTACGCGAAGGAGCAGGCGCAGCCGGACTACCAGGACGGCGTCACGGCCCAGAAGGCGGGCGAGAAGAAGGAGATCGACCCGGACATCGGGGACGACCTCGACGTCCTCCTGCAGGCGGCGGAGCTGATCGTGACGTCCCAGTTCGGCTCGACGTCGATGCTGCAGCGGAAGCTGCGGGTGGGGTTCGCGAAGGCGGGCAGGCTGATGGACCTGCTGGAGAGCCGGGGCGTGGTGGGCCCGTCGGAGGGCTCGAAGGCCCGCGACGTGCTGATCAAGCCGGAGGAACTGGAGTCGGTGCTGTTCATGATCCGCGGCGGCGGCCCGGTCGACACCGGCGCCGGCGACGACGACGAGTAGCGCGTGCAACCCCGGCTCGGTCCGTTCCGTCATGGAGGCGTGGACCTACAGCGATTCGTAGCCGGACTGTTCGCCTTCGCCGTCGTCACGGTGGGCGCCGGGAGCTCGGTCGCCGCCGGGCGGCCCGGGGCCGTGGCGGCGCCCGCGGTGGCTCCGAGCACCGTCAGTGCCGCCGCCGGGGGCGAGGTCGCCTTGCGACTCGGGCAAGAGGTTGCCGTGCAGGGGAAAGACCTCACCGTGCGCTTCACGCGGGTGGTCGCCGACTCGCGGTGCCGGCCCGGGATGACCTGCATCTGGCAGGGAGAGGCCACGCTGGCGTTCCTGCTGAAGGAGCCCGGCCGCGGCGAAAGCACCACGGCCGAGCTCCACAGCGGCCCGCGCACCGGCCCGCAGGCGACGTCGTTCGCCGCCAGCCGGATCGAGCTGGTCTCGGTGAGCGAGGACGGCGGGGAAGCGACCGTCCGGATCAGCTGATCAGCCGCCGAACTTGCGGACCGCCTGGTAGTACGTCCAGGCCGCGCCCTTGCAGGCGACGTTCGACCCGCAGACGCTCTTCAGGTCGGTGTACAGGTTGTCGTCGATCTTCAGCCGGTTCGCCGCGGTGAACCGGCCCTGCTTCTTGTAGTTGCGGTAGCCGAAGTCGTGCCGGTGGCAGCCCGGCAGGAACTGCCAGCCGAACGGGGTGTCCGGCGACCAGGAGCAGCCGTCGGACGACCAGTCGAGCTGGCCGGAGTAGGGCGCGGAGTTCCGGATCGTTTCGAAGCCGGACAGCGACGTCGAGAAGAGGTACTGGTCGGTGACCGCCGGGATGTCGACGGCGGCCGCGGTGCCGGTGCCCAGCAGGGCGCCCGCGCCGACAGAAACGGCCACCGTCACGGTGGCCCCCAGGTTCCGCAGTGTCGTGCGCATCGGTTTTCCTTGCCGATCGGTGGACTGGTGCCCGATCAGCTTCCGGCAGCGCAGTGGCGCACGTCACCGCCCGAAAGGAGGTTTTCACTCACAGTTCGAGCAACATGCGGGAATTCCCCAAGGTGTTCGGCTTGACGTAAGGCAGGTCGAGGAATTCCGCGACACCCGTGTCGTGCGACCGCCGCATCTCCTCGTAGACCTCGTGCGACACCGGGGTGCCGTCGATCTCCACGAACCCGTGCCCGGCGAAGAAGCTCGTCTCGAAGGTCAGCACGAACAGCCGTTTGAGACCCAGCTCACGTGCCTCGTCGACCAGCCGGGCGACCAGCACCCGCCCGACGCCCTGGCCGCGGACGGCCTTGTCGACCACGACCGTGCGCAGCTCGGCGATGTCCTCCCAGAGCACGTGCAGCGCGGCCGCGCCGACCACCTCGTCACCCGTTTCGGCGACCCAGAACTCCTGGACGTCCTCGTACAGCGTGACCAGGTCCTTCTCCAGCAGGACGCGCCCGGCGTCCGAGTCGACCAGGGCCTTGATCTTGCGGACGTCGGCGATCCGGGCGCGGCGGACGGTCGGGCGGGGCGAGTCGGACGGCACGATCGTCCACCCTGCCACATCGCCCGGCGCGGGTGGCGACACAGCTCTCTTTCGGGGCCCGGGTGGCGAAGCCCCCGGCCCGGGGCGAGGCCCCGGTTGTCACAGCCCGGGCTACGCCGTCGTCGGGCCGCCCGGGACCGGCGGCTACCCTGAGCGTTGTGCCTTCCCCTGCCACGGACCCAGCCGCCACCCGACGCGTCTCCCTGCTGACCCTGGGCTGCGCCCGCAACGAGGTCGACTCGGAGGAGCTGGCGGGCCGGCTCGCGGCCGGCGGCTGGGAGCTGGCGGCCGATCCCGAAGAGTCCGACGTCGTCGTGGTCAACACCTGCGGCTTCGTCGAGTCGGCCAAGAAGGACTCCGTCGACACGCTGCTCGCCGCGTCCGACACGGGCAAGAAGGTCGTCGCCGTCGGCTGCATGGCCGAGCGCTACGGGCACGAGCTCGCCGACAGCCTCCCGGAGGCCGACGCGGTGCTGGGCTTCGACCACTACGCCGACCTCTCGGCCCGGCTCGACGACGTCGTCGCCGGCCGCAAGATCGCCTCGCACACGCCCGGTGACCGCCGCAAGCTGCTGCCGATCAGCCCGGTCGAGCGGCCCGCCGCCGCGGAGGCGGTCGAGGTCCCGGGGCACGCGCAGCACGGCTGGGGCCCGAGGGTGCTGCGCACGCGCCTGGACGACTCGCCCGTGGCCGCGCTGAAGATCGCTTCCGGCTGCGACCGGCGCTGCTCGTTCTGCGCGATCCCGTCGTTCCGCGGCTCCTTCGTCTCGCGGCAGCCGGACGAGGTCGTCGCCGAAGCGATGTGGCTGGCCGAGAACGGTGTCAAGGAGCTGTTCCTGGTCAGCGAGAACTCGACGTCCTACGGCAAGGACTTCGGCCGCGACGGCGCCACCGCGCTGGAGCGGCTGCTGCCGCGGCTGGCGGACATCGACGGCATCGAGCGCGTCCGGGTCTCCTACCTGCAGCCGGCCGAGACGCGCCCGCAGCTGGTCAAGGCCATCGCGACCACGCCGGGCGTCGCCGAGTACTTCGACCTGTCCTTCCAGCACTCCAGCGAGCAGGTGCTGCGCCGGATGCGCCGGTTCGGCTCGACCGACTCGTTCCTGGCGCTGTGCGAGCAGATCCGCGAGTACGCGCCCGAGGCCGGCATCCGGACCAACGTGATCGTCGGGTTCCCGGGCGAGACCGAGCACGACCTGAGCGAGCTCGAGCGGTTCCTGACCGGCGCGCGCCTCGACGCCGTGGGCGTCTTCGGCTACTCCGACGAGGACGGCACCGAGGCCGAAACCTTCGACGGGAAGCTCTCCGCCGAGGAGGTCGCCGCGCGCGTCACCCGGATCTCGGCGCTGGTCGAGGAGCTGACCGCGCAGCGCGCCGAGGACCGGATCGGCACGTTCGTCGACGTCCTGGTCGAGCTGGACGACGACGGCGAGCTCACCGGCCGCGCGGCGCACCAGGCGCCGGAGGTCGACGGCGAGTGCGTCATCCTCGACGCGCCGGAGAAGGTGCAGGTGGGTGACTTCCTGCGCTGCGAGGTCGTCGACTCGGCGGGCGTGGACCTGATCGTCCGCGCGGTACCGGACGCCGACCGGTGAGTGCGCTCCCCAGCGACGCCGCCGACGAGGGCCTCACGCGCGACACCGCCGCCCAGGTCCCCGAGCCGACCCCGGTTCCCACGCTCAACGTCGCGAACCTGCTGACGCTGTCGCGGCTGGTCCTGGTGCCGCTGTTCGTGATCGCGCTGTTCGTCGGCGACGGCCACGACACGACCTGGCGCGCGCTCGCGACCGGGCTGTTCGCGATCGCCTCGGCCACCGACCAGCTGGACGGCTGGGTGGCCCGCAAGTACGGCCTGATCACCGACTTCGGCAAGATCGCCGACCCGATCGCGGACAAGGCGCTGACCGGCGCGGCGCTGGTCGGGCTGAGCGTGCTGGGCGAGCTCGGGTGGTGGGTCACGATCGTCATCGCGGTCCGCGAAATCGGCGTGACGCTGCTGCGGTTCTGGGTGATCCGGCACGGCGTGATCCCGGCCAGCCGCGGCGGGAAGGCCAAGACGATGGCCCAGATCGCGGCGATCGTGGCGTACCTGCTGCCGCTGCCGGTGGGAGCGGACCCGGTGCGGTGGGCGCTGATGGGGCTGGCGCTGGTGCTGACCGTCGTGACCGGCGTCGACTACCTGGTGCGGGCGGTGCGGCTGCGCGCGGCCGGGCGCCGGGTCACCGGGAGCTGACGGTGGCCGGAACCCCCGCCGAAGCGTCGCGAATGACTCATTCGGGACCTCCGGCGCCGGTAATGAGTCATTCGCGGCCTCCGGCGCCGGGTGATGAGCAAGCCGCCGCCCTGATCGGCGCCCTGACCGCGCGGGGCGAGACGGTCGCCGCGGCCGAGTCCCTCACCGCCGGCCTGGTCTGCGCCACCCTCGCGCGGGTGCCGGGAGCCAGCGCGGCGCTGCGCGGGGGACTGGTCGTCTACGCGACCGAGCTGAAGGCGGCCCTGGCCGGCGTCTCTTCGGAGCTGCTGGCCGAACACGGCGCGGTCCACCCCGAGGTGGCCGCCCAGCTGGCCGAGGGAGCCCGCGACCGGTGCGGCGCCACCTGGGGGCTCGGGCTCACCGGCGTGGCCGGGCCGTCGGCGCAGGACGGCGTCGCGCCGGGCACCGTGCACGTCGGGCTGGCCGGGCCGGGAACACGTACAGTCCGTACCCTGGCCTTGACCGGCGACCGCGATTTGATCAGGACCGAGTCGGTCTTGGCCGCGTTTGCCCTGCTCGGGGAACATTTGAGGTGAAACACGCGTTCGCCCTTGGCGTACGTGCACACCAACTCCTGCGCCCGGGGCACCGCTCTGGGTAACGTAGGGGGTACTTGTTCGGAAGGGAGGCGCGTGATGACCGTGCTGTTGCGTGAGGCGATCGGTGATCGGCTCCGTCATGCCCGCACCAACCAGCGTCGTACGCTGCGCGACATCTCCCGCGCCGCCAGGGTCAGCCTCGGCTACCTCTCGGAGGTCGAGCGGGGCCAGAAGGAGGCGTCGAGCGAACTGCTCGCGTCCATCTGCCAGGCCCTGGACCTTCCGCTCGGCGAGCTGCTGCACAACGTGGCGGCGGACGTTTCGGCCCTCGACAACGTCGAGGTCCCACCGGTCGACGAGCGGATCGTGGAGGGCCCGCCCCGGGAGAAGCGGGGCGCGGAGGCCTCGGCAGCCGGCATCGAAGGCGGCCGCCTGATGTCCGAGCTGATCGGCAACGACCTCGCCGACCTGCGGGTTTCCCCGGCCCCGCGGATGAACACGACGCTGCGGACGACGATCGGCCAGCCCAAGCTGGCCTCCACGATCGCCGCGTAGCCCCAGCGCACACGACCGCACGGCCCCGGGCAACCCGCCCGGGGCCGTCGGCGTTGTCTACGGGTAGTGATCGGGGTGATCCCTGAATTCGGCCGGGTCGCCTGGAACGGACGTGGCCGACCTGACACGATGGAACCCGACGCCGGGGTCGGAGCGTTGCACTTGCAGGGGAGCGACGCCCCACACCCCGAGTACCTAGGCCCGTGGGACGCAAGAAGGCAGGCGGAGGAGATGGCCAACCCGTTCGTGAAGTTCTGGAAGTACATGATGGCGGCGTTCTCGTCGAAGATCGACGAGCACGCCGACCCGAAGGTACAGATCCAGCAGGCCATCGAGGAGGCGCAGCGCAACCACCAGGCGCTGACGCAGCAGGCCGCCTCCGTGATCGGCAACCAGCGGCAGCTGGAGATGAAGCTCAACCGGCAGCTCGGCGACGTCGAGAAGCTGCAGGCCTCGACCCGGCAGGCGCTCGTCCTCGCCGACGAGGCCCGCTCGAAGGGTGACGAGCAGAAGGCCGTCGAGTTCGAGAACGCCGCGGAGAGCTTCGCCACGCAGCTCGTCACGGCCGAGCAGAACATCGAGGACCTGAAGACGCTGCACGACCAGTCGCTGCAGGCCGCGGCGCAGGCGAAGCAGGCCGTCGAGCGGAACTCGCAGATGCTGCAGCAGAAGCTCGCCGAGCGCACCAAGCTGCTCTCGCAGCTGGAGCAGGCGAAGATGCAGGAGCAGGTCTCCGCCTCGCTGAACCAGATGAGCCAGCTGGCCGCGCCGGGCAACACGCCGTCGCTGGAAGAGGTCCGCGACAAGATCGAGAAGCGCTACACCACCGCGCTGGGCCAGGCGGAACTCGCCCAGAACTCGGTCCAGGGGCGCATGATGGAGGTCCAGGCCTCCACCACGCAGCTGGCCGGCCACTCGCGGCTCGAGCAGATCCGCGCGTCGATGCGCGGTGACTCGGTCGCCCAGGTGACCGACGGCGGCAAGACGGCCCAGCAGCCGGCCAGCAGCTCGGCCGACATCCAGCGGGAAATCCAGGCGCGCGTGCAGGCCGAGCAGGGCAAGAACCCGGCCTGACGACTCCGGAGGGGGCGAGCACCATGGGGCAGCAGGGCAGACGGCGCGACTTCAGCGAGCTGAGCGCGAAGCTGGAGAAGCACATCGAGAAGCTGCCCGACTACGCGGTGCGCGCTCAGGAGAAGCTCCAGAAGGTGCAGAAGTACTTCCCGCCGGCCGACCAGGCCGGCGGGAAGCCCGCACCGCAGCGCCCCAACCCGTTGCAACGCCCGCCGGTGCGGCGCCCCGACATGACGGCGTCGCTGTCGTCGATGGCCAGCCAGGTCCCGGCGTTCGCCGAGGCCCGCGCCAAGTGGGACCGCTGGAACCACCCGGCCGCGAAGCTCGAACGCCGCAAGCGCCGGACGTCGAAGGCGATGACGCTGTGGATCATCCTGACGATCCTGTGCGCGGTCGTGACGGTGGCCGCGGCGGTGGGCTGGCTCAGCCCGACCAGTGCCGCGATGATGCCGCAGGCGATCACGGCGTTCGCCGGAGCCGTCATCTTCGGCACGTTCAGCGTCCGCTCCGGCCTGAAGCTGCGTGAACTCAAGCGCACCCCGATCCCGGCGGCCCCGGCCGGCCCGCCGCCGTTGCCGCCCGCCCGCTCGGCGGCCCGTGAGCCGATGGAACGTCTCGCCGAGTGCGAAGCGTCGCTGACGGAGCTCCTGCGCCAGCTTTCGGTGCCCTCGTCGCTGGGGACGCCGCTGGTCTCGGAGGTCTCGGTCGCGGACGCCCGCCAGACGGCGACCGAAGCGGCGGCCGCGTTGCGCGGCCTGGCCGGCCGCATCCAGGCCATCGAGCGCGGCCGCGACTCGGCACCCGCCCGGGAGAAGGCGGCCCTGGACGCGGCGGTGGCCAAGCTCCGCGAGCAGCTCGAAGACGGCCTCGAGGGCTACCGCGGCCTGGTCGCCGCGGCCGGCCACACGGTCGCCGCCGCCGGCGACGGTCTGGTGACGTCCAAGCAAGCCCTCACCGACGCCACCGACCGCCTGGCCGGCCTCGCCATGGCCCTCCGCGAACTCTCCTGACCGTGATCCGAAGGTCGACACTCGTGATTGAAGGGTCGACACGCGTGATTGAAGGGTCGACACGGCGAACCGGCCTCCGGTGCGGTGTGTCGACCCGGGAATCACGCGTGTCGACCTCCTGATCACGCGTGTCGACCCTTCCATCACGCGGATTTCGGCTTCGCTGGGCCATTGGGATCTGAAACTCGGCCGTTCGGGTGCCGCCGACCGGGGGATCCGGCTGGTCGTCACGGCGCGTGCGTGATCGTGCGTTTCACCCCGGCGTCGCCCCCTGTTCACCTTCCGGGGCCGAAACCCGCGCGTAATCGGAAACTGATGGCTACGGAAACGTCCGCGCCCTAACGTTTCTGTCATGCATGCCGAGGTGTCACTCGCCGGGAGGCCCGCCGTGGACTGAGGTTCGACGGCGCCGACCGTACACAGTGGACTTTCTCGACCGCCGAGGAAAGGACGCCCCGTGAACACGCTCCCGCCGGACCCGGACCCCGTGCCGATCACCCCGCCCACCGCCTCCCAGCGCGTCATCGCGGCCTTCGAACGCCTCACCGAGGCCGGCCGCCCCGAACTCTGGACCACCCTCCGCGCCGTCGAAGACGTCCTCGTCGACGCCAAGGCCGTCGACGAACGCGTCAAGGCCGGCGAAGACCTGCCGCTGGCCGGCACCGTCATCGCCGTCCAGGACCTGATCGACGTCGCCGGGCAGCCGTCCGGCCACGGCGTCCCGGAGACCAGCGCCGCGGTCGTCACCCGGCTCACCGCCGCCGGCGCCGTCGTGCTCGGCAAGACCGGCGCCGCCATGATCTCCGGCGCCTGGGACCGCACCAAGGCCGGCGGCAACGGCGCCGCGGTCGCCGTCGCCCTCGGCGTCGTCGACCTGGCCCTGAGCACCGGCGGCGCCGTCCCTGCCGCGCTGAACGCCATCGCGGCGGTGAAGCCGACGCGGGGCCTGCTGCCCGGCGCCGACAACGTCTCCGTGTACGCGACCGGCCTGGTCGCGGCCCACCGCGCCCTCACCCTGATGACCGGCGGCGACCGCCCCTGGCCCGCCGACGTCCGCCTCGGCGCCGGTGAGCACCCGCGGATCGCCTACCCCGCCGACCTCCCCCTCGGGGAGGCCGCGAGCCTCGCGCTCGAGGCCGTCGTCGCCCGGCTGACCGCCGCCGGCGCCGTGCTCACCCCGATCTCCGTGCCCGACCAGGGTTTCGACGGCTTCGACGCCCTCCTCCTGCCGACCGTGCCGGAGCACCCGGGGATCGCCGAAGCGCTGGCCGACCCGGCCGGCGTCGGCCACCGCCTGACCTCCTGCACGGCCTTCGCGAACCTCCTCGACGTGGCTTCCGTGTCCGTCCCGGTGCTGCCGGGCGACCGCCGTCCGTTCGGCGTCACCTTCCTGACACGGGCGTTCGAAGACCAGATCGCCCTCGACCTGGCGACCGTCTGCACGGACGAGCCGATGACGCCCTACCCGGAGCCGGGGGAGGACGTCGTCGTGTTCGGCGCCCACCTGCGCGGCCAGCCGCTCAACGCCGACCTCACCGCCCTCGGCGCCCGCTTCACCGGACCGGTCCGGACCACCGACGCCTACCGGATGGTGCTGCTGGACACCGAACCGCCGCAGCCGGGCGTCCTCGAGGGCACCGCCACCCTCGACGGCGAGCGCTGGCGCCTGTCCCCGGCCGCGTTCGAGCGGTTCGCCACCACGCTGAAGGAGCCGTTCGTGCTCGACCGCGTCGTGCTCGACGACGGCACCGCGCCCCTGGCCGTCCGGTGCCTGACGGCCGAGGGGCCTGGTCTGGACCGCTACGAGTCCTGGCGCGGGTACGTGCGCTTCACGTCTACCGCCGGGCCGCGAGACCCCGGCTGACCCGGCGCACCAAGCCCGGCCCGTGCAGCGCGAAGCCCGTGTAGAGCTGCACGAGCGACGCGCCGGCGTCGACGAGCCGGACCGCGTCGTCCGGGCCCATGATCCCGCCCACCCCGATGATCGGCAGGCTCCCGCCGGTCCGGTCGTGCACGAACCGCACGACCTCGGCCGCGCGGGTGGTCAGCGGCCGGCCGGACAGTCCTCCCGCCTGTCCGGCCAGGCCGCTCTCCCCGGGGGCGATGCCCTCGCGCGACAGCGTCGTGTTCGTGGCGATGATCCCGGCGACACCGTGCTCGAGCGCGACTTCCAGCAGCTCGGCCAGCGCGTCGTCGGTCAGGTCGGGCGCGACCTTCACCAGCAATGGCACCGGCGATCCGCCGCCGGCCAGCTCGGCCGACGTGGAACGCAGCTCGCCGAGCAGCTCGGCGAGCGCCGTGCGGTCCTGGAGCTGCCGCAGCCCCGGCGTGTTGGGGGAGCTGACGTTGATCGCGAAGTAGTCCGCGTACGGGTGCAGCGCGCGCAGCGAGAACCGGTAGTCCTCGACGGCGTCCTCGAGCGGCGTCACCTTCGACTTGCCGATGCTGATCCCCAGCGGGACACCCGGTTTCCCATCGCGCGCGAGCTTGGCCGCGAGCGCTTCGGCGCCCTCGTTGTTGAAGCCCATGCGGTTGATCACCGCGTCGCTGGCGGGCAGGCTGAACAACCGCGGCTTCGGGTTGCCCGGCTGCACGAGCCGGGTCACGGTGCCGACTTCGACGAACCCGAAGCCCAGCGCGGCCCACGCCGGCAGCGCGCGGCCGTTCTTGTCCATCCCGGCGGCCAGGCCGACGCGGTTGGGGAACCGCAGGCCCAGCACGGTCACCGGGTCGTCGACGCGGAGAACGCCGGGGACGCCGCGGGGAGCGAGCTTGCCGAGCCGGGCGAGGACGGCGATCGTGCGCTCGTGCACCAGTTCGGGGTCGTCGGAGGACAGCCGGTACAGCGCCGGGCGGACGATCTTGTCGAAGAACACGCCCCCATGCTGCCAAATCGCCCGCCGGGCGCGACCCGAGCATCACACCGGAGTGAAGGCCGCCACTACTCGCGGTCCTTCCACTCGTCCTCGAGCATCGCGTAGATCAGTTCGTCGGTCCACTCGCCCTTGACGATCTCGTTCTCCCTGAGGTGCGCTTCGCGGCGCATGCCGAGGCGTTCCATCAACGCGGCGGACGCGGTGTTCCGGCCGTCGCAGCGGCCGATGATGCGGTGCAGCCCAAGATCTTCGAAGCCCAGCCGCAGCAGCTCGGTGGCCGCTTCGGCGGCGAGGCCCTTGCCGTGGTGGTCCGGGTGGAAGACGAACCCGATCTCGCCCTGGCGGTGTTCGCTGCTCAGCCACTCCAGGTTCAGGTCGCCGATGAGCTGCCCGGTCGCGGCCAGTTCGACCGCCACGGCCAGGAACTGCCCTTCCTTCGTCAACGTCGAGCTGTGCACCCGCTTCGCGAGCGCGGCGGCCGACTCGGCGCGGCTGCGCGGGCCCCAGTAGAGGTAGCGGGCGACGTCGGCGCGGGACTGGAAGGAGTTCAGCGCGTCGAGGTCCCCGGACGTGAACGGGCGCAGGATCAGCCGGGCCGTGGTGATCGGGTAGTCAGGCCTGAGCATGCATCCAGGCTAGCGACCGTCAGCCGTCCGGGGGACGGAACGGCGAAACGCTGATCGCCGGACGGTCGTCTTGCTACGCCGGGTGGCGCGAACTGCACAAACGAGCGAAATAAAGGGACCCCCGGGGGGTGCTCTCAAGCGCCGTCAAACGCCTGAGCCCGAGCCGGACTGGTGCTCGGGAACCCCGGGGGCACGGTGACTGCCTGGTATTCGCTATCAGGCACCACGTGAAGCAGGCGATGAGCCGAAGGTGGCTCGGTTGTATCGCTGCTCAAAGTCCTCCACGTGCCATCCGCTAGCGGACAGTCACCTCACGAGTCCTGTTGGAATACAACTTAGGACCACCTCCTTTCTCGTGTACTGCCACGCTAGGTGAAGTCCGCGGTGGCGTGCAACGTCATTTCGCCGATCTCACTCCGCAGACGGGCTTTCCGCCGCTCGCCGAGGAAGGAGGCGTCGACGGCGTTCTCCGCGAGCCGGGCCAGTTCGGCCGCGGTGAGGCCGAGCGTCTCCGCGACAGCGACGTACTCACCGGTGAGCGTGGCGCCGAACATCGGCGGGTCGTCGGTGTTGAGCGTGACGACGACGCCGTGGTCGAGCATGCGCCGGACCGGGTGCGCGGACACGGACGGGACCTGGCCGGTCCGGACGTTCGACGTCGGGCACACCTCGAGCGGGATCCGGTGCGCCGCAAGGTGTTCCATCAGCGCCGGATCGGCCGCGCAGCTGGTGCCGTGGCCGATCCGCTCGGCGCCGAGGTCGTGCAGCGCGGACCAGATGGTCGCCGGCCCGGTGGTCTCGCCGGCGTGCGGGACGCTGTGCAGCCCGGCTTCCCGCGCCCGCGTGAAGTACGGCTCGAACTGCGCGCGCCCGACGCCGAGTTCGGGGCCGCCGAGCCCGAACGACACCAGGCCTTCGGGCCGTTCGCGGAGCGCGAACACGAGGGTCTCCTGCCCGGCGCGGTTGCCCTTTTCGCCCGGAACGTCGAAGCACCAGGCCAGTTCCACGCCGAGTTCGGCGGCGCGCGCCCGGCCGGTTTCCAGCCCGGTCAGCAGGTCGTCGCCGGACATGCCGTCGAGCAGGTGGTTGTACGGCGTCACGGTGACTTCGGCGTAGCGGCAGTTGTGCGCGGCGAGATCCGCCGCCAGGCCGGTCACGAGCGTGTGGATGTCGTGGCGGTCGCGCACCAGCGACGTGACCGCGAGGTAGACGGTGAGGAAGTGGGCGAAGTCGCGGAAGGTGAAGAACTCCGCGAGCTCGCGCTCGTCGGTGGGGACGCCGGCGGCGGGGCGGCGCCGAGCCAGTTCGAGGACGGTCGGCAGGCTCGCCGAGCCGACCAGGTGGACGTGCAGTTCGACCTTGGGCAGGGCGTGCGCGAACACGCGCAGCGCCTGCCCGGTCAGGATTGCGGGCATGACGAAGCTCCCTTGAGGGGGTACGAGGTGACGGAAGAAGGGCGCGGCTCAGGGAGCGAGGTCGCCGCGTTCGGTGTCGGCCCCGTAGAGCGGGAGCTTGAACGTCGTCACGGGCGCCAGCCTACTGCGGCGGGTACGGGCCTGTCTGGTCCTTCGGGCAGAACCACGTCGGCCGCCGCTGGACGTCGTGGCCCTGCGTGCGGACCAGGAGCTTGCCGCCGCAGCGGAAGCAGCCCTGGCGGGTGCGCTCGTACACCCAGTTCTTGCGGTTGCGGTCGAGGTGGCCGGTGGTGCTCTGCTCGAACCGCCCGGCGAGGGCGTTGGCCAGCAGCAGCTTGCGGGCCAGCGCGACCGTGCGCCCGGCGTCCACTTCGGACACCGGCGTCCACGGCGTGACCCCGAGCAGGAAGGCGATTTCGCACTTGTAGAGGTTGCCGACACCCGCCATCACGCGCTGGTCGAGCAGCGCGAGCCCGAGTTCGCGCGCGGGGGCGGCGGTCAGGTTCGCGATCGCCCGCTCCAGGTGCTCGTCCGTCCACTTCGGATCGAGCAGGTCCGGGCCGAGGTGGGCGACGAGGTCGTGTTCCTTGCTCGTGGCCACGAGTTTCAGGTCGTGCACGCGGAACCCGATCGCCTGGACGTCGGCCGCGGTGAAGATCACCCGCGCGTGGTGGCCGGGCCGCCGCCACTTCGCGCCGGCCGGGTAGACGTCCCACATCCCGTCCATCAACAGGTGCGAGTGCAGGGTCAGGTCGCCGGAGAAGCGGGTGAACAGGTGCTTGCCGACCGTGCCGACGCCGAGCACCTCACGGCCGGAAAGGTCCACTGTGGCCAGTTGTGGCACCCGGAACTCGCCGCGCAGCAACGTCTTCCCGGCCATCGCCCTGGCGAAGCGGCGGGCGACCAGGAAGACGGTGTCACCTTCGGGCACGGCTCACCCCGCGGATTCGGACACCTCGGCCGGCGCCTCGGGCGTCTCCGGGGCCGGGCCTTCGGGCCAGTCCGGGCCTTCGGGCTCCTCGCCGGCGATGCGGTGCCGGCCCGCCCGGTTCGAGCGCAGGATCTTGGCCAGCACCATGTTGAACGTCAGCGCGATCTCCTGCGCGCCCGGCGAGTGCCACTCGTGGATCGGGCTGCACGCGCCCTGGGCCTGCTGCACCGCGAGCCGGTCGGTGATCGCCGTCGGCATCACCAGCGAGCCGAAGTTCTCGCGCAGCTCGGCGATCCGGAACTGGTGTTCGTAGGAGCGCACGCGCAGCTTGTTCACCAGGACGCCGATCGGGCGCAGCTCCGGGTTGAGCTCCTTGCGGATCTTCTCGATCGCCTCCAGGGCGCGCGACGCCCCGGCGACGGCGTACATCGTGGGCTCGGTCACGATCAGCGCGCTGTCCGCGGCGACCAGCGCCGACTTCGTCAGGCGGCCCAGCGACGGCGGGCAGTCGAGGATCACCAGCTCGTACGGGGTTTCCCGCAGCGGCGTGCGGTGCAGCTCGTCCAGCGCCCGCGAGAAGTTCGCCAGGCGCTCGCTGTCGGCGTCCGGGTCGTTGAGCAGCTCCAGCTCTTCGGCACCGACGAGGACGTCGACGTCCTCGCTCCAGACGCTCGGGGCGATCGCGCGTTCCAGCGTTTCCCGGGTGGGGGTCTCGAGCACGTCCGCGAGGGTGGCGTCGGTGAAGGGCGGGTCGAGCGAGGTGGTGGCGTTGCCCTGCGGGTCGAGGTCGACCACCAGCGTCCGCGTGCCCCTACGCAAGGCGGCGGACGCGATACCGAGAGCGACCGTCGTCTTGCCGACGCCTCCCTTGAGGCTGAGTACGGCGACCGTGTGCACGTTCACCAGCCTACGGGTGCGCGCGCAAGGCGCCGCCGGGCAAGGGCCGTTCACTCGAAGGGAGGAGCTCGGGAGGCCGGCGGGGGCGGGCACTACCCTGTGCGACATGAAGACGGAGACCGTGGCCGCCCGGGGTTCGGGTGCCGTCCGCCGGGTGCTCGAGGCCGAGATCGAGGCCGCACGCGCCCGGGGCGCCGAGCACCCCCGCGTCGTCGACGTGGGCGGCGGCAGCGGCGGCTGGGCGGTGCCGTTCGCGGCGGCGGGCTGCCGGGTGACGGTCGTCGAGCCGAGCCCGAACGCCCTGGCCACGCTGCAGCGGCGGGCCGAGGAGGAAGGCGTCTCCGAGCTGATCACGGTGATCGCGGACGACTCCGACGCGCTGGGGCGGCACGTCGAGGCGGGCTCGGCCGACCTCGTGCTGGCGCACGGGCTGCTGGAGATCGTCGACGACCCGGCCGCGGTGCTGACGGCCCTGGCCACGGCGGTCGCGCCGGGCGGCGCGGTGTCGGTGCTGGTCGCGAACCGGCACGCGGCGGCGTTCCACCGCGCGCTGGCGGGCCGGGTGGGCGAGGCGCGGCAGCTGCTCGAGAGCGCCGACGGGGTCGTCGCCGGCGACACGGTGCTGCGGCGCTTCTCCGCTTCCGGGCTGCAGGCCGACCTGGAGGCGGCGGGGCTGGAAGTCACGCTGCTGCAGGGCGATCGGGTGATCGCCGACCTGGTCGGCGGCGACGTCCGGGACGACGAGCTGGCGGCGTTCGAGCGGACGGCGTCCGCGACGCCGGTGCTGCGGGACATCGCCGGTCGGCTGCACGCGGTGGCGCGCCCGGTCTGAACTGCGGTTTCGCGCCTCGTCCGAAACTGTCGGTGGTGCCCGGTAGCGTCCTCGGCGTGGGACGAAATGCCGAGTTGCCGGGCGGGATGGGCCGGTTCCGCGTCCGGCCGGGTGAGCCGGTGCCGGACGACACCGGGTGCGGGCTCCTGCACGTCGACATGGACGCGTTCTTCGTGTCGGTCGAGCTGCGCACCCGGCCCGAGCTGGCGGACAAGCCGGTCGTGGTGTCCGGGGGCGGGCCGCGGGCGGTCGTGGCGGCGGCGAACTACCCGGCGCGGAAGTTCGGCGTGCGCTCGGCCATGCCGTTCTCGACGGCGAAGCGGCTGTGCCCGCAGCTGATCAACATCCCGCCGACGTCGGGGCTGTATTCGTCGGTGTCCCGCGGGGTGATGGGCATCTTCCGCGAGCTGACGCCGCTGGTCGAGCCGCTCAGCCTGGACGAGGCGTTCCTGGACGTCAGCGGGGCGCTGCGGCGGCTGGGCGCCACGCCGGCGTCGCTGGGCGCGGAGATCCGCTCGCGGGTCGCGGCCGAGCACGGGATCACCTGCTCGGTGGGGGTGGCGAAGGTCAAGTTCGTCGCGAAGCTGGCGTCGGGGATGGCGAAGCCGGACGGGATGGTCGTGGTGCCGGCGGCGGAGACCCTGGCGTTCCTGCACCCGCTGCCGGTGTCGGCGCTGTGGGGCGTCGGCGCGCGGACCGAGGAGCACCTGCGGCGCCTGGGGCTGGCCACGATCGCCGACGTCGCCGCGTTCCCGCCGGAGCGGCTGAAGAAGTCGCTGGGGGTGGCGGCGGGCGAGCACCTGTACCGGCTGGCGCACGGGGTGGACGAGCGGTCGGTGGTGGTCGACTCGCCGGAGAAGTCGATCGGCGCGGAGCACACGTTCGACGTCGACCTGCATTCGCGCGCTTCCCTCGAGCTCGAGCTGCTGCGGCTGGCCACGAGGGTGGGGGCGACGCTGCGGGAGCGGGGCGTGCGGGGCCGGACGGTGTCGATCAAGGTGCGGTTCGCGGACTTCCGGACGATCACCCGCGCCCGCACGCTGGTTTCGGCGACGGACGTGGCGCGCGAGATCCACGCCGTGGCCGTGGCGCTGCTCACCGAGCACGCGCCGACGGGGGCGGTGCGGCTGATCGGCGTCCGCGTCGAGGGGCTGGACACGGGGGAGGCGGGGGAGCAGCTGGTGTTCGACTCACCGGCCCCGCGCTGGCGGGACGCGGAGGTGGCCGCGGACGTCGCGCGGTCGAAGTTCGGCTCGGCGGCGGTGCGGCCGGCGTCGCTGCTGGGGCCGCGCGAGAACGGAGGGTGATCTTCGGCTCGGTGACGTTCCCCCACAACGGCGGTCGGGCGGCAAAACGGTCACGATCGGCAACGGTGACGGTCCGCAACGCCTGTCGAGCGGGATTTAGCCCAATTCGATCCCTTCTGGATGCGGGATCGGGTAGTCGTGCGGGCGCGGGCCTCGTATCCTGGACAGTGCCACCCCGCCTGGGGTTGGCTGTTGGGTCCAGGACGTTGCGCGGCCCGGCGCCCGCGACAGCTGTGCCGGAGGAGGAAAGATGCCACTCTCCGAGCATGAGCAGCGGCTGCTCGATCAGATCGAGCGCGAGCTCTATGCCGAGGACCCCAAGTTCGCATCCACGGTGCGTGGCACCCGGTTGCGTCGCCCCGCTCGCCGACGGCGTATTCAGGGCATCGCCCTGTTCGTAGTGGGCGTGGCCCTGCTGGTGCTGGGCGTGGTGGTGCCGCAGTTCCGGGTGGCCGACATCCCGCTGATCAGCGTGCTCGGGTTCCTCGTGATGTTCTTCGGAGTCATGATGGCCGTCACTTCGATTCGGCACGGCGCCGACGGAGACGGCAAGGGCGGTGGCTCGGGTGCCCGCGGTGGGAAACCATCGGGTCGCCGGAGTTCCTTCACCCAGAGGATGGAGGAGCGTTTCCGCCAGCGCTTCGAGGAGCAGTAGCGCCGCAAGACGACAAGATCCGCGTCCCTCCGTTCGGCGGGATGCGGATCTTCTTGTGTGCTCAACTGGGCCTGTGGGGCGTTGGAAGCTGCGGTGACAGTGGGTGACCCCCACCCGGGTGAGCTGGCCACGCCTTCGGGTCCGTGCTCGCTTCCTCCGCAATGAGCTCACCCCACGAGCCGCCTCCGCGCCCGCTCGGCCGCATGATCAAGCCGAGCCTCGCGTGTTCGAGCCCAGAACTCGCGTGATCAGAGGGTCAGCTCGCGTGATTGGAGAGTCAACTCGCGTGATTGAAGGGTCGACACGCGTGATTGGAGGGTCGACACGCGTGATGCCTCTCCAAGGGCGGGTGAGCGGAGCGGTTAGTCGTGGTTGCGGAAGATTGATCGGGGGAACAGCCTGCCCTTCCACGAGAGTGGGGCGTTCCGGCGGAGGCTGCGGCGCAGGCCGTCGAACGCCGGGGGGAGTTCCGGCTGGGGCGTGTCGTCGCCGCCGTACCAGGACCTCTCCAGGACGCCGATCACCGTGCGGAGGCTCTCGCGGCCGTCGTCGTCCAAGTGGTGCTTGGCCGCCAGTTTCTGGCCCGCCACGCGGACCGTGTCGCTGCTCGGGATCGGCAGGCCCCGGTCCGCGCACTCCGCGCGCAGCTCTGCCCACGCCGCGTCCGCCGCGCCCGCTTGCTGCTGGAGGACGCGCTGCAGGCGCCGGCGGCGGAAGGCCTCGCGGACCATGGCCGGACCCGCCACCGCGAGCAGCAGGACCACCACCAGCACACCCAGCCACCAGGCCACCGTCGCCGCGAGGAGGCCGAGCGCGATGATCCACAGGCCCACCGCCAGCAACGGCAGCCAGCCGAGCAGCGCCTGCGGCCGCGAGGGCGCCGCCACCGGGGCCGGTGCCCGCACGAGCAACGCTCCCTCGCTGCGGTCACCTTCCGCCGGGCCCGCACCGCCGGACGGTGACGCGGGTTTCCGTCCGCGGTCGAGGAGCCGCCGCAGCAGGGCCGCCGCGAACAGCGCGCCCGCGCCCAGCACCGCCAGGGCGAGCGCGATGTTGAACAGCCAGTCGTCGCCGCCGGACTCTTCCTGGGCCGACTGCGCCGGGAGGTTCGGCTCGTTGTCGCGCGGGACGCCGGTCGGCGCCGCGCTCGACTGGACCGTGCTCGGGGCCACCTGGGTGTCGTCCGGCTGGTTGCCGTTCTGCGGGCCCGCCTGCAGGTACGACGGGGTGATGCCGCGGCCGTCGGACAGCGGCGTCGGGTCGAACGTCACCCAGCCCCGGTCGCCGAAGTACGCCTCGACCCACGCGTGCGCGTCCTGGGTGCTGATCGACAGGTAGTCGTTGACCTGCACGCCCGGCGTGAACCCGATCGCCACCCGCGACGGGATGCCCGCCACCCGCAGCATCACGGCCATCGCCGACGCGAACTGCTCGCAGAAGCCGCGCTTGCCGTTGAGGATGAAGTCGGCGAGCGCGTCGGCGTCGTTCGCCGGTGCGGTCTTCGTGTCGTAGACGAACCCTTGCTGCGCCGTGAAGTAGCGCCAGATCGCCGACGCCCGGTCGAAGTCGTTGGACGCGCCCGCGATGAGCTGCTGAGTCTTCGCTCGGACGCGCTGGTCGACCTGGTCGATCTGGGTGTAGCGCGGCGGCAGGTCGTCGGCGCGCGGCGTCACGCGCAGTTCGGCGGCCGTCGGCTCCTTCAGTGACGCGTATTCGGTGTACGACGGCGGCGCTTCGCTGCGGGTGGTGAACACCGTGCCGCTGATCTGGTCGTAGAGGTAGCCGGTGCCGGCACCGTCGATCACGCGCGGCGCGCCGTACACCGGCAGCCAGTTGTCGCGCCAGCTGGTCGGCTCGACGTCGATCCGGCGGGCGGTGCCGGTGCCGTCGTCGCCCGGGGCGGGCGGCAGCTGCGGCCCGACCGGGACGCCCTGCTGCGAACGGCCTTCGTCGTGCAGGCCCCAGCCCTTGTTGGGGTAGTAGGTGTCGAGCGTCATCGCGCGCATCAGCCTGCGGTCGGTGCCGAGGCCGCGGACCTTGAACAGCTCGCGGTTGCTGCCTTGGTCGAGCATGCCGCGCAGCTCGGTGAACGGCTGGATGCCGAAGCCGCCGGAGCCCGCGCCCGGGCCGTTGCCGCTGCCGCCGAACGGCATGCTCCCGACGGTGCCGACCCAGGTGATCCCGCCGCCCAGCAGGCCGAGCACGATGGCCGTGCCGACGACCGCGACCGGGGCGGACAGCACGCCCGGCTTGCCGCTGCGGCCCGGGGCTTCGCGGGTGCGCCAGCGCCGGTGCCGGTGGTTGCCGTCGACGGCGAGCAGGCCGGCGAACGCGGCGCCGCCAAGCAGGAACGTCCACCACGGCAGCATGTCCTCGCTCAGCGCGGCCGGCACGGCGTAGACGCAGAGCAGCACGAGCCCGGTGGCGGCGGGCGCCGCGGCGGCGACGGTCAGCGTGTCGACGAGGACGGCGACCAGCCCGATCAGGATGGTGATCAGGCACAGGATCGGCTGGCTGCCCTCGACCGGCGGCAGCCCGACGCGGATCTGCTCCGCGGCGGCGGACAGCGTGGTCCCGATTTCGGAAAACGCTTCCGGGCCGGGGATAACCTGCAGGATGCCGTGCGTGGTGAAGGCGCCGGTGATGAGGAAGAGCAGGACGAGCAGCTGCCCGAAGCCGACCAGGACGGTCGGCGCCTGCAGCGAGCGCAGGGCGAGCCCGGAGGCCCCGATGAGCAGGACGGCGACGAAGAGGTAGCCGAACCAGGCCAGCCCGGAGACGACGCTGGTGACCGAGGTGGCCGCGCAGAGGGTGGCGACCCCGGCGGCCACGGGCGCGAGAACGCTGCTGCGCCAGGCGGAAAGCGGACGTTCCGGCCGGGACACGGGCCGCTCGGACTTCCGCGGCGGTGCGGCGGTGCTCATCGCGGCCCTCCGATCAGCGTCCCGCGGCGGGCGCCGCTGCGGCACAACTCGGCCCACACCTGAGGCATCGGCGAGCCGGGTCCCGCGACGATCACGCCCCAGCCCGCCGCGCGCAGCAGCGCCGCCGAATCTTCCGTCGCCGCCGCTCGCTGCTCCGGGGCCGTCACGCCCGCCGACCACGTCGGCGTGTCCAGCAGGACCGCCAGGCTCCGGATGCCGCGCGGGCGGTACTGGGTCAGCTCGTGCACCGCCTCCGTGCTCACCGTGCCCAGCACCGCGATCAGTTCCTGGCCCTCGGCCGGGTCGCCGGCCAGTGTGATGTCGCGCTGGTGCGCCGGCTGCAGGCCCGCCAGCGCGTCGAGCACGACGTGGTCGTAGTGGTCACCGCCGTCGCCCGGGGTGTCCGCGAGGGTGACGCCGTGCTCGCTGACCAGGCGGACGCGGTGGCCGGAGCGGCGCAGGTGCAGCGCCGCCGACGCCGCGAACGACACCGCCCACTCCAGGCTCGCCGCCGGGCCGCTGCCGTGGTGGGCGGCGGCGCGGTGGTCCAGCAGCACCGTCGTGCCGCCGCGCCACGGGCGCTCTTCGACGCGGACCATGATCTCGTCGCGGCGGGCCGTCGAGCGCCAGTGCACCTTGCGCAGGTCGTCGCCCTGGCGGTACTGGCGGACGATCACGTCGGCCTCGCCCTGTCCCGCGTGCAGCCGGACCGTGCCGTCGTCGCCGACGCCGATGCCCGCGCCGCTCGGCAGGCCCCACAGCGGGACCACCCGCGGCACCACGACCAGCCGGGAGTGCCCGATCAGCTCGCGTTCGAACTCGCACAGCCCGAACGGGTCGGTGATCGTCGCGCGCAGCGGCCCGACCTGCTGGATCCCGCGCAGCACCGGCTGCAGCGGGTAGCGGAGGGCGACGCGCCGGTCGTGCGGGAGCCGCTC
Organism: Amycolatopsis sp. 505; assembly: GCF_031625235.1. NCBI lineage: Bacteria > Bacillati > Actinomycetota > Actinomycetes > Pseudonocardiales > Pseudonocardiaceae > Amycolatopsis > Amycolatopsis sp. 505. Next base: position 594,093 of record NZ_JACKQP010000006.1, read on the forward strand.
GACGACGAACCGCGGCCGCGAACCCAGCGCGTAGGGGACGCCGTCTTCGAGGAGGATCTCGCCGGCGGGCAGCCGGCCGCTGCGCCACAGCTCCAGCTGGACCTCGCCGTTGCCGCCGACCGCGACGCGTTGCGGGCGCAGCGCGCGGGTGGCGCCGATGCGCAGCCGGGTCGCCGAGATGAACGCGGCGACCAGCAGCGGCAGCGCCACCACGAACACCGCGACCCGCAGCAGGTCGCGTTCGTTGAGCACGAACGAGCACACCGCGGCGGCGATCCCCGCGGCCAGGAGGCAGCGGCCGCGGGTGGTCAGGCCGGACAGGGCACGCAGCATGCCGTTCTCTTCCCCTTCAGCAGGCGAAAGCTAGGGCCGGGTGCCCTGCGGCACCGGCACCCGGTGCAGCACCGCGCGCACGACGTCGGTCGCCGACCGGCGGGCCGCGTGGGCCTCGGTGGTCAGCACCAGGCGGTGCGCCAGGACCGGGACCGCCACCGTGTGCAGGTCGTCCGGCACCACGTAGTCGCGGCCCGACAGCGCGGCCTGCGCCCGCGCCGCGCGGACGAGGTGCAGCGTGGCCCGCGGGGACGCGCCGAGCCGGATCTCCGGGACGCCCCGGGTGGCCGCGACGACGTCGACGGCGTACCGGCGGACCTCCGGCGCGATGTGCACGCCGCGGACCGTCTCGATCAGCCGGTGCACGGTCTCGCCGTCGGACACCGGCTGCAGGTCCTCGAGGGGGTTGTGGCCGGCGTGCTCGTCGACCATGGCCAGCTCGGCCTGCTGGTCGGGGTAGCCGATGGAGACGCGCGCGGTGAACCGGTCGCGCTGGGCTTCGGGCAGCGCGTAGGTGCCTTCCATCTCGATCGGGTTCTGGGTCGCGATGACCATGAACGGCTGCTCGAGGCGGTAGGTCGAGGTGTCGACGGTGACCTGGTGCTCTTCCATGCATTCCAGCAGCGCCGACTGCGTCTTCGGCGACGCGCGGTTGATCTCGTCGCCCACCACGATGTTCGCGAACACCGGGCCGGGGCGGAAGTCGAAGTCGCCGGACTGGCGGTTGTAGATGGAGACGCCGGTGACGTCGCTCGGCAGGAGGTCGGGGGTGAACTGGATGCGGCTGACCGTGCAGTCGATCGACCGGGCGAGGGCCTTGGCCAGCGACGTCTTCCCGACGCCGGGCACGTCTTCGACCAGGAGGTGGCCTTCGGCGAGCAGGGTGACCAGGGCGATCCGGATGACGTCGGGTTTGCCGACCAGCACGCGCTCCACGTTGGCGGCGATCCGCCGCGCGGTGTCGTGCAGTTCGTCCAGCGGCACTCTGGCGGGGTGGCCGTGGACCCGGCCGTTGCCCGAGGGCTCCGCCGGATAAGGCGGCCGCCCGGATGCCTGCTCGCCCGATCCGGGCGCGGCAGACTGGATTCTCGACGTCACTCGACCTCCTGGTGGCGCATGGCCGCGCGCATTGTGCGCCCGGCCGGGCCGAACGGCCCCCTCGCTGCTGTCCGCGCGCAGCGACCAGCCTTCCACCCAGTGTGTCAAACCCGGGCGAACCGGGGGCTGGAACCCCGCGATGACACTGCGCAAGCAGCGACGATACCCCGAATGGGTGGGTATTCACCCGATTCTGGGTGCTCCCGCTGACGCCCTGCTCTGTCGTATGCTGCGGTTCGAGGTCGCCCGGCTACGGAGAGGCGTAACCGCTTATGAGCGAGGTGCTGCCCTACGACGTGCGCGGCTTCGCGGTCGCGCCGGACCTGGCCACGGACGCCTACGCGAGGCTCGGCCGCCTGCAGGACGTCGTCGGCGAGATGGTGCGCGAAGCCAAGGTGCTCGGCCGGACCGTGCCGCTGGGCGGCGGGTACGCCGGGGAGATCGGCGCGTTCATGGCGGAGTACGGCATCGGCGGCCAGGGTTCGGCGGTGCAGCAGCTGACGGCGTTCGGCAAGGAGCTCGAGACGCTCAAGCGGCGGATCGGCGAGGCGCTGGCGAAGTACCAGCACGCGGACGAGCAGGCGGCCGAAGGCGTGGACTGCACGGGTGGGTGAGCGGCGGCGGACGGTCCGGTGGCTCGCGCCCGTCCTTCTTCTTCTCCTGCTCGGCGGCTGCGGGCAGCACCCGGCCGCCGCGGGGCACCCGGCCACGTCCTCGGCGTCCGCGACGACCGCACCGCCACCGGTCGCCTGGACCGGCCTCGCCGCGCTCGACCCCTGCGCGCTGCTCGGCCCGCAGGACCGGTCGGCCGCCGGGATCAGCGTCCTCGGCAAACCCAAGGACATCGCCGGGGCGAAGGCGTGCGACTGGACCGTGCCCGGCACCTTCGGCGTCACGGTGACCCTCAGCGCCACCGACGGGCTGGCGGAGCTCGACGTCGCCAAGAAGAACGTCACGAAGACGACGGTCGGCAGCCACCCGGCGCTGAAGGTCGCCGACAAGAAGGCCGCCGACGGCACCTGCGCCGTGCTGCTCGGGGTCGGCGACGGCGCCAGCGTGCAGATCGACGTCAGCAACACCGGCTTCTCGGACACCCCGCTCGCGTGCCGCCGCGCGGGCACGGTGGCCGCGCTGGTCGAACCGAAGCTGCCCTGACCAGGAGGTGCGCCGTGCCCGAACCACCCGTGCCGACCGCGCGGTACGAGGCCTACAGCCACGAGGCGATGGCCGCGGAGGTCGAGCGCGGCAACGACCCGGTCGCCGCGGGCGAGGCGGGCGCGCGCTGGGACGGGCTGGCGAAACGGCTGCAGGAGTCCACCGCCGACGTCGCCGCGCTGGTCGCGTCCTCGGAGGAGCACTGGCGTGGCCAGGCGGGGGACGCCGCGCGGGCGTCGCTGGGGCGGGCCGCGCGGTGGCTCGCGCACTCCGCCGCCGTCTCGGCGTCGGTCGGCCAGGCGGTCGGGGCGCAGGCCGAGGTGGCCGCGCGGGCCCGCGCCGACATGCCGCCGCCGGTGACCTACGACCCGGCGTCGATGATCCGCGACGCCGCGTCCAGCGGGAATGTGCTGGTCCTGGCCGGGCTGGCGGGGGAGATGGCGGCCCGGCGCGCCGAAGCGGAGGCCGCGCGGCAGAAGGCGATCGACGTCCTCCGGACCCGGGACACGGCGTTGCGCGGGCACGTGCCCGCCGAGACGTTCCCCGTCCCGCCGGCGCTGGGGCGGGCTTGATCCGGGTTTCGGCGTCGGCGTTCGACATCCTCTGGACCGACCTCGGCCACGACCGGCCGCCGGAACCGCTGAGCGTCCGCAGCGTGGGCGTCACCGACGCCGAGCGGGCCGAGGTGCGCAAGGCCGTCTACGAGAACCTGGCTTCGCGGGGCCTTTACGACGGGTCCCGGCTGGAGCCGGCGCTGGCCGCGCGCCTGGACCTACTGGCCGGCGCGGACGTGTTCGTCGCGTGCGAGGCACTGGCGGACATGACGGCGGCGACGCCGTTCCGCGCGGTGACGGCGGCCCGGGGCCGCCGCGGCGTCCTGGCGGCCCAGCCGGAGCAGACGATCGGCCTGGACTCGATCCACGAGGGCGAACTGGCGACGGCGATCGTCGACGTCCTGCCGGAGCTGGCGGCGGGGCCCGGGTACGGGATCAGCCTGCCGGCTTCGGTGCTCGGTTCGGACGTCGCCTCGGGAACCGCCGCGGCGCAGCTCGAGGAGGTCCGCGCGATCCAGGCGCGGCCGGTGTACGCGGCGGGGCAGTTCAGCGTCAGCCGCCGGTCGGCGTCGGGCCGGGTGGAGCGGGTCGGTGGCTTGACGTGGTTCGACACCGACGTGGGCGCGTACTGCGCGACGAAGACGGCGGGCCGGGGTGGGGCGGAGTGGGTGACGGTCAGCCCGGTCGACAGCACCCGCCTCGCGGCCCGCGTCACGGCCCTCCTGACCCCCAAAGCCTGAGCCGCCCCAGCGTCGCGAATGACTCATTCGGGACCTCCGACGTCCCGAATGAGTCATTCGCGACGTTCGGCCAGGCGCACAGGGGGACGCGGGCGGTTCGACGCCGCGCGGTAAGCCTTCACGAGCTCGTCGGCAACGGCTCGCGGCTCGTTGTGGAGGCGGCTGGGCACTGTCTGCACGACCGCGACGCCCGCGGCGGCGTACCGGTTGTTCCGGACGAGGGTCGACGCATAGCCGGGTTGTCCGAAATGGAACTCGTAGGAGTCGATCTCCCAGGCCAACGCGACCTCGTCGGACCAAGCGTCCGGGGTGGCGAGGTAGCGGTCGTGTTCGTCGTGGATCTCGATGTTCCAAATCGGCTCGGGCAAGCCGGTGCGACGCCAGAGCGCCATGGCTTCGGCTTCGGCGGCGGACCGGGCGCCTCTCCCGATCTCCCGGAGCACTTCGCGCGGCAGAGCGCTGCCTCTGTCGCTTCCCTTCTCGAGTTCCGCGGACAGTTCCGCGGGGTCGGCCTTCAGCTGCTGGACCGCTTCGGCAAGCAAAGCCCTGATCGGCGCGCGTTCGGTCAGCCGTCGGCACTCGTCCAGCACTGCCCTGGCCACTGGTGCCAAAGGCAGCTCTTCGAGCTCGATCGGCGTGGGCATCCGAGTGGTCCGTTCGACGAGGACGTAGCCGCTGCTGGACGTCTTGAGGTGCGCCGGCAGCAGGAGATGGATCGGCTCGCCCGGCCGGGCTTCGCGCTTCAGACCCTGCCGACGGCACGACTCGAGCCCGGTGACGACCGCTTCGGCGCCGCCGTAGAGCAGCGCACTTTCGAGCAGCTGCCGCCGGGTTGGCGTGCCCGTGCGAAGCAGAACCACGCCCGGGAGAAGCCGCTGCCAGGGCTGGCCGGGGCGGCACCGTCGATAGCTGGTCCGCGACGGAACGCCCAGTGCTTCCAGCTGCGCGACCGTGATCACGCCGCGCCTGCTGGCGGCGAAGAGTCCTTCGGCGTGGCTGGCCCACGATCTTCTGGTCACCGATCGATCGTCCGGCGACCGGGCAAGCGAAACCACAGGTTTGCGTGATCTGTGGACTACTTGGAGGACCGCGGACGGGCCTGTGGATAACTTCGGCGCGCTTCGGATGTCGCGAATGACTCATTCGGGACCTCCGGCGTCCCGAATGAGTCATTCGCGACGTGTGGGCCGGGCATGTCCCCACGAGGACCCACCTGCGTCCCCACCAGGCCCCACCCGGGTTCCCCACTGGGCCCCACCTGTGTCCCCACTGGGCCCCACTGGAGGGGGTGGGGTTCTTTCGCGGCCGTTATGCGGACGTTTCAGGAACAGCTGAGGTTGCTCCGGCCCCCGGTGAGGGGGATCTTGGCCACCGTCCCCCACCACAGCCCCCACCGGGCCCCACCCGGCTGACCTGCGCAAACGGAACACTCGACGGAGTGGTCTGCCCGTTTGTCGCGTTGACTGTGGTGAAAAGTGGGGTACGGTGGTGGCCAGTGGGGCGGAAGGGAAGCCCCGTGGCCGTCCGGGGTGGTTCGCCACCGTGGACGGTAGGGAGGTGGAGGCCGTGTTCCTCGGCACCCACACCCCGAAGCTGGACGACAAAGGGCGGCTCGCGCTGCCCGCGAAGTTCCGTGACGCCTTGGCGGGTGGGCTGATGCTTACCAAGGGGCAGGACCACTGCCTCTTCGTCTTCCCCCGCGCCGAGTTCGAGCAGATGGCGCGCAAGGTCGCCGAGGCCCCGTTCACGAACGAGGCGGTTCGGGCCTACCAGCGCTACCTGTTCGCGGGCACGGACGAGCAACGTCCGGACGGCCAGGGGCGCATCACCATCGCGCCCGAGCTCCGCCGCTACGCGGGGCTCACCAAGGAGTGCGTGGTGATCGGGGCGATCACCAGGCTGGAGATCTGGGACGCCCAAGCGTGGCAGGGCTACCTGGAGGAGCACGAAGACAGCTACGCGAAGGCTCGAGAGGAAGTACTGCCGGGCGTCTTCTAGGCGTGCGGTCGCGGTGCACCTTCGTCGTCGGGGGACGAAGAGGTTCGCCGCTCCGTGCGAGGAGGGGAAGCCCACCCGGATGCCGTGAGGCCTCTGTCCGCTCAACAGCCCTGGTGCACCTTCCCCGGTACCAGGTCCGCAGCGGGCGGACAGGGACCTGACGGCATCCGCCATATTTCCCCCGGGCCGACTGGGCAAGAGAGGGGGAGGGAACGATGACCGAGCACGTCCCGGTGCTGCTCGACCGGATCGTCGAGCTGTTCACTCCCGTGTTCATCGACCGCGACGGCGTCCTCGTGGACGCGACGGTCGGCCTCGGCGGGCATTCCGACGCCCTCCTGGAGGCCTTCCCGCGGCTGCGCCTGGTCGCCTTGGACCGCGACCCCGCCGCGCTCGAGAAGTCCGCCGAACGCCTGGCCCGCCACGGCGACCGCGTCGACTTCGTCCACACCGTCTACGACGGGCTCCCCGAGGCCCTCGACGGGCTGGGCATCGCGAAGGCCGACGGCATCCTGTTCGACCTCGGCGTCTCGTCCATGCAGCTGGACCGCGCCGAGCGCGGGTTCGCCTACGCCAAGGACTCGCCGCTGGACATGCGGATGGACCCGACCACCGGGTTCACCGCCGCCGACGTCCTCAACACCTACGCGCCCGGCGAGCTCGTCCGGATCCTGCGGGACTACGGCGAAGAGCGCTTCGCGCAGCGGATCGTCAAGGCGGTCGTGGCCGAGCGGGCGAAGGAGCCGTTCACGAATAGCGGCCGCCTGGTCGAGCTGCTCTACGACGCCGTCCCGGCCGCCACCCGCCGCACCGGCGGGCACCCGGCCAAGCGGACGTTCCAGGCGCTGCGGATCGAGGTCAACGGCGAGCTGGAGGTGCTGCGCCGCGCCATGCCGGCGGCGCTCGGCGCCCTGAAGGTCGGCGGCCGGATCGTCGTCGAGTCGTACCAGTCCCTGGAGGACCGGCTGGTCAAGCAGGCGCTGGCCGAGCTCGCGAAGTCCCGCACCCCGGAAGGGCTCCCGGTGGAGCTGCCGGGGCACGGGCCGGAGCTGAAGCTCCTCACGCGCGGCGCCGAGAAGGCCGGCGAAGAGGAGATCGAACGGAACCCGCGCGCCGCTTCGGTGCGGCTGCGGGCCGCAGAGAGGATCGGAGAGCCGCGATGACCGCTCCCGCGAAGTCCTCCCGCCGCCGGGCCGCGCCGGCGACGGGGGGTCGCACCTCGACGGACGCCGTCGAGCCGGACCGGCAGACGACGCAGACCGCGCCCCGGCGCGCGTCGCGGGGCCGCACGTCCGCGGCCGAGCGGGCCTACGCCCGCCGCGCCCAGCGCGCCGACCTGCTCAAGGAACGTGAGCCGCGCCTCGAGCCGAAGGCCAGGCCTGCCGAAACGCCGGAGAAGCCGAAGCTCCGGTTGAAGCTGCTGCTGCCGAAGTCGCGGGCGTCGTTCGTGCTGATGATGATGGCGCTGCTGGCCGCCGGCGTGGCGACCACGCTGTGGCTGACCACGCAGGCGATCGCCGACTCCTACCGGCTCGAGCAGCTGCGGACCAGCAACGCGAACCTGGCCGAGCAGAAGGAACAGCTGCAGCGCGACGTCGCCAAGGCGGAGTCGCCCGCTTTCCTGGCGCCCGCGGCCCAGCAGCTGGGCATGGTGCCCGGCGGTGACCCGGCGCGGATCGTCGTCGGCCCGGACGGGAAGACCTCGCTCGTCGGCGAGCCCAAGAAGGCCAAGGCGGACGCCCCCGTGGTGCCGGCCGCGCCGCCCGCCGCGCCCGCCGCGGGCACGCAGTCGCAGCAGGGCGCGCCGATCGAGGGCGACCAGCCCGCCGTGCCCGCCGAGGAGCAGCCGCCGGCCCAGCCGGGAGGCGGCCAGTGATGGCTTCGGGCCGCAGCCAGGTCCGCGCCCGCGCCGCGGGCAGCGCCCGGCGGACGTACGCCGCCGGGACCCGCAGCGCGGCCGCGCGCCGCGGCAACGGCGGGCACCGCAGCCGGTTCTCCGCGGTGCGCCTGCTGCTGGTCGCCGTGCTGCTCGTCGCGGGCGTGAAACTGGTGCAGGTGCAGTGGTTCGACGCCGCCGCGCTGTCGGCCGCGGCCGAGCGGCAGCGCACCCAGACCATCGACATCCCGGCCCAGCGCGGGTCCATTATGGACCGCAACGGCGCCAAGCTGGCGTTCAGCGTCGAGGTGCGCACGCTGTCGGTGAACCTCAAGGCGCTGCACAAGAACATGGACGACTTCGCCGCGAAGAACCCCGGCACGCAGAAGACGTTCGACGCCGAAACCGCCGCCGCCGCGAAGTACATCGCGGCGAAGGTGCCGAACCAGCTGACCGAGCAGCAGCTGCTGGACCTGTTCCACAAGCAGGCGTCCTTCACCTACCTGGTGAACAACGTCGAGCCGTCCGTCGCCGCCGACATCGTCAAGCACTTCGCGTGGATCGGCGTCGAGAAGCGCGCGCTGCGGGAGTACCCGGGCGGCAGCCTGGCGGCCAACATCGTCGGCGCCGCGAACTGGCGCTCCGAAGACAAGGACGTGTCCAAGCACAACCTCCACGGCCTCGTCGGGCTGGAGCTGCTGCGCGACAACGACCTGGCGGGGACACCGGGCCGGATGATGGTCAACACCAAGAACGGCAGCGACAACGTCGTCATCCCGGGCACCGAGCACGACCTGCAGGCCGCCGTCCCCGGCTCGGACCTCGAGCTGACCATCGACTCCGACCTGCAGTACGAGGTGCAGCGGCAGCTGAGCGACTACGTCCAGCAGTCGCACGCCAAGGGCGGCCAGGCGGTCGTCATGGACGCCAAGACCGGCGAGGTCTACGCGCTGGCCAACGACAAGACGTTCGACCCCAACGACCCGAGCACGTGGAACGCCGACGACCTGGCCAACCCGGCGGTCACCACGCCGTTCGAACCCGGGTCGGTCAACAAGCTCGTCACCGCGACCGGGGCGATCGAGTACGGCATCGCGACGCCGGAGTCGACGGTTCAGGTGCCCGGCGCGCTGCAGGTGGCCGACAAGACGGTGCACGACGCCTGGACGCACGGCACCCAGACCTTCACCACCACCGGCATCTTCGCCAAGTCGTCCAACATCGGCACCCTGCTGCTGGCGCAGAAGATCGGCGAGGAGCGCTACGCGAACCTGCTCAAGTCGTTCGGCCTGGGCCAGCGCACCGGCGTCGGCCTGCCCGGCGAGAGCGCGGGTTCCGTGCCGGCGCGCAGCCAGTGGTCGGCGACCACCTTCGGCAACCTGCCGATCGGGCAGGGCCTGTCGATGACCATCCTGCAGATGGCCGGGATGTACCAGGCGATCGCCAACGACGGCGTGCGCGTCGAACCCCGGATCGTCAAGGCGAAGGTGAACCCGGACGGCACGACCGTGCCCGAGCCGGCCCCGAAGTCGGTCCGGGTGGTCGATCCCCAGACCGCCAAGACGGTGCGCGACATGATGCGCGCGGTCGCCCAGAACGGCAAGGGCCTGCAGAAGGGCACCGCGCCGACGGCGGCGGTCGAGGGCTACCAGATCTCCGGGAAGACCGGCACCGGCCAGCAGGTCGACCCGCGGACGAGGGCCTACAGCGACCACCTGTACAACATCACCTTCGCCGGCATCCTGCCCGCCGACCACCCGCGGTTCGTCGTCGGGATCCGGCTGGACGCGCCGGACACGACGCTGCCGGTCGGGCACTCCGCCGCGCCGCTGTTCCACACCATCGCCTCGTACGTGACGCAGCGGTACCAGATTCCGTTGTCCGACGGCCCCTCGCCGGAGGTCCCGCTCATCATCGCCCCGTAGCCAGGCACGGTCCGTCGAGGCCCCCTCACCCGAGGGGGCCTTCGGCGGTTGAGCGTCCACATCGGCCGGCGCGGGGGAAACCGTTGCGGGGCAACGAGGTCGGGAACGGCGCCTAGCACATGTGCCTCAGCCGTGCGCAATCGCCGTACCGCGTGCGGGGGCCCGGAACGGCCGCCGGTAGCCTCTTGGCCGTGTCCGTGTCCTCGTCCAGTTCCCCGGTGCCGGAAAGCCCGGTGAAAGCGGTCCCCGCACCGCCGCGCCCGGCGCGCATCGTCCCGGTCCCGCTGGCGACGCTGCTCGCCAGGGCGGACGCCCGCCTCATCGCCGGCTCGCCCGACGCGGCCGAGCTCACCGTCACCGGCACCACGCTGCGCGCGCAGCACGTGCTGCCCGGTGACCTCTTCGCCGCCCTCCCGGGCGCCCGCGCGCACGGTGCCGACTTCAGCGACCAGGCGGTCGCCGCCGGGGCCGTCGCGGTGCTCACCGACGCCGCCGGCGCCGAGCGGCCCGCCCTGCGCGACGCCGGCGTCCCGATCCTGGTCCACGCCGACCCGCGCGCCGCCCTCGGCGAGATCGCCGCCTGGATCTACGGCGAGCCCTCGCTGCGGCTGTCCGTCCTCGGCGTCACCGGCACCTCCGGCAAGACCACGACGTCCTACCTGGTCGACGCGGGCCTGCAGGCGGCCGGCCTGACCACCGGCCTGATCGGGACGGTGGAGACCCGGATCGCCGGCGAACGCCTGGTCAGCGGCTTCACCACACCCGAGGCGCCGGACCTGCAGGCGCTGCTCGCGGTGATGCTCGAGCGCGGCGTCACGCACGTGCCGATGGAGGTCTCCAGCCACGCGCTCGCGCTGGGCCGGGTCAACGGCACCCGGTTCTCGGTCGGCGCGTTCACCAACCTCTCCCAGGACCACCTGGACTTCCACAAGGACATGCAGGAGTACTTCGCCGCGAAGTCGCTGCTGTTCGACGGCCGCTCGACGCACGAGGTCGTCGTGGTCGACAGCGCGTGGGGGCAGGCCCTGCTGACGCCGCAGACGATCACCGTCACCACCGATCCGGGCACCGACGCCGCGTGGAAGGCCACCGACCTGGAGGCCACCCCGCAGGGCGAGCAGACGTTCACCCTCCACGGCCCGGACGGCGTCCGCGCCGCGGCCCGCATCCCGCTGCCCGGGGAGTTCAACGTCGCCAACGCCGTGCTCGCCGCCGCGATCCTGAGCACCGCCGGGGTGAGCCTGGAGCACATCGTCACCGGGCTCGCCCAGGTGCAGGTGCCGGGCCGGATGGAACGCGTCTACGTCGGCCAGGAGTTCACCGCCGTCGTCGACTACGCCCACAAGCCGGCCGCGGTCGCCCAGGGCCTGGACGCGCTGCGCGCCCGCACCGAAGGCCGGATCATCACCGTGCTCGGCTGCGGCGGCGACCGGGACACCGCCAAGCGCCCGATGATGGGCGAGGCCGCGGCTCGCCGCAGCGAAGTCCTGATCGTCACCGACGACAACCCGCGCTCCGAAGACCCGGCGGCGATCCGGGCCGCCATGCTGGCCGGCGCCCGCGCGGTCGGGCCCGCCGAAGGCGGCGAGGTCATCGAAATCGGCGACCGCCGCGAGGCCATCGCGCACGCCGTCGCGCTGGCCGAGCCGGGCGACATCGTCTTCCTCGCCGGCAAGGGGCACGAGTCCGGCCAGGAGGCCGGCGGTGTCGTGCACCCGTTCTCCGACCGCGACGAGCTGGCCGCGGCCATCCGCAACAAACTCGAGGTGAGTGTGTGATCGTGCTCAGCCTGGCCGAGATCGCCGACGTCGTCGGCGGCCGGCTGCACCGCGCCGATCCGGGCGCGCAGGTGACCGGCACCGTGGAGTTCGACACCCGGAAGCTCACGCCCGGCGGCCTGTTCGTCGCCCTGCCGGGCGAGAAGGTCGACGGCCACGACTTCGCCGCGCAGGCCGTCGAGGCCGGCGCCGTGGCCGTGCTGGCCGCCCGCGAGGTCGACGCGCCCGCGATCGTCGTCCCGCCCCTGGCCGCGGGCGAGGCCCACGAGCGGTCGGTCGCGCTGACCGGCGACAAGGACGGCTCCGGCGCCGCGGTGCTGGCCGCGCTGGCCAAGCTCGCCCGGCACGTCGTGCAGCGCCTGGCCGAGGGCGAGCTGACCGTCGTCGGCGTCACCGGCTCCTCCGGCAAGACCTCGACCAAGGACGTCATCGCGCAGCTGCTCGAGCCGCTCGGCCCGACGATCGCGCCGCCCGGGTCGTTCAACAACGAGCTCGGCCACCCCTGGACGGCGCTGCGGGCCGACGCGCAGACCCGGCACCTGGTGCTGGAGCTGTCCGCGCGGGGCCCCGGCCACATCGCCCACCTCGCCGAGATCGCCCCGCCGAAGATCGGCGTCGTGCTCAACGTCGGCAGCGCGCACGTCGGCGAGTTCGGTTCGCGCGAAGGCATCGCGAAGACCAAGGGCGAGCTCGTCGAGGCCCTGCCCGAAGACGGCGTCGCCATCCTGAACCTCGACGACCCGCTGGTCGCGGCCATGGCGAGCCGCACGAAGGCCCGGGTGGTGTTCGTCGGCGAGAGCCCGTCCGCCCAGGTCCGCGCGGAGAACATCACCCTCGACGACGAGGCCCGCGCCTCCTTCCGGCTGATCACCCCGGCCGGCGAGGCCGACGTCAAGCTGCCGCTGCACGGCGAGCACCACGTCGGCAACGCGCTCTCGGCCGCCGCGGTGGCCCTGGAGCTGGGCGTGCCGCCGGCCGAGGTCGCCGAGCGGCTCTCGGCCCTCGAACGGCGCTCCGCCCGGCGCATGGAGGTCGTCACCCGGCCCGACGGCGTCACGATCCTCAACGACTCCTTCAACGCCAACCCCGAGTCGATGCGGGCCGGCCTGAAGGCCCTCGCCGCGATGACGCGGGAGACCGGCCGCCGCTCGTGGGCCGTGCTCGGCGTGATGGGCGAGCTCGGCGCGGATTCGGTCACCGCCCACGACGAGATCGGCAGGCTCGTCGTCCGGCTCAACATCGCCAAGCTCGTGGTCATCGGGCCCGAGGCGGCGGCCATGCACCAGGGTGCGCACCAGGAAGGCTCCTGGGGCGAGGAGTCCACTCTGGTACCCGACGTCGAGGCCGCCGCCGCCCTGCTGCATGATCAGCTCCGCCCCGGGGACGTGGTGCTGGTCAAGGCCTCCAAGGCGGCCGGCCTCTGGCGGGTCGCCGAAGCCCTGCTCGAACCCCGGGAATCCGACAACTCCGAGAATCGCTCGAACGGTGGTGACGCGTGATCAGCATCCTGATCGCGGCCGCGGCGGGCCTGCTGATCTCCATCCTGCTCACGCCCTACCTCATCCGGGTCTTCTCCCGGCAGGGCTTCGGCCAGGAGATCCGTGAGGAAGGCCCCCAGGGACACAAGTCCAAGCGCGGTACCCCGACCATGGGCGGTGTCGCGATCATCATCGCGATGGTCGTCGGGTACTTCGCCGCACATCTGATCAACTGGATGTTCAACTCCCGCAGCGGCGCGCCGACGGCCTCCGGGCTGCTCGTCCTGATGCTCGCGGTGGGCCTGGGGATCGTCGGCTTCCTCGACGACTTCATCAAGATCCGCAAGCAGCGGAACCTGGGGCTGAACAAGACCGCGAAGCTGGTCGGGCAGCTCGTGGTCACCATCGCCTTCGCGGTGCTGGTGCTGAACTTCCCGAACGAGCATGGCATCACGCCGGCGTCGGAGAGCCTCTCCTACGTCCGCGACCTCGCGCTGATCACCTTCCCGTCGGTGATCTTCGTGATCTTCTGCTACATCGTCATCTCCGGCTGGTCGAACGCGGTGAACTTCACCGACGGCCTCGACGGCCTGGCCGGCGGCGCGGCGGCGATGGTGCTGGCCACCTACGTGGTCATCTCGTTCTGGCAGGAGCGGCTGTCCTGCGCCAACGCGCCGGCCGCCGCCTGCTACGACGTCCGCGACCCCCTGGACCTGGCCGTGGTCGCCGCCGCGGCGACCGGCGCCTGCGTCGGGTTCCTCTGGTGGAACGCGGCCCCGGCGAAGATCTTCATGGGCGACACCGGCTCGCTGGCCCTCGGCGGCCTGGTCGCCGGCCTGTCCATGACGACCCGCACCGAGCTGCTCGCCATCGTCATCGGCGGCCTGTTCATGGTCGAGATGATCTCGGTGGTCGCGCAGATCGCGGTGTTCCGGACGACCCGGCGCCGGCTGTTCCGGATGGCGCCGTTCCACCACCACTTCGAGCTCGCCGGCTGGGCCGAAACCACGGTGATCATCCGGTTCTGGCTGCTGTCGGCGATCTGCTGCATGTTCGGGCTCGGCCTGTTCTACAGCGAGCAGCTGGGCCTCGGCGGCTGACCGTGGACATTTCGGGTCGTCACGTCCTGGTCGCCGGGGCCGGGGTCACGGGCAAGTCCGTGGTGCCGGTGCTGGTCGAGCTGGGGGCACGCGTCACCGTCACCGACGGCAACGCCGAGCGCCTGGCCGAGCTGGACGGCCTCGGCGCCGAGCTGGTGCCGGGCCTGACCGAGCCGCCCGCCGACGTCGTCCTGGTCGTCACCAGCCCCGGCTGGCGGCCGACGTCGCCGCTGCTGGTGGCCGCGGCCGAGGCCGGGATCGAGGTCATCGGGGACGTCGAGCTGGCCTGGCGGGTCGGGCAGCTGCGCGAGCACCCGCCGTGCTGGCTGGTCGTCACCGGCACCAACGGCAAGACGACCACCGCCGGCATGCTCGAGTCGATCCTCAAGGCCGCCGGTGCGAACGCCGTGGCCTGCGGGAACATCGGGTACGCGGCGCTCGACGCGGTCCGCGCCGGCTACGACGTGCTGGCCGTGGAGCTGTCGAGCTTCCAGCTGCACTGGTCTTCGACACTGGCCCCGGACGCCGCCGTCGTGCTCAACCTGGCCGAGGACCACATCGACTGGCACGGCTCGATGGCCGAGTACGCGGCCGCCAAGGGTCGCGTCTACACGCGGGCCAAGGTCGCCGTGCACAACGCCGACGACCACTGGTCCACCCGGATCGCCGCCGAGCACGCGCCCGAGAGCGCCCGCCGCGTCGGCTTCCAGCTCGACACCCCGCGCGCCGGCGAGCTGGGCGTGGTCGAGGACCTGCTGGTCGACCGCGCTTTCGTCGCCGACCCGGCGAACAGCGCCGAGGAGCTCGCCACGCTGGCGGACGTCCGCCCGGCGGGCCCGCACAACGTCGCCAACGCCCTGGCCGCGGCCGCGCTGGCCCGCGCGCACGGCGTCACGGCCGACGCCGTGGTGGAGGGCCTGCGCGAGTACCAGCCGGCCCCGCACCGGGCCGTCGAGGTCGCCGAAGTGGCCGGCGTGCGGTACGTCAACGACTCGAAGGCGACCAACCCGCACGCGGCCGCTGGATCCCTGCGCGCCCACGCGAGCATCGTGTGGATCGCCGGGGGCCAGCTCAAGGGCGCCTCGGTCGACGAACTCGTGAGCAGCATCGCCGGCCGCCTCCGCGGGGTCGTGCTCCTCGGTGTCGATTCACCCGTGATCGCCGCCGCGGTTGCGCGACACGCGCCGGATGTCCCGGTGAACAGCCTCCGTCCGGGTGACGATGAACCCATGACTGCGGCGGTGAGTGCGGCCAGCGCGATGGCCCGGCCAGGTGACGTGGTGCTGCTGGCACCCGCCGCGGCGTCGTTGGACATGTTCTCGAGCTACGGCGCGCGCGGCGACGCGTTCGCCGCGGCCGTGCGTGTCCTCCGCGACGACGCAGCGGGGGAGCCGAGTGACGACAGCTGAGACCAAACCCGTACCGCCGCCGAAGCAGCCGCGCCGGGATCGCAAGGAAAGCGGCTTCGTCGCGTTCCGGACCGCGCTGACCGCGTGGCTCTCGCGGCCGCTGGCGTCGTTCCACCTGGTGCTCGCCCTCACCGGCGTGCTCACCGTCATCGGCATCGTCATGGTGCTCTCGGCGTCGTCGGTCGCCTCCTACAACCCGAAGACCGGCAGCGGCGTGTATTCGCTGTTCGTCAAGCACCTCGTGTTCGTCGCGCTCGGCTCGTTCGTGTTCTGGCTGGGCCTGCGGGTCAAGCTGGAGCGGATCCGGCGGATGTCGGCCACCGCGACGGTGATCTGCCTCGGCCTGCTGGTGCTCGTGCTCACCCCGCTCGGCTCGACGGTCAACGGCTCGCAGGGCTGGTTCAAGATCGGCGAGTTCACCTTCCAGCCGGTCGAGGCCGCGAAGGTGGCACTGGCCTTCTGGGGCGCGCACATCCTGGTGATCAAGTACAACGTGATCCACCAGTGGCGGCACCTGCTGGTGCCGGTGGTGCCGATCGCGCTGCTGATGTTCGCCCTGGTCATGCTGCAACCCGACCTCGGCGGCACGGTCACCCTGGCCGTGGTGCTGCTGGCGCTGCTGTGGTTCGCCGGCGCCCCGAAACGGCTGTTCGGCGTCATCCTCGCGGGAGGCTTGGCCGGCGTGCTCGTGCTGGCCGTCATCGCGCCCTACCGGCTCGCCCGGGTCATGTCGTTCCTCTCGCCGGACGCCGACGTCAGCGCCGAGGGCTTCCAGGCCAACCAGGCCAAGCTCGCCCTGGCCGACGGCGGGTTCCTCGGCAAGGGCCTCGGCCAGGGCACGTCCAACTGGGGCTACTTGCCGAACGTGCAGAACGACTTCATCTTCGCCCTGATCGGCGAGGAGCTCGGCCTGATCGGCTGCGTGGTCGTGCTCGCCCTCTTCGGCGGGGTCGCCATCGTCGGCCTGCGGATCGCCACCCGCAACATCGACCCGTGGATCCGGATCGTCTCCGGCACGCTGACGGTGTTCCTGGTCGCCCAGGCCGGCATCAACATCGGCTACGTCGTCGGCCTGCTGCCGGTCACCGGCGTCACGCTGCCGCTGATCTCCTACGGCGGCACCTCGCTGGTGATCACCATGCTCATCATGGGCGTGCTCGCGAACGCCGCCCGGCACGAACCGGAGGCGGTGGCCGCGCTGCGCACACAGGGGCCGGGTAAATTCGGGCGTCTGCTGCGGCTGCCCGCGCCCGACCCGTACCGCCCGCCCGCCACGCGCAAGGCGGCGGGGCGGAGTGGGGCGAAGGCGGCCCGGCCGGCGCCCCGTGCGGCCCGGCCCGCCCCGGCGCAGGAACGACGCAGGTCGGTCCGCGAACCGGTGCGCCGCAGCGCGGCACGGACGAGCACGGCCACGTCTCGCGGCGGGGCCGCGCGGACAACAGCGAGCCGTGGTACCCGGAGTACCGCGAACCGGAGAGGTCATAGGTGAGTAAGCCCGTCAAGGGAACCGAGCGAGCCGCCGCGGGCAAGGCGCCCGTGGTCGTGGTCGCCGGAGGTGGCACCGCAGGACACATCGAACCCGCCCTCGCCCTGGCCGACGCCGTCATGCGGCTGCGACCGGACGCGAAGGTCGTCGCGCTCGGCACCGAGCGCGGCCTGGAGAACAAGCTCGTCCCGGCCCGCGGCTACCCCCTCGAGCTGATCCCGCCGGTGCCGCTGCCCCGCAAGCCGACCCCGGAGCTGGTCAAGCTGCCGCTGAAGGTCCGCGACTCGGTCCGCAAGACCCGCGAAGTGCTGGAGCGCGTCGGCGCGGACGTCGTCGTCGGCTTCGGCGGGTACGTCGCGCTGCCCGCCTACCTGGCCGCGCGCGGGCGCGTCCCGATCGTCGTGCACGAGGCCAACAAGTCGGCCGGCCTGGCCAACAAGGTCGGCGCCCGGTTCGCCCGCCGGGTGGCGGTCGCCGTCTCGGGGACCACGCTGCCGAACGCCGAGGTCGTCGGGATCCCGCTGCGGCGGTCGATCACGGCCCTCGACCGGGCCGCGCTGCGGGCCGAGGCCCGCGCGTTCTTCGACCTCGACCCGGACGCGCCGACGCTGCTGGTCTTCGGCGGTTCGCAGGGCGCGCAGTCGATCAACGCCGCCGTGTCCGGCGCGGCGAAGGAGCTCGCGGACGCCGGGGTCGGCGTCCTGCACGCGCACGGCCCGAAGAACACGCTGGTCGTGCAGGAGTTCCCGGGCAAGCCGGCGTACGTGCCGGTGCCGTACTTGGAGCGGATGGACCTGGCCTACGCCGCCGCCGACGTCGCGATCTGCCGCTCCGGCGCGATGACCGTCGCCGAGGTGACCTCGGTCGGGCTGCCCGCGGTGTTCGTGCCGCTGCCGATCGGCAACGGCGAGCAGGCCACCAACGGCCGTCCCGCGGTCGACGCCGGGGCCGCGCTGATGATCGACGACGCCGACCTCAGCCCGGCCAAGGTCGCCGAGGTCGTCGTCCCGCTGGTCACCGACGCCGACCGCGTCGCGAAGATGGGCGCGGCGGCGGTCGGCATGGGCCACCGCGAGGCCGACGAGACCCTCGCCCGGATCGTTCTGGAGGCCGCCGGTGCTTGACCTGCCTGAAGAACTGCGCCGGGCGCACCTGATCGGGATCGGCGGGGCCGGCATGTCCGGCATCGCGCGGATCCTGCTGGCCCGCGGGGCCTTCGTGTCGGGTTCGGACGCCAAGGAGTCGCGCGCGCTACTGTCGCTGCGGGCCCAGGGCGCCGAGCTGTTCGTCGGCCAGCGGGCGTCCAATTTGGACGAAATGGCCGAGCCGCCGTCGGCCGTGGTCGTCTCGACGGCGATCAAGGAGACCAACCCCGAGCTGGCCGCGGCGCGCGCGGCGGGCATCCCGGTGCTGCACCGGGCGCAGGCGCTGGCCGGGCTGATGGAAGGCCACCGGGTCGCCTGCATCGCCGGCACGCACGGCAAGACGTCGACGACGTCGATGCTCACCGTGGCGCTGCAGCACTGCCGGCTCGACCCGTCGTTCGCCATCGGCGGCGACCTCAACGAGTCCGGCGCGAACGCCCACCACGGCGAGGGCGGCATCTTCGTCGCCGAGGCCGACGAGAGCGACGGCTCGTTCCTGACGTATTCGCCGTCGGTCGCGGTCGTGACGAACGTCGAGCCGGACCACCTGGACCACCACGGCACGGCCGAGGCCTACACCAAGGTGTTCACCGAGTTCGTGAGCCGGATCGTGCCGGGCGGGCTGCTGATCGTCTGCGCCGACGACGCCGCGGCGGACGACCTCGGCAAGCAGGCCGAGGAGCTCGGCGTCCGGGTCCGGCGCTACGGCCGCACGGCCACCGACGCGCGGATCCTGGACTACGTCCCGGCGCCGGACGGCGGTGTGGTGCGGCTGTCGCTGGACGGCTCCGAGCTGTCGGTGCGGGTCGCGGTGCCGGGCGAGCACATGGCGTTGAACGCCGTGGCGGCCCTGCTGGCCGGGATCGAGCTGGGCGCGCCGCCGCTCGAGCTGGCCGAGGGGCTCGCGGCGTTCGGCGGCGTCCGGCGGCGCTTCGAGTTCAAGGGCCGGGCCGGCGACGTCCGCGTCTACGACGACTACGCCCACCACCCGACCGAGGTGGCCGCGCAGCTGCGCGCGGTGCGCACGGCGGCCGGGTCCGGGCGGGTGATCGTGGTGTTCCAGCCGCACCTGTACTCGCGGACGAAGACGTTCTCGGCGGAGTTCGCGGCGGCGTTGTCGCTGGCCGACGAGGTCGTCGTGCTGGACGTCTACGGCGCGCGCGAGGAGCCCGAGCCGGGCGTCACCGGCGCGCTGATCGCGGACCAGGTGACGGCGTCGGTGCGGTACGAGCCGGCGTTCGACGTCGCCGCGCCGCTGGCGGCCGGGCTGGCCAAGCCCGGCGACCTCGTGGTGACCATGGGCGCCGGGGACGTGACGCAGCTGGGGCCGGAAATCCTCGCCGAGCTGGACAAGCGCTGAAGCCATGAGTCCGACCAGGGAACGCCGTCCTCCGGAAGAAGACGCGCCGGATCGTGCGGCCCTGGCCCGGCAGCGGCGGGGGCGGCGCTCCGAGGAGGAGCGCCGCCGGACCCGCGCCGCGCGCGCCAAGCCGTCGCCGCGCAACCGGCCCAACCGGCAGGTGGAGATCCGCCGCCGGTGGGTCGCGCTGCTGTCGGTGCTCACCGTGGTGGCGCTGGTCTACCTGCTGTTCTTCAGCTCGATGCTCGGGGTGCAGGAGGTCGCGGTCAGCGGGTCGCGCACGGTGCCGGCCGACTCGATCCGCACGGTGGCGGCCGTCCCGGCGGACAAGCCGATGCTGCGGCTGAGCACGGACGAGATCCGCGACCGCGTGGCGGCGATGCCGGGCATCGCCACGGTCGAGGTGTCGCGTTCGTGGCCGAACACGGTTGAGATCACGGTGACCGAGCGAACGGCGATCGCGTTCTTCGACAGCGGCCCGGGCGGCGACGGCGTGCACCTGGTGGACGGCGGCGGCGTGGTGTTCAAGACGGTCGCGGCGCGGCCGCCGGGCCTGCCGGAGCTGAAGCTGCCGAAGGTCTCGGCGGACGACCCGGTGACCCGGGCGGTGACGGCGGTGCTCGGGGTGATCCCGGAGCAGCTGCTCAAGCAGGTCACGACGGCGACGGCGAAGACACCGGCCAGCGTGGAGTTCACGCTGGCCAACGGCAAGGTCGTCCGCTGGGGGACCGCGGAGCAGACGGACCGCAAGGCGAAGGTCCTGGCGGCCCTGCTGACCCAGGACGGCAAGGTCTACGACGTCGCGGCACCGGAACTGCCGACCATCACCTCCTGAATTTCCGTTTTCCCGTGCACCCGGGTTCTCGTATGCCGTACGATCTCGTACGGCATACGAGAACGAGGAGGGTGCTCATGACGATCCTGGTGACGGGCGCGACCGGCAACGTCGGCCGGCTGGTGGTCGACGAACTGCTGGCCGCGGGGGTACCGGTGCGGGCGCTGACCGTCGACCCCGAACGTGCGCAGCTGCCGGCCGAGGCCGAGGTGGTCGTCGGGTCACTGGCCCGGCCCTCGACGCTGCCGGTGGCGCTCGAAGGTGTCTCGGCGGTGTACCTCGCCCCGATGGCGCGGACCGTCCGGCGCTTCTGCGAGCTGGCCTCCGAAGCCGGCATCGAACGGGTCGTCGCCTTGTCGGGCAGCAGCATCGGGGACGAGCACGAAGGCTCCAGTGGTCACGAGTACGCCGCCGTCGAGGCTGCTGTCCGGGAGGCCGGGTTCGCCTGGACCTTCCTGCGGCCCGGCGTGTTCATGAACAACACGCTCGACTGGGCGCCCATGGTCCGGGCGGGGGAGGTGGCGATGGCCTACGGCGACGCGACGCAGACGCCGATCGACCTCGGCGACATCGCGGCCGTCGCCGCGCGGGTGCTGACCACCGACGGGCACGCCGGCGCCACGTATGTCCTGAGTGGACCGGAGGCGATCACCCTGCGCGGGCAGGTCGGGACCCTGGCTTCGGTGCTGGGCAAGGACATCCGGTTCCGCGAGCTGACGCCGGCGGAGCAGCGCGCGCAGTGGATCGGTTACGGCGTCCCGGAAGACGCCGTCGGCTGGCTGCTCGAAGGCTTCGCGGAAACGCTGCGGCACCCGCAGGTGCCGACCGGCGTCGTCGAGGAACTGCTGGGCCGTCCGGGAACGACCTACGCGCAGTGGGTGGCGGCGAACCGGGCCGTTTTCGCAGGGTGAGCGTCAGACGCGGGTGCGGGTCATCCCGGCCAGGCCGAGCAGCGGCAGCGCGCCGGCGAAGATGACGACCGCCGTCCAGCCGCCCAGGTGGTAGGCGATCGAGCCCGCCTGAGAGCCGATCGCGCCGCCGACGAAGAACGTGCCCAGGTACACGCTGTTGACGCGGGCGCGGGCCGAGGGGTCGAGCTGGTAGATCACGTGCTGGCCGGTCACCAGCGTCGCCTGGACCGCCATGTCGATGGCGATCGCCGCGATCGCCAGCAGGATGACGCTGTGCGCGCCGAACCCCGCGAGCGCGAACGCGGCCGCGCAGAGCACGAACGCCGCCGCCGTGAGCCGCCGGCCGTGGCCGTGGTCCGACCAGCGTCCGGCCAGGGGGGCCACCGCGGCGCCGGCCGCGCCCGCCAGGGCGAACAGGCCCACACCGAGCTGGGAGTAGTTGAACGGCGGTGCGGTGAGGACGAACGCGATGGTCGTCCAGAACGCGCTGAACGCACCGAACATCGCCGACTGGTAGAGGGCGCGGTGGCGCAGCGCCGGGTGTTTGCGGGCCATGGCGAAGGTCGAGCGGAGCAGCTCGCCGTAGCGGACGTCCGTCTTGGGCGCCCGGGGCGGCAGGATGAACCGCAGCACGACGGCGAGCGCGGCCATCGCGCCGGCCGAGATCAGGAACACGACGCGCCAGCTCGTCACCTCGGCGAGCAGGCTGGCGACGACCCGGGAGAGCAGGATCCCGAACAGCAGCCCGCTGACGACGCGCCCGACGATCCGGCCGCGGATGGCGTCGGGCGACAGGTCGGCGGCGAACGGGATGAGGATCTGCACCACGACCGACGCCGCCCCGACGGCCAGCGAGGCGATGAGCAGCACGGCGAACCCCGGCGCGATCCCGGTGACGACCAGGCCGGCGCAGGCGACGGCGAGCAGCGTCGCGACCAGGCCGCGGTTCTCGAGCCGGTCGCCGAGCGGGACGAGCAGCAGCATCCCGGCGGCGTACCCGATCTGGGTGGCGGTGACCACCCCGCCGGCCGCGGCCTCGCCGACGCCGAACGTCTGCCGCAGCTCGGCGAGCAGCGGCTGGGCGTAATAGAGGTTGGCGACGGTCAGTCCACAAGAGACGGCCAGGAGCAGCACGAGCCAGCCGGGCGGGGCCTTCTGTTCGGTCTCGGTCATGCGTGCCCCCAATAGTGGAACCGGTTTGATCGGTTCCGAAGGTACCAGTCAAACCGGTTCCGGCGTACTGTGACCCGTATGACGGACAGATTCCGCGCGGGAGCGGGCCGCCTGTGCCTCGACTTCATCCGGACCCTGCGGTACCGGGGGACGCCGTCGGAGACGGAGGAGCTGCCGGACGCGGCGGCGTGGGGAGCGTGGATCGACCGGTTCGGCCCGTTCGCCACCCCGGTCCGGCCGGAGTCGGCCGAGGAAGCGCGTGCCGTCCGCGAAGCAATCCACGAGCTGCTGACGGCTTCGGTGCGCCCGTCGACCCGGCAGCGGCTGAACCGCGTCGCGGCGCTGCCGGTGCCCGCGCCGTCGCTGACGCCGTCGGGCCAACTGCGCTGGCAGGCCGCGGACCCCGCGTCGGCGATGCTGGCGGTGCTGGCCCGGGACGCGGTGGAGCTGGTGGCGTCGCCGGAGTTCGCGCGGGTCCGGCGGTGCGAAGGGGCCCGGTGCGGGGCGCTGTTCCTGGACACCTCCCGGCCGGGGACGCGCCGGTGGTGCTCCATGGGGGTCTGCGGCAACCAGGCGAAGAAGTCGACTTATCGAGCCAAGGCGGTCCGATAAGTCGGGCAAACACCCGACGACACGGGCGCCGCCCGCTCCTAACGTCCTGGTCCGGACGAAGGGAGCGACAAGATATGTCGAACAAAGCCGTCATCAGCCTGTCGACGGGCCTCGAGGACGCGGAAAAGGTGACCGTCGCGTTCCTGGTCGCGGTGGGGGCCGCCGAGACCGGGCGCGAGACGCTGATGTTCCTGACCAAGGAGGCGGTCCGGATCGCCCTGGCGGGCACCGCCGTCGGCGCCGCGTGCGACGGCTGTCCGCCGCTGGCCGACCTGGTCAAGCGCTACGAAGCCGCGGGCGGCCGGTACTACGTGTGCCCCATCTGCTTCACCGCGAAGCACCTCGACGCCGGCAGCCTGATCGACGGCGCGGAGCTGAACGGCACCATCCCGCTGTGGAAGTGGATCGGCGACGAAGCGGCGACGACGTTCAGCTACTGAACCGGTCCGGTGATGAGTTGCCGCGCTCGCCGTCGTCATACCTGCGACAGCCACGACGAGGCGGAAGGATGACGGGATGAGTGCGGACACGCGGCTGGAGGAGCCGGCGTTCTCGGGACTGGCGGAGCGGCACCGGCGGGAGCTGCACGTGCACTGCTACCGGATGCTGGGGTCGTTCGAGGACGCCGAGGACGCCGTCCAGGAGACCTTCCTGCGCGCCTGGCGGCGGCGGGAGACCTTCGAGGGGCGGTCGACGTTCCGGGCGTGGCTGTACCGGATCGCCACCAACGCGTGCCTGGACCGGCTGGCCCGCTGCCGCCCGGAGCCGGCGGCCGGGGGCGAGGTGCCGTGGCTGCAGCCCTACCCGGACCGCCTGCTGGACGAGCTGCCCGCGGCCGGTGCGGACGAGCCGGAGGCCGTCGCCCTCGCGCGGGAGACGATCGAGCTGGCGTACCTGGTCGCGGTCCAGCACCTGGCGCCGCGGCCACGGGCGGTGCTGATCCTGCGCGACGTGCTCGGCCGGCCGGCGAAGGAGGTCGCGGAGCTGCTCGGGGACTCGGTCAACTCCGTGAACAGCGCGCTGCAGCGGGCCCGCGCGGGCATGCGGGAGCACCTGCCCGCCGAGCGCCAGGACTGGACCGGCGGCGAGGAGGACGCCGGCACGCGCGAGCTGGTGCGCCGCTACACCGAGGCCAGCGTGGCCAGCGACGTCGCCGGGATCGCCGCCCTGCTGCGCGAGGACGTCCGCTGTTCGATGCCGCCGACACCGGGACTGCACCTCGGCCGGGACGCGGTGGTGCGGAACTGGATCGAGGACGGGTTCGAGCAGCTGACGGGCTTGCGCGGCGTCCCGACGGCGGTCAACCGGCAGCCCGCGGTCGCGTTCTACCTCCGGCAACAGGGGATGTACCGGCCGTTGACGATCGATGTCCTGCGGGTCAGCGGCGGGGTGATCACCGAGATCACCACGTTCGACGCCGGGCGGTTCCCGGTGCTCGGCCTGCCGGAGCGCCTGCCGGGGTAGGCCGAAATCCGATTGCCCGCGAAGGCCCGCGGGCGCGACCATCGGCCACGTGCTGGTGGAAGAGGTGAAGTCCGGGCTCCGGCGTGCTTTCACCTGGCGCGGGGATCGCACGGACGACGGCTGCTACGCCGACGTGACCGGGTGGTGGCGCCGGCCGGAGCTGCTCGCCGGCCTGGGGCCCGCACTGGCCGGGCTGTTCGCCGACCGGCGGCCCACCGTCGTGCTGGGGCCGGAATCCCGTGGCTGCCTGCTGGGGCCGCTGGTCGCGCTGCACCTGGAGGTCGGCTTCGTCGAAGTCCGCAAGGACCGCGGGCCGTTGGCCGACAGCGAGGCCTGGCTGCGGCGGACCACCCCGCCGGACTACCGGGACCGCCACCTCAGCCTCGGCTTCCCCAAGGACCTGCTCGACGGCGGCGACCGCGTGCTGTTCGTCGACGACTGGATCGAGACCGGGGGCCAGGCTCACAGCGCCCGCCTTCTCACCCAGGACGCCGAGGCCACCTGGCTCGGCGTGGCGACCGTGGTGGACGGGTTGCGCAGCAACCAGGTGCGTCGGCAGCTGGACGTCCGGTCGCTGCTGCACGTCAGGGAACTCTGATGGCGGTGGCCAGCAGGGCGACCGCCCGGTCGTCGTCGCCGGTCAACTGCTGCAGGACGTCCTGGGCCAGATCTCCCGGCAGCTCCGCCAGAGCCTGAGTCACGCGCATCCGCACCGGAGGAGCCCCGGCGAGTTCCCCGGCCAGCGCCTCCAGGATCCGCGCACCCTGGCCCGGCTCCCGGGCCAGCACCCCCAGCACTTCCGCCGCCTCGACGTCGTTGGTGCCTTCGACCACCATCGCGACGAGCAGCGGCACCGCCCTGATCTCGCCGCGGCCGCCCGACGCCAGCGCCGCGTGGCGGCGCACCTGCGGGTCCGGGTCGTCGAGGGCGCCCGCCAGCGCCGCGGTCGCTTCGTCGCCCGGGAGCTCGGCGATGGCCAGGACCGCGCGCCGCCGGATGGCCACCTCCTCCGAGCGCAGGCCGGTGGCCACCGCGGCCACCGCGTCGGCGCCCGCGCGGGCCAGCGCCCAGCGCAGGGCGCCGGCGACGTTCGGGTTCGTCTCCGTCAGCACCGCCCTGGCCAGCAGCGGAACGTCCTCGACCGGGGCGAGGGCGGCTTGCTGCCGGCGACCCGGGCTCGGGGAACCGAGCCCGTGCAGGAGCCCGACCACGTGCAGGACGCCGTCCCAGCCCGCGGGGTCCGAGGCGTCGATCGCCCGGAGGCGGTCGAGGAGTTCGCGCTCGCGCTCCAGCCGCTCCTCGGTCCGCCGGATGAGGTCGCCGACCATGGTGGCCGGGGTGAAGGCGGGATCGGCCAGGGCGCGGCCGATCTGCCGCAGCGACATCCCCAGCGTGCGCAGGCCTTCGACGTGGAAGATCCGGCGGATGTCCGCTTCGGAGTACTCGCGGTAGCCGCCCACGGTCCGGCCGGTCGGCCGCACCAGCCCGAGGGTGTCGTAGTGCCGCAGCATCCGCGTGCTCACCCCGGACCGGCGGGCCACCTCCCCGATCAGCACGCGGCGTCCGGCCCGAGCGCGACGACCCGCTTCGCCTCGTCGACGGCCAGGTCGAACCCGGCGTCCGGGTCCCGCACCAGCCGTTGCGTGGCCCGGGCGTGCGCCCGCACGTCCGGGTCGGCACTGGCGAGTCCCGTCGTCAGGGCGGACTCGGCCGCGTCACCGAGTGCGGCGAGAGCCCGGCTCAGGCTCAGCCGCACGGCCCGGTCGCCGCGGCCGAGCTGCCCTGCCAGTTCCCCGGCCAGGTCCGGCCGGTCGCCGGGTGGCGCGAGCACGACAGCGGCACGCCAGGCGCTTCGCGCGACTTCGTCGTCCGGGTCGTGCAGCAGCGACGGGGTGATCGCGGGCCACGCCGTCCGGTCGCCGATCTTGGACAGCGTGTGCAGGGCCTGGCTGCGGGCTTGCGCACGTCCGGACCGCAGTTGCGCGACGAGCTTGGGCACGGTGAGGTCCGCCGGGAGGCGGGTCAACGCCCAGGTGAGCATGTCGCGCACGTAGAAGTCCGGCTCGACCGCGCAGCGGGCCACGAGCGCGTCGGCGAGCCCGGGGTCGGCTCCGGTGCCGGCCGCCAGCGCGGCCTGCAGCCGGGCCGACGAGTTTCCGGCGGCCAGCTGTGTGTCCAGTACGTGTTCCATGGGAACCACCTCCTCCCGGCAGTGAAGACCTTGTCACAGTGTGAAGGTCAAGGGCGCCGCCCTCTAGGATCGGGCCCCGTGATCGCCGAGCTGCCGTTGGACCAGGTCAGGACGTTGCTCGCGGTCGTCGACGCCGGGACGTTCGACGCCGCCGCGGCCGTGCTGCACGTCACGCCGTCGGCCGTGAGCCAGCGGGTCAAGGCCCTCGAGCAGCGGACCGGGAGCGTCCTGGTGACCCGCACGAAACCGGTGCGCGTCACCGACTCGGGGCAGGTGGTGGTCCGGTTCGCGCGGCGGCTCGCGGCCCTCGAGCGGGACGCGCGAGCCGAGCTGGGCATGAGCGGCGAGCCGGTCCGCGTGCCGATCGCGGTCAACGCCGACTCGCTGTCGACGTGGTTCCTGCCGGCGCTGGCGGGCGTGGTCGCCGACCCGCCGATCTGCTTCGAACTGCACCGCGAGGACCAGGAACACACCACGACGTTGCTGCGGGAGGGCCGGGTGATGGCCGCGGTGACGTCCTCGGCCGCGCCGGTGCAGGGCTGTTCGGTGCGCCCGCTGGGCGCCCTCCGCTACCTGCCGCTGGCCAGTCCGGCGTTCGTCGCGCGCTGGATCACCGGCGCGCTGCGGGCCGACCTGACCGCGGCGCCCGTCGTGGTGTTCGACGACCACGACGACCTGCAGGACGCATTCGTGCGCCTGCTCGGCGGCGACGGCGCGAGCCCGCAGCGGCACTACGTCCCGGCGTCGGAAATGGTGGTCGCCGCGGTGGAGGCGGGGCTCGGCTGGGGCATGGTGCCGGAGGTGCAGGCGGCACCCGGGCTGCGGGCCGGGACGCTGGTGCCGCTGGCGCGGAACCGGCCGGTGGACGTGCCGCTCTACTGGCAGCAGTGGAAACTGGACCTGCCGGCGCTGTCCACAGTGGCCGAAGCGGTCGCGGCTGCGGCGGCGTCTTCGTTGCGCGGCCCCGCTTCTTGAGGTCTCGGGCCGCCTGGGGTATTTGGCGGTGACGCGGGGTGGGGGCAGGCCGGCGCGGCGGGCTTGCGCGGCCCGGGTTCCTGGCTCCTCGGGCCTGAGTCGTTCGGCGCCGACGCGGGTCGGTGGGCCGGGGGCAGTCTGGCGCGGCGGGCTTGCGCGGCCCGGGTTCCTGACTCAGGCCGGCATCAGGCGTTCGGCGGCGACGCCCGCCGGTGGGGCGGCGGGGTGGGGGAACGCCGGCATCGAGACCGAGCGGCCGACGATGGTGGCGAGCTGGGCCCGTGAACACAGCGCGAGCTTCTTGAAGATGCGCGCCAGGTAGGTCTCCACCGTCTTGTGGCTCAGGCCCAGTGTGCGGGCGATCTGCTGGTTCGTCCGGCCGTCGCTGACGAGGCGCGAGATCTCGCGCTCACGACCGCTCAGCTGGGCCAGCTCCGACGGCATGTCCGCGTCCGGCAGCGGGTCGGGCTCCGGGTGCCGGTTGTCGTCGAGGTGATCGAGCAGGGCGGTGAGGCTGCCGAGGACGTAGCGGTGCCCGAACCGGGTGGCGATGGCGAGGGCCCGGTGGAGGTGCCGGCCGGCCAGGTCGTCGCGGGCGAGGGCGTGTTCGGCGCGGGCCAGCCAGTAGAGCGGGGTGACGTCGGGGGCCAGGTCCGCGTCGGACGCGTTGGCCATCAGCGTCCTGGCCTTGAGCAGCTGGTCCTCGGCGGCCCGGCCGGCGGGGTCGGTCAACGTGGCCAGGGCCAGCAGCAGGGCGCGCGGGCCCGCGTCGGCCGCCGGGTCCAGGTGGTCGGCCAGCGGGCCGAGGCCGGGCACGCCCTTCACGGACGAGAGGATCGCCAGGTCGGGGACCGCGGTGGGGTGGCGGGTGCCGACCGTGGTGGCGAGCAGGTCCGCGACCAGCCGCGCCTGGGTGCGGTGATCGCCGGGGTCGACGACCCGCAGCCCGCCGCGGAGCCGGTCGGCCGCGGCTTCGCGGTGGCCGTCCAGGTGCAGCGCCCGCCCGGCCCACAGCGCCGTCTCCGGGCCGGGCGCCACCTGGTCGAACAGGACACGGGCGTCGGCCGTGCGGCCGGTGACCACGAGCGCGATGGCCAGCAGCGGGACGTGGTCGGCGCACACCGGGCCACGGGCGTCCAGGGCCCGGCGCAGCCAGGCGGCGGCGTCGGCCGGACGCTCCCAGCGCACCTCGCGGGCGGCCTCGACCAGGATCCCGGCCGCGTCGTTCCGCTCGACCAGCGCGCAGTGCGCCAGGTGGTGGGCGACCTCGGGGGCGGGCGCGTCCCGGTCGCGCAGCGCCGCGGCGGCCCGGGCGTGCGCGCCGAGCCGCCACGCCGCCCCGGCGGCCTGGTGCGCGGTGGCGCGCAGCAGCGGGTTGCGGAACCGGAAGGTGCCGTTGCTGCCGTCCACGCGCAGGATGTCGTGTGCGACGAGCTCGTCGACGGCGGCCCCGGTCGGGCCCTCGCCGCCGTCCACCACCGTCGCCAGCAGCCCGGTGTCGAACGACTCGCGCAGCAGGGCCGCCGCGTGCGCGACGGTCCAGGTGAACGGGCCCAGCGTGCGGAACTCCCGCAGCGGCGACACCGGCAGTCCCGGGCCGCCGGTCCGGTCCGGCGTGTCCTCCGCCGCGGCCAGGGCGCGCAGCAGGCCCGGGTTGCCGTCCGCGGCGTCCAGCAGGGCATCGCGGCGGACGGCGGGCAGGCCGGGCGGCAGCAGCGTGCCGAGGTAGTCCTCGGGCAGCGCGGGCAGGGCGATGTGCGCGACGCCGGTGCCGTCGAGCGCGGCGAGCAGGTCGCCGGCCGTCTGCCGGGGGCGCAGCGCGGTCACCAGCAGGACCGGCGCGTTCGGCGGGCGCCGGATCAGGTGGGTGAACAGGTCGGCCGACGCCGGGTCGGCCCACTGGAGGTCGTCGACCACCAGCAGCAGGGGCGCGCCGGCGCTGAGCCGTTCGAGCAGGGCGCGCACCGCGTGGAAGAGGTGCCGCAGCTCCGACGGATCGGTCGGCACGGCCGCGTCGGGCGCGTACTGGGCCAGCGCCGGGAAGATGCCGGCCAGCCAGCAGACGTGGTACTCGGGGAATCCGTCGAGCAGCGCCGGGTGCGGCGAGGCCAGCAGATCGTCGAGGGCGTCGGAGAAAACGCCGAAGGGCAGCGAACCGGGCAGGGGACCCGCCGCGCCGCAGGCGACCGCCCAGCCGCGGGCTTTCGCGTGGCCGGCGAGCGCCGCGAGCAGTTCGGACTTCCCGCTCCACGGGTCACCGCTGACGCGCACCGCCCGGACGCCGGGTTCCGCGCCGTCCACGATGCCGGTGAGCCGGGCCAGTTCGGCCTCGCGGCCCCGTGCGTCGGACCGCCGGGGGACTCGGTGCGCTGGTCCGGTGGAGGCGTTGTGCCCGTGAATCGATGGCATACCTTGATCCCCCAGGATGTCGGTGTCCTCCCGATCGGCAGTCTCGATGGCCTGCGACGGTCATCCACTTGTACCACAGGATCCGCCGGGTGTCGTTGGTGTCTACTGTGGACTACCAACGTTGGTAGCCGGTGCCCCCGGCGGAGGCCGGGGGCACCAGCGGGGGTGGCTCAGGCGAAGATCTGCCAGCCGGAGCCGATCTGGCTGCCGGTGCTGTACGGCGCGGTGTCACTGCCGCCGTTGGTGTAGAGCCAGAGGGTTCCGTCGGGCTTGGTCGCCGTGATGTCGGCCCGGCTGTCGCCGGTGACGTCGCCGACCTGGATGCGGTCGAACTGGGCCCAGCCGGAGCCGATCTGGCTGCCGGTGCTGTACGGCGCGGTGTTGCTGCCGCCGTTGGTGTACAGCCAGAGCGTCCCGTCGGGTTTCGCGGCGACGATGTCGGCCCGGTGGTCGCCGGTGACGTCGCCGCCGAGGATCCAGTTGAACTGCTCCCAGCCCACGCCGATCTGGCTCCCGGTGCTGTACGGCGAGGAATTGTTGCCGCCGTTGGTGTACAGCCAGAGGGTGCCGTCCGGTTTGGCTGCCACCAGGTCGGCGCGGCCGTCTCCGGTGACGTCGGCCAGGGTGACGTGGCCGAACTGCTGCCACGCCGAACCGATCAACGTTCCGGTGCTGTACGGCGAGGTGTTGCTGCCTCCGTTGGCGTACAACCACAGCGATCCGTCGGGCTTGGCCGCGACGATGTCGGCCCGGCTGTCGCCGGTGACGTCGCCGGGGAGGAACCAGCTGAAGCTCTCCCAGCCGGTGCCGATCAGGCTGCCGCTGCTGTATGGCGCGGTGTTGCTGCTGCCGTTGGCGTAAAGCGAGAGCGTCCCGTCGGGCTTGCGGGCCACGAGATCCGACCGGCCGTCCCCGGTGACGTCGCCGGCGGCGACCCCGTTCGCGCCGCCGCCCGAGCCGCCCGCGAGCGCGGCGAGCTGGGCCAGCGAGCCGTTGAAGACGTTGGAGTCGTGGGCCGCGCCCCGGCCGCAGGCGTCGATGTCGTACTGCCAGAACGTCCACCGGGTACCCCAGCCCGGCACCGACGGCGGCGACGAGTTGCAGCTGGCGATGTCGAGCGGGTACGCGGAGAACGCGGTGCTGTTGCCGGTGCACGGGTTCCACCAGTTGACGTTCGTGTAGATCATCGGCGTGCGGCCGATGCGGGCCTTGACCTGGTTGAGGAACGAGCTGATCCACGCCCGCATGTCGCTCTGGCCGAGGCCGTAGCAGTCGGGCAGGTTCAGCGAGCTGTACGGCCACTCCAGGTCGAGGAAGGGCGGCAGCGTCCGGCCGTCCGCCGCCCACTGCAGGTGGTCGACGAAGTAGTTCGCCTGGCCCACCGGGTTCCCGAGGTCCGGGCGGGCGAACGCGTAGGCGCCGGTGTAGAGGCCGGCGTTCTTGGCGCCGTGGTAGTCCTGGTCGAAGTACGGGTTGGTGTAGCTGGTGCCTTCGGTCGCCTTGACGAACGCGAACTCGTCGCCGGCCGCCTTCTGGTTGGCCCAGTTGACCGTCTTGCCGCCGGAGTGGTCGTGGCTGGAGACGTCGATGCCGTTGATGCCGTAGCCGGGCGGGAGAGCCGCGGCCGTGGTCTCCGCGGCGATCGCGGGCGCGGTTCCCCCGAGGAGAACTGCTCCGGCCAGCACCGCCAAGAGGTACTTGCGCATGGTGAGCTCCTGTGGAGAGAGAGGCCGGTCAGGCGAAGGTCTGCCAGCCGGAGCCGATCTGGCTGCCGGTGCTGTAGGGCGCGGTGTCGCTGCCGCCGTTGGTGTAGAGCAGCAGCGTGCCGTCGGGGCGGGACGCGGTGATGTCGGCCCGGTGGTCACCGGTGACGTCGCCGACCTGGATGCGGTCGAACTGGGCCCAGCCCACGCCGATCTGGGTTCCGGTGCTGTAGGGCGCGGTGTCGCTGCCGCCGTTGACGTAGAGCCACAGCGTCCCGTCGGGCTTGGCCGCCACGATGTCGGCCCGGTGGTCGCCGGTGACGTCGCCGCCGAGGATCCAGCTGAACTGCTCCCAGCCCACGCCGATCTGGCTGCCGGTGCTGTACGGCGAGGTGTTGTTGCCGCCGTTGGTGTACAGCCACAGGGTGCCGTCGGGCCTGGCCGCCACCAGGTCGGCTCGGCCGTCTCCGGTGACGTCGGCGAGGGTGACGTGGCTGAACTGCTGCCACGCGGAGCCGATCAGGGTTCCGGTGCTGTACGGCGAAGTGTTGTCGCCGCCGTGGGTGTACAGCCACAGCGTCCCGTCGGATTTCGCGGCGACGATGTCGGCCTTGCCGTCGCCGGTGACGTCGCCGACGAGGAACCAGCCGAAGCCCTGCCAGCCGGTGCCGATCAGGCTGCCGGTGCTGTACGGCGCGGTGTTGCTGCCGCCGTTGGCGTAGAGCCAGAGCGTCCCGTCGGGCTTGCGGGCGACGAGGTCCGCCCGGCCGTCCCCGGTGACGTCGCCGGCGGCGACCCCGTTGGCGCCGGAGGACTGGTCGACGATGCGGTCGTAGCGGATGGCCGTGTAGGAGGCGACTTCGGACCAGGAGTCGAACCCGAGGTTGCCGTTGTTGTTGACCTTGTACGGGTTCTGCACGGTCTGGCCGGTGGAGTTGAAGGAGTAGACGTAGGCGCCCTGGCTGTGGTCGCCCTGGTTCTTCCAGAACGCGAACAGTTCCATGTGGCCGTCCGGGCCGCTGCCGTCGCTGTCGCGGACCATCGCGTCGCCGGGGCGCAGGTCGTCCCGCGCCACGACGTGCATTCCGTTGCCGTTCTGGGCTCTACTGAGGAATTCGTTGGTGATCAGGCTCGTGTTGAGGTGCCAGGTCATCGAAACGAGCCCGGAGCAGTCCCGGCGGTAGGTCTGCCCGCCGTCCGGGCCGGGGACGTGGGTGCCGGTCTGGGTGTAGGTGTAGCCCTGGTCCACCCAGTACTGCGCCCGATCGAGGACCTCGCCTCGCGAGATCGGGCCGTTGACGGCCGATGCGTGCGCCGTGCCCGGGACGGCGATCGAGACCGCGGTCAGTGCCGCGGTGGCGAAGGTGACGGTGAGCCGGGCGATCGTCTTGTTGGTCATGGCCACAGCGTCGGGATTCGTGCTGCAGGTTCTCTGCAAATCCGCCGGGAACCGCCATACAGCGGTTCTCTGGCGTCGCCGCCGGGCGTAGGGTCCGCCAGGACATCTCGGGGGAGACATTCAGGGGCGGGGATGGAGTTCCGGCTGCTCGGTCCGGTCGAGGCCGCCGGCGAGACCGGTGCGGTGGCCTTGGGGGGCACGAAGATCCGCACGTTGCTGGCCGCGTTGCTGCTCGAGCCGGGGCGGGTCATCGCCGCGGACCGCCTCGTCGACATCATCTGGGACGACGAGCCGCCGCCCACCGCGCGGGCGCTGATCCAGACCTACGTGTCCACGCTGCGCCGGGCGCTCGGCGACGCCGGCCCGGAGATCGTCCGCACCGTGGCGCCGGGCTACCTGGCGCGGTTCGGCGCCGAGAGCCTCGACCGGCACCGCTTCGAGACCTTCACGGCGGATGGACGTTCCGCCGCGGCGGACGGGCGGTACCGCGAGGCGTCGAACGCCTTCCGAGCCGCCGACGCGTTGTGGCGCGGGCCCGCGCTCGGCGGGGTGCGCAGCCGCATCCTGGCGGGCGAGGCCGCCCGCCTCGACGAGCAGCGGCTCGCGGTCATCGAAGCCCGCATCGCCGCCGACCTGGCCCTGGGCCGCACGGACGAACTGGTCGGCGAGCTCACCGTGCTGGTCGGGCAGCACCCGACCCGGGCGTCGCTGCGCGGCCAGCTCATGCTCGCCCTGTACCGCGCCGACCGGGCCGCCGACGCCCTCGCCGTCTTCCGGCAGGGCCGCGAGGTCCTCATCGACGAGCTGGGCATCGAACCGGGCGTGGAGCTGACCCGGCTGCACGAAGCCATCCTGCGGTCGGACCCGGACCTGCTCGGCCCGCCCGCCGAGCCGCCCGCCCGGCCCGTGCCGCCCGCTCGACCCGAGCCCGTCCCGCCGTCCCCCGCCGAACCGCGCGCGGCCGTGCCGAAACAGCTGCCGCCCGACGCGGCCGACTTCACCGGCCGGGACGACCTGGTCGGCGAGCTGACCGGGGTGCTGACCGGCGGCCGGAGCGGCCCGGCGATCGCGGCCCTGCTCGGCCCGGGCGGGGTCGGCAAGTCGGCGCTGGCCGTGCACGTGGCGCACCGGGTGTCCGCGGCCTACCCGGACGGGCAGCTGCACGTCGACCTGCGGGGCACCACCGGCACCCCGGCGTCACCGACCGAGGTGCTCGGCCGCTTCCTGCGGGCCCTGCAGCCCCACCGGACCGCGATCCCGGACGACCCGGACGAGCGCATGGACGCCTACCGCACCGCGCTGGCCGGCCACCGCGTGCTGATCGTCCTCGACGACGCCGCGAACGAGCAGCAGGTGCGTCCGCTGCTGCCCGGGTCCGGGACCTGCTCGGTCCTGCTGACCTCGCGCCACCGGCTGGGCGGCCTCGCCGGCGCGCACCTCGTCGAGGTCGGCCTGCTCTCCGCGGGGGAGGCGACCGCCCTGCTGTCCCGCATCGCCGGGGCCGACCGGATCGACGCCGCACCCGAGGCCGCCGCGGACATCGTGGCCTGCTGCGGCAACCTGCCGCTCGCGGTCCGGGTCGCGGGCGCGCGGCTGGCCACCCGCCGGCAGTGGACGGCACGCCTGCTCGCGACCCGGCTGACCGACGAGCGGCGCCGCCTCACCGAGCTGTGCGCCGGTGACCAGCAGATCCGCGCGAGCATCGAGCTGAGCGTCCGGAACCTGGACCCGGCCGCCCGGACCGCGTTGCGCCGGCTCGGGTACCTGGGGCTGGCCGACTTCCGGTCCTGGGTGGTGGCGGCCGCGCTCGACACCGACCTCGGCACGGCCGAGCAGGTCGTCGAGCACCTCGTCGACACGCACCTGGTCGACTACACCTTCGTCGACGACACCGGCCAGGTCCGCTACCGGCTGCACGACCTGGTCCGCATCTACGCGCGCGAGGAGGCCGAACGGCACGAGCCCCACGCCGACCTGGTGGCCTCGACCGCCCGCGTGGCCGGTGGCTGGACCGCGGTCCTCGACCGGCTGCGCAACCACATCGCCGACCACGTCACGTCCGGGGCGATTCCCCTGACGACGGCCGAAGCCGCCCCGGTCGACCCCGAGGTGCTGGGCACCGCGCTGACCGATCCCCGCGGCTGGCTCGACATCGAGCAGGCGTCGCTGGTGCTCGCCGTGGAGCGGGCGGCCGAGGCGGGCCTCGACGAGCCGGCCGTCGCGATCGCGTCGGTGCTCTGCTCGTCGAGCTATCCCCTCAACAGCGTCCTGGACCTGTGGGACCGCGCGCACGGCGCCGCGCTCGCCGCCGCCCGCGCGGCCGGCAACACCCGCGGCGAAGCGATCCTGCTGGCCCAGCTCGGCCAGCTCCGGTACGAGCAGGACCGCTTCGCCGACGCCCGCCGATCCTTCACCGACGCCGTCGAGCGGTTCCGCGACCTGCAGGACCCGCGGGGGGAGGCGGGCGCGCTGACCGCGCTCGGGCTGGCCTGCCGCGACCAGGGCTACCTCCCCGAAGCGGGGCACTTCCTGGCCCAGGCGGCCGCGGTGTGCCGGAGCCTGGACGACGAGCGCGCGACCGGCCACTGCGAGCGGCTGACCGGCTCGGTGCACCTGGAACGCGGCGACTTCGCGGCCGCCGATCGCGCGCTGGCGGCGGCCTTGGCGGCCTACCGCCGGGCCGGCAGCGAACGCGGGGAAGCGCTGACGCTGCGCACGATCGGCCTGACCCACCTCGGCCGCGGCCGGCTCACCGAGGCCGAGGAGACGTTCACCCGCGCGCTGGCGCTGTTCCGCCGGCTCGGCGACCCCAAGCTGGTGTCGTTCTGCCTGCGCGGGCTGGCCAAGACCCACCTCCGGATGGGCCGCCTGGCCGAGGCCAGGCAACCACTGGAGACGGCGCTCGACGCCCACCGGGCGGAAGGGGACCGCTGGGGCGAGGCGATGGTCATGCGCACCCTCGGCGAGCTGGACCTGGCCGCCGGCCGGTTCGCCGAGGCGGGCGGCTGGCTCACCGGCGCGCTCGAGGCGTTCCGCGAACAGGAAGCGTTCCTGTTCGGCGCTCGCACCCTGCGCGACATCGCCCAGCTGGAAGAGGCCCGGGGCGACCACACCGCGGCGAAGGCCGCGCTGGCCGAGGCGATCGAGACGTTCCGCGCCTACGGGTCCCGCGAATACGGCGAGCTCACGGCGCTGTAATCCGATTCCAGGGTTTCTGCAGCCGGGTGGGCGACGGTGGGCCGGTGCCCCCAGAAGAAGTGCTGCTGTCCGACCCCCGCCTGGCCCGCATCCCGATCCGCGACAGCGGCGAGGAGCTCGTCGACGTCCGGACGTCGGCCCCGCTGCGGGTGGCGGGGACGGCGTACCTCCGTTACGGCCTGGTCGACCGCCTGGTGACGGCCCAGAGCCTCCTACCCCGCGATGTCCGCCTGCTCATCGTCGCCGGCTACCGCCCGCCCGATCGGCCGTGCCCCGGCCCGGCGTGCGCCTGCCCGCCGGCCGAGTCCGCCGCCGCGCCGCACCCGACGGGTGGTGCCGTGGACCTCACACTGTCCGAAGTGGACGAAGTGGTGAAGCCGGTGCCGGCGTGTTGTGCGGATCCGGTCGGGCCGCCGCAGGGGCGGGTGGGGGAGTTGCTGGTGCCCGCGTTGGTGGCGGCGGGGTTGGTGAACTACCCGGCTCGGTGGTGGCACTGGTCGTACGGTGATCGGTTCTGGGCTTGGGTGAGCCAGGCGCCCCGGGCGCGTTATGGGCCGTTGCCGAGCGGTCCGTGAGCGATCACGCGAGGAAGACGAAGACAGCTTCGAGCGTGTTCGAAACTCCCTCTCCGGGACGGCCGGCCCTGCCAGGCTGCGTCGGGCCGGTCCCATCACCGAGAAAAAGGGGGAGCAATGCTGGTGAAGAAGATCGCCTCGGCCGCGGGGGTCCTCGCCGCGGCGGGCGGGATCATGGTGTCGACGGCCGGGACGGGAGCTGCCGCGACCGCGGGCGGTGACGCGTCCTCGGGGCAGGTCGTGGCCGCGTTCGGGGTGACCGGGACGCTGCCCGGCTGCGCCGACTACGACCACTCCGGGCAGGACGCCTGGGTGATCAACAACTGCAGCTACGTCATCCACGCCAAGATCCTCTGGGCGTTCGCCTCGGACAGCCCGTGCACGAAACTCGAGGCGAACGGCGGCTGGATGACATCGTGGCGGAGCGGCCTCGCCCGGTACGACGGCGCCGTTTCCTGCTGACCCCGTCCATCGGCCCCGCGTCGCTCTCCGGCGCGGGGCCGGCGCACGTGGTTCCCGGGTTCGAGGGCGGCCTCGTGCAGTGGTCCTTGATCCTTCCTTGAGCGCCGGTCCACACGCTGGCGGCCATCGGAAGCAGGACTTGTGCGACTGGGGAGCGAAGTGGGATTCGAGCGCGAACACCGCCCGGCGGAACCGGTGACCGAGGTGCTGCTGGCCGAGCAGTGGCCGCTGAACCGGGCCGAAACGAGACGGAAGCTGGAGCAGGACCCGGCGCTGCACGTGTCGGCGGAGGTCGAGTCGCTCGCCTCGCTCAGAGCCGTGGTGCGCGCGGTGTCGCCGTCGGCCGTCGTCCTCGCCGTCGACCTGCTCGGCCGAGCCGACGAAGCCACGCTGACCGACCTCGCCGTGCCGGTGCTGCTGATCGGCGACTCGGCGGACGGCGACCGCGTCGCCCGGCTGCTCTCGTCGCGCGTGCGGGGGTTCGTGTGCCGCTCGAGTGGCGCGCACGAAGTGGCGGCCGCCGTGCGCGTGGTTGCCGCCGGCCACGCCAGCCTGCCACCCGCGGTCGCCGGGAAGCTGCTGGACACGCTCGTGCGCGACCGGCCGCGGCCGGCCGTGTTCGACCAGCTCACCCAGCGGGAACGGGACGTCCTGCAGTACATCTCGCAGGGGATGACGACGGCCGAGATCGCGGCCGCCATGGTCGTGCAGACCAGCACGATCAAGTCGCACATCTACCACCTGCTGCAGAAGCTGCGGGTCCGGGACCGCACGCAGGCGGTCGCGCTGGCCTACCGGTCGGGCATCGTGCACCTGCCCGTGCAACGGTTCGCCGACCAGGGGGACGCCCGGCTGACGTCGGCGTGAGAAAGCGTTTTCGATGGCCGGGCACCTCGGTGTCCGGCCATCTCATTCGTTTGGCGGAGAACGAGACAGGGGACATCTCAGACTGTCGGCTGAAGCGGCGCGTGACGGCTCTGCCGTAGTTTTCATCGGAGTCGGCCGGAAAATCGTCACGAGGAGCATGATGGCCAGCCTGATCTCCGTCGAAGAATGCGAATCCCTCACCGTCAAGCAATTGCAGGGCCTTTACCGGGACCACGTGAGCCGGTCCCAGGTCTCGCTGCTGTCGACGTTCGGATTCGGGAAACGGCTCGTGGAAAGCGCGGACGGGGTGTGGATCACGACCCGGGACGGCGAGCGCATCCTCGACTTCACCGGCGCGGTCGGTGTCCTCAACCACGGCCACAACCACCCGCGCATCCTCGCGGCGAGAAAGCGGTTCCAGGACCTGCGCCGGATGGAGGTGCACAAGGCGTTCTTTTCGCCGTATGTCGCCGCGCTCAGCCACAATGTCGCGCAAGTGCTGCCGGGTGATCTGAACATCTCCTACTTCCCCAATTCCGGGGCCGAGGCCAACGAAGGCGCGGTCAAACTCGCGTACAAGTACCACGAGGGCAAGCGGAACACGATCCTGCGCTCGGACATCAGCTTCCACGGCAAGCTGCTGGCCACCGGAAGCCTGACCGGCTCCCGGGAGAACAGTTTCGAGTTCCCCGGCATCCCGAACGTCTCCTACCCGTTCGGTGACGTCGAAGCCGTGCGCGAACTGGTGGCCACGCACCGCCGGGCCGACGGGACCTCCGACGTCTACGCGCTCCTCGTCGAGCCGTTCAGCGCGTCCACCATGCGGCACTGGAGCGAGGAAGCCCTGCGCGAACTGCGCGAGCTCTGCACCGCCGAAGACATCGTGCTGATCTTCGACGAGATCTACACCGGCTGGGGCAAGACCGGCAGCCTCTTCTACTTCATGCGCCACGAGGGCCTGGTGCCCGACATCCTCACCTACTCGAAGTCCTTCGGCGGCGGCAAGGCGTCGATCTCCGGCTACACCGTGCGCGAGCCGCTGTTCCGCCAGGCCTACGACCGGCTCGGCGACGTCATCCTGCACACCACCACCTACTACGGCTTCGGCGAAGAGACCGCGACCGCCATCGAGGCCGTCAACATCGTGGTGGAGGAGGACTTCCCGCGCCGGGCGCGGGAGATCGAAGCGGTGCTCGGCACCGGCCTGGAACGGCTGCAGAAGGAGTTCCCCGACACGATCACCCGGGTGACCGGCACCGGCTCGCTGTTCGGCGTCTTCCTCGACAACGGGCCCGCCATCCTCAGCATGGCCGCCCGGCTCGCGCCGTCCGGGTTCGCCAAGGACCCGAAGTTCCGCACGAAGCTCGTGACCAGCGCGGTGATCAGCGAGCTCTACCGCGAGCACGGGATCCTGACGTACTTCAGCCCCAACGGCGACACGCCGCTGGTGGTCGCGCCGTCGCTGGTGGTCGGCCGCGAGGAGATCGAGCTGTTCCTCGACGCGCTGGGCAAGACCCTCGCCAAGGGCCTGCCGCGGCTGCTCGGCAAGTTCGTCAAGGACCGCGTGAGGGCCCAGTGGTGACCCGGGTCCTGGTCACCGGCAGCAGCGGGATGCTGGGCGGCAACCTCGTCCGGCGGCTGCGGGCCGACGGCGCCGAGGTCGTCGGCCTGGACCTCAACCCGCCGCGGGAACCCCGGGCCGGGGTCACCGAGGTCCGCGGCGACATCCGCGATCCCGCGCTGCTCGACCGGACCGTCGCCGGCGTCGACGCCGTCGTGCACTGCGCGGCCGCGCTGCCCAGCTACCGCGACGACGAGATCCGCTCGGTCATCGTCGACGGCACCCGCAACGTGCTGCGGGCGAGCCGGGACCGCGCGGTGCCGCGGGTGGTGCACATCTCCTCGACCGCGGTCTACGGCCTGCCGGACGTCGTCCCGACCCCCGAGTCGTACCCGCGGCGCCCGGTCGATTCCTACAGCCGGGCCAAGGCGGCGGCCGAGGAGGTCTGCGAATCCTTCCGCGGCGACGGGCTGTGCGTGGCGATGCTGCGGCCCAAGACGTTCCTCGGGCCGGGCCGGATGGGCCTGTTCGCCATGCTCTTCGAGTGGGCCGCCGAAGGCCACAACTTCCCCGTCCTCGGCCGCGGCGACGTGCGGATCCAGATGTTCGGCGTCGACGACCTCGTCGACGCGGTCGTCACGACCCTCGGCGCGGACGCGGCGGTCGCCAACGACACCTACAACCTCGGCGCCGCCGACTTCGGCACGATCCGCGAGGACTTCCAGTGCGTGCTCGACGCGGCCGGCCACGGCAAGCGGGTCGTGTCGCTGCCGGCCCGGCCGGCGCTGGCCGTGCTCCGGACGCTGCAGCGGTACAAGATGTCGCCGGTCTACGGCCGGTTGCTGCACAAGCTGATGGCCGACTCCTACGTCAGCATCGACAAGGCCCGCGAGCACCTCGGGTTCGTCCCGCGGGTGTCCAACCGGCAGGCCATCCTGGACACCTACCGCTGGTGGTGCACCCAGCGCCGGCCGTCCCGCAAGCCGTCCGCCGACACCGGCCGCACCTCGCGCGACCCGTGGAACCAGGGCGCGCTGAGCCTGGTG
The DNA here is from genome assembly GCF_031625235.1 of Amycolatopsis sp. 505. Classification (NCBI taxonomy): domain Bacteria; kingdom Bacillati; phylum Actinomycetota; class Actinomycetes; order Pseudonocardiales; family Pseudonocardiaceae; genus Amycolatopsis; species Amycolatopsis sp. 505. The sequence continues at coordinate 634,909 of NZ_JACKQP010000006.1, forward strand.
AAGGCCCTGTTCTGACGTGCTCGCCACGCACGCCCACCCCGGACGGATCGACGGAGAACTCCCATGATCGAGCGGACCCCGCTGGTATCGGTGATCATCCCCAACTACAACTACGAACGCTCCCTGCGGCTCTGCCTGGCCGCGCTGGCCGAGCAGGCGTACCCGCGCCTGGAGGTGATCGTCGTCGACGACGGCAGCACCGACGACTCGGTCGCGGTGGCGCAGTCCTTCGGCGCCAAGGTGGTGCACACGCCGGTCAACATGGGCTGCGCCGGTGCCCGGAACGTCGGCGCGGAAGCCGCGACCGGGGAGGTGTTCTTCTTCCTCGACTCCGACGTCGGCCTCGCGCCGGACGCGGTCCTGAACGCGGTCACCCTGCTGCGGTCCGACGAGCGGATCGGCGCGGTGTGCGGCATCTACGACGCCGACCCGCTGATCGACGACGGCGCGGTCGAACGCTACCGCAGCCTCCAGCTGCACTACGTCCAGGTCGCCTGCGAGGGCCCGATCTCCGGGATCTACCCGGCGATGATGGCCATGCGGGCCGAGGTGTTCGCCACGGTCGGGCCGTTCAACGCGAAGTTGCGGCACACCGAGGACGCCGACTACGGTGCCCGGCTGGGCCGGGACTACGAACTCCGGCTCACCTCCGCGGTGCGCGGCCGGCACGACCACGACGACAAGCTGAAGGTGCTGTTGAGCAAGGTGTTCACCCGGTCGCTGCTGCGGGTGCCGCTGTTCGCGGGCGGCCAGAAGCTCGGCAAGGGACCGGAGTCGCCCGCCCGCGCGGCCGGCAGCCTGGCCGCGCTGGGCGCGGTCCTGACCCTGCCGCTGCCGGTGCTCGCCGGACCACTGTGGACGGTCGTGCCGGCCGGCCTGCTGCTGGGGTCGATCGCCGCCGACGGGGCGATGTACCGGTTCGTCGCGCGCCGCCGCGGCCTCGGCTTCGGGCTCTTCTTCGTCGGCACCAACCTGGTCTCCAACGTCGCCATCGCGGCCGGGGTGCTGACCGGCGCGGCGCAGTGGGTGCTGTCCCCGCGGTTCCGGCGGATCTACGACGAGGCACCGGCATGACGGCCGAGACCCTGGAAGAGCCGGAACAGCCGCTCCCGCCGCGGCCGGCCCGGTGGTGCGCCGCGACCCGGGTGCTGGTCGGGCTCGCCGTGGCCTGGCTGCTGTTCACCGTGGCCTACGTGCTGTTCACCGGCGAGGGGTGGGTGTGGCTGCTGCCCGGCCTGCTGCCACCGCTCGCTTTCCTGGTCTGCCCGGCGCTGGTCGCGCTCGCCCTCGCGGTGCCGCGGCTGCTGCGGCGGCGGGTGCCGAAGACGGCGTTCCGGCTGGTGCTGGTGCTGGCCGTGGCCGCGCTGGTGGCCGGCGCGGGCCGCAGCGGGGTCAACGTGGCGGCGATCGGCGGCGGCGAAGACGCGGCGCCGGCCGGCGCTCCCACCGTCGTCGCCTGGAACACCGAGTACTGGGACCAGACCGACGACCCGGCCCGGTTCTACGCCTACCTGCACGCCCACCCCGCCGACGTCTACCTGCTGCAGGAATACGTCGACCAGGTCGGGACCGACGGCGCCCGGGACGCGGACGACCTGGCCCGGCTGCGCGCGGAGTTCCCCGGCTACCACATCGTGGCCCGGGGCGAGCTGCTGACGTTGTCGCGCTACCCGGTGCTCGCCCAGCCGCGGGTGGGCCCGGACCGCGGCCTGCCCGACGGGGCGTCCTACCCCGACGTGTTCGAGAGCGCGAAGGTGCTGCGGACCGACCTGCAGGTGGGTTCGTCGGTCCTGACCGTCTACAACGTGCACCTGCCGGTGCAGGTCGACGTCACCCGCAACCCGCTGAGCCACGGCTTCTACAGCTACGTCCACACGCGCGACGGCCTGCGCAAGGCCCAGCTGGCCGGGCTCGCCGAGGACGTCGCCGCGAACCCGAACCCGCTGCTCGTCGCGGGCGACTTCAACACCAGCCCGGCGATGGGCGACCTCGACGGCCTGCGGGACACCCTCGTGGACGCCGGCCGGGCGAGCTCGTCGCTCTACCCGGGCTCCTGGCCGGCGTCGGCGCCGCTGTGGCGGCTGGACTGGACGTTGACCACGCCGGGCGTACGCGTGCACGACTACCGGTTCGACGACCCGGCCGGGCTGTCGGACCACGACCTGCAGCGGACCCGGATCTCGCTGGCCGGTGGGCGGTGACCCGGCGCAAGGTCTTCGCCGTGGTGCGGGCCGGCCTCTACGTGGCGGTGCTCGGTTTCCTGGGGTACCAGCTGTTCACGCACCGCGGCGACGTCATCGGAGTCGTGACGTCGCTGGGCTGGGGCCGGTTCGCCGCCGCGGTCGCGATCGCGGCGGCGGGCGCGTGGCTGGGCATGGCGGGGTGGCGGGCGCTGCTCACGGCGTTCGGCTGCCGGCTGGCGACACCGGTCGCGGCGAAGGTGTACTTCGTCGCCGGGCTGGGCCGGTACCTGCCCGGGGGGTTGTGGCCCGCGGTCGCGCACGCCGATCTCGCGCGCAAGCTGCGTGAACCGCCCGGATTGCTGGCCAGCGCGTTCCTCGCGAGCGTGCTCGTGTCCACGGTCGCCGGCCTGGCGGTCGGCTTGGTGGCGGTGCCCGCGCTGGCCGCGGTCCAGCCGGTGTGGTGGGTGGTCGTGCCGGTGTTCGCGGGCGGCTTGCTGGTCATCGGCGCCCCGCAGCTGACCCGGCTGGCCGCCGCGATCGTCCGGCGCCGCACGGGAAAGACCGTGACGCTCCCGGGACCGCGCGCGGTCTTCGGCGCGCTGGGGCTGATGGCGGCCGGGTGGCTGCTCGCCGGGTTGCACCTGGTGGTGCTCACGCAGGGGCTGCCGGCGGGCGGGCTGCCCGGGGCGGCGGTGCTCGCCGGCGGGTTCGCGCTCGCGTCGGTCGCCGGCGTGCTGGTGGTCGTGCTGCCCGCCGGGCTCGGGGCGCGGGAGGCCGTGCTCGGGCTGGCGCTGAACGCCGCGCTCGCCGGGCCGCCGACGTCCGCCGTCGTGGCGGTCGTCGCGATGAGCCGGCTCGTGGTGACCGCCGCGGACCTGCTCGCCGCCGGGGTCTCGGCGTTCGTGCGCCTTTCGCCCGCTTCCCCGGGTGTCGCACCGTCGGCGGCGGACTGACCCGGATGGCGGAATGCCGGCCCGGCATTCCGCCATCCGTATGCCCACCCCGTGACGCTCGGCACCGGCCGGTCGAATCCGCGTTGAATCGGGGCGCCCGCCACGAGATCCGCTCGGTGATTGGGTCGAATCCACCGGTTTTCCCTGTCTTCGGCGGATTCGCCAATTTCGATTAATCGTGTTTGGTGGGAGGTGGACGGTGTACAATACGGGTTCGGGGGTTGTTGACGGACGGGCGCTCCGGGGATGCGCTCCGAATGGGTCCGGCAATTCGGAAGGCAACTCTTCCGCATTCGATGTGAACAACATTTTCCTGCGAAGGAGAAAACATGGGGGACCGCACCACCATCACGATCCTGGGCAACTTGTCCATCCGGGGGCGACATCGCAGTGAAGCCGCGCCCAGTGCACCCAAAGAACGTGAAGTGATCGCCCTTCTGCTGTTCAACTACGGGCGCGTCGTCCCGGTGCACCAGCTGATCGACGAACTGTGGCCGGCCGAGCCGCCCCGGCGGGCGCGCACCGCGCTGCAGACCTACATCCTCAACCTGCGCCGCCGGCTCGCCCGCGAGCTGCACCTGCCGCCCGCCCACGTCCGCACCGAGGTGCTGGTGACGCGCAGCGAGGGATACCGGTTCCAGCTCGCGGACTGCTCCTTCGACCTCCACGAATACCTCGGCCTGGCCGCCGCGGGCGAGCGCGCCGCGGCCGGCGGTGACGACGAGCAGGCCGTCGAACTGCTGCGGCGGGCGGAAAAGCTGTGGACCGGCCCGGTGCTGCCGGAGATCGACCACGGGCTGCCGCTCAGATCGGAGATCACCCGGCTGGAGCAACGCCGGGTGGCCGCCCGGGAACTGCGGATCGAAAGCGAGCTGCGCCTGGGCCGGCACCGGGAGCTGGTCAGTGAACTGTCGATGCTCGTGCACCAGCACCCGTACCACGAACGCTTCCACGAGTACCTGATGTTCTCGCTGCACCGCGTGGACCGCCGGGTGGAAGCGCTGGAGGTCTTCGAGCGCCTGCGGCACGCGCTGCGCGGGGAACTGGGCCTGGAGCCGTCCGAGCGGGTGCAGAACCTCCGCCGGGGCATCCTCGGTTCGGACGAGGTGGCGCTCGCGCTCACCTGATCGGCACCCGGTCGTGAGTGGCAAAGCGGGTCAGAACCCGCTTTGCCACTCACGACCGGTTTCGGCGTCAGGCGGCTTCGTCCCGCCGGCCGTCGGTCGTCTTGGCGAGCAGGAGGAGAACCGCCGTGGCCACCGCGAGATCGATGGTGAGCCCGACGACGTCAATCTTCGGCAGCGCGCCGAACCTGCCCTTGCTCCGCAGTGTTGCCGGTACTGCGGGTTCCCGGTCGTCGTTCATGGTCGGACCTCCCGTTTCGCCGTGGCCGGAAATGACGTTACGCGGCTGCGTCGCCCATTGTCCTCAGGTGAATAACGGGGATTTCCGGCGGCTTTTCTCAGCCCAAAGACTGAGTTTTGCGGAAAAGCACGATCAGATGAGTCCCCGGTCGCGGGCGTACACGGCCGCCTGGGTGCGGTCGCGCAGGCCGAGCCGGCCGAGGATGCGGGAGATGTGGTTCTTCACCGTGCCCTCGCTGAGGAACAGCCGGGCCGCGATCTCGCGGTTCGTCGCCCCGGTCGCGACCATGCGCAGCACCTCCGTCTCGCGGCCGGTCAGGACCTCCGGCGGCGCCGGGTGCCCGGACAGCGCCGCGGCGACGTGGCGGGCGGCCGCGCGATCGAGCTGGGTGACGCCGGCGTGGGCCAGCCGGACCGATTCGGCCAGCTCCGCGGCCGGGAGGTCCTTCAGCAGGTAGCCGGCCGCGCCGGCCCGCAGCGCCTGTACGACGTACTCCTCGTCGTCGAACGTCGTCAGCATCACCACCCGGCAGTCCGGGGCGCGGCGGCGCAGCACGGCGACCGCGTCGACGCCGTCCATCTCCGGCATGCGCACGTCCATCAGCACCACGTCCGGGCCGAGCGCCAGGGTCCGCTCGATCGCCTCCCGGCCGGTGGCCGCCGTGCCGACCACCGCGATCCCCGGCTGGATGTCCAGCAGGGAGGCGATGCCCTCGCGGACCAGCCGCTGGTCGTCGACCACGAGCACCCGCACGCTCACGGCACGACCACCGTGACCCGGGTGCCGCGGCCCGGCTCGCTGTCCACCGTCACGGTGCCACCCACGAGCGCGGCGCGTTCCCGCAGGCCGAGCAGCCCGAACCCGGACCGGGACGCGGCGGGGTCGAAGCCGCGGCCGTCGTCGGTGACGACCAGGCTGGTGGCGGCGCCGAAGGTCACCGAAACCCGGATCCGGCCGGTACGCCCGTGCCGCCGGGCGTTGGTGACCGCCTCCTGCGCGGCCCGGTGGAGCGTGGTCACGGTCGCCGGGTCGAGGCCGGGTTCCTCGCCGTGCACGTCGAGTGCCACGCCCAGCTCGGTGAGCGCGCCGACCAGGGACCGCCCGCCGGACCGCAGCGTGCCGACCGAGGTCCGGACGTCCTCGAGCGCGTGCCCCACCGAGCGGCGCGCGTCGGCCAGCGCCCGCTCGGCGACGTCCGGGTCCCGACCGGCGAACGCGGCCGCCTTCTCCAGCTGGATGGAGACGGCGGTCAGGTGGTGGCCGAGGCTGTCGTGGATGTCGCGGGCCAGCCGGTTGCGTTCGGCCGCGGCGGAAAGCTCGGCGACCCGCGCCGCGGCCCGCCGCTCCCGGACCGCGACGTCGGCCATCGCCAGGGCCAGCACCAGGCCCACGGAGAACATGAGCACGTCGGACACGGCGTCGGTGTCGGTGTACCAGCCGGGCACCCACAGCGCGAACCCGGCGGCGAGCACCCCGAGGCAGAGCCCGCCGAGCACGAGCCCGGCGGTGCGCCCGAACGTCAGGTACGCGGCGAACGGCACCAGCACGAACAGCACCCGCGACAGCCCCGACTCGTCGAGCGCGGCGACCGCGAAGAACAGCACCAGCCGCGCGACGAGGAAGGCGGCGGGCCCGCGGGCCACCCGCCGCTCGACGGCGTCCAGCGCGAACAGGCCCCCGATCCCCGCGACGAACCCGGCGAGCCGGAGCCCGTTCGCGGGGCTGAGGCCGGCGAGGACGTAGTACAGCCCGGCCAGCAGCACGATCCCGTACACGGCACCGGAAACCCACGGCACGATCCGCGTCATCACCCGAGCCTACGGCCGTTCGCCGCCTCCCGGGCCCGATCCGGCCGAACGGCACGTGCCGGGTGGCCACCCGGTCACCGGTCGTCCGGCACTTCCGCCGGGCCGGTCGCGGTTCCTACCGTTCACGCAAAACGGTTACGTCCCAAGGAGAATCCCCATGCTGACCAGACTGGGTGCCTGGTGCGGCGTGCTCGCCGGCCTCGCCATCGCCGTCCCCGGCGCGATCGAGGCGTTCGCCGGCGAGAGCGCGCCGACGAGCATCGTGCTCGGCCTGTCCCCGGCGTTCGCCGTCCCGCTGCTCACCGCGCTCCACCTGCGGCAGGCCACCGCGGCCGGCCCGTTCGGCGCGGTGGCCTACACGGTGAACGCCGTCGGCCTCGGCCTGTTCGGTGGCGCGGCGTTCACGCTGAACCTGACGCTGTTCTTCCTCGGCGAGCAACCGCTCCACGGCCCGACGATGGTCGCTCTGCTGGGCAGTGCGCTGGTCTTCGCCACGGGCACGGTCCTGTTCGGGGTGGCCATGCTGCGCGCCGGGATCCACCCGCGCGTCCCGGCGGTGGGGTACGTCGTCGCCTTGCCCGTGCTGGCGATCGCGGCGCGGCTGCCGGACACCCCGCTCACCAGCGTCGTCCACGTGTTGGCCGGCGGGTCGCTGCTGTGGCTGTCGGTGAGCTGCCTGGAGTCTCTCCGGGAGCCGGGTGTCCCGACGGCCGTGGTGCGGGAGCGCTAGACGAGTAATGCGTAAGCCTGGGTGGTGGCTGGAGATGGGCGAAGGGTGTTCAAGATCGGTTTGTGACGACTGACCTGAACACCCTTCTGACCGCACTCTACGTCAAGATCGACGACCACCTCG
>NZ_JACKQP010000007.1:0-634335 GCF_031625235.1 Amycolatopsis sp. 505
GTCCGCATCGCCCAACGCCTCCTCGCGTTGACCGCCGCCATCTGGCACAACCGCGCCACCAGCCAACCCATCACCCGATCCCTGACCGCCTACGACCACTGACCGAGTTACGCATTACTCGTCTAGGTCAGCTCGTGGACGGTCGCGGCGGAGTCGGTGTCGCCGAGGCCGAGGAGCAAGGTCCGGTCCGGGAGCGCGACCGCGCCCAGCTGGTCGCCCCACAGCTCGAGCCGGTACGGCAGCTCGGAACCGTCCCGGAGGTCCCGCACCGTCGTGTTCCGCTCGAAGTCGCAGGCGACCGCGATCGGGGTGCCGTCCGGGAGCGACGTGCACACGACCGCTTCCGGAGCGTCGGTCAGGCCGGTGATGGCCTGGCGCAGGGCGCGGCGGCGCAGGTCCCAGATGCGGATCGTCTTGTCCCCGCTCACCGACACCGCGACCGCGGTGCCGTCGGGCAGCACCGTCGTGTCGATCGCCCGCACGGAGTGGGTGTGGCCGCGCAGCTCGAACCGGGTCTTCCCGGTCTTCAGGTCCAGCGCCTTGATCGGACCTTCCCAGCCGGTGGCCAGCACGACCGGCGTGCCGTCGGGGAGCACCACCGGGACCATCCCGTCGATGAGGATGTCGAAGGAGCTGCTGCCGACCTTCCCGAGCATCCTGTGATCCCGCAGGTCCCACCGCTGGATCGCCTCGGACGTGCTGTGCACGACCACGACCGGCGTGCCGTCGGCCAGCGACAGGCAGCGCACCCCCTCCGGTTGGTAGCCCAGTTTCAGCGGTGCCCGGCGTGGCGACCCGTCCCGGAGGTCCCACACGCGGGCGGTCCGGTCCGGGCTGACCGTCACCGCGACCGGGACGCCGTCCGGCAGGACCATGGCCGCGACGCCCACCACGTCGTGGGTGTGACCGGTGAGCGTGTGCCGCCACGAGCCGTCGGTCAGGTCCCACACCCTGGCCGTGTTGTCGCGGCCGCCGGTGATCGCCACCGGGGTGCCGCCGGGCAGGACCAGGGTGGTCATCGACCGGAGGTCGCCCTTGTGCCGTCCCAGCGTCCGCGTGCGCGCCGGTTCCTTCCTCCCCTTCGGCTGCCACTCGGCCGGATCGACGTCGACCCAGGTCGGTTCGGCCGGGAGCGGCGGGAACCGGAGGTCGAGGTGGGAAGCGCTTTCCGCTTCGATGGCCGCCGTCGTGGTGCGCTTGGCCCACACCACGAGCGCGACGAACACGATCGCCCACCCCGACGCCACCACGACGGCCGCGGCGGTCAGTCCCGTCTTCCCCAGCACGATCACGACGCCGACCATCAGGAACATGCCGACGGCCGCGACCACGGCGGCGGTCACCCCGGCCCGGACCGACGGCGGCTTCTGCCGGGGCACGCCGACCGGCGGCGCGGGCGGCACGGCGGCCGGCGGAGGCGGCGGCTGCGGCAGGTCCGCGAGCAGCCTCGCCAGCTCGTCGTGCAGCCGGGCCGCGTAGACCGCGCGCACCCGCTCGTCGAACTCCCGCAGGTCCAGCACCCCCGCGTCGACGGCTTCCTGCAGCTGCGCCACAGCGGCTTCCCGGTCCGCGTGGGAGGCCCGCGGCGAGCGCGCCAGGCCTGCTCCGGCGGGCAGGTCGGCCACCAGGGCGGCCAGCTGGGCGTCGGTGGTGGCGCGCCGGATCGCGGCCACGCGGTCGTGCTGCTCGGCCGGGTCCAGGAGCCCGGCCGCGACCGCCGCTTCGACGCGGGCGACGGCTTGGTCGCGTTCGGCGAGGCTGGCCTTGGCGTCCAGGTTGCCGACGACGGCGTCGACGTCGGTGTAGGTGACGGCTCGGTTCAGCAGCTGCTCGGCGTCGGCGTAGGCGCGCGCTTCGAGGCGGCCGTCGGTCAGGGCGCCGGCCAATTGGACCAGGGCCTGTTCGCGGTCCGCCGCGGAGATCCTCAACGCGGGACCGCGCCGGCCGGACCCATCGGGCAGATCGGCGACCGCCGGGGTCAGGTCCTCCCGCACGCGGGCCGCCACGACGACCGACAGCCGCCGTTCGTACTCGGCCAGGTCGAGCCGGCCGTCCCGCAACGCCGCAGCCAACGTGCGGGTGGCCGCCGCGCGGGCCTCGTCACCGATCCGGGTCTCCGCACGCCGTGCCCTGCCTGCCATCGCGGGAGCATAGCGATCCGGACATCCCGGTCAGCGGCTAGTTCCTTCGGCGTAAGGCTTTCTCGCCCGCCACGCGAAGACCGTCGGCGTCGGCGCGCCGCCTTCGGCGAACCGCTCGAACACCAATCCCGCCTCCAGGACCGCGCCCAGCAGCGCGGGCAGCGGCCGGTGGGTGGCGCCGACCTTGTCCCGCAGGCCCTGGTCGCTCCACGACTCCATGGTCCAGCCGGACTCCCGGTAGCCGGGCCGGATGACGACCGCGCGCGCGTCGGTGCGGTCGGCGAACCCGCCACAGAAGCACGGGTGCACGCCGACGTGCACGAACACCCCGCCCGGGGCCAGGACCCGGGCCGCTTCACGCAGCACCGCGGGATAGCCGGGCATGTCGGTGTGGACCATGATCGCCACGACGGCGGGCAGCGCACCGGTCGCGATCGGCAGCGCCGTGGCATCGCCTCGCACGACCGGCAACCGCGCCCCGGCGTGCCGCAGCATCCCCGCGGAGACGTCGACGCCGAGCGGTGTGCGGCCCAGCTGCCGGATCCGCCCGGCGTGGGCGCCGGTGCCGCAGCCCAGCTCGAGGCACGCTCCCGCGCCCGGTCCGAGGAGGTCCCGCAGCACCGGCCCGAACTCCAGCGGATCCTCCCGCCAGCCGGGGACGAGCGTGGTTTCGTACCAGTCGGCGATGGCGTCGTAGGAGGTCACCTCTCCGTCGTACCGACCGGGCACCGGGTGGTCCACGGATTTCGCGCAGAGCGGTCTACAGCAGCCGCGCCGCCGCCTCCTCGCGGTGCTGCCGCCGGTACATCGCCAGCGCCCGCGACCAGGTGGCCCGCGCCGCGTTCGAAGTACTCGCCGCCGCAGGCAAGTACGCGGTTACGGCCTGGTGCTCGCGGTGTGGTCGGCGATGAAACCGAGGCTGTCCAACACGTCCGGCTCCAGCGTCGGGTGGCCGAGCCGGCGGATCAGCCGCAGCGAAGCGGCGCAGTGCTCCGGCGCGGCGGCGGGCGCGTCCTGCTGGCCGTGGGCCTGCGCGAGGATGACGTGGGTGCGGGCCTGCGCGGCCAGGTCACCGGACTGCTCGGCCAGGCGCAACGCTTCGGTCAGGTGGGTGCCGGCCGCAGGGTGGTCGCCGGCGCTGCCCGACATCAGCGTCTGCGCCTGAGCCGGCCGTGGTGCGTGCCGTCGCGGGCGGCACGCACCACCCGGTCCCGCTCTGCCTACACTGGACACATGAGCAAGCGCTTAGTGACTCTGGGGGACTCGTTCACCGAAGGCGTCGGCGACGACGATCCCGCCGCCCCGAACGGCGTGCGCGGCTGGGCCGACCGCGTCGCCGAACAGCTCGCCGTGCGGGAACCGGACTTCCGGTACGCCAACCTCGCCATCCGGGGGAAGCTGATGCCGCAGATCCTCGGCGAGCAGCTCGAGCCCGCGCTCGCCATGGCACCCGACCTCGTCACCCTCTACGGCGGGGGCAACGATCTGATGCGGCCCAAGGTCGACATCGACGCGCTGATGGTCGGCTACGAAGCCGCCGCCGCGAAGATCCGGGCGACCGGGGCCCGGCTCGTCCTGTTCACCGGGGTCGACGGCGTCGAGGACCCGCTCTTCCGCACGATCCGCGGGCGGGTGGCCATCTACAACGAACTCGTGCGCGGCATCGCGGCCCGCCACGACGCGCTGCTGGTGGACCTGTGGTCGATGCGGCAGCTGTGCGACCGCCGGTTCTGGGCGCCGGACCGCCTGCACCTCAACGCGCTCGGGCACACCGAGGTCGCCATCGAGGTGCTGCGGGTCCTCGGCGTGGAACATCCGCTGGTCAACTCCGAACCGGCGCCGCGCGTGGTGCTGAGCCCGGCGGCGCGCCGGAGCCAGAACCTGCAGTGGGCGCGGGAACACGCGCTTCCGTGGGTGCGGCGGCGGGTGAAGGGCGAATCCTCCGGGGACACACTCACCGCGAAGCGCCCGACGCTGGCGCCGGTCGGCTCAGCGCCGGTCCCCCGCTGACCGGCGGAGGCCGTCGAAGAGGATGTCCACGGCCCGATCGCGCAGGGGCGCGTCCGGGCCGGCGTACTCGGCGGCCCGGGCCACGCCGATGATCACCGGGATCAGCTCGCCGACGACGAGGTCGGTCCGGACCGCGCCCGCCGCTTGCGCCCGCGAGAGCAGCACGCCCAATGCCGACAGCAGGCGCGCGCCGATGTCGGACTTCGCCACCGGCACCGTGACCCCGGCCGCGGTCAGTGCTTCGAAGTAGGCGTTCTTCGCGCTCGACATCTCGACCCAGCTGCCCAGGAACGTGAAGAACGCGCCGCCCGGGTCGGCGGACTCCGCGGCCACGGCCGTCTCGGCCTCGTCGACGAACCGGCTCAGCCGCGCGAAGAGCACCGCTTCGAGCAGCGCCTCCTTCGTCGGGAAGTGCCGGAAGACCGTGCCGATGCCGACACCGGCGACGCGGGCGACCTCTTCGGTGGGCGCCCCGGTGCCCTTGGCGGCGAACACGCTCTCGGCCGCCTCCAGCACGCGCGCCCGGTTGCGCCGGGCGTCGGCGCGCAGGGGTTTCGGCTCGGCGGGCTCAGCGGCGGGGGTCACCTTCCGATCCTAACGGCGCCGGATCGGGCAGTGAGTCCAGCAGCCGGGCCAGGGCCCGGGGCACGTGGGAGCGCCAGCCGCCACCCATGATCCGGCGCGAGACGCGCTGGAACTCGTCGTCCGGGTCGAACCCTTCGTGGCTGAGGAACAGCCGGGTGCCGGTGCCCTCCGGCTCCAGCCGCCAGGTCACCGTCCACTGCGGACCCCAGCGGATGCTGAGCTTGCGCTCGGGCTCGACCTCCAGGACCTCGCACGCGACCGGGCCGCCGGCGAACCCGGCCGCGGGCACCGGCTCGGCCAGCAGCTCGAACCGGTGCCCCACCACGGGTTTGATGTCGTTGGGCATGTTGAGCCAGCGTTCGAGGAGGGCCGGCTCGGTCAGTGCGCGCCACACCTTGCGGGCCGGGTGCGCGAGGAACTGGTCGACGTGGATCGCGGCCGGGTCGTCGTCGGTCACAGGTCTTCCTCTTCGTCCAGCAGGTCGCGCAGGGTGGCGAGCTTGGTGCGCCAGAAGCGCTCGTACGGGGTGAGCCAGTCCGCGACTTCCTCGAGCGGGGCCGCGTCGAGGCGGTAGACGCGGTTGCGGCCCTGGCGTTGTTCGGTGACCAGGCCCGCCTCGCGCAGCACCCGCAGGTGCTCCGACAGGCTGGGCCGGGCCATCTCGAACCGTTCGGCGATGGCACCGGCGGGCATCGGGCCGTCGAGCAGCAGCCGCAGCACTTCGCGCCGCGCCGGGCTGGCGAGGGCGGCGAAGACGTCGTCGTTGACCGGCATCAGCGCGGGACGGCGCCGAAGTCCGACGGTTCCAGGAGACCGATCGTGTGCCCGTCGACGTCCCGGAACGACGCCGCCCGGCCCCACGGCCGCTCGTCCGGGTCGGCGACGTCGACCCCGGCCGCCCGCAATGCGGCGACATCGGCGTCGACGTCGGTGGTCTGCAGCTGGAAGTGCCGCGGACCCGGCTCGACCCCGGTGACCTGCTGGTCGGTCAGCACCACGCCGGTCTTGGCCCCCTTGGGCGCGACCAGCACGAACCGGCCGCCTTCGGGCGTGCGGCGGTCGACGAGGGCTTCGAAGCCGAGCTTGCCGACGTAGAAGTCCCGCGCGCGGGCGTGGTCGGCGACCGGCAGGGTCAGGAACTGCACGTGGGTGATCGTCATGCCGGCGACAATACGTAGGAGATATCCTACGCGTCAAGCGGGTGGCCGAACCACCGTTCCAGGGCCGTGCGCAGCGCCTTGCGTTCGGTGTCGTCCGGCTCCGCCGCGCTGCTCGCCCAGGCGACGTACCCGTCGGGCCGGACGAGCAGCGCGGTCGCGTCGCCCTCCGCGTGGCCGGGCACGAGGTCCACGCGGTCGGTCCAGCCACGCAGCTCGTCGCCGAGCGAGCCGGTGAAGTCGAGCAGCAGCGGCCGGGCCGTCGTGGTCAGCTCGGCCAGCCGGGTGCCGTCGGCGAGGACGAGATCGGGGGCCCAGCGGCCGTCGAGCGGGTGGTCGGTACCCGGCTCGTACCGGACGTCGGCGCCGGACATCAGGTCGGCGATGTGCTGCACGGTGCCCGGCAGCCGCAGGAGTTCGCCGAACAGCGCGCGCAGCGCGGTGACGTCGCGGCCCGGGCTGATCAGCGCCGACTGGGCCTGGGTGTGCATGACGACGCGCTCGGCGACCGGGCGGCGTTCGCTCTCGTAGGTGTCGAGCAGGTCCGCCGGCGCCCGGCCGCGCACGGTGGCGGCGAGCTTCCAGCCGAGGCCGACGGCGTCCTGCAGGCCGAGGTTGAGGCCGGGGCCGCCGATCGCGGAGTGGACGTGCGCGGCGTCGCCGACCAGCAGGACGCGCCCTTCGCGGAACTTCTCGGCCAGCCGCGTGTTGCGCCCGCGCAGCCGCCGCAGCAGGTGCGGGCCGTCGCCCTCGGGCGCGCCGAGCGGCAGCTCGAACCCGAGGACGCGCCGGACGCTCGCGCGCAGCTCGTCGAGGGAGATCGGCGGCTCGTCGCCGGACTCCGGTTCGTCGGTCCATTCCATGGTGCTGATCAGCGGGCCGGCCGGGAACGGCGCGTACACGAACAGGCCGGTTTCGGTGCGGTAGTGGAAGAACGGCGGGATGACGCCGTGGCCCGGCACCCGCAGGCCACCCGATTCCGCGTCGGCGAACTCCGTGGGCACCGTGGCGTTCGCGGTGAAGGACAACGTGCGGTCTTCGGTGATGCCGGGAAAGCCGATGCCGGTGAGCTTGCGGGTGACGCTGCGGCCGCCGTCCGCGCCGACGACATACCGGGCGCCGATGCGGTACGGCCCTTCGGGACCGGTGACGTCGAGGGTGACCGCGTCGGCGCCCTGGGTGAGGCCGGTGAGCTCGTGGCCGCGCCGGACCTCGACGCCGAGTTCGGCGGCGCGTGCGTTGAGCATCGCCTCGACCTGCCGCTGTGGCACGCCGAGGATGGTGAAGGAATTGCGTTCGGCGAGGGTGAGGTCGAGGCGCAGCCCGCCGAAGACGAACGCCGGCGCGGGCGGCGCGATCGGGCCGGCGAGCCGCTCGTGCAGGCCGCGGCGGTCGAGGAGGCGGACGACCTGGCCGACGAGGCCGTTGGCGCGGTTCTCGGTGCTCGGTTCGGGCAGCCGTTCCAGCACCAGCGGCCGGACGCCGGCGAGGGCGAGTTCGCAGGCCAGCATGAGGCCGTTGGGGCCGGCTCCGGCGATGATGACGTCTTCCATGGTTCGCTCCCCTTTGGTGGGCATGGCGAAGCGGCCCGGCGTGCGGGCGCTTCTTCGGGTCTTCGGATGAGGTGGCTCAGCGGGGTTCGGGCAGGCCGGCGGCGAGCCGGCCGAAGACGTCCCGCAGGACGTCTTCCAGGGCCGGTCGCGGATCGGCGACCAGCCACTGCTGGGTGACGACGTTGAGCGCGGCACCGACGACCCCCGCGACGAGCCGCGGGTAGACGTCCCGGGTGACGTCGGTGCCGGTGCGTTCGGCGACGGCGAGCGCGAACTCGGCTTCGGCGGCCGCACCGGCTTTCTGGAACTCCCCCTGCAGGGCGGGTTCGGCGACCATCAGCCGCAGCCCTTCGACCCAGCTCCGGTCGGCGGGTTTTCCGTCGGGCACCGGTTCGCCGAGCGCGAACCCGTCGAGCGCGGCGCCGGTGAGGGCGTCCCAGATCGGTTCCCCGGCCGGCCGGGCCCGCAGCGCGGCGGCGATGGCGCGCGCCCGGTCGTGGTGCCGGGCGACGATGGCTTCGCCTTTGCTGCCGAAGTAGTTGCTGAAGGTCCGGGTGGACACCCCGGCTTCGGCGGCGATGTCTTCGATCCGGACGTTGTCGAAGCCGCGTTCGACGGTCAGCCGGATCGCCGCCCAGCTCAGCGCGATGCGCGTTTCCCGCTTCTTGCGCTCCCGAAGGCCGGCGCGGTCGGTGTCCATGAGCCCACCGTACCGAAACTTGCAGAATCTGCAAAGTTGCCTAATCGGCAAGCTTCCGGCCGGGTTGGAGGAGCCGGCGCACGGCGTCGCGCAGCCACCGGTGGCCGCTGTCGGCGGCGTGGCGCGGATGCCAGGCCATGCCGATCTTCAAGGGCGGCAGCGGCAGCGGGATCTCCAGCAGGCGCAAGCCCAGTGCGTGGGCCGTGTCGCCGAGTGGTGAGGGTGGTTCGCCCGGCACGGCGGCCGGGACCAGGCAGACGACATCGCCGGCAGCGGCCAGGGCCATCGCCGCCAGGTGCCCGGGCAGGACGGCGCCGACCCGGCGGGTGAGCCCGTGTTCGGCCAGGGCCGCGTCCAGCGGCCCGGTGAAGCGGCCTCGGCGGCTGACCGCCACGTGCTCCGCCGCCGCCAGCCGGGCCGGCGTCAGGACGCCTTCGGTGAGCGGGTGCCCGGCGCGGACGCCGGCCGCCATCCGCAGCGTCACCAGGTCTTCGACCCGGGCCTCCGGGTCGGCGTGGCCGATGTTCCCGATCTCCAGGTCGATCCGGCCCTCGCGCAGGGCGGGGCCCGCCTCGAACTCCTCGGCCAGCACCCGCAGGGAGACGCCCGGCGCCTGGCGGCGGGCCAGGCCGAGCAGGCCGGGCGCCACCGCCGCGCCGACGACGTCGGCGGCCTGGACGGTGAACGTGCGCCGCAGCGTGGCGGGGTCGATCCCGCCGCCCGGGGTGAGCAGGGCCGCCAGCCGCCGGACCACCGCGGCGGCTTCGTCACGCAGCTCCTCGGCGCGGGGCGTGGGCACCATCGCCTGCCCGGCCCGCACCAGCAGCGGATCCTGCAGCACCCGGCGCAGCCGGGCCAGGGTGCGGCTCATCGCCGCGGGCGAAGTGCGCAGCCGCTCGGCGGCCCGGGTGACGCTCTGCTCGGCCAGCAGGGCATCGAGGGCGACGGCGAGGTTGGCGTCGAGGTTCGGTAGCGGGTCGCTCACCAGCATTGTTCCGTTTCGGGCAAGGATTGGTTGCTGATGTTCCCATTGTGGCAATGCGGCCGGAATCCGCACGATCGAGGGGTCAATCCGATCCGACACAACCGCGAGGTTCCATGATCGTCATCACCGCTCCCACCGGCCAGATCGGCGGGCGCCTGCTGTCTTCGCTGCTCGAAGCCGGCGAGGAGCTCCGGGTCGTGGTCCGTGATCCGGCCCGGCTCCCGGAGTCCGTGCGGCAACGCGTCGACGTGGTCACCGGCTCCCACGGCGACGCCGCGACCGCCGAGCGCGCCTTCGCCGGGGCCGACGCCGTGTTCTGGCTGGTGCCACCGGACGGCTCGGTCCCGCCCGAGCAGGGCTACCGCGGCTTCACCCGCCCGGCCGCGCGGGCGTTCGCCGAACACGGTGTCGGTCACGTCGTCGGCGTCTCGGCGCTCGGCCGCGGCACCCCGCAGGCCGCCCGGGCCGGGCTGGTCACCGCGACCCTGGCCGTGGACGACCTGATCGCCGCCTCCGGCGTCGCCTACCGCGCGCTGGCCTGCCCGTCGTTCTTCGAGAACCTCCTGGAGGAGGCCGGCTCGATCCGGGACCACGGCGTCTTCACCGACACCGTCGCCGCGGACCGCCCGGCCCCGCTGGTGGCCGTCGCCGACATCGCCGCGGCGGCGGCCGGGCTGCTGCTGGACCGCTCGTGGACCGGCGTCGGCAGCGTCCCGGTGCTCGGCCCGCGGGACCTGTCGCCGGACGACCTGGCCCGCATCATGACCGAGGAACTGGGCCGCCCGGTCCGCTACCACCGCGAGTCACTCGAGGAGTTGCGGGCCACGATGCTCGGCTACGGCCTCGATGCCGCGTTCGTCGAGGCCATGGTCGCCATGAAACGCGCCAAGGACGAAGGCCTCGACGCCGGAGTCACCCGCTCGACGCCGTCGGGCACCGAATTCGCGCACTGGTGCGCCACGACCCTCAAGCCCGCCGTTCTCGCCGCCCCGGAGGCCGCCGATGCCCGCTGAGCCAACCGTCACCGCGTTCATGCTGGTCAAGACCACGCCCGAGTGGTTGGCTTTGCCCGTCGACGAACGCATCCACGCCTTCAAGACCCAGATCGTTCCGGTGATCGAAGCACGGACCCACGGCGTCCGGTCCCGCTTCTACGACACGGAGTTCTACTCCGCGCGGGTCACCGACGTCTGGGTCTGGGAGGCCGACGACCACGACACCTACCGGCTGCTGATCGACGCGCTGCGGGAAACCCCGTTCTGGGACCGCTGGTTCGAGGTCGTGGACTTGCTGGTGGGCCTCGAGAACGGCTACGCGCGCACCTACGGCGTGGAGCCGGTGGCCACCATCGCCACCTGAGTCCCGCGGCACCTCCGGTGCCCGGTCACCGACTGGACGAGAAACCGGTCATCGATCGCCGAAATCGTCGTCGGGCGTCACACTGTTGTGTGACATCGGTCACCGGAGGTGTTGCGAGATGGTTCTGGGCGACAACGGCGTCACTCACAAGGTGCCGGCGGACAGCAGAGTGCAGGTACGGCGGGCGGCGCTGGCGAGCGCGGTCGGCACGACCATCGAGTGGTACGACTTCTTCCTCTACAACACCGCGGCGGCCTTGGTCTTCCCGCACTTGTTCTTCCCCGCTTCGAGCGCCTACGCCGGCGCCATGCAGTCGTTCGCCACCTACGCGGTCGGGTTCGCCGCCCGGCCGGTCGGGGCCGCGATCTTCGGGCACTGGGGCGACCGGATCGGGCGGAAGGCGACGCTGATCGTCACGCTGCTGCTGATGGGCATCTCCTCCGGCGTCGTCGGGATCCTGCCCGGCACGTCGGCGATCGGCTTCGCCGCGCCGCTGATCCTGGTGCTGCTGCGGCTGGTGCAGGGCATCGCCATCGGCGGTGAGTGGAGCGGCTCGGTGCTGCTCGCGATGGAGTGGGGCAACCAGCGCAAACGCGGGCTGCTGGGCAGTTTCGCGCAGATCGGCGTGCCGGTCGGGCTGGTGCTGGGCACCGGCGGCATGACGCTGCTGTCGGCGACGCTGTCCCCCGCCGCCTTCGACTCCTGGGGCTGGCGGATCCCGTTCCTGCTCAGCCTGGTGCTCGTCGCGGTCGGGCTGGTGATCCGGCTGAAGATCCTCGAGACGCCGATGTTCGCCAAGCTCGTCGAGAACCGGCAGACCGCGCGCACGCCGGTGCTCGACGCGATCCGGCACCACTGGCGGGAGATCCTGCTCTCGGCCGGCGTCCGGTTCAGCGAGCAGATGCCGTTCTACCTGTTCACCAGCTACGTGCTGA
Source organism: Amycolatopsis sp. 505 (assembly GCF_031625235.1). Lineage (NCBI taxonomy): Bacteria > Bacillati > Actinomycetota > Actinomycetes > Pseudonocardiales > Pseudonocardiaceae > Amycolatopsis > Amycolatopsis sp. 505. Next base: position 11,426 of record NZ_JACKQP010000007.1, read on the forward strand.
TCTACGTCGTGTCGCGGCACGACTTCAGCAAGACGTTCGTGCTCAACGCGGTCCTCGTCGGGGCGGCGTGCGAGCTGGCGCTGATCCCGCTGTTCTCGGCGTTGTCGGACACCTTCGGCCGCAAGCGGGTCTACCTGTGCGGGGCGGTCCTGACCGGACTGATCGCCTTCCCGTACTTCACGATCCTGGCGCACGGCAGCCACGCGCTGGTGTTCGTCGCGGTCGTCCTGTCGTTCATCCCGCACGCGCTGCAGTACGGCCCGCAGGCGGCGTTGATCGGCGAGAGTTTCCCGACGCACCTGCGCTACGGCGGCGCGGGGCTGGGGTACCAGCTGGCGTCGGTGTTCGCGGGCGGACCGGCGCCGCTGCTGGCGACGTGGCTGCTGCACACGACCGGGACGCCGTACGCGATCTCCGGCTACATCATCCTGTCGGCGGCGGTCACGGTGCTGTGCGTGATCTTCCTGAAGGACCGTTCCAAGGCGGACATCGACGACGTCACCGTCTACCAGCGGACCTGACCGGACGACACGCGTACCCGGACGGACGACACGCGTACGTGGACGGACGACACACGCGTTGAGGGCCTCCCACCGGGTGTGGTGGGAGGCCCTCAACGGTGGTGGGTCAGCGGCGGGGGCCGCCGAAGGGGGGCTGCTGCGGGAACGGGCCCGAGCCCGGGTTCTGCTGCTGCGGGCCGCCGAACTGGCCCGGCGGCGGGGCCTGCGGCGGCTGGCCCTGGTACTGGCCGCCCGGCGGCGGGCCGGCCGGGGACTGCGGCTGCGGCAGGGCCGGCTGGCCGCTCTTCGGCGTCGACGGCTGCTGCGGCGGGGGCACGGCCTCGGTGCCGCGGTCTTCGTCGGCTTCCGGTTCGGCCTGCTGCTGGGCCGGGCGCGGGATCGACGGCCGCGCGGGCGGCGAGGAGGGCGCCCCGATCGCCGGGACCTCCTTGCGGGCCACCGCTTCCGCGGCCGCGACGGCCTCGGCGACCTTCGGGTCGCTCTTGGTCTCGAACCAGCTGGAGACCTCGTCGTCCTCGAGGTCGGGCTTGTCCGGGACGTCGTCCTCCTTCGGCGGCTCGTACCGGAACACGCCGTCGTCGCCCGGGGCACCGAGCGCGCGGGCGAAGCCTTCGAGGGCCTTGCCGTAGTCGCTGGGGATCATCCAGACCTTGTTCGCGTCGCCCTGCGCCATCTGCGGCAGCGTCTGCAGGTACTGGTAGGCCAGCACCTCCGGGGTCGGGCGGCCGGCCTTGATCGCGGCGAACACCTTCTCGATCGCCTTCGCCTGACCCTGCGCCTGCAGGTAGCGCGCGGCCCGCTCACCCTGGGCCCGCAGGATGCGGGACTGCCGCTCGGCCTCGGCGGCGAGGATGGTGGCCTGGCGGGCACCTTCGGCGGCGAGGATCTGGCTCTGCTTCTGGCCTTCCGCGGTCTTGATCGCCGATTCGCGCTGACCTTCGGCGGTGAGGATCATGGCGCGCTTCTCACGGTCGGCGCGCATCTGCTTCTCCATCGAGTCCTGGATGGAGGGCGGCGGGTCGATCGCCTTCAGCTCGACGCGGGCGACGCGGATGCCCCAGCGGCCGGTGGCCTCGTCGAGCACGCCGCGCAGCTGGCTGTTGATCGAGTCGCGGGAGGTCAGGGTCTGCTCGAGGCTCATGCCACCGACCACATTGCGCAGCGTGGTGGTGGTCAGCTGCTCGACACCGACGATGTAGTTGGAGATCTCGTACACCGCGGCACGCGAGTCGGTGACCTGGAAGTACACGACCGTGTCGATCGACACCGTCAGGTTGTCCTCGGTGATCACCGGCTGCGGAGGGAACGAGACGACCTGCTCGCGCAGGTCGATCCGGGCGCGCACCTTGTCCAGGAACGGCACGAGGATGTTGAGGCCGGGCGAGGCGACCGTGCGGAACCGGCCGAGCCGCTCGATCACGGCCGACTGTGCCTGCGGCACCACCATGACCGCCTTGGCGATCGTGATGATCACCAGCAAGGCCAAGGCTATGACCAGGCCGATCACAAATCCGGTCAAGAGAATTTCCCCTTACCTAGTACCATTCTTGCGCGGTTGACGGCGTTTCGGGTGCGGCGGGCGGGCTGACCTCGAGGTGCAGTTCCCGGGTGGTGACGCCCCAGCGGCCGGTGGTGTCGTGCAGGACCGTCCACACTGTACGGTGCAGGTCCCCGGGTGCGGCGACGGCGCGCTCGGCGGTGGTCAGGCCGGCTTCCTGCCGCAGCGCGGTGCGGGTCAGCTGCTCGATCGCCAGGGCCGGGGCGGCGATTTCGTAGGTGGCCAGGCGCGGATCGGTCACCGCGAAGACGACCTCGAAGCCGATGAGGACCTCCCGTCCGTCGCCGGCTTCGACCGGGCGGGGCGGGGCCGAAAGAATCTGGTCACCCAGGTCGAACCGGGCGCGGACCCGGTCGGCGAACGGGAGCACGACGTGGCGGCCGGGGCCGAGTACGGCGCGGAACTGCCCGCCGCGTTCGAGCACCGCGGCGTGGCCTTCGCCGACGACGACGAGTCCGAGGCTCACGGCTCGGCCGACACGACGGCGGTGGCACCCGAGATCTCGACCACCGTGACCTGGGTTCCGGGCGCGATGGGCGGGAGGTGCTCGCCGAGGCTGCGGGCCGACCAGACGTCGCCGCCCAGCTTCACCTGCCCGGCTTCGGCGTCCACTGTGGACACGACGACGGCTCGGGCGCCGATCAGCGCGTCGATGCCGGTGTGGTGGGTCGGCCCGGAGAGGAAACGCCGCTTGAGCGCGGGCCGGACGAGCAGGAGCATGCCGACGGAGGCGACGGCGAACACGGCGACGTCGATGACCAGGTTCCCGGTGAGGACCTCGGCACCGGCGCCGAACAGCGCGGCGACGCCCAGCATGATCAGCACGAAGTCGCCGGAGACGACCTCGGCGATCACCAGGGCGATCCCGACGATCAACCAGACCAGTGCCCAAGTCATGGCTTCATGCTCTCAGATCGCGCCGGTTCGCACCGGCGCGGTGACGGGACGTGACCTTCGCGTAACCTTGGACAATTCGGACATTCAGCCCTCTTCCCCCGGTTCGGTGACGAAGTCGATGAGCCGTTCCACGGCCCCGATGAGCGGGGTCTCGAGGTCGCGGAAACTGCTCACTCCGCTCAGGACACGCTGCCAGCCTTCGAAAGGTTGCCCCCAGCCGAGCGCGTCGCAGATCCCCTGCTTCCACTCGGTCCCGCGCGGGATCTTCGGCCAGGCCTTGATCCCCACCGCCTCGGGCCGCACGGCCTCCCAGACGTCGATGTAGGGGTGACCGGTGACCAGCACGTTCTCGTCGCGGACGGCTTCGACGAGCCGGGATTCCTTGCTGCCGGGCACGAGGTGGTCGACCAGGACGCCGAGGCGGCGGCCGGGGCCGGTGCCGAACTCGGCGATCCGGTCGGCGAGTACGTCCACGCCGTCGAGCGGCTCGACGACGACACCCTCGACACGCAGGTCGTGGCCCCAGACGCGTTCGACGAGCTCGGCGTCGTGCTTGCCCTCGACCCAGATCCGCGAGTCGCGGGCGACCCGGGCCTTCAGTCCCTCGACGCGGACCGAACCGGAGGCCGAGACCTGCCGGGCCGGGGCCTTCGCGGGCACCCGGTACGGCACCAGCGTGACCGGCTTGCCTTCCAGGAGGAACCCGGCGGGCGCGAGGGGGAAGACGCGGTGACGGCCTTTGGCGTCCTCGAGCACGACGTTGCCGTACTCGATCTTCACCACCGCGCCGCAGTAGCCGCTGGCCGGGTCCTCGACGACCAGGCCGGGTTCGGCGGGGACCTCCGGCACCTTCTTGCGGCGCGGGCCGGCGAGCACGTCGTCATAGCGTTGGGAGCGCACGACCAGGCAACCTAGTGGCCGCGGACGCTCAGCCGGGGCATGCCACGCCGGTCAGCGGGCCAGTTCCAGCACCGCGTCGGTGAACGGCGTCCGTTCGCCGCGGCGCAGGGGCGCGAGCGCGATCAGCGGGGCCATCGCGACGCACCAGGCGCGGACGCGCTCGGCGTCGAAGTCCCGCACGTGCGGGGCGAGGGCGGCGATGCCGTCGTCGATCGTGCCGCCGGCCGCCATCGGGACATAGACGAAGTCGATCGCGTCGAGGGCCGGGTCGCCGAGGGCGGGGCGCGGGTCGATGGCCACGGCGCCGCGGCCGGGTCCGGCGTCGAGGACGTTGGCCGGGTGCAGGTCGCCGTGGATGAGGGTGACCGGCCCGCTGGTGGCCAGCTCCAGCGCACGCGCACGGCCCTTGGCCAGCACGTCGGCGCTCATCCGCGCGGCGGCCGGGGAGTCGCGGCGGCGGCGTTCGGAGAGGCCGAAGATGAACTCGATGCCGTCGGCGAGCCGCCGGACCTCGCCCGGTGGTTCGGCCGAATGCAGCTGGTCGAGCAGCTCGCCGAGTTCGGCCCACGGGACGGCGCGCCCAGTCAGCTCGGTGCCCGGCACCAGGCCTTCGAGGAGGATGGCGTTGGCGTCGAGGTCGGCGTCGAGCACCTGGACGACCCGGGAACACCCGGCCCAGGCGCTCAGCCCGGCGAACTCCAGCCGGGCGACTTCGGGATCCGGGGTCAGTTTGAGGACCCGCAGGCCACCATCGGGCCCGGTGCACAGCAGCGTGCGGCCGGTGTTGCCGGGCCGGGCCTCGAAGACCGTCAGCTGCCACTTCGCGGTCAGACGGGCCACCAGGTCCGGGAAACCGTCGCACCACGGCTCGGCCAGTTCCGCGCCGAAGCGGTCGACCAGCCGCGCGCGGGCGGCCTCGTCGACTAGAACAGCGGCCACGGGATGGCTCGCCAGTCGTCACCCGGTTCGGGGAAGATGCCCTCGGCGAGCAGGACGTCGGTGCGCGTGGCCAGCGCGCGGATCTCGAACTTGGTGATGTGCTCGGCGAGGGTCGTGCCGAGACCGCCGTCGAGCTCCGACCGCAGCTTGCGCAGCTTTTCGACGGTGTCCGGCGGCAGCGGCTCGCCGATCCAGCCCCACAGGACGGTCCGCAGCTTGGGGTCGGTGTGCAGGCAGATGCCGTGGTCGACGCCGTAGACGCGGCCGTCGACGCCGGGCAGGAGGTGCCCGCCCTTGCGGTCGGTGTTGTTGGCGACGATGTCGAGCACGGCCAGGTCGCGCAGCCCGGGGTGGTTCGCGTGGGCCAGCACCGCGGGTTCGCCGAACCGGTCGTGGGCGTTGAGCACCGGGCGCCAGCCGTCGGGGACGTCGTCGGGCGGCAGGACTTCCACCAGGTCGTCCTCGGTGGTTTCCACCCACAGCTGGACCATGCCGGGACCGAACGGCCCGTCGCGCAGCACCGTCGGCGGGATCGCGCCGATGCCGGTCGTGTCGGCGATGATCGCGGTGGCGACCTCGCGCCCGGCGAGGGTGCCGTCGGGGAAGTCCCACAGCGGCCGCTCCCCCGACACCGGCTTGTAGACGACCCGGCCGGTGACGCCGTCGAGCTCGATGGCGCAGAAAAGCGTGACGTTGGAGGCGTCGACCAGCCGGCCTTCGACGTCGATGCGGCCGTGGGTGACGAGTTCGCGGGAGGCGGGGTCGGCCGGGGCGGGCGTCATGGTCAGTCTTCGCCCGCGTCGGTCTCGCGCCGGTAGCCGTTCTGCCGGGGGCAGATGTGCCCGGCCGGGTCGAGCGGCTCGGCGCACAGCGGGCACGGCTTGCGGCCGGCGTTGACGACGCGGTCGGCCCGCTCGGCGAAGGCGCGGGCGGCGGCCGGGCTGAGGAAGACGCGGACGGCGTCCGGGCCCTCCTCGGTGTCGTCGAGCACGACGGTTTCGTCGACCTCGCCCTCGGTGATGGCGAGCAGTTCGATGACGACGGCGCTGCTGTCGGCGTCCCAGCCCAGGCCCATGGTGCCGACCCGGAACTCCTCCTCGACCGGCACGGTGAGGGGGTCGAGGTCGACCAGGTCCTCGGGGGCGTCGTCGGGGACGTCGGCACCGAACCGGCTGGCGACCTCCTCCAGCAGCGAGCTCAGGCGCTCCGCGAGGACGACGACCTGCTGCTTTTCGATGGTGACGCTGATCGTGCGCACGTCCTCCGACGCCTGGAGGTAGAACGTGCGATCGCCGGGCTCGCCGACGGTGCCGGCGACGAACCGATCCGGCTGGCGGAAGACGTGGATTACGCGAGACATAGCACTGACGACCCTAGGCCACCGGCGCATGATCGGCATCCGCCGCCCCACCGTTCGCGGGCCGCTAGCCTCGGGGGGTGTCTCGGATCTCCCCGTGCGGAACCTGGTCTTCGCCCATCACCGCCGCCGAAGTGGCCGCCGCCGGTGGCGGCCCGCAGTGGCTCGACGTCGTTGGCGGCGAGGTGTGGTGGGCTGAGGCGAGACCCGGCGAACAAGGCCGGGTCGCGCTGGTCCGGGCGGTGCCGGGCGGGACCGAGGACGTCCTGCCGGCCCCGTGGAACGTCCGCAACCGGCTGCACGAATACGGCGGCCGGCCGTGGGCGGTGGCCGACGGGTTCGTGGTGTTCACGCACTGGGCCGATCAGCGCGTGTACGCGCAGAGCGAAATCGGCGTGGTGGCGCTCACGCCGTCGCCGGCCGAGCCGCAGAGCGTCCGCTACGGCGATCTGCGGGCCGGGCGGCCGGGCGAGGTGTGGGCGGTCCGCGAGCGCAGCACCGGGCCGCGTCCCACCGACATCGAGCGTGACCTGGTGGCCATCGCGGTGGACGGCGGTGGCGAGCGGGTCCTGGCCGCGAGCCACCGGTTCCTGACCGTGCCGAAGCTGTCGCCGGATGGCCGGCACGCGGCCTGGTTCGGCTGGGACCACCCGCTGATGCCGTGGGACGGCACCGAGCTGTGCGTGGCGCCCGTCGGCGAGGACGGCTCGTTCGGGCCGCACCGGGTGCTGGCCGGTGGCGTGGACGTCGCGGTGTGCCAGGTCGAGTGGGAGACGCCGGCGACGCTGCTGGCGCTGCTGGACCCGGGCGGCTGGTGGAACCTGCACCGGGTCGGCCTGGACGGGTCGGTGGTCAACCTGGCGCCGGTCGAGCGGGAGCTGGGCGGGCCGCTGTGGAAGGTGGGGTCGCGCTGGTTCGCCCCGCTGGGCGGGGGCCGGCACGCGGTGCTCGCGTCGGGCCGGCTGGCGGTGCTCGACGAGGCGGACGGCTCGGTGACGCCGCTGGCCGAAGAACTGACCGCCTGGTCTTCGACGAGCTTCGCGGTGGCCGGCGACGACGTCGTGGGCGTGGCGGGCGGCCCGGCGCGAGAAGCCGCGGTCGTGCGGGTCTCCCCCGAAGGCGCGGTGACGGACCTGACGCCGCAGCCGGAGCTGCCCTCGGCGTTCCTGCCGGTGCCGCAGGAGCGGGTCTTCAGCACGCCGGACGGCGAGGCCGTGCCGGTGGTGCTGTACCCGCCGCGCAACCCGGAGTTCGCCGCCCCCGACGGCGAGCGGCCGCCGCTGCTGATCGACGTCCACGGCGGCCCGACCGGGCAGCATTTCGCCGAGCTGAACCTGGAAATCGCGTACTTCACCAGCCGCGGCATCGGCGTGGCGGCCGTGAACTACGGCGGGTCGACGGGGTTCGGCCGGGCCTACCGGGAGCGGCTGCGGGAGCAGTGGGGGGCGGTGGACGTCGCCGACTGCGTGGCGGTGGCCGAGGCACTGGTGGCGGCCGGGCTGGCCGACGGCGACCGGCTCGGGATCCGGGGCGGCAGCGCGGGCGGGTTCACCGCCGCGGCGTCGCTGACGACGACGAAGACCTACCGGGCGGGCACGGTGATGTACCCGGTCCTGGACCTGGCCGGGTGGACCGGTGACACGCACGACTTCGAGTCGCGGTACCTCGACGGGCTGGTCGGTCCGTTCCCCGAGGCGCGGCAGCGGTACGTCGACCGCTCGCCGCTGGCGAACGTCGGGAGCCTGGCCGGGGCGGTGCTGTTCCAGCAGGGGCTGGAGGACCGGATCTGCCCGCCGGAGCAGGCCGACCGGTTCGTGGCCGAGCTGGCCGGGCGTGGCATCCCGTACGCCTACCAGCGGTTCGCCGGTGAGCAGCACGGTTTCCGGCAGGCGGCGACGATCGTGGCGGCGCTGGAGGCGGAATTGTCGTTCTACGGTCAGGTGTTCGGGTTCGAGACGCCGGGTGTGGCGCGGCTGGAGCTGTCCCGGTGAGGCCGCCGCGCTTGCGGGCCGGGGACACCCTCGCCCTGGTGGCCCCGGCCGGGCCGGTGCCGGCGGATCTGCTGGAGAAGGCGCTGCCGGTGCTGCGCGGCTGGGGCGTCGAGGTGCGGGTCGGGCCGTGCGTGCGGTCGTCGCCGGGCTCGCCGCCGTACCTGTCCGGTTCGGACGCGGAGCGGGCGGCGGAGTTCACCGAGGCGTGGCTGGATCCCGGGGTGCGGTGCGTGCTGGCGGCCCGGGGCGGCTACGGCGTCCAGCGGATGCTGGACCTGGTGGACTGGCCGGCGTTGCGGGCGGCGGGCCCGAAGGTACTGGCCGGGTCGTCGGACATCACAGCGCTGCACCGGGCGGTGGACGTCCACCTCGGACTGTCCACTTTGTTCTCGCCGATGCCGGCGAGCGTGCTGTTCGACGACTTCGCGGTCGAGCACCTGCGGCGGTCGCTGTTCGAGCCGGAGCTGAACCGCGTGGTCCGCGGCGGGTCGGCGCTGGTGCCGGGCCGCGCCTCGGGCGTGCTGACGGGCGGCAACCTGTCCCTGCTGGCGGCGGGGATCGGCACCCCGGAGCACGGCACGGCGCGGGACGCGATCGTGTTGCTGGAGGACGTGACGGAGAGCGTGTACCGGCTGGACCGGATGCTGACGCAGCTGCTGCGCAGTGGCTGGTTCGCCGGGGTGCGCGGGATCGTGCTGGGTTCGTGGGCGGCGTGCGGGCCGGCGTCGGAGGTGCGTGCGTTGCTGGTGGAGCGGCTGGGGCCGTTGGGGGTGCCGACCGTGGAGGAGTTCGGGTTCGGGCACGTGGCCTCGTCGCCGACGTTGCCGCTGGGGGTGCCGGTGACGCTGGACGCGGACTCGGGGACGTTGACGTTCGACGCCCCGGCGCTGACGTGAAGCTCTCGCCGTCGGAGGCCCGCGAGCGCTTCGCGGCGGCCCGGGTGGCGCGGCTGGCGACGGCGTCGGCTTCGGGCGTCCCGCACCTGGTGCCGGTGACGTTCGCGGTGCGGGGTGACGTGGTGGTGTTCGCGGTGGACCACAAGCCGAAGTCGTCGGTGGCGCTGCGGCGGCTGCGCAACATCGAGGCGAACCCGGCGGTGTGTTTCCTGGCGGACGGCTACGACGAGGACTGGTCGCGGCTGTGGTGGGTGCGGGCGGACGGGCTCGCACGGGTGCTGTCGCCGGGTGCCGAGCCGGTGTCGTGGCTGGTGGCGAAGTACGCGCAGTACGCGGAGCGGCCTCCGGAGCACGCGGTGGTGGTCACGGAGGTCCACACGTGGAGCGGCTGGGCGTCCTCGGCCTGAAATCCGGCTGACCGGTGTATCGCGGGCGTACCGCGTCTGTACCGGCTCCATCTAGCGTCGCCGGACATCACATTCCGGACCACCGAGGGGCGCACGATGCGAGATACCAAGGTCGACCTGTGCCGGTTGCTGGGCCACGTCGCGGCGGGCGGGTTCATCACCGTCGCCTTCGGGCTCGTCGGGGCGGGCGCCGCGCACGCCGGGCCGCGGATCGCCATCCCCGGCGACAGCGACGGCACGGCCGGTGCGCCCGCGCCCCCGGGGATGATCGGCACGATCCAGCCGGAGGCGAACCCGAAACAGGACGACGGCGGCAAAGCGAAGTCCGCGAGCTTCGACGACGCCGACGAGAGCGGTGCCCGCGAGGTCGTGCTCGGCGACACGGGCGGCAAGGACGAGGAGCACGACGAGGACGACTCCGGCGACCGGGATTCGAAGCGCGACGACGGCCGTGTTCGCGACCACATCGATTCGCTCGCCGGCATTCTCTCGGAGGACGAGGACGGCAAGGACGACGCGGACGAACCGCCGCTGAGCAGCCCCACCGCCATCCTGTCCGATCGCGACGACCCCGAAGACACCGCCGACACCACGCGGGCCCCGTCGACCGTGGAACGCTTCGGCGGCGACGCGGGTGCCCTTGTCCACCGGCTCACCGGCGGCCCCGGCGACTACGGCGCGCCCGACGACTACGACGTCGACCACGTCGAGGACGTGCTCGCCGCGAACCCGGAGAACAAATTCCCGCTCTACGGCAAGGAACCGGCCACCACCCACTACGCGACGAGCACCCACGAGGAACCCGCGCCCGACGACGTCCACGACCAGCTGGACTACGTGGGTGTGCTCCCGGTGCTCGGTGAGGTCGCCGACACGGTGAACGCGGGGATCTACCTGGCCGAGGGCGACCCCGGCGCGGCCCTGCTGACGATGCCCGTGGTGGGCAAGTACAAGGCTGTGTTCAAGATCGCGCAGGCGGTCGGGGACGCGATCACGGGTGCGGAACCCGAGATGGTGGTGGTCGAGGACGGGACGACCCGCTACCGGTTCCCGGTGGTGACGACCCCGCTGCCCCCGCCGAGTGAGGCCGAGGTGGAACAGATGGCGGGTGACTACGAGGCGAGCCGGCTCAAACCCGGGAATTCACCCTATCTACCGGGTACCCGGCCCCCCGCCGCCGTCACCCCGGAACAGTTCGAGAAATACCTGGACGACTGGGTGGACCTGCGCCCGGTTCCTGCGGATTTCCAGGGCGGGCCCGTGGTGTGGCGGCGGATCCAGGCGGGGAACCTGTTCAACTGGCTGCGCAGCGAATCCTACGACTACAGCGAGGTCCGGACCGAACGCCGGAAGTACATCGACTCCTACGACCCGGGCGACAAGATCGTCGAGCGGAAGTACACCGACATCCAGAACGTCAAGCCGACCACGGTGAACGGTTATCTCGGCGCCACCGCGAGCAAGTACCGGATCGGCGACATCGTCAGCGACACCCCGGCGAACCAGGCCAAGGAACGCCGGAACGCCACCACGAGCGACCCGAAACCGATCGTCGGCCGCCCGATCGGCGGCAAGCACATCCTGGAGGTGCCGGAGCAGGACATGACCAAGGTGCCCGCGGTGGTGCGCGAGCGGGCGAAGGAGCTGGACATCAACATCTGCGACACCGGCAACGAATGCGTGTTCAAGGTGGTGGAATAAGCCGGGTGGCCCGGACCGGATCCGGTCCGGGCCACCCGGTTCAGTCGCGGAGGAACTTCTCCGGGCGGCGCCAGGCGTCGATGATGCCCAGCGGGTCCGGCCGCAGCAGGGACGCCGCCGCATACAGGCTGGCCAGGACGACTCCGACGATGAACCACCAGTCGTACAGGGCCTGCTCGCCCGTCGGGTAGTACACCAGGGTCACGAACACCGAGACCGCCACCACCAGCGCCAGGTGCCGCGGCTGCCACTTGAACGCCGACAGGAGCACGAAACCCCAGGTCAGGTACCACGGCAGCGTCGGCGGCATGAGGATCGCCACCGCCAGGAGCGAGATCCCGGCCCGGTACACCGCCTCCGTGCCGCCGCCGCGGGCGAGCCACCACTGGCGGATGCCGAAGGCGATCAGCAGGAGCATGCCGGCCGCGCGGGCGACCGTCACGAACGGCGAGACCTGGACGTCGACGATCAGGTGAACCAGGTTGTAGAACACCTCGCCGATGCCCGTCGGGATGTTGAGCCAGTTCGCGATGAGCTGGGGGGCCTTCAACCCCGACCACCAGCCCAGGTTGAGCGAGCCCAGCGAGATCCACGTGCCCGCGACGAACACCGGCAGGAAGAGGCCCACCGAGGCCGCGCCGGCGCGCAGGAAGTTGCGGACCTTCGACTCGCCCGTGAGGTGGTTGGCCCACATCCAGACGATGAACGGCAGCGCGATCGCCGCGGTGGGCTTGATCAGCATGCCGATCGTGACCAGGACGACGGCGAGCACGTGCTTGCGTTCCAGGGCGGCGAGGACGCCGATGGTGAGGAAGGCGAGCATCATCAGGTCGTTGTGCGGGCCGCCGAAGAGGTGGATCACCATCATCGGGCTGGCCACCGCGAGCCACAGCGCGACCGGGAGCTTGCCGCCGAGGTGCTTGACCAGCCGCGGGAGCGCCCACAGCGTCCCGGCCAGGCCGGCCAGCAGCACGACGCGCATGAGGATGACGCCGAGGATCATGTTGTCGCCGGTGGTGGCGACCACGCCCTTGGAGATCAGCAGGAACAGCGGCCCGTACGGGGCCGGGGTGGTCTGCCACAGCGGGTGGACGTTCTGCACCACGTTCGGCAGCACGTCGAGCTCGGCCGGGCCGTTGGCGTACGGGTCGAGCCCGTAGAGCAGCTGGGCGCCCTGGCCGAGGTAGGAGAAGACGTCGCGGGTGAACAGCGGCGGCGACACCAGCAGCGGCGCCATCCAGCACCCCGCGGCCACCAGGATCGGCCGGCTGCCGATGCGGCCGGCCAGCACGTAGCGGCCGAGCCGGACCCACGCCCACACGACCATGCCGAAGCCGGTGTAGAGGACGGCGTTGGCGAGCATCCGGCCGTGGCCGTAGCGGACCCACGACAGCGGGCCGTGGCCGAGCACCGGGTCCTTGATCAGGATGCCGCCGGCGCCGAGGGCGGCGATCATCAGCAGGGTGCTGCCGACGGTGCCCATCGCGATCGTGCGGTAGGGGAATCGCGAGGGCACGCGGAGCCGCTCGGCCAGTCCGGTCGAGGGCGTCTGTGCGGGGTCGGTGGTGGTCGCCATTTCCGTTCGGAGATTACACAACGCGCTCGTGTGCGGTTCCCGCAGTGCCGGTTTCCGGCCGCCGCAGCCAGGACCGGCGCCGGGCGGAAGGTCGCGAATGACTCATTCGGGACGTGGGAGGTCTCGAATGAGTCATTCGCGGCACTGTGGGGGGCCGCCTGGTCAGGTTTCGACGGTGCGGCGCTGGGCGGTGCCGCCGGGCAGGGCGGCCAGCAGGGACTTCGTGTACTCGTGCTGCGGGTCGAGCAGGACCTGCTCCACGGTGCCGGTTTCGACCAGCTCGCCGCGGTACATCACGGCGACGCGGTCGGCGATGTTCCAGGCCAGGCCCAGGTCGTGGGTGATCACCAGGGCGGCGAGGCCGAGTTCGCGCCGCAGCCGCAGCAGCAGCCCGAGGATTTCGCCGCGCACCGACGCGTCCAGTGAGGCGACCGGTTCGTCGGCCACCACCACCGCCGGCTCCAGCGCCAGGGCGCCGGCGATGACGACGCGCTGGCGCTGGCCGCCGGAGAGCTGGTGCGGGAGCCGGTCGGCGTACTTCTCCGCCGGTCGCAGCTCCGCCGCCTCCAGCGCGCGGTGGACGACCGCGCGCTCGTCGCTCAGCCGGTGGACCCGCGGCCCTTCGGCGACGGCCTCGTACACCGTGTGGCTGGGGTTGAGCGCGCTCGTGGGGTCCTGCAGGACCAGCTGGACCTGACGGCGGTAGGCCTTCAGGCCCGCTCCCCCGGCCGGCACCGGGTTCCCGGCGTAGCGGACCACACCGGAGTCGGGTTTCTGCAGGCCGAGCAGGGTCCGGGCGAGCGTCGTCTTGCCGGAGCCGGACTGGCCGACCAGGGCGACGATCTCGTCGCGGGCCACGGTGAGGTCGACGCCGGCGACGGCGTCGATCCGCTTGCCGGTGCGGTCGCGGAAGGACACGCGCAGGTTCTCCGCGGCCAGCAGCGGCTCGCCCGTCACCCGGTCGGCGGGTTCCGGCGGCAGCGGGGTGCTGGTGGCGGGGGCGAAGCGCGACACCGGGTCGCCGACGGTCGGGAACGCCGCGGCGAGCGCCCGCGTGTGGTCGTGCCGAGGTGAACTCATCACCTCGGCGCCGGGGCCTTCTTCGACGATCTGCCCGTCGTACATGACGGCGATGCGTTCGCAGGTGGCGGCGAGCACGGACAGGTCGTGGCTGATCATGATCAGCCCGATCCGCTGTTCGGCGACCAGCCGGGACAGCAGCGCGAGGACCTGGGCCTGGACGATGACGTCGAGGGCGGTGGTCGGCTCGTCGGCGATGATCAGCCGGGGCGAGCAGGCCAGCGCCATGGCGATCATGACGCGCTGCTTCTGCCCGCCGGACAGTTCGTGCGGGTAGGCGCCGGCCCGGCTCGGTGGCAGGTCGACCTGGGTGAGCAGCTCGGCGACGCGGGCGTCGACCTCGGTGTCGGTGAGGGTCGTGCCGGACGGCGGGTGCAGCCGGATCGGTTCGGCGATCTGCTCGCCGATCTTGCGGACCGGGTTGAGGGCGTGCATGGCGCCCTGGAACACCACCGAAGCGCCGGCCCAGCGGACCGCGCGCAGCCGTCCCCACTTCATGGTGGTGACGTCTTCGCCGTCGAGGAGGATCTCGCCGGTGATCTTCGCCGTGCGCGGCAGCAGGCGCAGCACGCTCATCGCGACGGTGGACTTGCCCGAGCCGGATTCGCCGGCGATGCCGAGGGTGCCGCCGGGGTCGAGGGTGAGGTCGACGCCGCGGACGGCGGGGACGTCGGTGTCCCCCACCGCGTAGGTGACGGTGAGGCCGGTGAGCTGCAGCAGCGGGGTGGTCACTTCTTCAACCTCGGGTTGAACACGGTCTCCAGGCCCCGGCCGACCAGGGTGAAGAAGAGGACGACGAGGACGATGGCGATGCCCGGCGGGAGCACGTTCCACCAGGCGCCGCGGCTGATGGCGCCGTTGTTGAGCGCGTTCTCCAGCACCAGGCCCCAGGTGATGGAGTTGGGGTCGCCGACGCCGAGGAACGACAGGGTCGCGTCGGCGATGACGGCGTTGCCGACGACCAGGGTCGTGTTGGCCAGCACCAGCGGCATCACGCCGGGCAGCACGTGCCGGCCGATGATGTGCAGGTGGCCGCCGCCGAGGGCGTGGGCCCGCTCGATGTAGGGGCGGCTTTCGATGGTCAGCGTCTGGGCGCGGACCAGCCGGGCGGTGCTGGGCCAGGCGGTGAGGCCGATGGCGATGATGATCGTGCCGACGCCCTTGGGCAGCACCGCCGAGAGCGCGATGGCGAGGATCAGCGAGGGCAGGACCAGGAAGAAGTCGGTGAACCGCAGCAGGGTCGCCGACACCCAGCCGCCGAAGTGGGCGGCGGTGATGCCGATCAGGGTGCCGATGACCACCGACAGCAGGGCCGCGGAGAAGCCGACGAGCAGGGAGATCCGGGTGCCCCAGACGGTCATGAGCAGCACGGACCGGCCGAAGTTGTCGGTGCCGAGCCAGAAGTCGGCGTTCGGCGGGGACAGTGGCTGTCCGGTGGCCTTGGTGACGTCGAGGCCGGTCTCGTCGCTGATCAGCGGCAGCAGGAGCGCGACGACGACGGTGGCGCCGAGCAGGACGAGCCCGATGAGCGCGGCGCGCTGGGCGGCGAACTCGCGCCAGGTCCTGGTCAGTGACGCGCGACGGCGGTTCCAGGCGATCTGCCGGGGTGTCTCGGCGGTGGTCATGAGGTACGCACCCTCGGGTCGAGCACGCGGTAGAGCAGTTCCGCGAGCAGGTTCATCAGCACGACCGAGCCCGCCAGGACCGTGAACACGCCTTGCAGCACCGGCAGGTCGGGGCCGTGCAGGGCGTCGTAGGTGAGCTGGCCCAGGCCCGGCCAGCTGAAGACGGCTTCGACGGTGACCGCGCCGGCCAGCACCGAGCCGAACTGCATGAACACCAGCGTGGTGGTGGGCAGCAGGGCGTTGGGGACGGCGTGGCGGCGGCGGACGAGGTCGTCGCGCAGGCCCTTGGCGCGGGCGGTGGTGAGGTAGTCGGCGTTCATCTCCCCCAGCAGCGACGACCGCATGATCAGCATGTACTGGGCGTAGAACACCGCCAGCAGCGTCACGCACGGCAGCACCAGGTGGTGCAGGACGTCGAGGGTCTGGGAGAGGACGTCGGGGGCGGCGTCCGGGGAGTGCATGCCGCGGCTGGGGAACAGCCCGTTGGTCACCACGAGCAGCATCAGGCCGAGCCAGAACTGCGGGACCGACCACAGGGTCAGCGCGATGCCGGTCTGGGTGCGGTCGAAGAAGCTGTCGCGGCGCCAGGCGGCGCGGATGCCCAGCCAGAGCCCGAGGACGACGGCGAGCAGGGTGGCGCTGCCGACGAGCAGGATGGTCGGCCAGAGCCGTTCGCCGATCATGTCGGCGACCGGGCGGCCGTTGTTGAGCAGCCGGGACTCGCCGAGGTCACCGTGCAGCAGGTTCCAGAAGTAGTTCCCGAACTGGACGAGGACGGGCTTGTCGACGCCCATCTTCTCGCGCAGGTCGGCGATCTGCTGCGGGCTGGTGGGGTGGTCGCGGGTCATCGCCGCGACCGGGTCACCGGGCAGCATCCGGAAGAGGAAGAAGAACAGCACGATCACCAGCACGATGCTGATCAGGGCTTCGGCGATCTTCGTGAGCACGAACCGGGCCGTGCCGGTCCCGCCGCGGTGCTCGTCGGGGTCGACGAGCACCGCGGCCTGGTCGGGGGTGGTCATGTCTTACTCGCGGTCCTCTGCGGTCTTGCCGCGGCGGCTGAGCACGATGCCGCCGCCGACCAGGACGACCACGACGACCGCGCCGACGACGATCCACAACACGGTGTTGCCGGAGCTGCTGCTCGCGGCGTCGGTGGTGCCGGCCGGGGTGGCGCCGTAGACGCCCCAGTAGCCGGTCTGCTCGAGGATGGCGCCCTTGGGCTGCGGCTGCGTGGTGAAGCCGGCGAACTTGTCGGAGCGGTAGGCCTCGAGCGCGTTCTGGTAGTCGAGCACGATCGTCGGGAACTGGCTGTAGAGCCGGGCCTGGGCCTGCTTGACGTACTCGGCGCGCTTGGCGTCGTCGGTTTCGGTGAGCTGCTTCTTGTAGAGCTCGTCGTAGGCGGCGTCGCAGAAGAAGGTGTCGGTGCTGCCGCCCTTGCCGTCGGGGGCGGGTCGCGCGCTGCAGGTGTGCAGCGAGAGGGCGTAGTCCGGGTCGGGGTTGGTGCCGTAGCCGCCGATGGCGAGGTCGTACTTGCCGGCCTGGGTGCGGTCGGACAGTTCGTCGTCGGAGACGAGGTCCTGCTTGACGGTGATGCCGATGTCCTTGAGCCAGCCGGTGACGTACTGGGCGACGCCCTGGTCGTAGCTGCGGTTGGCGTGGCCGGTCAGGCGCAGTTCCAGCTTGGCGCCGCCGGGGGCGGTGCGGACGCCGTCGGGCCCCTTCGGGTAGCCGGCCTGGTCGAGGGTCGTGTTGGCGGCGGCGAGGTCGAACTTGACCTTCTCGGCGGCACTGGGGTCCCAGTGATAGTCGGCGTAGATGGCGGGTACGACGCCGCCGCCGACCTGGCCGAGCCCGTTGAGGACCTTGTCGACGATGGCCTGGGTGTCCACCGCCTGGGTGATGGCCTTGCGGACGTTGAGGTCCTTGAGGACCGGGTTGCCGTCCCCGATGGGGTTGTTGGCGTTGTCGGTGACGCCGAAGTTGATCGACAGCTCGTCGTAGCGGCGCCCGGGCGCGGCGTTGGTGGTGATGCCCTGCTGGCCCTGCAGCGCGGCGAACTGGTTGGGGTTGAGCCGGTTGATGACGTCGACTTCGCCCTGCTTGAGCGCGTTGACCGCGGCTTCGGTGTCCTTGAACACCAGCAGTTGCAGTTCGTCGACCTTGGGGGCGCCGCGCCAGTAGTCCTTGTTGGCCTTGAACTTGACGTACTCGTTCGGCTTGTACTCGGTGAGCTGGTAGGGGCCGTCGGAGACACCGGCGACGGCGAGGGTGTCGGTCGAGGGGTCCTTGAGGTCCTTGATCGGTTCCCAGATGTGCTGGGGCACGATCGGCACGTCGAGCAGGTTCATGTTGACCTGGACGGCCTTGGTCTTGATGACGAGCGTGGTGTCGTCGGGCGCGGTGACCGTCTCGAAGTTGGCCACGTAGTTGCCGTTGGCGGTGCGGGCGTTCTCGTCGGTGAGCATCCGGTTGAAGGTGAAGGCCGCGTCCTTGGCGGTCACCGGCTGCCCGTCGCTCCACTTGACGCCGCTGCGGATCTTGAAGGTCCAGGTCAGCTTGTCCGGGGACGGGGTCCACGACTCGGCGAGCGCGGGCGAGGCTTCGGCCTTCTCCGCGTTCGGGATGGTCAGGAACTCGAAGGTGAACCGGCCGATCTGCGTGGACGCCGAGAGCGCCGCGGTGAACGGGTTGAGGTGGTCGATGCCGGTGGTGAGCGCGACCCGCAGCACCTTGGCCTGCTGGGCCTGAGCGGGGACGGCGAGCGGGATCGCCGCCAGCGTGGCGGCCGCGACGACCGCGCCCACCCGGGCGAAACGCCCGGCTCTGTGTTGGAACTGCACCGAAAACCACCCCATCGTTCGCTTGTGAGCCTCCCCAAGGACGAGAAGTAACCACATATCGGGACAACCGCGCAATATGTTGCCGCCCCGGCAGGTGCCCGATCGTTATCGACCCCCCGGTCGTCACGCTGAGTGACATTCGGCGATGTGGGTGATTCGCGTCCGGGGCCCGGGCGCGCTGGTTAGAGTGCCCGGCATGCGCATCCTGATCTCGGCGGACATGGAGGGCGCCACCGGCGTCACCTGGACCGACGACGTCGTGCCCGGGTCGCCGCAGTGGGACCGCTTCCGGCGGCTGTTCACCGGCGACGTCAACGCCACGCTGGCCGGGCTGTACGAGGCCGGGGCGAGTGACGTGCTGGTCAACGAAGCCCATTCCTCGCAACGGAACCTGCTGCTGGAGGACCTGGACCCGCGGGCGCGGATGCTCACCGGGCGGCACAAGCCGCTGTCGATGATGCAGGGCATCGATTCCGGTGTGGACGGTGTGGTGTTCCTCGGCTACCACGCCGGCGCGGGCTTCGACGGGGTGCTTTCCCACACCTACCTGGAGAACCAGATCACCGGGGTGTGGCTGGACGACGTCCCGGCGAGCGAGGGCCGGCTGAACGCGGGCGTGGCCGCGGAGTACGGCGTCCCTGTCCTGCTCGTTTCGGGTGACGACAAAACGTGCGACGACGCCCGTGATTACGCTCCGGAGGCGGAGCTGGTCCAGGTGAAGGAGTGCGTGAGCCGGTACGCGGCGATCTGCCTGCCGCCGGCGCGCACCGCGGAGCTGCTGACCGGTGCGGCGGCCGACGCCATGGCCCGCGCGGGCCGGGAAGAGCGGCGGACCGGCCCGCACCGGATCGAGGTGGAGTTCGACGCGAGCCACCTGGCGCAGGCGACGGCGGTGATCCCGACGGTGGAGCAGATCGGCACCCGGCGGGTCGGGTTCGACGCGCCGGCCATGACCGAGGCGATGAAGTGCTTCAAGGTCGTCACGGCGATCGCGGCGGGGGCGGTGCAGGGCATCTATGGCTGACCGGGCCGACGCTGTCGAGCTGTGCGCGGACCTGATCCGGTTCGACACGACCAACCGCGGCAACAACGACGCCGAGCCCGAGCGGCCGGCGGCGGAGTACGTGGCCGCGTTCCTGGACGGCCTGGGCATCCCTTCGCGGATCCTGGAGGCCGCGCCGGGCCGGGCGAGCGTGATCGCGCGGGTGCCGGGCACCGATCCGGCGCTGCCGGCGCTGCTGGTGCAGGGGCACCTGGACGTCGTCCCGGCGGACGCGGCGGACTGGTCGGTGCCGCCGTTCGCCGGCGAGGTGCGCGACGGGTACCTGTGGGGCCGCGGCGCGACCGACATGAAGGACTTCGTCGCGATGGTCCTGGCCGCGCTGGCCGGCGGGGCGCGGCCGCGGCGCGAGCTGGTGCTGGCGTTCGTCGCCGACGAGGAGGACCGCGGCGAGTGGGGCGCGCACTGGCTGGTCGCCCGCCATCCCGAGCTGTTCGAGGGCTGTGCGGCGGCGATCAGCGAGTCGGGCGGTTACACCTACCACGTGCCCGCGGCCGACGGCCGGGACGTGCACCTGTACCCGGTCGGGACGGCCGAGCGCGGGACGGCGCACCTGCGGCTGACCGCCCGGGGCCGGGCCGGCCACGGTTCGCGCCCGAACGACGAGAACGCCGTCACCCGGTTGGTGGGGGCGTTGCACCGGATCGCGGCGCACGAGTGGCCGGTGTCGCTGACCCCGGCGGTGCGGGCGTTCCTGGAGCGGACCGGCGCGGCGCTGGGCGTCCCGGTGGACCTGTCCACTCCGGAGGGTGTGGACGCGGCGGTGGCCGCGTTGGGGCCGGCCGGCTCGCTGGTGGTGCCGACGGTCCGCAACAGCACGACCCCGACGATGCTGGACGCGGGGTACAAGGTGAACGTGATCCCCTCGACGGCGACCGCGCAGGTCGACGTCCGGGTGCTGCCCGGGACCGAGGAGGCGTTGTTCGCCGCGCTGGACGACCTGCTCGGCGCGGGTGTGACGCGGGAGTTCGTGGCGCACCAGCCGCCGGTCCAGGCGCCGGTGGACTCGCCGTGGTTCACCGCGATGGCGGCTGCGTTGCAGGCGGAGGATCCCGAGGCGGTGGTGGTGCCGTACTGCCTGGGCGGCGGGACGGACGCGAAGGCGTTCGCGCAGCTGGGGATCGACTGCTACGGCTTCGCGCCGCTGTGGCTGCCCAAGGGGTTCCCGTACCGGGCGATGGCGCACGGGGTGGACGAGCGGGTGCCGGTGGCGGGCCTGCACTTCGGCACCCGCGTCCTGGCCCGGTTCCTCGAGAACTGCTAGAGGGCCCGGCCGAGCAGCGCCAGCAGGCTGTCCCAATGCCGTTCGAGGGCGGCGGGGTCGAAGGAGTCGGTGTCGGACATGGTGAAGCCGTGGACGGTTCCGGGGTAGATCTCGGAGGTGTACTCGAGTCCCGCGGCGTCCAGCGTCTTGTTGAGCTCGCCGAGAGCCTCGGGCGTCAGGTCGGTTCCGGCGTGGCCGAAGTGGACCCGGGCGGTGATCCGGCGCAGGTTGTCGGGCCCGGCGGCGCCCACCGGGGCGTGGAATCCGGCGAGGGCGGCCACCCGGCCGGGGTGGGCCGCGGCGGTGTGCGTCGCGAGGAGGCCGCCGATGCAGTAGCCGGTCGTCGCGACCGGGCCGGGGGCGACCTCGGGCCGGGCGGTGAGGAACTCCAGGAAGGCGTCGGCGTCGCGCAGGATCCGGTCGGTGGTGTGCGCCTCGATCATGGGCATCAGCCGGGCGAAGACCGCGGGCCGGGCTTCGGCGCCGATGTACTCGGGCAGGTCGATCACCGGTGTCGGGCCGTGCCGGTAGAAGGGGTTGGGGACGAGCACGTAATACCCGTGCCCGGCCAGTTCTTGCGCCATTTCGCGCAGGACGGGCCGGATGCCGAAGCCGTCCGGGTACATCAGCACGCCCGGGTGGCGTTCGCCGTCACCGGGGAACGCGGCGAAGGCGTCGGCCTGGCCGTCGGCGGTGGGGATCTGCAGTGACTGGGTGGGCATGATCACCGAGCCTAAGCCACCCGTTCAGGGCACGACGACGAGTTTTCCGGCCGCGCGGTCGTCTTCCATGTAGCGGTGGGCGGCGGCGATGTCCTCCAGTGGGAAGACCCGGTCGATGTGCGGCCGGTACGTGCCGGCTTCGACTTCGGTGACGATCCGCTGCAGCAGGGCGGTGCTGCCGGTGAGGGTGCCGCTGTGGAAGGCCGTCAGCTTGGTGCCGGACGGGATCTTCGCAATCGGCTCGAAGTCCGGGACGAGCCAGCCGCTGAGCGAGCCGGCCACGCACACCGTGCCGCCGCGGCGGACCAGGCGCAGCGAGTCCACCGCCGTGCGGGCGCCGACGAGGTCGAGCACCCAGTCCGGGCCTTCGGGCCACAGCGCCGGCAGGCCGGTCAGCGGGCCGCCGTCGTCGATGAGGACGTGCCCGGTCAGCGCGCCGGCCTTGTCCGGGCGGCGGGTGGTGGCGGCGACCTCCAGGCCGTGTCCGGCCGCGATCGCGGCGGCGGCCAGGCCGACCGAGGAGGTGCCGCCGCGGATGAGCAGCCGTCCGGTGCTGCCCGGGCCGATGCCGAGCGCGTCGAGGGCGCCCTGGGCGGTCAGGTAGGTCTCGGGCAGCGCCGCGAGGACGTCCCAGGGCAGGGTGGTGGTGACCGGCATCAGCAGCGGGTTGGGCAGCAGGGCGTATTCGGCGTAGCCGCCGTCGAAGGCGCGGCCCATCTCCCCCATCATCGCCGCGACCGTGGTGCCTTCGGGCAGCCGCGGGTCGGTCGAGGCGGCGACGGTACCGACGCATTCGATGCCGAGCACGCGGGGGAAGACGACGTCCGGGGAGTGTCCCTGCCGGGTCCGCAGCTCCGACCGGTTGAGGCCGGTGCCCATGACCCGCACCAGGCTCCAGCCCTCCCGCACCGCCGGGACGGGCAGCTCCCGCACTTCCAGGACCTCCGGGCCGCCGGCCCGGACACAAACCGCCGCTCGCATCGTGTCCATGGATCCCACCCTCACCCGCGGGGCCGGTGGCCGACCACCGGTAGAATGCCAAGCTGTGCCCATCGCCCGCCAAGTCGTCCCGGAGTCGCGGATCTGGCCCTCGGGCGGGGCGCACCGGTGGCCGCCGGGTGGCACCAGCGCGGCGGACGTCCACGACCGGGGGCACCTGGTGTACGCGGCCCGGGGTGTGTTGTCGGTGCACACCGAGCGGGGGACGTCGATCGTGCCGGCCAACCGGGTGGCCTGGACGCCGGCGGGGTTCGTCCACCGGCACCGCGCGCACGGCCACACCGACATGCGGATCGTGTTCCTGCCGGCGTCGCTGGCCCGGCTCGTCCCGCAGCGGCCGGTGGTGTTCACGGCGTCGGGTCTGGCCCGCGAGGTGCTGCTCGCGTTGACCGGCCCGCGCGAGTACGACCGGGCGGCGAGTGCCCGGCTGCGCCGGGTCCTGGTCGACGAGCTGCGCGAAGCACCGGAGCAGCCGCTGCACCTGCCCGAGCCGCGCGACGACCGGTTGCGGGCGATCGCGCGGCGGCTGTACGACGAGCCGGGGGACGCCACGCCGCTGGCGGAGCTCGGGCAGCGGATCGGGGCGAGCGCCCGCACGCTGAGCCGGTTGTTCCGCGACGAGCTCGGGATGACGTTCTACGAGTGGCGCACCCAGGTGCGGATCGGCCACGCGCTGATCCTGCTGGCCGACGGCCACGACACGGCCGCCACCGCGCGGGCGTGCGGGTGGGCGAACCCGAGCCACTTCATCGCGGCGTTCACGGCCGTGGTGGGGACCACGCCCGGGCGGCACCGGAACGGCGCCGGGTAGGCCGGCGGCCGGGTGTTCCGCGGCGGAGAAGCCGAGCGCGCCCGGGCGGCACCGGGCTAGCGGGTGAAGGTGGCCCAGTAGCGGGTGCCTTCGCGGATGGTGTCCAGGCTGACCAGCCGGACGCCGTCCTGGGCGATGGATTCGATCTCCGCCCGGCTGAACGGCCACGGCGGGCCTTCCCACGTCTCGGCCTCCGTGCTCTCCTCGGCGACCTCGCTGACCAGGAGCGTGCCGCCCGGGGCGAGGAAGCCGGCCAGGGACGTCACCGCGGCGGGCCGGAAGTCGCGGGGCATGGCCTGGATGTTGATGATCTCCACGACCAGGTCGAACGCGCGGCGCCACTCCCCCGGCGGGTGCAGCAGGTCGGCCACGACGTAGTCCGCTCGAGACTCCGGGAAGCGGGCGCGGGCGGCGTCGACCGCGGCCGGGGCGACGTCGAAGGCGGTGACGGCCCAGCCGGCCGCGGACAGCAGTTCGGCGTCGTCGCCGAGGGCACTGCCCACCACCAGGGCGCGGCGGCCCTCGCCGGGGCGGACCCAGGCGGCCAGGTCGGCGTTCGGGGTGCCGCGGGTCCACGGGACCTCGGCCTCGCCGCGAGCGGCGGCGGTGTAGAGCCGGTCGAACCAGGCGGTCGGGCTGCCCTCGGCGAGGGAGGCGCGGGCGAGTACGCGGTCGGCGGGTTCCGGCGTCGTCATGGTCGTGACCCTAGCGACGACGCCGGAACCCGCGAGAGGAGTTTTACGGCGCGACCGGCCCCGGGATCGCGTACAGCTTCTCCCCGGCCCAGTGGACGACGTCCCGGACCGGCGCGACCGGCGGTGCGGGCCGGAAGTTGGCGGCGTCGTCGATGCTGCCGGCGCCGTCGTAGACCGCGCGTTGCGGGTAGGCGAACACCGGCCGGGTCCGGGTCACCGTGCCGGCGGCGTCGCGGCCGGTCGCGGTGACCACCGTCGGCGTCGTGCCCCGCTCGACCCAGGCGACCAGCTGCTTGAGCGGGTCGAATTCGGTGAGCGTGGTGCCGCCGCCGCAGTGGTAGAGCGACGGGACCATGAACAGCCGCGCCCAGTCTTGCGGGTGGCCGTGGGTGAGCCGCTGGTAGTAGTCGAGGGTGCCGGCGGGCGGGATGGCTTCGTCGTTCCAGCCGTGCCAGAGCAGCAGCTTGCCGCCGCGCCGCTGGAACGCCGAGAGGTCGAGGCTCATGGCGTCGTAGCGGACGCCGACCGGGGTGAGCCGGTCGAATTCGCGCCGGGTGAAGGCGAAGGTGTCGACGGTCGACGCCGGTGCGCCGATCGGGTAGCCGAGGTAGCGCAGGTAGTTGTCGGCGAGGTTGCGGGCGAAGGAGAAACCGCCGGTCTCGGGGGTGGCGATGATCCACCCGGCCCACGACAGCTCGGACCCGGGCAGCTGGCCGCCGGGGTAGAGCAGCGTGCCGCGCTCGTCGACGGGCGGCGAGTACAGCTTGCGGACGACCCCGGCCTGGGCCGGGGTGAGGCAGGACGGCGTGTCGGCGCCGGCGCAGGTCAGCGCGGCCGGGTCGAAGCGGCAGGCGCGGGGGTCGTCGAGCTGGCCGTCGGCGAGCCCGTCGAGGCGGTCGCAGGCGGCCAGGACGGCGTTGTGCAGGGCGGGCAGCTTGGCGGCGGTGAGGATCGGGCTGCCGTCCGCGGCGCTGTTCACCCGGGCGAGCCAGGTCTGGTACACCCCGAGCAGCGGGCCCCAGAGGTTCGCGGGCGCGCCGGCGTCGATCCCGTCGAAGTCGGCCGGGTAGCGCTGGGCGAGCAGGAGGCCTTCGCGGCCGCCGTCGGAGCAGCCGCTGAAGTAGGACTTGCGCGGCGGGGCGCCGTAGAAGGCCTGGATGATCGCCTTCGAGGCGCGGGAGACGACGTGGGGTGCGCGGAACTCGAAGTCGTTGCGCGCGGCCTGGTCGTTCGCGCCCCAGCGGCCGTCGTCGACGATGGCGGGGGTGGTGCCGACGTGGCCGTCGTCGGTGGCCGCGACCGCGACGTCGCCGCCGTGGGGCAGGCCGCAGTCGGCGAAGGCGGGCGGGTTGACCACGCCGCAGAAGCCGCCGCAGCCGTACTGCAGGTAGCGCCCGGCGTAGGTCTTGGTGGGCAGGCGCAGCTCGAACCGGACGGCGGGTTCGACGTAGCCCTGCACGCCGCAGTATTCGGGGTCGGTCGCGGTGGCCGCGACGACGGCCGCCGAGGTGACGTGGGTGGGTGCGCCCGGGAGGGCGAAGCCGTGGACCAGGCCGGCGCAGGAGGTCACCGGCCGGACGGTCGATCCGGTCGCCGCGGTGGCGGTGGCCGGGGTGAATGTGGTGGTGGCGAGCGCCAAGGTGGCGATCGCGGTGAAGATCCGGAACGTTCTCATCGGGCCCCCGTTTTCCGCGTTGTCTGATTCCGGTCAGGTTTGGCGAGCGGTCTTGACATCGATGTCACCCGCGCGTTTCCCTTCGTTGGCGCCGCCGGTCCCCGCCTGCGCGGCGCTGCTGAATCCGCCCTCCGAGCTTGGAGCAACGATGCCCCGAAGCGCCAGACCGCCGGTCGCTTTCCTGGTGACCGCCGCCGTGGTCGCCGCCGGCCTGGTCGCCCTCCCCGCGGCCTCGTCCGCCGCCGATGACGCCCTCCCCGCCGATTTTTCGTCCTCCTTCGAGCCCGGTGACGTCCAGCCGACGTGGACCGACACCGTCGACACCGACGCGGCGGGCAAGCCGCGCGCGTCCGGCATCAACGGCGCGAACGGCACCGCGATCCCCGGTGACATCCGCGGCAAGGTGACCGAAACCAGCGCCACCAGCGAGAACACCGGCGGCGGCGAGGTCGTCGCCAACCTGGTCGACGGCACCACCGACACCAAGTGGCTGTCCTGGGACCCGACGGCCTCGGCGCAGATCACGCTGTCGGAGCCGACGTCGATCACGCACTACGCGATCTCCTCGGCCAACGACTTCGCCGAGCGCGACCCCAAGGACTGGACCCTCCAGGGCTCCGACGACGCCGGCTCGTGGACCGACCTCGACAAGCAGGCCGATCAGGCCTTCACCGAACGGTTCCAGCAGAAGGACTACAAGCTGGCCGCGCCGACCCCCGCGTACAAGTACTTCCGGCTGGCCATCACCCGCAACAACGGCGGCCCGATCCTGCAGCTGTCGGAGCTGCTGCTGGCCAACGACGAGCCGGCCCCGCCGCCGCTGCCGAACATGCGCACCTTCACCGACGCGGGCCCGACCAGCGGCTACACGAACAAGAACCGGGTCGGCTTCACCGGGCTCAAGGCGTTCCGCTACTCCGGCAGCCAGACCGAGGCCCACGGCTTCTCCTACAACAAGGTCTTCGACGTCGACGTGCCCGTCGTGCCCTCGACCGAGCTGTCCTACAAGGTGCAGCCGCAGTTCATCACCGGCGACCTGAAGTACCAGAGCACGAACGTGGCGATCGACCTGGTCTTCACCGACGGCACCCGCCTGCGCGACCTGGGCGCCACCGACCAGTACGGCTTCCCGCTGACACCGGAGGGCCAGGGCCGGAGCAAGGTCCTCTACACCAACCAGTGGAACCTGGTCCGTTCGGCGATCGGCACGGTGGCCAAGGGCAAGACGATCGACCGGATCCTGGTCGGCTTCGACAACCCCGACGGTCCCGGCTCGCTGCAGGGCTGGCTCGACGACGTGAAGATCTCGGCGACGCCGACCCCGCCGGCCAGCACCCGCCCGAGTGACAACGTGCTCACCACGCGCGGCACGATGGCCAACGGCAGCTTCTCCCGCGGCAACAACTTCCCCGCCACGGCGGTGCCGCATGGGTTCAACTTCTGGACCCCGGTCACCGACGCCAACGCCGACAACGGCGACGTCCGGTGGATGTACAACTACCACAGCCAGAACAACGAGCAGAACCTGCCGGAACTGCAGGCCTTCGCCGTCAGCCACGAGCCGAGCCCGTGGATGGGCGACCGGCAGACCTTCCAGGTGATGCCGTCCGCGGCCACCGGCGTCCCGGACGCCAACCGCGACGCACGGGCACTGCCGTTCAAGCACGACAACGAAACGGCGCGCGCGCACTACTACGGCGTGCAGTTCGAGAACGGGATCAAGACCGAGATCGCCCCCACCGACCACGCGGCGGTGTTCCGGTTCTCCTTCCCGGGCAGCGACTCCAGCCTGATCTTCGACAATTACAAGAACCAGGGCGGGCTGACCCTCGACACCGCGAACGGCACGCTGTCGGGCTACACCGACGTCAAGAGCGGCCTGTCGGCCGGGGCGGGCCGGATGTTCGTCTACGCCACCTTCGACAAGCCGGTCACCGCGGGCGGGAAGATCACCGGCCAGGGCCGCGACAACGTCACCGGGTACCTGCGGTTCGCCGCCGGGGCCGACAAGACGGTGACCATGCGGATCGCGACGTCGCTGATCAGCGTGGACCAGGCGAAGAAGAACCTGGCGCAGGAGATCGCCCCGGCCGCGACCTTCGACTCCGTCCGCGACGCCGCGCAGCGGCTGTGGGACGACCAGCTGAAGGTGATCGAGGTCGAGGGCGCGTCGAAGGACCAGCTCACGACGCTGTACTCGAACCTGTACCGGCTGTTCCTCTACCCGAACTCCGCGTTCGAGAACACCGGCACGAAGGAGAAGCCGGTCTACCAGTACGCGAGCTTCGTCTCCCCGAAGGCAGGCGCGGACACCCCGACGCAGACCGGCGCGAAGATCGTCGACGGCCGGACGTACGTCAACAACGGGTTCTGGGACACCTACCGCACGACCTGGCCGGCGTACTCGCTGCTCACGCCGGAGATGGCCGGGAAGATGGTCGACGGGTTCGTGCAGCAGTATCGCGACGGCGGCTGGATCTCGCGGTGGTCCTCGCCGGGCTACGCCGACCTGATGACCGGCACCAGCTCGGACGTCGCGTTCGCCGACGCCTACCTCAAGGGCGTCCGCAACTTCGACGTCAAGGCGTCCTACGACGCGGCGCTGAAGAACGCGACGGTGACCCCGCCGAACAACGCGGTCGGCCGCAAGGGCATCGACGAGGGCATCTTCCTCGGCTACTCACCCAACACCGCCGACCACGGGTTCTCGTGGTCGATCGAGGGCTACGTCAACGACTACGGCATCGCGAACCTGTCGAAGAAGCTCTACGACGAAGCCCCGGCGAGCGACCCGCGCAAGCAGGAGTACCTGGCCAACTACGAGTACTTCACCAGCCGCGCGCAGCAGTACGTGAACCTGTTCGACCCGAGCGTCGGGTTCTTCCAGGGCCGCGACGCGCAGGGCAAGTTCAGCCGCTCGCCGCAGGACTACGACCCGCGGGTGTGGGGCATCGACTACACCGAGACCAACGGCTGGGGCATGGCGTTCTCCGTGCCGCAGGACGGTCAGGGCCTGGCGAACCTCTACGGCGGCAAGGCGGGCCTGGCGAAGAAGCTGGACGCGTTCTTCGCCGACCAGGAGACCGCGAACTTCCCGGGCTCCTACGGTGGGGTGATCCACGAGATGCGGGAGGCCCGCGACGTGCGGATGGGCCAGCTCGGCCACTCCAACCAGGCCTCGCACCACACGCTCTACATGTACGACTACGCGGGCCAGCCGGCCAAGACGCAGGCGAAGGTCCGCGAGGCGCTCTCGCGGCTCTACACCGGCAGCGAGATCGGCCAGGGCTACGCGGGTGACGAGGACAACGGCGAGCAGTCGGCGTGGTGGACGTTCAGCGCGCTGGGCTTCTACCCGCTGCAGATGGGCAGCCCGGACTACGCGATCGGGTCGCCGCTGTTCAAGAAGGCGACGATCCACCTGGCCGGCGGCAAGGACCTGGTGATCAACGCGCCGAAGAACAGCGCGAAGAACGTCTACGTCCAGGGTGTGAAGGTCAACGGCAAGGCGTACTCCTCGACGTCGCTGCCGCACGACCTGATCGCCCGCGGCGGGAAGATCGACTTCGACATGGGCCCGAACCCGTCGTCGTGGGGCACCGGCCCGAACGACGCGCCGAAGTCGATCACCACGGGCGACGCCGCGCCGGCGCCGCTGCACGACGAGACCGGCCCCGGCAAGGGGACACTGTCCACTTCGGACGGTTCGAACGCGGCTGCGCTGGTGGACAACACCTCGCGGACGCAGGCGGCGGTCACCGGTGCGGTGCAGTACCAGCTGAACTCGACCGACGAGGCCGTCACGAACTACACGCTGACGTCCCAGACCGGTGCGGGTGACCCGAAGAGCTGGGTGCTGAAGGGTTCCTACGACGGCAAGACGTGGGCGGTGGCCGACCGGCAGGAGAACCAGGCGTTCAGCTGGCGCCAGCAGACCCGCGCGTTCAAGGTGGCGAACCCCGCGCACTACGCCCACTACCGGCTCGAGGTGACCGCGACCAGCACCGGCGCCCCGGCGCAGCTGGCCGAGTTCGAGCTGCTGGGCAAGCCGGACGCGGCGTGCACGAAGACGATCACGGGTGCCTCGTCGGGCCCGCTGTCGGTTTCGAGCGGGACGGTGTGCCTGGAGAACGCGACGGTGTCGGGTCCGGTCACGGTGAGCGGCGGCGCTTCGCTGATCGTCCGCGGCGGCCAGGTCAAGGGCCCGCTGGCGGCGACGGGGGCGGCTCAGGTGGTGCTGAACCGCACGAAGGTGGCCGGTCCGGTGGCGATCACCGGGGCCACCGGGACGGTGTCGATCGAGCTGACCGACATCGGCGGCCCGGTGGCGCTGACGGGCAACCACGGGCCGGTGCTGACGTCGAGCACGGTCGGCGGCCCCCTGGCGTGCGCGGTGAACAACCCGGCGCCGACGGACCACGACCTGCCGAACGTGGTACGCGGCCCGGTGGCCGGGCAGTGCACGAAGATGTAGCTCAGCAGTAGGTGCGTGAAGGCCATCCCGGGTGACCGGGGTGGCCTTCACGCGTTTCCGGCGCCACTGGTGCCGCGAATGACTCATTCGGGACCTCCGGCGTCGCGAATGAGTCATTCGCGACGTTCAGGGGCGGGGGCGTCGGTGTAGCGGGCGGCGATCGCCATCGCCCGGGCGTGCAGGGCGGCACGGAGGGCCGGCGGTTCCAGGGCTTCGGCGTCCGCGCCCAGCTGCCACAGCGCCCACTCCGCGTGCCAGGCGTCCTGATAGGTCGCCTCGAACCGCAGCCAGCCGTCGCCGGCGGGTTCCTCCGCGCGGACCGCCACCGCGGTGCCCAGCAGGTCCTCCCGGCGGGCCGGGCGGACCCGGACCAGCGTCGTGAGGTGCCCGTCGGCCAGGAAGGCGGCGCAGCGTTGCCGCCACACGCGGTCCAGGTCGACCTCGCCCGGCCGCTCGGCCGGTTCGGCCAGCGACTCGGCGGCCCGGATCCGCGACAGCCGGTACGTCCGGTCCGCGCCCGCCCGCGTCGCCAGCAGGTAGCCGCGGTCGCGGACGGTGACCAGCCCGATCGGGTCCACCGTCCGCCACCGCGGTTCCTGGCCCGTGGCCGCGTAGTGCACGCGCAGCCGTCGTCCACCGAGGACCGCGCGGCGGACTTCGAGCATCGCCGGGTGGTCGACCTCCTCGGCGACCGGACGGCGGGAGAGCAGGTCGGTCTCGGGTTCGACGAGGAACCGCTCGGCCGTGGCCACCTGGGCCGGGGGCAGCGCGTCGGCCACCTTCCGCAGCGCCGAGGCCAGCGCCGGGCCGAGGCCGAACGCCCGCCCGGTGGTCAGCAGGGCCAGGGCTTCGTCGTGGTTGAGCCCGGTGAGTTCGGTCCGGAAGCCCGGCAGCAGCGCGAACCCGCCGTGGCGGCCGCGTTCGGCGTACACCGGGACACCTGCCGCGGACAGCGCGTCGATGTCACGCAGCACCGTGCGCGTGGACACCTCGAGCTCGCGGGCCAGGACGTCCGCGGTCAGCCGGCCGCGTTGCCGCAGCAACAGCACCAGCGAGACCAGCCGATCGGCACGCACCCGGAGAACCGTAGCGAATACCCGACACAGGATGTCGTGATTGCCCGGAAAGCTCCACGCGGTACTCGCGACGAACGGAGCTGAAGTGGCACTGGAACGAACGGCGGTCAACCCGGTGACCTGGTCCCTGGATCTGGGTTTCAACCAGGGGGAGGTCGTCTCGGGGCAGACCCGCACCCTCTACTGCTCGGGGCAGACGGCGATGGACGCCGAGGGCAAGCCCCGGCACGAGGGGGACATCGCCGCCCAGCTCGCACTGAGCCTGGACAACCTCGAGGCGGTGCTCGCCGAGGCCGGCATGTCCCTGGCGCACCTGGTCCGGCTCACCGTCTACACCACCGACGTCGACGGGCTGTTCCCGCACTACGGCGTGCTGGCGGCGCGGCTCGGCGCCGCCGGGGTGGCTCCGGCCACCACGATGCTGGGGGTGAGCCGGCTGGCCGTCCCGGGCCAGCTGGTCGAGCTGGAGGGCACCGCCGTCGCCTGATCCGGACACTGCTGCCCGCGCCGGCGCGGGCAGCAGTGTCCAGCACGCTGCGCCGTTCGGCGGCGGTTACGGTGGGCGCATGTCCGACGCCGTGTTCTTCTCCTCCTTCGAAACCGGTGACCCGCAGCCGGTGGACCCCGGCCTGCACGTCGGCGGCGGCCCGGACCGCTCCCCCACGGCCAAGACCGGCGTCGGCCACACCGGCCTGCAGGCCCTGCGCTACGGCGACCGGCCGCGGGCCGTCCTGTTCGAACTCGACGCGCCCGTCACCGGGCGCACCGAGCTGTCCTATGTGGTCTTCCCGGTGGCCGACGGCGAGATCCCCGCCTACCACGCGACCCGGGTCAGCCTCGACGTCGAATTCGCCGACGGCACCACCGCCGGCTTCGACCCGGTGGACGACAAGACGCTGTGGGTCGACCAGTGGAACCTCGTCCGCCGCCCGCTGGGGGCCTTCGCCGGGCGCCGGATCGCCCGGATCGTGCTGCGCACCGACGCCCCAGCGGAGATCACCGGCTGGCTCGACGACGTCCGGATCGCCGAGCGCCCCGAGCCGCCGCGCGACGCGATCGACTGCGTCCGCACGACCCGCGGCACGCACTCCAGCGGCGACTTCTCCCGCGGCAACAACTTCCCGGCCACGGCGGTGCCGCACGGGTTCAACTTCTGGACCCCGGTCACCGACGCCGGCGTCACCAACTGGCTGTACTCCTACCACCGCCACAACGACGAGCAGAACCGGCCCGCGCTGCAGGCGTTCGCGCTGTCGCACCAGCCGAGCCCCTGGATGGGCGACCGGCACACCTTCCACCTCATGCCCGGCACCGGCCCGGTCGAACGCGACCGCCGCAAGCGCGCCCTGGCCTTCACCCACGAGGACGAGACCGACTCGCCGCACCACTACGGCGTCCGGTTCGCCAACGGGATGACCGCCGACCTCGCCCCGACGTCGCACGCGGCCATCATGCGGTTCACCTTCCCCACCAAGCACGGCTGGTTGCTGTTCGACAACGTCCGCAACCGCGGCCGGCTGCGCATCAACGCCGACACCGGCGTGATCACCGGCTACACCACGGTCCGCAGCCGGCTGTCGGCCGGCGCGCGCCGGATGTTCGTCTACGCCGTCACCGACGCCCCGGCCACCCGTGGCGCCAAGGTCCGCTTCCCGCCGTGGCGGCGGGTCTCGGGCTACTTCGAATTCGACGGGCCCGACGTCACGCTGCGGATCGCGACGTCGCTGATCAGCCTCGCCCAGGCCAAGCGCAACCTCGAACTGGAGATCCCGGCCGGGTCCACGGTCGAGCAGGTGGCGGCCCAAGCCAGACGGCTGTGGCAGGAGGAACTCGGCCGCGTCGAGGTCGAAGGCGCCACCGAGGACCAGCGCACGACGCTGTACTCGAACCTCTACCGGCTGTTCCTCTACCCGAACGTGGCGCACGAGAACACGCCGAAGGGGATCCGGCACGCCAGCCCGGTGGTGCGCCGGTGGTGGCCGAGCACCCGGCGGCGGACCGGCGCGAAGGTCGTCGACGGCGAGCTGTACGTCAACAACGGCTTCTGGGACACCTACCGCACGACCTGGCCGGCCTACGCGCTGCTCACCCCGGAACGCTGCGGCCGGATGATCGACGGCTTCGTCCAGCAGTACCGCGAAGGCGGCTGGATCGCCCGCTGGTCCTCCCCCGGCTACGCGGACCTGATGACCGGCACCAGCTCGGACGTCGCGTTCGCCGACGCCTACCTCAAGGGCGTCCGCGACTTCGACGCCGAAGCTGCCTTCGACGCCGGCCTGAAGAACGCCACCGTCACCCCGCCGCGCCGCGCGGTCGGCCGCAAGGGCCTCGAAGAGTCGATCTTCCTCCACTACACCTCGGTGTCGGTCCACGAAGGACTGTCCTGGGCGCTGGAGGGCTGCATCAACGACTTCGGCCTGGCCAACTTCGCCGAGGCGCTGTCCCGGGAAAGCGACGGGCCCCGGGCGCGGATGTACGCCGAGTACGCCGCCTACTTCCGCGAGCGCGCGAAGCACTACGTACACCACTTCGACCCGGAAATCGGCTTCTTCCAGGGCCGCCACCGCGACGGCCGCCGCAAGTTCGCCCCCGAGGGCTACGACCCGGCCGCCTGGGGTGGCGACTTCGTCGAGACCAACGCCTGGAACACCGCCTTCACCGCCCCGCACGACGGCCCCGGCCTCGCCGCCCTCCACGGCGGCACCGCGGGACTCGAAGCCAAACTGGACACCTTCTTCGCCACCCCGGAGACCGGCCGCCGCCCCGGCGCCTACGGCGGCCTGATCCACGAGATGACCGAGGCCCGGGACGTCCGGATGGGCCAGTACGGCCACTCGAACCAGCCCTCGCACCACATCCCCTACGTCTACAACCACGCCGGCGCGCCGGCGAAGACCCAGGCCGTCGTGCGGGAAGTGCTGCGGCGGCTCTACCTCGGCAGCGACCTCGGCCAGGGCTACCCCGGCGACGAGGACAACGGCGAGATGTCCGCCTGGTACGTCTTCAGCGCGCTGGGCTTCTACCCCCTCGCCGTCGGCAGCCCGCGCTACGCCATCGGCTCGCCGCTGTTCGAGAAGGCGACCGTCCACCTGGGCGAAGGCCGGAAACTGGTCGTCCACGCCCCCGGCAACACCGCCGGCACCGTCTACGTCCGCGGGCTCACCGTGAACGGCGAACCGCACGAGGCCACCTCGATCGCGCACGCCACCCTCGCCGCCGGCGCCGAGCTCGTCTTCGACCTGACCACCGAACCGGCCGGGTGGGGCGCCCCGCCGCCGCCCGCCGAGCACCCGGCCCCGGTCACCGACCTGACCGGCACCGCGACCAGCTCCGACGGCACCAAGGTCGGCGCCCTGTTCGACGACACCACCCGCACCCAGGTCACCTTCCGCAGCGCCACCCCGGCCATCGAGTTCACCGTCACCGGCGAACCCCGCGAAGTCACCATGTACACCCTCACCTCCGGCGCCCGCCGCGGCGACGCGAGCGCGTGGGTGCTGGAAGGCTCCGACGACGGCGTCGACTGGACCACCCTGGACGAACGCGACGGCGAGCTGTTCCGCTGGCGCTGCCAGACCCGCCCGTTCGTCCTCGCCACCCCCGCCGCGCACGCCCGCTACCGGCTGCGGATCACCGCCACCCGCGGCCGCCGCGCCACCCTCGCCCAGTGGGAGCTCCTCGCCCGATGAACCAGTTCCGCACCGCCGCTCTCGACCGGCTCGCGGCGGCCGACCCCGGCCTGGTCCGGCTGCGGCTGGCCGGCTCCGCCGTGCTCGGCATCGTCCTCGCCGTGCTCGCGCTGCTGCCGGCGCACGTCCCGCTCACCGTCACCCTCGTCGGCGCCATCGCCGCGATGATGACGGCGTTCACCGTCAACGACCCCACCCCGGGCGGCCAAGCCGTCACCCTCGTCCTGGCCTTCCTCACCGGGGGCGCGTCGATCACCGTCGCCAGCCTCGGCTCGGCCCTGCCGCCGCTGGACAGCGTCGTGTTCGTCCTGCTGATCTTCGTCGCCGTCTACGCCCAGCGCTTCGGGCCCCGCGGCACCGCCCTTGGCTCGATCGCCTTCTTCCTGTTCTTCTTCCCGATGTTCCTGCAGGCCCACGTCAAGCAGGTCCCGCAGCTGCTGATGGCACTCGGCGTCGGCGTCCTCGCCAACGCGCTCGTCCGGTTCGTTCTGCTGCGCCACAACGCCGCGGCCGAGTTCCTGCGCGTGCGCCGCGCCTTCCGCGCCCGCCTCGGCGCCGTCGTCCGCGCCGCCGAGGCCTACCTCGCGGTCAACGGCAGCGAGCGCACCCGCAAGCAGCTGCGCTCGGCGTTGGCGCGGCTGCACGAGTGCGTGCTGCTCATCGAGGACGCCGCCCCCGACGTCGTCGACGCCCGGGCCGCCGACGTGCTGCGCCGCCGCGCCATCGAAGTCGAGCTCGCCGTCGGCTGGCTGGCGATCACCGTCCAGCGCACCTGCTCCGACGAGCTCACCGCCGAGGTTCGCGACGACCTCATCGCCCGCCTCGCCCGCTTCCGCGCCCTCATGGAACGCGACCCGCGGGAGCTCCCGCTGATCAGCCAGACCGGCGAATACAGCCGGATGCTCGTCGAAGGCAGCCGCATCGACTCCCACGCCGCGCCCGGCGACGGCGTCCGCAAGGCACTGGCCGAACTCGCCCTCGCCGACGACCGCGCCCAGCGCGCCGCGGGCCCGGAAGCCATTCCGGACCCGCTCGCCCCCGACGACACCGACGAGCCGGCCCCGAAGTTCGCCTACGACAACCGGACCCGCAGCGCGATCCAGGCCGTGGTCGGCGGCGGGCTCGCCGTGCTCGGCGGCGAACTCGTCTCCCACCAGCGCTGGTACTGGGCCGTGCTCACGGTGTTCGTGGTGTTCATCGGCGCCTCGAGCGCCGGCGCCACCTTCGTCAAGGGCGTCCGCCGCCTCGGCGGCACCCTGATCGGCATCGTCGGCGGCGTCCTGCTCGCACTGCTGGTCGGCGGCAACACCGCCGCCACCCTGGCGCTGATCCTCGTGTGCGTGTTCGGGATGGTCTACACCGCACGGGTGTCCCAGGTGGTGATGGCCTTCTTCGTCACCAGCATGCTCGGCCTGCTCTACAGCCTGCTCGGCACGTTCAGCCTCGAAGTGCTCTGGATCCGCGTCGCCGAGACCGCGGTCGGCGCCGCGGCGGGCATCCTGGCCGCGGTCGTCATCGTCCCGGTCCGCACCCGCTCGGTCATGCTCGACGACGTCGCCGCGGTGCTCGACGACCTCGAAGAGTTCCTCGAACACACCCGCGGCCTGCTCGCCGGCGAGGAGAACGTCAACATCATCGAGCTCTCCCGCGACCTCGACCGCAGCGTCGACCAGGTCCGCACCACCATCGAACCGCTGACCCACCCGGTGAACCTGCGCAGCGCCCGCCGCGACTACGGCTGGCACGTGCTCACCACCCTGGAAACCATCGCCTTCCGGGCCCGGCACGTCGCCGCCCGCGCCCAGCCCGGCCAGCTCACCGGCGCCGACGCCGACCGGCTCAGGCAGTTCACCGGACGGCTGCTGGCCAACATCGACGTTCTCCGCACCGCGCTGAACGCCCCGGGTGGCCCCACACCCGGCACGCTCGTGCGCGACGACGGCACCCCCGTCTCCGACCGCGTCGAAGCGGCCGAAACCCGGGCCGTCCTCTCCAGCCTCAGCCACCTCGACGAGGCCCTCGTCTCCCTCGGCCGCGTCTTCGGCGTCGAAGCCACCGATCCCCGGGCCCCGCTCCGGCGGTGACCGGCCGGAGCGGCGCGGCTTGCGGGCCGCGCCGCCCCTCTGGACCTCCGGTCACCCGGAGCCGATCACGGGCAGACGAGCCACGCGAAGTGGTACGTGGTGGTGATGCTGCCGTCGGTCGAGTCCATCGTGACGTAGCTCGTCGTCTTCTTCGGATCCGACGTCCCGGCCGCGGCCCGCAATTCCGTGTTGATGTTCAGGTTGCGTTCCTCACCGCAGGGCTTGAAGACGATGGCCCCGACCTCTGTTGAATCGGTGAAATGCCAGTCATCTTCGAACGGCCCGGCCAGCGGGTGCTGGATGTACGCCGTCGGAGAATTGCCCTGGAAATAGTAGTTGGCCCTTTCCAGGCCGGTCGCGCCGCGTTCCAGGTGCGCGAATCCGCGGTAGTCGGCCTGCGCGATTCCGTAGGTGAACCCCTGCGGCACGTGCACCCGCAGGCCGATCTGGCAGTTCTTCCGGGCGTCCAGCGGCCCGGCACCGACCCCGACCAACGCCGTGTAGGCGCTGTAGGTCACGGTGAACGCCGTATTGTCCTGCGAAACAGCCACGGCCGACGTGCCCGTCGGACACCCGGTGCCGATCGCGTTCACGACGTCGATGACGATTTTGTCGGGCGGCGGAGGAGTGTTCCACGAATGCGGGGTGACCACAGAGGACAGCGCCATTACGGCAGCAACGACCGCAGACAGCATCGGAATCCTTCCCAATACATTCAAATTGGGGACGGGGGCCGGACCATGGTAGCGAAAGGATCATGGAAGCAAACCCCGCTGAACGGAGCAACGCTGCACGACTCGTCCCACCAAGCGGCATTGCTCACGTTTCGACAATTTTCGTAAAGCCCATTCCGACGAGCGCGAATAAATGCGCGGAGAAAACGATTTCGCACCCCCGCTCCCCCGGCCGCCGACCACGATCACCCACGTGACGTCCGGCTCAGCCGATCAACGCCGCCGCCCGCCCCAGCGTCTCGACCCCCGCCACCGCCCACGGGCCGGCCGTGATCACCACCGCGTGGCCGACACCCCACCCGGCGAACTCCGCGCACCGCCGCGCGAACGACTCCGCCGGCTCACCCGGCGCCAGCCGCGTGCTGATCGTCTTCTCGATCTCCCCGTACGGCCGCCCCACCTCGTCGCAGTGGCGCCGCAGCACCGCCAGCTTGTGCCGCACCGTCCGCCCGCCGTCCGGGATGTCGAACACGTTGCACGCGTCGGCGTACTGCGCCACCAGCCGCAGCGTGCGCCGCTCGCCAGCCCCGCCGACGAGGATCCGCGGCCGCCGCACCGGCCGCGGCCGGCCGACCGGGCGCTCCAGCCGGTAGTGCTCGCCCTCGAACGGCGACTCGTCACCCGCCCACATCCGCAACGCCAGCCGCACGGTCTCCTCCACCCGCGCGAACCGCTCGCCCACCGGCGGGAAGGGCAGGCCCATCGCCCGCGCCTCCCCCTCGTGGTGACCGGCGCCGATGCCGAACCGGGCCCGCCCACCCGACAGGACGTCCAGCGTGGTGACCGCCTTCACCAGCAGCGCGGGCGGCCGGAAGGTCACCGCCGACACCATGGTGCCCAGCCCGATCCGGCTCGTCCGCCCGGCCAGGAAACCCAGCGTCGTGTAGGCCTCCAGCATGGCCGAGTCCGCGGAACTGTGCGGGTCGGCCTGCAGCAGGTGGTCGGCCACCCACAGCGTGTCCAAGCCGGCGTCCTCGGCCGCCACCGCGACAGCGGCGAGCTCGTCGGTCAGCTCGTCCGGCCACGAGAAGTCCGTGACCCCGATGCTCAAGCGCATGACTACTCCCTCGTCAGCAGTTCGAGGTTGTGGCCGTCGGGGTCGGCGAAGTACACCCCGCGCCCGCCGTTGAGTCCGTTGACCTCGCCGGGCCGCTCGTGGAACGGGTCCGCCCAGTACGGCACCCCGGCCGCCTCGATCCGCGCCATCGCCGCGTCGAACTCGTCGTCGCCGACCAGGAACGCGTAGTGCTGGCTCGTCACGCGCTCCACCTGCAGGAAGTCCAGCGTGACCCCGTTCGCGAGCCGGACCGGCACGAACGGCCCGGCCACCGGCCCGGTCCGCAGGCCCAGGATCCCGGCCAGGAACTCCGCCGACTTCCCGCGGTCCGTCGCGCACACGATCGTGTGGTTCAGTTCGACGCTCATCGCCCGCCACCACCCGGGACGAACGGCGCGCCGATCGGGCTCAGGTGGATCCCCGTCAGCCGCCACCGGTCGTCCGCGCGGACCAGCACGTGCGTCGCGCGGAAGCGGCCGTTCACCGGGTTCCCCCGATGGGTCGCCACCTGCTCGTGCACGCCGATCGCGATCGCCGTCCCGCCGAACTCCCGGACCTCGACCTCGGTCCAGTCCAGCTTCTCGGTCACCAGCCCGCCGCCGTCGTAGCGGGCCAGCCACTGGTCGCGGTCCAGCACGAACCCCAGCGGCCCGACCAGGCGGAACCCCTCGGCCGCCAGCCCCGCCAACGCCTCGGTGTCGCCACGTTCCTCCGCCGCCGCCCACTCCCGGCCGAACTCGCGGATCTGCTCTTCGGTGCTCATCACGGTCCCCTTCCGTTCGATGCCTCAACGTTAGAAGTCTAACTGTTAGATGTCAAACGCTTAGACCTCTCGGCATCTGCGTTAGAGTTCCGCCGTGCCCAAACCCGCCACCGCCCCCATCGGCGTCGTCCTCGCCCGCACCGCCAAAACCGCCGCCCGCGCCTTCGACCACGCCCTCGCCGCCGCCGGCGGCTCCCAGCCCGTCTGGCAGATCCTCATCTCCCTCAAAACCACCCCCGTCGCCAACCAGCGCGAACTCGCCGACGCCGTCGGCATCCAAGGCGCCACCCTCACCCACCACCTCAACGGCATGGAAGAAACCGGCCTCGTCACCCGCCGCCGCGACCCCGCCAACCGCCGCGTCCACCTCGTCGAACTCACCGACGACGGCGAACAGCTCTTCCACCGCCTCGCCACCGCCGCCATCGCCCACGACCAGCGCATGCGCCGCGGCCTCACCGACACCGAGATCGCCCAGCTCGCCGACCTCCTCACCCGCCTCGCCGCCAACGTCACCGACAACTGAAAAGCGAGCTCTGACAACCGGGGCTCCGCCCCGGGCCGGGGGCTCCGCCACCCGGACCCCCGAAAGCGATCCTCACAACAGTGACTGGACGCACCCGACCAGCAACGCCCAGGAGGGATAGGCTCCACCCACAAGCCAAAGTCGTCTCAAGCTGGAGAACCGCAATGACCCAAGCCCCCGTCAACGTGACCGTCACCGGCGCCGCCGGCCAGATCGGCTACGCGCTGCTCTTCCGCATCGCGTCCGGTCAGCTCCTCGGCCAGGACGTCCCGGTGAAGCTGCGGCTGCTCGAAATCCCGCAGGCGGTCAAGGCGGCCGAGGGCACCGCGATGGAGCTCGAAGACGGCGCGTTCCCCCTCCTCGCCGGCACCGACATCTTCGACGACCCCAAGCAGGCCTTCGAAGGCACCAACATCGCCCTCCTCGTCGGCGCCCGCCCCCGCAGCAAGGGCATGGAGCGCGGCGACCTCCTCGAAGCCAACGGCGGCATCTTCAAGCCCCAGGGCGAAGCCATCAACGCCGGCGCCGCCGACGACATCAAGGTCCTCGTCGTCGGCAACCCCGCCAACACCAACGCCCTCATCGCCCGCTCGCACGCCCCCGACGTGCCCGCCGACCGCTTCACCGCGATGACCCGCCTCGACCACAACCGCGCCCTCGCCCGGCTCGCCAAGAAGCTCGGCGTCCCGGTGACCGAACTCAAGAAGGTCGCCATCTGGGGCAACCACTCCGCCACCCAGTACCCCTCCGTCCAGCACGCCGAATTCGGCGGCAAGAGCATCGCCGACGCCGTCGACCAGGCCTGGCTCGAGAACGACTTCATCCCCACCGTCGCCAAGCGCGGCGCGGCCATCATCGAAGCCCGCGGCCTCTCCTCCGCCGCCTCGGCCGCCTCCGCCGCCATCGACCACGTCTACACCTGGGTCAACGGCACCCCCGCCGGCGACTGGACCTCCGCCGCCGTCGCCTCCGACGGCTCCTACGGCGTCCCCGAAGGCCTCATCTCGTCCTTCCCGGTCACCGCCGAGAACGGCCAGTACAAGATCGTCCAGAGCCTCGAGATCGACGACTTCTCCCGCGCCCGCATCGACGCCTCCGTCGCGGAACTCGTCGAAGAACGCGACACCGTGCAGAAGCTCGGCCTCATCTGAGCCTGCGCGCACCGAACCGGGGCCGCCGTCCACTGCGGACGGCGGCCCCTTTCGCGTCCGGCGAACACCGCACGCTCACAGCGAAACCGCCGCCCGCCATGCGATCTTCGGCCCTACCGTCGCCACCATGACCCTTCTCGCCGCACCCGACCTCCAAGCCCCCGGCCAGACCCTCAACGACTCGGTCTACGAACAGCTCCTGCGCGACCGCATCGTCTTCCTCGGCTCCGAAGTCAACGACGACATCGCCAACCGGATCATCGCCCAGCTGCTCCTGCTCGCCGCCGACGACCCCGCCAAGGACATCACCTTCTACATCAACTCCCCCGGCGGCTCGGTGACCGCCGGCATGGCCATCTACGACACCATGCAGCTCGTCAAACCCGACGTCGCCACCTGGGGCCTCGGCTTCGTCGCCTCCATGGGCCAATTCCTGCTCTCCTCCGGCACCCCCGGCAAGCGCTACCTGCTGCCCAACACCCGCATCGTCATGCACCAGCCCTCGGCCGGCATCAGCGGCGCCGCCACCGACATCGCCATCCAGGCCGAGGTCTTCGGCAAGATGAAACGCCGCATCGCCGAAATCACCGCGCGCCAGACGGGCCAGACCGTCGAGCGCATCACCGCCGACGCCGACCGCGACCGCTGGTTCGACGCGGACGAAGCCCTGACCTACGGCTTCGTCGACCACATCGTGGGCTGAGTTCCCCGTCTTTGCTGGTCTTTGTGCGCAAATGAGTGCCGGGGCGATTTTCGAAGAAAATCGCCCCGGCATATAGGTCGTTATACACTTTGTGAGGTCACCGAAGAGACCGGGTGTCGGGCGGGGTTCAGACGCCGCCGAGGCCTCGGCGGGCCAGCAGAGGCTCGATCTCCGGGTCGCGGCCGCGGAAGGCGCGGAAGGCGTCCATGGGGTCGATGCTCCCTCCCCTGCCGAGGAGGGTGCGGCGGAAGTGGTCGCCGTTGGCGCGGGTCAGTCCCCCGTTTTCGCGGAACCACTGGACGGTGTCGGCGTCGAGGACTTCGCTCCAGATGTAGGAGTAGTACCCGGCGCTGTAGCCGCCGCTGAAGATGTGGGCGAAGTACGTCGTGCGGTAGCGCGGCGGGATGGCGTCGACGGCCACACCGGCCTTCACCAGCGCCTCGGTTTCGAAGCGCTGCACGTCCCCCACCCGGTCGTCGACGCCGAGGCCGTGCCAGGCCTGGTCGAGCAGGGACGCCGCCAGGTACTCGGTGGTGGAGAACCCTTCGCCGTACTGCTGGGCGGCGAGCAGCTTGTCCACCTGCTCCTGCGGCAGCGCCTCGCCCGTCTCGTGGTGCTTCGCGTAGTGGGCCAGGACTTCCGGCCACAGCATCCACATCTCGTTGACCTGCGACGGGTATTCGACGAAGTCGCGGGGGACGTTGGTGCCGGAGAAGGTCGGGTAGCGGACCGAGGAGACCAGCGCGTGCAGGGCGTGGCCGAATTCGTGGAACGCGGTGACGAGCTCGTCGAAGGTGAGCAGGGTCGGCTCCCCCGCCGGCGGCTTGTTCACGTTCAGCACGTTGACCACGACCGTCTTGCGGTCCAGCAGCTCGGACTGGTCGACGAAGGTGTTCATCCAGGCGCCGCCGCGCTTGGCGTCGCGGGTGTAGAGGTCCAGCAGGTACAGGCCCAGCGGCGTGCCGTCGGCGTCGAAGACCTCGAAGGTCCGGACCTCCGGGTGGTACTTCGGCAGGTCGTCGCGCTCGGTGAAGGTGAGGCCGTACAGCTTCGTCGCGGCGAAGAAGACACCGTCGAGG
This sequence comes from Amycolatopsis sp. 505, assembly GCF_031625235.1. Classification (NCBI taxonomy): domain Bacteria; kingdom Bacillati; phylum Actinomycetota; class Actinomycetes; order Pseudonocardiales; family Pseudonocardiaceae; genus Amycolatopsis; species Amycolatopsis sp. 505. The sequence goes on from NZ_JACKQP010000007.1 coordinate 54,279, forward strand.
TACACGCGGTCGGCCTCGAAGTAGGGGCGCAGGGCCTCGGTGTCGACCTCGAAGCGCTCGCGGCGGACCTGGGCGGCGTAGAACGGCCAGTCCGACGGCGCCAGCTTCGCGCCCGGCACGTCGGCTTCCAGCAGCTGCTGGAGTTCGGCGGCTTCGGCGCGGGCGTTCGCTACGGCCGCGGGTGCCAGCCGTTCCAGCAGCCCGGCGGCGGCTTCGGCCGTCTTCGCCGTCTCGTCGGCGATGACGTACGCGGCGTGGTTCGGGTAGCCGAGCAGGGCGGCTCGTTCCGCGCGCAGGCGGACGATCTCGGCGACGATCGCGTTGTTGTCGTTGGCGTTGCCGCGGTTGCCCCGCGCCATCGACGCGGTGTGGATGCGCTCCCGGACGTCCCGGTCGCGCAGGGTCTCCAGCGGCGACGCCTGGCTCGTCGGCAGGCTGAGCGTGAGCACGTACTTGCCGTCTTCGCCGCGGGCGGACGCCGCTTCGGCCGCGGTGGCGATCGCGCCGTCGCCGAAGCCGTCGAGCTCGGCGCGGTCGGCGATGACGACGGCCAGCTCGTTGGTGTCCTTGAGCAGGTTCTGCTGGAACTTCGTCTGCAGGGTGGACAGCTGCTCGTTCAGCTCGCGCAGGCGGGCCTGCTCGGCTTCGCCGAGGCCGGCACCGGCGCGGCTGAAGTCGGTGTGCCGCCGTTCCAGCAGCCGCAGCGACTCCTCGTCCAGCCCGAGCTCGCCTCGGCGCGCGTGGAGGGCGTCGATCCGGGCGAACAGCTGCGGGTTCAGGTGGATGGCGTCGTGGTGGGCGGCCAGCTTCGGCGCGAACTCCGCCTGGATGGCCTGGATCTCGTCGGTGCTGTTGGAGCCGGACAGGTTGTAGAACACGCTCGCCACCCGGCCCAGCAGCTCACCGGCGCGTTCGAGGGCCACGATGGTGTTCTCGAACGTCGGCTCGGCGTCCTGCGCCGCGATCTGCTCGATCTCCGCCGCGTGATCGGCGAGGCCGGCCTCGAACGCGGGCCGGTAGTGCTCGTCGGAGATCCGGTCGAAGGGCGGCAGGGCGTAGGGCAGCTCGCTGGGTGCGGCGAACGGGTTGTCCGGCGAAATCATCGGGCAGGCTCCTGGTCGGGGACAGACACTCGGTCTTGCCACCCTACGGGGTCGGCCGGGGTCGATGTCAGCGCTTTCCGGAGGTGGCCGGGGTCACCGCCCCGTGGTACCGCCCACCACGGCGTCGCTGCTCGACGCGGCCTTCTTGCCCTTCTTCGGCTTCGGTTCCGGCGGCACGATGCCCCGCAGGTCCCCGCCGTGGTCGTTGACGCGCATCACGAAGGGCCGCGTCTCGGTGTAGCGCACGACGGAGATGGACGCCGGGTCGACGACGATCCGCTGGAAGGCGTCGAGGTGCTGGCCGAGCGCGTCGGCGAGGATGGATTTGATGACGTCCCCGTGGCTGCAGAGCAGCCAGACGGCGTGGTCCCCGTGCTCGGCGGAGATCCGCCGGTCGTGCGCACGGACGGCGGCGACCGAGCGGGCCTGCATCTGGGCCAGGCCCTCGCCGCCGGGGAACACCGCGGCCGAGGCGTGCGCCTGCACGACCCGCCACAGCGGTTCCTTGGCGAGGTGCTTGAGCTCCTTGCCGGTCCAGTCGCCGTAGTCCACTTCGGACAACCCGGGCTCGACGACCTTGTCGAGCCCCCTGGCCGCCGCCAGGGGGCCGACGGTCTGCTTGCACCGCAGCATCGGCGACACGACGAGCCCGGCCAGTGGCACGCCGTCGAGCCGTCCGACGAGCTTCTCCGCCTGGGCGCGGCCGGTGTCGTCGAGGTTGACCTTCGGGGAGCGCCCGGCCAGGATGCCGGACCCGTTGGCCGTCGACTTGCCGTGCCGGAGGAGGATCACCGTACTCACGGGGCCCACCCTACGTGGGAGGTCGCGAATGACTCATTCGCGACCTCCCACGTCCCGAATGAGTCATTCGCGACACCGGCGCGTCAGTGACCGACCGGGCCCGCGTTCGGGTCCAGCACGCCGCTGAAGATCAGCACGAACAGGAGGACGCCCAGCACCAGCCGGTAGACCACGAACGGCACGAAGCTGCGCTTCTTGATGTACGCCATCAGCCAGGCGATCACCGCGTACCCCACGCCGAACGCGACCAGCGTGGCCAGGATCGTCGGGCCCCACTGGGCGGGCACGTCGCCCGAGCCGATGTCCTTGAGCTTGTACACGCCCGACCCGAACACTGCCGGCAGCGCCAGCAGGAACGAGTACTCCGCCGCCTCCGCGCGGGTGTAGCCGAGCAGCAGGCCCGCGCTCGTCGTGCCACCCGAACGGGACACGCCCGGGATCAGGGCCAGCGCCTGCGCGAACCCGAACCCGAGGCCGTGCGGCACGGTGAGGTCGTCCAGCGTGCGCTCCTGCTTGCCGATCCGGTCGGCGATCAGCAGGATCACGCCGAACACGATGAGCACCGTCGCGGTGATCCGAAGGTCGCGGAACGCGCTGTCGATCTCGTCCTGCAGCAGCAGGCCGAGCACCACGATCGGGAGCGAGCCGACGATGATCAGCCAGCCGAGGCGGGCGTCCGGGTCGCGGCGCCACTCCGCCTTGTACAGCGAGAAGAACCAGGCCCGCAGGATCTTCCCGATCTTGGGCCCGAAGTAGATGATCACCGCCAGCTCGGTGCCGATCTGGGTGACGGCGGTGAACGCCGCGCCCGGGTCGTCCCAGCCGGCCAGCGCCGCGACGATCCGCAGGTGCGCGCTCGACGAAATCGGCAGGAACTCCGTCAGGCCCTGGACCAGGCCCAGGACGAGTGCTTCGAACCACCCCACGTCAGGCCACCCCCGCCAGCTCGAGCGCCTCGGCGGCCGTGCGCAACGCCGAGGCCGGCTCCGGGCCGTAGGGCGACACCGACAGGGTCGTCACGCCGGCTTCGGCGTATTCCGTCATCTTCTCCGCGATCCGTTCCTTCGGGCCCAGCAGCGACGTCGCGTCGAGGAACTCGGCCGGCACCGCCGCCATCGCCCCCGCCCGGTCGCCCGCCAGGTACTTCTCCTGCACTTCGGCGGCCTCGGCCGCGAATCCCATCCGGCACGCCAGCCGGTTGTAGAAGTTCTTCTCCTTGCTCCCCATCCCCCCGAGGTAGAGCGCCGCGTAACCGCGGACGGCGTCCGCGCTCCTCCGCCAGTCCTCGCCCGGCACCAGCGGCACCGAAGGGACGACGTCGAAGCCGTCCAGGTTGCGTCCGGCCCGCTCGGCGCCGGCGCGGACGTGGGCCAGCTGCTCCCCCGCGTGGGCCGGCGAGAAGAACACCGGCAGCCAGCCGTCGGCGATCTCGCCGGCCAGCTCCAGGTTCTTCGGGCCGATCGCGGCCAGGTACAGCGGGAGGTGCTTGCGGGCCGGGCGGACGGTCAGCCGCAGCGCCTTGCCCGGGCCGTCCGGCAGCGGCAGCGTGAAGTGCTCGCCCTCGAACCGCACCCGCTCCCGCCGCAACGCCGAACGCACGATCGAGGCGTACTCCCGGGTCCGGCCCACCGGAGAGGTGAACCGCACGCCGTGCCAGCCCTCGGACACCTGCGGGCCGGACACGCCGAGGCCGAGCCGGAACCGGCCGCCCGACAGCGTGTCCAGCGTCGCGGCGGTCATCGCCGTCATCGCCGGGGTGCGGGCCGGGATCTGCAGCACGGCGGCACCGACGTCGATCCGCGACGTCCGCGCCGCGATCCAGGTGAGCACGGTCACCGCGTCCGAGCCGTAGGCCTCCGCGGCCCACACGACCGCGTAGCCGAGGTCCTCCGCCTGTTTCGCCAGGGCCAGGTTGGCGGGGTCGTTCCCCGCTCCCCAGTAGCCGAGATTCAGTCCGAGTCGCACGGGGCCAGACCCTAACGGGGGCCTTGATCGCGACACGACTCACCTTGGTCTCCTCCGGACGGGGCAGCCCACTAGGCTCGGCGGTCGTGGAAAAGCGACTGCTCGGCCGCTCGGGACTGCGCGTCTCCCGTATGGCGCTCGGCACCATGACCTGGGGTGGCGACACCGACGCGGAGGAGGCCGCCAGCCAGCTGGTCGCCTTCGTCGACGCCGGCGGCACCCTGGTGGACACGGCCGACATCTACGGCGAGGGCGAGAGCGAGCGGGTGCTCGGCTCGCTGCTCGGCGACCTCGTGCCCCGCGAAGACGTCGTCCTCGCGACGAAGGCCGTCGCCAAGCGCACCGACGGGCCGTTCGGCGGCGGTGCCTCCCGCGGCGCCCTGCTCACCGCGCTCGACGGCTCGCTCAAGCGGCTCGGCACCGACCACATCGACCTGTGGCAGCTGCACGCCTGGGACGACTGCGTGCCGCTCGCCGAGACCCTCGCCGCCCTCGAGTACGCCGTGACCAGCGGAAAGGTCCGCTACGTCGGCGTCTCGAACTACGCCGGCTGGCAGCTGGCCACCGCCGCCGCGGGCGCCTCGGCCCTCGCGCCGATCGTCTCCACCCAGGTCGAGTACTCGCTGCTGGAACGCGGGGTGGACCGCGAGGTCGTCCCCGCGGCCGCGCACCACGGCATCGGGCTGCTCCCGTGGGCACCGCTCGGCCGCGGCGTGCTGACCGGCAAGTACCGCACCGGCACCCCCGCCGACTCCCGCGGCGCGAACAGCGCCTACGCCGGGTACGTCGAGCACCACCGCACCGACCGCGCCGCCCGGATCGTGCAGGCGGTCGCGACCGCCGCCGACGGCCTTGGCACGTCCCCGCTGGCCGTGGCCCTGGCCTGGGTCCGCGACCGGCCCGGCGTCGTCGCCCCGGTGGTCGGCGCCCGGGACACCGGCCAGCTCACCGGCTCGCTGACGGCGGAGGACATCACCCTCCCGCCCGCCATCCGGTCCGCGCTCGACGACGTCAGCGCGATCGAGGTCGGCTACCCCGAACGCTGGCCGCGGTGAGCGCCAGGTGTCTGTTCGGTGACACGCACGTGACGGCACGGGGATCGAGGAGCATGCTGGTGAAGACCGACCGCCGAGGGACAACTGGAGGCCGCAACGTGCATCGGCTCGCCGCCGTGTCGTGGCTCGCGCTCCCGCTCGCCGGTGCCCTGGTGCTCTCGGGCTGCTCGTCGGCCAAGTCGACCTCCGACGACCTGCAGGTCGTCGCGAACCCGACCGCCGCGCGCCCGGCCGTCTCCCCCGCCGTGACCGTGCCGCCGGCCGGTCAGGTCCTCCGCGACGGCTCGGTGTCGGCTGTCGCCGTGGACGCGAAGACCTCGACCCTCGTCGTTGCGGTTTCTTCGCCACCGGCTCTGCGCCTGTATGACTTGAACGCACTCGCGTCCCCCCCGGTGAATATGCCGTTATACAGTGCTGCGTCCCGGCTGACGGTGTCGCCGGGGCGGGTGGAGATCGCCGAGCCCGGTCGGGGTGTGGTGCAGCAGCTGACGTTGCCGGACCGGAAGCTGACCGAGACGAAGACCGGCGGGCAGCCGGCTTCGAGCATCGCCTACGGGGCCGATCGCCTGGTCGCGATGGGCGCGGGCAAGGACATCCGGGTGCTGCCGGCCACGGGTCCGGCACGGACGATCGGCGGGCAGCTCTACAGCGCCGACGACGTGGTCGACACCGGGGACGGCGTGGTGGTGCTGGATCGGCTGCGGACCGCGGTGTTCTCCGTCGACGTCGCCGCCGGGAAGGTCGACGAAGGCTTGCGGGCGGGCGACGGCGCCGCGAACGCCGTGGCGGACTCTTATGGGCGCGTGCTGGTGACCGACGCCCGCGCGGGGGCGCTGCTGGCGTTCTCGGCCGGCCCGCTGATCCTGAAGCAGCGTTACCCGGTGCCCGGCGGCGCGTACGGGATCGCCTACGACGCCGCGCGGAGCCTGGCGTGGGTGACGCTCACCGAACGGAACGAAGTGGTCGGGTTCGACGTCCGCGGCGGCGAGCCCGTGGAGAAGTACCGGTTCCCCACCGTGCGCCAGCCGGACTCGGTGGGGGTGGACGAGAAGAGCGGCCGGGTGATCGTCGGCTCGGCGGCCGGAGAAGGGACCCAGGTGATCCAGCCATGACAGCGGTCAGCGAGGCGGTGGTCGAAGGGGATTGGGAGTATCGCCGTCTGCACCTCCCCCCGGGCGTGTCCCGGCGTGCGGCGGCGATCCAGCTCTCCATCCACGCGGAGTTCGCGGGCTGGGAACTGCGCACCGTGCGGCTCTACGCCGACGGCACGCGCCGGGTCTGGCTCCGCCGCAAGAAGACGGCGCAGAGCCTCCCCGGCGCCCTCCCGACCTAACCGAGCACGCGGTTCAGCCAGTCGCCCCAGGTCTTCTCCTCGACGTCCGCGTCGGCTCCCGGGGCGAACAAGTGGTGGCAGGCGACCATCGCGCCCTGGAAGCCGCGGACGAACCGGAACATCGCGTCCGGCGTCCGGATGCCCACCGTCTGGTCGTTCACGGCGTAGACCACGCCTCCCCCGCCGAGCCGGACCCGGTCGCCTTCGGACGGGCGCGCCGGCAGTCCCAGCTCGGCGCCCAGCCGCGTCCATGCCTCGTCCCAGTCCGCGACCGGCGGGCCGAACGCGGTGACCGGGGTGGCCTTCCGGCCCACGAAGTGCGTCACGTACTCGACCAGCGTGCGGAAGAACAGGTCGCCGCCCGCGGTCATCGCCTCGAACTCGTCCTCCCAGTCGTCGCCCGGCAGGAAGCCGCTGGTGACGCAGCGGAGCACCGTGCTGCCGCCGCCGCGGCCCTCGATGAGGAATTCGTACGCGATCCGGCGTCCGTCCGGTGCGGTGTCGCTGCCGTAGGCGAGCTTCTCCGCCGGGTCCCACTCGCTGATCCGGAACTCGGGCCGGTAGGCCCCGAAGGCGCCGCGGATCGTGCCGCCGCTGCCGCCCTCGACCTCGTTGCGGCCCATGAACCAGGAGTCGATGCCCGGGCCGGTCGCGATGGCTTCCCACACCTGCTCCGGCGTCGCCCCGACTTCGGCGGCGTCGGTCAGTTCGAACTCGTACCCCACTTCAGGACTCCTCCGGGACGCTCGGGTGCACGGCGACGACCACCCGGTGCGAGCGGCCCTTCTCGGCCGCCTCGTCGTGGTACCTCCCCACCAGCGTGGTGACCGCGGCCGTGAGCTCCTCGGCGAACGCGGCCCGGTCGGCGGCGGAGGCGAACCGCACCTCGCCGTCGAGCGCGAACGTCGCCAGGCGCTGCTTGGCCTTGGCCGCGCCGGTGATCAGCAGGCCGACGTCCCGCACGAGCCGGCCGGCGACGGCGAGCAGCCACCGCGCCGAGAGCCGGTCCGGTGAGCGGGCCGGGTCCGGCTGCACCGCGGCCAGCGCCGTCGGCGAGATGACGTACGAGGCCGCCGTCGCCCGCATCATCCGCTCGGTGACGTTGCCCTTGCGGCGTTCCTCGACCAGTTCGACCAGGCCGTGGCTCTCCAGCGCGCGCAGGTGGTAGTTGACCTTCTGGCGCGGCAGGCCGACGCGCGCGGCGAGCATGGTCGCCGAGGCCGGTTCGGCCAGTTCGGCCAGCAGCCGGGCCCGGACCGGGTCCAGCGACACCTCGGCCGCCGCCGCGTCTTCGATCACCGCCACGGGAAACATGCGCCCAGCATCCAGCCGAACAGAGAAGTTGTCAAGAACGATCGAGCTGTCGGTCGATGAGGGTCTGGAAGTGCGGGCAGCTCATGAGGTCCTCGTGCCGGCAGTCACCCTCGATCAGCTCGAGCGCGGCCTGGGCGCGCGCGATCCGGGTCCGGAGCCGCTCCCGCTGGCGGGCCGCCATCGCCGCCCGCCCGGCCGCGGACCGGTCGGTCAGCATCGAACGGATGTCCGCGAGCTCGAACCCGGCTTCCTTGGCGACCAGGATCGCGGCCACCCGCCGGAGGTCCGCGTCGGTGTACCGGCGCCGGCTGCCGGCGCGGGCGGGGGTCAGCAGCCCTTCCGCCTCCCAGTAGCGCAGCACGTGGGCCGGCAGCCCGAACCGGGCCGCCACTTCGCCGATTGACTTCATGTCGGCATTAAGTCGCAGGATGGGTCGCATGTCCACGTTGCTGAGCCTCCTCGACGCCCTCGACGACCGCCCGCAAGCCGTCCACCTGCGGGAACGTACTTACGAAGGACTTGGTGACGTCGTGGTCGACGTCGGCTGCGGCGGCGGGCGGGCCGTCGGCGAGCTGGCCGCCCGCGGGGTGCGGGCCATCGGCGTCGACGCCGACCCGGCCATGATCTCGGTGGCGGCCGCGCGCTGGCCGGACGGCGAGTTCCACGTCGCCGACGCGACCGCCCTGCCCCTCGACGACGGCGCGGTCACCGGCTACCGCGCCGACAAGGTCCTGCACGTCCTGCCCGACCCCGCGCTCGCGGTCGCCGAGGCCCGCCGCGTCCTGGCCCCGGGCGGCCGCGCGGTGCTCACCGGCCAGGACTGGGACACGATCGTCATCGACTCGGACGATCCGGCGCGCACCCGCGCGATCGTCCACACGCGAGCGGACGGCATGCCACACCCGCGGATCGCGCGGCGGTACCGGAACCTGTTGCTGGACCACGGGTTCACGCAGGTGACGGTCGAGGTTCACACGGTGGTGTGGACGGACGTGGCGGCCCTGCCGGTCTTGGCCAACCTCGGCGGCGACGGCACCTGGCTGGAGGAGCAGTCGGCCCGCGCCCGCGACGACCGGCTGTTCGTCGCGGTGCCGATGTTCGTCGCCACCGGCACCCGCTGACCTCAGGCGCGCCGGCTCGCGTTCACCAGCGCGACCACCCGCGGCAGCACCTGGGCCGCGGCCTCCAGCGGGACGACGTGGCCCACCCCCGGCAGCACCACCGCCGTCCCGTTGCCGAGGCCGCGGACCCAGTGCTCCACATCGGACGCGCGGACGATCCGGTCGCGCTCCCCCACGATCGCCGTCACCGGGAGGTCGGCGACCTGGGCCAGCGCCGCGTCGCGCGCGTAGGCGTCCATGGCCGGGCGGAACACCGACACCGTGTGGGGCCAGTTGCCGCGGATCATCTTGACCGTCAGCTCGACCAGGTCCGGGTCCGGGTCGTCGCCGAAGAGCCACCAGCGCAGGCCCGCGCTGACCGCCCGGCTGGTGTGCTCGCGCACCACGCCGAACAGCTTCGAGCCGAGCACCGCTTCGAGGTCGCGGGCCAGCTTGCCCAGCGCGTTCGGCCAGGTCGCCGACACCTCGGTGGCGAGGGTGCCCGACGACGTCGCCAGCAGCACCAGCCCCGACACCCGCTCGGAGAACAACGCCGGGTGCCGCTGGGACAGCGACATGATCGCCAGGCCGCCCATGTCGTGGCCGACCAGCACCACCCGGCCGTCGGGCACCTCGCGGGTCAGCAGCTCGGCGAGGTCGTCGCCGAGCTGGGCCATGGTCGCGGTGCCGCGGCGGGCCCGCCCGGAGCCGCCGTGACCGCGCTGGTCGAAGGTCAGCACGGCCACCGGCCCGTCGGCGGCGTCCGGCACCAGTGGCGCGATACGGCCCCAGCTGCGCTGGTCGAGCGCGTAGCCGTGGACGAACACCACGGTCACCGGCGCGGCCGGGTCGCCCCTGCGGATCACCTGCAGGGGCGTGCCGTCGGCGAGCGCGAACCCGGTCATCAGCTGGTGCGCAGGAACCGGTCGAGTACGCGGGTGCCGAACTTCAGCGCCTCCACCGGGACCCGCTCGTCGACGCCGTGGAACAGCGCCGAGAAGTCGAGGTCCGCGGGCAGCTTGAGCGGCGCGAAGCCGAAGTTGCGGATGCCCAGCTCCTGGAACGACTTCGCGTCGGTGCCGCCGGACAGCATGTACGGCAGCGTCTTCGCGCCCGGGTCCTCGGCCAGGACCGCCGCGGTCATGGCGTCCACGAGCGCGCCGTCGAAGGTGGTCTCGACCGGCGGGAGCTCCATCCACTCCTTCTCGATGTCCGGGCCGAGCAGCTCGTCCAGCTCGCGGTCGAAGGCCTCCAGCCGGCCTGGCAGGATCCGACAGTCGACCGCGGCCTCGGCGACGGACGGGATGACGTTCGACTTGTACCCGGCGGTGAGCATGGTCGGGTTGGCCGTGTCGCGCAGGGTCGCGCCGATCATCCGGGAGATGTTGCCCAGCTTGGCGACCGAGCCCTCCAGGTCGTCCTCGGGGAAGTCCCAGCCGGTGATCTCGGTGACGCCGGCCAGGAACTCCTTCACCGAGTCGGTCAGCACCAGCGGGAACCGGTGGTTGCCGAGCTTCGCCACGGCCTCGGACAGCTTCGTGACCGCGTTGTCGCGGTGGATCATCGAGCCGTGCCCGGCGGTGCCGCGCACGCGCAGCTTCATCCAGCGGATGCCCTTCTCCGCCGTCTCGATCAGGTAGGCGCGGACGTCGTCCTTGAGCGTGATCGAGAAGCCCCCGACCTCACTGATCGCCTCGGTGACACCCTCGAACAGCTCGGGCCGGTTCTCGACCAGCCACTGCGCGCCGTACTTGCCACCGGCCTCTTCGTCGGCCAGGAAGGCGAAGACGAGGTCCCGCGGCGGCACGATGTTGTTCAGCTTGTAGTGCCGGGCCAGCGCGAGCGCCATCGCGCACATGTCCTTCATGTCGACCGCGCCGCGGCCCCAGACGTAGCCGTCCTGGATCGCCCCGGAGAAGGGGTGCACCGACCACTCCGACGCGTCGGCGGGCACGGCGTCGAGGTGACCGTGGATGAGCAGGGCGCCCCGCTCGCGGTCGGCGCCTTCGAGCCGCACGATCACGTTGTGCCGGTTCTTCCCGCCCGACTCGACGTAGGTGATCTCGTAGCCGGCGTCGGTCAGCTTCTCCGCCACGTACTCCGCCGCCGCCCGCTCGCCGACCAGCGTGTCGGGATCGCCGGTGTTGGTCGTGTCGATGCGGATGAGCTCGCTGGTCAGCGTGACGGCCTCGGCCGCGGCGGCTTCGATCAGGTTCGGTTCGGTCACCGGCCATTCCTATCATTGGCGCCGTCGGACGCGCTGGCCGTGGGAACAGGCTGAGCTCGGCCGTCCGACCGGCCGAGTACGACGTTATACAGACTGGGCCTGCTGTCGCCGGTCGCGCACTTAGATGAACTTGTCGCACGCCGCGACGAACGGCTTGGGCGTCTTGCGTTCGCCGAAGCCGTACACGGTCAGGCCCGATTCGCGCAGGCGCGCCGCCAGCCGGGTGAAGTCGGTGAATCCGTCCCGGCCGGCCCGGGTGCATCCTGCCCGAACCGGGGACCCGGCGCGCTCCGGTCTCCCAGCGCGTCGCGAACATGAAATAGATTCGGCTACTTGCCGGTACGATCACTCCCCACCGGCTGGTGGACTGTCAGCCATGTCAGCCTCGAAAGCCCGCCTCGCCGTGGCCGGTACCGCCTCCGCCGCCCTGCTGCTGCTCGGCAACGCCGGTGTCGCCGACGCCGCCGTTGCCCGGCCCGCCGTCACGGCCGCCGCCGCGCCGTCCTATGCCACCTGGGTCGCCGACGTCACCGCGGTCACCACGCCGGCCGCCGACTACCTCACCCAGCGGCTCGCCGTCCCGGGCGGGCGGACCGCGATCGTGCTCGACATCGACAACACGAGCCTGGAGACCCACTACAACGGCGGGTTCACCACCCCGGCCGTCAAGCCGGTCCTCGCGCTCGCCAAGTTCGCCCAGGCCAAGGGGGCCGCGGTCCTCTTCGTCAGCGACCGCACCGAGGTGCTCCGGTGGCCCACCGAGGGGAACCTGAAGGCGGTCGGGTACCCGGACGACGGGCTCTACCTGCGTCCCCTGTTCAACTTCGACCCGGTGCAGACCAACAAGACCAAGGCCCGGGTCGCCATCGAACAGGCCGGCTACACGATCGTCGCGAACATCGGCAACAACACCACCGACCTCGACGGCGGGCACGCCGAGCGGACCTTCAAGCTGCCGGACTACAACGGCGCGCTGTCCTGAACCGACGCGATCGTCGTCCCGGCCACCGGCGGGCAGGTGAGCAGCCGGGGCTCGCCTGCCCCCGTGGCCACGACGGACGCCAGCAGCCGCACCGCCTCCCGGCCGAGGGCGCGCCGCGGCACCTCGAAGCCGCTGGCTTCCGGACTGGACGGCGGGCAGCCGAGCACCGCCAGCGACAGGTCACCGGGGACCGACACCGCCGCCGCGTGCAGGGCCCGCTGGGCAGGAGCGAACACCGCCTCGTCGACGACCAGCGCGGTCACGCCGTCGGCGAGCCAGCCGCGGACCGCCGTCGCGAGGCCGGTGCCGTCGGTGCGGACCACCAGGGCGGGCTCGATGCCGGTGCCGCTTTCCCGCTCACGCGCGGCCGGGGTGTCGGCCGGCTCGCGCAGGTAGCGGATCCGCCGGTGGCCCGCCTGCCGCAGCCGGGCGAGCACTTCAGCGGACGCCGATGCGTGGTCGGCGTCGACGTACGGGACGCGGTCACCGAGCTCCGGACAGCGTCCGATGTGGACGCTCGGGTACCCGGTGGCGAGCTGCTCCGCGGGCACCGGGCCGCCGAAGAACAGGCAGCCGTCGGCGAGCCGGCTGCGGCGGGCGAAGCCGGGGCCGGGCGCGGTGAACATGATCAGATCCTTGCCGAGCACGGCCGCCTCCGCCGCGATGCCGGCCAGGATCGCCTGGTGCGCCTCGAACGCCGGGCCGGCGGCGCAGATCCCGAAGAGGCCGTGGCCCGCCTGCCGTTTCGCGAGCGGATCGGCGTAACCGAGCCGCTGGGCGGCCTCCAGCACGCGCAGCCGCGTCGCCTCCGCCAGCCGGACCCCGGTGCGGTTGCCGCCGAGCACCACCGACACGGTCGCCTGGGAAACCCCGGCCACGCGCGCGATGTCGGCCTGCCGCACCCTGCCCATCGGGCACCTCGCTCGCCGGTCGCCGGGGTCAGCTGATCGATTCAGACTGCAAGCCCGCTTCGGGACGCGTCAACGGTTTTGCCCGAAACTCCCGTTGATCCGGCCCGGTCATACCGGCGGCGGATGGCAGGATGCGGCCATGCGCTCCTTGCCCCTCGACGGCGTCACGGTCGTGTCGTGCGAACAGGCCGTGGCCGCGCCGCTGGCCACCCGGCACCTGGCCGACCTCGGCGCCCGGGTGCTCAAGATCGAGCGGCCGGGCACCGGCGACTTCGCCCGCGCCTACGACGAAACCGTGCACGGCCTCTCCAGCCACTTCGTGTGGCTGAACCGGTCGAAGGAGAGCGTCGCCCTCGACCTCAAGAGCGACGCGGCGCCCGGCGTGATGGCGGCGCTGCTGGACCGGGCGGACGTGTTCGTGCAGAACTTCGCGCCCGGCGTCGCGGACCGCCTCGGGCTGGGCGCGGCCGCCGTGCGCGCGACCCGGCCGCGGCTGATCACGTGCTCGGTGTCGGGTTACGGCTCGACCGGTCCGTACCGCGACGCGAAGGCGTACGACCTGCTCATCCAGTCCGAAGCGGGACTGGTGTCGGTCACCGGATCCGAGGAGGAGCCGGCCAAGAGCGGTATCCCGGCCGCGGACATCGGGGCCGGGATGTACGCGTTCTCCGGCATCCTCTCCGCGCTGTACGACCGCGAGCGCACCGGGCAGGGCACCGAACTGGAAGTGAGCCTGTTCGACTCGCTGGTGGAGTGGATGGGCTTCCCGCTGTACTACGCGGGTTACGGCGGGACGCCGCCGCCGAGGACGGGCACCAGCCACGCCGCGATCGCGCCCTATGGAACGTTCGCCGCGGGCGACGGGAGCGAAGTGGTGCTGGCGGTGCAGAACGACCGCGAGTGGGCGGCGTTCTGCGAGCACGCGGTCGCCCGCCCGGACTGGGTCACCGACCCGCGGTTCGTCACCGGCAGCGCCCGCGTGACCCACCGGGCGGAGCTGGAAGCCGCGATCGATGCGATCTTCGCCGAGCTCACCGGCGCTTCACTGGAGGCACGGTTGGCAGCGGGCCGGATCGCGTATGCCCGCCGCCGCGACCTGCCGGACGTGCTGGCCCATCCCCAGCTCACGGCCCGCGACCGGTTCGCGGAGGTGGCGACCCCGGGCGGGCCGATCCGGGCGACGCTGCCGCCGATCACGGTGGCCGGCCGGGCGCCGAGGATGGCCCCGGTGCCGGCGCTGGGCGAGCACACGGACGCGGTGTTGAGGGAGTTCGGCTTCGATGTGGACGCACTGCGACGTCAGGGCGCGGTGTAGCACGGGCGCGTCAGGTTCCCAGGATGTGCCGGGCCCTGGTGAGCACCGGCTTGTCCACCATCCGCCCGTAAGGGGTCCGGGCCGCCGGACTGCGTGATCACCCGATGCGACGCCCCACCCCTCAGGACGAACCTGGGCTTCACGACGGAAGGAGCCCCTCATGCGAGGCGACTGGATCCACGACTGGGTGCAGGTGGAGATGGCGTACCGGGCCGGGGAGCGCCCGGCACCGGTGGTGCGCGAGCGGCCGGCTGCGCACCCTTGGAAGACGCTGTGGGCCGCGCTGTTCCCGCCGCGCCGGGCCGCGGTGCGCCACCCGTGACGGCCGTCAGCGGGCTCCGGCGTGCACCCGCTCGACCGTCTCGACCAGGGTGTCCAGGCCGGGCAGGACCGCGTCCGCCACCGCCGGGTCCTGCGGGCCGTCGTGCCGGTTGACCCACACGCGCGGGATGTCCAGCGCCTGGGCGGGCACCATGTCGTGGAAGTGGCTCTGCGCGACGTGCACCCAGTTCGCGGCGGTCGCGTCGAAGGAGGCGGCGAACCGCCGGAAGTGGCCGTGCCCCGGCTTGTACTCGCCGACGTCCTCCGCGGTCACGATCGCGTCGATCGGCACCACCAGCCGCCGCTGGGTCTCGCCGATGAGGTCGCGGTCGCAGTTGGTGAGCAGCGCGAGCCGCCAGCCCGCTTCCCGCAGCGCGGACAGGGCCGGCCGGACGTCCGGGAACACCGGCCAGTACGGCAGCCCGGTGCCGAGCACCGACGCGTCGTCCGCCACCAGCTCCAGCCCGGCTTCGGCCGCGGTCCGCCGCACGGACTCGGCGAGCACCTCCCGGTAGCGCCGCACCGGCACTTCGGCCTGGACCTGCGGCTCGATCCGGTTGTAGACCTCGAGCAGGTCCGCGCCGCGGCCGGGGAACAGCAGCTCCAGCCCGGTGGTGATGCCGTGGCGCCAGTCCACCAGCGTGCCGAAGCAGTCGAACGTCGCCCAGCGGATCATCCTGTCCTCTCCCCTGCGTCGGTGCAGCCGTCCGGATACCCGCGGCGGGCCGACCTCATTCACTCGGCCGGACCGTGATCGACGCTCCCGGCCGCAGGGTGATGATCCGCCGCCAGGTGCCGGCCCGCACCTCGGTCCGGGTCCCGCCGACGCTGCGGAGCACCGCCTTGGTGACCTTCCCGGCCCGCCATTCGACGTCCACCTCGAAGCCTCCGCGCGCGCCGATCCCGGTCACCCGGCCCGACGCCGCCCACGCCGACGGCAGCGCGGGCAGCAGTTCCAGCACGCCCGGCCGCGAGTACACCAGCATTTCGAGCATCGCCGTGGGCGCGCCGAGGTTCGCGTCGATCTGGAAGATCGCGTAGCTGCCCTGGCTGTACATGTCGAAGAAGTTCGGCGCGGTCCCGTTGCCGTTGTCCACCGACGGCCGCAGCACGGTGAGCAGCAGCTGGTACGCACGATCGGCGTCCTTGAGCCGCGCCCAGCACGCCGAGCGCCACGCGGTCGCCCAGCCGTAGCTGTCCATCCCGCGCGCGATCAGCAACGCCCGGACACCGTCGAGCAGCTCGCGCGGTGCCGTGTCGGCCGCGATGCGGTCGCCCGGGAAGAAGCCGATCAGCGGGGACAGGTGCCGGTGCGTGGTCTCGCCGAGGTTGTCCGGCGACATCCATTCCTCGAGCCAGCCGGTGGCCGGGCTCACCTTCGGCAGGTACAGCTTCTTCTGCAGCCCGGCGATCCGGTCGCCGTAGGCGCGGTCCCGGCCCAGGACCGCGACGGCTTCGCGGTAGTGCTCGAACAGGTCCCAGACGATCTCCTGCGCGTAGGTGATCCCGCGGGCGTCCTGCGGGCCGTGCTCGGGTGACCAGTCGTGGTCGTCGACGAGCACTTCGCGGCCGTCGACGGTCATCGGGAGCAGCCGCGCGTCCCAGAACTCGGCCGCTCCCTTGAGCAGCGGGTAGATCCGGGCGAGGTAGGCCTTGTCCTGTGTGTGGGCGTAGTGGTCCCAGAGCGAATTGCACAGCCACGCGTTGCCGCCGGGGTGCCACCACCAGCCGGAGCCGCCGTAGATGTTGGTGGAGAAGGCGACCGCCCAGCCCGCGACCTTCCCGCTGGTGTTCCGGTAGCGGTTGCGCGGGTCGTTGAACAGCCGGTTCGTGCTGTCCGTCCACACGGGAAGCTGCGCGAGGCAGTAGCCGGCCAGGGCAGTGAAGTTCTCCGGCAGCGCCGCGCGATCGGCCAGCCAGTAGTTCATCTGGACGTTGATGTCGGTGTGGTAGTCGCTCATCCAATCCGGCGTGTTGGTGTTCTGCCACAGGCCCTGCAGGCCCATCGGCAGGCCGTCGCGCGAGCCGGTGATCGTCAGGTAGCGCCCGAACTGCAGGTAGCTCGCCTCCAGCTCCGGGTCGGGCACACCCGGCTGGTCGTGCCGGGCGACCAGCCGCGACCACGTGTCGAGGGCCCGCCGGGCCGGCGGCGAGTGGCCGAGGTCGACGCTCATCCGGTCGAACAGCCGCCGGTAGTCCGCGACGTGGGTGGCCCGCAGGGCGCTGCCACCCACGGCCAGTGCCGCGGCCGCCTTCCGCTTCGCCAGGGCCAGGGGGTCGAGCGACGCGTCGAGGAACTTCCGCGCCGCGTCGGGCACGTAGTTCGTGCCGCCGCTGAGCACGATGACGACGTCGTTGCCGCTGAACGTGGTCCCGCCGGCCACCGTGCACGCGTACTTCAGGCCGTTGGCGAACGTGCCGGTGAACGCCGTCGCGCCGGAGGAGGTCTCGCCCCGGGTGGGCTCCAGCGACACCGAGCCGGCGACGGGGCCGCCGCTGAACCGGATCACCACGACGTCGTCGGGGTGGCTCGCGAAGTACTCGCGGCGGTACCGGACGCCCTGGTGCCGGTAGGTGATCACGACGAGGCCGTTGCTCAGGTCGAGCGTGCGGCGGTAGTCCGTGACGCCGGTGTGCGCGGGCACCGAGATCCGCAGCTTCGCCAGCAGGCCGAGCGTGCCGAACTTCTCGCGTTCGTACGGGAACTGGCCGTCCTCCTCGAGGACGTCGTTGGCGCCGCCGGTCCACAACGACGCGTCGGCGAGGTAGAGGAAGTCGGTGGCGGGGTCGCCGCCGACGAGAGCACCGATCCGACCATTCCCGATCGGCAGCCCCTGCTCGATGATCTTGTCCTCGGCCGCGGGAGCCGGGTACCACAGCGTGGTCGCCCGTGCGTCCGGCACCAGGTCCGCCGCGGCCGGCCGCAGCACGTCCGCGCCGGCCAGGAACGGTGGAATCCCGCTGAAGGCGAGGCCGGCGCCGACCGCGCCACCGAGCTTGACGAACGTACGGCGAGAGGGAGGGTTCGACATGTCGGATCCGTTCGGCGTTGAAGGCGGGACCGGCGTGCAGCTCGCCAAACATATGACCTATCCGGAGCCGAGGTCAAGATTCTTCGTAATTAATCGGATTACATATGAGCGTGCTCGGCCAGGTACTCGCGGAAGGTGATCTCGCCTTCGCGGTGCCCGGGGGTCAGGTGCCCGCCGCCGGCGTAAGCCCGGAACGTCTCCCCCGGCACCTTCACCGGCACGATCCGCTTGTGCCGCCCGGTCACCTCGCCGACCGCCTGGGCCAGCTCGGTCGCGGTGAGGATCTCCGGGCCGCCGAAGTCGGGCGCGCGGCCGGCCGGGTCGTCGACCGCGTGGGCGGCGAGGCGGCGGGCGACGTCCCGGACGTCGACGGGCTGGAACGAGATCCGCGGCACCGGCACCACCGGGAGCCGGGACGCGCCGGAAAGGAGCGTGCGGACCAGGCCGTGGAACTGGGTGGCCCGCTGGATCGTGTACGGCAGGCCCGAGGCCGCGAACAGCTCCTCGGTCTCGTGCTTGGCCCGGTAGTAGCCGAGCGGGACCCGGTCGACGCCGACGATCGAGACGTACACCAGGTGCGGGCCGCCCGCCCACCGCGCCGCCTCGATCAGCGTGCGCGCGAGCTGCGTCTCCCGCCCGAAGTAGTCGGTGGCGCAGTGGACGACGACGTCCACCCCGGCGACGGCGCTGTCGATGCCCCGCCCGGTCCGCAGGTCGCCGCGGACGACGTCCGGCGCCGCCCGCCTGCTGAGCACGCGGACTTCCTCGCCCGCCGACCGCAGCCGCGTCACGACCGCCGAGCCGAGCTGCCCGGTGCCGCCGGTGACCAGGATCCGCACGTCGACCACCTCCGGCGTCATCCTGGCACGGCGCGGGCCCGCCGGGGAACGGCTTCCCGGCGGGCCCGCGCGGCCTGGCTCAGCTGCGGTTGATGGTGAACGTGGTGGTGCGGTTGCGGATGTCCTCGGCGTTGTCGGCCAGGGTCAGCCCGGTGAAGGTCGCCGAGCCGACGGCCGGGCCCTGGCCCGGCTCCGGCAGCTCGTTGGCCCAGATCCCGATCCCGGACTTCGCGTCGAAGGCGTCCCCGCTGCGGTGGGCGCCGGTGATCGACACGTTCGCCAGCACGGTGTCCTCGACCGGGTGCTCCGGCGTGGTGCCGTTGTACTTGGTCTGGAACATGATGCCGCTGTAGGTCGGGCTCTGGATGTCCACATCGGACACCCGGATGCCGCGGAACTCCTTGGACGCGGAGAACAGCCAGATCGCCGGGAAGGTCTGCTGGCCCCAGAAGTGGCCGCCGTCCCGGACCAGGGAGGCGTTCTGGACCGTCGTCGGCTGCGGCCCGAACCCGAGGAACGGGTAGCCGAAGTCGAGCGAGCTGATCGTGATCGCCGAGTAGGTCAGCGTGTCCGCGATGTAGAGGTTCCGGAAGGTGTTGCTGTACCCGCCGTACACCGCCAGCCCGGCCGCACGCCACGGCGTGAGCGCGGTGAGGTTTTCGAACACGTTGTCGTACTGGTTGCCCGGGTTGAGGTCCGTGGCGGCGAACAGCGCGAAGCTGTCGTCACCGGTGGACCGGGCCTCGATGTTGGTGACGTGGTTGCCGGTGCTCCCGTTCGTCAGGTTGACGCCGTCGGCGAAGGTGTCGCGGATCCGGGAGTTCTTGATCGTGGCGTTGTCCACGTTGGTGCCCCAGACCATGACCACCTGGTGTTCGACCCAGATGTTGTCGATCGTCAGGTTCGCGACGTTCGTCAGGTTGAACACCTTGCCGGGGCCGTCGATCCGGGACGTGTAGTTGCCGAACACGGCGAACCCGCTGAACGTCGAGCCATTCGCGCTCGCCTGCACGTCGATGCCGATGTCGGTGTTCTCCTGCCCGGAGGGTGCGGAGAACTTCGTGAACCACGGCCCGGCGCCGGTGACCGTGACGGCCTTGCCGTAGACGTTCAGCTTGCTCGACAACGCGTAGGTCCCGGCCGGCAGGTAGACGCCGGTGAGGGTGGTGTCCTGCCGGACCTTGTCGAGGGCGCTCTGCACGTCCTGCTGGGTGAACCCGGCAGGCACCGCGAAGTGCGCCGGGTCGGGGTTGGCGACCGCGGTGGCCTGCTCGAAGTTGACGAAGTCGATCGCGTAGTTCGTCGTGTTCGCCGCGTCCTTCTGCAGCTTGATCCTGCTGCCGGCGGGCACCGTGGTGCCCAGCAGCATGCTGGCTTCGTCGTAGATGTGCCGCGGGCCGGCGCCCGGCGAGTTGCCCGGGCCGGTCTCGGCGCCGTAGAGCCACGCGAAGTGCGAGGTCAGGTCGATGGCCTTGAGGAAGGTGCCGTCGACGTAGACGTTCAGCGTCGAGTTGATCCCGCCACCGCCCGCGCTGTCCGGGATGGAGAACCGCGTGACCAGGGTGTTGGTGGCCGCGCGGGTGGTGAACTCCACCGAGGAGCCGGTCGAGTTCAGCGTCACGGCCTTGCGGCCCGACGCCTCGCCCGCGAGGTCGCCGATCGTGCGGTTCGGCCCGACCACGGCGGCCCCGCCCGCCAGGACGCCGTCCTCGGCTTCGTACATGTCGTAGGGCATGTTCGCGCCACGGCCGGCGAAGAGCGCCTGCGTGCCGGTGTTGTTGCCCTGCTTGACGGGCAGCTCGTTGGCGTCGTTCGCGACGACGGTCTTGACGGTGTACCGGCCGTTGGCGGCGGTCCACGTGCCGACGGTGACCGGGCTCGCGGTGGCTCCGGCGGCGATCGCGCCGGTGTAGGTCCCGCTGAGTGTCTTCACCACGGTGCCGTTCTGGTCCGTGATCGTCACCGTGATGCCGTGGGCGCCGCCGGCGCTCGCCACCGTGCCCTGGTTGCGCAGGGTCGTGGTGAAGGTGACCGTGTTGCCCGCGGACGGGTTGTTCGGCGACCACGCCGTGGCCGCGACGAGGTCGGAGCTCTGCACCGGGCTGACGACGAGCGCCGCCGAGCTCGTGTAGGCGTTGTTGGCCTCGTTCTGCTCGATGACGGCGTTGGCTTCGTCGACCTTGGCCGTCAACGGGTAGCTGCCCGCGTCCCGGGTGCCGATGTTCGCCGACACCGTCGTCGAAGCGCCTGCCGCGAGCGCGCCGACGGTGGCCGTGCCGACCTTGGTCGTTCCGAGGTAGAGGTTGACGTTCGTCGCGCCCGAAGCTGCCGTGCCCGCGTTGCGGACGGTCGCCGACGCGGTGATCGCGTCGGTCTCCACCGGGTTCTGCGGCGACCAGGACACCCCCGAGATGGTCAGGTCCGGGTTGGGTGCGGGGACGCCGAAGACCTGGAACTCGGCGGCCTGCCCGCCGCCCGCGCCGGAGTTGGCGGTGACGCGCAGGCGGACGTCGGCGGCGCGGCCGCCGAGCGGGATCGTCACGGTGTTGCCGCTCGCGGGGTTGAAGCTGTAGCTCTGGGCGGCGGCCAGCGTGGTGAAGGCGGACGCACTCTGCTCCCGGCCCTCGACGGCGATCGTCTGGGTCCGCGGCCCCCACGCCGGGTCCGGGTTGAGCTTGACCACGACCTGGTTCAGGTCGGCGTTCGCGCCGAGCGCGACGGTCAGAAGGTTCGGGTAGGTCCCGCCGCCGCCCTCCCAGTAGGTGGCCACGGAGCCGTCGTTCGCGTTGCCCGCCACGTACGTCCACTCCGTCGAGGACGCCGTGATCGGCTTGCCCAGGGCCAGGTTCGTCCCGGCTTGCGTGCCGGTTCGGGTCACGGTGCTGCTGGGGCCCGACTGGTTGCCCGCCGCGTCCTTCGCCCGGACGAAGTAGGAGACCGTGGCGCCGTCGGGCTGGCTGTCGGTGTAGGTCAGGACATTCCCGGCGACGCTGCCGCGGAGCTGGTTGTTGGCGTAGACGTCGTAGCCGGTGACGCCGGTGTTGTCGGTCGACGCCGACCAGGTCAGCCGGATCTGGCCGCTCGCGGGCTGGGTGTAGGCGAGGTTGCCGGGCGCGGACGGCGGCTGCGTGTCGCCGCCGGCGGGGCCGTGCACCTCGAACTCCGAGAGCTGGGCGGCGGGCCAGCCGGTGTTGGCGCTGACGTTCAGCCGGACGAACCGGGGCTTGCCGCTGACGTCGACGGTGACCGTGTTGGCCTTGGCCGGGTCGAAGACGTACCCGGCGGAGGGCTTCAGGTCGGTGAAGGTGGTCCCGTCGGTGCTGCCCTGGACGCTGATGGTCTCGGTGCGGGCACCCCAGTTCGCGGCCGGCAGCTTGAGCACGAGCTGCGCGACGTCGGTCGGCGTGCCGAGGTCGGCCTGGACCCACTGCGGGAACTGGTTGTTCGCGCTTTCCCAGTAGGTGTCCTGGTTGCCGTCGCCGACGTTCGAGACGGGGTAGCCGGCGAGCTGGCTGCTGGCGGTGTAGGTCGCGGAGGCGGCTTGGACGGCCGGCGCGGGAGCGGCCGGCGCCGCGCTGGCCGGAGCGGCGGGCGTGGCGAGGAGCAGGGACAAGGCGGCGAAGGCGGCCGCGGGTGACAACACACGCTTCGTTCTCATGCGGTTCCTCTGATCCGGGGAGGGGAGGGAGACGACTCGGAGCGAAACCGGAATCTTCCTGACGTCTGCCGCGATCTGCCGGTTATCTGTCAGGTTCTTGCACTGATTCGTTCAAGAGTTACAGTGACCGGGGCCACAAGTCAACGCCCGCGCAGCAAAAAGGCCTCCTCGCGGGGGATGCGAGGAGGCCGTTCCGGCTTGGTTCAGGCGTGCACGGCGCCGAGCCGGATCGCGTGGGTGCCCGGGGCGTCGACCGGGCCGCCGCAGTGGGCGCAGACGGTGGCCGGCTCGAGCACTTCACCGCAGGCGTGGCGCCAGAGGGTGGGCGGTTCGCCCTGGTGGACGTACTTGTCGCCCCAGGCCATCAGACCGAGCAGGACGGGCTGCAGTGCGCGGCCGGCTTCGGTCGGGTGGTACTCGTGGCGCGGCGGGTGGGCTTCGTACTGGACCTTCTCGAGGACGCCGGCGTCGACGAGCTTGCGCAGCCGCGCGGCCAGGATGTCCCGGCTCGCGCCGGTGTTCTCGGCGATCTGGTTGAACCGCCGCTCCCCCAGCATGATCTCGCGCAGCGCGAGCAGGCTCCACCGTTCGCCGACAATCTCCAGCGCCTCGGCGACCGAGCATTCGCGACCACGCCGGACCATGCCACCTCCACGGGATTGAAAATCCAACCTAGCACGTCAACCGCATGTGACGTGGCGAACAGCTGAGTTGTGGATTCCAACCGACCGGGCGTATACCGGAGGGACCCCCGATCTGCGAGGAGGCAGACGCCATGACGGACGCGGTGATCGTCGACGCGGTACGAACCCCGATCGGCAAGGGCAAGCCGAACGGGACACTGGCCGGGGTGCACCCGGTGGACCTGCACGCCCACGCCTTGCGGTCCCTGGTCGAGCGCACGGGCGTGGACCCGGCCCGCATCGACGACGTGATCAGCGGCGCGGTGGGCCAGATCGGCGAGCAGAGCATGAACACGGCCCGCTGGGCGGCGCTGGCGGCCGGGCTCCCGGAGTCGGTCCCGGCGGTGACGGTCGACCGCCAGTGCGGCAGCAGCCAGCAGGCCGTCCACTTCGCGGCCCAGGGCGTGATCGCGGGCGCGTACGACGTGGTGATCGCCTCGGGTGTCGAGTCGATGAGCCGCGTCCCGATGGGCAGCCAGGTGGCGGGCCGCGACCCGTTCGGCCCCCAGGTGGCGGCCCGCTATCCGGACGGCCTGGTCCCACAGGGCATCAGCGCGGAGCTGATCGCCGCGAAGTGGGGCTTCACCCGGGCACAGCTGGACGAGTTCTCGGCGCAAAGCCACCAGCGGGCGGCGAAGGCGTGGGCGGACGGGAAGTTCGCGGCCGAGGTGGCCCCGCTGAAGGCACCGGGACCGGACGGCACGCTGCGGGAGGTCACCACCGACGAGACGGTCCGGCCGGGCACCACAACGGAGGTCCTCGCGGGCTTGAAGCCGGCCTTCCGGGCGGATGTCTGGGAGCAGCGCTTCCCTCAGCTGGCCTGGCAGGTGACGGCGGGCAATTCTTCCCCGATCAACGACGGCGCGGCAGCATTGCTGATCACGAGCGCCGAGGCGGCAGCGGCACTGGGCCTGAAGCCCCGAGCCCGAATCCACAGTTTCGCGGTAGCGGGCGACGACCCCCTCCTGATGCTGACGGGCATCATCCCGGCCACGAACAAGGTCCTGGCCAAGGCAGGCCTGAAGGTGTCGGACATCGACGCATTCGAGGTCAACGAGGCATTCGCCAGCGTGGTCCTGGCCTGGCAGCACGAGACCGGAGCGGACCTGGCGAAGGTGAACGTCAACGGAGGAGCCATAGCCCTGGGCCACCCCTTGGGAGGCAGCGGAGCAAGGCTGGCCACAACACTGCTGTCGGTCCTGGAGCAAACGGGCGGCCGCTACGGCTTGCAGACGATGTGCGAGGCAGGAGGCCTCGCCAATGCAACAATCATCGAGCGCCTGGACTGACCGCACCAAAACCGAAGCAGCACGCACAACCGAAGCACCAAGGAACCCAGACCTCCGGCAACCACCCGGGAATCACTCCGGATCAGGCGCCTCGACACCATCCCGATCAGCCCACTCGAGCAAGGGTTCAAGCGAGAAAACAGCATCATCGATCCCGGCGTGAAGATCACCCACCTCGGCGAACCGGCCCGGAACAGTGGCGATCGTGAAATCCCCCGGCTCGGCATCATCGATCTCCGACCACCGAACCGGCGTCGAAACCGTCCCTTCAGGATTTCCGCGAACCGAGTAGGCACTGGCGATCGTGTGATCCCGGGCGTTCTGGTTGTAGTCGACGAAGAGCAACCGCGGATCCCGGTCCTTCCGCCACCAGGTGGTGGTGACGTCGTCCGGAGCCCGCCGTTCCACCTCATGGGCGAAGGCCAGCGCAGCCCGCCGGACCTCGGCGAAACCCCACCGCGGCTCGATCCGGACGTAGATGTGCAGCCCCCGGCCACCGGAGGTCTTGGGAAAGCCCACCGCACCGAGCTCGTCGAGAATCTCGTGCGCCACGTGGGCAACCCGCCGCACCCGGTCGTAACCACAATCGGGCATCGGGTCGAGATCGATCCGCCACTCGTCCGGCTTCTCGGTATCGGCCCGCCGCGAGTTCCACGGGTGGAACTCCACAGTGGCCATCTGCACCGCCCACGCGACGTGCGCCAGCTCGGTGACGCACAGCTCGTCCGCGTGCCGGTTGTACCGCGGAAAGGTCACCCGGACCGTCTCCAGCCACGGCGGAGCACCGTTCGGCACCCGCTTCTGGTGCACCTTTTCCCCGGCCACCCCGGACGGGAACCGGTGCAGCATGCAGGGCCGCTCGCGCAGGGCGTTGACGATGCCGTCGCCCACCGAGAGGTAGTAGTTGACCAGGTCGAGCTTCGTCTCACCCCGAGCCGGGAAGTAGACCCGGTCCGGGTTGGAGATCCGCACGGTGTGCGGGCCGACCTCGAGCTCCACAGCCTTGGACGCCATGGCATGACGGTACAGCGGCGCGAAGGGCGGCGGCGGGAGGAAGGCGGTGGTGCACAATCGGCGTGGTGAGCCTCCCGACGGACGGGCACGTCCACACCGAATGGTCCTGGGACACGGTCACCGGTTCGATGATCGGCTCGTGCGAGCGGGCGATCGAGCTGGGCCTGCCGTCGGTGGCGTTCACCGAGCACGCGGACCTGACCCCGTGGCTGATCCCGGAGCCGGTCCGGCCGCTGCTGCCGGACCACTTCCGGGTGCGCCTGCGCGCGGACGGCGTCCTGGAGCCGCCGGACCTGGACGTCGCGGGGTACCTGGCGTGCGTCGAAGAGTGCCGCGCGCGGTTTCCGGACCTGCGGATCCTGTCGGGCGTCGAGCTGAGCGAGCCGCACTGGCACCGCCCCCGCGCCGACGCCCTCCTGGCGGCCCACGACTTCGACCGCGTCCTGGGCTCGGTGCACTCCCTGCCGGACGGCGAGCACCACCAGGAGCTGACGGTGGTCTCGGGCCGGCCGCCGGGCGAGCTGCTGCGGGCGTACCTGGGCGAGGTGCTGGGCCTGGTCGAGTCGACGGCGGACTTCGCGGTGCTGGCCCACATCGACTACGCCCTGCGCTCATGGCCTGCCGAAGGCCCCCCGTTCGTGGCGGCGGACTTCGAGGAGGAATTCCGGACGGTGCTGCGCGCGTTGCGGGCAAGCGGGCGAGCGCTGGAGGTCAACACGAAGGTGCCGTTGCCGGGCGAGGTGGTCCGGTGGTGGTTCGAGGTGGGCGGCGAGGCGGTGTCGTTCGGCAGCGACGCCCACGAGCCGGGCCTGGTCGGCCACGGCTTCGAGCGGGCGGCGGCCCTGGTGGAGTCGTGCGGCTTCCGGCCGGGCCGCACCCCGCACGACTTCTGGCGCCGCTGACGCCCGGCGCGGCACGTCAAGCGAGGGCGTGCCGCCCGGAGGCGCGGGACTCCGCGCTCTGGTCCATCAGGCGGGCCGCGACCCGGCCGATCGCCGCGTCCAGTTCGGCTCGGTCACCCGGCCCCCAGTCGCCGAGGCGGTCGGCCAGCCAGTCGTGCCAGGCCTGGACCACCTTGCCGAACTCGGCGCGGCCCCCGGCCGTCAGCTCCCAGCCGTCCCGGGTGTACCGCAGGTGGCCCGTCAGCTCCAGGCGGTTGAACGCCGGCTCCAGCACCTGCGCCGGCACGCCGAAGTACGAGCCGATCGCCGGCAACGTGGCCGGCTCACCGCGGCGGCGACGCAGGTGGACCTGCAGCAGGCACCACATCCCGCCCTCGTCCAGGTCTCCCCCGGCGCGCTCGATGATCGACGGCGCCACCTGGCGGCGCTCGCGGAAGAACAGGGTCGCCACCGCCCGCTCCAGCTCGCGGTCGTCGGTGCGGGCCTCCGGCATCGCGAAGCCGTCGCCCAGGTCCGGCGCCGCCGCCCGAGCCGTGTCGCGCAGCGGGACCTCCTTCAGGAAGAACGCCAGGACCAGTGCCACCAACCCGACCGGCGCCGCCGCGAGGAACACCACGTGCAGCGAGTCGCTGTACGCGCGGATCACCGGCGCCGACACTGACGAAGGCAGCGCGTGCAACGCCGTGGGTACCTGCAGCGCCCGCGGGTCCACCCCCGGCGGTACCGGGAGGGCGGCCAGTTTGGGCGTCAGCTGGTTCGCGTACACCGTGCCGAAGATCGCCGCGCCGAACGAGCTGCCGATCGAGCGCAGGAACGTCACGCCCGAGGTCGCGACGCCGAGGTCGGCGTAGTCCACCGTGTTCTGCACCGCGATGGTCAGGACCTGCATGCCGAGCCCGATGCCGAGGCCCAGCACGGCCATGTACGCCGACGCCTCCCAGAACCCGGTGCCGGTGTCCAGCCGCGACAGCAGGTACAGCCCGATCGTCATGCCCGCCGCCCCGGCCAGCGGGAAGATCTTGTACCGCCCGGTGCGGCTCACCGCGTTGCCCGCGGCGATCGAGGCCACCAGCAGGGCCAGCACCATCGGCAGCAACCGGACCCCGGACGTCGTCGCGGACGTGCCCTGGACGTACTGCATGTACGTCGGCAGGTACGACAGCGCGCCGAGCATCGCGAAGCCGACGACGAAGCTCATGATCCCGCCGACGGTGAACACCGGGTTGCGGAACAGCCGCATCGGCAGCATCGGTTCCTTCGCCCGCAGCTCCACGAAGACGAACGCCGCGAGCAGCACGACCGAGCCGAGCGCCATCCCGATGATGGTCGGCGAGCCCCACGCGTACTGCGTGCCGCCCCAGCTCGTCACCAGGGTCAAGCCGGTCGCGGCGAGGCCGATGAGCAGGATGCCGAGGTAGTCGATGACCGGCTTGACCGCCGCGCGCGCGTTCGGCATCGCCGAGGACGCCACCAGGAGCACCACGAGGACCAGCGGGATGTTGACGTAGAACGCCCAGCGCCACGACAGGTGGTCGACGAAGAAGCCGCCGAGCATCGGGCCGGCCACGGTCACCACGCCGAACACCGAGCCGAGCACGCCCTGGTACTTGCCGCGCTCGCGCAGCGGGACGACGTCGGCGATCAGCGCGGTCGAGGTGACCATCAGCCCGCCGCCGCCCAGGCCCTGCACCGCGCGCCAGACGATCAGCCAGACCATGCTGTCGGCGAACCCGGCGCAGAACGAGCCGATGCCGAACACGATCACCGACAGCTGGAACATCAGCTTGCGGCCGAACAGGTCGCCGAGCTTGCCCACGACCACCGTCATGATCGTCTCGGCCAGCAGGTAGGACGTCACCACCCAGGACAGGTGCCCGGCGCCGCCGAGGTCGCCGACGATGGTCGGCAGCGCCGTGCCGACGATGGTCTGGTCCAGTGCCGCCAGCAGCATGCCGAGCAGCACCGCACCGAACACGGCGTTGACCCGGCCGCGGCTGAGCGCCGGCGGCGCCGCGGCGCCCGGGGTGACCTCCGCGGTGGCCGTCATCCCCCCAAGCTAGTAGGAGGCGTCCACTGTGGATAGCCACCCGTTCCGGTGGTCCTTGTCCCTCAAAGGGTCCAGCGCTCCCGCGGCGGCGATTCGAGGACGAGCTCGCGTTCGACGGCCGCGGCGATCTCCTCCACCGTCCAGGTTTCCCGGTGCAGGACGGGCCGGATGATCGCGGGCTGGCGGACGGCGTGCAGGTGCCCGTCGGCGAGCCGCAGCACCTGCCCGGTGACGCCGGCCGAGAGGTCGCTGAGCAGGTAGGTCACCAGCGGCGCCACCCGTTCGGGCGGTGGTGCGTCGCGGTTCCCGTTCGGGTCGGCGGCCATCAGCCGGGTCCAGGCGATCGGGCTGACGGCGTTGACGCGCACGCCGTGCTCCGCCAGGTCCGAGGCCCACGAGTAGGTCATCGACGCCACCGCGCCCTTCGACGCCGAGTACGCGGCGGCGCGGCGCTGGCCGATCATCGACCCCGACGTCACGTTGACGATGACACCGCGGCCCCGGGCGCACATGACTTTCGCGGCCGCGGTGCCACAGTGGAACGGGCCGAGCACGTTGGTCTCGACCAGTGCCCGGGTCCGCTCGGCGTCGTCGTCCTCCCACGGCGGCGCGTGGTAGCCGACGGCGGCGTTGTTGACGAGCCCGTCCAGCGCCCCGAACCGGCTGCAGCACAGGCTGATCAGCGACCGGGCGTAGTCCGGGTCGGCCACCGAGCCGACGCTCGCCGCCGCGGTACCGCCGTCGGCCACGATCGCCTCCACGGTCTCGCAGGCCGGTTCGCCGTCGACGTCGTTGACGACGACCGCGGCGCCGCTCGCGGCCGCGTGCCGCGCGAACGCCCGCCCCAGCCCGCGTCCGGCACCGGTGATCACCACGGCCCGCCCGTCCAGGAAGCCCATGGCCTCCAGTGTGACGCGGGACCGGCTCAGCTGCGCGTCAAGGACACCAGAAACGGGCGGAACCCGTGCGCGCGGTAGAAATCGAGTGCACCGGCGTTCTGCGCGTACGCCTGCACGGTCATTTCGTTCGCGCCGCGCTCCCGTGCCCAGGCCAGAAATGCGGCCACCAGCGCGCTGCCCACTCCCTCGCGACGGCGGTCCGGAGCGACGCGCATGCTCTCGAGCACGGCCGTCACCGCGTCCGGCCGCAACGGGTCCGGCCGGCGCAACCGCCCGATCAGGTGGCCTGCGCCCCCGCCGGCCAGCAGGCACAGGCACTCCGGGTTCTCGACGAGGCCCGCGTAGTAGGCCTCGCCTTCGCGTGCGGGCCAGCCCGTGTCCATGAACGGGTCGTGCTGCCCACCGTCCTCGGCGAACAACGCCGCGGCCGACGCGACGAGCTCGGGAACGTCCTCGGGACGACATTCGGAAACAGTCATCCCGACCACGGTAACGGCCCTGTTTTCCGCTGTAAATCACGGCTTCAGCGGGAAAGGTGCGCCAGGCTCTCCAACGCCAGCTGCTCCAGGTGCCCGGCGGCCGCCGCGCTTCCGCCGGCCGCGTGGAACGAGGCCGCCACGACCTCGGCCGCGCGGCGGTACGACGGTTCCGTCAGGACCTCCTCGACCGCCGCCGCGATGCGGGGTGCGTCCGCGCGGCCGAACCGCAGGCGGACGCCCGCGCCCGCCGCGACCACCTGGGCCGCCACGACCGGCTGGTCGTCGCGGATCGGCGCGACCACCAGCGGCAGGCCGTGCCACAGCGTTTCGCAGACCGTGTTGTGGCCCGCGTGGCACAGCACGGCGTCGACCCGGGACAACAGCGGCAACTGCGGGACGCTCGGGCGCACCAGCACGTTCGGCGGGACGTCGCCGAGCACGCCGCCCGGGTCGGCGATCACCGCGCGCACGCTCGTCCCGGCGAACGCCTCCGCCGTCGCCGCCAGGAACCCGGCGCCCGCGGACGTGTTCGCCGTCCCCAGGGAGACCAGGACGGTCGGCCGCAGCGGGTCGAGCCACTCCCACGGGAAATCCGTTGTGGACGGCCGGGCGCCGAGGGCGGGCCCGACGAGCCGAACCGCCGCCGGCAGGGTGGCCTCGCCGAGCAGTTCGCGGGTGGTGAAGGCGAGGACGCCGTGCGGTGAGAACCGCGGGTCCGCCCCGCCCCGGCCGCCGGCGATCCGCGCGCGGAGCCCGTCGAGCAGCTCGCCGACCCACGCCCCGACCTTCGGCATCCCGGCCAGGGGGTCGACGAGCTCGGCCGACGTCGTCGCCGACGTGACCCACGGCAGGCCGGCGGCTTCGGCGAGCAGGCCACCGGCGAGGGCCTGCTGGTCGGCGACCATGACGTGCGGCTCGAAGGCGTCGAGCGCCGCGGCCACGCCGGGGGCCATCGCGTCCGCCAGCGGGACGAGGAAGTCCTGCCACAGGAAGCGCAGCGCCGCCGGGCCCTTCAGGTCGGCCGGGCGCACGGGCAGGTCTCCCGCGGCGCAGGAGAACACCAGCGCCTCCGGGCCGGCCAGCTGCCACAGCAGTTCGCCGTGGCCCGCCCAGGCGACCTCGTGGCCGCGCGCGGTGAGCTCGGCCGCCACGCCGACGGCCGGGTTGACGTGCCCCACCAGGGGCGGGACGACGAAGAGGAACCGGGCCACTACCGCACCCGCGCCTGCGTGCGCGCGGTGTCGCGGACCCAGTTCGAGATCAGCTCGATGACCTCCGCGGTCCGCTCGACCAGCACCGAATGCCCCTGCTCGGGCAGCACGACGCAGCGGCCTTCGAGGTGCGTCTCGAAGTGCGGCACCTGCGCCGCCAGCCCCGAATCGCCACCGAAGATCGCGAACACCGGGCAGCGCACCGCCGAAAGGTCCGCTGCGATCGTGGCGCTGCGCGGGATGTCCTCGGCGATCGTGGTGGTCTGCAGGATCTTGTTCGCGGCCTTGGACAGCCGGGCGGTGTGCGCGCCGTGGTGGTCGGCGATCCAGCCGATCACCTCGTCGATCGCCAGCCGGGTCTTGGCGTCGGCGAGCCCGTCGGCCATGTGCCGGGTCCACTCCTCGGTCGGTGGTTCGCCTTCGAGCACGACCACGCTGGCCACCCGGTCGGGCCGGGCGGCGGCCAGCCCGAGCGCCACCGAAGCGCCGAAGGAGTTGCCGACGACGTGGACGGGCCGGGTGACGTCGCAGGCGTCGAGGACCGCGACGAGGTCGTCGACGAACCGCTCCAGCCGGTACCCGGACGCCGGGCGGGTCGTCCGGCCGTGCCCGCGCAGGTCGTACATCAGCACGTCGAGGCCGCGCTCGGCGAAGGCCGGGCCGAGCGTGAAGTAGTAGCTGGCCAGGCTGTCGGTCAGCAGCCCGTGGACGCACACCACGATCGGCGCGTCCCCGTCCAGGGGCACGTCCGGGGTGAGCCGCTGGACGTGCACGTCCAGCTCGCCCGCGCGGATCCGGGTCACGCCGTCGCCCGCAGGGAAGCGACGATGTACCGGACGAGCTCGCCGACGGTCAGCGCGATGATCTCGTCCAGGTCGCGCTCGGCGATGAAGGTGGCGAAGTTGACGCGGTCCCCGTAGTGCTCGCGCAGCTGCCCGGACAGCGCCACCAGGTCGACGCTCTCCAGCTCGAGATCGTCGTGGAACGTCGTCTCCATGGTGATTTCCGCAGTGTCTTCCCCGTCCAGCCCGTACTCCTCGAGCAGCTCGCGCAGCATTCCGCTGAGCTGGGCGAGCACGGTCACCTCGTTCGCGGCCGTGGTCTCGATGCTCATCCGGCAGTCTCCTTCGTCTCTTCTGTCCAGGCGACGACGTAGCGGCGCGGCGGCGCACCGGGCGGGTTCTCGACGTCGGCACAGCACACGCGGTACGCGCGGCCCGCGACGCGGACGGTCAGCCCTTCCGGGGCCGCCGCGACGACCTCGAAGTCCCGGGGTTCCCCGCGCAGGCCGGTGCCGCGCAGTTTCGCGACGGCCTCCTTCGCCGTCCAGAACCGGGCGAACCACTGCTCCGGATCGCCCGGCAGGCTCGCGAACAACGCCAGCTCGCCCGGGCCGAGCGCGGCCTCCACAGTGGACTCCGCGCGCGGGGCCACCTCTTCGATGTCGATGCCGCACGGCCCGAACCGGGCGATCGACACCCCGGCTTCGGCGCGGTGCGCCACGGAAATCGTCACCGGGGGCAGCTCCCGGCCGTAGGCGCCGGTCGCGAACGGCCGGCCGCTCTCGTCGTTGCCGATCCGCAGTTCGGCGGGGAACATCTCGGGTTCGCCGCGGGCCCAGAGGAACTGGCGGACCGCGTCCTTGGCCGCGATCCGGCCGAGCAGCCACTGGCGCCGCCCACGCGGCGGACGGCGGTCGTAGGCGTCGCGTTCGGGGCCGGCGAGGTAATTGCGCATGATCAACTCGCGGGTGGCCAGGTCGGGCCACTGCTCGCGCACCAGGGCCCAGCCGCCCGGCTGCTCGTGCGACAGCGTCGACCGCTCCGGCGTCCGGTCGGCCTGCCGGATGTGCGCCGTGCTGTCGAACCGCCGGTCGCGCCAGCCGGCGAACTCGGCCCAGACCCGGCCGTCGTGGACGAGCTGCATGTCCGCGTCGAGGAACTCGTCGGTCAGCCCGGTGATCCGGACCAGGCACTCCAGGCGTTCGCCCGGGGCCGGGTGCGGCCCGTGGAACCGGATTTCGCGCATGGCGACCGGGAAGACGGTGGTCCGTTCGGGCAGCCGGGACATGATCCAGTAGCCGAGCACCTGGCCGACGTTGTCGAGCAGCGCGCCGGGCGCGGCCGGGGTGGTCAGCACGGCCCGCACGTGCCGGTCGCCGACGGCGGTCAGCTCGGTGACGCCCTGGAAGCGCGGGCCGTGGAACATCCACCGCTCGTCGTACAGCTGGGCCGCCGTGGTCTCGGGCACCTTCTCGGCCGACGCCGGGAACCGCCACGGTGCCGGTGCGGCGGCGGGGTAGTGCGGGGCTAGCTCGACGACGGCCTGGGAGTAGCCGGTGATGGCCGCGTGCACCCGGTCCGGGCCGTGCGGCCGGACGCGCACCGGCACGGTGACCGCCGGAACCGCGGTGATCCACTGGCTGAGCCGCACGTCGTGCACGGCGACCGCCTGCCGTCCGGGCGCGGCCTGCTCGGCGAACCGCATGAGGTGGTCGATCACCGTGGTCGCCGGGACGACCGGCCAGCGATCGCCCGGGTCGGCTTGGGGTGGCTGTTTGAAGAAACAGTGGTCGAGCAGGTACGGCATCGTTTCGAGCGACACGGTGAGGGTGGTGTCGAGTGCCCGCGGTGCCGGGAGGCGGCGCGCCGGGCCGGCGAGCACGGTGGACGCCAGCTCGGCGGTGTCGGCCAGCAGGGCGGCGAACTCCGCGGCGAGCGGGCCCTTCGCGGCCAGGTCGTCCACGCCTGCCTTCCGGGCGGCCGGCAGCGCGATCCGGGCGCGGACCTGGTCGTCCAGGGAGATCAGGCGGCCGCCGAGATCGAGCTTGACCGCCTTGGGCGCGGCCGGGCGTTCGCCGGGCAGGCGCGCGAAGTCGACGTCGAGACCGTCGGCCCACAGCGCGGTCGCGACCCGGCGCAGCTGCGCGAGCCCGGGTCGTTGCGCCGAGTGCGCGGCCACGACCAGGTGTTCCTCGCCGTGCAGGGTGTCGCCGACCAGCGAGCCGAGCTGCCCGGCGCCCACCTGGACGAACGCGCGGAACCCGGCGTCGTGCAGGGCCCGCACGAGCGGGCGGAACCGGACCGGCTGCAGCAGGTGGCGCACGAACAGCTCGCGGATCCCGGCCGCACCCGCCGGGTATTCGGACACCGTGGTCGCCGACCAGAGCGGCAGGGCGGGCGGGTGCAGCGTGAACCGCTCGGCCGCCGCCCGGATCGGGTCCAGGTACGGCCGCAGCATCGGGGTGTGGAAGCCCGAGCGGAACGGCAGCACCTGCGCCACGATCCCGGCGTCGCGGAACCGCTCCACGAGCGCGCCGACCGCCGCTTCCGGCCCGCAGATCATGGCCTGGTTCGGGGAATTGTCGTGGGAGAGGACGACGTCCGCCCGCCCGGCCAGCTCTTCGGTCACCCGCGGCGCGGACGCGCCGATCGCGGCGAAGGCGAGACCGGGGACGACGAGCGCGTCCGGGTCGAACCCGGCGAGGAAGGTGTCGACCTCTTCTTCGGCGTAGACGCCGGCGACGGCCATCGCCGTCCATTCGCCCAGGCTGTGCCCGGCGACGGCGTCCGGCGTGACACCGAGCCGGCCGAGGGCGCCGTGCAGCAGCCGGCCCAGCTCGAACACCGCCGCACCCTGCCGCCCGACGTCGCCGACCTCGACGTCCGCGTGCTTCCAGGGCAGGCCGAAGTGACGGGCGACGTCGCCGCAGTCGAGCGTGAGTTCCGACTCCAGGCCGGGGAAGAGGAACGCGATCTTGCCGCCGCCCGGCCCGAGCAGGGGGCGGTCGGCGAACCAGACGTCGTTGCGGCCGCGCCAGGCCCGGCCGCGCGCCAGGACCTTCCGGGCCAGGGCCAGCCGTTTCCCGGTCGGGTCGACGATGCCGAGCCGGACCGGGCCGCGCCCGGTTTCCGGCGGCCCGGGCCGGTCGAACGCCTCGCGCAGCGCGTCGAGGGTCGGCGCGGCCAGCCGCAGCACGCGCTCGGGCTCGCGCACCACGACCGGTTTCGCGCGGCCCGGGGCCTGTTCGAGGACGACGTGGGCGTTGATCCCGCCGAAGCCGAACGCGTTGACGCCGGCACGGCGCACCGGCGCGTCCCACGGCGCGGCGGCGGCCAACGTGGAAAAGCGGGTCTTGGCCAGCTCCGGGTGCGGGTCGTCGCAGTGCAGCGTGGGCAGCAGGACGCCGTGGTGCACGGCCAAGGCCGCCTTGACCAGCCCGGCGATCCCGGCCGCGGGCATCGTGTGGCCGATCATCGACTTGACCGAGCCCAGAACGGCAGAGCCCGCGCTTCCGAACACCTCTTTCAGCGTGGTGAGTTCCGCGGCGTCGCCGGCCGGGGTCGCGGTGCCGTGCGCCTCCAGCAGGCCGATGGAGTCCGGGGCGGCCGGATCGAGGCCGGCCGCGGCCCACGCCTGGCGGACGGCCCGGACCTGGCCGCCGGAGTCGGGACTGGCCAGGCTCGCGGTCCGGCCGTCGGAGGCGATGCCGGTTCCGGTGATCACGGCGTAGACGCGGTCGCCGTCGCGCTGGGCGTCTTCGAGGCGCTTGAGGACGACGACGCCGGTGCCTTCGCCGATCAGCACCCCGTCGGCGTCGCGGTGGAACGGCCGGATCCGCTCCGACGGTGACAGCGCGCCGAGCTGGGTGAACACGCTCCAGAAGGTGATGTCGTGGCAGTGGTGCACCCCGCCGGCGAGGACGACGTCGCACCGGCCGGTGGTCAGCTCCCGCACGGCGTGGTCGACGGCGATCAGCGAGGACGCGCACGCGGCGTCCACCGTGTAGGCCGGGCCGCGCAGGTCGAGGCGGTTGGCCAGCCGCGACGCGGCCAGGTTCGGCACCAGCCCGATCGCGGATTCGGGTGCCTCGGGGCCGAGCTGGTCGGTGAAGGCCTGGCGGACGGCGTCGAGCCGGTCGGCGTCGAGGTCGGGCATGAGCTCGCCGAGGGTGCGGACGAGCTGGCTCGCGGTGCGGACCCGCTGGTCGAGCCGGACCAGCCCCGGCGTCAGGTACCCGCCGCGGCCGAGCACGACCCCGACCTTCGCGCGGTCGGCCGGCAGGCGGTCCGGGCCACCGGCGTCGGCGACGGCCTGCGCCGCGACGCGCAGCGCGATCAGCTGGTCGGGCTCGGTGGCGGGCACGGAGTTCGGCATGATCCCGAAGCCGGTGACGTCCACTTCGGCCAGTTCGTCGACGAACCCGCCGCGCCGGCAGTAGACCCGGTCGGCCCGGCGCTGCTCGTCCGGCGCGTAGTGCGCGTGGTCCCACTTGCCCGGCGGCACCTCGGTGATCGCGTCGACGCCGCCCGCGAGGTTGCGCCAGTAGCTCGCCAGGTCGGGGGCGCCGGGCAGCAGGACCGACATCCCGACGATGGCCACGCGCATGCCGGTCACCAGCCCGAGGCGGTGTGGACGACGGCGCCGGTGCCCGGACGGCCCCAGGCCAGCTCGCGCAGCAGGCCGAGGGTGCCCTCCTCCGGGTCGATCAGCGCGATGCCGCGGCGGGCGTAGTCGCGCATGAGTTCGGGCGTGACCATGCCGTCGTGCTCACCGGTCGGGGCCCACGGTCCCCAGTGGACGGTCACCGCCCGCCCGGCCGGCCACTGGCGGCCGAGCGTCTCGAGGGCGTCGTTCGCGGCGGCGTAGTCGGACTGGCCGCGGTTGCCGAGCGTGGCGGCGATGCTGCCGAAGAGGACGACGAATGCGGGCTCTTCGGGCAGGTCGGCGGTCGCTTCGAGGAGGGTGCGGGCGCCGTCGACCTTGGTGCCGTAGACGCGCTCGAACGACTCGGGCGTCTTCTCGGCGACGAGCTTGTCCTCGATGACGCCGGCCGCGTAGACGATGCCGTCGAGCCGGCCGTGCTCGGCGTGGATCTCCTTGACCGCGCGGTGCACGGCTTCGGCGTCGAGCATGTCGACCGACTGGTAGCGCGCCGGGCTGCCGAGGGCTTCGAGCTTGGCCAGGGTCTGCCGGACCTCGCGTTCACCCAGGATCCGGCGGACGGCCCGTTCGATCTCGGCGGGGCTCTTCGAGCCGGATCCGATGAGCGCGGCTCGGAGGTCTTGGGCCGTCGTGGCCTGCGGGTGTTCGTCGTGGTGGGCGGGCACGGGTGTCCGGCCGAGCAGTTCGATCCGGCACCCGGCGGCCGCGGCGAGGGTGGTGGCGAACCGGGCGGTGATGCCCTTGGCGCCGCCGACGAGCAGGACGACCGAGTCCCGGGTCAGGCCGATGGCGGCGGCTTCGGCGGCGCCGTCGCCGGCCGGGCCCGCGCCGTTGGTGGCGAGCGGGCCGAGGTCCTGTTCGGTCATCCGGAAACCCCTGCGAGCGTTGCCGTCACGGACGACGACGGGTTCGCGGTCTGCTGTGGACAGTTCTTGGATCAGTGCGGTGGCTTGGTTTTCGGGTGTTTCGTCCGGGAACAGCTCGACCACGCGGGTGAGGGTGGCGGGGTATTCGCGGGCGAGGCTGCGGTGGAAGCCGCGCAGGCCTTCGCCGGGCCCGGCGGTGAGCAGCCAGGACGGGTTCGTCGCGAGGGCGGCCTGGTACTGCGGGAAGGCGGCGGGCAGCGCGGTGCCGGGGAGGAAGAGGACCCCGTCGAACCCGGCGCGGACCTCGTCGGCGACCTCGGCCGTCGCGCCGAGCGCGGTGAGGTGAGTGTGGACGGCCTCGGCGAGCGGCCCACCGCCGAGAACCAGGAATTTCCGCCCGGTGACGTCGGGCGTCTCGGCGGGCGGCAGGTCGGCTTCGGCCATGACCAGGCGTTTCGGTGCCACGATGAGCGGCGCGGGTTCGCCCGGCTCCCAGCGTCCCGAGGTGGCGTCCGACGCCACTTGGGGACGTTCGCCGTCGATGAGGTCGGCGATCGCCGCGGCGGTGCGGGCCTTGGCCAGTTCCTCGACGTCGCCACCCGGGTCGAGGTTCAGGCGCGTGGCCAGTTCCCCCGCGATCTCGGCGCGCTTGATGGAGTCCACGCTCAGGTCGGCCTCGAGATCGAGGTCCGGCTCGATCATCTCCACCGGGTAGCCCGTCCGCTCCCCGATCACCGCCACCACCGTCTCCAGCACCGAAGCGGTCTCCGGGGCCGGCGCGGGGCCGATCAGCGCCGCGATCGCCGCCGCCGTGCGCGCCTTCGCGAACTCCTCCACGTCGCCGCCGGCGAGCCCCAGCCGGGACGCCAGCTCACCCGCGATCTCCGCCCGCTTGATCGAATCCACGCTCAAATCGGCTTCCAGATCGAGGTCCGGCTCGATCATCTCCACCGGATAACCCGTCCGCTCCCCGATCACCTCGACCACCGTTTCCAGCACCGAAGCGGACTTCGGCAGCGCGACCGGCGCCACCGCCGCGGGCTGTTCGATGACCGAAACCGGGACCGGGGAAGGCAACGGAGCATCCGTGCCGAGGAAGCCCAGCAGGACGTCACGCTGGGCGGCGATCATCTCGCGGCTCGTGCGCAGGAAGTCCGCGACCATCGCCTCCGACGGAGCCGCGGCCGACACCCCGAACGAGACCCGCTCCGCCGGGCGGAGGGCGCCCGCCGGGATGGTGCCGTCCGCCGCGCGGAGGAGGTGGCCGTCGACCGTCCACCCGGGACGCTTCGGCCGCGGCACCACGAACGCGTCCACGGCGTCACGCCCGCGGAACAGCCAGCCGGTCTCGAGCGGCACTCCGGACACCGCCAGCTGCGCCAGCGCGCCGAGGAAGCCCGGCAGGCCGCGGCGGCCCGGCTGCTCGAACCCGACCGTCCGGTGCGGCCGGTCGCCGAGGATGGCGGCGACCTGCTTGGCCAGCACGGCACCGGGCCCGGCCTCGACGAACACCCGGGCCCCGGCCGTGTACATCGCCTCGACCTGCTCCACGAACCGGACCGGCGAGCCCAGCTGGGCGGCCAGCTCGCCGCGGATCGCGTCCGGCTCCTCCGGGTAGGGCCCGGCCGTCCGGTTGCCGTATACCGCAACCGCGGGCCGCACGACGCCGATCGCCTCCAAGGCCCGGCCGAACGTCTCCCCCGCCGGCGCCACCAGCGAGCTGTGGAACGCGCACGCCACCTGGATCCGCTTCGCGCCCAGCCCGGCGGCCCGCAGCTGCCCGACCGCGGCCTCGACGTCGGGTGTCGGCCCGGAAATGACCGTCTGCTTGGGCGAGTTGTGGTTCGCCAGCACGACCGGCGATTCCCCGAGGACCGCGAGAACCTCGGCGGCGGACGCCGACACCGCGGCCATCGCGCCCGGGTCGTCGGCGGGAACCGCGCCGAGGATCGCCGCCGCCCGGACGTGGCTCGCGTGCACCAGCCCTTCCGGCGTGAAGGCGCCCGCCGCGGCCAGAGCCGTCAGTTCGCCGTAGCTGTGGCCGCCCAGCATCCCGGGCCGCACGCCGGCCCGGGTCAGCAGCCGGAACGCGGCCAGCCCGGCCATCCCGAGCGCGGGCTGGGCGACGCGCGTGTCGGTGACCCGCTCGACGCGGTCCCGCCGCGCCGGCTCCCCGAACACCGCCGGGCCGAAGACGACCTCGGCCGTCGCCGGGTCGAGCCGCAGGTAGCGCTGCAGCTCGGGGAAGGTGACGAACAGCTCGGCGAACATGCCCGGCCGCTGGCTGCCCTGGCCGGGGAACAGCACCGCGACCTCGCCCGCCACGGTGTCGTCCGCGCGGAACACGCCGGGGGCGTCGTGCCCGTCCAGTGCCTGCCGCAGCAGTCCGGTCAATTCGTCCACAGTGGACGCGACGACGGCCAGGCGGGCCGGACGTCCCTGCGCCCGCTGGGCCGCCGCGAGGGCCAGGTCCCGCAGCCGCCACGGCGAAGGGGCCTCCGCAGCCAGGGCCAGCAGATCCCGCGCCGCCGGCTCCGTCGCGAAGGTGAACAGTTCCGCCGGCCACTCGTCGGCGGCTTGCGCGGGCGGGACGCCGTCGTGGGCGGCGAGCACGACGTGGAAGTTGGTGCCGCCGAAGCCGAACGCGCTGACCCCGGCCAGCCGCTCGGCCGGTGGCGCGGTCCACGGCTGCGCGGCCGACTGGAAGACGAACGGGCTGGTCGCCGGGTCCCAGGCCGGGTTCGGTGCCGCGAGGTGCAGCGTCGGCGGTTTGACGCCGGTGTGCACGGAGAGGGCGGCCTTGATCAGCCCGGCCAGGCCCGCGGCGCACTTGGTGTGCCCGATCTGGGACTTCACCGAGCCGATCGTGCACGCCCCGGGGGCGGCGCCGGCCTCGGTGAACACCTTGGTCAGCGTGCCCAGCTCGGTCCGGTCGCCGACGACGGTGCCGGTCCCGTGCGCCTCGACCAGCCCGACGCGCGCGGGCGAGACACCGGCGTTGCGGTAGGCGCGGGTCAGCGCGGTGTGCTGCCCCTCGGGCCGCGGCGCCGTCAACCCCAGCGCGCGGCCGTCCGAAGCCGCGCCGACGCCCTTGATCACGGCGTACACGCGGTCACCGTCGCGTTCGGCGTCGGCGAGGCGCTTCAGGGCGAGGCAGGCGACGCCTTCGCCGAGCGCGATGCCGTCGGCCGCGCTGTCGAACGTCGCCGACCGCCCGGTCGGCGAGAGCGCGTGCGCCGAGGCGAACAGGAGGTAGTCGTTGATGCCGTTGTGCAGGTCCGCGCCCCCGCACAGGACGAGGTCGCTGGTGCCGGCGGTCAGTTCCTTGCAGGCGACGTCGACCGCGGTCAGCGAGGACGCGCACGCGGCGTCGACGGTGTAGTTGGCCCCGCCCAGGTCGAGCCGGTTGGCGATGCGCCCGGCGATGACGTTCGCGAGCACGCCCGGGAAGGAGTCTTCGGTGATCTTCGGCAGCCGTTCGTCCAGTTCGGACGGGAGTTCGCCGAGGTAGGACGGCAGCACGGACCGCAGGGTCATCGCGTTCGACAGGTCGCTGCCCGCTTCGGCGCCGAACACGACCGACGTCCGGGCCCGGTCGAACGCGCGGTCGGCGTAGCCCGCGTCGGCCAGCGCGCGGTGCGCGGCTTCCAAGGCGAGCAGCTGCACGGGCTCGATGCTGGCCAGCGACGACGGCGGGATGCCGTACTTCAGCGGGTCGAAACCGATCTCGGGCAGGAACCCGCCCCAGCGCGACGGCGTCCGCTCCCCCTGGCCCTCGGGGTCGTAATAGAGGGAGGTGTCCCAGCGCTGCGGGGGCACCTCGGTGACCGCGTCGGTGCCGGCCAGCACGTTCGCCCAGAACGCGGCCAGGTCCGGGGCCTGCGGGAACATGCACGCCATGCCGACGATCGCGATGTCCAGCGGCGCCGGCGCGCCCGGTTCGGTCTCGGTGACGCCGAACTCGGCCGCCCGCGCCCGCAGGAACGCGTTGGCGCCTTCGCCGACCGAGTGGTGCAGGCCGGCGATCGTGGTGACGGCCGAGCGCAGGACTGCGACTTCCCCGGCCATGAACATGCCTTCGGCGAGCTGACGGTCTTCGCCGACGTCCCGCAGCTCGGCGCCCACGCGCTCGATGCCCTTGCTCGCCAGGCGAAGCCGCCCGACGTTGAGCGTTTCCAGCTGCTCCCAGGCGTCGCGGCTCGGCACGCCGCGCTCGGCGAGATCCGCTTTGATCGCCGCGTACTCCTCGGTGAACGGGCTGCGCACGCAGCGGGTGGCGTGGCCCGGCGCGGTCTCGAGGAGGTCGGTGTGCTCGGCTTCGAGCAGGCTGCGCTGGAACAGCGGGAGCACGGCACCCTCGTCGACGACCTCGCGCGTGAAGAGGTAGGCGGTGCCCATCAGCACGCCGATCGCCGCGCCGCGCGCGGCCACCGGGGCGGCGAGGGCCGCCACCATCGCGGCCGAGCGTTCGTCGTGGATGCCGCCGGCGAACAGCAGCTGCAGGTCCGTGGCCGCGTCCGGGGTGGCCGCGAGGAAGTCGGCGAGGACGCCGAGCTGGGCCTCCCACAACGGGAAGCTGGTGCGCGGTCCGACGTGACCGCCGCATTCGGAGCCTTCGAAGACGAACTTGCGGGCGCCCGCTTCGAGGAACTGCTTCAGCAGCCCCGGCGACGGCACGTGCAGGAAGGTGGCGATGCCGGCCTCTTCCAGCGCCACGGCCTGCGCGGGCCGGCCGCCGGCGATGATCGCGTGCGTCGGCCGGAGTTCGCGGATGACGGCCAGCTGCGCGGCCTTGACGTCGTCGGCGGCGAACCCGAGGACGCCGACGCCCCAGGGTGCGCCGCCCACGGCCGCGCGGGTCCGGTCCAGCACGTCGCGGGTCTGTTCCGGGCCGGACAGGGCCAGCGCGATGAACGGCAGCGCGCCGCCCGCGGCGACCGCGGCCGCGAAGGCGGGCTGGTCGCTGACCCGGGTCATCGGGCCCTGGGCGACCGGCAGGGCCGTGCCGAGCGCGCGGCTGCCCGCGCTGCCGGGGCCCAGCACGGCGTCCGGCAGGCGGAGGGCCTCGCCGACGGCGCCGGCCAGGCCGCGCACCGCCGCGGTCACCGTGCCCCAGCGGTCGCGGAACCGGGTGGCGAGGAAGACGTCCTGGCCGGCTTCCAGGGGTTCGATGCCGCGGCGGGCCAGCACGCGGACGCCGTCGGTGACGGTCGTTTCCGAGCCGTCGAGCCCGGTGACGGCGGTGGTCAGGGCGGACGGCAGTTCGGCTTCCGGGAGCAGGGCCAGCTGGGTGTCGACGACGACGCCGGCCGCGCCACCGGCGACGGCGGCCGCGGCGGTGTGCGGCCCGATGCCGCCCGCGGCCCACACCGGGATGTCCAGGGTGTCGTCGGCGAGCAGGGCCTGC
Source organism: Amycolatopsis sp. 505 (assembly GCF_031625235.1). Taxonomy (NCBI): domain Bacteria; kingdom Bacillati; phylum Actinomycetota; class Actinomycetes; order Pseudonocardiales; family Pseudonocardiaceae; genus Amycolatopsis; species Amycolatopsis sp. 505. The sequence goes on from NZ_JACKQP010000007.1 coordinate 96,477, forward strand.
AGCAGCACGAAGGTGCTCAGTTCCCCGACCCGGCCGCCGCTTTCGTGGCCGCGGGCGATCAGGCCGTGGGCGCCGGCGGCGACGGCCCGGCCGGCCGCGGCGCGGGAGGTGACCTCGGCCAGCACTCGCCGTCCCGGGAAGTCCCGCGAGGTGCACTCGGCGTCTTCGGTCAGCAGCACGGTGGTCACGGCGTCGGGCAGGTCCGCCGGACCGGCCAGCCGGACCCCGAACGCCGGGACGCCCCATTCGCCGAGCAGTGCGAGCTCCTCTGCGGCCGCGGTGCCTCCGGCCGTGAGGTCGAGCACGCCGAGCCCGCCCCCGCGTGCGGCGGCGGCGACGCCGCGTGCCGACGGCCATCGCAGCGGCGACACGGCGACGACCAGCCCGGCCGGCACGGAGTCGTCTTTCGAGAGACGCATGGGAACTCCCGCTACGCACGAAAGGGTGAAGGGTAACGGGGAGTACTTAAGCGGGTTCCTTCCGTGCCGTCAACAACCCACCGCGATTTCATCGCCGTGGTTCAGAAAATTCGGGAGCGACCAGGCCGAAGGTGCAAGAATTTAACGTCGCCGTCACGTTCCCGCCCCGGACACGGGCCACGACCAATACCCGGTCCTGCCGGGAGTGGACCGGTTCGGGACGTGGTCCACCCGGCACGCGCCGCCGGACGGCGCAAGCCATCCCGCCTGGTGGACCTGCACGCACTGGCCGATCCGGACCACGCCGTCCGTCGGGTCCGGCGTTTCCCGGGGACCCCCGGCGCTTATCCCGCCGGTAAAGCAGAGGGACCCGGACGTTCGCTTCGCCGATCCGGACAAGCCGCCGCCGAATACCCCCACCGGCGATTTAACAGGAATGTTCCCGAGCGCTGAACAAATCGCAACGAGAATTGCCGACACACCTCCGCACACCCCGCCGAGTCCACAGTGGATTGTTCGCCCTCCGGGATTCTCGGTGCTCACGAGACCACGAACGGGGACGTCGGAGGCCACATCCACGCCGATCGGGGCGACCGCCGGTATTCGGGCGACCACCGGCGGTACCCCGGGCGGGCGCACGTGATCGAAATTTCCACCATCGCGTTACAGGCTTTTCCTGAGAAGAAGCTGAAGACATTTCGCGTACTGCGGAGTAGCACTAGACAGTACGTCTAAGCTTGGACTGTTCGTCCAGATCTGGAGGTGGCGGTGGAGTACTGGTACACCGACGAGCGATCGGGGACGCGGTACCCCGGCGACCCGCGGCGCTGGCGCGGCGACGACGGCGCCCCGCTGACCGTGGCACCCCGGCCCGGCCTGCGCCCGGCGGACGTCGACACCGGCGTCCGCTCGCTCTGGCGGTACCGGGCGGCGCTGCCCGGGGACCTGCGCCCGGTGTCGCTCGGGGAAGGCTGCACCCCGCTCGTCCCCCGGGACTGGGCCGGTGCCGACGTCCGGTTCAAGCTCGAATGGTTCAGCCCGACCGGCAGCTTCAAGGACCGCGGCTCCAGCGTCATGGTCTCGGCGCTGGCCGGCGCCGGGGTCCGGGAGCTCCTGGAGGACAGCTCCGGCAACGGTGGCTCGTCGGTGGCGGCCTACAGCGCCGCGGCCGGGATCGCGGCGACCGTCCTCGCCCCGGAAGGGACGTCACCGGCCAAGGTGCTCCAGGCTCGCGCGTACGGCGCGGCCGTCGAACTCGTGCCGGGCACCCGCGACGACACCGCTGCCGAAGCCGTCCGCCGGTCGGACCGCACGACTTACGCGAGCCACAACTGGCACCCGTTCTTCCTGCAGGGCACCAAGACCCTCGCCTACGAGCTGTGGGAGGACCTCGGGTTCCGCGCCCCGGACGCCGTCGTCACCGTGGCCGGCGCGGGCAGCATCGTGCTCGGTTGCGACCTCGGGTTCGGGGAACTCCTCGAAGCCGGGTCGATCAAGCGGCGCCCACGGCTGCTGGTCGCGCAGCCGCGCAACTGCTCCCCCCTCGACGCGGCCTTCCACGACCGGCAGCCACCGGAGTTCGCCCCGACCGTCGCCGAGGGCACGGCGATCCGGCGTCCGGTGCGGCTGCCGGAGGTCCTCGCGGCGATCCGGCGCTCGGGCGGGGACACCGCGGCGATCGACGAGGACGCCATCGCCGCGGCCGCCCGCCGCCTGGCGGCCGTGGGCCTGTACGCGGAGCCGACCAGCGCCACGGCCGCGGCGGCGATCGACGTCTTCCGCGCGCGGGGCGCCGTCCGTGACGGCGAAACCACGGTCGTCGTGCTCACCGGCTCCGGCCTCAAGGCCGCCGACAAGCTGCGGGAGCTGATCGGATGACCGAGGACGAGCTGCTGCTGCGCGAGGCGGAGAAGATCGCCCACGCCGTCGGCCGGATGTTCCCCGGCCTGTGCGAGGTGGTGCTGCACGACCTGCGCGACCCGGCCCACGCCGTGCGCGCGATCGAAGGCGGCCTGTCCGGCCGCGCGGTCGGCGACCCGGCGACCGAGCTGGGCCTGGCCCGGATCGCCGACCCCGGGTTCCCGGACGTGCTGCAGAGCTACCCCAACCGCTTCCCGGACGGCCGGCCCGCGAAGAGCACCTCGATCGGCCTCCGCAACTCGGACGGCGAGTACGTCGCGGCACTGTGCCTCAACCTCGACGTCTCGCTGCTCGGCTCGGCGGCCCACGCCCTGAACCGGCTGGCCGGCACCGACGGACCGGCCCCGGTCACCGAGTCCCTGCGGGCCCGGACGAGCGACGAGCTGCGCGCCCTGGTCGAGGACTACGCGGCCGAGCGCGGCCACACGCCGCGCAGCCTCCCGGCGGCCGCCAAGAAGGACCTCGTGCGGTCGCTGAAGGAACGGGGGTTCCTGGAGCTGAAGAACGCGGTGCCGTCACTGACCGACCTGCTCGGGATCTCGCGGGCCAGCGTCTACAACTACCTGCGCTGACGTCAGAAGATCGACCAGCCGGTCAGCGTCGTGAACCGGTCGAGGGCGGCGACGCCGGCGACGGAGTTGCCCCGCGCGTCCAGACCCGGGCTCCACACGCAGACCGCGCACCGGCCGGGGACGATCGCCACGATGCCGCCGCCCACACCGCTCTTGCCCGGGAGGCCGACGCGGTAGGCGAATTCGCCCGCCGCGTCGTACGTGCCGCACGTCAGCATTACCGCGTTGATCCGCTTCGCCGCGCTGAGCCCGAGCAGCCGCGAGCCGTCGTTGCGGAGGCCGTGGCGGGCCAGGAACAGCGCCGACCGGGCCACGTCGGCGCAGCTCATCGCGATCGAGCACTGGCGGACGTACTGGTCCAGCACCGACGGCACCGGGTGGCGCATATTGCCGTAGGAGGCCATGAAGTACGCGAGGGCGCGGTTGCGGTCGGCGTGCCCCGCCTCCGAGGCCGCCACTTCCGGGTCCACGGCGATCTCGGGACGCCCGCTCTCCCGCCGGAGGAAGGCCAGCAGCGCGTCCGCCGCGTCACCGTGGCGGGCGAGTTCGTCGGTCACCACCAGCGCGCCCGCGTTGATGAACGGATTGCGCGGGATGCCGTCCTCGTGTTCCAGCTGCACCAGCGAATTGAACGGGTCGCCGGACGGTTCCCGGCCGACGCGCGCCCACACGCCGTCGCCGCGCGAAAGCGTCAGCGCGAGGGTGAACACTTTGGACATGCTCTGCACGGAGAACGGGTGCTCCCAGTCGCCGACGCCGTGCACCGCACCGTCCACTTCGGCCACCGCCATGCCGAACCGCCCCGCCTCCACCCTGGCCAGCGCGGGAATGTAGTCCGCGACGGCGCCGCGGCCGACGTCGGTCGCGACGTCGTCGGCTATCCGGTCCAGCAGCGCCGCGAGATCCACGGGCCCGAGCGTAGAAGGCGCTCCGGCGCGGGCCGCGGGCACCCCGGGTCACATCGCGCGGAACGATCTTCGCGTGATGTCCGGCACACCTTAAGTCTTCCTTAGCCTGCTTGGTGACCTGCCGCACACGGCTCTAGCGTCCGATAACCATGGATTCCTCGCTGCTCACCGAAAAAGGTGAAAGCTACTCGAAAACGCTGGGCAACCGCCAAGTGCAGATGATCGCCATCGGCGGCGCGATCGGCGTCGGGCTCTTCCTCGGCGCCGGTGGCAAGCTCCACCAGGTCGGCCCGTCGCTGATCTTCTCGTACGCGATCTGCGGGATCGCCGCCTACTTCGTGATGCGCGCGCTCGGCGAACTCGTCCTGCACGAGCCCAGCTCCGGCAGTTTCGTCACCTACGCGCGGAAGTTCATCGGGCCGTGGGCCGGCTTCGCCTCCGGCTGGATGTACTGGGTGAACTGGGCGATGACCGGGATCGCCGAGATCACCGCGGTCGCCATCTACGTGCACAAGTGGCTGCCGGGCGTGCCGCAGTGGATCACCGCGCTCATCGCGCTGGGCGTCCTGCTGGTGGTGAACCTGCTGTCGGTCAAGGTGTTCGGCGAGCTGGAGTTCTGGTTCTCGGTGGTCAAGGTGCTGGCCATCGTCGTCTTCCTGGTCGTCGGCGCGGGCTTGGTGGTGACGAGCGCGGACATCGGCGGCACCCCGGCCGGCGCGCACAACCTGACCGGCCACAGTGGACTCTTCCCGGCGGGCACCGGCATCGCGCTGATGACGCTGCAGGCGGTCATCTTCGCCTACTCGGCGATCGAGGTCGTCGGCATCGCGGCCGGCGAGACGAAGGACGCCCGCAAGGTCCTGCCGAAGGCGATCAACGGCGTGGTCTGGCGGATCGGCGTGTTCTACGTCGGCTCGGTGCTGCTGCTGGCGATGCTGCTGCCGTGGCCGTTCTACAGCGGCGGCGAGAGCCCGTTCGTGACGGTGTTCAGCCGCCTCGGCATCCCGGGCATCGGCGACGTGATGAACGCGGTGGTCCTGACCGCGGCGCTGTCCAGCGTCAACTCAGGCCTGTATTCGACGGGCCGGATCCTGCGCTCGCTGGCCGAGAAGGGCGAGGCGCCGTCGTTCGTCAGCCGGATGAGCCGCCGCCAGGTGCCCTACGGCGGGATCCTGTTCACGTCGGTCGCGTACGTGCTGGGCGTGGTGCTGAACTACCTGGTGCCGAAGGAGGCGTTCGACATCGCCATCGCGATCGCGTCCCTGGGTGTGATCAGCACCTGGGCGACGCTGATCTTCTGCCAGTTGCGCCTGCGCCAGGCCGCCCTGCGCGGCGAGCTCGAGCGCCCGGCGTACCGGATGCCGTGGGCCCCGTACAGCGGCTGGGCGACGCTGGGATTCCTGGCCCTGGTAGTGGCCCTGATGGGCTTCTCGGACGGCGCCGAGAAGATCGCGTTCTACTCGATCCCGGTGCTGGCGGTGGTCTTGGCGGTGGGCTGGCGGTTCGTCAAGCGCCGCGAACGCACCCGGCTCGGGTAGCGGGCCCGCGGCCGATGCCGCGAATGACTCATTCGGGACATCCGGCGTCCCGAATGAGTCATTCGCGACGCCGGACGGGTTCGCCGGCGGCGGGCGGGCATACTCGTCCTCCGGAAGAGGAGGTGGGCGGTGTCCTCGAGCAGCACGGAACCGCGGCGGGTGACGATCCACGACGTCGCCCGCTCGGCCGGGGTCTCCCGGCAGACCGTCTCGCGCGCGCTCAACGACAAGGCCGAGATCGACGGCACCACGAAACAGCGGGTCCTCGACGCCGCCCGGGAGCTCGGGTACCGGCCCAGCCGGTTCGCGCGGGGGCTGGTGCGGCCGGACACCACCACCATCGGCCTCGTCGTGCCGGATCTGCTCAACCCCTTCTTCACCGAGGTCGCGAAGGGCGCCCTGGAAGCCGCCCGGGCGCGCGGCTGGCACGTCGTCGTGCACGACACCGCCGACGACCCCGACCAGGAACTCGCCACGCTGCGGGTGATCGGCACCCAGGTCGACGCCGTCACCGGCTACTTCGGCCGGGCCGACGAGGACCTCGACCGGCTCACCGCCGGCATCCCGGTCGTCCTCATCGACCGCGAGCCGCGCACGCCGCGGTTCAGCGGGGTCGTGGTCGACGGCGAGGACGGCGTCCGCGAGGCCGTCGCCCACCTCGTCTCGCGCGGGCACCGGCGGATCGGCATGCTCGACGGGCACCCCGCCCCGAGCGTCCGCCGCCGGTGGTTCCTGCGGGCCGCCGCCGAGTGCGGCGTCTCGGTGCAGCCCGGCTGGATCGCCGCCGGTGCCCAGAGCGTCGACGGCGGCGGCGCGGCACTGGCCGCCCTGCTCGCCGCCCACCCCGACGTCACCGCGCTGTTCGCCTTCAACGACGTGATGGCCATCGGCGCCCTGCGCGAGGCTCGCCGGTTCGGCCTGCGCGTGCCCGCCGACCTCGCCGTGATCGGGTTCGACGGCCTCACCCTCGGCACCCTGGTCGAGCCGGAGCTCTCGAGCGTCGCGATCGACACGCGCGCGGTCGGCGCGCTGGCCGTCGAGCAGGCGGCCCGCCTGGTCACCGGCGCGGCGCCCCTCGACCCCGCCGAACTGATCGTCCGCGCCCGCCTCCACCTGCGCGAATCCGCCTGATCCCTTGACACCCGGTCCCGTCGAGCAGCACACTGCGGAGCGGTCCGTGAACGTTCACGGGAACGTTCTCGGGCGCCTGCCGAGCGCGGAAAGGACCTCATGTCGTACCTCGAAGACCCCGGCCCGGGCCGCGGTTCCCTTCCGCCGCGCGCGGCTTTCACCTCCGACGCGCCATCGTTGTCACTGAACGGCACCTGGCGGTTCCGGCTGTCGCCGAGCCTCGCGGCCGCGCCGGCGGGGATCGAAAGCGAGGACTTCGACGACTCGGCGTGGGACGAGCTGCCGGTCCCGTCGCTGTGGCAGCTGCACGGCCACGGCCGCCCGGCCTACACGAACGTGCCCTACCCCTTCCCCGTCGACCCGCCGCACGTGCCGTCGGACAACCCGACCGGCGACCACCGGCGGCGGTTCGACCTGCCCGCGGACTGGCCGGCCGGGTCCGCGGTGCTGCGCTTCGACGGCATCGACTCCTGCGGCCGGATCTGGCTCAACGGCACCGAACTCGGCGTCACGCGGGGCAGCAGGCTCCCGTCGGAGTTCGAGGTCGGGTCGCTGCTGCGGCCGTCCGGGAACGTCCTCGTCGTGCGCGTGCACCAGTGGTCGGCGGGCAGCTACCTCGAAGACCAGGACATGTGGTGGGCCTCGGGCATCTTCCGCGCCGTCACCCTGCTCGCCCGTCCGGCCGGCGGCATCGGCGACTACTGGGTCCGCGCGGACTACGACCACACCACCGGCCTGGGCACGGTCCGGGTCGAGACCGGCCCGGACGTCCTGCTGGACATCCCCGAACTGGGCGTCGCCGGCCACCCGGCCGGGGACGCGCTGGAGCTGCCGGTCGAGCCGTGGAGCGCCGAGACCCCGCGGCTGTACGAAGGCACGCTGGCCACCGCGGCCGAGCGGGTGCCGGTGCGCATCGGGTTCCGCACCGTCACCATCGAGGGCGGGCAGCTGAAGGTCAACGGCCGGCCGCTGATGCTGCGCGGGGTCAACCGCCACGAGCACGACCCGCGCACCGGGCGCGTGGTCTCGCCGGAGACGGCGCTGGCCGACGTGCTGCTGATGAAGCGGCACAACATCAACGCGGTCCGCACCAGCCACTACCCGCCCGATCCGGCGTTCCTCGAGCTGTGCGACGAGTTCGGCCTGTGGGTGATCGACGAGTGCGACCTGGAGACCCACGGCTTCGAGCTGCTCGGCTGGGCCGGCAACCCCAGCGGTGACCCGAGGTGGGCCGAGGCGTACCTCGACCGGATGCGGCGCACGGTCGAGCGGGACAAGAACCGGCCCAGCGTGATCCTCTGGTCGCTGGGCAACGAAAGCCACACGGGCGAGAACCTCGCGCGGATGGCCGAGTGGGTCCGCCACCGCGACCCGAGCCGGCCGATCCACTACGAAGGCGACCACGACTGCGCCTACGTCGACGTGCACAGCCGGATGTACGCCACGCACGAGGAAGTCGACCGGATCGGCCGCCGGGACGACGACAACGCGCGCCGCCGGGACCTGCCGTTCCTGCAGTGCGAGTACGGGCACGCGATGGGCAACGGCCCGGGCGGCCTGCTGGAGTACCGCGAGCTGTTCGAGCGGTACCCGAACTGCCAGGGCGGGTTCCTCTGGGAGTGGATCGACCACGGTCTCGCCGCCGACGGGCACTTCGCCTACGGCGGGGACTTCGGCGAGCCGATCCACGACGGCAACTTCGTCATCGACGGCCTGCTCTTCCCCGACCGGACGCCGTCGCCCGGGCTGGTCGAGTTCGCGAAGGTGATCGAACCGGTGCGGATCTCGGCCGGCGATGGCGGGATCGAGGTGCGCAACCACTACGACTTCGCCGACACCGGACACCTCACGTTCGATTGGGTGCTGGAGGACGAGGGAATCGCGGTCGCCGAGGGTGTTCTCGACGTTCCGTCCGTCCGATCCGGACAGAGCACGGTGGTCCCGCTGCCCGCTCTGCCCGCGACGGACGGTGACGCGTGGTTGACGGTGTCCGCGTCGCTGGCCTCGGCGACGGCGTGGGCGCCGGCCGGGCACGTCGTCGGCTGGGGGCAGCTGCCGGTGTCGGCGGCCCCGGTCGCGGCGCCGCCGCCCGCGCGCGGACCGGTGTTCCGCACCGGCGGGCGGCTGGTGCTGGGCGCCGGCGAGTTCGACCCGGCGACGGGCATCCTGTCGGCCCTCGGCGGGCACGCGGTGGCCGGCCCGCGCCTGGACGTCTGGCGCGCGACGACCGACAACGACCGCGGCACGTTCGCCGGGCGGCCCGCCGCCGACCAGTGGCGCGAGGCCGGGCTGCACCGCATGCAACACCGGGTGATCACGGTCGACGCCGACGGCGAGGAACTGGTGGTGCGCACCCGGGTCGCGCCGCCGGCCCAGCCGTTCGGGCTGTTCGCCGACTACACGTGGACAGCGTTCGACGACCGCCTCCGGCTGCGGGTCGAGGTGACCCCGGACGGCGAGTTCCCCGGCACGCTCCCCCGACTCGGCCTCGCGATGGCCATCCCGGGCGAGTGGGGCACGGCCGAGTGGTTCGGCGGCGGCCCGGGCGAGGCGTACCCGGACAGCCGCCAGGCGGCGCGGATCGGCCGGTTCTCCAGCAGCGTCGACGGCTTGCAGACGCCGTACGTGTACCCGCAGGAGAACGGCAACCGCACCGCGGTCCGCTGGGCTCGTCTGGCCACGCCGGACGGCGCGGGCCTCCGCGTGGACGGCGACCCGCTCTTCGAATTCACGGCCCGCCGCTGGACCGCGGCGGCGCTGGAGGAGGCGCGCCACACCGACGACCTGGTGCCGGACGACGTGGTGCACCTGACGCTGGACGTCGCCCAGCACGGCCTCGGGACGGCGTCGTGCGGGCCGGGGGTGCTGCCGCAGTACCGGCTGTCGCCGCAGAAGACGGAGTTCACCCTGTGGTTCCGGGCGGTGCCGGGCCGCTAAGGCTCAGCTCCGCAGCATCGGCGGGTACAGCACCTCCGCCGCACCGCGCCGGTACAGCCGGGCCGGGCGGCCACCGTCGCGCGTGGTCGTCCGGCCCGTCGGCTCCAGCAGCCCCTCCGCGCCGGTCACCTTCCGGTGGAAGTTGCGCGGGTCCAGCCGCGTGTCCCACACCAGCTCGTACACCCTCCGCAGCTCCGCGACCGTGAACTCCGGCGCGCAGAACGCCGTCGCCAGCGGCGAATACTCCAGCTTCGCCCGGGCGCGCTCGACGCCGTCGGCCAGGATGCGGTCGTGGTCGAACGCCAGCCGTTCGGCCCGCAGCTCGCGCACCGGCGCCCAGCGGGCCTCCGCCGCGTCCGTGCCCGCGCGCGGCACCGGCAGGTCCGGCGCCAGCGCCAGGTAGGCCACCGTCACCACCCGCATCCGCGGGTCGCGGTCCGGGGCGCCGTAGCCCGCCAGCTGTTCGATGTGGACGGTCCCCGGCGCCAGCCCCGTCTCCTCCGCCAGCTCTCGGCGCGCCGCGTCCGCCAGGTCCTCGTCCTCCCGGACGAACCCGCCGGGCAGCGCCCACTCGCCGAAGTACGGCTCGACGCCCCGGCGCACCAGCAGGGCGCACAGCTCCTCCCCGGTCAGGGTGAGCACGACCAGATCCACGGTGACGGCGAACGGCGGGTGACCCATGCCACCCACCCTAATCGTCAGCTTGACGATTAGCCACCCCAGCCCATATCGTCACCTCGACGATAAGAGGAGGGCTCCATGGCCGACATCGACCGCCGGTTCGGGTTCCGGCACCTGCGCGGTGCCCCCACCGTGCACATCCGCCACTACCGCCGCGGCAAGCTCGCGCACGACGGCGTCGGGCTGTCGTTCTGGTACCGGCCGCTGACCGCGGTCGTCTCGGAGGTCCCGGTCGACGACCGCGAGCTGCCGCTGCTGTTCCACGCCCGCACGGCCGACTTCCAGGACGTCACCGTCCAGCTCGCCCTCACCTTCCGGATCCAGGACCCGGCACTGGCCGCCCAGCGCATCGACTTCTCCATCGACCCGGACACCGGCCGCTGGCGAAGCGATCCCCTGGCGCAGATCAGCGGGCTGCTCACGGAGAACGTGCAGCAGTACGCCGTCGAGGTGCTGACCCGCATCGACCTGGCCACCGCGCTGGTCGACGGCGTCAGCGCGGTCCGCGACCGGATCCGCGCCGGCCTGGCCGAGGAGGACACGCGGCTCGCGCAGACCGGTTCGGCGGTGATCGACGTCCGGGTCGTCGCGATCCGGGCCGAGCCGGAGGTCGAGAAGGCGCTCCAGACGACCGCGCGGGAGAAGGTGCAGCAGGAGGCCGACCGCGCGACCTTCGAACGCCGCGCGCTCGCCGTCGAACGGGAACGCGCGATCAGCGAAAACGAGCTGCAGAACCAGATCGAGCTGGCCCGCCGCGAGGAGCAGCTGCTCGCCCAGCGCGGCGCCAACGCCCGGCGGCAGGCCGAGGAAGCCGCGGCGGCGAACCGGATCGAGACGGAGGCGCAGGCGTCGCGCGAAGAACGGCTGACGCAGGTGAAGGCCGACGGCAAGCGAGCGCTCGGCGAAGCGGAAGCAGCGGGCGAAGCGGCGCGGCTGGCGGCGTACCGCGATCTGCCGGAGGGCGTGCTGACCGGGCTGGCGCTGAAGGAACTGGCCGGCAACCTGCCGCAGATCGAGAGTCTGGTGCTCACGCCGGACCTGCTCGCGCCGCTGCTGACGAAGCTGGGCGTCCGCTCGTGAGCCTCGCCCCGCGGGTCGTGCTCGTCCACCGCCGCACCGAGCTGGACGAGCTCGTCGCCCGGCACGGCACCCGCGGCCAGGCCGAGTTCTTCCTGCGCACCCGCGGCCGCGACCTCGCCGAGGTGCTCGAAGCCGACAGGACCCTGCGTGCCGCGCTCGCCGCGGCCAGTGCCGCCATCCCGCTGGACTGGCGCCGCGGCGAAGTCGAACGCGCGGACCTCGACCGGTTCCTCTTCACGCCGGAGGACGTCGTCGTGGTGGTCGGGCAGGACGGCCTGATCGCCAACGTGGCCAAGTACCTCGACGGCCAGCCGGTGATCGGCGTCGCGCCCGGTGCCCCCGGCGTCCTGGTCAAGCACCCGGTCGAGGCGGTCGCGGACCTGGTGCGGTCCACGGCCGACGTCGAACACCGGACGATGGCCGAGCTGACCGCGGACGACGGCCAGCGGCTGCTCGCCCTGAACGAGATCTACCTCGGGCACGCCGGGCACCAGACGGCCCGCTACCGGCTGGGGGTCGGTGGCGGGCCGGCGGAACGCCAGGCGTCGTCGGGGATCCTGGTCGGGACGGGCACCGGGGCGACCGGCTGGTGCGGGTCGGTGTGGCGGGAACGCCGCAGCGGCCTGCCCCTGCCGGCGCCCGGCGAGGCCCGGCTGGTCTGGTTCGTGCGGGAGGCGTGGCCGTCGCCGACGACCGGAACCACCTGCACCGAAGGGGAACTGACGCGGGCGCCGCTGACGGTCGAGGTCGAATCGGACCGCCTGGTGGCGTTCGGCGACGGTCTCGAAGCCGACACCGTCGCCCTCACCCGCGGCCAGACGGCGACCTTCGCCCCGGCGGCGAAGACCGTCCGCCTGGTGCGGTGACGGAACGGACGACACGCGTGCCTGGAGGGACGACACGCGTGATTGGAGGGACGACACGGCGAGGGGGCGTGTCGTCCCTCCGGCGGGTCAGGTGCCGTAGCGGGACTTGACGATCGACGGTGTGTCGAGGTTGTGGCCGGCGTCCATGCTCTGGGCCAGGCGCAGGTACTGGCCCTCGGCCCACATCAGCGGGCCCGCGCTGCCGGTCGGACGGCCGAGGCCGAAGCAGGCGACGTCCGCGCGGTCCCAGACCTGCTCGGGCACGAAGTAGCCCTCGTTGACCGAGTCCGCCATCGACTTCAGGTACACCGCGGCCGAGCGCCCGTTGGCCAATTCGTACTGGCCGCGCTCCCCCGACAGCACCGGCCACAGGCGGCCGAAGCGCTGGCTTCCGTTCGCCGGCCAGCCGCTGCAGTTCGCGGTGCTCTCGCCGTAGTTGTCGTGCGGGTAGCGGTGGAAGTAGATGTCACCGTTGGGCAGCGTGACCTGCACCGAGGAGTTGCCGTCCGAGGCTGCGGCCGTCGGGGCCACCGAGTTCGCGATCGTGGCGTCCCCGGCCGGACGAACGCCCAGGCGGACCAGGTCGAGGAAGCCGAAGTCGGTGACGTCGTGCTCGTAGAAGCAGCCTTCGTCGAAGCAGATCGTCGCCGTGTCGTTCGGGTTGCCGGCCCGGTCGAGGCGCTCGTAGTACGTGTGGCCGCCCCAGTACCCGGACGTCGTCACCGTCCAGCCCGCCAGGGCGTTGCGCCAGGTGTCCGCGGTGGACTCCCAGGACGTGGCGCTCGCCGTGTCGCCGTTCGCCCGGGCGAGCGCGCCCGCCGCGATCAGGCCGGCGATCTCCGCGGCCACCGACGACGGCGACTTGCCGTACTGCTCCTCCCAGCGCTCGGTCGTGTCCGGGCCCGTGGCGACGATGTGGTTGGCCGTGGTCTTGACCTTGGCGTACGTGGCGGCGTCGGTGAGTCCGGTCAGCCAGGCCAGGAGGATCGCGTCGGCGTCCTGGTCCAGCTGTTCGCAGCAGCCGAGTTGCTGGGCGCTCGCCCCGCTCACCCCGGAAACCGGGCTGTAGCGCGGGAACGCGCCTGCCGGGTAGGTGGTGCCGTCGCCGGCGGTCGGGGTGGCGATCCACTGGGAGTTCCAGAGGAACTGGGCCATCCGCTTGGCTTGGGCGGTGTCGCCGGCGGCCAGGAGGCCGGTGGCCTGCTGGTACAGGTCCCGGCCCCAGACTCGGTGGTAGCCGTCGTTGAGGTGGTCCCCGTTCGTGTAGTCGCCCCAGGGGGTGGCCAGGCCGGCGACGCTGGCTCCCGGGTGCTGTTTGTCCTCCGCCGTCTTGAGCGCCATGGCCGCCACGTAGTAGGCGCGACGTCGCTGGGTGTCCCCGGAGACACTCGCCGGGGCCGGCTTGAGGCTGTTCACGTACGTGTTCCAGCCGCTTCGGTAGGACGTCGAGACCGCGGTGAATCCGCTGCCCAGGGAGCCGCTGGCCGAGGACGTGGCCGCTGCCGCGGTGCTGCCGTAGCCCAGGGCGACGGTGAACGTGGTGTCCGTGCCGACCGGGATCTGGCCGCACTGGACGACGTTGCCGTTGCCGGCGATGTTGTCGAACTGGCTGTCGAGGTTCTTGTCGGCGCGCAGGTCGGCCAGGCAGTCGCTGCCCGCTCCGGCGTAGCCGTTGTCGTGTGCCGTGAAGCCGGTGGAGGCTCGCAGGGCGGAGACGACCGTGGTGGGTGAGCCGCCGAACAGCGTTTCGGTGCCGCTGGCGACGAGGCCCGTGCCGTCCCACCAGGCGTTGTCGTTCGCTCCTCCGCCCGCCATCGAGGGGTTGGCCAGGAGGTACAGGCGATAGGTTCCGCCGTCGAGGGACTGGAAGCGGGTGTTCGTCAGCAGGGTCGCGCGGGCGGGGTCGGTGACGTAGTTCGTCGTGATCCGGTACTTGCCGCTCTTGGCCGTGTTGGTGATCGTGTACTGGAGCGACTTCTCGTCCGGCATGGTCACGGCGTGGTTCGTGGCGTCTCGCTCGAGGTCCACGAAGGTGCTGCCGTCGGTGACGATGTACTGCATGTCCTGCATGTTGGGGACGTCGGCCCGGGGGTAGAAGACCTCCGAGGTGACGCCGTTCGCGACGGTGAACCAGACCGGGCTGGCGCTTGTCGTCGCCGTTCCGAGGGCGGACTTGTTGCCCGTGGCCCAGGAGGCTCCTCCTCCGCAGCAGTCCGTTGCCGTTCCGGCTGCTTGGGCCGGTGCCGGGAGGAGCGCGGTGAGCAGGATTGCTGCTCCTGCGCAGGCCAGGACGGCTTTCCACCTGATCATTGCGGGCCTCCGACGGCGTTGTCGATGCATATGTTGTTGGCTGCAACATATTGAGGTCTGGGGTGATGACAGGCAATGTCCGGTCGTTCTGTATCGATTCCGACTTGGGCCGGAAGGCGTAGTTGCCGCAACCCCGAAGCCCGGATTGTGACTACGGCCGGCACCACCGCGTCAAGGCGGGAAAGCGTGCCTTGACCCGGTGGCGCCGGCCGTGTTCTGGCTTCGGATCGGGGTTGCGGGGGGCCTGGGTTGGCGGGTGGTTGCCTCAGGCGTCGGCTATGCGGTCCAGCCACTCGGCCAGGAGGGTTCGCTCGGCTTCGGTGAGCGCCGTTGCGCCGTCGAGGCCTGCCCTCAGCGCTATCGCGCGCTCGGGGAGGTCTGAGTCCTGGGGCTGCTCTGTTCCGGTCAGGATTCGGGTCAGTACCGTCTCGCGTGCCGTCGCCGACAACTCTGGGTCGCGCTGATCCTCCGGTGTTGCGATCTGGGTCAGGACCACACCCATTCCTGCCGCGTGGGTCAGGCGGGCCGCCCTCTCCACGCTCACCCTGAGCCTCCCCGCCTCCGCGACGCGCTCGACGATGCTTCGCAGCATCGCCTCCGCTTCCCTCGCCGCCGGGGACGTTCGGCCCGGGCGTGCGTCGCCGTACATCAGGACGTAGAACTCCGGGCGGGACAAGCCGAACTCGATGTGCAAGTCCCAGCCTCTCCTCAGGTCCTCCACCGGGTCGCCCGTCGATCCCAACTCGCGCTTGCTCTTGAGGTACTCGTCGAAGCCGTACGCCGCCACCGCGTCCAGCAGGCCGTCCTTGTCCCCGAACAGCCGGTACAGCGCCGGGGGCTGAACGCCCGCCGCCGCGCTCACCGCTCGGGTCGACAGCCCGTCGCGACCCTCGGCCGCCAGCAGTGCCGCCGCCGCCTGGAGGATTCGCTCACGGGTGTCCAGCGCCGTCTTCGTTGCCATGGTTTCGATGGTAACAAATCCTCGGTAGCACTTGTTCGGTATCGCTGGTAGCGTTAGACTGGTACCGACGGAAACACAGGAGAACCGATGCTCACTCGCACCCTCGGCCGGACCGGTCCGGCCGTCAGCGCCCTCGGCCTCGGGCTGATGGGCATGTCCGATCTGTACGGCCCCGCCGACGAAGCCGAGTCCATCGCGACCATCCACGCCGCCCTCGACGGGGGTGTCACCCTGCTCGACACCGGTGACTTCTACGGCATGGGACACAACGAACTGCTTCTGCGCGACGCCCTGCGCGGGCGCGCTCGCGACCACGCCGTGATCAGCGTCAAGTTCGGCGCCCTGCGCGGCCCCGA
Organism: Amycolatopsis sp. 505; assembly: GCF_031625235.1. NCBI lineage: Bacteria > Bacillati > Actinomycetota > Actinomycetes > Pseudonocardiales > Pseudonocardiaceae > Amycolatopsis > Amycolatopsis sp. 505. The sequence goes on from NZ_JACKQP010000007.1 coordinate 112,156, forward strand.
TGGTTCCTGGCTCGGCTACGACAGCCGTCCCGAGGCCGTCAAGACCTTCCTCGCGTACAGCCTCCGGCGGCTCGGCACCGACTACGTCGACGTCTACCGGCCCGCCCGGCTCGACCCCGCCGTGCCGATCGAAGAGCAGGTCGGGGCCCTGGCCGAGCTCGTCCAGGCCGGCTATGTGCGGCACATCGGACTGTCCGAAGTGGGCGCGGACACCCTGCGCCGCGCCGCCGCCGTGCACCCGATCTCCGACCTGCAGATCGAGTATTCGCTGCTCTCGCGCGGGATCGAAGCCGAGATCCTGCCGGCCGCGCGTGAGCTCGGCGTCGGCGTCACCGCCTACGGCGTTCTGTCGCGCGGGCTGCTCAGCGGCCACTGGACGCCGTCGCGGGAGCTGGCCGCCGGGGACTTCCGCGGCTACAGCCCGCGGTTCCAGGGCGAGAACCTCGAGCGCAACCTCGCCCTGACCGACGCCCTCGCGAAGATCGCCGCGGCCAAGGGGGTCACCACCGCGCAGCTCGCCATCGCCTGGGTCGCCGCGCAGGGCGATGACGTCGTTCCGCTCGTCGGTGCCCGGACCCGTGCGCGCCTCGCCGAGTCACTGGGCACCTCGGACGTCGAGCTTTCCGGCACCGACCTGGCCGAGATCGAGGCCGCCGTCCCGGCCGGGGCCGCCGCCGGCGGGCGGTATGCCGCCGCCCAGCTCGATCACCTCGACAGCGAGAAGTAGTCGGCCGCCACCCGGTGCGCCAGGCGGCGCAGCAGCGGGGCCGCCTCCGCCATGCAGCGCGCCGGGTCCGGCTCCAGGTCCGTCAACGCGTAGGCGGCCGAGATGCCCGCCTCCTTCAGCTGCACCGAAGACAGCCGACAGCGGCCGGAGACCGCGACGCACGGGATGCCCTTGGCCGCCGCGGCCGCGGCCACCCCGGCCGGGGCCTTGCCGGACAACGTCTGCTCGTCCAGCGATCCCTCGCCGGTGATGACCAGCGAAGCTCCGGTCAGGGCCGCGTCGAAGCCGAGCAGGTCCAGGAGCAGCTCGATGCCGGGCCGCACGCGGGCGCCCAGGACGGCCATGGCGGCGAAGCCCACTCCCCCGGCCGCTCCGGCTCCCGGGCGCTCGGCGAACTCGGGTCCGGCGATCGAGGCCCAGTGCCGCAAGGCGGCATCGAGGGTCTCGACGTCGTCGGGGGACGCTCCCTTCTGGGGTCCGTAGACGGCCGCGGCCCCGCGTGGCCCGCAGAGCGGGTTGTCCACGTCGCTCGCCAGCTCGATGTCCACTTCGGACATTCTCGTCACGTCCAGTGAGGCGAGCCGGGACAGGGCCGCACCACCGGAGGGGAGTTCGCGCCCGGCCGCGTCCAGGAGCCGGGCGCCCAGTGCGGTCAGCAGGCCCGCGCCGCCGTCGGTGCCCGCGCTGCCGCCGACGCCGAGGACGATCCGGCGGCAGCCCGCCCGGACCGCCGCCGCGATCACGTCGCCGGTTCCCGCGCTGGTCGCGGTGAGCGGGGCGGGGGCGCCCGGCAGCCGGTGCAGCCCGGACGCCTCGGCCAGCTCGACGATCGCCGTGTCGCCGCGGACCGCGTAGGACGCGGTCACCGGGAGGCCGGTGGGACCGCGGGCCGGGACCCGCACGCGCCGGTACCCGGCGGCGACGGCCGCGTCGACCGTGCCCTCGCCGCCGTCGGCCACCGGGAGGGTCGTCACCGCCGCCGCGGGGTGGACGTCGGCGAGACCGGCCGCCACCGCCGACGCCACCTCCCCCGCGGTCAGCGACCCCTTGAACTTGTCCGGCGCGATCAGGACCTTCACGCGCTCGCCTTGAACGCCCGCCAGTCGCCGATCTCGGTGATGTCGCGCAGGGCGACGTGCGAGGTGTACGGCCGCCGCAGCAGCATCGCGAACGCCGAACTCCCGTCCGCCAGCTCCACCACCCCCAGCTCCAGCTCGTGCGGCTCGGACGGCAGCACCCGGTCCCGCAGGTCGTCCAGCGAGACGTCGTAGACCTCGCCGGTCACCTCGGCGCCACCGTGGGACACCGGGTACAGCGCCGGGCACTGGTCGCCGACCGCGTAGAACCGGTACTTCGCCGCGGTCCGCGCGTTGCCCACGAACGGTGATCCTTCGAGCAGGTGGTGCAGTGGCTCGCCGCGCATGGCGCCGCCGTTGAAGAACATCAGGGCCACGAGGGAACTCCTTTACCGGAAGAGGGCTTCGACGCCGTCGATGGCGAAGTACACCGCGAACACCAGGGCCAGCAGGCTCAGCAGCCAGCCGGCTTCGCGCCACTTGCCCCGGCCGATCTTGATCAGCACGAAGGCGATCAGGCCGGCGCCGACACCGTTGGTGATCGAGTAGGTGAACGGGATCAGGGCCGCGGTCAGGAACACCGGGATCGTGTAGTCCGGGTCGTGCCACGGGATGGTCCGGCACTGCGCGACCATCATGCCGCCGATGACCACCAGCGCGGGGGCCGCGGCCTGGGCCGGGACGACCCCGGCCAGCGGTGTGAACAGCAGGGTTCCGGCGAACAGCACGCCGGTGACGACGCTGGCCAGCCCGGTCCGCGCGCCCTCGCCGACGCCGGCCGCCGATTCGAGGAACACCGTGTTCGGCGACGAGCCGGTGACGCCGCCCGCGATCGCGCCGGCGCCGTCGACCAGCAGGATGCGGCCCATCCGCGGGACTTTCCCGTTCTTCGACAGCCCGGCTTCGTCGGAGACGCTGGTGATCGTGCCCATGGCGTCGAAGAAGCCGGACAGCACCAGGGTGAACAGGAAGACCGTCGCCGCGAGCGCGCCTGCCGAGGCGAAGCCGCCGAAGAGGTCGATGTGCCCGAAGAGCCCGAAGTCCGGGGCGGCGAGGACGTGGTCGGGCAGTTCCGGGGTCGTGAGCCCCCAGCCGCCGACGCCGAAGCCCTGGTGCAGCACGACGGCGAGCACGGTGGCCACCCCGATGCTGATCAGCACCGCGCCCGGGACCTTCCGGGCCATCAGCACGATCATCAGCAACAGGCCGAAGCAGAAGACGACGATCGGCCAGCCGTGCAGGTGCCCGCTTGCCCCGAGCCGCACCGGGACCGTGGTTTGCGCCGAGTCCGGCACCCGGGTCACGAACCCGGCGCTGACCAGGCCGACCAGGGCGATGTAGAGCCCGATCCCGACGGTGATCGCCATTTTGAGCGGTCGCGGGATGGCGTTCATGATCCGTTCGCGGACCCCGCTGACGGCCATCAGCACGATGCAGACGCCTTCGAGCACGACCAGGCCGAACGCCTGCGCCCAGGTCATCTCCGGGGCCATCTGGAAGGCGACGATGCCGTTGATGCCCAGGCCGGCGGCGAGCGCGAGGGGCGCGTTGCCGACGAGTCCCATGAGGACGGTCATCACGGCGGCGGCCAGCGCGGTCGCCGTGGTCACCTGCGCGGCCGAGAGCCGGGCGCCGGTGATGTCGGCGGAGGCGCCGAGGATGAGCGGGTTCAGCAGCACGATGTAGGCCATCGCGACGAACGTGGTGACGCCGCCGCGGACTTCACGGCCGATGGTGCTCTGCCGGGCCCGCAGTTCGAAGAGCTTGTCGAGCAGTGAACGGCGTTGCGGGGGTATTTCGTCGACTACGGGGGTGGGGACTTCGGTCTGGGTCATGGCGTCCTGCCCTTGCCGGTGGGTGTGCTCGGCCAGGCCAAGGCACAGCGCCGTGCCTGGGCGAGCGGGACGTTCGATTCGGTTGTGCTCCGGTCAGCTGCTGACTTCGTGGGTCAGTAGTCGGTGCGGTCGGCTTTGTCGAGCCAGGCCGCGAAGGGGGCGAAACCGTCCTTTGCGGACAGCCGGGTCACGGGGACCGTCCACGTCTCGCGCGGGCGGTCGAAGAGTTCGTAGAAGGCGCGGTCGTCGAAGCCGGCCTTGGCCGCGTCGTCGCGGTCGGCGGCGAAGAGGACCTTGTCCACCCGCGCCCACAGCGCCGACGACAGGCACATCGGGCACGGCTCGCAGCTGGAGACGAGCACGCAGCCGTCCAGCTTGAACGTCCCCAGTTCCTGGCAGGCCGCGCGGATCGCGACGACTTCGGCGTGCGCGGTCGGGTCCAGGTTCGCCGTGACGCGGTTGACGCCGGTCGCGACGACCTCGCCGTCCTTCACGATCAGCGCGCCGAAGGGGCCGCCGCCGTTCTCGACGTTGTGCGTGGCGATGCGGACGGCTTCGTCCAGCCAGTCCTGTTCGGTCGAAAGGGACGTGGTCATCTCAGACTCCGGTGATGTGCTCGGGGCGGATCGGGACGCGCGGCAGCTCGAGGCCGGTGGCCGCGCGGATGGCGTTGGCGATCGCCGGCGTGGCCGAGATCGTGGGTGGTTCGCCGACGCCGCGGACGCCGTAGGGCGCGTGCGGGTCGGGGCGCTCGAGGACGTCGACGCGCATCGGCGGCATGTCGAGGATGGTCGGGATGAGGTAGTCGGTGAACGACGGGTTCCGCACCTTGCCGTCCTGGACCAGGATCTCCTCCATCACCGCCAGGCCGAGGCCCTGCGCCGAGCCGCCCTGGATCTGGGCGACGACGGCGTCGGGGTTCATCGCCTTGCCGACGTCCTGGGCGCAGTCGAGCTGCACCACCTTGACCAGGCCGAGGTTCAGGTCGACGTCGACCACCGCTCGGTGGGCGGAGAAGCCGTACTGGACGTGGGCGTCGCCCTGCCCGGTTTCCGGGTCGAGCGGGTAGGTCGGCCGGTGGTGGAACTCGCGGGTCTCCTCGATCGCCGTGTCGCCGAGCAGCTCGGCCAGGTCCGCGACGACTTCGCCGTCGGCCGCGACCACCTTGCCGCCGGCGAGCGTCAAGCCCGCACCGGAAACGCCGAGGCGGCCGTACACCGCCTCCGCGACCGCGCGGCAGGCGTTGCGGACCGCGCCGCCGGTGACGTAGGTCTGCCGCGACGCCGAACTGGAGCCGGCGTCGCCGACGCTCGTGTCGGCCGGGTGCACGCTCACCCGCGTCACGCCCAGCTCGGTGCGGGCGATCTGCTGCTGCAGCGTCACCAGCCCCTGCCCGACCTCCGCGGCCGCGGTGTGCACCATCGCCACCGCCTCCCCGCCGAGCACTTCCAGCCGGACGCGGGCGGTCGAGTAGTCGTCGAGGCCTTCGGCGTAGGAGATGTTCTTGATCGTCACGCCGTAGCCGACCCCGCGGACCACGCCTTCGCCGTGGGTGGTGTTCGACGCCCCGCCCGGGAGGTCGCGGATGTCGCGCGCACCGGCGGGCACGGGCGGCAGCGGCAGGTCGCGGACCCGCTGGACCAGTTCCGCCACCGGCGCCGGGAAGTCGACCACCTGCCCGGTGACCACAGTGGACCCTTCGCTCAGCGCGTTGCGGATCCGCAGTTCCGCCGGGTCCAGGCCCAGAGCGGCCGCCAGCTTGTCCATCTGGGACTCGTAGGCGTACGTCGGCTGCACCGCGCCGAGGCCGCGCATCGCCCCGCAGGTCGGGTTGTTCGTGTAGACGCCCCAGCCCTCGATGTGCGCGTTCGGGACGTCGTAGGGACCGACGCTGAGCGTGGTGCCGTTGCCGACCACGACCGGCGTCTTGGACGCGTACGCGCCGCCGTCGAAGTACAGCTTCGCCCGGACGTAGACGAGCTTCCCGTCGCGAGTGGCGCCGTGCTCGTAGTACATCTTCGCCGGGTGGCGGTGGACGTGCCCGAAGAACGACTCCAGCCGGTTGTAGCTCATCTTCACCGGCCGGCCGGTGCGCAGGGCCAGCATGCAGGAATGGATCTGCATGGACAGGTCCTCGCGGCCGCCGAAGGCGCCACCGACGCCGGACAGCGTCAGCCGCACCTTCTCCAGGGGCAGGCCGAGGGCCTTCGCCGTCTGGCGCTGGTCGACGTGCAGCCACTGGGTGGCCAGGTAGAGGTCGACGCCACCGTCCTCGGCGGGCACCGCGAGCCCGGACTCCGGGCCGAGGAACGCCTGGTCCTGCATCCCGATCTCGTAGACGCCGGACACCACGACGTCCGCGGTCGCGTCCGGGTCGCCCTTGACGATCCGCTGGTGGCGGACCAGGTTCCCGCCCGGGTGCAGCTTCGGCAGCGTGTCGTCGTGCGCGGCCCGCTCGGGGTCGGTGACCGGCTCGAGGACGTCGTACTCGACGACGATCTCCTTGAGCGCCTGCCGCGCGATCTCCGGGTGGTCCGCGGCCAGGATCGCGACCGGTTCCCCCTGGTAGCGCACCAGGTCGGCGGCCAGCGCCGGGGTGTCCTGGAACTTGAGGCCGTAGACGTTCTCCCCCGGGACGTCCTCGTGCGTCAGCACCGCGTGCACCCCCGGCTGGGCGAGCGCGCGGGAGACGTCGAGGCGGACGATCCGGGCGTGCGGGTGCGGGCTGCGCAGGGTCGCGCCCCACAGCATGTCCTCGTGCCACAGGTCCGAGGAGTAGGCGAACTCGCCGCGCACCTTGAGCGTGCCGTCCGGGCGCAGCGGGCTCTCGCCGATGCCGCCGGCGATCGTGTCGTGCAGCTCCTGCGGGGAGCGGGCCGGGGCGCTCATCGGACGGCCTTGCGGGCAGCGGCGTCGCGGACGGCGTCGAGGATCTTCTCGTAGCCCGTGCAACGGCAGAGGTTGCCGGCCAGGGCCTCGCGGATCTCGACGTCGGACGGCTCGGGGCTCCGCTCGATCAGGTCGTGGGCGGCCACCAGCAGGCCGGGGGTGCAGAAGCCGCACTGGACGGCGCCGCGCTCGACGAACGCCTCCTGCACCGGGTCCAGCGCTTCCCCGTCGGCCAGGCCCTCGACCGTGACCACCTCGCGGCCCTCGGCCTGCCCGGCCGCGACCAGGCAGGCACACGCCGGGACGCCGTCGAGGTAGACCGTGCACGAACCGCATTCGCCCTGCTCGCAGGCGTTCTTCGAGCCGGGCAGACCGAGCCGCTCGCGCAGCAGGTAAAGGAGGCTCTCGCCTTCCCAGACGTTGTCCGCCCGGCGGGGTTCGCCGTTGACGGTGACGTTCACGCGCACTTCGCGCTCCCTCCGCAGTATTCGGTCCAGGCCCAGGTCAGCGTCCTTCGCGCCATGACGCCCAACGCGTGGCGCCGGTAGGCCGCGCTCCCCCGGACGTCGTCGATCGGCGACGCGGCCGCCGCGACCAGGTCGCCGAAGCGGCGTTTCACCGAGTCGGTGATCGGCTTCGGTGACTCCCAGTCGAGCTCGGCGGCCAGGAACTCCTCGGCGTCGAAGGCCCGCCGCGGGGTCGGCGCGGCCGAGCCGACGCCGGTGCCGACCCGGCGTTGTTCCGGGTGCAACGCCAGGCCGAAGGCGGCGACGGCGATCACCATGGCGTTGCGGGTGCCGATCTTGCTGAACTGCTGCGGCCCGGTGGCCGGCGCGAGCAGGACACCGGTGATCAGCTCGTCCGGTTCCAGGACGTTCTTCTTGACCCCGATGTAGAAGTCCTTCGCCGCGACGATCCGCGTCCCGCGGACGGAGGCGATCTCGACCTCGGCGTCCGCGGCCAGCAGGGCCGGGTGCGCGTCGCCCGCGGGCGAGGCCGCGCCGAGGTTGCCGCCCACCGAACCGCGGTTGCGGATCTGCGGCGAGCCGACGGTCCGCGCGGCCATGGCCAGGCCGGGCAGCCGCGTGCCGAGCTCGGTGATGATCCGGGTGTAGGGCACGGCCGCGCCGATCCGGATCCGGCCGCCGTCGGTGCCGTGCTCGTGCAGCTCGGACACGCGCCCGAGGTCGAGGAGCGACTCCGGGCGGCGGTGGTCGAAGTTGAGCTCGACCATCACGTCCGTGCCGCCGGCGATCGGGACCGCACCGGGGTTCGCGGCGCGCGCGGCGAGCGCGTCGGCCAGCGAGGCGGGTCGGAGGAATTCCACTGTGGACGTCCTTTCGGGGCTGCTTCGGCAAGAAGTACACACGCTGAGCTGTGGCCGCGACCACGGCAAAACCCCTGAAAGACGGGTGAATTTACGGCCCGCGTTTGTACTTTCCTCCAACGCCTTGATCGCGGGCGCGCCAAGGCCGCCGCACGAGGTCGGGACTCGTGCGGCGGCCGTGGTCACGCGGGTGCTACGCGGGCTCGAACTCCTTCACGGCGTCGAGGGCGGCGCCCATCGCCGCGTTGCCCTCGCGCTCGATCATGATCTCGACCAGGACCGGACGGCTGGTCCGCTCGGCTTCCTTGCGCGCCCACTCCAGGGACGTCCGGATCTCCCCCGGCTCGTGCACGCGGGTGCCGGAGCAGCCGTAGGCCTCCATGATCTTCACGTTGTCCGTGCCGATCGAGTCGTAGTGGATGTCGACCTCGAAGTTCATCTCGTAGCCGGTCTCGGCCTGGCGGATGAGCCCGAGGTACTCGTTGTTCAGCATGATCAGCACGAACCCGACGTCGTACTGGGCGGCCACCGCCAGCTCCTCGACCAGGAACTGGAACGAGTAGTCGCCGACCACGCCGACCACCTCGGCGTCCGGCCGGGCCTTCTTCACCCCGATCGCGGCCGGGATCTCCCAGCCGAGCGGGCCGGCCTGGCCGCAGACCTGGTAGTGGCGCGGCTTGTGCGCCTTCTGGAACTGGCCCGACCAGATCTGGTACAGCCCGATCGCGGTGACGAAGTAGGTGTCCTCACCGAAGGTCTCGTTGATCTCCTTGAAGACGCGCGGCGCCTTGATCGGCAGGCTGTCGAAGTCGTCGCGCCGGGGCAGCGCCTCCTTCAGTTCGCCGATCCGGGCGACCCACTCGCGCCGAGGCGTCACCGAGCGCTGCTCCAGCGCCGCCAGCAGCGCGTCGAGGAACTCCCGCGTGTCCGAGACGATCCCGAGGTCGGGGCCGAACACCTTGCCCAGCTGGGTGGGTTCGATGTCGACGTGGATGAACTTGCGGTCGCCGCGGTAGACCGACAGCTCGCCGGTGTGCCGGTCGCCGAACCGCGCGCCCAGCGCGAGCACGAGGTCCGACTCCAGGAAGGCCGCGTTGGCCCAGCGCTGGGACGTCTGGATGCCCGCCATCCCGGCGAACAGCTCGTGGTCCTCGGGGAAGCTGCCCTTGCCCATCAGCGTCACCTGCACCGGGACGCCGAGCCGCTCGGCCGCGGCCCGCAGCCGCTCGCTCGCCTCCCCGAGGACGACCCCGCCGCCGGCCAGGATCAGCGGGCGCTCGGCGGCCAGCAGCAGGTCCAGCGCCCGCTCCACCCGGGCGGGCGCCGGCGTCACCCGGGTCACCGGCAGCGGCGAGTCGATCGAGGAGTCCCACTCGATGTCCTGCTTCTGGACGTCGATGGGCAGGTCGATGAGCACCGGGCCGGGCCGGCCCGAACGGGCGATCCGGAACGCCTCGCGGAAGATCCACGGCAGCTGCGCGGCCTCCTTGACCTGCACCGCCCACTTCGTCACCGGCTTGGCGATCTCCACGATGTCGACGGCCTGGAAGGCCTCCTGGTGCAGCTTGGTCGTGGCGGCCTGGCCGGTGATGCAGATGATCGGGATCGAGTCCGCGTGTGCCGTGTAGAGCCCGGTGATCATGTTCGTCCCGGCCGGGCCGGACGTGCCGATGGCGATGCCGACGTTGCCGTTCGTCCTGGCCCAGCCGTCGGCCATGTGCGTCGCGCCCTCTTCGTGGCGGACGATCAGGTGCTCGATCGCCCGGCCTTGTAGGGCGTTATACAGCGGGAGGATGGCGGCGCCGGGGCAGCCGAAGACGGTGTCGACGCCTTCGCTCTCGAGGACGTCGACGACCGCCTGCATCGCGGGGATCCGGGGCATGTCACACCTCCGCCGGGACGCGGCCCGACAACTGTTCGACGACCTTCAGCAAGGCCGAGTGGTCCAGGGAGCCGTACCCCATGGCGCGGCCGGCGGCGACGAGCTGGGCGACCAGCCCGGTGAGCGGGAGCGCGACGCCGGCCTGCCGGGCGGCGGCCAGTGCGATCCCCATGTCCTTGTGGTGCAGGTCGATCCGGAACCCGGGCGCGAACTCCCGCTCCACCATGGACTTGCGCTTGAGTTCGAGGATCCGGCTGCCGGCGAGCCCGCCCGCGAGGACGTCGAGGCCCGTGGCGGCGTCCACACCGGACGCTTCCAGCAGCACGATCGCCTCGGCGACCAGGCCGTAGATCCCGCCCACGACGAGCTGGTTCGCGGCCTTGACGACCTGGCCGGCGCCGTGCGGCCCGACGTGCACGATGGTCTTGCCGACCACGTCCAGGACCGCCTTCGCGGCCTCGAAGTCGTCCGCGTCGCCGCCGACCATGATGGACAGGGACGCCTGCTCGGCGCCGGCCTGCCCGCCGGACACGGGCGCGTCGAGGACGCGGACCTTCCTGTCCCGCGCGGCTTCCGCGATCGCGATCGACGTCTCGGGCCGGATGGTGCTCATGTCGATCAGCAGCGTGCCGGGCTCGGCGGTGTCCAGGACGCCGCCCGCGGCCAGCACCACCTCCTCGACGTGCGGGTGGTTCGGCAGCATCGTGATGACGACGTCCACCCCGGCGACCGCGTCGGCGACGCTCGTCGCGGCGCGCCCGCCGGCGGCCTCGAGCTTCTCGCCCGCGGCCGGGGTGACGTCGTAGCCGCCGACGTCGTGACCGGCCGCGACCAGGTGCGCGGCCATCGGGGCGCCCATCACGCCCAGTCCGATGAATCCCAGTTTCATGCTCGTCCCCTTCGGGTTTTCGGCAGCCAGGCCAGCGACGTGACGGTGTCGGGGTCCGGGACGTACTCGATCCCGACGAACCCGGCGTAGCCCGCGTTCTGCAGCTTCGCGAGGTGTCCCTCGATGTCCAGCTCGCCCGTGCCGGGCTGGTGGCGGCCCGGTGCGTCGGCGATCTGCACGTGCCCGATCCGGGAAAGGTGCGTCGTCGCCAGGGCGTCCAGGTCGTCGCCGTTGACTGCCAGGTGGTACAGGTCGGCCAGCAGCCGCACGTTTTCGCGCCCGAGGTCGTCGAGCACGGCCACGGCGTCCGCGGCGGTCTTGAGCGGGTAGCGGTCCGCACCGGAGAGCGGTTCGAGCACCAGCTGCGCACCGATCCGCGCGGCGGCGTCGGCGGCCTTGTCCAGGTGCGCGCGGGCCAGGTCGTCCTGCTTGGCCGGGTCTTCGCCGTCGAGCCGGTTGCCGTAGAGCGCGTTGAAGCTGCGGCACCCGGTGCGTTCGGCGATGCCGAGGGCGACGACGAGGCTGTCGGCGAACTCGGCCTCCCGCCCGAGCCAGCTCACCAGGCCCCGCTCCCCCGCGGCCATGTCCCCGGCGTAGAAGTTCAGCCCCCGCAGCCGGACGCCGTCCAGGCTCCGCACGAAGGCGTCGACCTCGTCGCGCGCGGGAACCGCGCTGTCGAACGGCCACCAGTACTCGACGTCGGTGAACCCGGCCTCCCGCGCGGCGGCCGCGCGCTCGAGCAGCGGTACCTCCTTGAACAGGATCGACAGGTTGGCGACGTACGGCAGGGAGTGGCCCTCTTCAGGCATCGCGACCTCAAATTTCGCTATCCGGAATTTTTCTTTCGCATATCGAGAATAGCCCCTGACCTGCGCCGGGGTCAACGCCCGGACGGCGAAGGCGCCGCGACTCGTCGAGTCACGGCGCCTTCGGACGAACGGGGTACCGCTACCGGTTCTGGACGTGCTGCCAGCCGAACCGGCCCTTGATGCACAGGTTCCCGTGCGTCACCGAGCTGTCGTGCGGCGAAGTCACCTTCACGATCTCGTTGTCCTGGACGTGCAGCGTCAGGTTGCACCCGACTCCGCAGAAGGTGCAGACCGTCGTCGTCGCGGTCTGGCGGGACTCGTCCCAGGAGCCGTCCGAACGCTTGTCGTACTCGCGCTTGAAACTCAGCGCCCCGGTCGGGCACACCTCGACGCAGTTGCCGCAGTACACGCAGGCGCTGTCCGGCAACGGGTTCGCGAACTCCGTCGAGATCCGGGCGTCGAAGCCACGGCCGGCGACGGTGATCGCGAACGAGTTCTGCCACTGCTCGCCGCACGCGTCGACGCACTTGTAGCAGAGGATGCACTTGCCGTAGTCCCGGACGTACAGCTCGTTGTCCACCAGGGCCGGCTGCGCCACCGTGGCCGCGTACGGGCCGAAGCGGTCCGGATCGGCTCCCGTGGCGGCCAGCCACTCCGCGACGCCCGGCGTCGTCGAGAGGTCCGTGGCCGAGGCCAGGAGTTCGAGGACCACCTTGCGGCTGGTGCGCGTCCGCTCGGAATCCGTGCGGACGACCATGCCCGGCTCGGCCTTGCGCGAGCAGGACGGCACCAGCGTCCGGGAACCTTCGACCTCGACCATGCAGACGCGGCAGGCGTTCGCCGGCTCCAGGGTGTCGCCGTAGCACAGCGTCGGGATGTCCTTGCCCACCGCCGTGCACGCGTCCAGGATCGTCGACCCTTCCGGCACCCGGATCGTCTCACCGTCCACAGTGAACTCGACCAGCCGCTTCGGGATTCCGATGTCCACAATGGTCACTTCAGGGCCCCCAGCCGGTCGATGGCGGATTCGATGGCGTTCCAGGCGGTCTGGCCGAGACCGCAGATCGACGAGTCGCGCATGACCCCGCCGACCTCGCGCAGCAGCGGCCGCTCCTCCGAACCGGAGGCGAGGACACGCCGGATCGCCTCCTCCTGCCGCACCGTCCCGATCCGGCACGGGACGCACTGGCCGCACGACTCGTCGCGGAAGAACTCCGCGATCCGCAGCAGGAACCCGCCGAGGTCGGCGAGGTCGTCGAGGACCAGGACGACACCCGAGCCGAGCGTCGTCTTCGCCGCCCGCGCGTCCTCGAACGTCAGCGGCAGGTCCAGCTCGTCCGGCCGGACGAACCCGCCGGCCGCGCCGCCCAGCAGGATCGCGCGCAAGGACCGGCCCGAAGCCACTCCCCCGGCCAGCGCGAGCAGTTCCCGCAGGGTCGTCCCGAACGGCACTTCGTAGACACCGGGACGTTCGACGTTCCCGGACAGGCAGAACAGCTTCGGCCCGGCCGACGCCTCGGTGCCGAGCGACCGGTAGGCCGCCGCCCCCTCGGTGAGGATCAGTGGCACGTTGACGAGGGTCTCGACGTTGTTCACCACGGTCGGCTTGCCGAACAGCCCCTGCTCGACCGGGAACGGCGGCTTCGTGCGGGGCTCGCCGCGGAAACCCTCGATCGAGTTGAAGATCGCGGTCTCCTCGCCGCAGATGTAGGCGCCCGCGCCACGCCGGATCTCGATGTCGAACGAGAACCCTTGATGGCCCATGATGTCCACGCCGAGGAACCCGCGCTCGCGGCACACTTCCAGTGCGTTGCGCAGCAGCCGCAATGCGCGCGGGTACTCGCCGCGCAGGTAGACGAAGCCGCGGGTGGCGCCGATCGCGTACGCCGCGATCGTCATGGACTCCACCAGCGCGAAGGGGTCGCCCTCCAGGAGCACCCGGTCCTTGAACGTGCCGGGCTCGCTTTCGTCGGCGTTGCACACCAGGTAGTGCGGCCCGGCGGGCTGGGCGGCGGTGGCGGCCCACTTGCGCCCGGTCGGGAACGCGGCCCCGCCGCGGCCGAGCAGGCCGGAGTCGGTCACCTCGCGGATCACCGCGGCCTGGCCCATGCGCAGGGCGTTGCGCAGGGCCGCGTAACCGCCGGACGCGCGGTAGCCGTCCAGACTGGCCGGGTCGACCAGGCCCACCCGGCGGAGCAGCCGGAGCCCGTCCTCCTGGTGGATCACCGGCGGCGCACCCTCCGAACGGGACGGTGGCCGCCCGGCGGCGAGCACGGCCGACGCGCCGGTCGCCGGGGCGAGCAGCTCGGTCGTGGCCGGGTCGCCGGCCTGGAACGTCAGCGCCGCGGGGGCCCGTTCGCAGGCGCCGAGGCACGGGCTGCGCAGCCACGTGACCCCGCCGCGCGCCTTCCCCGCGGCGCCGACGTGCTCGGTGAGGACGTCGCAGACCGTGTCCGCGCCCTGGATCCGGCAGGCCAGGTCGGTGCACACGTGCACCACCCGCTCCGGGCGTTCCTCCAGCGCGAACAGCGAGTAGAAACTCGCCACGCCGTACGCGTCGGCGGGCGGCACGTGCAGCGTCTCGCAGATGAGGTTCAGCGCGCCCTGGCTGATCCAGCCGACCCGGTCGTTGACCGCGTGCAGGGCCGGCAGCAGCTGGTCCCGGCCGCCGCCGGCGAACCCGGCGACCGCCTCCCGCTCTTCGCGCGACGCGACGGCGTCCAGCAGTTTGAGGTCCATTTCAGACCTCGGCGGGGAGCTTGTCGACGCGGATGGCGGCCGCCTTGTACTCGGCGGTCCCGGCGATCGGGCAGGTGGCCTCGATGGTGATGACGTTGACGTCGACCTCGTCCGGGAAGTGGAAGGTCATGAACGCCAGTCCCGGTTTCAGCCCCGTGTCCAGCCGGACCGGGGCGACGATCTCCCCGCGCCGGGACGAGATCCGGACCAGTTCGCCGGGCTGGACGCCCAGCGCCCGCGCGTCCTCCGGGCACAGGTCCAGGGTCTCCCCCTGCCGCAATGGCGACGGGAACCCGCCGGACTGGACGCCGGTGTTGTACGAATCGAGGCGCCGGCCGGTGGTGAGCCGGATCGGGAACTCCTCGGTGAGCAGGTCGACCGGCGGGCTGTGCTCGAGCACCGTGAACGGTGCCGGGCGGCCGCGTTCGGCCGGGTCCCCGGCCCAGAGCCGGCCGTGCAGGAACGTCGATTCGAGGGTGTCCTCGGAGAAGCACGGCCACTGGATCCCGCCGAGCTCTTCCAGGCGCGCGTACGACATCCCGGCGTGCATCGGCGACAGCGACCGCAGCTCGTCCCAGACCTCCTCACCGCCGGTGTAGTGCCAGTCGTGGCCGAGCCGGCGGGCGAGCTCCGACAGCAGCTCGACGTCGTCGCGCGCGCCTTCCGGCGGTTGGAGGGCCTTGCGGACGCGCTGGACCCGCCGTTCGGAGTTGGTGAAGGTGCCGTCGCTCTCGCACCAGGCCGCCGACGCCGGGAGCACCACGTCGGCCAGCTGCGCGGTCTTGGTCAGGAAGATGTCCTGCACGACCAGGTGGTCGACGTTGGCCAGCCGCTTGATCGTGTGCTCGCAGTCCGCTTCGGACTGCACGGGGTTCTCGCCGATGATGTACACGCAGGTCAGGTCGCCGCGTTCCATCGCATCGAGCATCTGGGTGAGGTTCAGGCCCTGGCGCGGCGGGATCGCCGAGCCCCACGCGGTGTCGAACTTGGCCCGGACGTCGGCGTCGAGTACGTCCTGGAAGCCGGGGAGCCGGTCCGGGATGGCGCCCATGTCGCCGCCGCCCTGGACGTTGTTCTGCCCGCGCAGGGGGTTCAGCCCGGCGCCGTAGCGGCCGACCTGCCCGGCCAGCAGCGCCAGGTTGATCAGCGACAGGACGTTGTCGGTGCCGTTGTGGTGTTCGGTGATGCCGAGTGTCCAGGACAGCTGGGCGCGATCGGCCCGGGCGTAGGCATGGGCCAGTTCGCGGATCAGCTCGGCCGGGACGCCGGTGGTCTTCTCCGCCGCTTCCAGGGTCCACGGCTCGACCGACGCGGCGAACTCGGCGAACCCCTCGGTGGCCCGCTCGATGAAGGTCGTGTTCGCGAGCCCGGAGTGGATGATCTCCCGGGCGATGGCGTGGGCCAGCGGGATGTCGGTGCCGACCTCGAGCTGCAGCTGCCGGTGCGCCCAGCTCGCCGTGCTGGTCCGCCGCGGGTCGACGACGAACAGCTTCGCTCCCTTGTGGACGGCCTTGAGCACGTGGTGGAAGAAGATCGGGTGCGCCTCGCGGGGGTTGCCGCCCCAGATCACGATGACGTCGGCGTCCTCGATCTCCTGGTAGGAGGACGTGCCGCCACCGCTGCCGAACACCCGCGCCAGCCCGGCGACGCTGGGCGCGTGGCAGGTGCGGTTGCACGAGTCGACGTTGTTCGTGCCGATCACCGCGCGGGCGAACTTCTGGGCGACGAAGTTCATCTCGTTGGTGGCGCGGGCGCACGAGAACATCCCGAACGCCTCGGGCCCCTTGCCGTCCAGGGTGCGGCGGATCCCGGCGGCCGCCCGGTCGAGGGCTTCCTCCCAGGTCGCGGGCCGCAGCACGCCGGAATCGCGCACGAGGGGCCGGGTGAGCCGGACGTACGGCTCGGTGTTCCTGCGCTTCACGGGGACCTCCGGTCAGTGCGACCCGACAGGGACTTTGCTGGTGTGGTCGAGCAGGGAAATCGCGGCGTGGACGTACCGCAGGGCGGGCGCGGGCACGCCGGTGAGGCCGGCCAGCTCGACGACCGCGCCGATGATGGCGTCGATTTCGAGGGGTTTGCCCGCTTCCAGGTCCTGCAGCATCGACGTCTTGTGGTGGCCGACGCGCCAGGCGCCGTCGATGCGCTTCTCGACGGAGATCCGCGGGTCGGCCCCGGCCGCGCGGGCGATGGCCAGGGTCTCGGTCATCATCGTGGCGACGAGCTCGCGGGTGTCCTCGTGCTCGCACATCTGGGCCATGGTCGCCCGGGTCAGCGCCGACAGCGGGTTGAACGCGACGTTGCCCATCAGCTTGATCCAGATGTCGTTGCGCAGGTCGGCTTCGACCGGCGCCTTGAGGCCCCCGGCGATCATCGACGCGCTGAGCACCTTGCAGCGCGCGGAGATCTCGCCGCCGGGCTCACCGAGGGAGAACCGGGTGCCCTCCAGGTGCCGGATGACCCCGGGCTCCTCGATGACCGTCGAGCAGTAGACGACGCAGCCGATCGCCCGCCGCAGTCCGAGCGCCGCGGTGACCGAGCCGCCGGGGTCGACCGTCTCGACCCGCTGCCCTTCCAGCGGGTGACCCCGCAGGCCGTGGAAGTACCACCACGGGATGCCGTTCTGCGCGGCCACGATCGCCGTTTCGGGCCCGAGCAGCGGGGCGAGCAGCTCGCCGCACGAGGCGTAGGAGTTGGCCTTGAGGCCGAGGAACACGAAGTCGACCTTGCCCACTTCGGCGGGGTCGTCCGTGACGTGGGGGTGGGCGGTGAAGTCGCCGCGCGGGCTGAGCACGCGGACGCCGTGCTCGCGCATCGCCGCGAGGTGGGCCCGGCGGGCGATCAGGTGCACCTCCGTCCCGCCGCGGTGCAGCGCGGCCCCGACGTAGGCGCCGATCGCCCCGGCCCCGAGAACAGCCACCTTCATGACGCGCCTCCAAGGTCCAGCAGTATTGCATACAGTATCCTGGATCCATGATCGAGACCAGTCGCCTCGGCCCGACCACTCGGGCGGCGCAACGAAGAGCGACAAATCAGACACCGCGGGTCACTTCGCCCGAGCGTTGTTGATCCACATCGACCCAAATCCGCCTTCCGTGGGTGAGATCCGGGATTTTGCATACCAAAACCTGTATTCTGAGCGCAGGATCAACGCTTCCCTGCCGACTCGAGGTGTCCCGTGAGCCAGCCCGCTTCCCCGTTGCCCGACCGCGGCCCGACCGGCCGCCGCACGGCCAAGGGCTCGCTCAGCTCGACCGCCGCCAAGCGTGTCGAGCGGCCCGCGCCGCTGCGTCAGGTCGTCTACGAAGCACTCGCCGAACTGATCATCAACCGCACCCTCGAACCCGGCCAGCACCTCGTCGAGGCCGACCTCGCCGAGTACCTCGGCGTGAGCCGGCAGCCGGTCCGGGAGGCCCTGCAGCGGCTGCAGAGCGAAGGCTGGGTCGACCTCCGCCCCGCCCAGGGCGCCTTCGTGCACCTGCCCACCGACGAGGAGGCCGACCAGCTGCTCAGCGTCCGCAGCGTGCTGGAGACGCACTCCGCGAAGCTCGCCGCCGGACGGGCCACCCCCGCCGACGTCGCCCGCCTGCAGGAACTGCAGCAGGCCGGCGTCAGCGCGGTCGCCGAGGAGGACACCGAAGGCTTGGTCGCGGCCAACGCCGCCCTCCACGCGTGCATCACCGAACTGTCCGGCAACAAGGTGCTGGCGGAGCTGATCGGCCTGGTCGACCGCCGGGTCCGCTGGTACTACACGCCCATCGCCCGGCCCCGCGGCCAGGACGCCTGGCACGAGCACGAAGAGCTCATCGACGCCATCGCCGCCCAGGACGCCGGCAAGGCCGAGCAGATCATGGCCAAGCACACCGAACGCACCCGCCAGGCCTACCACGAACGTCCGGAAGCTCCCCGATCCTGAGCCTCCCGCGCTCGGACGTCGCGAATGACTCATTCGGGACCTCGGACGTCCCGAATGAGTCATTCGCGGCACCCGGGGGCGCCGGCTCCCCGGAGGGATCAGCTGTCGGCCGCAGCCGACGGCCGGCGCGCCACCAGCTCGGTTTCGGCGAGCTGGTGGCGCTTCCGGCCGGGCTGGCGCAGGAACAGCGTCAGCACCGCCGAAAGGAGCGCGATGCCTCCGGCGAGGAGGTACGCGCCCGTGTAGCCCCACACGCTGATGACCCCGGCGGCGAGCCCGCCGCCGCCGACGCCGCCGACCAGCTTCGCGCTGTACACCAGCCCGTAGTTCGACGCGTTGTTGTTCTCGCCGAAGTAGTCCGGCACCAGCGCCGCGAACAGCGGGTAGAACGCGCCACCGCCGAACCCGGTCAGGAACGCGAACACCATGAACAGCACCAGGTTGTGCGTGTTCCCGGCGTACAGCACGCCGAACTGCGCGACGGCCGCGATCACCAGCACCAGCGTCAGCGTCTGCCGCCGCCCGAGCTTGTCGGACGCCCAGCCGACGACCGCGCGGCCGGTGCCGTTCACGACCGCCAGGACCCCGGCCGACGAAGCGGCGACGAACGCGCCGAAGTGGCTCACCTTCGCGAACGGCACCTGGAAGTTGATGCCGAACAGCGACACCCCGCCGATGATCACCAGACACACCCACATCAGCGGCAGCATCCCGGTCCGGACGGCTTCCATCGGCGAGAACTGCTTCACCGCGGGCGGGTTCTTGGCCAGTCCCCCGGTCGCGGACTTCCGGTCGCGGACCCAGGTGAGCGGGTCGACGTCCTTCGGCCACCAGCTCTTCGGCGGGTCCTTGAACAGGAACCCGCAGACCCCGACGGCGATGAGCATGTACACGCCCATGACGTCGAGGATCGTCGAATAGTTGGCCGGGGTGAGGAAGGCGGCGAACACGTAGATGAACGGGACGGCACCGTAGGCGAACCCGCCGTTGACGAACCCCGTCCGTGCCCCGCGCTTCTCGGGGTACCACTTGCCGACCATGTTGACGCAGGTCGCGTACACCAGCCCCGCGCCGATCCCGCCCAGCACCGAGTAGCCGGCGAACGCCAGCACCAGGTTGCCGCTGTGGGAAATGGTGAAGTAGCCGATCGCGCTGCACGCGGCGCCGGCGAGCATGGCCGTCCTCGCCGACACGATGTTCTTCTCCCGCAGGCGCCCGGCCGGGAACGCGACTCCGGCCTGGAACACCGCCCAGATGCTGGCCAGCCAGAACGCGTCCGACAGCGTCCAGCCGTACTTCTCTTCCAGGGTGCCTTCGACCGCACCCCAGCCGTACTCGAAGACGCTGACCGCCATCATGGCGATCCAGGGCAGCCACACCATCCAGCTGCGTGAGCGTCCCATGATGTCGTGCGGGGTCTCGCCGACCCGGTACACCCGGCCGTTCTCGTCGACGATCTCCTGGTATTGCGCTGTGGTCATGAGAAATCTCTTTCGTCCGCGCCGATTTCGGTCCTTCCGTTCTGCCGGACGTCAGCCGGTGGCGGGCCGCGCGACGAGCTCGGTTTCGGCGAGCCCGGAGCGCATCCCGCCGGGCTTGCGGCCCGGCTGGCGCAGGAACAGGGCGAGACCGGCGGCGAGCAGGCTCGTCCCGGCGGCCAGGTAGAAGGCCGCGCCGTAGCCCCACCCGTCGATGACCAGCTTCCCGAGGCCCGCGCCCACGATCCCCGAAACGAGCTTCGAGCTGTAGACGAGGCCGTAGTTGCTGGCGTTGTTGTTCTCGCCGAAGTAGTCGGCGGTGAGCGCGGCGAACAGCGGGAAGATCGCCCCGCCGCCGAACCCGGACACCATCGACGCCAGCAGGAACAGCGGCATGCTGCCGATCGAGCCGGACAGGTACACCGCGACCTGGGCCAGCCCCAGCACCACGCAGACCAGCAGCAGCGTCTGCCGCCGCCCGTAGCGGTCGGAGATCCAGCCGATCACGCCGCGGCCGGCGCCGTTGATGACCGCCTTGAGGCTCATGGCCAGCGCGACGATGCCGCCCGCGAAGCCCATCTCCTTGCCGAACGGGACCTGCGCGGAGATGCCGAAGATGTTGACCCCCGCCGTGCACAGCAGGCAGATCCACATCAGCGGCAGCATGCCGGTCTTCAGCGCCTCCCGCGGCGTGAACTGCTTGACCGCGGGCGGGTTCTTCGCCAGCGACCGGCGCACGCGCGGGTCGTCCGGCACCTTCAGCGGGTCGACGTGCGCCGGCCACCAGTTCTTCGGCGGGTCGCGGAAGAAGAACCCGCTGACCGCGACGGCCGCGGCCAGGAACAGCCCGACCGCGGGCAGGATGGTGCCGTAGTTGCCCAGGTCGAGGTAGTTCGTGAAGATGAAGATGAACGGGACCGAGCCGTAGGCGAACCCGCCGTTGACGAAGCCGGTCTTCCCGCCCTTGCGCTCCGGGTACCACTTGCCGACCATGTTGATGCAGGTCGCGTAGACGAACCCGGCCCCGCCGCCACCGAACAGGCCGAAGCCGAGGTAGGCCCAGAAGACGCTCGGCGCGTAGGCCAGCGCCAGGTACCCGAGCACGGTGCCCGCGGCGCCCAGCAGCATCGCCGACCGGGCCGACAGCCGGCCGCTCTCCCGCATCTTGCCCGCGGGGAAGGCGACCGCGGCCTGGAAGAACACCCAGACGGCCAGCAGCCAGAAGATGTGCGCGCCGTGCCAGCCGTGCGCCGAGGACAGCGTGTCCTCGGCCGAAGTGAACGCGTATTCCGAAGAACTGATGGCCATCATGGCCACCCAGGGCAGGACGACCATCGTCCACCGTGGCCGGCCCATGATGTCCCGGTCGGTCTCACCGACCCGGTAGACTCTTCCGTTCTTGTCGGTGATCTCCTGGTACGTGGCTGCGGTCATAAGAGTTCTCTTTCGTCACCATTGACTCATGTCCCTCTGTTTGCCGTCGTGCGGTGGGATCTTCGTCCTTTCCTGGTGAGTGGGCCAGCCCCTGTGGAGGATGTTCAGAGCAGGCCCGCGGCCCGCGCCCAGCGGTATTTCGCGCCGAGCACGGCCACGGGCTTTTCGGTCGTGTACGGGTAGGCGACGATGCCATGTTCGTACAGGTAGTGACTGGCTTCTTCGACTTCGACGTCTCCGGAAAGCGATGCGACGACGGGCTTGTGAACACCCTTCGCCCGGTACTCCCCGACCACTTCGGACACCAGTTCCGCGAACACCATCGGCGGGGTGACGATGGTGTGCCAGTAGCCGAGGATCAGGGCGTGGATGCGGTCGTCCTCCAGGCCCAGCGCGATCGTGTTGCGGTAGGTCGAGGGCGGTTCGCCGCCGGTGATGTCCACCGGGTTGCCGGCCGCGCCGAACGGCGGGATGAACTTCCGGAACGCCGTGTCGAGGTCCGGCGGGATCGCCATCAGGTCGAGGCCGTGGTCGACGCAGGCGTCCGAGAGCAGCACGCCCGAGCCGCCGGCGCCGGTGATGATGACGACGTTCTCGCCCTGCGGCGTGGGCAGCAGCGGGATGCCGCGGGCGTACTCGAGCAGGTCGTTCAGCCCGGGCGCCCGGATCACGCCGCTCTGGCGGAGGATGTCGTCGTAGACCTTGTCGTTGCCGGCCAGCGCGCCGGTGTGCGAGCTCGCCGCCTTGGCGCCCTGGGACGTCCGGCCGGCCTTGAGCACCACGACCGGCTTGCGCCGCGAGACCCGCTTGGCCGTCTCCGCGAACGCGCGCCCGTCCTTGAGGTCCTCGAGGTGCATGGCGATGAGCTCGGTGTTCTCGTCGTGCTCGAAGAAGGTGAGCAGGTCGTCTTCGTCGATGTCGGCCTTGTTGCCTACGCCGACGATCGAGGAGACGCCCATCTTCGCCGAGCGGCTGAACCCGAGGATGGCCATCCCGATGCCACCGCTCTGGGACGACAGGGCCACACCGCCCTTGACGTCGTACGGCGTACAGAAGGTCGCCGACAGGTTCTCCGGCGTGTAGTAGTAGCCGTAGATGTTGGGACCGAGGATGCGCACGCCGTGCTTGCGGGCGATCGCGACGACCTCGTCCTGCAGCTCGACGTTGCCGGTCTCGCCGAAGCCGGACGGGATGAGGATCGCGCCGGCCACGCCCTTCTTCCCGGCTTCCTCGAGCGCCGCGGGGACGAACTTCGCCGGGATGGCGAACACCGCGACGTCGACGTCGCCGGGCACGTCGGTGATGCTCGGGTAGGCCTTGCGGTCGAGGATCTCGGCGGCCTTCGGGTTGATCGGGTGGATCTCGCCCGCGTACCCGCCGTTGACCAGGTTCTTCATCACCGAGTTGCCGATCTTCCCGGCTTCGGCCGACGCGCCGATCACCGCGACCGACGCCGGTTTCATGATCCGGTTCATCGCCGCGAGGATTTCCTCCTGGGTGAACCGGTGCGGCTCCTTCGCCGCGTCCGGGTCCACCAGGATCCGGACGTCGACCGCGGTGGCGCCCCGTGGGGTAGCGAGCACCGGGTTCAGGTCCACCTCCGACAGCTGCGGGAAGTCGGTGACCAGCTCGCCGAGGCCGGTGATCACCGCGGCGAGGGCGTCGCGGTCGACCGGATCCGCTCCGCGGACCCCCTTCAGGATTTCCGCCGCCCGGATACCGTCGATCATGGAGAGCGCTTCCCCGGAGGACGTCGGCGCGAGCCGGAAGGTGACGTCCTTGAGCACCTCGACCAGCACGCCGCCGAGGCCGAACGCGACGATCTTGCCGAACGTCGGGTCGGTGACCGAGCCGATGATCACCTCCTGGCCCTCGGTGAGCATCCGCTGCACCTGGACGCCGAGGATCCGCGCTTCGGCGTCGTAGGCCTTCGCGCTGTCGACGATCCGCGCGAAGCCCGCCCTCACCGCTTCGGCGTCGTTCAGGCCGACGAGCACGCCGCCGGCCTCGGTCTTGTGCAGGATGTCCGGCGAGACGATCTTGAGCACCACCGGCAGCCCGATGGCTTCGGCGTGGGCCACGGCTTCCTCGGCCGTGGTCGCCAGCCGCTCGGCCGGGGTCGGGATGCCGTAGGCCTCGCAGACCGCACGCCCCTCGGGCGCGGTCAGCGATGACCGGCCCTCGGCCGCCGCCCGCTCCAGGATCTTCTCGACCGCCGCGCGATCCGCCATGTCAGATCACCCCCGCCGCGCGGAACTTCTCGAGTTCCGCCTCGCTGTAGCCGAGTTCGGTCAGCACCTCGTCGTTGTGCTCGCCGAGCAGCGGCGACCGTTCGATCTCCACCGGCGAGTCGGACAGCTTGAGCGGGCAGCCGACGGTCTTGAAGCTGCCGCGCTCGGGGTGCGGGACCTCGACGACCGAGCCGAGCTCGGCCAGGGTCTCGTCCTCGATGAGCTCCTTCGTGGACAGGATCGGGCCGCACGGGATGTTGCAGGCGTTGAGCTTCTCCATCACTTCCCACTTGGTGTGCTTCTCGGTCCACTCCTCGACCAGCGCGAACATCTTGTCCAGTTTGGACAGCCGCACCTCGGGGGTGGACCACGCCGGGTCGTCGGCCAGTTCCGCCTTGCCGATCAGCCGGGCGAGCGGGGCCCAGCCGGGTGGCTGGACGATCACGTAGATGTAGTCGTTCGGCCCGCCGGGCGCGCACTTCACCGCCCAGCCCGGCTGGCCGCCGCCGGAGGCGTTGCCCGAGCGCGGGACCTCGGCGCCGAACTGGTCGTTCGGATACTCCCCCAGCGGGCCGTGGGCCAGCCGCTGCTGGTCGCGCAGCTTGACGCGGCACAGGTTGAGCACGGCGTCCTGCATGGCGACCTGGACGCGCTGGCCGCGGCCGGTGGAGGTCCGCTGGTACAGCGCGGCGAGGATGGCGGCCACCAGGTGGATGCCGGTGCCGGAGTCGCCGATCTGCGCGCCGGTCGCGGTCGGCGGCCCGTCCTCGAAGCCGGTGGTGCTCATCGCGCCGCCCATGGCCTGCGCAACCACTTCGTAGGCCTTGAAGTCGGCGTAGCGGCCGGGCCCGAACCCCTTGATGGAGGCGTAGACCAGCCGCGGGTTGAGCGCGGCCAGCTTCTCCCAGGGGTAGCCGAACCGGTCGACCACGCCGGGCCCGAAGTTCTCGACCAGGACGTCCACTCCGGACACGAGCCGTTCGAAGACCTCCTTGCCCTCGGCGCTCTTCATGTTGAGCGTGATGCTGCGCTTGTTGGCGTTCAGCATCGTGAAGTAGAGGCTGTCCACGCCCGGCAGGTCGCGCAGCTGCCCGCGGGTGATGTCGCCGCGGCCGGGGGTTTCGAGTTTGATCACGTCCGCGCCCAGCCAGGCGAGCAGCTGCGTCGACGACGGTCCGGACTGCACGTGGGTCATGTCGAGGACGCGGACGCCCTCCAGTGCCTTGCCCATGCTCTGGCCTCCGCTCACTTGTACATGGTCTGGTTCATGGTTCCGGGGGCGTACACGTCGGGATCGACCCAGACGTTGATCAGCGACGGCAGGCCGGACTCGCGCGCCCGCAGCAGCGCCGGCCCGATGTCGGCCGGGTCGCGGACCTCTTCGCCGTGGCCGCCGAGCATCCGCGCGAACTCGTCGTAGCGGACGTCGCCGAGGGTGTTGCCGACGCGCTCGCGCGGCAGGCCGTACTTCGCGGCCTGGCCGTAGCGGATCTGGTTCATCGAGGAGTTGTTGCCGACGATGCCGACGAACGGCAGGTTGAACCGCACGAGCGTCTCGAAGTCCCAGCCGGTGAGGCTGAAGGCGCCGTCCCCGAAGAGGGCGACGACTTCCTTGTCCGGACGCGCGTGCTTGGCGGCGAGGACGAACGGGATGCCGACGCCGAGCGTCCCGAGCGGACCCGGGTCCATCCAGTGTCCGGGCGACTTGGGCTGGACGACCTGGCCGGAGAAGGTGACGATGTCGCCGCCGTCGCCGATGTAGATCGAGTCCTCGGTGAGGAACTCGTTGATCTCGTGGACCAGCCGGTACGGGTGGATCGGGCTCGCGTCGGAGTGCTGCAGCGGCAACCGCTTCTGCTTCGCCTTCTCCTCCACGGCCTGGAGTTCTTCGAGCCAGGCCTTGCGGCCGACGGCGCCGTTGTCGGTGCGGCCGGACGCGGCCTCGGCGACGGCGGCGAGGACCTGGCCGGCGTCGCCGACGATGCCGAGGTCGATGTCGCGGTTCTTGCCGACCGTGCGGTAGTCGAGGTCGATCTGCACGACGGTGGCGTCCTTCGACAGCCGCTTGCCGTACCCCATCCGGAAGTCGAAGGGGGTGCCGACGATGACGATGACGTCGGCGTTGTCGAAGGCGTACCGGCGCGAGAGCTGGAAGTGGTGCGGGTCGCCGGGTGGGAGCGTGCCGCGGCCGGCGCCGTTCATGTACGCCGGGATGTTCAGGGTCCGGACCAGTTCGGTGGCCGGCCCGGTCGCGCGGGTGGTCCAGACCTGGCTGCCGAGCAGGATGGCCGGCTTCTTGGCGTGCACCAGCAGGTCGGCGAGCTTCTCGATGTCCGCGGGGTCGCCGGCGTTCTTCGTCGACGCCCGGTAGCGGCCCGCTTCGGGGATGCGCGCGTTCTCCAGGGGCACGCGGGCGTCGAGGACGTCCCGCGGGATCTCCAGGAAGGACGGACCGGGCGCACCGGCGTAGGCCTCGCGGAACGCCATGCTCACCAAGTCGGCGACGCGCGCGGTGTGCGGCACGGTGGCGGCGAACTTGGTGATCGGCGTCATCATGTCCACGTGCGGGAGGTCCTGCAGGGACCCCATCTTGTGCTGGGTCAGCGCACCCTGGCCGCCGATCAGCAGCATCGGGCTCTCGGCGCGCAGCGCGTTCGCGACCCCGGTGACGGCGTCGGTGGTGCCCGGCCCGGCGGTGACCACCGCGCAGCCGGGCTTGCCGGTGATCCGCGCGTAGCCGTCGGCCGCGTGCGCCGCGACCTGTTCGTGGCGGACGTCGATGACCTCGATGCCTTCGTCGACGCAGCCGTCGTAGATGTCGATGATGTGCCCGCCGCACAGGGTGAAGATCGTGTCGACCCCTTCGGCCTTCAGCGCCTTGGCCACCAGGTGGCCGCCGGATATCCCGGCGGGCGCGGCGCCGTTCGTCGCGGCGGCACTCTCCTCCGCGGTGGTGCCGGTCGTGGTCAGCGCCATGGCTCAACTCCTCTGGTCCGCCACCGGAGCTCTCTTGTCCGGCGGTGCGTGTCGCCTGATGTCCGAGGTCAGCGGCCCCTTCGCGGCAGACTGTAGATTGCATACCGTATGGGGTAGGCATATAGTCACTCTTCAAGCAGCCCGTGTCCAGGGCCATCCGCAGGGTTTTTCCGGACTCCGAACCGGCCCCCGCGGACCACCACTCCACGCCCTTCGCCCTGCCCCGCCGCGGAAAGGACGCTCCCGCATGGACCTCTTCGAACACGAAGCCCGCGACCTCTTCGACAAGCACGGCGTCCCGGTCCCCCGCGGCCGCGTCGCCGCCGATCCGGCCGAGGCCCGGGCCGCCGCGGTCGCCCTCGGCGGCCCGGTGGTGGTCAAGGCCCAGGTGAAGACCGGCGGCCGCGGCAAGGCGGGCGGCGTCCGCGTGGTGCGCACGGCCGACGACGCCGAGCAGGCCGCCGACGACATCCTCGGGATGGACATCAAGGGCCACACCGTGCACCGCGTCCTGGTCACCGAAGCGAGCGAGATCGCCGACGAGTACTACCTGTCCTTCCTGCTCGACCGCGCCGCGCGGACGTTCCTCGCGATGGCGTCGGCCGAAGGCGGGATGGAGATCGAGGAGGTCGCGGCCACCCGGCCGGACGCCCTGGTCCGCGTGCCGGTGAACCCCTGGGACGGCGTGGACGCAGCTGCCGTCGCGGCCGCGTTCCCCGCCGCTGTCCGCGGTGAAGCCGCCGACGTCGTCGAGAAGCTGTGGGACGTGTTCGTCGCCGAGGACTGCACGCTCGTCGAGGTCAACCCCCTGGCGCTGACGGCGACCGGGATCGTCGCGCTGGACGGCAAGATCACCCTGGACGACAACGCCTCCTTCCGCCGTTCCTCGTCGTTCGACGACACTTCGGACGGTGATCCGCTGGAGCGCTCCGCCCGCGCGAAGGGCCTCAACTACGTGAAGCTCGACGGCGACATCGGCGTCATCGGCAACGGCGCCGGGCTCGTGATGTCCACTTTGGACGTGGTGGCGGCGGCCGCGGCCGAGGCGGGCGCCCGCGGGCCGGCGAACTTCCTCGACATCGGCGGCGGGGCGTCGGCGCAGGTGATGGTCGACGGGCTGACCGTCATCCTCGGCGACCCGCAGGTGCGCAGCGTGTTCGTCAACGTCTTCGGCGGCATCACCGCGTGCGACGCGGTGGCGACCGGGATCGTGCGGTCACTCGAGATCCTCGGTGCGCGCGCCACCAAGCCCCTGGTCGTCCGGCTCGACGGGAACAACGTCGCCGAAGGCAGGCGGATCCTCGCCGAAGCCGCCCACCCCCTGGTCACCGTGGTGGCCACCATGGACGACGCCGCCCGCGAGGCGGCGAAGCTCGCGATCGCGGAGGTCTGAGTCGTGGCCGTCTTCCTGGACGAGAACAGCCGGATCGTCGTCTCCGGCATCACCGGTTCCGAGGGCGCGAAGCACACGCGGCGGATGCTGGCCGCCGGGACGAACGTCGTCGGCGGGGTGAACCCGCGCAAGGCCGGGCAGCGGGTGGAGTTCCCCGGCCGTTCGCTGCCCGTGTTCGGCAGCGTCGCGGAGTCGATGGCCTCGGCCGGCGCCGACGTCTGCGTGCTGTTCGTGCCGCCGCCGTTCGTGGCCGACGCCGTGGTCGAAGCGGTGGACGCGGGCATCGGGCTGGCGGTGGTGATCACCGAAGGCGTCCCCGTGCACGACAGCGCGCGGCTGTGGGCGCACGCCGTCGCGGCCGGCGGACGGACGCGGATCATCGGCCCGAACTGCCCGGGCATCATCTCCCCCGGCCG
The DNA here is from genome assembly GCF_031625235.1 of Amycolatopsis sp. 505. Taxonomy (NCBI): domain Bacteria; kingdom Bacillati; phylum Actinomycetota; class Actinomycetes; order Pseudonocardiales; family Pseudonocardiaceae; genus Amycolatopsis; species Amycolatopsis sp. 505. The sequence goes on from NZ_JACKQP010000007.1 coordinate 140,170, forward strand.
GTCGAACGCCGGGATCATCCCGGCCGACATCACCGGCCCGGGCCGGATCGGCCTGGTGTCGAAGTCCGGCACGCTGACCTACCAGCTCATGCACGAGCTGCGGGACATCGGCTTCTCGACCTGCGTGGGCATCGGCGGCGACCCGATCATCGGGACGACGCACATCGACGCGGTCGAGGCGTTCGAAAAGGACCCGGACACCGACCTGATCGTGCTGATCGGCGAGATCGGCGGCGACGCGGAAGAGCGGGCGGCGGAGTTCGTGCGCGCCCACGTGTCGAAGCCGGTCGTCGGGTACGTGGCGGGCTTCACCGCCCCGGAAGGCAAGACGATGGGCCACGCGGGCGCGATCGTCTCGGGCTCGGCGGGCACGGCCGCGGCGAAGAAAGAAGCCTTGGAGGCCGCGGGCATCCGGGTCGGGCGCACGCCGAGCGAGACGGCGGCGCTGGTCCGCGAGCTGCTGGGCTGATGGAGCTCCGCCAGCTGGCGGTGGTGGTGGCGGTCGCCGAGGAAGGCGGCTTCACGGCGGCTGCCCAGCGCCTGCGGACGGTCCAGTCGACGGTGTCCACAGTGGTCCGGGCGCTCGAGCGGGATCTGGGCACGCCGCTGTTCCACCGCACGACGCACCGGGTGGTCCTGACGCCCGCGGGCGAGGCCTTCGTCCCCGCCGCGCGGGCGGCGTTGGAGGCGGCGGAACGGGCCCGGGCGGCCGTGTCCCCGGTGGCGGGCCGGGTGCGGCTGGGGGTTCGCCCGGGCTTGCTGGCCGACCTGCACCGGGTGCTGGCGCGGCTGCGGCAGGCGCACCCGGTCCTCGCGGTGGAGCTCCGCCAGCTGCGGGGCCGGCGGCCGGAGTCCCCTGTGGACGTCCTGGTGACCTGCGCCGGCGATGAACTCGCCGATTCAGCCGAAGTCACCACCCTGCTCCCCGCCGAAGAGCTGGTCCTGGCCACCGCACCCGGCGGCGCCCGCTCGGCCCCCGCCGACCTCTCCGCGGTCTCCCTCGTGGACTTCCCGCCCGGCTGGGCGATCCGCGAAGCCGTCGACCGCGCCTTCCCCCACCGCCGGATCTCGCTCGAAGTCGACGATCTCGCCGTCGCCGCCGGGCTGGTGCGGGCCGGGCTCGCCGCCTGCGTCCTGCCTGGTTCCGCCGCCGCGCGGTTTCCGGAGCTCACCGTGCGGCGGTTCGAACGGCCCGTGCCGTGGCAGCTCGCCGCCGGGCACCGGGCCGAGGCCGGCCCCGCCGTGGCCGCCGTCCTCGCTCAGCTCGGCTGAAGACCGAGGCGGTCCGGTCGCGTGTAGACGTTCATCGACGTCCCGCGCAGGAACCCCACGAGCGTCAGGCCGAGCTCGGCGGCCAGGTCCACCGCCAGCGACGACGGCGCCGACACCGCGGCCAGCAGCGGAATCCCGGCCATCACCGCCTTCTGCACGAGCTCGAACGACGCCCGCCCGCTCACCATCAGCGCGGTCCCGGACAGCGGCAGCACGCCGTCCCGGGTCGCCCAGCCGACGACCTTGTCCACCGCATTGTGCCGTCCGACGTCCTCGCGCAGGCACAGCAGCTTCCCGTCGGCGTCGAACAGTCCCGCCGCGTGGAGGCCGCCGGTCCGGTCGAAGACTCGTTGGGCCGCGCGGAGTTCGTCCGGCAGCGAGACGAGGGTCGCCGGGTCGGTGACCAGGGAGTCGTCGGCGACCGGCCAGGTGACCGTGGTGCGTACGGCGTCCAAGCTCGCCTTGCCGCACAGGCCGCACGAGGACGTCGTGTAGAAGTTGCGTTCCACCGACGCGTCCGGCGGGGCGACTCCGTCGGCGAGCACGACGTCGAGGACATTGTACGTGTTGCCGCCGTCTGCCGTGGCGCCGGCGCAATAGCGGATCGACCGGATGTCCGCCGCCGCGCGGACCACGCCCTCGCCGACCAGGAAGCCGGCGGCGAGGTCGAAGTCGTCGCCCGGGGTGCGCATGGTGATCGTCAGCGGCCGGCCGGCGACCCGGATCTCGAGGGGTTCCTCGACCGTCAGCGTGTCCGGCCGCGCGGTGTGCCGTCCGTCGTGGACGCGCAGCACCCGCCGCCTGCTCGTCATGCGCCCCACGTCAGGCCGCCGGCAGCAGCGACTGGGGCCGGCCCGGCTGGGTCAGCCGCCCGGACAGCACCGCGCCGGCCAGGCTCAGCACGCCGGCCGCGAAGAACCCCAGCTCCGTCGCGACGAGCGTGGCCAGGCCGATCCCGACCGCCGCGCCGACGGCCTTGGCGCTGTAGAGGATCCCGAAGTTCTGCGCCGCCGATTCCTCGCCGAAGTACTCGCGCACCAGGCCGACGAGCAGCGTGTAGCAGCAGCCGTTGCCGAGGCCGGCCAGCACGACACCCAGCAGCAGGCCGACAGCGTGCCGGTGGCCACCGGAGTACAGCAGCACGAACTGGGCGACGCCGCCGGCGAGCAGGGCGAAGCGCAGGATCCGGTGCCGGCCGAGCCGGTCGGCGAGCCGTCCGATGAGGACACGACCGCTGCCGGTGGCCGCGGCGAGCAGCGCCAGGGCGGCCGCGGCGAGCCCGGGTCCGCTGCGTGTGGCGGTGTACGTCGTCAGGTAGGCCAGGTCGAAGAGCAGCACGGCGGCCGCGAGGACGACCACGAGGTACAGCGAAAGCGTCGTCCCGCACCGGAACAGTTCCGCCGGCCGGTAGTGCCGGACGGCCGGACGCCGGTTGTGCGCCCGGTCGAGGGCCCAGGCCCGCGGTTCGGGCGTGGCGGGCCACCAGTTCCGCGGCGGATACCGCAGCAGCGTCGCGCACCCGGCGATGACGACGAGCACGACCGCGGCGGTGACGTCCAAGAGGACCGGGCGTGCGGCCGGCAGCCCGGCGGCGAGCACGACGAAGGGAACGCTGCCGTAGGCGAAGGCCCCGCTCACGATGCCGGCGCGGGGGCCGGTGCCGTCCGGGAACCAGGCGAGCACCGCGCCGACGCACGTGGCGTACACGATGCCGGTGCCGAGCCCGCCGAGCACGGAGTAGCCGAGAAAGACGGTGGTCAGGCTGGTGGCGTGGCCGAGCGTCACGAGCCCGGCGGCGCACAGGACCGCGCCGGCGGCCATCGCCGCGGGCGCGGGAAACAGGCCGCGTTCCCGGAGCCACGCCACCGGGAACGCGGCTCCGGCCTGGCAGATGGCCCACACCGCGAGGGAGAGGACGACGCCGCCGAACGACCAGCCGGGCGTCCGGCTCAGCGACGGCACGATCGCGCCGAAGCCGTACTGCTGAACCCCGGCGGCGAGCATGGCCGCCGCGGCGAGCCAGGTGATCCACGACCGTGGCCGGCCGAGCAGCTCCCGGTCGGACTCGCCGACGCGGTACCGCCGTCCGTAGACGTCCCGGAGTTCGCGCACCTCGCTCATGGCGACCGCCTCCCGCAAACTGAAGATTGTATGCAGTATGGAGTAACCTGAGTGTGCGCTTGCTGAGCTCGGATGTCTACCGGAGGGGGTGGGCGGCGCCCGGATGGCCGAGTGCGGCTGTCACACCGCGAAGGGAAGGCGGCCCGGTGGCCATCGAGGGAGGAGGCGGCCACCGGACCGGTGCTCCACCGCGGTACCGGCCGCGCGGAGCACTGACAGTCTGGCCATCGGAGCCGCTTTCCGACAAGCTTTTCGTCGCGCGCCCGGCGGGGCGATGCCCGTTCGGCGGCGTCGAGACCGGCATAACGTCCACTTCGAACCGAACGCGTGACCGTGTGACACCAAGGGGATACCGACCGCCACCTCGATCAGGGGCGGCCTACCGGCCGGACGGCACCCGACGGCGCCGCCCAGCCGGAGCGGACACAGCCTTCAAGACTTCTTGCGCGTCGCTCGCTTGCGCGCCGGCTTGGCGTCGGCCGGCTCGGCCGCCGCGGCCTGGTCGGCCTCGAAGCCGGCGATGATCTCGCTGGACAGCCGGCCGCGCTCGGCGACCTCGTAGCCGTTCGCCTGGGCCCATTCGCGGATCTGCCGGTTGCGCTCGCGGTCGGTGCCCGAGCCGGACGCGCCGCCCAGCGACTGGCCGGTCGCGAGGCGGACCTTGCGGCCGCCGATGCGCCGCGCGGCGGCGACGTAGCGAGCCAGTTCGTCCCGCAGCGCGGAGGCGTTCTCCTCGGACAGGTCGATCTCGTACGTCACGCCGTCGAGGCTGAAGGGGACGGTCTGCGAAGCCTCGCTGCCGTCGAGGTCGTCCACCATCTGGACCTGGACCCGTTGCGCCATGATTCGTCGTTCCTCATCTTCTCCAGAACACGGTCGGACTGACCCTAACGTGTCGAATCAGGCCCGGCACGCGCGACACCCGGAAGCGTCCACAATGGCCGCTGCGGCGAACGGGTCGTCCGCGTCCAGAGTGACCGCAACCGAGCCGAAATGCTCGTCATCTTGTCTGCAATTCAATTTTGTGATATGCTCGAAATCGAATCGGTACCGTGGCGGCATGAACCTTGCCAAGCTTTCCGCTAATGCTCCCCGCGCCAGCCGGACCGCCTTCACGGCCGCCGCGGCGCGTGCGGCACATTTGCTCGTCGACACCGAACCGTACATCTTCTCCGACACCTTCGCGGCGCGCCTGCTCGGGGGCCGTGCCGAGGAACTCCTGGCCTACCACCGGCTCCACGGTACCCACCCGATCCTGGCCGGTGCCCGCGCCGAAGCGGTCTGCCGGAGCCGGTTCGCCGAAGCGCGCCTGATGCGCGGCAATTCCGGTATAGACCAGTATGTGATTCTCGGCGCCGGGCTCGATTCGTTCGCGTATCGGACCACGGCGCGACGATTCCGGGTGTTCGAGGTCGACCATCCGGCGACCCAGTCGGCCAAACGGGAACTGCTGGCCGCCGCCGGCGTCGCCGAACCGGCTTCGGTCACCTTCGTCCCGGTCGACTTCGAAGCCGAACCGCTGCGGGAACGGCTCGTCCAGAGTGGACTCGACCCGTTTCGCCCCGTGTTCGTCAGCTGGCTCGGTGTCACCATGTACCTGACCCGAACGGCGATTGCCGCGGCTTTGCGGAAGCTCGGCGGATTCGCGCCGGGATCGGAAATCGTGGCTGATCACCTGCTGCCCGCGGAACTGCGCGACGCGGCCGGGAACGCCTACGCCGAAGCCGTCGGGCCGGTGGTCGCCGAGCAGGGTGAACCGTGGCACACCTTCCTCTCCCCCGCGGCCTTGGCCGAGCTCTTGCGCGACGCCGGTTTCGACGTCGTCGAACAGGCGGGACAGCGGGAGAGCGTCGACGCGCGGTGGTGGCGCCGCACCGATGCGCTGCGGCCCGCCGCGCTTTCCGCGCTGACGCACGCGCGCATTCCGGGCCGGCCCGGCTGACGCCTCAGTCCGGGAGCATCGGCATTTCGAGGTCGTCCGGACGGCCGAGCAGCACCGCGCGGGTGACGGCGGCCTTCCCGAAGCGGTCGCGCACCGCGTCCAATGCGGTGTCGAGCTCGGTCGCCCGCTGCCGTTCGAACGGCAACGCCGGCTGGAACGGGTTGTCGTCGGCCAGGTTGGACAGCGCCGCGCCCAGCAGGGTGATCCCGCGGTCGGCGATCAAGGGCAGCGCGGCGACGAGCAGTTCGCGGGCGGCGTCGAGCAGCACGCCGGTGCCGGCGGTCGGGTCGGTGAGCGTGTGCGAGCGGGTGGCGCGCGAGAAGTCGGCGAACCGCAGCCGGATCGTCACGGTCCGGCAGACGCGGCGGGCGGCGCGCAGCCGGCGGGCGATCCGGTCGACGAGCGCCACCAGCACGACGTCGAGCTCGGCCGGGGTCCGCCTGCCGCGCCCGAGGGCCCGCTGGGCGCCGATCGAGCGCCGCCGCACCCCGATCTCGACCCGGCGCGGGTCTTCGTTGTGCGCCAGGTCGTGCAGGTGCGCCCCGGCGCCCCGGCCGAGCAGCCCGACGAGGTCGACGTGCTCGGACGCGGCCAGCTGGCCGACGGTGGTGATCCCGCGCGCCCGCAGCTTCTCGGCGGTGACCTTGCCGACGCCCCAGAGCGCCGAAACCGGCAGCGGGTGCAGGAACTCGAGCTCGCCGTCGTGCGGGACGACGAGCAGGCCGTCGGGCTTGGCGACCCGGCTGGCGACCTTGGCGAGGAACTTCGTCCGCGCCACCCCGACGGTGATCGGCAGCCCGGCCCGCTCGGCGACGGCCGCGCGCAGCCGTTCGGCGACGTGGCTCGGCCGCCCGCCGATCCTGCTCAACCCTCCGACGTCGAGGAACGCCTCGTCGATCGAGATGCCTTCGACCCACGGTGTGGTGTCGTGGAAGACGTCGAACACCGCCCGGCTGGCGGCCACGTACGCGGACATGCGCGGGCGAACGACGACGGCGTGCGGGCACAGCCGGCGGGCCTGCGCGCCGCCCATCGCGGTGCGCACGCCATAGGCCTTGGCCTCGTAACTCGCGGCGAGCACGACCCCGCCGCCGACGATCACGGGCCGGCCCTTGAGCGCCGGATCGTCGCGCTGTTCGACGGAGGCGTAGAACGAGTCGAGGTCGGCGTGCAGGATGGGCCCCTCGTCGGTCATAGAACATATGTTCGCATATCCGCGCGCCGAAGTCCGCTCGTCCGCCTGCCGCGGGTGACGTGCCGCCGGTCGAAGTCCGCGTTTCTCCGGTTGCCGGTGTTCTGTCGCCCCGCTCACACTCGAGGCAGCGAACGACCCGGAGACTGGGGGCGACATGACCGACAAGTGCCGATGCGGCGACCACCACGCGTGGGCCACATCGAGCCCGGAAGACCGCCCGGCGGCACCGCGCCATCCCCTGCTGGCGGCCACGCTGGCGCAGGAGGACGGGGTGGAGGACGCCGGCGGCCTGGATCCGACGGACCGCGTGACGTGCCGGACGCACCGCCGCTGGCTCCACGACTGCGTGGCCTCACCGGTGCACACGAACCCGGCGATCGGGTACCGCTGGTGCCGTCGTTGCGATCACCAAGCCCTGGTCGCGGTCGACGAGCTCGCGGGCGAGGTGGCGATCCGGTGCGGACTGTGCGGGGAGGTCCCGCACAGCCGGGCCAACCAGGAGCTGGTGGCGTTGTGCCGGCGAAGCTTGGCGCTGGCGCGTTCGGGCCGCTTCCCGGAGGCGGCGGTCGCCTGAGTGCCATGATGCACGGGTGCCTTCCGTCGGAACCACCGCGCTCGTGATGGTGTTGCCCGCTGCCGAGCCGGCGCTGGCCGTGGCCCGGCGGGTCGACCCCGGATTGGTCCGTCCCGGCTTGCACGCCCACGTGACGGCGCTGTACCCCTTCTTGCCGGACGCGTCGCTGACCGGCTCGGTCCGGGCGGAGGTCCGCTCACTGGCGGCCGCCGTGTCTCCCCCGGACGTGAAGCTGGCGGACCTGGTCGTGGCGCCGGGTTTCGTGGCCCTTGCCGCTCCGGACTTGCAGCCTGTTGCCGATGCGGTTTGTGCCCGGTGGCCTTCGGTGCTGCCTTACGGGGGCCGGTTCGGTCCGCGCCCCGCCGCGCACTTGACCGTCGCGATGGGCGGCTCGGACGAGACGCTCGCCCAGGTCGCCGCCGGAGTACGGCCGCTGCTGCCGCTGACCGATCGTGCCGAGGGGCTGCAACTGGTGGCGCTGACCGAGCGAGGCTGGGAGCTGCGGCTGGAGGCACCGTTCGGCGGGTGACGCCGGTCACCGGCCGGTGGCTCCGGGCGCCGGTGTCCCCTCCAGGCTCCGGTAGGCGCGGGCGATGGCGCGCAGGCGGGCGACGTCCGCGGCGAACGGTTCCGCTGCCGCGGTGGGCGGCTCGGTCTCGGACGGCTCGTCCGGGAGGTCGCGCACCAGCCTGGCCGCCGTCGCGGGTGGGACGTCCGGGGTCACGCCCGCGAGGATCAAGCCGTCGTTGGTCTCGCTCATCGCCGTCAGCAGGCGCTCTCGGCGGGACTCCCCCGCCGGATCGATGCGCGTGATCTCCGGGAACCGCCGCGTCAGGTGGGCGCGCAAGGGCCGGAGCAGGCGGAGCGTCCGGGCGTCGCGGCGCGCGGCCACCAAGCCGGGCACCGCCGGGATCGTCAGGCCCACCACGATCAGCAGCACCGACACCGCCGGGAACCCCACGTCCAGAGCGCACGGCAGCGTCGAGAACGGCCCGCGGCACAGCGCCTTGACCGGGTGCTCGGCCTGCAGCGCGCGAAGGGTCCCGACCACCTTCCCGGCCAGGTAGGCGACCGCGAAGCCCGACGCCAGCAGCAACAGCGCCAGCCCGGCACGCAGCGCACCCCCGCTCGCCCGGATCGTCACCGCCGCCATGAAACCGATGTCGAGGACCGCGAAGCCCAGGTAGACCGTGTAGGTGAAGACGTAGACCACCAGCGTCGGGTGGGTGCGGTACAGGTCGTCGAACACGCCGATGCCGCGCGGCAGGTCCGGGGTGCTGAAGAACGTCACCACGAGCACCGTCAGCGCGACGCCGAGCGCGACGAGCCGGGTGCGGCGGCCGCGGTCGCGGGTGCCGCTGATCTCCGCGACCGTCAGGCCGATGCCGTACGCCGCGACCATCGTCGCCAGGTTCGACAACAGCCGGCCGAGGCTCGGGTAGAGCTCGCTCTCGAACTGCTGGGCCCGGTTCGACAGGAAGCAGAACGCCGCGCCCAGCGCGATGAGCGAGACGGCCAAGCCCGCGCCCGCGCCGGTGCGCCGGGCGCGGGCCGCGCGCCAGATTCCGGCGAACAGCGCGAAGAGCCCGACCCCGACGAAAAGTATGTCGATCACGGAACGCGACTATCCCAGGAGTGCCGCCAGCCGCCTAGCCTGGTCCGCCGCTCGGCCGGACGCGCCCGGCTGAACGGCGGGTGGCTCGCTCGTCGCCGCGCTCATCAGCAGGACGGCGATCAGCTCGGCTTCGTACTCGTCGGTCCCGGTCGTGACGCGCGTGAGCAGGTGCGACAACGCCCGCGGCGCCAGGTCCGGGGCGAGCTCGGCGGCTTCGGCCTCCGACATCAGGCAGGTCCCGGTGTGCGCGCACAGCATGTGGGCGAGCTCGTGGGCGATGATGTGGTCCTGGTGCAGCGCCGACGTGTGCTCGGTGTAGGCGATCAGGTCGTAGTCCGGGCGGGCCTGCCACGCGCCGGACGGCTGGCCCGGCCGGTAGGCGATCGGGACGAGGTCGATCTCGCGGCCGCGCCACCGCTCGAGGCCGTCGACCCAGGCGTTCATCGACCACGGCCGCGGCAGCGGGACGGCGGCGAGCACCGTCCGCACGCGCTCGCGTGCCCGGTCGCGGAGGGCCGGCAGGCCGGGCTCGTCGATGGGTCCTCCCTGGTCACCGGGCGCCAGCCGGGTGCACCGGGGCGCGAACACGGACCGGGTCATCGTAGCCGAGCCGGCGGCGGTCACTCCGGTTTCCGCCGCCGGCCGGTGCGCCGGCGGGTGTCGTCGTAGCTGCTGAGCTGGTCCAGCAGCGCCGTGACGGTCTCCCGGTCGCGCGGCGAGAGCCGCATGGCTCGTTGCGCGAGGTTCCGCGCCTCGTCGTCGCGCCAGGCGACGACGTCCTCGACCTGCTGGTCGACCTGGCCGGCGACGCCGTCGTCGAAGAAGTACGTGACGGGCACGCCGAAGAACTGGGCGAGCGCCTGGATGTGCGAGCGCTTGGGGTCCTTGCGCGCGCCGACGGCGAGCTGCTGGACGTGCGTGGCCGACATCGTGACGCCGGTCTGCTCGGCGACGCCGTGCGCGATCTCCCGGTAGGAGTACGGCTTGCGGTCCGGCGGGTGCACGGTCGCGATCAGGTGCGCCAGCCGTTCGGCGAAACTGCGCTCTTCGCTCACCACACACCACCTGCAGACATGAAACGTGACACCGGTCAGCGTAGCTGTTCCGAAAACTTGACACATCCTGTGCCGGAAAGACTACGATACGCCTGTCCGGTGTTTCGGAAACGTGACACCGGCCCGGGGTGGCGCAGCGGCCCACGGGTGACTCACGTGGCCGCTGGGGGTGGCCACGCGCCTAACCCACCCGCCGCGCCGCCCCGCTTCGTGTCCGGGGCGGCCCGCTTGCGACGCGGCCGGGCCACGGGGGTTCGCGGGGTGTCGCGCATTGTGCGGACCAGGGCCGCCCGGCCGAAGTGATCGCCCACCTTGGCGCAGTGGGGCCCCGCGGATGCGCGCTGTGGGGCCCGGCGGCCGCACGTTGCGCGACCGGCGACCGGCGACCGGCGGCCGCAGGTTGCGGGAGCCCGGCGGCTGCCACGTTTCGACGACCGGCGACCGCACGTTGCGCGACCGGCGGCCGCAGGTTGCGGGAGCCCGGCGACCGCACGTTTCGGCGACCGGCGACCGCACGTTGCGCGACCGGCGACCGCACGTTGCGGCGACCGGCGACCGCAGGTTGCGGGACCCTGGCGGCTGAACGACAGCGCACCGAGCGCATCTCCCCGGGCCAGGCCTCACCCCGCCCGATCAGCGCACCGAGCGCAGCTCTCCACCCGGCAGCACCCCGCCCGACCATCCACCCGCAGATCCTCGAACCGGCCTCACCCGGGCCGACCACCGCACCCCGCAGATCCCCGACCGCGGCCTCACCCCGCCAACAGCCGGCGCACCGCGCCCGGTGGCGCCCCCGCGTGCTCGCGCACCGTCCGGGTCAAGTGCGCCTGGTCGGCGAACCCCAGCTCGGCCGCCAGCCTCGCCAGCTCCCGCTCCCCCGCCTCCAACCTCTCCAGCGCGCGGCCGACCCGGACCCGATTCCGGTACCGCGTCAGCGAAACTCCCACCTCCCTCGGGAACGCCCGGCTCAACCGGTACGGCGACACCCCCAGCGACTCCGCCAGTGAAAACAACCCCGCCGCCGACGGGTCGTCCGCCACGATCGCCTCGCGGGCTCGGGCCACCAACGCGCCGTCGCCTGCCGAAGACCGCCGCGGTGATCGCCCGATCGCCCCTCCCACCAACACCAGGAGCTGCTCCGCCAGCGCGTAGTCCGGGTCGGCCGCCGACGCCACCACGCGTCGGTGGGCCAGCTCGAGCGCGCCGTCCACGTACACCGCCGGTGGCAACTCCCTCTCTCCCGCGAGGCGGTGCCACAACGGCGACCCGAACTCCACCGACGTGCAGACGTCTCCGCCCGCCGGGTGTGCGAAACGCTCTTCGTCGCCCGGGGCCGCCAGGTACGCCGCCGTCGGGTCGGCGTCCGCCGTCCGTCCGCGGACCCGGCGGCGGAACCGGCCTCGGCGCACGAGCACCATCCGGTGGCCGGACGACACCTCCGCCGGCGACCAGCCGGTGTGGTCGTCGGCGCACCGGACCACGCTCACCGAGTACCCGGCGCCGGCCACGACTTCGACTGCTTCACGCACGTCCCGGACGGTACGCCGGGGGTACGACAGTTTCCGGCCCGCAAGGATCTTCAAGACCGCACCGGGTGACGGCGGGCAGGCTGCCGCACGACGAAAGGAGTCATCCGTGCCCGCAGAACTCACCACCGTCGTCCTCGACTGCGCCGATCCGGCCGCGCTCTCCGCCTTCTACGGCAAGGCGCTCGGCTGGGAAGTCACCTACGAAGACGAAGACACCGTCCAGCTCGGCGGCGGCCCGGTCGGCCTCGGCTTCCAGCGCGTCGCGGGCTACCGCGGCCCCGGCTGGCCGGACGACGCCAAGCACGCCCACCTCGACCTCCGGGTCGGCGACCTCGCCACCGCCACCGAGGAGTTCCTGGCGCTCGGTGCCACCAAGCCGGACTTCCAGCCCGGCGGCGGCGACTGGGTCGTCCTGCAGGACCCCGAGGGGCACCTCTTCTGCCTCTCCGAAGGGTGACGCCGTGGTGGTCCCCTGCACTGGGGGGCCACCACGAAATCCGGTCGCCGCCCTCGCCCGAGCGCGGCACCATGCCGGTCATGGCCCCCTCGTTCCTCCCCGGACTCGAACTGTCGCGCCTCTTCTACGACGAGGCCGTGCGGCCGCTGCTCGGGGACCTGCCCCACACGGCCGCGCGGATCGGCACCGGCTCGGAAGTCCTCGGCTTCGACACCGCCCGGTCCGCCGATCACGAGTGGGGGCCGCGCCTGCAGATCTTCCTGACTCACCGGGACGCCGGCCGGGACGTCGCCGAAGCGCTCAGCCTGAAGCTGCCCAAGACGTTCCACGGCTACCCCACGAACTTCGCCCCCACCGACCACCCCCACGTCCGCCACATGGCCCTCACCGACGGGCCGGTCTTCCACCGCGTCGACGTGACCACCCTCGGCGAGTGGCTCACCGGTCACCTCGGTTTCGATCCGCGCCGAAGGGTCACCACCCGGGACTGGCTCGCCACCCCCACGCAGACCTTGGCCGAGCTCACCGCCGGCGCCGTCTTCCACGACCCGGCCGGGGAACTCGCCTCCGTCCGTTCGCGGCTCGCCTGGTACCCGGACCAGGTCTGGCGCTACGTCCTGGCCGCCCAGTGGCAGCGGATCTCCCAGGAAGAGGCGTTCGTCGGGCGGTGCGGGGAAGTCGGCGACGAACTCGGCTCGGCCGTCGTCGCCGCGCGCCTCGTGCGCGACCTCATGCGGCTGAGCCTGCTGATGCACCGCCGCTACCCCCCTTACAGCAAGTGGCTCGGCAGCGCGTTCGCCCGGCTCCCGTTCGCCCCCGCGGTCACGCCGGCACTGGCCGGAGCGCTCTCGGCCACGACCTGGCGGGACCGGGAAGCCCACCTCGCCACGGCCTATTCGGCGGTCGCCGGGCTGCACAACCGGCTCGGGCTCACCGAGCCGGTCGACCCCCGCACGCGTCCCTACCACGACCGGCCGTTCCAGGTCCTGCACGCCGACCGGTTCAGCCGAGCGCTCGCCGACGGCATCAGCGACGCCGGACTGCGCGGCCGTCCGCTCGCCGGCGCCGTCGACCAGTTCGCCGACAACACCGATCTGCTCGGCGACCGCACCGCGGCCCGGGCCGTGACCGCGGCGGTGTTCGCCTCAGACGACCCGCAGTGAGCGCGTCTCGATCCCGACGTTGCCGTGGCCGTCCCGGGCGTAGAGGTACAGCTTCCACACGCCCGGCTGCTGCGGCGCCGTGACGGTGAACGTCCCGCTCCCGGTGAACGGCGCCGGGATCAGGCCGGACGCGTTGTTCAGATACTTGCTGTTGTACCCCATGGTGTAGGTGATCGGGTCACCGTCCGGATCGGACACCGCGGCCGTCACCGTGAAGGTGCCGCCCGCCGGGACGTCGCCGCTGCGGCTGAGGTTCATCGACGCGATCACCGGTGGCGTGTTGCCGCCGGTCTGTCCACTGTAGAGCTTGCGGACGGCGTACCACGACAGCCGCTTCTCGCCGCCCGTGGTGATGTTGAACCAGACGCCGCCGAAGTCGCCCTCGGTGCCGTAGTGGAAGAGCGTGGCTCCGAGCGCCACGCCGGGGTGGGCCAGCACGCAGTTCCACGCGGTGCCGTAGCCGTCGCGCTTCTGCTGGTCGGACGGCTCGGCCGGCACGCCGTTGCCGTCGTTCGGCACCTCCCATTCGCCGGGCGGGCCGGTCTCGGTGATGAGGTACAGCTTGGTGTACCCGCCCGCGAGCCAGTCCTGCTTCACCTGGCAGACGTGGGCGTAGGAGTTCACCGCGTACAGGTCGAGATTCGGCGCATACGCCTTGTAGTACGGCCACGCGCCGGTCCAGGCGTCGGTCGAGGTGACCGGGTGGTTCGCGTCGATCGCGTGGATCGCCTGCGCGGCCTGGTCGACGAAGCGCGTGTAGGCGATCCGGTTCTGCTCCAGCTGGGTGCCGGAGTAGCAGTTCTGCATCCCGAGGATCGACTCGTTCCCGACGTTCCACAGCAGCACACCGGGGTGCGCCCGGTAGGTGGTCACCCAGTTCCGGATCTCGGCGAGCATCGTGTTCTTGTACGCGGTATCGGTCGTGTAGTCGACACAGCCGCCGCTGCCCGGGCCGCCCCCGGGTTGCAGCCAGAACCCGGCGACCACCTTGATGCCGTTGGCCGCCGCGGCGTCGAACAGCGGCCGGGAGGTGGCGTCGGTGCCCCAGGTGCGGACCGTGTTGACGCCGATCGCGTGCAGCTCGGGCATCCGCGCCGCCGCTTCGCCGGCCGGCGGGCCCCAGGTCAAGCCGCGCACGGTCCACGGTGTCCCGTCGACCGTCAGCTGCCAGTTGCCCTGCGTGCCGGTCACCCGCGTGCCCCCGGAGCCCGCCGCCGGGGTGCCGCTGACCTGGAACTCCCACAGCGAGTAGCCGTAGCCGCCGACGCGATGGGTCCCGTAGAGGCGGACGTAGCGGCCGTGCCCGGTGACGGCGAGAGTCTGCACCCCGCCGGTCGCCGTCGTCGTGCTGGCGACCGTCCGCCAGGTACCGGCGTCGTCGGAGACCTGGATTTCGTAGGCCGTCGCGTAGGCGGCCTCCCAGTTCAGCGTGACCTCGCTGAGGTCGGCCGGAACGCCGAGGTCGACCTGCAGCCACTGCGGATCGCTCCAGGCGCTCGCCCAGCGGGTGCCGGGATCGCCGTCGACGGCCGCCGACGCCGGCGTGCCCGCCCCTTCGCTGGTCGATGCGGTCGCGGGCCTGCCTTGCGAAAGCAGGGTGGCGGCGTGCGCCGGAGACGGGCCGGCGAGCAGGCCCAGCACCAGCAGGACCACCAGCGGCAGGACGGCGCGGCGGAGCGACGGTCGGTCCACGATGACTCCCGTACGACAGGCAGACGGCGCTTGGAGAGCGCTCTCCGGTGGGCTCGATGGTTCGCCCGCGGCCCCGGCGTTGTCAAGGATCGCCGGCAAACCCGACAATGGCTGTCCGGTCGAGGAACCGGGTACTCCTTGACAGCCCGGCGGCCGGACGCGCATGCTGCGGGAGAGCGCTCTCCCATCCTTGGCACCCTCACCGTGGAGGACCCTTGGCAACGAAAGCCGCGCTCCTCGCCTGCACCGCCGCCACCGTGCTGGCAGGCGCCTTCCTGACCGCGGCCACCTGGTCGCCCGCCGGGGCCGACGACCTGGTGACCCACCACGAGTTCCAGGTCAACTGCTCCCCGAGCCACCACCAGCCGGACGACCCGATCGTCTTCCCCGGGCTGCCCGGCGCCTCGCACGACCACACGTTCCTCGGCAACAAGACCACGAACGCGGCCACCACGCTGTCGTCCCTGCAGGCCGCGGGGGTCGGCAACACGACCTGCGTGACCCCGGACGACCTGTCCGCGTACTGGTTCCCGACCGTCTACAACGGGAACCAGGTGGTGCTGCCGAACTTCGCGCAGGTCGTCTACTACAAGTCCGGCATCCTCGACTACACGAAGGTGGTGCCGTTCCCACCCGGCCTGCGGTACGTCGCCGGGAGCGTGACGGCGACGCAGGACGAGTTCCAGCACGCGCCCGGCGCGGTCGAAGGCTGGGAATGCGGCGACAGCTTCCACAACTGGGACGTCCCCGTCCGGTGCGTGGCCGGCAGCCAGCTCAACATCCGCTACCAGGCGCCGAGCTGCTGGGACGGCGTCCACCTGGACTCGGCCGATCACAAGAGCCACCTGGCCTACCCGGACCGGGCGACGCTGACGTGCCCGGCCGATCACCCGGTGGCCGTGCCCATGCTCGAGTTCAAGATGGCGTTCCCGGTGAGCGGCGACATGTCCGGCGTGCACCTGGCCAGCGGACGCGGGTACTCGTGGCACTACGACTTCTTCAACGCGTGGGATCCCGAGACGCTCGCGGCGCTGGTGAAGCACTGCATCAACGGCGGCCTGCAGTGCGACCCGCGCGGGTTCGACCTGTACAAGCCCGATCGCGGCAGCGTGCTCGGGCCGAACTACCGGCTGCCCGGCCGTCCGTGAGGGTCCTGGGGGCGGTGGTGGTGGCGCTGATCATGGGCGGTTGCGCCGCCACCACCGGCCCCGCTCCCGCGGCGGCCGTCAACCCGACCGACGTGGCCTGGCTGCAGCTGGTGGTGCCGATGACGGAGAACGCACTGGCGGCGGCCCGGCTGGCCCCGGACCACACCGCGAGCACGCGGGTCCGGTCGGCGGCCGGCGAGATCACCGGTCCGCAGGAACGATTGCTGGGCCGTCTCCGGGCCGTCCGCGACCGGGCCGGGCTACCGGCCAGCGATGTCCACAGTGGACACCGGATGCCGGGCATGGTCACGGCGGCCGATCTGGTCGCGTTGCGCAGCGAACGGGACGCCGCGTTCGACCGGCGGCTGATCGCGCTGTTGCGGGCGCACGCCGCTCAGCTCGTCGTGCTGGCCGGCGGCGAACAGGCCAACGGCGCGGACGCGCAGACGCGCGAGCTGGCGCGGGACGTCGGGGCCGAGGCCGCGAAGGAAGCCCAGCTGCTGGCCTGAGGCCGTCGAGGCCACGGTGATCCGTGGCCTCGACGGCATATCCGGCTCCGCCCGCCGGGGGCTCAGTACGTGACGGTCACCGGGCCGTGCCCCGGCCGGGCCGGCGCGGTCACCGTCAGCGTCTTCGTCGCCGCGTCCCACTTCCACGCCGACGAAGGCGCCCAGCCGCTGCCCACCTTCACCCGGCTCGGAGCCGCCGCGACGCCGACGAACTTCACCGTCCACTCGCGGGGTGCCACCCGGAACGAGCCCTGCGCGGGAGCCACCGTCACCGTGTGCGCCCCGGCGCGCTCGCTGTAGGTGATCTTCGTCGACGCCGAGCGCGCCGACGACACGCCGTTGTCCTCGTACAGCGAGAACGTCCCGGAACCGCCGGGCGCCACCGTCACCGTCGCCCGGTTCAGCGGGTTCTGGACGTCGTTGGCGACGTCGGCCGTCCGGGTCACCGTGATGCCGCCCGCGCGCAGGAACACCGGCATCGTGCCCAGGTCGGAGGTGACCTGCTGGGTGGTCCCGCCCGCGTAGGTCTTGCCGGTGAAGTAGTCCGTCCACTGCCCCGGCGGGAACCAGACCGGCGTCGTCGCCGACGTGCCCGGCGCTGTCACCGGCGCCACCAGCATGTCCGGCCCGTAGAAGTACTCGCTTTGGGCCGCCGCGTACGCGCCGGGCTCCTCCGGGTACTCCAGGTACGTCGGCCGGACCACCGGAACGCCGGTCGTCGCGGCTTCCTGGGCCAGCGTGTACGTGTAGGGAACCAGGTTCTCGCGCAGGTTCAGGAACTTCGTCGCCGACGCCTTCGCCGCGTCGCCGTACTGCCAGGGCAGCCGGTCGCTGTGGTTGCTGTGCAGGCGGTCGATCGGCTGGAACGTGCCGAGCTGCACCCAGCGCGCGTACAGGTCGTCCGGCAGCTTGACCGTCTGGCGCTGCTGGCCGCCGGAGGTGTAGGTCTCGCTGCCGCGCAGGCCCGTCGTGTCGTTGTGGCCGCCGATGTCGTGGCTGATCGCCGACATGCCCGTCGCCGCCGATTCCGCCGGCGTGATGCCGACCTCCAGGCGCAACGTGCCCCACGTCGAGGACGTGTCGCCGGTGAAGTGCAGCGTGCTGCGCTTGTCGGCCCACGGCCCGGTCGCCAGCCCGGTCGGGCCGCCGTAGCCGCCCGCCTGCAGCGACCCGTACGCCCGCGAGATGACGAACCCGCGGCCGGTCGCGGGGGCCGCGAGGTCGGCGTACTGCTGGTTGATCCAGGCGTCCGGGGTGACGCCGGGCAGGCTCGAGCGAGAGGCGTCGCAGCACCAGTCGAGCCACCAGAAGTCGTTGCCCTGCTGCATCATCCCGGCGTGCAGGTCGAGGTAGGCCTTGAGCTGGTCCGGGTCGCCCCAGTCGAAGACGTAGCAGTCGGTGCCGCAGTTCGACTTCGCCAGCTTGCCCTTCGCCGTCGCCTGGGCGCGGGCGAACTGCGGGTCCGAGCCCATGATGCTGGGGTGGATGTTGAGGTTGTTGTGCAGGCCCTGGGCCTTCGACCAGGCGAAGAAGCCGGCCGGGTCGGGGAACTTCGTGGTGTCGAACTGCCAGCCGTTCCAGGTGTCCGGCGCCTTGAAGTCGGTGTCGGTGACCAGCACGTCCAGCGGGACGCCTTCGCTGCGGAACCGCGGCAGGATCTTGTCCCGGTAGTCGGCCGCGGTGCGGTCGATGTACTCGGAGTACCAGACGCCGTAGGCCCAGCGCGGCAGCAGCTGCGGCGGCCCGGTCAGGGTCGCCAGGTCGCGCAGCCCGGCCTTGTAGTCGTGACCGAAGGCGAAGAGGTAGCCGTCCTGGTAGGGGCTTCCGCCGTGGGACGGCCGCTGCGTCACCGCGCGCGTGCGCGTGTCGTACAGCGCGGAAGGGGTGTCGTCGAGCAGGTACCAGCCGTCCTGGTGCAGCAGGCCTTCGGTGGTCGACGGCGCGCCGTTGTCGCCGTTGACGCCGTCGAGGCCGCGCCGGTAGCCGCCGAGCGCGAGGTGCGGCGCCGGCGCGGTGCCACCCGACGGCGTCACGGCGACGGTGTCGATGTTGACGTGGCAGCTGGTGTCGTCCGGGCAGCTGAGGACGACGTCGTTGGTGCCTGCCTTCAGGTCGACCGGCACGGACGCGCTCTTCCACGAGTCCCAGTTGTCGGTGATCGGCAGGGTCAGGGTGCGCGTGACGCCGTTCGCGGTGACGGCCGCGGTCCGCGTTTCGTGGCGGCCGTCGCCGCCGGTGCCGTTGGCGTAGCGGACGTGCAGCAGGTACGTGCCGTCGGCGGCCACGTCGGCGACGCGGTGGGTCAGCGTCGAGCCGCGGTTGAGCTCGGCGACGAACCCGCGCCCGGCGTACCCGGTGTGGTCGGTCGCGACGACGGCGGAACCCGCGCGGAGCCCGGCTTCGGCCTCGCAGCTCACGCCGGTGGGGCAGCCGGAGAACGCGCGCGCCGACGCCGGCGGGAAGGCCGCTCCCGAGGTCAGGACGGCCAGGCCGTCGAGGTTGACGTTGCCGGAATCGGCGGCGGCCCGCTCGATCCGGACGCTGTGGTGGCCGGCGCCGAGGGTGACCGGGACCGAGGCCAGGCCCCAGGCGTTCCAGTCGGCCGTCACGGGCAGGGTGAGCTTCTGCGCCGCGCCGCCGTCGACGCTCACGCTGAGCGTGCGGGTGACGTGCTGGCCGTCGCCGCCCTGGCCGTTGGCGTAGCGCGCGGTGAGCGAGTACGTCCCGGCGGCCGGCGCGAGGACGTCCGCGGTCACCGAGTTGCCGGTGCTCTCGAAGCCGGCGAGGAAGCCTTCGCCGGTGTAGCCGGTGTGGTCGGTGGCGACGCCGAGCCCGTCGGCCGTGAGGTCCTCGGCCTCGCAGCGGGCGCCGACCGCGCAGGTCAGGTGGTGCCAGGGGGCCGCAAGCGCCGTGTTCGTGCGGATTTCCAGGTTGCCGCCGTCGAACGGGCCGGAGTTCAGCCGGTAGGTCAAGGTCGCGGCGCTCGTCCGGATGGTGAGGACGCCGCCGGTCACCGTGCTGGTGTACGACGTCGGCGTGAAGGCGCCGCGGCCGACGGCGTTGAAGGTGGCGGCGTCGGTGAACCGGCCGTCGCCCGCGTACTCGGTGCGGATCAGGGTCGGCGACAGCACCTGGAAGCGGGCGTTGCCGGCGGTGACGGTCTGGCGCGCGGGCCCGGCCACGGCGGGCGTCGCGACGGTCACCGCGGCGACGGCGGCCCCGGTGACGGCGAGCGCGCAAGCCCGCCGGATGGTTCTCGCTGTTCTGGTCCGCACGGCGGAACTCCGTTCCGGTGAAGGGGACTCGGCGGCGTTACAACGTTGGAAAGCTGAGCACAGCACGTCCGCCGATGTCCAGACCACTGAGCGGAACTTGTCCCGGACAGATCAGCGGCCGGTCACCCCGTCCGGGACGGTCACTCCGACGTCACCGGGGTCCGGGCCGCCCGCGATGTGGTGGCCGAACCAGACCCGTTCGGCGAGGGTCAGGTGGTGGACGAGATTGAGCAGCGTGGTGCCCGAGCCGACCAGCACCCGGCGCAGCCGCTCCTCGTACCGGTCAGGCCGAGTCGCGGACCACGAGCTCCGGGTCGAAGATCACCGACTCCGCGCGCAGGGCCGGATCGGCCATCCGGTCGAGCACCATCCGGGCCATCGCCGCGCCCATCTCCTCGACCGGCTGGCGGACCGTCGTGAGCCGGGGGCGGCAGCTGAGCGCGACACGGCTGTCGTCGAAGCCCACCACCGCCACGTCGTCCGGGACGCGCTTGCCCGCCTCGCGCAGGACCGTCAGCGCGCCGTAGGCCATCAGGTCGTTGGCCACGAACAGCCCGTCGAGCGCGGGCTCCTCGGTGAGCAGGTGCTCCATCGCGCGCTCGCCGCCCCGCTCGGTGAAGTCGCCCTCGGCGACCGCGACGTAAGCGTGGCCGTGGCGGGCCATCGCGTCGCGGAACCCGGCCAGCCTGTCCTGCCCCGCGGGGGTGCCCGCCGGACCCGCGATCGTGGCGACCCGCCGGCAGCCGCGCGAAACAAGCCTTTCCGCCGCGAGCCGGGCGCCGTCCTGGTGGGCGACGTCGACGTAGCAGACCGGCGCCGGCCGGGCCGGCCGCGCGAACAACGCCGTGGGGACGCCCGCGCCGGTCAGCATGCGTGGCAGCGGGTCCTCCGCCGGGTGCAGCGAGATCAGCAGGACGCCGCTGACCTGTTCCTGACGCAGCTTCGGCACCAGCTTTTCGCGCTCTTCGTCGCTGTCGACGAGCATCAGCAGCGGATGCAGCCCGTGCGGGCGCAGGTGCGCGACCACGCCTTCGACGACCCGGCCGAAGAACGGGTCGCCGAACACCCCGCCGGTGAACGCCTCGACGTGCCGCTCCGGCTCGGACACGACCAGCGCGATCCCACCGGTGCGCCGGGTGACCAGCGAACGCGCCGCCCGGTTAGGCACGTACCCGGTGTCGGCGATGGCCCGTTCGACCGTCTCGCGCAGCTTCGGGTCGACGTTGCGCACGCTGTTCACCACGCGCGACACCGTGGCGCGCGAGACCCCGGCGACCCGCGCGACGTCCTCCAGGGTGGGCGGCTGCGTCGTCACCCGTCCTTTCTAGCACGCTGTGAGAGCGCTCTCCCACTGTCTCCGACAGCTAGCTGTAGCTCCCGGACGACCTGCCCGGCTACGTTGGACCCCATGCCCAAACCGATCCTGGTCTCCATCGCCGCTCCGCCGGCAGCCAAGGGTGCGACTGGCCGGCACGACACCATCAGCCTCTGAAGCCGTGAAGGACAACCGACCACCGTCGACGTCCAACCGGATCGACGGCCACGTCAGGACCGCCCTGCAGATCGGCACGGTCCACGGCGCGGTGTACGTCAACACGGACCTACCGGAGCCGGAGCCGGCGGCCGATCCGCCGCGGAGGTGGGATGATCTACCGGAGCTGCCGACGGCAGTCCAAGCGCTGCTGCGGGCCCAGGCCAAGTCCGCGGAGGATCTGCCGTACCGGCTACCCGGGGCCCGGCGGCCGGCGCTGACCGCCGTTTACGTGCGCCAGGAGGTCGGCAGCGGGACGGACAGCCGCCCTGCCGAACCCACGCGCCCGCTTCCCGTGGTCGATGCGCGGGGGCAACTGGTCGAGGCGCCCACCCGGCCCGTTTCCCGGATGGTGGTCCGCCCGCCGTCGCGCACGGTGCAAGCCGCCCTCGACGCCGACGACCACTTGCTAGTCACCGGTGGTCCCGGGCAGGGCAAGTCGACGCTGTCGCTGCAGCTAACCGCCGACATTGCCGCCCACTGGGCCACTCAGGACGGGTCCGCGCCGCTCGCCGAACCAGTGGTCCCCGTGCGGTTGACCGCCACGAAACTCGCGACCCGCCTGGACCTGCCGTTTCCGCAGGCCTTGGCGGAAGCCATCCAAGCCGAGTACGGCGCGCTGCTGACATCGTCGATCGAGCCCCGGACGCTCGGCGAGCGGATCGCGGGGTGCCGCTGGTTGCTGTTCGTGGACGGACTGGACGAGGTCGCCGATTCCCACCGGCGGGACCGGCTGATCAAGGTGCTGGCCATGTGGGCCTCCGACGAAGCGTCGGCCCACCTCCGGATTGTCGTGACGACCCGACCGATCGCCGGGGCCGCGCTTGCGGCGTTTCAGGGAACCAGCGCGGCGCGATACGAACTCCTGCCGTTCGATGAGGATGCCTTGCGCCGGTTCGCCGCGAAATGGTTTGTCGAAGACGACACCCCGGACCGTTTTGTGCGGCAGATCCACGACGCGAACCTCGACGAGCTGGTCCGGGTCCCGTTGCTCGCCACGATCGCCGCCATCATCTTCGAGCAGCACAGCGACCGGCGGTTGCCGGACAACCGGTACGAACTCTACGAAGCCTACCTGGAGTACCTGCGGTTCGCCCGGCCAATCGCGGCCTCTTCGTGGGACGAGCACCGCGAGTCGCTCCTGGAACACCTGGGGCGGGTGCGGCTCGGGGCGGACACCTCCCTCGAATCGGCGGCCCAGGACTGGGCCACCACCCACGTCCCGCATTCCTGTGGAAACCCGCACTGGCGCGAAGAGCTGACCACGTACCTCACCACGGTCGGGCCACTCGTTTCCCGTGGCGGTGATCTCGCTTTCCTCCACCACAGCTTCGCCGACCATCTTGCGGCGACCGCGGACGCCCGCGAACTCCCGGACGAGTTCGACCCGGCGGCCTGGCCGTTCGTCCGGCTCCTGCACGCCGCCCGTCCGGTCGAGCGCGGGCGGCACGCCCGGCTCGTCTTGTTGCACTACACCCGGCTTCGGCCCGCCGAGACCGACCGCCTGATCGGGTACTTGGGAGTCGGCAACACGGCCAAGCAAGTGCTGGCGGCCCGACTTCTCGCCTGGCATGCGCCGGCGAGCCGTGTGGTCGCCGACGCTTTCCTGGCCGACGCTCGGGCGTGGGCAATGACCACCCAGTACCCGGCGCAGGTGATCCTCGCCTGGGTGAGCCGGGCCGCGCACCACCCTGGCCTGGCTGACTGGCTGCTCGAGCTCATGCGCGACGAGGAAGCACCGTGGGAGTCACGGATCGAGGCGGGCCGGGCGATGGCGGTCCGGTTGTACGGCGCGGAGCGTCTCGACGCGGTGGCGCTGCTGCAGTCGGTAGTCGACGACGAAGCGATCCCGGTAGAGTTCCGGTTCGAGGCCGCCGCTGCGCTGGCAGACTGCAGTACCGGTGAGCGTGCGGCTGCGGTGGCCGGTCTGCTGTCGGTGCTGGCCGACTCCGTGGCAACCGCGCCGCAGTGCCGGGACGCTGCGATCGTCCTCGCGGGTTTGGGCCCGGAAGCCCGGCTTCGCGCGACCGTAGCCCTGGTCCGGCTTCTTGACGACCCGGGATCGCCGCAGGAGTACGTGCTCGAAGCGGCCATCGGCCTCCTCGAAATCAGTGGAGGATTCGAGGAGCGCTGCACCAAAGCCTTCCGGGCCGTCTTAGCCAGGCGAAACAGCCCTGCAGAGGACGTCCGGCGCGCAGCTTCGAGCCTGGCGTCGCTGGGCTCCCGGCAGCTCGGAGAAGCGGCTGCTGCTCTCAAAGCAAGGCTCGTTGGTCAGCGGCCCGATCACGTCCGCGTGTCCGTCGCCCGGGAGCTCGCCGAACTGGGGCCGCGGCACCGGCACGAAGCCGGTCAACTTCTCTTCGCGTGGGCTTCGCGACCGGGAGCCAGTGCGTCCTCGCGGGTGACTCTGGCCCGGGCTCTCGGCGATTTCGGAACGGATTTCCGCGATCGCGCCCTCGATCTGCTCCATGACGTCTCCGCCAACCGGCTAGCCAGAACTAACACGCTGCTCTGGCTCGCCGCAGCCTTGACGGAGTTCGGGCCCGAGCACCATGAGGAAGCTGCCCGGATGTTCACCCTGGTGGCCGGTCATCCCCGTGCCGCGCACTTCGAGCGCACCACGGCGTGGGGCAGGCTCGCCGACCTCGGCGAGCCACACCGGACGCCGGCTCTGCTTGCCCTGCGCGGTAAGCTGACGAATCGGGATGTGGATCCAGACCTGCGCATTCGCGCCGGGACCGAGCTCATCCGGCTCGGGCCGCAATTCCACACTGAGGCGATCCAGCACCTTCTCGAAGTCGCTTCCAGCCGGGCTACCGATCCTCAGGCCCGCGTGTCGGCCTGGCGAGCCCTCCAGCCGCTCGGAACGGTCCTGCGGCACCGGGCGTCGGCTGCGCTTCTCGAACTTCTGGGTCCGCAGGACGCAGTGGCTTGGGAAGCACACGATTCGGAAATCTACTTCTACGGCCATTCCGATCCGGGTGCCGCAGCCGCCCGGCTGGCCGCGCTCCTGAGCGATCGGCATCGGGGCGTGCGGCATCGTGTGGCCGCCGCGCACAGTCTGCTGGTCCTCGGGCGCGACCACCACGACGAGGCGGTCGCCGGGCTCATCGAGCTTCTCAACCGGCGCGAAGTCCCGGTCGGCGAACTCGCTTCGGCGGTGGACGACTTCTCCGAGGTGAGTACCAGCCGACGCGCCGAACTGGCCGGCGTGCTGGCTGCCGCGGTGATCGAGCACACCTCCCCCGAACTCCTCTGCGAAACCGCCGAGGCGCTGGACGCACTGGACGTGCCCGACCCCCGGGTGAACGCGGCGATGCACACCCTCGTGTCCGATGGGTCGGCTACCGGAATCCACCGCGCCCAGGCAGCGATGTTCCTGGCACGGAGCCGGCGAGTCGAGCCCGAGGCGGCCCTCGACACGATCATCGCCCTGCAGCACGCCATCAGCCCTGGGCTTTGGACCGCTTACGTCCGGGAGCTCGTCGTGCTCGGCGCGGACCTGCCCGAGGTGGTGCGGACGATCACCTCTGCCTCGGACGCCGAGCACTGGTTGCGCCAGCTTTGCGCGGACCTCCTGGCCACGTGCGGTCCCGATCCGAAGCACGAGGCACTGGCCGAGCTTCGGTCGCAAGCCCAGGATGACCACCTTCAGTTCACCTGGCGAACCGAAGCCATCATGCAGCTCGCGCAGCTCGACCCCACCACGATCGACGACGCGATCGCCTTCCATCGGCGCATGCTCGACGACGAAACCGAACTCCCTTCCGATCGCGGTGAGGCCGCGTACCTGCTCGCTCGGCTCGATCCCGCACAGCACCAGGACGCGCTGGCTGTCCTCCGGCGGCTGGCCGGTAGTCCAGGGTTGTACGACACCGAACGCGCGGACGTACTGGTCTGGCTTTCCCGGAACAACTTCCCGTCAGCCGAGCTGGCCACGTTCGCGCGGGCCACCGTTCACGCGCCGTTGACGTCCGCCGTCGCGCGGCAGAGGACCGCCCCTCTGCTTCCGGCGGCCGAGTTCCGGGCGGTCTCGCGGACCATCCTCGGCGACCGCACCGCACCGGTCTCCGCCTGGTCGAAAACGACGGCCGGATACTGGGACAGCTGGGTCATCGCGGTCGAGCTCGAGGCAGAACTCCGGGATGCGCTCGCCGGTGCCGAGTTCTCGACGGCGAGCCGGGTTGCGGCCGCGACCGCGCTCGGCAGGCTCTCGCCCCGGCTGGTCCCAGAGGCCATCGCACTCCTCACGGAGCTCGGCGGCAGCGGCCACGCACGGCGGCAACGGCTCCTGGCTCTCGCGGAGCTCGATCACGCCTGGAGGGTTCGTCTCCTCGCCGACGCCCGGGCCACGCTCGACGGCGAAGGCCGGTCATGGCGGTGCAAGCTCGAGGCCGCAGTACTCTTGCTCGAACTGGACCCCGAACCGCTCACGGAGACCGACCGCCGCCGGCTGGACCAGCTGCTGAGCGATCACCGTCTCACGGACCACTTCCGGCTCCGGATTCTCCTGGCCCTCGACCGGCTCGACGACATCCGGACGATCCGCGATGACGATCGGGCGCACCCTCCTGTGCGCGCGGTGGCCGCCAGCGACATGGCTGGCTACCAGTGCGAAGACCGTGAGCGGGGCGCTCGGGTTCTCGCCGCTATCGCGGAAGATCCGGCATCTCGGCCTGCCCTGCGCCGATACGCAGCCGAAGAGCTCGCGACGTTCGGCGCGCGGGGGCGCGAATTCGCGGTGGAACGACTGCGGGCTATGATGTCGGACGAGACGTTGCCCGTTCTGGCACGCGCCTACTCCGCGCGGACGCTCGGCGACATCCGGCCCGACACCCGCGACGAGGTCCTGGCCTTTCTCCGTCGGCTCGAGACGGACGGCATGGCTGCGGTCCAAGTGCTCAAGGCCATCGGCAAGCACGAGCCTGAAGAGGCTGCCCTCGCGTTGCGTGTGATGGCCGAAGATCAGGCGCAACCGCCCGTAGTCAGGTTTCGCTCCGCCACAGCGATGTCCGCCCTGCACGGCGATTATCGTGAGGCTGCGGCGCTGGTGTGCCGGGAACTGGCGCATGCCGGGACGGTCCCGTGCCACGTCCAGGCCCACGCGGCACAGACGCTGGCCCGCCTCAGCGCCCTCTGCCGTCACGAAGCACGCGAACTGCTCACCGAAATCCGGAGCCGTCAACCCAGCCGGGCCTCCGCCGCGGCCCAGTCCGCGGTTCCCGACGGCTCGTAGCGGCGGATTTCCTGCGTCTCGCGCACCAACGCCCGCATCGCCGCCAGGTCCGGCAGGTCCTCCCCCAGGGCCCGGGCCTGGACGAGCACGTTCCCCAGCGCCGCCGCCTCGACCGGGCCCGCCAGGACCGGGACCCCGCACGCGTCCGCCGTCGACTGGCACAGGAGCTCGTTGCGGGCACCGCCGCCGACCAGGTGGATGACGTCGACCCGATGTCCGGCGATGCGGGCCGCCTCGCGGATTGTGCGGCGGTGGGCCAAGGCGAGGCTGTCGACGATGCACCGGACCACCGCTGCCCGGTCCCCCGGTGGACGCTGGCCCGTTGCGCGGCACGCCGACGCGAGACGGGAGGGCATGTCGCCCGGTGGCAAGAAAGACGGCGAGTCGATGTCCACCACCGCCGCCAGTGCGGGTGCGGCGGCAGCCGCCGTCAAGAGGGAGGGCAAGTCCGATGCGGACCACGTCCGCAGCGTTTCCGACAGCACCCACAGGCCCATCACGTTGCGCAGGAGGCGGATCGTGCCGTCGACGCCGCCTTCGTTCGTGAAGTTCGCCGCCAGGGCTTCGTCGCTCAAGACCGGTGCCGGTAGCTCCAAGCCGGCCAGGGACCACGTTCCCGACGAGATGTACGCGAAGTTCGTCCCCGGCGACGCGGGCACCGCGACCACGGCGGACGCCGTGTCGTGTGAGGCGACGGCGATCACCGGCACGCCGGACAGCTCGGGGGCCTCGGCCACGATCGTGCCCGGATCCCGCAGCGGGGGGAGCAGGCGGGGCGGAATGCCGGCCCGGGATGCCAGCGAACGGGCCCAGGTCCGCGCGCGCACGTCGTAGAGCTGCGTGGTCGACGCGTTCGTCCGCTCGGCGCCGATCGAACCGGTGAGCCAGTAGTTCAGCAGGTCCGGGATGAGCAGCACGGTCGCCGCCGCGGTGAGACGGTCGCCTTCGGCCACCAACTGGTACAGCGTGTTGAACGGCAGCTGCTGCAACCCGGTGACGTCGTACAGTTCCCGATCCGGCACCGGCACGGTGATCCCGTCAGTGCGCGAGTCGCGGTAGTGCACGGGGTTGCCCAGCAACGCGCCGCGCTCGTCCAGGAGTCCGTAGTCCACGGCCCAGGAGTCGATGCCGACGCCGTCCAGGCGCCCGGCCTCGCGGATCCCGGCGAGGGTCTCCCGGTACAGGCCCAGGATGTCCCAGTACAGCACCGGCCCCGCGCGGACACCGCCGTTCGCGAAGCGCCGCACCTCCGCCACCTCCAGCCGGGACGGCCCGGCGGTCCCGGCCATCACCCGTCCGCTGGACGCGCCGAGGTCGACGGCCGCGACTCGCTTCACGGGCGGACCACCGTCAGCTCGAGGCCGAGCAGGTCCGCGACCGCCGTCAGCTCGGCGACGCGGTGGCCGGTGCCGAGTGCCCAGTGGTGTGCGATGCCGCTGGCGGACCAGGCGTCGGTCCACTCCCCCGGGTCGCAGCCGAAGTCGACGCGGGAGGTCGTGTTGCCGATCCGCAGCAGCGGGCCGGGCACGACCGTGCCTTCCGCCGCGATGAGCGTGAACGTCCCGTCGCGGCGCTGGCCGAGGCCGCACAGCGTCACCGGCCCGTGCTTGACGTCGAACTCGACCGACACGCCCCAGCCGCGCTTGCCGTGGTAGACACCCAGCCCGCGCAGCAGCGGCTTGCGGGCGCTGATCCCGAGGTGCGCCGGCCCGTCGTGGCCCATCTCGACCACCCGATCGCGGAAGTTCAGCGCCTGCAGCTCGGTGAACGAGCCGCCCGCCCCGAGCCGGTCCATGACCAGCATGGCCAGCGACGTCCGCAGCTCGTACTCGCCGACCGCCGGGATGCCGCGGGCGGTGAGCAGGGACGCGCCGAGGATGAACCCGGCGCCGACCCGCTCGTGCGTCTCCCCGTCGAGGCCGCGGTGGTAGTAGGCCAGGGAATCCAGCGAGAAGTCCTCGACGAGCCGGTCGAGGGCCACCGACACCCGGGCACCCCAGGCGAAGTCCTCGTCCACAACGGACTCGTCCACAGTGAACACTTCGCGGGCCAGCGCCACGCGCGCGGCGGTTTCGTCGTCGGTGACCTTCTCCACGCGCACCCGCAGGTCGTCGACCTCCAGGATCTCGACGTGCCCGCCGAGCTGGGCCGACACGAGGGTCGGATCGGTGGCGACGTCCAGCATGCCCGGGTAGAGGTGCCCGAGCAGCCCGTGGCGGCCGTGCCGCAACGCCGCCCGCACCCCGGCGGCCTTGATCCAGCGCTCGATCCGCGTCCACGCCCGCGCGTCTTCGAGGTACCCGGACACCGAGCGGAATTCGACGCCCAGACGCCGGAACGCGTTCGCCATCTCCGGCAGCGGGCAGGCGCCGCAGTAGGCCAGCCACGCGCCGGTGTCGAAGGACTCGTGGTCCATCGCCTCGGTGGGCTGCAGGTTCAGCAGCAGCACCGGCGCGCCCGAGCGCTGCGCGACCGGGGCCAGCATGCTCGACGTCAGGTACGTCGTCAGGAAGCCGACGATCAGGTCGCACCCGGCCACCCGCAGCTCCTCCGCCGCGGCGGCACCCTGCTGGGCGTCGGAGACGAACCCGGCGTCGACCACCTCACAGTCCATTTCGGACAGTCGCTCCGAAACGCGCCGGGCCGACGCCTCCAGTTGCGGCAGCAGCGCGGGGAACTGCGGCCAGTACGCGCCGAGCCCGCCGGACACGAGGCCCACGCGGGTGCGGCGCGGGGTGATGCGGTCCAAGGTCATCGGTCCTTTCGTCAACGCAGGAACGCGGCGGCCACCCCGGCGTCCACCGGCACGTGCAGGCCGGTGGTGTGGGTGAGCTCGCCGCCGGTGAGGGCGAACACGGCGGCGGCGACGTGCTCGGGCAGCACCTCGCGCTTGAGGATGGTCCGCTGGGCGTAGAACTCGCCGAGCTTCGCCTCCTCGACGCCGTAGACCGCGGCCCGCTGGGCGCCCCAGCCGCCGGCGAAGATGCCGGAGCCCTGGACGACGCCGTCGGGGTTGACGCCGTTGACCCGGATGCCGTGCCCGCCGAGTTCGGCGGCCAGGAGCCGGACCTGGTGGGCCTGGTCGGCCTTCGCGGCGCCGTAGGCGACGTTGTTCGGGCCCGCGAACACCGAGTTCTTCGACGAGATGTAGACGATGTCGCCGCCGATGCCCTGCGCGACCATCGCCTTCGCCGCGGCCTGGGACACCAGGAACGAGCCCTTGGCCATCACGTCGTGCTGGAGGTCCCAGTCGCGTTCGGTGGTTTCCAGCAGCGGCTTCGAGATGGACAGCCCGGCGTTGTTGACCACCAGGTCGATGCCGCCGTAGGCCAGCACCGTGGCGTCGATCGCCGCCTGGACCGCCGCGGCGTCGGTGACGTCGGCGGTGACGGCCGTGCCACCGATCTCCGCCGCGACCTCCGCGGCCGCGTCGCCGTTGACGTCGGCGATCGTCACGCACGCCCCCTCGGCCGCCAGCCGGCGGGCGATGGCCTTGCCGATGCCCGAACCCGCGCCCGTGACCAGCGCGATCCGCCCGGCCAGGGGTTTTGGCTTCGGCATCCGCTGCAGCTTCGCCTCTTCGAGGGCCCAGTATTCGATCCGGAACTTCTCGCTTTCCGGGATCGGCGCGTAGGTAGACACCGCTTCGGCGCCGCGCATGACGTTGATGGCGTTGACGTAGAACTCGCCCGCCACGCGCGCGGTCTGCTTGTCCTTGCCGAAGGAGAACATCCCGACGCCGGGGACGAGCACGATGGCCGGGTCGGCGCCGCGCATCGCGGGCGAGTCGGCGTCGGCGTGCCGCTCGTAGTAGGCGCGGTAGGAGTCGCGGTACTCCGCGTGCAGCTCCTTCAGCCGTGCGACGACGTCCTCGACGGGCGCGGTCGCGGGCAGGTCCACCACCAGCGGCCGGACCTTGGTGCGCAGGAAGTGGTCCGGGCAGGACGTACCCAGCGCGGCGAGCGGCGCGAGCTTTTCGCGTGAGAGGAACTCCAGCACGACGTCGCTGTCGGTGTAGTGGCCGACGACCCGCTGGTCGGTGGAGGCCAGGCCGCGGATCACCGGCGCCAGCGCGGCCGCGCGTGCTCGGCGTTCGGCTTCGGGAAGAGCCTCGAAGCCGGGGACGACCGGCCCGAACGGCTCCGGCGCGCCCCGCTCGGCCAGGAAGGATTCGGCGGTCCGGATGATCTCGAGGGAGTGGCGCTCGCACTCCCCCGAGGTGGCGCCCCACGCGGTGATGCCGTGGCCGCCGAGGATCACGCCGATGGCCTGGGGGTTGGCCGCCTTCACCGCGGCGATGTCCAGGCCCAGCTGGAACCCGGGCCGCCGCCAGCCGACCCAGGCGACCCGGTCGCCGAAGCACTCCTTGGTCAGCGCCGGGCCGGCGGCCGCCGTGGCCAGCGCGATGCCCGAGTCCGGGTGCAGGTGGTCGACGTGCGGAGCCTCGACCAGGCCGTGCATGGCGGTGTCGATCGACGGCGCCGCCCCGCCCCGGCCGTGCAGGCAGTAGTCGAACGCGGCGACCATCTCGTCCTCGCGCTCGACGCCCGGGTAGACGTCGACCAGGGAACGCAGCCGGTCCAGCCGCAGCACCGCCAGCCCGGACTCGGTCAGCGTGCCGAGGTCACCGCCGGAGCCCTTGACCCACAGGACGTCCGTGGGCGAGCCGGTGACCGGGTCGGTCACCGCGCCCTTGGCGGAGGTGTTGCCGCCGGCGTAGTTCGTGTTGCGCGGGTCGGCCCCGAGCGCGTTGCTGCGCGCGATGAGCTGCTCCGGCACGGTCATCGTCATGCTCCCCATCCGGCCTGCGTGCCGCCGGCGCGCTCGGCCACGATCTTCTCCTGGTACCCGCTGCGGTGGTACGCCGCGACCGGGTCCGGGTCGAGCCCGGCTTCGGTGCGCAGCTCGGCCAGCAGCGGCCGGACGTCGGTGTTGTAGGCGTCCATCAGCACGGCGTTCGCTTCCAGGACGTTGCCCGCCTGCTGGGCCGAGCGCAGTGCGGGGCGATCCACCAGGAGCGCCTTCGCGGTGGCTTCCTGGACGTTCATCACCGAGCGGATGATCGCCGGGATCTTGGCCTCGATGTTGTGGCACTGGTCGAGCATGAACGCGATCCCGTACGCCGGGTCGAGGGCGTCGGCGCGGACGATCTCGTACATGATCCGGAACAGCTGGAACGGGTCCGCCGCCCCCACCATCAGGTCGTCGTCGGCGTAGAAGCGGGAGTTGAAGTCGAACGCGCCCAGCTTCCCGGCCCGCAGCAGGAACGCCACGATGAACTCGATGTTCGTCCCCGGGGCGTGGTGGCCGGTGTCGATGCACACCGTCGCCCGCTCCCCCAGCTCGATGCAGTGGGCGTAGGACGTGCCCCAGTCCGGGACGTCGGTCGCGTAGAACGCGGGCTCGAACAGCTTGTACTCCAGCAGCATCCGCTGGTGGCCGCCGAGCCGGTCGTAGGTCTCGCGCAGCGCCTCCGCCAGCCGGTCCTGCCGGTCGCGGAGGTCGTCCTGACCCGGGTAGTTGATACCGTCGGAGAACCACAGCTTCAGGTCCCGCGAACCCGTCGCGTCCATGATGTCGACGGCTTCCAGGAGGTGGTCGGTCGCCTTGCGGCGGATGCCCGCGTCCGGGTTGGTCACCGAACCGAGCTTGTAGTCCTCGTCCTGGAAGACGTTCGTGTTGATCGCGCCGATCTCGACACCCAGATCGCGGGCGTACGCGGTCAGAGCGGTGTAGTCGTCCACGCGATCCCACGGAATGTGCAGCGCCACGCTCGGCGCCACCCCGGTGAGCCGGTGCACCACCGCGGCGTCGGCGATCTTCTCCTCCGGCGTCCGCGGGACACCGGGTTGCGGGAACACCTTGAACCGGGTGCCCGAGTTCGCGTACGCCCACGACGGCGTCTCGATGCGCTGCGTCCGCAGGGCCCCTTTTACGGCGGTCAGATCACCCATGGCGATCACTGTCCTTCCCGGACGTCGAGGTGGAAGACCTCGTCGAGCAGCTGGAACCCTTCATCCGGCGGGCCACCGTCGAGGCCGGTGAAGAACTCCGCCATCTCCGCCTGCCAGCGGGTGTTGACGTCGGTCTCCGCCATGGCGGCCTGCGCGGCGGCGAGGTCGTCCGCCTCGACGTACCCGATCAGCAGGCCGTCCTCGCGCAGGAAGAGCGAATAGTTGCGCCAGCCGGTGTCGTGCAGTGCCTGCCGCATCTCGGGCCACACCGCCCGGTGCCGCTCGGCGTACTCGGCTTTGCGGTCGGGCTTGACCTGAAGGCAGAAGCAGTACCGCGGCATCAGAAGTTGAACTTGTCGATGTTGTTCGCGTCGAACGTCGTCGGCGGGCCGAGCACGATCTCGCCGTTCTCGCCGATCGTGTAGTCGCCGAGCTTGCCCGCCTTGAACTTCTCGCCCTGCTTGCCGGTGATCTGGCCGGACTTGAGCGCGACGCCGGCGTAGGCGGCGAGGTAGCCGATGTCGGCCGGGTTCCACAGCGCGAACTGCTTCACCGTGCCGTCCTTGACGAAGGCGCGCATCTGGTTCGGCGTGCCCAGCCCGGTCACCGCGACCTTGCCCTTGTAGCTCGACGAGCTGACGTACCGCGCGGCCGCCGCGATGCCCACGGTGGTCGGCGAGACGATCACCTTGAGGTTGGGGAACGACTGCAGCAGGCCCTGGGCCTCCTGGAACGACTTCTGGTCGTCGTCGTTGCCGTAGGCGATCTTGTCCAGCTTCAGGCCCGCGTACTCCGGCTTGGCCAGTTCCTTCTTGAGGACCTCGATCCAGGCGTTCTGGTTGGTGGCGTTCGGCGTCGCGGACAGGACCGCGATCTCGCCGGAGCCGCCGGAGAGGTCCTTGGCCTGCTTGGCCAGCGCCTCGCCGATGCCCTGGGTGGTGGCCTGGTTGATGAAGACGTCGCGGCAGTCCTTGGCGGCGTCGGAGTCGAAGGCGACGATCTTGATGCCGGCGCCGCGGGCCTGGTTGAGCGACGGGCACACCGCGTTCGGGTCGTTCGCGGCGATGCCGATGACGTCCTGCTGCTGCTGGATCAGCGTGTTGATGTAGCTGACCTGCGACGACGCGCTGGCGTCGTTCGGCCCGACCAGCTTGTACTCGCCCTTCAGCTCGGCCAGGGCCTCCTTGCCGCCGCTGACCTCGATGTCGCTGTAGGGGTTGTTGAGCTGCTTGGGCAGGAACGCCATCTTGACGCCCTCCTTCGCCGCGGCGTTCGGGTTCGCCTGGGCGGTGGACTCACTCGCGCCGGAGCCGGCGTTGTCGTTCTTCGTCGTGCCGCTGCACGCGGCCAGGACCAGCACCAGTCCGGCCGACACTGCGCCGGTGAGGAACCGTCGGGACATCTTCGTCACCTTTCCGGAGTTACCGCTTGCCGACGGCGACGCACTGCCGTGCGGGCCGAAGTCACGATGTTGGGGAGCAGGACCGACACGATCAGGAGCACGCCGGTCACGATGTTGAGCGCCTCGTTCGACACGTCCTGCAGGCGCAGCGCGTTCTGCAGCGAGGCCAGCAGGACCACCCCGGCGAGCACGCCCGGCAGGGTGCCCTTGCCGCCGAAGATGGACACACCGCCGAGCAGCACGGCGGCCACGACGGCCAGTTCGAGGCCGAAGCCGTTGTCGGCGCGGGCGCTGGAGTACCGCAGCGTCCACAGCACCCCGGCCAGGCCGGCGACCGCGCCGCTCACGACGTACAGCCAGAACTTGAGCCGTCCGGTGCGGATGCCGGCGAACCGGGCCGCCTGCTCGCCCGCGCCGGCGGCGAACACGCCCCGGCCGATCGGGGTCGCGTGCAGCACGACGCCGAAGACCAGCGCGACGACGACCAGCGGGATCAGCACGTTCGGGACCGGGCCGTCGCCGATCGTCCCGGTGACCCAGCTCGTATAGGCCCGTGGGAAGTCGGCGACCGCGTTGTCGCCCAGCACCACGAACGCGAGCCCGCGGTAGAGCGCCAGGGTGCCGATGGTGACGGCCAGCGACGGCAGTTTCAGCACGGTGACGAAGAAGCCGTTCAGCGCGCCGAGGACCGCGCCGAGCAGGATGCAGAGCGGGATGATCGTCTCGATCGTCAGGCCCGCGTCCCAGAGGGAGCCCATCACCGCCGACGTCAGGCCGAGCGTGCTCGCCACCGAAAGGTCGATCTCGCCGGTGACGATGATGAACGTCATCGGCAGCGCGACCAGCGCGATGGGGAGCAGGTCGAGCAGCAGGAAGGTGAAGTTGCGGCTGGTGCCGAAGTTCTCCACGGCACCCGAAGCGACGATCAGCACGATCACCGTCACGAGCACGACGGCGGCGTCCCAGCTGAGCAGCCGGCCGAGCCGGTTCCCGGGGTCAGACATGGGAATCCCTCTTCTTCAGTGCCTTGGCGACCCGGACGGCGACCAGCCGGTCGGCGCCGATGGCCAGCAGGATCAGCGCGCCGACGATCGCCTGCTGCCAGAACTGGTTGATGTCGAGCACCGCCAGGGCGCTGCCGATCACGGTCAGCAGCAGCGCGCCGAGGCCCGCGCCCCAGACCGAACCGCTGCCGCCGAACACGGCGACCCCGCCGACCACGGCCGCGGCGACGACGTTGAGCTCGTAGCCGGTGCCGGCCGCCGCGTCCACGGTGCCGAACCGGGCGGCGAACAGCACCCCGGCCAGGCCCGCGAGAGCGCCGCTGACCAGGAACGCGGCACTGGTGTTGCGGCCGACGCGGATGCCGGCCAGCTGCGCGGCCTGCGGGCTCGACCCCATCGCGTACAGCTCGCGCCCGGCGCGGTAGCTGCGCAGCACGATCCCGGCGGCGACCAGGACCAGCACCGCGATCAGCACCAGCCACGGCACGCCGAGGATGGACGCCGTGCCGAAGTCCAGGAAGGACGCGGGCAGCTTGTCGGCGTTGATCTGCTGGCCGCCAGCCCAGAAGTAGCTGACCCCGCGGTAGGCGTAGAGCGTGCCGAGGGTGACGACCAGCGCGGGTACCTGGCCGAAGCGCACCAGGGCGCCGTTGACCAGCCCGCACATCGCGCCGACGCCGAGCCCGGCGAGGATCGCGACGAGCACCGGCAGCCCGGGGTTGTCCTTCATCAGCGTGCCGACGGCGAACGCCGCCAGGCCGAGCACCGAGCCGACCGACAGGTCGATGTTGCGGGTGATCATCACGATCGCCTGCCCGACCGCGAGCACGGCCAGGATGGCCGTGCCGAGCAGGATGTCGCGGATGCTCTGCCCGGACAGGAACCGGGAGTTCTGCGTCGCGGTGAACGCGACCAGCACGATCAAGGCGAGCACGATGCCGGATTCGCGGGCCTTCAGCACGTTCGCGGTCCACGACCGTCGCGAGTGGACGGCCGGTTCCTTCGTCACGCGGGCCTCCTCGGTGACGGTCATGCGGCGGCCCCCTGGCCCATCGCGGCGAACATGACCGAGTCTTCGGTCGCCTCGGCGCGCGGGAGCTCGGCCACGATCCGGCCTTCCCGCATCACCAGCACGCGGTCGGCCATGCCCAGCACCTCCGGCAGTTCCGACGACACCATGACGACCGCGACGCCCTCGGCGGCCAGCGCGGACATCAGCCGGTGGACCTCGGCCTTGGTACCGACGTCGATCCCGCGCGTCGGCTCGTCGACGATCAGCACCTTCGGCGCCATCGCCAGCCACTTGGCCAGGACGACCTTCTGCTGGTTGCCGCCCGAGAGCGTCCCGACGGGGTCGCCGAGCCTCCGGTACTTGGTGCGCAGGCGCTCGGTCCAGTGCCGGGCTTCCCGGCGTTC
This sequence comes from Amycolatopsis sp. 505, assembly GCF_031625235.1. Taxonomy (NCBI): domain Bacteria; kingdom Bacillati; phylum Actinomycetota; class Actinomycetes; order Pseudonocardiales; family Pseudonocardiaceae; genus Amycolatopsis; species Amycolatopsis sp. 505. The sequence goes on from NZ_JACKQP010000007.1 coordinate 176,260, forward strand.
GCTCGCGCCGGTGAGGAAGCCGAGCTGGGAAAGCGCCCGCGAGCGCGGCAGCGTCACGTTGCGCTCGATCGAGAGGTCCATGATCAGGCCCTGCTGACGCCGGTCCTCGGGAACGAGGGCCATCCCGGAGGCCATCGCGGCCCGCGACGAGTGCGGCTTGAGCTTCTTGCCGCTCACCTTCACGACTCCGGCGTCCCGTTCGTCGACACCGAAGACGGCCTGGACGACCTCCGAGCGGCCGGAGCCGACCAGCCCGGCGAACGCGACGATTTCCCCGGCGCGCACCGAGAAGGAGATGTCGCGGAACACGCCCGCGCGGGCCAGGCCCTCGACCTCCAGCACGACCGCGCCGGGTTCGACGTCCTGCTTGGGGAACAGCGCGTCGAGGTCGCGGCCGACCATGCGCTTCACCATCTCCTCGACGGTGACGTCCTCCAGGGCGTCGGTGGAGACGTGCTTGCCGTCGCGCATGATCGTCACGCGCTGGCAGAGCTCGGTGATCTCCTCGAAGCGGTGGGAGATGAACATGATCGCCGCGCCTTCCTGGCGCAGCGTCCGGGCGACGCTGAAGAGCCGCTCGACCTCGACCCGGGTCAGCGCGGCGGTCGGCTCGTCCATCACCAGCACGCGGGCGTCGGCGCTGAGCGCCTTGGCGATCTCGACGATCTGCTGATCGGCGATCGACAAACCCCTGGCGGGCCGGGCGGGGTCGATCCGGACGCCGAGCCGGGCGAACAGGCGCTCGGCCTCGGCGCGGACCGCCGCCCGGTCGATCCGGCCGAGGCTCTTGCGCGGGTGGCGGCCCATCACGATGTTCTCCGCGACGCTCAGGTCCGGGAACAGGGTGGGCTCCTGGTAGATGACCGCGATCCCGGCCGCTTTCGCGTCGGCGGGCGAGCCGAACTCGACCGGTTCGCCGTCGAGCAGCAGCGTGCCGTCGTCGGGCTTGTGCACCCCGGCCAGCATCTTGACGATCGTGGACTTGCCGGCGCCGTTCTCCCCGACCAGCGCGTGCGCCTCCCCGGCGTGCAGCCCGAAGCTCACGCCGGCCACGGCCGCGACCGCGCCGAACGATTTCGTCACGCCGCGCACCTCCAGCAGAGGCACCCGGCCCGGGTCCTGCCGCGTCATCGCGACCTCCGGATTGAAAGGTTTCACAAATCTGGTGCGGTGAAGCTACTATGCGACGGAACGAGAAGTCAATGCATCGGCGAAGGCGTGGCCAAACGGGTCTTCAGCAGATCCTTCGCGGTGATGTTACGTTTCAAACAGGGGGTTGCGATGGTGGTCAGGGAGCCCGGTGCCGAGCCCCGCGCGGCGGGCATGAAGGAAGTCGCGGCGGCCGCCGGCGTGTCCCTCGGCACGGTGTCCAATGTGCTCAACCGGCCCGGCCGGGTCAGCCCGGCGACCCGGGCCAGGGTCGAGGCCGCGATGACCGAACTCCGCTTCGTGCGCAACGAATCCGCGCGGCAGCTGCGGGCCGGGCGCAGCCGGGTGCTGGCCTACGTGATGCTCGACGGCAGCAACCCGTTCTTCACCGACGTCGCGGCCGGCATGGAAGACGCAGCAGACGCTGCGGGCGAGGGCGACCTGTCCCTGTTCCTGTGCAACAGCGCGCACCAGCCGTCGCGGGAGGCGGCCTACCTCGGGCGCCTCGAACAGCAGCGCGTCCAGGGTGTCCTCATCACGCCGGTCGACCCGGACGCCCCGCTGCTGGGCGAGATCGCGCGCCGCGGCACGCCGGTGGTCGTCGTCGACCGCACGCCGGAAGGCACGACGCACTGCTCGGTCGCGGTCGACGACGTCTACGGCGGCGAGATCGCCGTGCGCCACCTGGTCGAGCAGGGCCACGAGCGGATCGCGTTCATCGGCAACCACACGTCGGTCGGCCAGGTCCGCGACCGCCGGCAGGGTGCGTTGCGCGCGTTGGCGGCGGCCGGCCTCGGCCCGGACCGCCTGGTCGACCTGACGACGACGGCCCTGACGGTGGCCGACGGCCGCGGCGCGGGCGAGCGCCTGGCGGGCCTCCCGGCGTCGGTCCGCCCGACCGCGGCGTTCTGCGCGAACGACCTGGTCGCTCTCGGCCTGCTGCAGACGTGCGCGAACCTCCGCATGAGCGTCCCGGCCGACCTGGCGATCGTGGGCTACGACGACATCGAGTTCGCGGCGGCGGCCGCGGTGCCGTTGACGTCGGTCCGCCAGCCGAGGCGGCGCTTGGGCCGCACGGCCGTGGAGCTGCTGCTCGCGGAGGCGTCCGAAACCGGCCACGAACACCGGAAAGTCGTGTTCACCCCGGAGCTGGTGGTCCGAGCCTCGACCCTGCGCTGAGCAACCCGCTGATCGTTTGTGACGTCTTACCGCCCACCAGCGATATCCCGGGGGAGCCCGAGCACGGAGGTCGTCTGTGTCCGATACCGAGCTGGCCGACTCGCCGCCACGGCTGTCCCGGCGCGGGTTCCTCGCCGCCGGTGGCGCCGCGTTGCTCGGCGTCGTCGCCGGGTCGGCCGGGCACGCCGCGCCCGGGCCGGACCCCGTGCGGCTGGGCGATTTCTGGCTGTTCGGGCGGTACGACGACGGCTGCACCGAGCTCGGGTTCGACGAGATCGACCTCTCGCCGGTGCAGCTCCCCCACTGCGTGACGCCGCTTTCGTGGACCGGGTGGGACCCGGCGTCCTGGCAGGACCGGTGGGTCTACCGCAAGCACTTCACCGGGTCGGCGACCGGCCGCCACACCGCCCGCTTCGACGGCGTCATGACGAACGCCGAGGTGCACCTCAACGGCCGGCTCGTCGCCACCCACGAGGGCGGCTACCTGCCCTTCGAGGTGGCCCTGCCGGACGTCGTGACCGGGGACAACATGCTCGCCGTGGTGGTCGACGGGCGGTGGGCGCTGGACGTACCGCCGAACCTGCCGCGCGGGGGGCCGTCGGTGATCGACTTCTACCAGCCGGCCGGGATCTACCGCCCGGCCACGGTCGGCGAGGTGCCGCGGATCCGGCTGGCCGACGTCTTCGCCCGGCCCGTCGACGTCCTCTCCCCCGGCCGCTCGCTGCACCTGACGTGCACGCTGGACGCACCGGTCGTGGGGCAGGTGACCGCGTCGGTGCGGCAAGCGGGCCGCGAAGTCGCCACCGCATCCGCGGCGGTCCGCGGGACGACGGTCGAGTTCGACGTCGGCGGGCTCGAGGCGGTGCGGCTCTGGGACGTCGAGGACCCCGCCCTGTGCGACGTCGTGGTGACGCTCCAGTCCGGGAAGCGCGCCCTCGACCAGCGGGTGGTGCGCACCGGCTTCCGCGACGCGCGGTTCACCACCGAGGGCTTCTTCCTCAACGGACGGCGGCTCAAGCTGTTCGGCCTCAACCGCCACCAGTGGTACCCCTTCGCCGGTGGCGCGATGCCGGAGCGCGTGCAGCGGCGGGACGCCGAGATCCTGCGCCGCGACCTGAACTGCACCATGGTCCGCTGCTCGCACTACCCGCAGTCGAGCGCGTTCCTCGACGCCTGTGACGAGCTCGGCCTGCTGGTGTGGGAAGAGATCCCGGGCTGGGGCCACGTCGGGGACGACGCCTGGCAGCGGCGGAACCTGGCGGACGTCGAAGGCATGGTCGTGCGCGACCGCAACCACCCCAGCATCATCGTGTGGGGTACGCGGGTGAACGAGGCGAACGGCACGACCGCGATGTACCAGCGGACCGGCCGGCTCGCGCGGCAGCTCGACCCGTCCCGGCCGACGAGCGGCGCGCTGGCCAGCGCCACGCTCGGACGGTTCGCCGGCAGCGACGTCGAAATCCTGGCCTACAACGACTACACCGCCCGGCGCGGGGCGCCCTTCCGGCTGCGCCCGCCGCGGCCGGGGGTGCCGTACCTGGTGACGGAGACGATCGGCACGCTCGCCGGGGCCCGGGCCTACCGGCGCGGAGACTTCCCGGCGGTCCGGCAGCAGGCGGAACTGCACGCGAAGGCCCACGACCTCGCCGCCGCCGACGACCGCTACTGCGGGCTGCTCGCCTGGTGCGCGTTCGACTACCCGTCGGCCTGGCAGCGGTCGGTCGACGGGGTGAAGTACGCCGGGGTGTCCGACCTCTTCCGGATTCCCAAGCCGGCCGCGGCCTTCTACGCCTCGCAGGGCGACCCCCGGGTGCGGGCGGTCGTCGAGCCCGGCTTCGCGTGGGACTTCACGGCCCAGCCGGCCGGGCCCGGCGCCGGGGTGACGATCTGGTCCAACTGCGACCGCCTGCTGCTGTTCCTCGACGACCGGCCGGCGGGTGCGGCCCGCAGCCGGCGCGCGGAGTTCCCGCACCTGCGGTACCCGCCGTTCGCCGTCGACCTGGTGGTGCCGAAGGGGCGGCGGCCGCAGCTGCGCATCGACGGTTACGTCGGTGAGCGGCTCGTCGTCAGCCGCCGGTTCAGCGGGGACCGGGGCTCGGACGTGCTCAGCTGCGTGCCCGACGATCCGGAGCTGCGCGCGGACGGCAGCGACGCCACCCGCGTGGTGGTGGCGGCGGTGGACCGGTTCGGGACCCTGCGCGCGGGGACGACCGGCCGGGTGCGGCTGACGCTGACCGGCCCGGGTGAGCTGGTCGGCGATCCGGAGCTCGACTTCGGCGCGACGGGTGGTGCGGCGGCGGTGTGGCTGCGCCCGTTCGCGGGGCAGCCGGGGACGCTCACTTTGACGGCCCGCCACGAGAAGCTCGGCTCCGCCGCGGCGACGGTCCGCGTGGCGGTCACCGGAACGCGCCCCTGAGGCGGTCGCCCGACGGACGACACGCGTACCCGGACGGACGACACGCGTACCTGGGTGGACGACACGGCTCACTTCCCGGTGAGCACCGCCGCCAGCACGGCCGCCTGGCTGATCGAAGGGGACCCGCTCGCCGTCAGGAGGGTCACCGGGCCGTCGCCGGCCAACGTGCGGAGGCGGTCCAAGGCCGCCACTCGATCGGGCTCGCGCAGCTCTGCCCGGTAACGCTCGGCGAACTCCGCGAACCGCTCGGGATCGTGGCCGTACCAGGTGCGCAGCTCGTCGGACGGCGCCAGGCCGCGGTACCAGCCGTCGAGGACCACCGCCGTCCGGGCCGTGCCGCGGGGCCAGAGCCGTTCGACGAGCACGCGGACGCCGTCGGCAGGCCCGGCCGGGTCGGACAGGCGCGCCACCCGGACGACCGTCGGCTGCATGCGCGCATTCTGCGTCGGGCGCACGCGGGCCGCCACCGGAGCTACCGCATCGGGCGGCCGCTGCCCCGGGCAGCGAACGGACAAAGGGCCACCACGGCGACCGTGGAGGGGTCGCCGTGGTGGTCCTACCCCCAGCTCGTGCCGCCCGTGGGACGACGACAGCCGAATCCGCCGGTTCCCCGGCGCCCGAGCCGGCCGTGGACATCGTCGGGAGCATGTCCTGCGGCCCCGCCAGGATGGCGGACCGGGCCTGCACCACGCTTGCAGTACGCTTGCACACCCGATCAGGTGAGTGGAGGTGACCGGGTGGAGTTCCGCCTCCTCGGCGCCGTCGAGGCGACGGCGGACGGCGACCCGGTCGATCTCGGCTCCCGCAAGCAGCGCCTGGTCCTCGCCGTCCTGCTGCTCGAGACGCCGCGGCCGGTCACCGTCGAAAGCCTCGTCGACCGGCTCTGGCCCGACGATCCCCCGGCCAGCGCGCGCGGCACCGTCCAGGCGCTGATCTCCCGCCTGCGCGCGGTGTTCCGCGCCACCGGCGGCCCCGAGCTCGTCACCGAAGGCCACGGGTACGTCCTGCGCGCCGACCCGGACACCGTCGACGCCCACCGCTTCACCGCCCTCACCCACCGGGCCCGCGTGGCGGCCGACGAGACCGCCGTCGAGCTGTTCGACGAGGCCCTCGCCCTCTGGCGGGGTGACGCGCTCGCCGGGGCCGCGTCCGGCGAAGTCGCCGAGCTGCTCCTCGCCGGGTTGCACGAAGCCCGCTGGAGCGCGCTGGAAGACCGCATCGACGCGCAGCTGCGGCTCGGCCGCGGTCGGGAGGTGCTCGCCGAACTGACCACGCTGGTCGCCGCGCACCCGCTGCGGCAGCGGTTCGTCGGCCAGCTCATGCTCGCCCTGCACCGCGAGGGCCGCACCGACGACGCCCTCGCCGCCTTCCGCGGCCTGCGCAGCCGGCTCGTCACCGAACTCGGGCTCGACCCTTCCCCCGAGCTGACCCGTCTCGAAGCCGCGATCCTCGCCGCAGACCCGGCCCTCGACGCCGCGCCGGAGCCGGCCCCCGAACCGGTCCGCCCGGCCCAGCTGCCCCACGACGTCCGCGGCTTCACCGGCCGCGCCGCCGAGCTCGCCCAGCTCGACGAGCCCGCGGAGCCCGGCCCCGGCGCGGACATCCGCGTGGTCACCGGCACCGCCGGCGTCGGCAAGACCGCCCTCGCCGTCCGCTGGGCACACCGCGTCCGCGACCGCTTCGGTGACGGCCAGCTCTACCTCGACCTGCGCGGATTCGACCCGGACCACGAGCCGCTCACCCCGGCCGTCGCGGCCGCGCAGCTGCTGCGGGCGCTGGGCACCGACCCGCGTGCCATCCCGCCGGACCCGGACGGCCGCACGGCCCTCTGGCGCTCCCTGCTGGCCGACCGGCAGGTCCTCGTCCTGCTCGACAACGCCCGCGACAGCGCCCAGGTGACACCGCTGCTGCCGCCGTCCGGCACGGTGCTGATCACCAGCCGCCAGCGGCTCGGCGACCTCATCGCCCGCACCGGCGCGCCGGCCGTCCCGCTCTCCGTGCTGCCGGCCGAGGATTCCCGGCAGCTGCTGGAAACCGTGCTCGGGCCACCCGCGGTCGCCGCCGAACCGGCCGCGGCGGCGGAACTGGCCCGGCTGTGCGGGCACCTGCCGCTCGCGCTGCGGCTGGCCGCGGCGAACCTCGGCGAGGTGTCCGGCATCGCCGAGCTGGCCCGCGAACTCGCCGACGGCGATCCCCTGGCCGGCCTGAGCGTCGACGGCGCCGAGGAAAGCGCGGTCACGACGGCGTTCTCCGTGTCCTACCGGGCCTTGCCCCCCGGGCACCGCCTCCTGTTCCGGCGGCTCGCGCTGGTGCCGGGCCAGACGTTCACCGCACCGGTCGCCGCGCGGCTCGCCGCCGTCAGCGAAGGGCACGCCGGCCGGCAGCTCAAGGCCCTCGCCGCGGCCAACCTCGTCGAACGGCACCTGCCCGGCCGCTACCGCTTCCACGACCTGTTGCGCAGCTACGCGGGCGGGCGAGCCGCGGCCGACGACACCGCGGCCGACGCGGACGCGGCCCGGCGGCGGCTGTTCGACCACTACCTGGCAACGGCCGACGCGGCGGGCCGCCTGCTGATCCCCCACTTCCTCCGGCTCCCCCGGCCCGAACCGGAACCGGCGTTCGAAGGCACCGAAGACGCGCTGGCCTGGCTGGACACGGAGTGGCCGAACCTCGCCGCCGCCGTCGAGCACGCGGCGGCACACGGCCCGCGCGAGTACGCCTGGCACCTGGCCGACGCCCTCCGGGCCTTCTTCCACCACCGCGGCCACCACACGGAATGGATCGAGACGGCCACGACGGCGTTGACCGCCGCCCAGGCCGACGACGACCGGCAGGCGCAGGCGGCGATGCGGTTGTCCATCGCGCTCGCCGGGGTCAACAGCGGCCGCTACGCCGACGCCCGCGCGCACCTGACGACGGTGTTGTCCGACGGGCTGGCGGCGGACTGGCCGCCGGGGCGCGCCGCGGCGCTCAACAACCTCAGCGCCGTGCTCCAGCGCCTCGGCGATGCGCACGAGGCGATCGCGTGCGGCCTGGAAGCGTTGCGGCTGTGCGAAGAAACGGCCATGCCGGGCATCACGATGGCGCTGGCCAACCTCGGGTTCGCCTGCGGCCAGGTCGGCGACTTCGACGCCGCGCTCGGCCACTTCGCCCGCGCCCTGGACATCGCCGAACGCGACGACGCGCGGTTCAGCGTCGCCGTGCTCCTGGTCGACCTCGGGCACGTCCACCGCGACCTCGGCCACGCCGTCGCCGCCGAGTTCTACGAGCGAGCCTTGACCGCCAACCGGGAACTCGGCTACCAGTACGGCGAAGCGGCGGCACTGTCCGGCCGGGCGGTCATGGAGGCCCGGGCGGGCGACGCCACCCGCGCCCTGACAGATGCGGCCGACGCCGTCGAGCTGACCCGCCGCATCGGCGACCGCGGCACCGAAGCGTCCGCACTCGCCGCGCTCGGCGAAACGTGCCTCCGGCTCGACCGCGCCGCCGAAGCGGTCGAGCATCTGACGGCAGCACTGGACATCGCCCGCGAAACGAGCTTCACGTGGTGTGAAGCCGCAGCACTGACCGGCCTCGCCGAAGCGGCGTTCGCCGTGGGTGACACCGAACTGGCGCGCACCCACGGCGAAGCGGCGGTCAAGCTCGCCACCCAGGCCGGCTACCGGCCCCTGGAGACGCGGGCCGCCCGCGTCCTCAGCAGGTAGCCGGGGCCGTGCACTTCGCACGGGCCAGGATGGTGCTGAAGTTGTCCTGGTAGGCCGCGCTGATCGCCGCGTTCTCGACCTTGATCAGGATTTCGTCGTTGTCGCGCAGGGCCGCGCCGGAGATGTTGTGCGAGCCGGTGAAGACGAGCTGCCGGCCGCCCTTCTCGCTGTAGTTGCCCGTGTAGAGCATATACTTCGAGTGCACGGTGATCTCGCGGTCGTTCACGGTCGTGCTGAACTTCTTGAGCGTGATGTTCGCCTTGCCCTTGAGGGCGGCCAGTGCCGCGGTGCCCATGTCGTCGTAGACGATCCGGACCTTGCAGCCCAGCTTCGCGATGCGCGCCAGCTCGGTGACGACCGGGGTGCGCGAGTCGGCGATGTTGGCCTGCACGACGTTGAGCGAGCAGCCGGCTTCGTACTTGGTGATGTACTTCAGCAGCTGCGCCCACGTGTCGGTGGCGAACTCCTCGGAGGCGCCGCCACGGGAGTCGGCGCGCGGGGAAAGGTAGCTGGTGACCATCGTGGTCAGCGTCTTGTGGTAGCCCGCGTCGTCGAAGTAGTTGTTGTTCTTCTTCTGCGCCAGCATCTTCTGCATGTGGCCGAGGTAGAAGCCGTACAGATCGGCGTCGCCGTACGTCAGCAGAGCGTTGTTGAACATGTTGCCCTGCACCGTGGTCAGGTTGTACGAGCCGATGACGACGACGTCCTTCTTGCCCTCGGTCTCGGAGAACATCCACAGCTTGTCGTGGTTGATCGAGTGCGGGCTGCCGTCGTGGGCGATGCACCCGGTGTTGTCGCCGCCGGTGCCGCAGAAGACGAGCTGGGTGAGCCCGGCGGACTTGAGGATCGGCATCGCGGTGTTCGCCGGGTCGTCGTCCGCGGCGCCGTCGAGCGCGATCCGCACCTTGACGCCGCGGGCCTGCGCCGCCTTCACCGCCTCGGCCAGCGCCGGCCGGGTCCAGCTGAAGAGGGAGATGTGGATCTCGGCACCGGCCGGGGTGCCGTTGGTCAGCTGGACCAGCCGCGTTTCGATCGAGTGGTCGCGGTCGCCGTTTTCGGGCGGGTTGTTGAAGATCGCTTCCATGCCGGTCACGTCGGCGGCCGCCGTCGGCGCGGCCTGGGCGATCCCGCTGCCGGCCAGCGCGAGCAGCGTGCCGACGGCGACGGTGAGCGCCTTGAACTTGGGGGTCATGTCTTCCTCCCGGTCGGATGCCCCCAAGCTCGCAATGCGGCGTACAAGATCCGTACACCCGGACGTTCCCGTGCATACACGACGAAAGCGGCACGGAACCCGACTCTTGGCGGGTTCCGCCCATCCGGGGCGCAGAGGACGCTTCTCCTGGCTCCCACGGGCGGAGCCGGGAAAGGACGACCTCCATGAGATCGAGGGTGCTTCCTGCCGTGCTCGGCGTGGCCATCGGCCTGCTGGGCACCGTCGCCGTCGCCACGCCGGCCGAGGCCGCCGCGGTCTGCGGTGACCAGATCGTCGGCAACGGCGGGTTCGAAAGCGGCACCACGCCGTGGACCCAGACCAGCGGCGTCATCACCGCGGCCACCACCGCGCAACCCGCGCACGGCGGCACGATGCTCGCCCGCCTGGACGGCACCGGCAGCACGCACACCGACACCCTGTCCCAGTCGCTGACGCTGCCCGCCGGCTGCGCGTCGGCGACGCTCTCGTGGTGGCAGCACATCGACACCAAGGAGACGACCACCAGCACGAAGTACGACAAGCTGGTGGTACAGGCGGGTTCCGACACCCTGGCGAGCTATTCGAACCTGGACAAGAACACCGGCTACGTCCAGCGCACCGTGGACGTCTCCCGCTACCTCGGCCAGACGGTGACGCTGAAGCTCACCGGCACCGAGGATGCGAGCCTGGCCACCAACTTCGTCCTCGACGACTTCTCGCTGACCACCACCGGGTCCGCGCAGTCGCCGGTCGTCACCTCGCCGGGGGCCCAGACCGGCGCCGTCGGCCAGGCCGCGGCGCTGCAGATCCAGGCGAGCGACCCGCAGGGTGACGCGCTCACCTACAGCGCCACCGGCCTACCCGCCGGCCTCGCGATCGGCGCGAGCACGGGCAAGATCACCGGCACGCCGACGACCGCGGGCACGTCCTCGGTGACCGTGACGGCGAAGGACCCGGCCGGCAACAGCGGCAGCGCCACCTTCACCTGGACGATCTCCGCCGCTCCCGCCGACTCGACGCGCACGCCGGTCAATCCGGCGTACACGGTGAACCTGACGTCGAACACCGCGGGCGACACGTGGACCGGGCACCAGAGCGTCGGCTTCACCAACGGCTCCGCGACCGCGCTGCCCGAGGTGTACCTGCGGCTCTGGGACAACTACCACGGCGCCTGCCCGACGACGCCGATCACGGTCACGAACGTCACCGGCGGCACGGCGTCCGCGCTGAGCGTGAACTGCACGGCCCTGAAGATCACGCTGCCCGCGCCCCTGGCCCAGGGCCAGTCCGCGACCATCGGGTTCGACCTGAAGATCGTCGTGCCCAGCGGCGCCGACCGGTTCGGCCACGACGGCGCGTTCAACATGATCGGCAACGCGCTGCCGGTGCTCGCCGTCCGCGACGGCGCGGGCTGGCACCTCGACCCGTACACGAACAACGGCGAGTCGTTCTACACGGTGATCAGCGACTTCGACGTCACCCTGGTCCACCCGACGTCGCTGCTGACCCCGGCCACCGGCACCTCGACCGAGACGACCAGCGGCACCACGACCACCACGCACGCCGTGGCGGCCAAGGTGCGGGACTTCGCGTGGGCCGCCGGGCCGTTCGCGAAGATCACCACGACGTCCGGCAAGGGCGTGCGGGTCAACGTCTACTCGGTCAGCGGGATCTCCACCAGCAGCGCCAACTCGATGTTGTCGCTGGCCGCCGACTCCATCGACGTCCACTCGGGCCGCTTCGGCGACTACCCGTACGGTGAGGTCGACGTGGTGCTGGACAACAACTTCTGGTTCGGCGGCATGGAGTACCCGGGCTTCGTGATGGACCTGGTGTCGAACGTGGCCCTGCCGCACGAGCTCGCGCACCAGTGGTTCTACGGGATCGTCGGCGACGACGAGTACACCTCGCCGTGGCTGGACGAGAGCTTCACCGACTACGCCACCGACCTCTACCGCGGGATCACCGGCAGCGGCTGCGGCATCACCTGGCAGTCGAGCGCGGAGAAGCTGACCAACTCGATGGCCTACTGGGACGCGCATTCGTCCCGGTACTCGACGGTGGTCTACAACTACGGCAAGTGCACCCTGCACGACCTGCGGCGGCTGATCGGCGACACGGCGATGGCGAACCTGCTCAAGTCGTACGCGCAGTCGCACTGGTACGGCGTGTCGACGACGGCGGAGTTCAAGGCCGCGGCGCAGGCGGCGGCCGGGTCGACCGACCTGACCTCGTTCTGGGCTTCGCACCGCGTCGAGGGCTGAAAACCGGTTGGTGTTCCCCGTCCGCGTCCGCCACTGTGGGGACGTGGACGGGGAACGGCTCTTTTGCGACACAGCTCTGGCCGAGCGCATCGAACGCGCCGAGGCGCGGTTCGTCGCCGCTTGTTGTGACGCCTCGCGGGCTCGGCTCGGGGACGACCGCGGCTTCACGCGCCCGCTCGCCGGGGGTGTCGCCACCTTCGCCGAGGCCGGGTCGCCGTTCACCAAGGTCGCCGGGCTCGGCTTCTCCGGGCTGCCCGAGCCCGCCGCGCTCGCGGAGATCGAGGCGGCGTTCGCCGAGCGGGGCGTGCCGGTACAGGTCGAACTCTCGCAGCTCGCCGACTCGGCGGCCGGGGCGATGCTGACCGCGCGGGGCTACCGCCTGGAGTCGTACGAGAACGTGCTCGGGCGGCGGATCGGAGACGCCGGCTTCCCCGGCGACGTCCGGGCCTGCCGCGACGACGAGCTGGAGACCTGGCTGTCCGCGGTGGCCGAAGCGTCCGCCGTGGACGACGGACAAGGCCTGCCCTCGCACGAGGACTTCCCCCACGACCTGCTCGTCAACGCGCTGCGGGACATGGCCGGCGTGCGGCGGTACATCGCGGAACGGGACGGCGAGTTCGCCGGGGGCGCGAGCTTCCGGGTCACCGACGGGATCGCGCAGTTCAGCGGCGCGGCGACGCTGCCGGCCCACCGGCGCCGAGGCGTCCAGACCGCGTTGCTGCGGGCCCGGCTCGCGGCGGCCGCCGAGGCCGGGTGCGACCTCGCCGTCGTCACCACGCAGCCCGGGTCGAAGTCCCACCAGAACGTCCAGCGGCAGGGGTTCGACCTGCTCTACGCGCGGGCGATCCTGGTGAAGGGCACCTCCGCGACCAGCTCCTCCGGGGCGGAGAGCCGCCAGGCCTCGTAAAGGAGTTCGGCGAGTTCGTCGGCGTCGATGCCGTCCAGGTAAACCACGACCCAGCCGAAGCCGCCCGCGGTGAACTGGACCTCGAAGACGTCCGGCCGCTCGGAGACCAGCGCCAGCTGCTCGGAGACGGTCTGCTTGAGGCCGACGGTCCGGGTCCGCGGCCAGAAGTAGCCGAACCGCTTGCCGCGCACGCTGAACGACGAGTAGTCACGCGCTTCCGCACGCTCGACCTCCGCCAGCGTCCCGAGCAGCTGTTCGAACTTCTCGACCTGCACCGCCACCGTCTGTCCCCCTGTCTTCGGCGACCACCGTAGCGCGCCGGTACCGTGCCGGACATGACCGACTCCGGCGAGGTGTTCGTCAAGCGCGGCCACGCTCCCGGCGCGACGGCGGCGGAGGCGGCCGGCCTGCGTTGGCTGGCCGCGGCCGGCACCGTGCCGGTGCCCGCCATCCGCAGTCTCGACCGGGACCGGCTCGTCATCGACCGGGTCCCGGCCGGACGCCCGTCAGCGGCGGCGGCGGAACGCTTCGGCCGCGGGCTGGCCGGGCTGCACGCCGCGGGCGCCCCGGCGTTCGGCGCCCCGCCGCCCGACGGCCCTGCGGACGCGTGGATCGGCCGGGCGCCGATGGCCAACGTCCCGGCGGAGGACTGGGCGTCCTGGTACGCGGCGGACCGGGTGCTGCCCTACGTCCGGCTGGCGGTGGACGCGGGGACGTTCGGTGCGTCGGAAGCGGCGTTGTTCGAGCGGGCCTGCGGGCGGGTCCCCGCGTCGGCCGAGCCGCCCGCGCGGCTGCACGGCGACCTCTGGAACGGCAACGTCCTGTGGGACGGGCGCGAGGCGTGGCTGATCGACCCGGCCGCCCACGGCGGGCACCGCGAGACGGACCTCGCGATGCTGCACCTGTTCGGCTGCCCGCACCTCGACCGCGTCGTGGCCGCCTACGACGAGGCGGCGCCCCTGGCGACCGGCTGGCGCGATCGGATCGGGCTGCACCAGCTGTTCCCCCTGCTGGTGCACACGGTCCTCTTCGGACAGTCCTATGCGGACCAGGCGGTGGCGGCGGCGCGGTCGTTCTAGCAGTGGTCCAGCATGGTCTCCAGCGCCTTCTGCTCGGGGACCGTGATGGCCAGGCCGTAGTTGCGCTTCACGACGATCCAGTCGGTGGCGTAGGCGCACCAGTACGACACGAGCGGCGGCTTCCAGGCGTCCGGGGCCTTGTCGCTCTTCTGCTCGTTGAGGTTGTCGGTGACCGCTTTCAGCTGCGGGCGGACGAGGTCGTTCGCGAACTGCTCGCGCCGCTCCCGCGTCCAGCTCTTGGCGCCGCTGATCCAGGCCTGCCCGAGCGGGACCATGTGGTCGATGTCCAGATCGGACGCCTTGTGCCAGGTCTCGCCGTCGTAGGGGCTGACCCAGGTGCCGGACTTCGCGGCGCACTGCGCGTCGGTCTTGACGTCCTTGCCGTCCCGTTTGAGGACCTGCTCCCGGACGTCGCAGTTCGCGTCCACCTTGTCCCAGTGCGGGAACTCGTCCCGGCTGTAGCCGTCCATGGTCCCGCGCACGGCGACCTTCAGGGCGGCCAGCTCGGTGCGCGCCTCGGCGGGCGCGATCCGCGGGGCGGCGACCGTGCCGGGCGCCTCGGTGACCGGACCGGCGCCGGAGGCCAGCTCGTCGGCGAGCTTGCAGCCGGTGAGCGACGAACCGGCGAGGACGGCGAGAAGGACAAGCGCTCGGGTGCGCGGCATCGTGAACCCCTTTCACAGCTACCGGGAGGTGCCCAGCGGCCGCGAGGGGGAAACGGTGCAGATGGCCTAGTTGGCGCGATCCGAACGGGTCAAGATCCGTGAAAGACCTGAGCGACGAAGACGGCGGCCACCACCCCGACGGCGACGAGCACGGTGAGCACGAAGAGCAGGCCCCACGGGACGTCCCGGATCGGCCGCTGCCGCGGGAAGACGCTGACCCGCACGGGCGGAGTCCACGGATCGAGAGCATCCTCGGCCACCGGCGGCGGCTCGGGCGGCACGGGGATGACGGCGGGCAGGTCCGGCAGCCGGTCGAGAACGGGAAGGCGGGCGGGGAACCCGTCGGCGATGAGCGCGGCCCGAGGCGGGGCGAGGTGCGCGAGGGAGAGGGCGTAGCAGGCGTCGAGGACGTCGTCGGCCGACCAGACGGTCCGCCACCGGTTGTGCTGGGCGATGATCCGCCGCAAGCCGCGAGGCTCGGCGAGCACGACGGCGACGTTCGGCACCGGGTGCGGGTCGGGCCAGCGGAGGGCGGGCGGGGCGCCGTTCGGTCGTTCGGCTTCCCGGGCACGGCTGTCCACCTCGGGCGGGACAGCCACCGACCCGTCACCGGCGGGCGGGGCGCCGTTCGGTCGTTCGGCTTCCCGGGCACGGCTGTCCACCTCGGGCAGGACAGCCATCGACCCGTCACCGGCGGCCACGTCCGGCGCGCTCGCCTGCCGGACCGCCGCCCACTCACCCAGCCGCAACTCCGGCTCGCCCGGAGCCCGCGGTTCCGCCGGCGGGACGACCGCGACCAGGCCCGTCACGTGCCGGCCGCCTTCGTGGCCGGCCAGGGCGCCCCTCGCCGCCGCCACCGCGGCTCCGGTGCGGTCTCCCGGACCCGGCCACTCCGCCGGCCCCGGCTCGTGGGCCGCGATCACCACCACTCCGCTGCGGGTGAACACCAGGGCGTCCACCCGCCGCGGGCCCAGCCGGCCCTGCAGCGTGATGCCCGCCAGCGCCAACCCCGTCAGGTGCTGCGGGCCCGGGCCCCACGATCGCAGCAACGCCACCAGATGTTCCGCCGCCGGCGGGAGCGGCCGGTCTGCACCGGTTCGCTGGAGGGCCACGAGCACGCCGGTCACACCTCCCACGACGCCTACGGCGAGCACTCCCTCGACGGTAGGAGGCAACCCCGCCCCTCCCCCAGCAGCCGAACGAGTGGTCGATCACCACCGTGCGTAGCCAAGAGGGGTGCGCCGGGAGGGTCCACAGTGGACAGCTAGGGCCGCGGGGTGTTGCGCAGGTTGGCCCGCGCCAGGTCGACCATCTTGCCGACACCGCCGTTGAGCACCGTCTTCGTCGCGCCCAGCGCGAATCCGCGCACCATCTCCCCCGTGATGCGGGGCGGGATCGACAGCGCGTTCGGGTCCGTCACCACCTCGACCACCGCCGGCCCCGGGTGGGCGAACGCCTTCTCCAGCGCGCCGCGCACGTCGTCCGGGTCCTCGACGCGCTCGGCGAACACGCCGCAGGCCGCCGCGATCGCCGCGAAGTTGACCGGAGCGTGGTCGGTGCCGAAGTCCGGGAGGCCGTCGACCAGCATCTCCAGCTTCACCATGCCCAGCGTGGCGTTGTTGAACACCACGACCTTCACCGGGACGTCGTACGCCGGCAGCGTCAGCAGGTCGCCCATCAGCATCGCGAGCCCGCCGTCGCCCGACAGCGACACCACCTGGCGGCCGGGCTGGGAGAGCTGGGCGCCGATCGCGTGCGGCAGCGCGTTCGCCATGCTGCCGTGCCGGAACGAACCCAGCACGCGGCGGCGGCCGTTCGGCGTCAGGTAGCGCGCGGCCCAGACGTTGCCCATGCCGGTGTCGACGGTGAACACCGCGTCGTCCGCGGCGACCTCGTCGAGCACCGAAGCGACGTACTCCGGGTGGATCGGGCGGCGGTGCTCGATCTTCGTCGTGTACGCGCCGACGACCTTCTCCAGCTTCCGGACGTGTTCCCGCAGCATCCGGTCGAGGAACCCCCGGTCACTCCGGGGCCGCAGCAGCGGGAGCAGGGCCCGCAGCGTTTCCTTCACGTCGCCGTGCACCGCGAGATCCAGCGGCGTGCGGCGGCCGAGGCGCGAGGCGTCGTGGTCAACCTGGATCGTGCGCGCCTGCGGGAGGAAGTTGTCGTACGGGAAGTCGGTGCCCAGCAGCACGATGCGGTCGGCCTCGTGCATCGCGTCGTAGCAGGCGCCGTAGCCGAGCAGGCCGCTCATGCCGACGTCGAACGGGTTGTCGTACTGGATCCACTCCTTGCCGCCGAGCGAGTGCCCGACCGGCGCGGCGAGCTTTTCCGCCAGCTCCATGACCTCGTCGTGCGCGCCGCGGACGCCCGCGCCGGCGAACAGCATCACCTTCTCGCCGGAGTTCAGCAGGTCCGCCAGCTCCCGCACGACCGCGGCCGGCGGCACCGCGGGCGACGGCGTCACCAGCGGGAGGCGCTCGGTCAGCGGGCCGGTGGCCTTGCGGTCGGCCAGGTCGCCCGGGATGGTCAGCACCGCGACGCCGCCCTTGCCGACGGCGGCCTGCGTGGCGATCCGCAGCAGCCGCGGCAGCTGCGCCGGGTCCGCGACGACCTCGCTGAAGTGGCTGCATTCGGCGAAGAGCCGGTCCGGGTGGGTCTCCTGGAAGAAGCCGGTGCCGATCTGGTTCGACGGGATGTGCGACGCGATCGCGAGCACCGGCGCGCCCGACCGGTGGGCGTCGAACAGGCCGTTGATCAGGTGCAGGTTGCCCGGGCCGCAGCTGCCCGCGCAGACGGCGAGCTTGCCGGTGACCTGCGCTTCGGCCGCGGCGGCGAAGGCGGCCGTCTCCTCGTGGCGGACGTGGACCCACTCGATGCCGTCGGTGCGGCGGACCGCGTCGACGATCGGGTTCAGGCTGTCCCCGACGATGCCGTAGATGCGCTCGACCCCGGCGTCGCGCAGGGTCCTGACCAGTTGTTCTGCCACGGTAGCCATGCCTCCAGCGTGACCCCGGATGATCGATGCGTCCAATGCCTGATTGGCTGAAATTCCATACACTGGCGGCATGGACGTCGAGACGCTGCGGCTCTTCCGCGAGGTCGCGGCCGGCGCCACCGTCACCGAGACCGCCGCGCGGGCGCATCTCACCCAGCCCGCGCTGTCGCGGGCCCTGCGGCGGCTCGAGCGCGACGCCGGCGCCGAGCTGTTCCGCCGGTCCGGACGGGTGCTGCGGCTGACGCCGGCCGGGCACGCCTTCAAGCGGCACGTCGACCTCGTGCTCGACCAGCTCGACCAGGGCCTGCGCGAAGTCGGCGAGCTCGTCGCGCCGGACACCGGGGTCGTCCCGCTGGCGTTCCTGCACACGTTCGGCACCTGGCTGGTGCCCGCCGTGCTGAGCGGCTTCCTCGCCGAGCACCCGAGCGCCCGGTTCGAGCTGCGGCAGCACGGCGAGGCCGGCCTCGAAGCCGAGCTCCTCGAGGGCACGGCGGACCTCGTCATCACCAGCGGCGACCCCGGGCACTCCCAGCTGCACTGGGCGCGGCTGCTCGTCGAGCCGCTGCGGCTCGCGGTCCCGCCGCGCCACCGGCTGGCCGGGCGACGGCGGGTGCGCCTCGCCGACGTCGCGGACGAGACGTTCATCCTCCTGCGCCCGGGGTACGCGTTGCGCGAGACGACCGAGCGGCTGTGCGCCGAGGCCGGGTTCGTCCCGCGCATCGGGTTCGAGGGCGACGAGGTCGAGACGCTGCGCGGCCTCGTCACGGCCGGGCTCGGGGTGTCCGTGGTACCGCTGCCGCACACGGCGGCGTTCCCGGCGCCGCACCTCGAACTGACCGATGTGGACGCTGCGCGCGACATCGGCCTCGCCTGGGCGACGGGCCGGAACCTCCCACCACTGAGCGAAAGCTTCCGCCGGCACGTCGTCGAAGCGGCCCCGCGGCTGGTGGCGCCCGACCGCAACCGTCCACAAGGGACGATGTGAGAAGTGCCGTACGGACCCGCGGGATCCCGGCCGGTGTGACAGGGTGGAGGCATGGTCGCCGCGCTGAGATCCTTCCTGCTGTCCTGGACCTCCGTCACCCCGGTGGTCGGCGTGCTCGTGTTGGCGCTCACCTGGGGCCGCGACCTCGGCCCGGTCTTCGTCGGGGTCGTCGCCGTCGCGCTCGGGGCGACCGTGCTGGCCGCGGTGCACCACGCGGAGGTCGTCGCCCACCGGGTGGGTGAACCGTTCGGGTCGCTGGTGCTCGCGGTCGCGGTCACGGTCATCGAGGTCGCGCTGATCGTCACGATGATGGTGTCGGGCGGCCCGGAGGCGGGCTCGCTCGCGCGGGACACGGTGTTCGCCGCCGTGATGATCACGACCAACGGCATCGTCGGCATCTCGCTGCTGGTCGGCGCCCGCCGCTACGGCTCGACGCTGTTCAACTCCGAAGGCAGCGGCGCCGCGCTGGCGACGGTCGCGACCCTGGCCACGCTCAGCCTGGTGCTCCCGGCGTTCACGTCCAGCACGCCGGGGCCGGCGTTTTCCCCCACCCAGCTGACCTTCGCGGCGCTGGCCTCCCTGGTGCTGTACGGCACGTTCGTGCTGACGCAGACGGTCCGGCACCGCGACTTCTTCCTCCCGGTCGCGGCCGACGGCGCGGTCAAGGAGGACGACCACGCCGAACCACCGTCCAACCGAGCGGCCCTGGGCAGCCTGGCGCTGCTGCTCGTGGCGCTGATCGCGGTGGTCGGCCTGGCGAAGGTCGAGTCCCCGGCGATCGAAGCCGGAGTGCGCGCGGCCGGGTTCCCGCAGTCGTTCGTGGGCGTGGTGATCGCCCTGCTGGTCCTGCTGCCGGAGACCCTGGCGGCGGTGCGCGCGGCCCAGCGCGACCGGATGCAGATCAGCCTCAACCTCGCGTACGGCTCGGCGATCGCGAGCATCGGCCTGACGATCCCGGCCATCGCGCTGGCGTCGGTGTGGCTGCCGGGCCAGCTCCTGCTCGGCCTCGGTGCGACGCAGATCGTCCTGCTCGCGCTGACGGTGGTGGTGAGCGTCCTGACGGTCGTCCCCGGCCGCGCCACCCGCCTCCAGGGCGGCGTCCACCTGGTCCTGCTGGCGGGCTTCCTGGTTTTGGCCATCAACCCCTGACGCCGTGTCGACCCTCCAATCACGCGTGTCGGCTCCCCCATCACGCGTGATGGCCCTTCAATCACGCGAGAAGCCCCGCGGAGCACGGCCGACGCCCGTTCCGCTTCTCCGGCCGACCGGCGAGCGGCGCCTCCCCGTGATCGGGAGGTCGACATGCGTGATTGGAGGGTCGACACGCGTGATTAGGGGGTCGACACGCGTGATTGGGGGGTCGACACGGTCAGGCGGTGGTGACCTCGATCCCGACCACGCAGGTGTCGTCGTCGGTGTCCGCGGTGCTGAAGGTCAGCAACCTGTCCAGCTGGTGCTCGAGGCCGCCGTCGTGGCCGTGGACCAAGGTGACCAGGCGGGACACCGAATCCTGGACCGGGCGGTCGCGGCGCTCGATCAGGCCGTCCGTGTAGATCAGCAGGATGTCGCCCTCCGCGAGCTGGAGCTCGTCCTCCTCGTACACGACGTCGCGGACCGCGCCCAGCAGCGAGCCGCGGATCAGGGGCAGCGTCGTCGCCGTTCCGTCGCGGTGGCGGACGATCGGGGGCAGGTGGCCCGCCCGGGCCCAGCGAAGCTTGCGGTGCGCCGGGTCGTAGACCGCCGTCACCGCCGTGGCCGTCACGTGGTCCGTCAGGTGGTAGGCCACCAGGTTCAGCCACGTCAGCAGCTGAGCCGGGCCGGCGCCGGTCGCCGCGAGGCCGCGCAGGGCGTTGCGGAGGCTCACCATGCCCGTCGCCGCGTCGATGCCGTGGCCGGCGACGTCGCCGACGCACAGCAGGACCTCGCCCGTCGGCAACGCGACCGCGTCGTACCAGTCGCCGCCGACCAGGTGCTCCTTCTCCGCCGGGCGGTAGCGGACCGCCGCACGCAGGCCCGGCATGTCGATCGGGCCCTTGGCCGGCGGCATGATCGCGTGCTGCAGCTGCAGCGCCAGCCGGTTGCGCTCGATCGCCTGCTGCTCGGTCTCGGCCAGCCTGTCCCGCGTCGCGGCCAGCGCCACCTCGGTCCAGTGCTGCGACGAAACGTCCTGGTAGGCACCGCGGACCGCGACCAGCTCGCCGCGGCCGTCGACGACCGGCTCGGCGACCACCCGGATGTGCCGGGCGACGCCGTCGGAGCGCTGCAGCCGGAACGCCGTCGACGACGGCCGCTTGTGGTGCAGCACCGCCCGCAGGAACCGGCCGATCGCCCCGGCGTCGTCGGGGTGCGCGTGCTCGGCCAGGTCGTGCAGCGACAGCGGCGACGCGTTCGGCGGCAGGCCGTACAGCGCGAACAGCTCGATGTTCCAGGTGATCGCCCCGGTGACGACGTTCTCCTCGAAGCCGCCGATCCGCCCGAGCCGCTGGGCGTGCTGCAGCAGCACCGCGAGCTTCGCCGCGTCGTCCTGGATGCGCAGGATCAGCAGCACGTTCCCGGCGAAGCGCGTGACGCTGACGTCGGTGAGCACGGTCAGCGGCACCTGGTCGACCAGGGTGGTGATCGCCACGCTGTCGGCCCGGAACGGCTCGCCGGTGGCGTAGACGCGCTGGATCTTGTCGAGCAGCCCGCTTTCCTCCGCGGCCAGCGGGTAGGTCTCCAGCAGCCGGGTGCCGACGATCCGGCTGCGCGGCCGGCCGCCCGGGTCGGCGAACCGGATGTTCGCGTGGTGGATGCGGAAATCGCCGCCGTCCAGGCACGGCGTCAGCAGCACGGCCGGGTCGTACAGGCCGTCGATGAAGTCCACCAGCTCGCCGAGCACGTCACCCGCCGGCGGGAGCTCCCGGGTGTCGAGCGTGTACGCGCACAGCTCGGCCAGGGCCTCCAGCTGGCGGCGCTGCCGCCCCGGTTCCGCGGGCAGCGGGTCGGGCCAGCACATCTCGACGACGCCGATGATGCGCCCGCCGGTCCCGGTCGGCACCGTCACCCGGCCGCCCCCGGACAGGCTGTGCTGCCCGATCGACGGCAGGCCTGCAGCGGCGAGCGTCGGGCACCAGACGGTGTCGCGCTCGAGCAGCGCGTTGCGGGCGGGCGTCGCCACGCCCGGCGGGACGTACCGCCAGCGCGCCGCCTCCTCGGCCGAGAACCCGGCGGAGCCGGCCAGCGTCAGCGACCCGTCGGACCCGGCGAGCCACACCGCGACCGCGGTCGCGCCCAGCGGCCGCAGCGCATGGTCCAAAATGGACTCCGCGACGCGCTGGGTGTCCCCGGCCGCGAGCACGCCGCTCTCCGCGGTCCGCAGCCGGACCGCGACCGAGTCGCCGGAGTCGTCGGCGCGGGCCAGGAACTCCTGCGCCACCTCGGTCACCCGGTCCGCGGCCGCCTCGCCGACGACGTCCGCGGCGAACTCCAGCGGCGTCATCCCGGCCCGCCCGGCCAGGGTCTCCAGCTGCCGCGCCGCGTCGGCCGGCGCGCACTGCAGGCGTTCCATCAGCACGCCCTTGGCGAGCTCGATCAGCGCGCGGCCGTCGGCGACGGCGTGCGCGTGGTCGATTTCGCTGCGCAGGCGGGCGACGGTGTCGGCCAGCCGCGCGAGGTTGGCCGGGACGTCGGAGACCGGCCGCTCGTCGCCGATCACGCCGTCACGTGCCGCTTGATGCGGGTGATCAGGTCGTCGGCGTCCACCGGTTTCGTGACGTAGTCGGTCGCACCGGAGGCGAGGCTCTTCTCCCGGTCGCCCGGCATCGCCTTCGCCGTCACCGCGACGATCGGGATCCCGGCGTGCTCCGGCATCGCGCGGATCTTCGCGGTCGCGGTGTAGCCGTCCATCTCCGGCATCATCACGTCCATCAGGATCAGGTCGATGCCGGGGTGCGACGCGACCGTCTCGACCCCCTTGCGGCCGTCTTCGGCGTGCAGCACCTGCATGCCGTGCAGCTCCAGGATCCCGGTCAGCGCGTAGACGTTGCGCGGGTCGTCGTCGACGATCAGCACCGTCCGCCCGGCCAGCGTCGTGTCGACGTCCGCCGCGCGCACCGGCGCGGCCGGCTCGTCCGGGCGGACCAGTGGCAGCACCGCACCGGGCTCCTCCGCCGACAGGTGCAGCGCGATCCGCTCGCGCAGTTCGTCCAGTCCGGACAGCACTTCCAGGGACTGCATGTCCGCGCGGGACTGCACGAGCTGTTCGAGTTCGCCGTCGAGCCGCCGGCTGTTGTGCGCGAGCACCGGGACCAGCCGCAGCGCGCTGTCGCCCTGCATCGCGTCCAGGAAGGTGAACGCGGTCCGCTCCGGCAGGTCCAGGTCGAGCACCACGCAGTGGTAGGCGTCGGTGGCGAGCGCGGCGGCCGCCTCCTGCGTGCCGACCGCCGTCACGACCTCGACGTCGGCGGGCGAGAGGCCGATGTCGCGGCTGTCGGACAGATCCGCGGCCGCGCTCTCGGCGACGAGCGTCAGCAGGCCGTGCTGGCGTTCCTCGACGACCAGCAGCCGCCGGTACGCCCGCGGGCCCGACGCCGCGGCGGGGGCACCGGGCTCGGTGGTCACGACGACGGTGCCGGGGTGGTCCCCCGCCGGCAGCGGTGCGAAGTCCGGGCGCGCGACCGGCAGCGCGAAGGTGAAGGTGCTGCCCTCGCCCAGCGTGCTTTCGGCGGTGATCACGCCGCCGAGCAGCTGCGCGATCTCGCGGCTGATGGACAGGCCGAGCCCGGTCCCGCCGTACTTGCGGCTGGTCGTGCCGTCGGCCTGCTGGAACGCGCCGAAGATCGATTCGAGCTGGTGCTCGGCGATCCCGATGCCGGTGTCGGTGACGCGGAAGGCGACGGCGGGCCCGTGCGCCCGCAGCGGCCGGGGCAGCCGTTCGGGGTCCACCGGCTCGATGTGCAGCTCGATCAGGCCGACTTCGGTGAACTTGACCGCGTTGGACAGCAGGTTCCGCAGCACCTGCCGCAGCCGCGAGTCGTCGGTGAGCAGCTCGGACGGCGACCCGGGCGCCACGGTGATCCGGAAGTCCAGGTTGCGCTGGGAGGTCATCGGCCGGAACGTCGCCTCGACGTAGTCGATGAGCTGGCGCAGCGACACCTGCTCCGGCGTGACGTCCATCTTCCCGGCCTCGACCTTCGACAGGTCGAGGATGTCGTTGATCAGCTGCAGCAGGTCCGAACCCGCGGAGTGGATGATGCCCGCGTACTCGACCTGCTTCGCGGTCAGGTTGCGGGTCGGGTTCTGCGCGAGCAGCTGGGCGAGGATCAGCAGGCTGTTGAGCGGGGTGCGCAGCTCGTGGCTCATGTTGGCCAGGAACTCCGACTTGTACTTCGACGCCAGCGTCAGCTGCTGGGCGCGGGCCTCCAGCTCCTGCCGGGCCTGCTCGATCTCCAGGTTCTTCGTCTCGATGTCGCGGTTCTGCGTGACCAGCAGGGCCGCCTTCTCCTCCAGCTCGGCGTTGGAGGACTGCAGTTCCTCCTGCCGCGCCTGGAGTTCCTCCGAACGGGCCTGCAGTTCCGCGGTCAGCCGCTGGGATTCGCCGAGCAGCTCGTCGGTGCGGGCGTTGGCGACGATGCTGTTGACGTTGACGCCGATCTGCTCCATCAGCAGCTCGAGGAACGCGCGGTGCACCGTCGTGAAGCCGTGCACCGAGGCGAGTTCGATGACCCCGAGCACCTGGTCCTCGACCACGATCGGCAGCACGATCAGGCTGGCCGGCGCGGTGCGGCCGAGCCCGGAGGAGATGGTGGCGTAGCCGGGCGGGACGTCGTCGACCGCGATCGCGCGGCGGCTGCGGGCGGCCTGCCCGACCAGCGACTGCCCGACCCGGAACCGGACCGCCGGGCCGTCCCCGTCGTCCGGGTGGCCGTACGCGCCGACGAGCCGCAGCTCGGGCACCTCGGCGGTGTCGTCGGCCAGGTAGAACGCGCCGTACTGGGCGTTGACCAGCGGGACGAGCTCGTCCATCACCGCGGCCGCGACGACGGCGAGGTCGCGCCGGCCCTGCATGAGCCCGGTGATGGTGGCCAGGTTGGACTTGAGCCAGTCCTGTTCCTGGTTCGCCCGCGTGGTTTCGCGCAGCGACTCGACCATCGAGTTGATGTTGTCCTTGAGCTCGGCGACCTCGCCGGAGGCGTCGACGGTGATCGAGCGGGTCAGGTCGCCCTCGGCGACCGCGCTGGTCACCTCGGCGATCGCGCGGACCTGCCGGGTGAGGTTCCCGGCCAGCTCGTTGACGTTCTCGGTCAGCCGCTTCCAGGTCCCGGAGACGCCTTCGACCTCGGCCTGGCCGCCGAGACGGCCTTCGCTGCCGACCTCGCGCGCCACGCGGGTGACCTCCGCGGCGAACGCCGAGAGCTGGTCGACCATCGTGTTGATCGTGGTCTTGAGCTCGAGGATCTCGCCGCGGGCGTCGACGTCGATCTTGCGGGTCAGGTCGCCCTGCGCGACGGCGGTGGTCACCTGGGCGATGTTGCGGACCTGCCCGGTGAGGTTGTTCGCCATCGAGTTGACGTTGTCGGTGAGGTCCTTCCAGGTGCCGGCCACGTTCGGCACCCGCGCCTGGCCGCCGAGCATGCCCTCGGTGCCGACCTCGCGGGCGACGCGGGTGACCTCGTCCGCGAACGCCGAGAGCGTGTCGACCATCGTGTTGATGACGTCGGCCAGGGCCGCGACCTCGCCCTTGGCCTCGACGGTGATCTTGCCCGACAGGTCGCCGCGCGCGACCGCGGTGGCGACCTGCGCGATCGAGCGGACCTGGCCGGTCAGGTTGGACGCCATGACGTTGACGTTGTCGGTGAGGTTCTTCCACGTCCCCGACACGCCGCGGACGGTCGCCTGGCCGCCCAGGTTGCCCTCGGTGCCGACCTCGCGGGCGACGCGGGTGACCTCGTCCGCGAACGCGGACAGCTGGTCCACCATCGTGTTGATGGTGTCCTTGAGCTCGAGGATCTCGCCGCGGGCGTCGACCCGGATCTTCTGGGACAGGTCGCCGCGGGCGACCGCGGTGGTGACCTGGGCGATCGAGCGGACCTGCGCGGTGAGGTTGTCGGCCATGACGTTGACCGACTCGGTGAGGTCCTTCCAGGTGCCGGAGACGCCCTTGACGTCGGCCTGGCCGCCCAGCCGTCCCTCGGTGCCGACCTCGCGCGCCACCCGGGTGACCTCGTCCGCGAACGCGGACAGCTGGTCCACCATCGTGTTCAGCGTGTCCTTGAGCTCCAGGACCTCGCCGCGGGCGGTGACGTTGATCTTCTGCGAGAGGTCGCCCTTCGCCACCGCGGTGGCGACCTGGGCGATGTTGCGGACCTGGTCGGTCAGGTTGCCGGCCATGAAGTTCACCGAGTCGGTGAGGTCGCGCCAGGTGCCCGAGACGCCCTTGACGTCGGCTTGGCCGCCGAGGCGTCCTTCGGTGCCGACTTCCCGCGCGACGCGGGTGACCTCGTCGGCGAACGACGACAGCTGGTCCACCATCGTGTTGATCGTGTTCTTGAGCTCGAGGATCTCGCCGCGGGCGTCGACGGTGATCTTCTGCGAGAGGTCGCCCTTCGCGACCGCGGTCGTCACCTGGGCGATGTTGCGGACCTGGTCGGTCAGGTTGCCGGCCATGAAGTTCACCGAATCGGTGAGGTCGCGCCACACGCCGCCGACGCCGGGCACCTGCGCCTGGCCGCCGAGCCGGCCTTCGCTGCCGACCTCGCGCGCCACCCGGGTGACCTCGTCCGCGAACGACGACAGCTGGTCCACCATCGTGTTGACGGTGTCCTTCAGCTCGAGGATCTCCCCGCGGGCGTCGACGTCGATCTTCTGCGACAGGTCACCCTTCGCCACCGCGGTCGCCACCTGGGCGATGTCCCGCACCTGGGTGGTCAGGTTGCCGGCCATGGCGTTCACCGAATCGGTGAGGTCCTTCCACGTGCCGGACACGCCGGGGACCTTCGCCTGCCCGCCCAGCTGGCCCTCGCTGCCGACCTCGCGGGCGACGCGGGTGACCTCGGAGGTGAACAGCGACAGCTGGTCGGCCATGCCGTTGAAGACCGTGGCGATCTCGCCGAGCAGGCCGTCGGCCCCGCCGGGCAACCGGATGCCGAAGTCGCCGTCGCGGACCGCGGTCAGGCCGGCCAGCAACCGCCGCAGCTCCTGCTCCCCGGCCTCGCCCACGCCTGCAGCTGCGACTTTGGCACCCGGGCGCGTCCCTTCGACCATTGCCCCGCTCATCCGCCACCCGTTTCTTCGGTTGTCCCGCTCCGGTGCACACCGGATGGCTCAGCATAGTGCAGCTGCACTATGCTGAGCGGCAACGGTTGAGCAACCAGCCGCGCCCGTGTCCGCGCGCGCTCCCCAGGCGGTGCTCGAAAGCCTTTCCTTCTCTCCCAGGCCATCCGGCCGCGTTGACCCGTTCGGCTGAACGCCGTCCCGGGCACCGGTTGACGTGCGCGCGGCCGCCGTCGCCGGGGTTCGCCGCGCCCGGATTCGCTGTCCGGTGTGGACACTCCACAGTGGATCGGCCGCCGCGCGCGAAGCCGGGTCAGAGCCAATCCTTCTTCTTGAAGATCCCGTACAGGCCGAGCGACAGCACCAGCACCACGGCCGTCGAGGTCCAGAAGCCGCTCGGGGCGCCGTTGCCCGGGTACGGCACGTTCTGGCCGTAGAAGCCGGTCACCGCGGTCGGCACCGCGATCACCGCGGCCCAGCCCGTCACCTTCTTCATGATCAGGTTCAGCCGGTTGCCCTGCAGGTTCAGCTG
This sequence comes from Amycolatopsis sp. 505, assembly GCF_031625235.1. Lineage (NCBI taxonomy): Bacteria > Bacillati > Actinomycetota > Actinomycetes > Pseudonocardiales > Pseudonocardiaceae > Amycolatopsis > Amycolatopsis sp. 505. The sequence goes on from NZ_JACKQP010000007.1 coordinate 203,580, forward strand.
GGTCTCCCGGACCGTCGCGATCAGCTCGCGCAGCGCCTCCGTCTGCTCCGCGGCCTGGCGGGCGTGGTCGTGGACGTCCTCGAAGTACGGCCGGGTCAGCTCGTCGGCCAGCCGCAGGTCCGGCCGCATCAGGGAGCTGAGCACCTCGCGCATCGGCAGCACCACCCGGCGCAGCGCGGTCAGGCTCTTGCGCAGCCGGAACGAGCGGCGCTGCAGCTCCGACGAGTCCGGGCGGTCCTCGAAGACCAGGTCCTCCAGGGCTTCGACCTCGTCGTCGAGGGCCTGGACGGCCTCGTACTGCCCGTCCACGACGTGGTCGAGCAGGCCGTGCACCAGGAACGGGACACCCGACTTCGCCAGCTCCGGCGCCTGGTCCCAGGCGCGCACGACCGGTTCGATGTCGAAGCCGTCGTCCTTGCGCACGGTGACCAGGGCCCGCGGCGTGACGAAGGCGCCGAACTCGGCCGTCGTGACATCGCCGGTCCCCGCGTCGAACCGCACCGCGTAGGCGGCGAGGAAGGCGTGGCCGTCGTAGCGGTCGAGCTTGGGCCGCTGGTGTTCGGACACCGCGTCCTCGACGGCGAGCCGGTGCAGGCCCAGTTCGTCCGCGAGCTCCGCCAGATCCGCTTCGGTCGGCCCGCAGAGGTCCACCCACACCGTGGTGCCCGGTTCGGCCAGGAACTCCGACACGTCCTCGACGGGGAAGTCTTCCTTCTGCAGCACGCCGTCGCGGTACACCCGGGTCCTGGTCATCCCCTCCGGTTACCCAGCGGCGGCGGGGTTCAAGCCAGCCGGTCCGAGAACCAGGCGCGGACGCGGTGCAGGTAGTCGAGCTGGTGGCCGCGCTCGCGCAGGGAGTGGCCCTCCCGGGGGTAGACGACGAACTCGTGCGGCCGGTCCCCGAGCGCGTGGTGCAGGAGTTCGGCCTGCGACAGCGGGACGTTCGCGTCGTCCTCGCCGTGCACGATGAGCACCGGTGTCCGGATGCGCTGGGCGTGGGTGATCGGGCTGTTCTCCCGGCCGCCGAGGGCTTGGTCGTACCGGCCGCACTCCCCGGTCGCGGCGAGCAGCGGCCAGTCGGCGATGCCCGCGTTGACGACGGCCGCCTTGAAGCGATCCGTCTGCGTGACGGCCCAGGCCGCCATGAACCCGCCGTGGCTGCCCCCGCCGATCCCGAGCCGGTCTCCGTCGGCGACGCCCGCCTCGACGAGCAGGTCGATCCCGGCGAGGAGGTCGGTGAACTCCGCGCCCCCGACGTCGCCGGCGACGCTCGCCGCGAAGGCGTGACCGTGGCCGAGGCCGCCGCGGGGATTCGGGAGGAACACCGCGAACCCGGCCGCGGCCAGCCACTGGCCGTGGCGGAACCACCCGAGCTGGAAGCGGTCGGCGTAGCGGTCGTACGGGCCGCCGTGGACCAGGGTGACGAGCGGGAAGGGCCCGTCGGCGCGGGTCCGGCCGGGCGGCAGGACCAGGAGGCCGTCGAGGTCCAGACCGTCTCCCGCCCGGTAGGACAGGCGTTCCTGCCGACCCCACCGGATCCCGGGCCGCTGCGGCTCGCCGATGCGCGTGAGCGGGCCACCCGGCGGTCCACAGTGGACGGCTTCCGGTTCGGTGGCGCTGCTCCCGACGACGGCGACGGTGTCTCCGCTCGCGCTCAGGTCCAGCAGGCTGCCGGTCGCGCCGCCGAGCTCGGTGAAGGTGCCGGTGGCGGGGTCGAAGCGCCGGATCGTGGTGTCGAGGCCTTCGGCGAACAGGGCCAGCAGCCGGCCGTCCCCGGCCCTCGCGAGTTCGATCGGGCAGACGCTCATCCCGGCGGTGAGGTTCCGGTGGCCGCTGTCGAAGATCGCGCGGCCGCCGATCAGGCCGGGCGGGGTGATGCCGAGGTAGGCCAGGCGCCAGCCGGCGTCGTCGCGCCACCAGGTGAGGGACGCGGCTTCCGGCGCCGGGACGCCGAGGTCCCGCCGGGCCCCGGTGACGGCGTCGACGAGGTGGAGGCCGGCGTCGTAGAGCCCGGGCTCCCGATCGGCGACGGACCAGGTGAGCACGGCGAGAGAGTGGCCGTCCGGCCGCGCGGTGACTTCGACGACGTGCCGCGGGCCGAAGTCGCCGAGGAGGCGGAGGCCGCGGGCCGACGGGTCGAGGAGCCACAGCCGATCAGGCCGGTCGACACTGTCCCAGGTGGGCACTCCGGCCGGGCCGACCACGCGAACCCGGGGGTCGGCCGCCTCCTTTTCCTCGGAGGCGACGAGCACCACCGCACCGTCCGGCAGCAGCGCGTACTCGTGGATCCCCGCGGGCCAGTCCGTCAGCTGCTCCGGCTCGCCGCCTTCCCGGGCCACCCGGTAGAGCTGCGCCGTCCCGCGCTCGGCGCGGTCGGAGAGGAAGAAGACCGACGCCGAATCCGGCGCCCACCGCGGCTCCCGGTCTTCCGCCGCGCTCGGCGCCGGCTCCCGGGGCGGCGCACTCGCGTCCACGGGACCGGCCCGCACCTCGCTCACCGGATGCTTCCCCGGCTGCCCCACCGGCGAACTCGCGAACACGACCCACGCGCCGTCCGGCGACACCCGCGGCGTCTTCGGCACCATCCGGTCGACCACGGCTTCCGCCGTCAGCTCCCCCATGGGCCCCAGTGTGCCCGAAACCGATCAACTCCGGCCCGCGGCCAGCAGGTGCTCGTGGCCGCCCGCCTCGCGCAGGACCGCGGCCTCCGGCGTCCCCGCGTCCGGGTCGTCCGCGCGGACCGCCGCCAGGAAGCGGACCACCGCGCGGGGTTCCGGGAACACCTCGCCACCCAGGTAGGTCAGGACCGTCGCCCCGGTGGTGTCTTCGATCGCCGCCGCCCAGCCGTGGACTTCGTCCCAGACCAGGGCCAGGTCGTGGCCGGGGAAGCGGGCCAGGCGCCAGTCGAGGGCGATGTAGGCCGCCGCGGGGGTGCCCGCGTCGAGCGTGCAGGACTCCAGGCCCACCCCCACGGCCCGGGCCACCGCCCCCACGTAGCCGCGCAGCCGCCGCTCGAACGAGAACTCCGTGTCGCGCCCGAAGTCGATCAGAATGCTCAACGCCGCCTCGCTTTCCCCATTGCGCCGCGGGATCCTCCGCGGTCGCCCGATCGGGTACCCCGGGGTACCGCCGCTCAATCCGGCGAACCGGACAGCTCCCGCCAGGCGAGATGTCGTCCATCCGGCGACATCTTCCTTGTCATCGAAACGATGACATGTTAGAACGGAACCACCCGAGAGAAAGGCACCACGACCCCGTGACCGCATCGATCGAACTCCCGACCGGTTACCAGCACCCCGCCGTCCCCGCGCTGCTCGGCTACCTCCGCGACGTCACCGCCGAGCTCGGGATCGGCCTCGAGTCCTGCACCCTCGACCACGACCGCCCGGTCTCGGCCTACGTCGCCCTCGACACCCGGCTGCCGCACTACCCCGACCGCGACGTGGCCCTGCTGTGGGACGAGGAACGCGGCTGGGCGGCCGCGATCGAGACGCACTCCGGCGAGGACCTGATCGTCCTGCGCTACCTGGGCGGGCCCACCGTCGTCCCGCCGCCGCGCCGGGTCGCGCGGTTCGTCACCGCCCTGCACGAGGACGACCACACCGTGGGACGTCCCGACCCCGTCGAGCTCCGGACCGCGGGCGACGCCGGCGAACTCGCCGCTCTGCTGCGCCGGCCGGCCGCGGCCCGATGACGGCGCCGCTGCCCCTGCCCGAGAGCTTCGCGCTGACCTTCCGCGGCTACGACCGCGCGCAGGTCGACGAGCGGATCGACGAACTCCTGGCCGAAATCCGCCTGCTCGGCACCGACCGGGACGCGGCCGTCGCCGAGGCCGAACACCTCGCGCGGCAGCTCGAACGGGCCCGCGCCGACCACGCCGAGCTGAGCGCCCGCACCGACCGGCTGTGCCGCGAACCCGCCGACCCGGCCGCCGTCGGTGACCGCGTCCGGCACCTGCTGGAACTGGCGCACGCGGAAGCCGGCGAGATCGTGGCCACGGCCCGGGAGCGCGCCGCCGCGATCGTCGCCGAAGCGGACGAGGCCGCCGAGCGCCGCACCGCCGACGCCCGCGCGCAGGCCTGCCGGATCGTCGACGACGCCCGCCGCCGCGCCGACCGGCTGGCCGCCGTCGAGCGGCGCACCGCCGACCGGCTGCGGCGGATCGACGCCTTCCTCGCCGAGGCCGAATCGGTCCTCGAGGGGCAAACGCCGCTCCGCGCCGTCGCCTGATGCGCATCCGGCGTCGTGAACCGCTTACGGGAATGAGTCTTTTCACGACGTCCGGCGCGCCACCACGGCTCCCGGTGAGGCAGGATCAGGGGGTGACCATCGATCAGGCCGGGGCGCCGGAAGCCCCGGCTTTCCCCGCGCACGAAGCCCGCGTCGACGCACTGAGACGGCAGCTCACCGCGATCGACGGCGAAGCGACCGTCCGGCTCGCGAAGCGGACCTCCAACCTGTTCCGCTCCCGGGCCGCCGCGAAGCACCCCGGGCTGGACGTCTCCGGCTTCGCCCACGTGCTGCACGTCGACCCCGGGACCCGCACCGCCGACGTCGAAGGGATGGTCACCTACGAGCAGCTCGTCGACGCCACCCTGCCGCACGGGCTGATGCCGCTGGTCGTGCCGCAGCTGAAGACCATCACCCTCGGCGGCGCGGTGACCGGGCTCGGCATCGAGTCCTCGTCCTTCCGCAACGGCATGCCGCACGAGTCGGTAGTGGAGCTCGAGGTGCTCACCGGGGACGGCCGGATCGTCGTCGCCACGCCGGACAACGAGCACCGCGACCTGTTCCACGGCTTCCCGAACTCCTACGGCACCCTCGGCTACGCGCTCCGGCTGAAGATCCTGCTCGAACCGGTCAAACCGTTCGTCGAGCTGCGCCACGTCCGCTTCCACGACCGGGACACCTACTTCACCGCCCTGCGCGAAGCCTGCGACAGCGGTGAAACCGACTTCGTCGACGGCACGGTCTTCGGTCCGGACGAGCTGTACCTGACGCTCGGGACGTTCACCGACACCGCGCCCGCCACCAGCGACTACACCTGGCTGGACATCTACTACCGGTCCATCCAGCGCCGCGAGACCGACCACCTCACGGTCCGGGACTACCTGTGGCGCTGGGACACCGACTGGTTCTGGTGCTCGCGCGCGTTCGGCGTCCAGCACCGGCTGCCGCGGCTGCTGCTCGGCCGCCGGTTCCTGCGGTCCTCGGTGTACTGGAAGGCCGTCGCGCTCGATCGCCGGTTCCGGATCGCCGAGCGGCTGCTGAAGCTCCGGCGGCTGCCACCCGAGGAGACGATCGTGCAGGACATCGAGGTCCCGCTCGACCGGGCCGCGGAGTTCCTCGAGTTCTTCGAGCGCGAAATCCCGATCAGCCCGGTCTGGATCTGCCCGCTGCGCCAGCGGCCCGGCGGCGTCCGCTGGCCGCTGTACGAACTGGACCCCGAAGAGCTGTACGTCAACTTCGGGTTCTGGTCGGCCGTGCCCCTCGACCCCGGCGAGCGCGACGGCGTGCACAACCGGATGATCGAAGCCGAGGTCACCCGCCTCGGCGGGCACAAGTCGCTCTACTCGGACAGCTTCTACACCGAGGACGAGTTCTGGCGGCTCTACAACGGCGACGCCTACCGCGAGCTGAAGCGCGCCTACGACCCGCGCGAGCGATTGCTCGGCCTCTACGAAAAATGCGTCCGCCGCCGGTGAAAGGAACGAACGTGACCCAGGAGAACATCACCGTCGGCGCCGTCTTCGAGCGGCTGCTCGGACCCCGCGCCGAGGTGTCGATCACCGCCTACGACGGCAGCCGCAGCGGCCCGGCCGACGCGCCGGTGGCCATCGAGGTGCGCTCGCCGCTGGCGCTGGACTACCTGATGTCCTCCCCCGGCGACCTCGGCCTCGCCCGCGCGTACGTCGCCGGCGCGCTCGACGTCACCGGCGACCTCTACACGGCGCTGCACGCGCTGGCCGCGCAGGTCGACCAGCTCACCCCGGCCGACCGGCTGTGGCTGCTGCGCAAGCTCGGCCCGCGCCACCTGCGGCTGGTCAAGCCGCCGGCCGAGGAGCACCCGAGCCGGTTCCGGCGCGGGCTGACCGCGCTGCGGCACTCGAAGGAGCGCGACAGCGAGGCCATCGCCAGCCACTACGACGTGTCCAACCGGTTCTACGAGCTGGTCCTCGGCCCGTCGATGGCCTACACGTGCGCGGTGTTCCCGCACGAGGACGCCACCCTGGAGGAGGCGCAGGCGCACAAGTTCGACCTCGTCTGCAAGAAGCTGGGCCTCAAGCCCGGGATGAAGCTGCTCGACGTCGGCTGCGGCTGGGGCGGGATGGTCGCGCACGCCGTCCGCCACTACGGCGTCGAAGCCATCGGTGTCACCCTTTCGCGGGAACAGGCCCAGTGGGCGCAGAAGAACATCGTCGCGCTCGGGATCGCCGACCGCGCCGAGATCCGCCACCAGGACTACCGGGACGTCACCGAGACCGGGTTCGACGCGATCTCCTCGATCGGCCTGACCGAGCACATCGGGGCCCGCAACGTCCCCGGCTACTTCCGCTTCCTGGCCGGCAAGCTCAAGGCGCACGGACGGCTGCTCAACCACTGCATCACCAACCCGGACACCAGCGTCGCGCACCGCTCGCGCGGGTTCATCGACCGCTACGTCTTCCCCGACGGCGAGCTCGAAGCCCCCGGCGAGCTGATGACGGCCATGCACGACGCCGGCCTGGAGGTGCGGCACGCGGAGAACTTCCGCGAGCACTACGCGAAGACCCTCGCGGGGTGGTGCGCCAACCTCGACGCGAACTGGGACGAGGCCGTAGCCGAGGCCGGCGCCGGGCGCAGCCGGGTGTGGGCGCTGTACCTCGCGGCCTGCCGGCTGGCCTTCGAACGCCGCGAGATCGAACTGCACCACATCCTGGGTGTGCGGACCGACAGCGAGGGCGGGATGGGCATGCCGCTGCGACCCGATTGGGGAGTTTGACCACCGGGGGTGGCCACTCCGGACGCGCAATGGAAGGATGGGGGGTGAGACCGGGTGTCCGAACGGGACGCCCAGGCTCACTACAAAGAGTAGGTATTGGTATGGCTCAGGGCAGTGTCAAGTGGTTCAACGGCGAAAAGGGCTTCGGCTTCATCGCGCAGGACGGCGGGGGTCCGGACGTGTTCGTCCACTACTCCGAGATCCAGGGCAGCGGCTTCAAGTCGCTCGACGAGGGTCAGCGCGTGGAGTTCGAAATCGGCCAGGGCCAGAAGGGCCCGCAGGCCCAGCGCGTCAGCGTCATCTGAGCCACGAGGCAGCCTGAGGCCCTCGCCCCGACCAGGGGCGGGGGCCTTACTCGTTCCCGGGCGCCGACCACACTGCGGATTCACAACGATCAGGTAACGTGGAACGGGTACGAGAGCACCCCCCGTGTGCCGGCGTCCGGTCGGCCTCACTCTCGCACCGTGGCCATCCGAGGCAGATCACCGGCAGGAGCGGTGACGCGCCCGGCCACCCGCAGACCGCTGACCGCCGGGTGTTCCGCTCCCCGGCCTCCCGCGCCCCCGCGCGGCGTAGACCTCGAATCGAGTAGTGCATGACCGCCTCCGTGAAGGCAGCCCGGCCGGCCCCGAAACCCGTCCTCTCCGGCAAGCAGACGATCCCCGAGCTCATCACCATCCGCACGTTCCTGCTGGTCCCGTTCCTCGCGCTGGCCGTCGCCGTCCCGGTGTTCTGGGGCTGGGGCGTCAGCTGGCTCGACCTCACCATCGCCGGCGCGTTCTTCGTGGTCTCGACGCTCGGGATCACCGTCGGTTACCACCGCTACTTCACCCACGGCTCCTTCCGGGCGAAGCGGGCGCTGCGCATCGCGCTGGCCGTCGCCGGCGGACTCGCGGCGCAGGGCCCGGTGCTCGTCTGGGTCGCCGACCACCGGAGGCACCACGCCTTCTCCGACCGCGAAGGCGACCCGCACTCGCCGTGGCTGTTCGGGACCTCGCCGCTGGCGCTGGCCCGCGGGTTCTGGCACGCGCACATGGGCTGGCTCTTCGGCCGCGACAAGACCAACGTCGACCGGTTCGCCCCGGACCTGGCCGCCGACCGCGACCTGCGCGTCGTCGACCGGCTCTTCCCGCTGTGGGTGGTCCTGAGCCTGCTGCTCCCGCCGCTGCTCGGCGGGCTGATCACGCTGTCGTGGTGGGGAGCGCTGACCGCGTTCCTGTGGGCGGGCCTGGCGCGGATCTCGTTCCAGCACCACGTGACGTGGTCGGTGAACTCGATCTGCCACATGATCGGCGAGCGCCCGTTCGCCAGCCGCGACCGCTCGGCGAACTTCTGGCCGCTGGCCATCCTCTCGATGGGCGAGTCCTGGCACAACACCCACCACGCCGACCCGACGTCGGCCCGGCACGGCGTGCTGCGCGGCCAGCTCGACGTCTCCGCGCGGGTGATCTGGGTGTTCGAGAAGCTGGGCTGGGCGTGGAATGTCCGCTGGCCGACGGCGAAGCGGCTGGCCGCGCTGGCCCGCTGATGGACACCGTCGCGCTGACCTTCGACGACGGCCCGTACCCGGAGACGACCCCGGCGCTGCTGGCCGCCCTCGACGGGACGCCGGCGACGTTCTTCCTGTGGGGCGAGCACGCCGAGGCGCACCCCGCGCTGGTCCGGGCGATCGCCGCGGCCGGGCACGTGATCGGCAACCACACCTGGACCCACCCGCGGCTGACCACGCTCGGCCCGGAAGCCCGCGCCGAGGAGGTCCGGCGCACGCAGGACCTCCTCGCCGAGCTCACCGGAACCCGCCCGGTCCTGTTCCGGCCACCCTACGGCGACACCGGCCCGGAGGTCGCGGAAACCGTTGCGGCACAGGGGCTCACCGAGGTGCTGTGGACGGTCGACACCCGCGACTGGGCCGGCTGCCCCGAGGACGAGATCGTCGCCGCGGCCGGGGAAGCGCAGCCGGGCGGCGTCGTGCTGATGCACGAAGGCCGCCCGGCCACCCTCGACGCGGTCCCCCGCATCCTCGCCGCGCTCACCGAGCGCGGGCTGCGGCCCGGCCCGGTCGCCCTCCGGTGACCGCCGCCCGGAGGTCGCGAATGACTCATTCGGGACCTCGGAGGTCCCGAATGAGTCATTCGCGGCACCGGCGACCGGACGCGGGTCAGGGGTTGAGGGCGAAGTACGCCGGCTTCGGGCGCAGGTTCTCGTCGAAGAGGCAGGCCGCCCCTTCGCCCGGGAAGACGTCCGGGACCCACGAGTGCCGGTCGGTGAACCCCCACGTCGTGAACTCGACGCACTTGCGGACCGCGTGGCAGCCGTCCCACAGCTGCCCGAAGTAGCTCGCCTGGGTGGCGAGCTTGGCCGGGTCGGCCGGGGTCGGGATCCGGACGTCCGCCTCGGTGACCGCGGTCTCCACGCCGATCTTGGCGAAGCGGGCCAGGTTCTCGCGGTACTGGCCGGGGAAGCCGTACTGGATCGACAGGTGCCCCTGGATGCCGACGCCGTCGATCGGCACGCCCTGCCGGCGCAGCGTCTTCACCAGGTCGTACACCGCGTCGCTCTTCGGGTTGATCCCTTCGATGTTGTAGTCGTTGATGTAGAGCTTCGCGTGCGGGTCGGCCGCGTGCGCCCAGCGGAAGACGTCGGCGACGAAGCCGTCGCCGAGCTTCTGCCGGAAGACCGTGTCACGCCGGGTGCCGTCCTCGTTGAAGATCTCGTTGACGACGTCCCAGGCGCGGATCTTGCCCTTGTACCGCTTGACTTCCGTGGTGATGTGGTCGCGCAGCACCCGGCGCAGCTCGTCGGCGGGCAGCGCGCCGACCCAGTCCGGGAGCTGGGAGTGCCAGACCAGCGTGTGCCCGCGGACGGTCTTGTGGTGTTGCTGCGCATACTTGACGATCGCGTCGGCGCCGGACCAGTCGTACTGGCCCCGCACGGCTTCGATCGTGCCCCACTTCATCTCGTTTTCCGGCGTCACGTTGTCGAATTCGCGGGTGAGCACCGCCCGGTAATCGGTTTCCGAAGCCAGGTACGTGGCGGCCACCGCGCTGCCGACGTAACGGTTCGTGGTGTATTGCAGCGGCAACGAGTGTGCCCCCGCCGAAGCGGCGGGCGCCTGCCACACGGCAATACCCATGACGGCCGCGACCGCGGCGACGGCCTGTTTCTTAGGAATTCTTCCCAGCATCTTCATCCTCCGCGAGACAATGGTGCTCCGAAACTTTCCAACCGTTTCAAATCAGGTTTCGATGACCTAGAATCTCCTCCATGACAACGAAGTCTGACGAGCTCGAGCCGACCGAGTCCCGGGTGACCATCGCCCGGATCGCCGCCGAGACCGGTGTCTCCGTCCCGACAGTTTCGAAAGTGTTGAACGGGCGTCCCGACGTCGCCGAAAGCACGCGCGCCCGCGTCGAAGCCGTCATCGGGAAATACGGGTACCGGCGCCGTGCCGACGAACGTTCCCGCCGTTCCCGGCTCCTGGAACTGATGTTCCACGAACTCGAAAGCACCTGGGCTCTTGAAATCATCCGCGGCGTCGAGTGCGTCGCCCGCGAAAACGGAATGGCGGTCGTGCTGGCGGAATCGTCGGGCCGGCACACGCCCGGCCAGAGCTGGCTGGAGAGCGTCCTCGCCCGGCGGCCGGTCGGCATCGTCTCGGTGTGCTCGGACTTCACCGGCGGGCAGCTGGCGAAGCTCCGGGCCCGGGACATCCCGCTGGTCGTGGTCGACCCGGCCGGCGCGCCGGGGCCGGAGACGCCCTCGATCGGGGCGACGAACTGGCAGGGCGGGCTGACGGCCACCCGGCACCTGATCGACCTGGGGCACCGCCGGATCGCGATGATCGGCGGCCCGGAGGGGGTGCTGTGCAGCCGGGCCCGGATCGACGGGTACCGCACGGCACTGGAGACGGCCGGCCTGGCCTTCGACCCGGCGCTGGTGCGCCGCGGCGACTTCCACGTCCGGGCCGGTTACCGGGAACTGGCTTCACTGCTCACCCTCCCGGACCGGCCGACGGCGGTGTTCGCCGGCAGCGACCTGCAGGCCCTCGGCGTGTACGAGGCGGCGCGCGACGCGGGGCTGCGCATCCCGGACGACCTTTCCGTGGTGGGCTTCGACGACCTGCCGATCGCCCGCTGGCTGACCCCGGAGCTGACGACGGTCCGCCAGCCCCTGCAGGAGATGGCGGCGGCCGGCGCCCGGCTGGCGATTTCGCTGGCCCGCGGGGTCGATCCGGAAAGCCACCGCCTGGAGCTGGCGACCAGCCTGGTCGTCCGGCACAGCACGGCGGCGCCGGCCCACCGGGGTTACCGGGTGCTGACGGGCGGCGCGAGCTGACGATCGCGGCTGCTCCACGGCCGGCGGGCGCGGCGCCGGTCGATCAGCGGCTTCCGGGCCCCGGAACTGTCGGTGCCCACCGGTAGAGTGGAATTCGGGGGGCGCCCCCGGCGGGCGGGCGCTCGAGCGGGCGTCCGGCAGGCTTCCCCACCGGCGCGGACCCGGGCCACTCCCGCTCACCACGGCCACCGTGTGCTCTCCGGCGGCCCCAGGTAACTCGGCCTCAGCCCGCCGGTGTCGATCACCAGCTTCTGCAAGACCACCGCCGGGTCGACCATCCAGAACTTCAGCACGTGCGGGCCCGCTGCCGCGATCGTGTGGCGCGTCGAGGTCAGGTTCACGTTGTCCGAAGTGGTCCGTTCCCACTGCCGGTTCATGGACGTGTCGTCCGCGCCCGTGGCCGTCGTGATGTTGACGACCTGCGGTTCCGCGTCGTCGAACGACACCGCGTACCTCAGCCCGTCGCCTGGCAGCACGTTGCTGCGCGGGGACAGGTACGCCCACACCGTCACCGGCCCCGCCGTGAACAGCGTCGCCCGGTACTCCAGGCGCGGCCCCGTTCCCGGTGCGCGGCTCCCCGCCGTCACCGGGAACGGGGTCATCCCCGCGCCCGTCCGTCCGATGTCCGGGATGCGCCGCCAGGCGGCGTCCGCCGTCCCGACGGTGGCGCTGCAGTGCTCGGCCTCCATCGACACGTACCCGCCGGCCTCGACGAACCCGCGCCGCCACGACGGCGGCAGCGCCGGGTTGCGCACCACCGCGTCCACCACCACCGAACCGCCCGCGCCCGACACCGTGATCGGGACCGTCGTGGCGCCCTTCGGGGCCCGGGCCCAGTCGATCCGGACGGTCATCCGCAGCTCCTCGGTCACCCGGCCGCCGCGCGGCTCGATCAGCACCCACGGCGCTCCGGCGGAAACCGTGCAGCGGAACGGTTCCCGGCCGCGGTTGAAGACGTCGACGTACTGCGGCGGCGCACTCTGGTACGGGCTGAACTCCGGCAGCACCGGACGCCCGGGCGCACCGGGCCACGCCTGCTCGGAGCCGTCGACGGCGACCCCCAGCGACGCCGCCGACGGCAGGTCGAGGCGTTTCACCGCCGGGAAGATCACGTCCGGCAGGGCCACGTTGTCCTTCTCCGGCTGCTGCCACGGCGCGTTCGGCCCGTAGCGTTCGACGTCGCCGTAGTCGATGTGCGGCTGGGTCTGGAACCCCTGCCACTTCCCGCCCGCGATCCCGGTGTTGTACTTCTCCGCCAGCGCGAGGTCGTCGGCGAAGCGGGCCTCCGTGACGGCGGCGAGGCCGTTCGCCGAAGCGCGGCCCTGGGCGGCGTAGAGCAGGTTGGTGAATTCGGCGCGCCGCAGCGCGTACAGGTTCGCCGTCGCCTTCGTCGCGTAGAGCACCAGCTCGTAGAAGGCATCCCGGTAGGCCGCGGGCAGCCGCGCGGAGATCTTCTCGGCGCGGGCCGAGAGGTCCTGCCACTCCTGCGTGACCCGGTCCAGCTCGCGGTAGTTGACGCGGCTGAACGGCGTCATCTGGTCGTCGTAGGTGATCGTCCCGGCCGGGTCCACCGTGATCCGCCGGTTCAGCAGCTCCGGCTTGCGGCGGGACTGCAGGCGCCCGTAGTCGTGCAGCACCGCGGCGACATCCCCGGCCAGGGCCGGACCGAAGTTCTCCGACGCGAACGAACGCTCCCAGGTGGACAGTCGCTCGACCGGCAGCGAAGCGGGGTCCCAGGCGTAGTCGAGGAAGAACTGCAGCGGCAGCTCGTTGCCCTTCATGTCCCCGACGTTGGCCACCCACAGCCGGTCGTTGCCATAGGCGAACGCCTGGTGCAGCTGCTCCCAGGTGTTCGCCAGCAGCGCGGTGTCGACCCACTTGTAGTTGCGGCCGCCGCCGACGTAGTCGAAGTGGTAGTACAGCCCGTACCCGCCGGGGTGCGGCGGCAGCGACCGGTCGGGCATCTTGCGGATGTTGCCCCAGTTGTCGTCGGTGAACACGACGATGACGTCGTCCGGCGGGCGCAGGCCCTTCGCCCAGTACCGCTGGACTTCCTTGTAGAGCGTCCAGACCTGCGGGACGTCCGTCGAGAGCTCGCGGGCCAGGATCTCCCGCTCGGTGGCGATGATCTCGCGCATCAGCTCGATGCCGTCGCCGTCGGGCAGGCCGACGTCGCCGTTGCCGCGCATGCCGAGCGTGACGACGCCTTCGAAGTCCTCGCGGGCCATCCGGCGGATGCCGTCGGTCCAGTAGGCCTTGATCGCCTCGCCGTTGCGGCGGAAGCTCCACTCCCCCGTGCCGCCGTACGGGTCGTGGCCCGGCGTGGTGATGTTCCCGGCCGCGTCGCGGACCGCGGGCACCGCGTGCCGGTTCCACTCCTCGATCCCGCGCATCATCGGCGCCTCGTGCGAGGTGCCCATCACGATGCCGTACTCCTTGGCCGTCGCGTGGTTGAGCGGGTCGTCCTCGGCGAACGCCCGCCCCCACACCGCCGGCCACAGGTAGTTGGCCCGCAACCGAAGCATGGTCTCGAAGACCTTCGCGAAGAACAGGTGGTTGAAGCCGTTCGGGAACCCGGGCGCCTTGCCCGGGCCGAAGTAGGCCGGGGCCCAGGTGCCGAGCGCCGGGTTCTCGTCGTTGATGAAGAACCCGCGGTACTTCACGTGCGGGGTGCCGAGGCTGAACCGCTCGCCCGGCAGGTGCAGCTCCGCCTGCTTGCGCGGCGGCACGTCCGCCCACCAGTACCAGGGCGAGACGCCGATGCGCCGGGAAATCTCGTAGACGCCGTAGATCACGCCGCGCTGATCGCTGCCGGTGAGCACGAGCCGCCCGTCGACGACCTGGCTCAGCGACGTCTCCCACTTCCCGGCGATCCCGGTGACGTCGAGCTTGCCCGCCGCGACCAGGTCGTCGACCAGCGGGCTGTGCCCCAGCGTGCCGACCACGACGACCGGGCCGTGCGAGGGCACGACGTCGGCCGACACCGCGGGCCGCACGCCGGTCACTCGCTCGATGTCGGCGGCCAGGTCGCCCACCACCCGCCGCACGCCGGGGAGGTCGCCCGAGCCGACCACGATCGTCGCGGCCTTCCCCCGTGCCACCAACGGGAAGCCGGTCCCGGCCTCGGCGAGGCCCGGCACGGTGACGGACCCCGCCGCTCCGGCCACGGCGAGTAGTTGCAGGAAGGTACGGCGGTGTACCTCGGACGGCACGGCAGACCTCCTGAGTCAGCCCTTCACGGATCCGGTCAGCCCGCCGACGATGCGCCGTTCGGCGAGCACGAAGAACGCGAGCGCCGGGATCGCCGACAGGGCGGTGAACGCGAGCACCCTGGCGGTGTCCTGGGAGAACTGGGACTGGAACATCGCGACGCCGAGCGGGAGCGTGAAGTGCGCGGAGTCGTTGAACACCAGCAGCGGCAGCAGGTAGGCGTTCCAGCTGGTGACGAAGGCCAGCACGGCGACCGTGGTGAGCGCGGGCGTCGACAGCGGCAGCAGGATCCGCCAGAAGAACCCGAGCCTGGTGGCGCCGTCGAGCACGGCCGCGTCCTCGATCTCGCCCGGGATCGCGTGCATGAACGGCCGCAGGATCACGATCGTCACCGGCAGCGAGAACGCCGCCTCGGGGATCGCCACCCCCCAGAAGCTCTCGAGCATGCCCAGCTGGCGCAGCCACAGGTACAGCGGCAGCGTCGCCACCGTCAGCGGGAACAGCAGACCGATGGTGAACAGCGTGTACAGCGCCTCCCGGCCCTTGAACTGGTACCGCGACAAGGCGTACCCGGCCATCGACCCGAGCGCGACCGCGACCGCGGTCGCGATCACGGCGATCAGTGCGCTGTTGCCCAGGAACGTCCAGAACGCGCTCGAGCCCAGGACCGAGGCGTAGTTGTCGGTCACCCACGGGCCGGGCAGCCCGGCCGGGTCGGTGTTGATCTGGGCGTTGGTGCGGAACCCGCCGAGCACGACGAACAGCAGCGGCACGACCGTCACGCCGACGATGACGATCGCCGCGAGGTAGCCCATCGACAGGCCGAACTTGCCGGACCGCATCAGCCCACCATCCTGGTCAGGGCGCCCTGGGTGTCGCGGCGGAGCGCGAACCGCTGGTACAGCAGGGCGAACAGGAAGCAGATGACGAAGAGGATCACCGCCACCGCCGAACCGAACCCGAACTCGTAGCGTTTGAAGCCGTGGTCGATCAGGTAGGTCGCCATCGTCGTCGAGGCGTTCGCCGGACCGCCGGTGGTCATGATCCAGACGATGTCGAACAGTTGGAGCGAGCCGATCACCGACAGGAAGATCCAGATCCGGATGGTCGGGCCGAGCAGCGGCAGCACCACGTGCCGGGTCGTCTGCCACGCCGACGCGCCGTCGAGCGCCGCGGCTTCGCGCAGTTCGGCGGGCACGCCCTGCAGGCCGGCGAGCAGCAGGATGATGCCGAAGCCGATGTACTTCCAGGTGATCACCGCGAACAGCGTGTAGAGCACGATGCCCGGGTCGGCCAGCCAGTTGTGGATCAGCCCGCCGAGCCCGGCGCTCTTGAGCACCTGGTCGGCGAAGCTGTTCGGCTGCAGCATGAGCGACCAGATGACCGCGGTGATCGCCTCGGACAGCACGTAGGGGGCGAACACCAGGGCGCGCAGCACGGCGCGGCCCTTCAGCTTCCGGTTGAGCAGCATCGCCAGCCCGATCGACAGCGGCAGCTGCACCACGATCGACAACCCGGCGATGATCAGGTTGTGCACGATGGCGCTCTGGAACACCGTGCCGCTGAACGCGTCGGCGTAGTTGTCGAAGCCCACGAAGTCGTCGAGCGCGCCAAAGCCGTTCCACTTGAACAGGCTGTAGAAGGCGGCGATCCCAATCGGCACCAGGACGAACCCGATGAACACCAGCAGGGCCGGCCCGAGCAGCACCACCAGCTCCAGGCGCTTACCGAGGCCGGAGCGTTTCGCCCGGGCGCGGACCGCCGGCGCGGGCGGCCGCGCCGCCGCCCGCGCCGGAGTCGTCGCCGTGGTCACTTGTTGCCCGCCGCGGCCTGGTTGACGGCGGTCACGATGCCTTCCGGGGTGCCCTGGCCGGCGAACATGTTGGCCACCGCGTCGTTCAGCGCGGCACCGACCGCCGTCGGGAACGCCCGGTCGAAGTACATCTGCACGTACGGCGCCTTCGTGCCGTAGTCGTTGACCTGCCGGAGCACGTCGGTCTTCAGCGACTTCGCGGCCGCGGCGTTCACGGGCAGGCCGGTCCCCTTCGCGGCGAGCTCGGTCTGCACCGGCTCGCTGACCAGGTACTGCAGGAAGGCCGTGCAAGCCTTGTACGCGCGGGTCGTGCAAGCGAAACCGTCACCGCCGCCGAGCGCGGCCGCCGGGTCGCCCTGCCCGCCCGCCACGGTCGGGAACGGGAACCAGCCGAGCTTCGAGTCCAGGTCCTTGTCCTCGGTCAGGGATGACATCGTGCCGGGCTCCCAGTCGCCCTGCAGTTCCATCGCGGCCTTGCCGTTGGCGACGAGGCCGGCGGAGCTGCCCGCGCCCTGCTGGGCGGGTGTGCCGGCGAACCCGGTCTGGAACGGTTCGGTGGCCAGGAAGTTCTTGAGGTCCTGCCCGGCTTTCGTCCAGCACGGGTCCTCGAGCTTGACCGCCTTCACCGACTGCTGGAGCACCGCGGTCGAGCATTCGCGGATGGCGAAGTAGTTGAAGTAGAAGGCATCCGGCCAGCGGTCCTTGCCGCCGACGGAGATCGGCGCGATGTTCTTGGCCTTCAGCGCGGTGACGGCGGCGTTCAGCTCGTCCATGGTCTTCGGCGGGGTGGTGATCCCCGCTTGCTGGAACAGGTCCTTCCGGTACCAGAAGCCGACGAAGTGCTGCGTGAACGGCACACCGTACTGCTTGCCGTCGACCTGCCACTTCTCGCCGAACTTGCCGGTGGCCTGCTCGATCCACGACTTCGTGTCGTCGGTGATGTCGGCGACCTTGCCCGAAGTGATCTGCCCGGACAGGTCGCCCGCGCCCCAGGACTGGTAGATGTCCGGCGGCTCAGGTGACTGCAGAGCAAGGGGCACCTTCGTGTTGAAGTCCTCGTTCTGCAGCGGCTGGGCCTTGATCGTGACGTCGGGGTGCGCCTTCTGGTAGTCGGCGACGACCTGGGCCCAGACCGACTTGATCGGGTCGGTGGTGCCGTTGTGCCACCAGGTCAAGGTGACCGGGCCGCTCGGCTGAGCGGGGGCTTCGCTCCCCCCGCTGCACGCGGAGAGCGCCAGCGGGGCAATGGCCGCGAGGGCGGCGAGAACGGTGATCCGGCGTTTCACAAACATCGTGGGTCCACTCCTGACAGCTTCGGCCGAGTTGGACGGGGCGGCTTCCGCGCCCGGGTTGGCGAAGAGTCTGCTCCCGGGACAAATGCCGTGTCAATCGTTGTCGATAACGTTTTCTATGGCTAGTCTGAGCCGATGCAGCCCAGTTCCAGGGTGACCATCCGTGACGTCGCCGCCCGGGCCGGCGTCTCGGTGGCCACGGTTTCGAAGGTGATCAACGAGCGCTACGGCGTCTCCGCCGCGACGCTCGCGCGAGTCCGCGCCGTGATCGAAGAGCTCGGTTACGAAGCGAGCCTGGTGGCGCAGAGCCTGAGAAACCACCGGACGAACGTCATCGGCATCCTGGTCGCCGACCTCGAACCGTTCTCGACCGAGCTGCTCAAGGGAGCCGCGGACGCCATCCGCGGCAGCGGCTTCGAACTCGTCGTCTACTCCGCGGGCGGGCGCACCGGAGACCCGGTGGGCTGGGAGAAGCGCTACCTCTCCCGGCTGAGCGGCACCCTCGTCGACGGCGCCGTGCTGGTCACCCCCGCCGTCTCGCTGGAAGCCGTGCCGGGCACGCCGGTCGTCGCCGTCGACCCGCACACCGGGCCGTCGCACCTGCCGACCATCGACTCGGACAACCTGCGCGGCGCCCAGCTGGCCACCGAGCACCTCCTCGACCTGGGCCACCGGCGGATCGCGTTCCTCGCCGGCCGGCCCGACCTGCAGTCGGCCGAACTGCGGAAGACCGGGTACCTGCGGGCCCTGACGGCGGCGGGCATCACGCCGGACGAGGACCTGATCCGGATCGGCGCCTACGACCCGGAGATCTCCGCGGCCTCGGCGCACGCCCTGCTGACCGGCCCGGACCGGCCGACCGCGGTGTTCGCCGCGAACGACATCTCCGCCATCGCGACCGTGGGCGCGGCCCGCGAACTCGGGCTCGCCGTGCCCGACGACCTTTCCGTGGTGGGCTTCGACAACGTGCCCGAGTCGGCGCTCTGCAGCCCGCCACTGACCACAGTGGACCAGCCGATCCGCGAGATGGGGCACCGGGCCATCCGGATGCTCATCGCGCTGATCAACGGCGACGAGGTCGAGCGGACCCACGTCACGCTCGACACCGGCCTGGTGGTGCGGCACTCCACCCGCGCCCTCCCCTGAACCTCCTCTTCCTCACTCCTCCCCAGACGAAGGGCGGACCAGCCTTGACCACGCAGCCCACCACGGCCGGAGAGCCGTGGCGCGACCCCGCGGCCGACCCGGGCGAACGCGTCCGCGCCCTGATGGCCCGGATGACCCTGCGCGAGAAGCTCGCCCAGCTCTACGGGGTCTGGGTCGGCATCGACTCCGGCGGCGAAATGGCGCCGCACCAGCACGACTTCGTCGACGCGGCGGTCGACCTCGACGACCTGGTCCGGCACGGCATCGGGCAGCTGACCCGCGCGTTCGGCACCCGGCCGGTCGACCCGGTGATCGGCGCGCACAGCCTCGCGCGCACCCAGCGGCAGATCGTCACCAGCAGCCGGTTCGGCATTCCCGCGGTGGTGCACGAAGAGTGCTTGACCGGGCTGGCCGCGTGGCAGGCGACGATCTTCCCCGCCCCGCTGTCGTGGGG
Source organism: Amycolatopsis sp. 505 (assembly GCF_031625235.1). Taxonomy (NCBI): domain Bacteria; kingdom Bacillati; phylum Actinomycetota; class Actinomycetes; order Pseudonocardiales; family Pseudonocardiaceae; genus Amycolatopsis; species Amycolatopsis sp. 505. Next base: position 222,812 of record NZ_JACKQP010000007.1, read on the forward strand.
CGCGACCTTCGACCCGGACCTGATCCGCCGGATGGCGGAGAAGATCGGGCGGACCATGCGGGAGATCGGGGTGCACCAAGGTCTCGCGCCGGTCCTCGACGTGGCCCGTGACCTGCGCTGGGGGCGGGTCGAGGAGACCATCGGCGAGGACCCCTACCTGGTCGGGACGATCGGCAGCGCGTACGTCGCCGGGCTCGAATCGGCCGGCATCGTCGCCACGCTGAAGCACTTCGTCGGGTACTCCGCCTCGCGCGCCGGGCGCAACCTGGCCCCGGTTTCGGCCGGCCCGCGCGAAATCGCCGACGTCCTGCTCCCGCCGTTCGAACAGGCCCTGCGGGCCGGCGCCCGGTCGGTGATGAACACCTACACCGACGTCGACGGCGTGCCGGGGGCCGCCGACCCGGCCCTGCTGACCGAGCTGCTGCGGGACACCTACGGCTTCGACGGCACGGTGGTCGCCGACTACTTCTCGGTGGCGTTCCTGCACCGCCTGCACGGTGTCGCGGCCGACCGCGCCGACGCCGCCCGGCAGGCGCTCACCGCGGGCATCGACGTCGAGCTGCCGACCATGGACTGCTACGGCGAGCCGCTGCTCGCCGCGGTGGAAGGGGGCGCGGTCGATGTCGCCGCCGTCGACCGCGCCCTCGAACGCGTGCTGCGCCAGAAGTGCGAACTCGGCCTGCTCGACGCGGACTGGGCACCCGAGGTCCCCGAGGAGATCGACCTCGACGACGCCGAATCGCGGGCGCTGGCCCGCGAGGTCGCCGAGCGGTCCATCGTGCTGCTGCACAACGACGGCACCCTTCCGCTTTCCCCCGGCACCCGCGTCGCCGTGGTCGGGCCGCGCGCGGACACCCCCGGCGCGATGCTCGGCTGCTACTCGTTCCCGCTGCACGTCGGCGTCCACCACCCCGACGTCCCGTTCGGGGTCTCGGTGCCGACCGTGCTCGAGGCGCTGAGCTCCACCTACGACGTGACCTACGCACTGGGCTGCCCGGTCACCGGTGGCGACGACGACGGGATCGCGCAGGCCGTGGCCGCGTGCGAGGACGCGGCGGTGTGCGTGGCCGTGCTGGGCGACCGCGCCGGGCTGTTCGGCGGCGGGACGTCCGGCGAAGGCTGCGACGCGGCGGACCTGCGGCTGCCGGGCCGCCAGGAGGAACTCCTGGACGCGCTGCTCGACACGGGCAAGCCGGTGGTCGTCGTGCTGCTCTCGGGCCGGCCGTACGAACTGTCCCGCCAGCTGCCGCGGCTGGCCGCGGTCGTCTGCGGCTTCTACCCCGGCGAAGAAGGCGCGGGCGCGCTGGCCGACGTCCTCAGCGGCCGGCTCGACCCGGCCGGCCGGCTGCCGGTGAGCTTCCCCGCGGCCGGGGCGAGCCAGCCCTCGACCTACCTGGCCGCGCCGCTCGGCCGGCGCAGCGAGGTGTCCACAGTGGATCCTTCGCCGCTGTTCCCGTTCGGGCACGGGCTGTCCTACGCACCGGTGACCTGGCTCGACGTCAGCGCGACGGGCTCGCTGTGGCCGACCGACGGCGTCTGCCGGGTCCGGGTGACGCTGCGCAACGAGCACGGGCGCGAGGCCTCCGAAGTCGTCCAGGTCTACCTGCACGACCCGGTGGCCGAGGTGGCCCGGCCGGAGCGCCAGCTCATCGCGGCCCGCCGGGTTTCCCTGCCCCCGGGCGAAACCTGTGTCCTGGAGATCGCCCTGCACGCCGACCTGACGTCCTACACCGGCCGCGCGCGGCAGCGCCAGGTCGACCCCGGCGATGTCGAGCTGCGGGTGGGCACGTCGAGCGAGCAGATCGTCACGACCCTGCACTGCACGCTGACCGGGGCACGCCGCGTCGTCGGCGCGGACCGGGTCCTGACCCCGGAGTTCTCGTTGTGAAACGTCCTTTGGTGATCTTCTGCCTGGCCGTGCTCACCGTGCTCTTCGTCGGCGCTTCCGGCCGCCCGGCACCGTCGGGCTGGGTGGCGACGTGGACGTCGATGCCCCAGCTGACCGAGCCGGGCAACCTGCCGCCGGCGCCCTTCACCGGCACCGACCGCGTGCTCGACAACGCATCCCTGCGCGAGACGGCGCAGGTGACGGTGGGCGGCCCGCGGATCCGGCTGCGGTTCTCCAACGCCTTCGGCGGGGCGCCGCTGCCGCTGACCGCGGTGTCGGTGGCGCGCCCGGTCGCCGGCGCGGCGGGCGTCTCCTCCGTGGTGCCGGGCAGCGTCCTCCCGGTGACCTTCCACGGCAAGCCGTCGACCACGGTGCCGCAGGGCGCGCAGGTCGTGTCGGACCCGCTGCCGTTCCCGGTGCGGTCGCTGGAGAACATCGCGGTGACGGCGTACCTGGCGCACGGCCAGGCCTCGACGTCGATCACCTCGCACCCGGGCTCGCGCACGACGTCGTACCTCCTTTCCGGCAACCACGTCTCCGACCTCGAACTGCCGGGCGCGACCCCGGTCGACCACTGGTACTTCCTCAGCGGCATCGAGGTGCTGTCCCCGGCGTCCGCGGTGGCGGTGATCGGCGACTCGATCTCCGACGGCCGCGGCTCGACGACCAACGGCAACGACCGCTGGCCGAACGTCCTCGCCGCGCGCCTGCACGGGGTGTCCGTGGTGAACCAGGCAGCGGGCGGCAACCGCGTCCTGCAGGACGGCCTCGGCCCGAACGTGCTGGCCCGCCTCGACCGCGATCTGCTGTCCACCAGCGGGGTTTCCTGGGCCATCGTGTTCGAGGGCGTCAACGACATCGGCACGGCCACCCCGGCGGCCGCCGCCGACGTGGCGGCGCAGCTGATCGACGCCTACGACCAGATCCTCGTCCGCGCCCACGCCCAGGACATCCGGGTGTACGGCGCGACGATCACGCCGTTCGGCGGCAACACCGGCTACGACGACCCGGCCCGGGAAGAAGCCCGTCAGCGCGTGAACGCGTGGATCCGCCAGCCGGGCCACTTCGACGCGCTGCTGGACTTCGACAAGGTGGCCCGCGACCCGGCGAAGCCGTCCCAGCTGCTGCCCGCCTACGACGTCGGCGACCACCTGCACCTCAACCCGGCGGGCTACCAGGCCCTCGGTTCCAGCGTTCCGGCCGGCCTTTTCCGGAATGACCGGTAGAAATGGTCAAGGGCCAAAAAGAAGACAATTCCAGGACGTGATTCCCGCCGCGTGATCACCGACCGCCGAACGCGGCCTGACGGACGGTGATCGGCCGGATATCTGTTGGGACACAAGCGAGTCTCGAAGACGGGGGCCCGTGACGCACGTCACGGGCCGTCCCCTAACATGTCGCCCGTCTGCTGTCCCCACAGGTAGTCGTCGCTCCCGGAAAGGGAAAACATGTCCGACGTCATCAACAGCATCTTCGGCCGCCCCAAGAACGAAACCGCCGGCGCGGGCGGGTACTCCTACGGCACGGTCGAGCCCGCCCCGGAGGTCGCCGAGGCGCCCGCCGAAAGCGCTCCCGAGACCGACGAGGCGACGGTCGTCGAGGAGGCGGATTCCGCAGCCGAGAACGAAACCGCCGCGGAAACCGCCGAAGACGAAGCCGCCGACAGCGACCAGGCCGAGTCCGCCGAGGAGTCCGAAGCCGACGCGGCCGAGGCCGACGAGAGCGACGAGGACGTCACCGGGACCGACGAGGAGGCGGCCGCCGAGGACACCGAAGGGGATGACACCGACTCGGACGCGGTCGAGGACACGGTCGAGGACGCCGCCGAAGCCGAGCCGGTCACGGAGACCGAGCCGGTGGCCGAGACCGTTGCGGCTGAGCCGGTTTCGGAGACCGTTGCAGCTGAGCCGGTTTCGGAGACTGTTGTAGTCGAGCCGGTGGCCGAGACCGTCGAGGCCGAGCCGGTGGCCGAAACCGAGCCGGTGGCCGAAGCCGCCCCGGCCACGCCGGCCGCCGAGACCGAAGCGGCCGCGGCCCGGCCCGCCGCGGGCAGCCGCGGCAGCACCACGATCGCCGACGGCGTCGTCGGCAAGATCGTCGTGCGGATCGCCGCGCAGACCGAAGGCGTGCACAGCGTCGCCGAGGACGGCATCACGGTCGAGCTCGCCGACGACGTCGCCTGGGTCACCATCCCCGTGGTGGTCGAGTTCGGCCACGCGGTCAAGGCGCTGGGCGAGCAGATCCGCGTCGCGGTGATCGACGCGGTCGAGCAGTACCTGGGCCTCGACGTCGAGGTCGTCGACGTCCACGTCACCGACATCCACTTCCCCGAAGCGGACTGATCCCCCGCGGTGCTCGGTCCCGGACGCGGGACCGGGCACCCGGAGCGGCCGCCCGTCTCCCCCGCCGGGGTGAAGCGTTCCGATCACGCCGCCCCGGGGACTCCGGCGTTCCTCCGCCCGATTGCGTACGGGCATCACGCTGCCACTCGTTCGTGTGGGTCACCGCGGCCGCGCTTCACCGGAAGCGGGCTCCGTGGTCACGCGAAGTCGATCTTCCCGGCTCGGTAAAGGTTTTCCCGGCCCCTGCCGCCGTTATCGGACCGGTACCCCCGGGCGCTGTTACCGTTCCGCCGCCCTGGTCGGCGTCCCCACCCACGCCTCGGCCAGGGCCTCTCCCGGGCGGCTTTCCGTTGCCGTCCGGCACTTCCGGAGAAAAGGCGACAGTTGACCCCGCTGAACCACCCCGGCGCGCCCGCGCCGGAAACGCCCGACTGGCACGTCACCGCGTTCCGCGCACCGCAGCCGGGCGAAGACGGCCACCCGCTGCTCGACGCCGTCCGCGCGCTGCGTGCCCGCATCCTGTTCGACCACGGCCGCCGTCCGGCGTTCCTCCGCCCGGACGGCACCCACACCGACGACCAGGAGCTGGACTTCGGCGCCTGGCACTTCATCGCGCGGCGCAGCCCCGGCGGCCCGCCGCTGGGGTACATCCGCCTGTCCACACCGGACTCGGGCGTGCTGTTCCAGTCCCGAGGCTTCCTCGGCGACGAGCGCTACGAGGAACTCCTGGCGGCCGAGGGCTTCGCCGCCGGGGAGGTGTTCGAGCACAGCAGGCTCGTCGTCGAGCACCGCGCCCGCAAGCTCGGTCTCGGTCTCCACCTCAACGCGCTGGCGATCGGCGCGGCCCACCACCTGGGCGCCCGGGCGATGATCGGCACCTCCGGCACGAAGGACGGCCAGGACCGGTTCCACGAACGGTTCGGGTTCCGGCCCGTCACCGGCACCCGCCGGTACGTCCCGCAGTACACCGAAGACGTCGTGATCATGCTGCACCGCGTCGCCGACGGCGGCGGGCGGCACCACGACCTGGTCACCCGGCTGCGCGACGAATTCCCGGTCATCGCGGCGGCGGGCGCGGCCCCGCTGCTGCCGGCGCCGCCGGTGCGCCGCGGGGCACCGGTCACCGCGTCCGGCACCGCCTCGCCCGACCGGAAGACGTACCGGCCGGTCCTGCACACCGCCGCCGACGCCGGGGCGCTGCTCGCGTCCGGGAACGTCCGCGAACTGCACGACACGATCGACGACCAGCTCACCGAGCTGGTCCGCAGCCGCGAACCGGCGTGCCGCGACAGCGGCGAAATCGAACGGAAGAAGCGGGAGCAGCTGGACGGCGCGCCGCTGTGGGAGTACGGCACGTGGGCGTGGTACCCGTGGTCGGGGCGGCTGGTGCACGTCCTGCCGCGCGAGGAGTTCCGGCTGGTCCGCACCGACCGCAACCGGGGCCGCATCGAACGGCCCGACCAGCGGCGGCTGTTCGGCAAGCGGATCGGCCTCATCGGCCTGTCGGTCGGCAACAGCGCGGCGCTGACGTTGGCGCTCGAAGGCATCGGCGGGGCGTTCCGGCTCGCCGACTTCGACGACTTCGGCTTGTCCAACCTGAACCGGTTGCGCGGCGGGGTGCACGAACTCGGCGTCAACAAGGCGGTGCTGTCGGCCCGGCAGCTGGCCGAGGTCGACCCGTACCTCGACGTCGAAATCGAACCGGCCGGGCTGACCCCGGAGACCATCGAGCGGTTCTTCGCCGGTGGTCTCGACCTCCTCGTCGAGGAGTGCGACACGCCGTGGGTGAAGGTCGCGGCCCGCGAGTACGCACGCGACCTCGGCATCCCGGTCGTGATGGACTGCAACGACCGCGGCATGCTCGACGTCGAGCGCTTCGACCACGAGCCCGACCGGCCCCTGCTGCACGGACTGCTCGGCGACGTGAAGTCGGTCGATCTGCTGGACCTGGCGCCGGCGGCCAGGACCGAGCTGATCCTGGCCATGGTGGACGCGGGCCGGATCAGCCCGGAGCTGGCGGCGTCGTTCGGCGAACTGGGCCGCACGCTGAGCAGCTGGCCCCAGCTCGCGTCCGGGGTGGCCCTCGGCGGCGCGTTGTGCGGCGAGGCCGCCCGCCGAATCCTGCTCGGCCTGCCGTGCGAGTCCGGCCGCTTCTACACCGATCTCGAACAGCAGCTGCACCCGTCGCGCAACGTCTACGCGGGCGGGACGGCGTGAGCGCGCTGGCCGTTCCGCTGGCGATCACGGGCACCGGCGTGCACCTGCCGCCGGAGATCGTCACCAACGCCGAACTGACGGCGACGCTGGACACCTCGGACGAGTGGATCGTCGGCCGCACCGGGATCCGGACCCGCCGCCGCCTGGCCGCGGACCGCACGACCTCGGACATGTGCGCGGCCGCCGCCCGCCCGGCGCTCATGGCGGCCGGCGTCTCCGCCCGCGACGTCGATGCGGTCATCGTCGGGACGTACACCTCCGACCAGCCGTTGCCCTCGACGGCGCTCATCGTCAAGGAGCTGCTGGGCGCCGACCGGGCCCTCGCCCTCGACGTCACCCAGGCGGCGTGCGCCAACGGGGTCCAGGCCCTGTTCCTGGCCGCGCACCTGCTGCAGACCTCGGCGGCCCGCACGGTCCTGGTGGTGGCGGCGGACTGCGCGTCCCGCGTGACGGACCCGGCGGACCGCACGACGAGGGTGTTCTTCGGCGACGCGGCGGGAGCGGCGGTCCTCACCCGGGCCGCCCCGGGCGCCGGCCTGCTGGGCTGGGACTTCGGCGCGGAACTGTCCTACGACGTGGAGATCCCGGCGCCCGGCGCCTACCTGAAGATGAACGGCCGGGCGGTGTGGGACACGGCGACGCGCTGCCTGCCGGACAGCATCCTGCGCGCGCTGGACGACGCGCACGTGCCGGTGGACGAGGTCACGCACTTCTTCCTGCACCAGGCGAACCTGAACATCCTGAAGGCGGCGCTGGACAAGCTGGGCGTGTCCCGGTCCCGTGCCCCGATCACGGTGGACAGCCTGGGCAACACGGGATCGGCGGGGGTGTTCACGGCCCTGCACGCCCGGTTCGCCACGGGCGAGGTGCGTCCGGGCGACACGTACGTGGTGTCGTCCATCGGCGCCGGCTTCCAGTGGGGCACGTTGTGCTTCCGCCACGGCTGAGCTGAGGGTGGCTCCGGCTCCGCGCCGGAGCCACCCGCGTCACCGGACCCGGTAGCGCAGGTGGAGCACATCCTGGTCTTCGAGGCGCCGGACGAGCTCGAGTTCCGCCTTGGTGCCGTCGAACAACCGCCGTCCCTCGCCGAGGAGCACCGGGACGACGTGGAGTTCCAGCTCGTCCAGCAAACCCGCGGCCAGCAACGCCTGCGCGGCCCCCGCGCCGTGCACCATCACCGCGCGATCGCCCGCCGCGGTGCGGGCTTCCTCCGCCGCGGCGGTGACGTCGGTGAAGAACCGCGCGCTGCCCGGTGGGGTGTCGGCGGGATCGATGTGGTGGGTCAGCACGTGGATCGGCACCCCGTCGTGGTGGTCGCCGCCCCACCGGCCGGCCAGCTCGAAGGTCCGGCGGCCGGAGATGAGCGCGCCGGTCGCCAGGGCCTCCCGGTAGATCTGCGCGCTGGCGCCGTCCCCGTGCCGGTGGTCCAGCCAGTCGAACAGCCGGCCACCACCGCGCCCCAGCTCCTGACCGGGCCGATCATCCGGCCCGGCCACGAAGCCGTCGAGGGACATGGTCATGTAGAGGCGGATCATCGGGAACTCCTCGGGTCGGTTGCACTACCGACGCGTCGAACGAGCCCCGTCCGGATCGACAGCCCTCCGACCTTGAGCTAAACCGCCGCAGCTTCGGCCCGGCAAGTCTCGAGGTCCACCTCGCGCAACGCCGCGCCCACGCCCGCCAGGGCCACCGCGTTCATCGACAGCGACGTCACGCCCAGCCCCACCAGTACCGGCGCCAGCGTCGGGTCCGCCGCCGCTTCGCCGCACACCCCGACCGGTTTGCCCGCCTCCGCTCCGGCCCGCGCGACCATTCCCACCAGGCGCAGCAACGCCGGCTGGTGCGGGTCGTTCAACGCCGCCACCGCGCCCAGCTGGCGGTCCGCCGCGAACACGTACTGGGCCAGGTCGTTCGTTCCCAGCGAGACGAAGTCGACCTCCGCGAGAATCTCCTGCGCGCACAACGCCGCCGCCGGGATCTCGATCATCACGCCCACCCGGGTGATCCCCGCCGCGCGGGCGCGCGTGGCGAACCACGCCGCCTCCGCCGCCGTGGCCACCATCGGGGCCATCACCGACAGTTCCACCCCTGTGTCCCCGGCCGCCGCCGCGATCGCTGACAGCTGGCGGTCCAGCAGGTCCGGGCGGTCGAAGGCCACGCGCAGGCCGCGGACACCCAATGCCGGGTTGGGTTCCTCGCCCATCGGCAGGAACGCCAGCGGCTTGTCGGACCCCGCGTCCAGCGTGCGGACGACGACCGGCTGGCCCGCGAACGGGGCCAGCACCGCCGCGTACGCCGCCCGCTGCTCGGCCTCCGTCGGCTCGGAAGCCGCGGTGAGGTAACAGAATTCGGTGCGGAACAGCCCGACACCCTCGGCGCCGGCCGCGGCCGCAGCCGAGGCGTCCGCCGCCGAGCCCACGTTGGCCAGCAGCTTGACGCGGTGGCCGTCGGCGAGGCGGCCGATGCCGTCCCACTCCGGGCGGGACGTCCGGGCCGGCGCCCGGACCGTGCCGTCCGACGGCGTCACCGTGCCCGCCGTCCCGTCGACCGCGAGGCCCGGACTGTCCAGCTCCAGCACTCCGGCGCACGCCACCACGGCGGGAATGCCCAGCGCCCGGGCCAGGATCGCGGTGTGGCTCGTCGGGCCGCCTTCCGCCGTCACCAGCGCCAGGACCAGGTCCGGGTCGAGGCCGGCCGTGTCGGCCGGGGCGAGGTCGCGGGCCACCAGGACGCTCGGCGACGTCAGGTCGGGCACGCCGGGCGGGGCCACGCCGAGCAGGGCCGCGATGATCCGGTCTCGGACGTCGGCGACGTCCCGGGCGCGTTCGGCCAGGTAGCCGCCCGCGGCCTGCAGCGCCGTCATGAACTCCCCCGCCGCTTCCCACACGGCCCGCGTCGCCGGAAGTGAGCGTGTGCGGACGAGCTTCTCGGCGGACGCGGTCAACGCCGGGTCGGCGGCCATCGCGGCCGTCGTTTCCAGCACCGATCGGGCATCTCCGGACACGGAACGGGCACGATCGGACAACGCGGCCGCCACCGAAGCCGCTGCCTGCCCGATCTTGCCCGCTTCGGCTTCGAGATCCGCCGGAGCGGGTGTGGAAGCGGGTTCGGGCAGGTCAGCGGCCACGAGGACGCGCGGGCCGTCGACCCGGCCAGGGCTCACTCCGACTCCGGACAGCGGCATTGCAGGACCTCCAGAAGCAAAGGATTTCGTAACTGGGGATTGACAGTACGGTAACAACGGGCACAATCAAACGGTAACGGGCAAACATCGGAGAGGAACGGGCATGTACGCCGCCGAACGGCATCAGCTCCTGGCGCAACGCGCACGACGTGACGGCCGCGTCGACGTCGGTGACGTCGCCGCCGAACTCGGTGTCGCCCCCGAGACCATCCGCCGCGACCTCGGCGTCCTCGAACGCCAGGGCGTGGTCCGCCGCGTCTACGGCGGCGCGGTCGCGGTCGAGCGGCTCGACTTCGAACCCGAGGTCGCGCAGCGGGACCAGACCAACGCCGCGGAAAAGGACGCGATCGCCCGGGCCGCACTCGACCTGGTGCCCGACCGCGGCTCCATCCTGCTCGACGCGGGCACCACCACCAGCAGGCTCGCGACGCTGCTGCCGGCCGACCGCGAGCTGACGGTGATCACCAACTCGATCCCGGTCGCCTCGATCCTCGCCACCCGCCCGGGCATCACGCTGCACATCCTGGGCGGCCGGGTCCGCGGGACCACGCTCGCGGCGGTCGAAGCCTGGACGCTGCGCGCGCTCGAAGGCCTGCTCGTCGACGTCGCTTTCCTCGGCGCCAACGGCTTTTCCGCCGAGCACGGCTGCACGACGCCGGACATGGCCGAGTCCGCCGTGAAGGCCGCCGTCGTCGCCGCGGCACGCAAGCGGGTGCTGCTGGCCGACCACAGCAAGTACGGCACCGACCAGCTCAGCCGGTTCGCGCGGCTGGCCGAGATCGACGTGCTGGTCACCGACAGCGGCATCGACGCCGGCGCGGTGGCCGAACTCGAAGAAGCGGGCCCGGAGGTGGTGCTGGCGTGATCGTCACCGTCACCCCCAACCCCAGCCTCGACCGGACGTTGCGGCTGACCGGCCTGCACCGCGGCGAAGTCAACCGGGCCGAAGCCGTCCGGCTCGACCCCGGCGGCAAAGGCGTGAACGTCGCCCGCGCGCTGGCCGCCGCCGGGACCCCGACCGTCGCGCTGCTGCCCGCCGGCGGCCCGGTCGGCGAGCGGCTGTCCGACCTGCTCGCCCCCGAAGGCGTCCCGGTCGTCGCCGTGCCGATCGCCGGGTCGACCCGGAGCAACATCACGCTCGTCGAGGCCGACGGGACCACGACCAAGATCAACGAGCCGGGCCCGGAGTTCTCCCCCGCCGAGCTCGCCACCCTCGAACGCCGCGCCGTCGAGCTGGCCGCGCGCGGCGAATGGCTGGTCTGCTGCGGAAGCCTCCCGGCCGGTGTGCCCGACGACTTGTACGCGCGGCTGACGAAGCTCGCCCGCGAAGCCGGGGCGAAGGTCGCCGTCGACTCCTCCGGCGCGTCACTCGCCGCCGCCTGCGCGAGCGGCCCGGACCTGCTCAAGCCGAACCTCGACGAGCTGATCGAGCTCGCCGGCCGCCCGCTGCCGCTGCTCGGCGACGTCGTCACCTTCTGCCGGGAGCTGATCTCCGGCGGCGTCGGCCGCGTGCTGGTCAGCCTGGGCGCGCGCGGCGCGGTGCTCGTCGAGGAGTCCGCGACGCACCACGCGCTCGGCCCGCTGGTGGCCGTGCGCAGCACCGTCGGCGCCGGAGACGCCGCACTCGCCGGGTTCCTCCACGCGGGAGGAACCGGCCCCCAAGCCCTGCGGACCGCGGTCGCCTACGGCACCGCCGCGGTCACGCAGGAGGGCAGCCGCATGCCCACGCCGGAGGACGTGCACCCCGATCTGGTGCGCGTGCTCGACGCCGATCCCACCTTCACCCTCAGCGGAGCCGCCGCATGACCACCCCAGACCTGATCACCGCCGACCTGGTCGACCTCGGCCTGGCCGCGACCGACTCCCACGGAGCCGTCCGCGCGCTCGCCGAGCGGCTCGTCTCCGCCGGGCGGGTGACCGACCTCGACCTGTTCCTCGAGGACGTCGCCGCCCGCGAGGCGCAGATGGCCACCGGGCTCGAAGGCGGCATCGGCATCCCGCACTGCCGCTCGACCGCGGTCACCGCGCCGACGCTCGGTTTCGGCCGCAGCGACGCGGGCATCGACTTCGGCGCGCCGGACGGCCCGGCGAAGCTGATCTTCCTCATCGCCGCGCCGGAAGGCGGCGGCAGCGACCACCTCAAGGTCCTGGCCGCCCTCGCCCGGCGGCTCGTCCGGGCGGAGTTCAAGCAGCACCTGCTGGACGCCACCGACGCCGCGGCCGTCGCCGGCTACATCCGCCAGGAGGTGTCCCCCTCGTGAAGTTCGTCGCCATCACCGCCTGTCCCACCGGGATCGCCCACACCTACATGGCGGCCGAGTCCCTGGAGCAGACCGCCAAGGCCAACGGCGACGAGATCGTCGTCGAGACGCAGGGTTCGGCCGGGTCCGAGCCGTTGTCCGCCGAAGACATCGCGAGCGCGGACGCCGTCATCTTCGCCGCGGACCTCGCGGTGCAGGGCCGGGACCGGTTCGCCGGGAAGCCGATCGTCGAGGCGCCGGTCAAGGCCGCGATCAACGACGCGGCCGGGCTGTTCGAGCGCGCCAAGGCCGCGGCCCGGGAGCCCGCGCCCGCCACGCCGGCCGCCCCGGAACTGACCTCGAAGGTCGGCGCGAACGACAAGGCCGGGACCAAGGTCCGGCAGTGGCTGATGACCGGTGTCAGCTACCTGATCCCGTTCGTCGCCGCGGGTGGCCTGCTGATCGCGCTGAGCTTCGCCCTGGGTGGCTACAAGATCGTCGACGCGCCGAAGGTCACCGAGCACTTCGACGCGGGGTCGGTGGCCGGCTGGGCCGCGCTGATGTTCCAGATCGGCAGTGCCGCGTTCGACTTCCTGGTGCCGGTGCTGGCCGGGTTCATCGCGTTCGCGATGGCCGACCGCCCGGCGATCGCCCCCGGTTTCGTGGGCGGCGCGATCGCCGTCACCGTGGGTGCCGGGTTTCTCGGCGGCCTGGTCGCCGGTCTGCTGGCCGGCGGTGTGGTGCTGGCGCTGAAGAAGATCCAGGTGCCGAAGGCGATGCGCGGGATCATGCCGGTGGTCGTCTACCCGCTGCTCGGGTCCATTGTGGTCGGTGTGCTGATGTACGTCGTGGTCGGCAAGCCGATGGCGGCCGCGACGAGCGGGCTGACGAACTGGCTCAACAGCCTCAGCGGGGCCAGCGCCCTGCTGCTGGGCGCGCTGCTGGGCCTGATGATGGCGTTCGACATGGGCGGCCCGGTCAACAAGGCGGCGTACACCTTCGCCGTCGGCGGCCTGACCACCGGTGCCACGGGCTCGTTGCAGATCATGGCCGCGGTGATGGCGGCCGGCATGGTGCCGCCGCTGGCGCTCGCACTGGCCTCGACGGTCCGCAAGAAGCTGTTCACCGAGGCCGAACGCGAGAACGGCCGCGCGGCCTGGCTGCTCGGGGCGTCGTTCATCACCGAGGGCGCGATCCCGTTCGCCGCGGCGGACCCGTTCCGCGTGATCCCCTCGATCATGCTCGGTTCGGCGGTCACGGGTTCGCTGTCGATGGCCTTCGGAGCGACGCTGCGCGCCCCGCACGGCGGGATCTTCGTGCTCCCGCTGATCGGCAACCCGCTGCTGTTCCTGGTGGCGCTGATCGCCGGGACGCTGGTCGCGGCGGGGTCGGTGATCGCGCTGAAGCAGGTCCGATTCCGTGCTGTGGAACGTTCCGCCGCTGTGTCCGGTCAGCCCGTCAACGCGTGAAGGAGTCCACTGTGTACCAACGCCGTACGCTCGTCGCCAGCAGCGTCGGGCTCCACGCCCGGCCCGCGGGCCTGGTCGCCCGGACCGCGGCCGACCAGCCCGTGAAGGTCCGGATCGCGAAGGTCAGTGACGGGGTCGTGGGTGACGCCGTCGACGCCGCGAGTGTCCTGGGCCTCATGACACTGGGCGCGGGTTTCGGGGACGAGGTGGAGCTGAGCGCCGAGGGCGACCAGGCCCGGACGTCGGTGGATGCGCTGGCCGAGCTGATCGCCCGGGACCTGGACGCGTAACACACCACGAGGGCGCGGCACGCGGGTGCCGCGCCCTCGCCGCGTGTTCAGGCGCGGATCCCCTCCAGCTGGAGGTCGAGCAGCCGGCGCCACCGGCCGTCGCCCGCCATGTTGGCCATGGCCGCGCGGGTGATGAGGACGAAGTCCCCGGGGCCGAAGTCGGCGCGCAGCCGGCCGGCTTCGACCGCGCGTCGCACGATGCGGCCGACGATCGCCGAGAACACCGCCTTCTGTTCCTCGATGTCGGCCCAGCTCGGTTCGTCCGGGCCGAGGATGGCGAACCGGAACGCGGCGTCGGGCTCGGCCGCTTCCAGGTAGCCGTAGAGCAGCGCCTCGAACGCCGCCCAGGGGTCCGGCGCGGCTTCGGCGGCCTCGGCGAGGAAGGTCATCTCCTCGAACCGGCGGCCGATGATCGCCGCACGCAGGGCTTGCTTGTCGGCGAAGTGCCGGTAAAGGGTGCCGACGCCCAGCCCGGCGCGCTCGGCGATCTCCTCCATCTGGACGGCGTCGCCGCGCTGGGCGAACAGCTCGCCGGCGGCGTCGAGGATGGCGTCGCGGTTGCGCCGGGCGTCGGCGCGCAGCACACGTCGGGAAGCGGTCATGGTCGCCTCAGCGTACTTGACGACGCCGGCTTCCGGGCTATATTCGGAACCGGAATTCACCTTCAATTTAGGAGCCTCCATGATCGTCGTGACCACCCCGACCGGCAAGGTCGGCCGCCGGCTCGTCCGGCACCTGCTCGCCGGGGGCAGCAAGGTCGAGGTCGTCGTCCGGAACGCCGCCCGCCTGGACGACGACGTCCGCGAGCAGGTCGACGTGGTCGAGGGGGCCCACGACGACCCGGCCGTGCTCGACGCGGCACTGTCCGGCGCCGACGCGCTGTTCTGGCTGGTGCCGCCGGATCCCGCCGCGGCGAGCGCGGAAGACCACTACCTCGCCTTCGCCCGGGCCGGCGCCGCGGCGGTCCGCCGCCACGACGTCAGGCACGTCGTCGCGGTCAGCAGCGCCGGACACGGCTGGCCCAAGCCGGCGGGCGTCCTTTCCGCGGCCTTCGCCATGGACGCCGAGCTCCGGAGCTCGGGCGCGGCCTACCGGGCCGTGTCCCCGCCCTTCTACCTGGAGAACCTGCTCGGGCAGCTCGCCGCGATCCGCGAACGCGGCACGTTCGCCCTGACCTGCGCGGGCGACCAGCCGCTCGCCACGATCGCGACCCGCGACATCGCCGCCACCGCCGCCGGCCTGCTGACGGACCTCTCCTGGACCGGGCAGGCCGACGTTCCGCTGTTCGGCCCGGACCGGCTCAGCCCCGACGGCATGGCCGGGGTGCTGAGCGAGGAGCTCGGCCGGCCGGTCGCCTACCAGCGCCTCACCCTGGCCGAGTTCGCCGCCCTGCGCCGCACCCAGGGCGCGAGCGAGCGGGTGGTCGCGGACGCGGTCGAAATGTTCGCGGCCCAGGACGAGGGCATCTACGACGCCGACTGGGCCACGGCGGCGATCGCGCCGACGAGCTTCCGGACCTGGTGCCGGGAGGTGCTGGTGCCCGCGCTCTGAGCGGCTCGGCCGAGGTCCGGACAGCAACGGCACCGCTGCGGCGTAACGCCCCCGGGACACGGCCGACTTCACCGTCGAGCGGATCCTCGCGGAACGTAGGGAGCAGCCGTGGCACAGCACGAGATCGAACTGGTCGTCGGTGGGTGGGACGGCGACCTCGCGGAGATCTCGGACGCGAGTGACCGTCTCCAGGACGAACTGGGCCTGCTCGACTTCGACCGGCTCGGCCGGCCCGGCACGGCGGCCGAGCCCGGCACGCGCAGCGGTACCGCTGCCGCCGTCGGGACGCTCGTCGGGCTCGTTTCTTCGCCCGTGGTGCTCCGCGCGGTCGTCGATGTCGTCAAGAGCTGGCTGGAACGACAGAAGCGCGGCTCGGTGACCATCAAGTGCGGCGAGGACAGCATCGAACTCACCGCGGCGAGCCGCGCGCAGCAGGACGCGCTCGTGCGGGCGTTCCTGGATCGGCACACCGAGAGCTGACATGGCCCGCCGCTGCCTGATCGTCGCCAACCAGCACTACCAGGACCCGCTGTTCGCCGAGCTGCCCGGGGCGGCCGAGGACGCCACCGCGCTGTCCGACGTCCTCACGCAGCCCGGGATCGGCGGTTTCGAGGTCACCGTCCTGCGCGACGCCGGCGGCACCGCGTTCCGGCGCGCGATCGAGGCCTTCTTCCAGCAGGCCGAGCGTGAAGACCTGCTCTGGCTGCACCTGTCCTGCCACGGCATGAAGAACCGGGACAACCGGCTGTTCCTCGTCGGGTCCGACACCGAACGCGAGTACCTGGCCTCGA
The DNA here is from genome assembly GCF_031625235.1 of Amycolatopsis sp. 505. Lineage (NCBI taxonomy): Bacteria > Bacillati > Actinomycetota > Actinomycetes > Pseudonocardiales > Pseudonocardiaceae > Amycolatopsis > Amycolatopsis sp. 505. Next base: position 238,784 of record NZ_JACKQP010000007.1, read on the forward strand.
CCGGCGTCGACTGCACCTTCGTCAGCGATCAGGTCGAGAGCTGCCGGTCCGGTCAGGTGGTCGTCTTCCTGGACTGCTGCTACAGCGGCGCCTACAGCCGCGGCCTGCGCACGCGCGCGGGTGACGACTCGGTCGACGTGGCCGAGGCGTTCGGCGGCAAGGGCCGGGTGGTGATCACCGCCGCCAACGCCCTGCAGTTCAGCCACGAATCGATGGCGACGAGCCGGGACACGGCCGAGCCGTCGATCTTCACCCGCGCGATCGTGGACGGCCTGGCCACCGGGGACGCCGACCTCGACCGCGACGGCCGGATCAGCGTCGACGAGCTCTACGACTACGTCTACCGCGAAGTCCGCGCGCGGCAGCCGAACCAGACGCCCACCCGCAGCGTGTCCAGTGCCGAAGGCACGATCATGCTGGCCCACAACGCTCGCGTCGCCGGGGCCCGGCTGCCCGCCGAGCTCGTGCAGGCGAGTCTCAGCCCGCTGCCCTGGCAGCGGATCGGGGTCGTCCACGAACTGGAGAACCTGCTCGCCAGCCGGCGGGAGGAAGTCCGCTCCGCCGCCGAAGAGCTGCTCGCCCGGCTCGCGACCGATCCCGATCCGGGGGTCGCCGGGCAGGCCCGGACGATGTGGTTCGAGCGCGGGCTCGGCGAGCTGCGGCTGCCGTCGGTGCCGGAGACCTGGACCGAGCACTACCGCGCGGTCGGCATCGACTTCGGCACCACCAACTCGTCGGTCGCCGTGTTCACCGACGGCGAATGCCGGATCGTGCCGAACGAATTCGGCCACCGGACGACCCCGAGCGTCGCGGCGCTGACCGCGGGCGGCGAGTGGCTGGTCGGCGAGCGCGCGAAGAACCAGGCCGTGACGAACCCCGCGCGGACGTTCTCGTCGATCAAGCTCCGGCTCGGCACCGGCTGGTCCACCGAGGTCGACGGCCGCCGGCTCACCGCCGAGGACATCGCCGGCGTCATCCTCGCCCACCTCAAACAGGACGCCGAGCGCGTGCTGCGCGGCACCATCGACGAGGTCGCCCTCACCGTGCCCGCCCACTTCGGGCTCCTCGAACGGCGGGCGCTCGTGGACGCGGCGCGGACGGCCGGGCTGACCGTGCGGCGGGTCCTGAACGAGCCGAACGCGGCGGCACTGGCGTACGGCCTGGACAAGGACGTCACCAGCCAGACCGTCCTGGTCGTCGACCTCGGCGGCGGGACCTTCGACGTCTCGGTGCTGAGCGTCGAATTCGTCCCGCCCGACAAATGGTCCCCGGACAGCACGGTCATCGCCGACGTGGCGGCCGGCAGCGGCGACGACCGGCTGGGCGGCGACGATTGGGACGCCCGGATCACCGACTGGCTGGCCGCCCGCTTCCGGACCGCGCACGGCATCGACCCGGCTTCCGACGAAGCGGCGATGCGGCGCCTGCGCGAGGCCGCCGAGCGAGCGAAGATCGAGCTGTCCGCCGCGCGGGTCACCACGATCAGCGTGCCCTACCTGGCCGGCGGTCTCTCGCTGGAGGAACAGCTGACGCGCGCGCACTTCGAGCAGCTGACCGGTGATCTGCTCGCCCGCGTCAAGCAGCCCATCGAGACGGCGCTGCGCGACGCCGAAGTCCGGATCTCGGAGCTCGACCAGGTTTTGCTGGTCGGCGGCGCCAGCCGGATGCCCGCGATCGGGACCCTCGTCGCCGAGCTGACCGGCACCGTGCCGCGCCGCGGCCTGATCCCGGACGGCGTCGCCCTCGGCGCGGCGATCCAGGCCGCGATCGTCCGCGGCGAGACCCGGGACACGTTGCTGGTCGACGCCACTTCGTGGTCACTCGCCATCGAAACGACCGACGGCGAGCTCACCACCCTCATCGAGCGGAACACCACCGTCCCGGCCAAACGCTCGGAGATCTTCACGACGACGCACGACAACCAGTCCGAAGTGCAGATCCACCTGCACGAAGGCGACGGGAAGGCGGCGGCCCGCACCCGGAAGCTGGCCACCTTCACGCTGGGCGGACTCGTCCCCGCCGCACGCGGAGTGCCCCGGATCGAGGTGACCATCGACGTCGAGGTCGACGACAGCGTCCGGGTCGCGGCCAAGGAGCTCGATTCCGGCCGGGAAGCGCACATCGTCGTGGACGGGCAGGCGGCCCGCTCGGTGGCCCGGTCGGATCCGCGGCTGGCACTGGCCCGGGTCAAGGTGGCCGCGCCGCCGTTCCCGCCGCCCAGCCCACGCTGAGGCGGGCCGTTACCGGAGCACCGCGCTGGCCCGTCCCCGCGCCCGGCCGCTGAGCTCGGCGTCGAGAGTTTCCTGGGCGAACCGCATCTGGTCCTGGTACCGGGGTTCCTCCAGCCGGCGCATGCCTTCTTCCGGGGCGACGGTTTCGACGGCCGCGGTGATCCACCAGATGTTGCCGAACGGGTCGCGGATCCGGCCGCCGCGCTGGCCGAAGGCGTTGTCCGACAACGCGGTCACCTCCCGACCGCCCGCCTTCAGCGCGGCCGTGAACGCAACGTCGGCATCGGGCACGAAGACGCGCAGCAGCGACGGCAGGTCCGGCCAGTCGTCGTGCTGGTCGAACGCGAGCACGACGGTGTCGCCGATCCGGATTTCGGCGTGCCCGATGCTGCCGTCCTCCAGCGGCACCCGGCCCAGTTCGACGCCGTCGAAGGCCGCGGTGACGAAGTCCAGCAGCGCACCGGTGTCCTTGGTGACGATCCAGGGGGCGACCGAGGTGTAGCCGTCGGGGGTGGCAGTCATCGTGGGTCCCTTTCGCGAGTCGGTGACGTCACGCTAACCGCGATATAGGCCAGGACTTGTCCGCAAGGCGACGCTTCTTCAGCCGCCGGTCCGCATGGGCAGGAGCGGGCCCGCGACCGTGCCGATCGCGAGGCAGCCCATGCTGGTCCGCGCGTGGACGAGCAGCCGGTCGATGAGGACCGGGCGCCCGCTTCGCCTTCCACCGCGCACAACCGCCGGCGAAACTGGGCCGCTTTCGCCCTAGGCGGTCGGATCGGGTCCCAGCGCGCGGTCCAATAGCTCGCCCAGCTGATCGACCTGGGCCTCCGACAGGTCGCGGAACGACGACTCGACGACGCCGTCGACGAGGTCCTGGCCCTCGGCCCGCAGGCGGGCGCCCTCGTCGGTCAGCCGGTGCCGCACGGCCCGCCCCGGTCCGGGGACGCGTTCGATCAGCCCGCGCTCCGCCATCCGGGTCGCGAGCGAGCCGAAGGACTGGTCGGTCTGGAAGGTGAGCACCGCCAGTTCGTGCAGGGAGGCGTCCGGCTTGCGGTGCAGGTGGCGCAGGGTGTCCCACTGCACGAGCGAAAGGCCCAGTGGCGCCAGCGCCCGGGTGAGCGCCCGGTGGTGGCGGTACTGCAGGCGCTTCACGGCCAAGGAGACGTCGCCGGGGCGGTACTTCATGCCGTCACCCTAACCCATCGAAGTCAGGTTGCTTATCTAAGGACCCTTATATAAGGTTCCTTAGATAGTCGAGACCGAGAAGGAACCATGACGACCCTCCCCGCCGCCGGCTCGCTCCGGCCCACCCGCACCGAAACCCACTCCCTCGGCGCCGCCGAGGTGACCGTCGCCGACCGCGACCGCACCCGCACTTTCCTGCTCCTGCACGGAGGTGGCGGCGTCGCGACCATGGCCGGGTTCGCCGACCTGCTCGCCGAACGCACCCAGTCCCGGGTCCTGCTGCCCACCCACCCGGGCTTCGCCGGCACCCCGAAGGCCGACACGCTCACCGGCGTGACCGCACTGGGCCGGCTGTACGTCGAACTGCTGGACCAGCTCGGCCTCGTGGACGTCACGGTGGTCGGCAACTCCTTCGGCGGCTGGCTGGCCGCCGAAATCGCCCTGCTCAAGAGCCCGCGCGTCAGCGGCGCGGTGATCGTCGACGGGATCGGCATCGAGGTCGAAGGGCACCCGATCACCGACATCAGCGGCATGTCCCTCCCCGAGATCCGGGCTTTGTCCTTCCACGACCCCGGCCAGGCCCCGGTCCCGCCGGCCGGCGGGGGCACCGGGCCGAGCCCGGACGTGCGCGCCCTGATCGGCTACACCGGCCCTGCGATGGCCGACCCGGCGCTCGCCGGGCGGCTCGGCGAGATCGGGATCCCGGTGCACGTGATCTGGGGCGAGAGCGACGGCATCGCCGGCCCGGAGTACGGGAAGGCCTACGCCGCCGCGATCCCGTGCTCGACCTTCACCCTGCTCCCCCGGACCGGCCACCTGCCGCAGGTCGAAACGCCCGAAGAACTGCTCGGCGCCCTGCTCGACCTGGGCCTCTGAGCCACGCCGGCACTCCCCGCGACAGGCTCAACCACGACGACAGCGAATGGCGCTGTTGCCATTCCGCCAATTGTCATCGCCCTTTTGCGCCATCCGCCGTGCGACTTCCCGAAAGTGCAGCGTCTCGGCTCTGTCGAATTTCCACCGGTTCACCGCGCAGTTCATGAATCGTTGTTCCCGAGCCGGACCTGCTGAGCCGAACGGATCATCCCCGCGACCAGCGCCGTTACGAGCGTTTCCGCATCGGGACCATACCGTTACCTGACGCGGGGGTCCCCGCTGAAACACCGGGGCCGGATGCGGCGATTAGTACAGCGGGTGACCATCCCGCTACACGAAACGGAGCAGCCGGCTGGGCTACCCGCACGAGAACTGGTTCCCCCGGTTCACCAGGGGGTTCCGGACCATTTCTGGCGGACGGGGAGAAAATGCGCCGGACATTCGTGGTCGCCGACTTCGGTCGTCCCGCGGGGTACGAAGACCGGCTGAAACGGGTGCTCCACGATCTGCACGACGGGCTCGGGCCGACGCTCACCGCCGCCGTGCTCGGCCTGCGCGCCGCCCGGGACCTGATCGCGCGGGACCGGGCGGGCACCGAGCACCTGCTGGCCCGGCTCGAAGACGAGCTCTACGGCGCGATCACGGACCTGCGGCGGATCGTGGCCGACGCGCGGCCGCCCGCGCTCGACGAGGCCGGGCTGGTGCTGGCCGTGCGCCGGTACGCCGCCACGCTCACCGGGCGCGTGCCCGCCGAGCACGGGCCGCTGCGCGTGACCGTCGAGGTGCGCGGCGAGCTGCCGCCCCTGTCGGCCGAGGTCGAGGTGACCGCCTACCGGATCATCCGCGAGGCACTGGTGAACGTCGCCCGCCACTCCGGGGCCCGCGAGTGCACCGTGCACCTCTGGCCGCGGGACGGCGACCTGCACGTGGAGATCGTCGACGACGGTGTCGGCACCGACGGTGAAGCCCTGCCCGCGGTGGGCGGGACCGGGCTGCGGTCGATGCGCGAACGCGCCGGCGACCTCGGCGGCGGCTGCCGGGTCGAGCCGGTTTCCTCCGGGGGCACGCGGATCGCCGCCTGGCTCCCGCTCGCCGCGGGGAAGTGAGCCGTGTTCGGGTCCGTGCGCGTCCTCGTGGTGGACGACCACCCCGTCTTCCGGGCGGCGCTGTGCGCGATGATCGACGCCACCGATGGGCTGGAGGTCGCCGGTGAAGCGGCCGACGGCCTGACCGCGGTCGCCGACGCGGGCCGGCTGGAGCCCGACGTCATCCTGATGGACCTCAACCTGCCCGACCTCGACGGCGTCGAGGCGACGCGGCGGATCGTGAGCGCGAGCCCGCACACCGGCGTCCTCATGCTGACCATGTTCGAGAACGAGGCCGCGGTGTTCGCCGCCATGCGCGCGGGCGCCCGCGGCTACCTGCTCAAGGGCGCGCGCAACGAGCAGATCATCCGCGCGGTCCGGGTGATCGGCGACGGCGAGGCCATCTTCAGCCCGGCGATCGCCACCCGGGTGCTGTCGCTGCTCGGGACGGCGACCCCGCGTGACGAGTCGTTCCCGCGGCTGACGTTGCGGGAGAAGGAGATCCTGCGGCTGGTCGCCCAGGGCATGGGCAACGCCTCGATCGCCGAAGAGCTGGTGCTGAGCCAGAAGACCGTGCGCAACCACGTGTCCCACATCTTCCGCAAGCTCCGGGTCACCGACCGCACCCAGGCCATCGCCAAGGCCAAAGAGGCCGGCATTGCCCGATCGGAGTAACGAAAAGCGGGACGAATCGGGACTCCGTGTCCCTGTTCGGCGAGCGTCCGCACCCCGATCCTTGGGGGTGGAGCGATCCGACGTCGTTCGAGGGAGGGCCACACCCATGATCACCGACCAGGTTCCGGTACTGCTGCACGCCACCGACACCATCACCCACGCGGGCGTCACGGCCGCGCTGCGGTCACGTCCCGAAATCCGGTTCGCCGACGAAGAGTCCGGCGAGCCCGCGGTGGTGCTGGTCATCGTGGAGCGGCTCAACGAAGAGGCCCGGCAGCTCCTGCGCAGCCTCCAGTGCGCCGGCCACGCGGGTGTCGTCCTGGTCGCCGGCGAGGTGGAGGACTCGGAACTGCTGGACGTCGTCGGCAACGGCGTCTCGGCGATCATCCGCCGCGCCGACGCCACCCCGGACACCTTGGTGCGGCTGGTGAAGGCCGCGGCCGTCGGCGAAGGTGCGCTGCCGCCCGACCTGCTCGGCCGCCTGCTGTCGCGGGTGTCCCGGCTGCAGCGGGACGTGCTGCGCCCGAACGGGTGGGACCTCGCCGGGATGTCCCAGCGGGAGACCCGAGTGCTGCGGCTGGTCGCCGACGGCTTCGAGACCAAGGAGATCGCCGACCAGCTGAGCTACTCGGAGCGGACGGTGAAGTCGATCCTGCACGACATCACCAACCGCTTCCAGCTCCGCAACCGCGCCCACGCGGTGGCGTTCGCCATGCGCGAAGGGCTCATCTAGTGCCGCGTGGCCGAACCGCGTCGACCGCGGCCCGGCCAGGTGGTCTGCCGCGGCCGGCACGGTCTACTCGACCCGGCCGGAGAAGGAGACCGACGGGGTGCAGCGGCCGCGGTCCGGCGGGTTCTGGCAGCTGACCGCGAGCACGATCTTCTCCCCCGGCTGGAACCGCCAGGCCTGCAGCCAGTGGTGGTCGAGGTCGCGGAAGTTCGAGAGGCCGACCTCCAGCAGGACCGTCTTGGTGCCACCGGCGTCCCGCAGCAGGCGCAGGGTTCCGGTGTCACCACGCGGGTTCTGCAGGATCAGGTCGGTGACCACCAGCGTCTTGTCCGGGTCCGGCAGCGTGTAGGGGAACTCGGCGAACCGGTTGACGTTCGAGTCGATCTTCGCGTCCGCGGCCACCCGGAAGTCCGTCGGCGTGCCGTCGGCGGCGGCGTTCGAGACGCGGGTCGGCGGCGTGCCGCCCGGGCCCGAGCCCGGCGGCGCGGGGTTGTCGCCCGGCGGGGTGAGGCCGACGGCCTTCATCGCCTGCTCGGAGTTCTGCTTGGCCTGATCGGCGTTCTTCTTCGCCTGGTCGGCCCCGGCGCCGGCGTCCTGCGCCGCCTTCACGATCTCCTGGTTCTGTTCCTGCGCGGCCTCGCGGGCGGCCGACTTCACGGCGGGCCGCAACACGGTGAACCACAGCGTCACCAGGGCCAGCAGGAGGACGAGCAGCGCGGCGAGCGCGGGCAGCAGCCACTTCGGCAGCAGCTGCCGCTGCACCATGGTGCCTTCGGTCTTGAGCGGCTCGGCCCCCTCGGCGGTGACGAACACCTGGAAGCGGTGCCGGACGGACTGCCCGCGCAGGAAGCGCTTCCGCGGCTTGGCCCGCATCCGGATGAACGCGGCGGTGCCCGGCGCCAGCTCGGCCCGGTCACGCTCGAGCCGGAAGTCCAGCTCGTCCTCCGGGTCCAGCGGGCTCAGCTCGACGGCCACCGGCCGGTTGCCGCGGTTGTCGACGGCGACCTCGAAGTCGGCCTTGGAGCCGCCCTCGACCTTGGCCGGCACGATCTCGGCGGTCACCTCGGTGAAGGCGCCCAGCTCGACGGTGCCTTCCTCGACGACCGAGCCGGCCGGGTCCTCGCTCGAGAACACCCGCACCCCGAAGGGAATCGTCCCGGCGGGCACGTCGGAGGACCGCGGCGGCGCGAACCGCACGGTGACCGTCCCGGTCTCCCCCGGCATGAGGTTGACCGTCGCCGGTTCCGCGGTGGCCCAGCCACTCGCGTCGCCGACGACGTCGATCGCGAACTGGTCGACGACCTGCCCGGCGTTCCGGATGGTCACCGTGCAGCTCGTCTCCTGGCCGGGCTCCGCGACCAGGCCGGCCTCGGACAGCGTCGCCGTTGCTCCCATGCGCGGAAGTCTCCCTTTCGTGTCGCGGATCCGGCACCAGCGGACGGGTGTGCGCTCGTGCGCCGGTGGTTGCCCCTACGGGCAGCGGGTCGCCGCGCGGCTCAGCCGCGCGAGATGAACGGTGGTTGTTCCGTGCGCAGCACCACCAGGATCGGATTCGACTGCGCCGTCCCGAACTTCGGGCCGCTCACCGAGGTGACCGACAGCGTGCGCGGACCGATCAGGTCGTGGTGGAAGACCAGGAACTGCGCCTCGAACCGCCCGTCGACGCCCACGGTGGCCAGGCCCGGCGTCTCGGAGATCCCGTCCGACCAGGCCAGCCGGACCGTCGCGCCCGGTGGGAAGTCCGTGCCCGTCACCCGCGGGACCGAGCCCAGCGGGGCGATGCCCGGATCGACGGCGACCACCGGCTGGCGGAACACCACCCGCCCACTGGCCGTGTTGTCCCCGGGGTTGTTGTCCGGCCCGCTGGTGCCGACCGTGCCGGACACCGGTGCGTCGGCCGCGGCCTTGGCCGCCAGGGAGATCCGGATCTCGACGGTCTGGCCGGGGGCCAGCGTCCCGAGCGCACAGCTGCCGCCGCCCGGCGTGCACCCGGTCGCCACCGACGTGGCCGGCAGCTGCGGCGGTAGCTGGGTGACCAGGCGGACGTCCGGCATCGGTGCCCCGGATCCGTTGTGCACCAGGAAGGTCAGCACGACGTCGTCGCCGCCGACGAACAGCGGGACGGCCGACACCGCCAGGCCCACCGACAGCGAGCCCGGCGTGACCGGGGGCACCGGCTTCGGGCCGACGGTGACCACAGCCGTGGCGGAGTCGTCCTGCGCGCCGGCGTCCTGGCCGGCCGTGGTGACCGTGCCGGTGGCGGCCTGGGCCCCCGGTTCGGTGCCGGTGGCGCTGAACCGCACCCGCGCGCTCGCGCCCGGGGCGAGCGCGCCGAAGCTGCAGACGAGGTCCGGCGTGCAGGTGCCGGCGCTGGTGATCGGTGCCTGCGGCCGCAGGCCGGCGGTCAGCCGGACGAACAGCCCGACACCGGGCGAAGCGGCGACGCCGTGGTTGGTGACCACGAACTCGAACGTCGTCAGCCCGGAGAACGGGATGGTGGCCGGGACGGCGGTGGCGGTCACCCCGACGTCGGCGATCCGCTGGAACGCCGGCTGCGACGCGCCACCCGGCCCGGCGATCAGGACCGTCGACGCACCGCCGGCCGACGGCACGGTCCGGACGCTCGGCCGGGACTCCGGCGGCGCGCTGTCGAAGGCGACGAGCGTGCCGTCCGGCGACCAGGCCGGGTCGTCCACGGTTCCGGTGTCCTGCACCAGAACCCGCCCGGGCCCGCCGCCGGCGGGGGCCACGCAGAGCCGGCGGCGGTCGTTGTGGAACACCAGCGCGGCGCCGTCCGGCGAGACGTCCGCCGAGCCCTGCCGCCCGGTGCCGCACGGCTCCCCGAACGACGGCGAGAGGTCCCGCTGGGTGCCGGCGACGACGCTGTCCGAGCCGGCGGTCAGCGACACCTGCCACAGCTCCTGCCGGTCCCCGCCGGGGTCGACGGACATCACGGCGGTCTCGGTCGCGGTGCCGCCGCGTCCGGTCGCCGTGCACGTCACCGTGGTGGCGCCGACCGGGAAGAGGCTCCCGGACGACGGCGTGCAGAACGGCGTGAGCGGTGTTTCGCGATCGGCGTCGATCGCGGTCGCCGGGTACTCGATGACCGTGGGCGCGGTCCCGGTGACGGTCCGGTCGTGCACGGTGATCAGCGGCAGCCGCGGATCCTTGACGCGCACGGTGACCTCTTCGGTGTAGCCGGGCCGGACGGCGGACTCGCCGTTCAGCCGGAACTCGACCCGGCAGTGCAGGAAAGCGCCGATCGGCGCGGTCGGCGAAACCGTGGCGGTCTCGACGAAGTGCGCGTCCGTGCCGCCGGGCACCTGCGGCGTCCCGTCGGGGTCGAACGTGAGCGTCAGGCCCGGGTCGCAGAACGGCACCGGCTGCACCTTCACCTGGAGATCGGTGATCCCCTTGACGATCGCGGTGCTGATCTGGCCGACGTCGGTGCTCTCGGTCAGGACGCCGTCGGTGGCCTTGGTGATCGCGCTCGCCTGGCCGCGGCCGTCGAGGGCTCCGTCGTTCTCTCCGGCGAGGCTGCCTTCCGAGCCGCCGCTGCTCGTCACGGCCGGGACCGCGACCACCCGGATCTTCGCGGCCTTCAGCGCGTCGACGACGGCCGCGGTCGTCGGGAACGTACCCCGCTCGTTGTCGGCGGGCGACTCGTGGCTGGCGGCGTCGCCGACCAGCACCACGATCCGGTTGCTGGTGTCGCGGAAATCGATCGCGCCCGTCGAGACCTTCTCCAGGGCGTCGTACCAGTCTTCGGCGGTGTCGTCGCCGCCGGTGGCGGTGATCCGGCCGAAGGCGTCGGTGAGCAGCTTGCGCTGCTCGTCGGTGTCGGCCGGGGTCAGCGGCTGCTGGACGTGGAACGACCGCGGCGGGTTCGGCGGCGGGCCTTCGACCGGGTGGTCGTCCACGCGGTCGCCGTACGCGGCCACCGCGAAGTGCGCCGACGGCTGCACCTTCTGCACTTCCTCGACGACCTTGCCGAGGTTCGTCTTGACGTTCTCGATGACCCCGCTCATCGACCCCGTCTGGTCCATCAGCAGCACGATGTCCGGCTGCGCCGGGACCTTGTCCGTCGGGACCGTCTTGGGCACCGAGCCGGAACTGCCCTGCCCGACCGGCATGTCCACCACCGTCGGCTGCACCCGCCCCGGTGGCGGCGGCGCGATCCGCGAAGCCGCGCGCGTCAGGGTGATCTTCGTGCCGTCGGCCGACCACACCGGCTGCGTGTCGCGGCCGGTCAGGTACGGCGGAATCGGGATCTCGCCGAGGATCCGGCCGTCCGCCACGCGGGCGATCCGCACGGTGTCGGAGCGGGTTTCGCCGCGGATGGCGGTGGTGGTGAACGCGATCATCGTGGCGTCCGGCGACCAGGCCGGGTGCTGTTCGCGTTCGGTCCCGTCCCGCGGCCCGGTCAGCGCGCGGGGTGCGCTGCCGTCGGCGTTCGCCACGACGACCTCGGTCTGCACGGACTCACCCGGATCGGCCTGGGTGTAGGCCAGCTGGGAGCCGTCGGCGGAGAACGCGGGGTCGAATTCGTCGGCGCCGGGACGGTTCGTGATGTCCCGGCGGTCGCCGCCGGTGGCGTCCGCGCTCCAGATGTCCGAGGTGCTGCCCGTGCGCAGCTCGGTGAACACCGGACGGCCGTCGGGGCGGAACGCCGGCTCGGTCTCGCCGGTGTCCGGCAGCGCCGAGATGATCGAGATCCGGCCGCCCGCGATCTCCTTGACGTCGCCGAGCGGGTCCTGCGCGCGGGTCGTGAAGGCCAGCCGGGCGCCGTCGCGCGACCACGCCGGCTCCGCCGAGTCCCCGGGGTCGGGGACCGCGCGGGTGACCGCGCCGCCGGTTTCGGCGACCAGCGCCACGTCGCCGGCCGGGTGGAAGCGGGTGGTGGTGAACGCGATCCGCGCCGGGCCCCACGCGGGCTGGGTGTCGGCGGCGGGGTCGGCGGTCAGGCGTGTCGGCGTCCCGCCGGCGGCCGGGACGGTGTAGATGTCCCCGGCCGGGTCGTCGCGGGTGCTGCTGAAGGCCAGGCGGGTGCCGTCGGGCGACCAGCTCGGGGAGTCGTCGGCGGCCGGGCCGGACGTCACCTGGCGGAGGCCGCGGCCGTCCACGCCGATCACGAAGAGCTTCCGGCTGCCGGTGCGTTCGGAGGCGAACGCGACCGTGCGGCCGTCCGGGGACAGCGCCGGGTGCAGGTCGACGGCGTCGTCGTTCGTCAGCGGCACGGCCGTCCGGGCGCCGTCGGGGAGGTAGTACAGCTCGCCGTCCCGCTCGGCACCCCCGGCGGCGGCGCGGTGGCTCACCCACACGAGGCCGCCGGTGCTCGCGGACGCGTCGGAATCGACGCTGCCGGCACCGGCCGGCAACGCGGGCGCCGCGCCTTCACCCGTGGCCTGGTAGAGGCCGGTGGTGGCGTCGCTGACGTACCCGACGCGGTACGGCGCGGCCACCGGCGCCGGTGCCTGTGCTTCGGTCGGCGAGAGCGCTCCGCTGATCGCCCAGCCGCCGAGCACCGCGACGACCGCGATGCCCGCCACCGCTCGGTTCGCGCGCATGGTCGGTCCTCCCCAAAAGACTTCGAGTGCTCAGCCGGCTTCGAACAGCTCGATCTCGGAGATCGCGACGTCCGTGCCGTCGAGCGAGCGGTACAGCCCGGTCACGTGCAGCTCGACGCTCGTGGCGCCTTCGCTGTTCTCGATCGGGACTTCCTGGGAGTCCGGCGTGTCGGCCAGCACCATGTCGTAGGTCTTGCCGGTGGAGAACACCAGGTGCAGCTTCTCCGGCCGGTGCGCGGCCGGGAAGTTCGCCGCGTCGCCGGAGTACACGATCGCCTTCCGCAGGTCCGCCGGGTGGTCGAAGGTGAACACCAGCACCTGTTCCTTGTCGCCCGGGGCTGCCCAGAACGTGTTCTTGGCGTTGTCGGCGACCAGCGGGGCCGCGTGGCCGTTCGCCTGCGCGGTCGCGGTCACCTTGATCGGGTGGACCGGGTTCAGCTTGGCCTCGAAGATGCCGGTCACCTGGCTCCACAGGCCCACCGCCGCGGTGTTGATCGCGCTGCGGAACGGCTGGTAGAGCGCGTAGATCAGCGCCGAGAAGATGAGCGCCACCGCGACGGCCCGGCGGATCACCTTGCCGACCGTCCGGCGCGCGGCCCCGGCCCGGCCGGTCCGGCGGCGGACCCCGTCCTTGCCCGGCCGCGCCCCCGCCTTGTGCTCCTTCGGCTTGCGGCCGAACAGCCGCCGCCACCACGACGTCTTGACGACCTCGGACTCGGCCAGCGACGCGCCGCAGCGGTTGCAGAAGTTGCGGGTCGGCGCGTTGCCCTTGCCGCACCGGCCGCAGATCAGGTCGCCCGGGTTGAGGACCTGTTCCGCCACGGTCTGCTGCACCGGCTGGCGGACCGGGGCGATCGGCTCCGCGGGCTGCACGACCTGCTGCTGCACCACCGGCTGGGCCTTGACCGCGACCGGGCCGTCGTCGTCCCACTTCAGGTAGCGGCCGCATTCGCCGCAGAACTCGACGTCGGCGGGCCCCTGGTGCCCGCACTCCGCGTAGATGACCATCTCCGTCAGCCCTCCAGCACTTCCACCGTGACCCGCACGTGGGCGGGCACCGCATCCACGACCATCGCCGTCAGCCGGCGCACGTCGACCCGCGCCGGATCGGGCACCCGCACGAGCACCCGCACCCACGGCGGCCCCGGGTCCGGCAGGGGTGCGCCCGGCTGCGGGTCGGCGACCACCCCGCCGCTGTCGGTCACCTCGACCACGCCACCGGTCAGCAGCCGCACGTGTTCGGTGAGGCCGCGCCGCGTGCCGCGCCACCGGTGCAGGTCGACCGACCGCGTCACGAGCTGCCGCAGCTGTTCCGGGCTCCAGCTCTCGTCGACGCGCAACGCGACCCAGTGGGCCAGCCAGCCGACGAAGTCGGCGGGCGCCACCCCCGGGTCGAGGTAGCCCGAGAAGTTGTCCAAAGTGGAGATGACCGGCGCGAGCACTTCGTCGAGTGCACCGGTGAACCCCTGCACGAACCGGTCCTCGGCGTACACCGAGGGCAGCTGCTCGCCGATCGGGTGCGGGGTCGGCAGCCCGGGGATGCCCGTCCTCATGCGCCCGCCTCCCGCACCAGGGGTCCGGCAAAGTCGCAGTGGCACGTCCGGGCGTCGACCGGTCGGCGTCGCGCCGCCGCTGTCTGTCGAGTGCGGCAGCCGCATCGGAACGTCGCGAATGAGTCATCCGGGACGTCTGAAGTCTCGAATGACTCATTCGGGACACGAACCGCGCCGCCATCGGACGCGCCACCGCGACTTTGCCGAAACCCTCCCGGGGAAGGGCGAGGGAGCTTCCGGGGTCGGGCCTCGCTGCTTTCTAGGCGGTGATGCCGCGAGTGTCGACCCGGTGCGGGTGCGCGGTGAGAGGTCTCGAATGACTCATTCGCGACGTCGTAGGTCCCGAATGAGTCATTCGCGACGTCGGAGGTCCCGAATGAGTCATTCGCGACACCAGCGCCCGCGACCTGCGAAAGCCACTGCCCGATCGAGGGCAGCTGCTCGCCGATCGGGTGCGGGGTCGGCAGCCCGGGGATGCCCGTCCTCATGCGCCCGCCTCCCGCACCCGCACCTGGTGCCCGAACGAGAACGCCAGCGCGTTCGGCGGCAGGTCCAGCCGGTCCACCTGCTCACCGCGTTCCCGCGTGATCGGGTTGGCCGCGAACAGCCGCACGTCCTCCACCAGCTCGACGCCGGGAAGCCGTTGCAGCACCGCGAACACCTCGCCCGACTGGACCGGGCGGCCGAAGGGCCAGCCGTCGCCGTCGGGGCCGCCGCTGATCGGGTTGAAGTAGTCGTAGAGGGCCTGGCTCGCCCGGGCGCCCAGCGTGCCCGCCGTAGTCCGGCGCCGGGCGCGCAGCCGCGCCACCACCGTCACCCCCTGGTAGAACGGCGGTTCCACGGACACGAGCGCGCCCACGCAGCGGCGTTCGCCGAGGTGGCGCTCGATCCGGGCGCGCATGCCGGCTTCGAGCATCAAGGTCGCGAAGGCGAGCTCGCCGGTGTCGGGCACGGCGGGCACGACGAGCACCCGGATCGCGCCGGTCTCGCGGCCGTCGGGCCCGTGCGCCGGGATGCAGCGCACCCGGGCCGCTTCCGGTGCCGCCTCGCGGGCGAGCTGCTCGTAGTCCTCGGCGGTCACCGCGCGGTCGCGGGTGCGCAGCAGCAGCGGGCCGCGGACCGCCGCGTCCCGGACCGATTCGCCGTCGACCCCGCCGATGGCCGGGCGGCGGTTCACCACGCTGCTGACGAACGGGATGGGGTCGCGCTGCACCTCGAGGACCTCGCGGGCGACGTTGCCGCGCCGCCCGCCGCCGGAGCGGTACTCGGGCACGCGGATCGCGGCGGACTTGGCCGGGACCGCCCCGTAGTACCGGAGGCCGCCCTCGGGCTGGCGCACCGCGGGCCCGAACTCGACCTGCCCGCCGACCCGGTCGAGCAGGACGTGCCGGTCGTCCGGGCCGGAGTCGGCGAAGGAGCGGACCTCGGTCCACGGCTGCCAGCCGTCCGGGCCCGAGACCTCGACGACCAGTTCGCCCTCCCCGACGACCACCGGGGGCCGGCCGAGCGGGAACCGCTGGCCCGGCGAGCCGTCCGACGTCCCGACGACCTCGTTGCGGATGATCTCGGCGTGCACGGCCCCGACCGTGCCGCCGATGGTGGAGGCCTCGACCGCGTGCAGCCGCGGCGGGCGCTGGTAGAACGGCTGGTTCTGCTTGGCCTCGACCAGCCGGCACCGCAGCCAGCCGGCCCGCTGCCGCGCGAGCACCGACATCGCGTGCCCGTCCGGGACGTGCACCACGATGTCGCCGGCCCGGTTGAACGCGCCGGTGCTGTCGCGGTCGACCTCGCACGCCGCCCAGCCGGTGCCGTCCCAGGCCTCCCACAGCCACGGCGGGTCGCGCGGGTCGACACCCTGGCCCTCGACCTCGCAGTTCATCCGCAGCAGCACCGCGCAGCCGGGCACGGCGTCCGACAGTCCGAAGAGGACCGCGTCGCCGGGGGCCGGGGTTTCGGAGAAGGCCGCGGGGCCGCCGCCGACGAGCAGGTCGTCGGTGCGGTCGACCGGCGGCAGGCCGGTGTCGGCGGTGCTGGTCGCCAGGTGCGCGAGCGAGCACGGCACGATGTTCAGCGTCCGCTCCACGGTGAAGACCACCGGGTCCTCGACCTCGTTGCGCACGCTCGCGACCTGCTTGCCGCTCGCGACGACCACCGGGACGTCGCGGGCCGCGGAGAGCCAGAACGTCACGTCGGCCCGCGCCGCGGCCGGCGGGAACAGCCGGACCCCGATCAGGTCGAGGAACCGCAGGTAGTGCCGGTCGGGCACCCGGTTGAGCCGGTAGAGCAGCTGGTCGACCATCTGCGCGAACGTCTCGATCAGCGTGACGCCGGGGTCGGAGACGTTGTGGTCGGTCCACTCCGGGCAGTTGCGCTGGACCAGGTACTTGGCTTCGTCGACCAGGTCCTGGAACCGGCGGTCGTCGAGGTTGGGCATCGGCAGGGACATCACGCACCGTCCTCTACGGACTCGTGCGGCGGGATGACGTAGAAGGGGAAGACGAGGTTGCGCGGGTCGTTGGTGCCGCGCAACCGGTACCGGATGTCGATCAGCAGCGTGCCCCGGTCGGCCTCGTCGAAGCTGACGACGACGTCGTCGAGGGTGATCCGCGGCTCCCAGCGCTCCAGCGCGACCCGGACCTCGTAGGCGATCTGCCCGGCCGTCGCCGCGTCGGCGGGCGCGAACACGAGGTCGTGCACCGCGCAGCCGAACTCCGGGCGCATCGGGCGTTCGCCGGGCGACGTCGCCAGGATCAGCCGGATGCTCTCGACGACCTCGCGCTCGCCGCCGACCAGCGCGATCGAGCCGGTCGCGTCGGTGTGCAGCGGGAACGCCAGTCCCCGGCCCAGGAAGTCCACGTCAGCCTCCGATCAGGACGGTCGGGCAGCCCATGACGATCGGCGCGCCGCAGGCGGCCATGTCGCCCATCCGGGCCGCGGGCAGGCCGCCGATGAGCACCGTCGGGCAGCCCGGCGGCGCGATCGGCGTCGGCGGGTGTACCGCGGGCGGCGGGAACGAGCACGTGTGCAGCGTCCCGACGTTCGCGGCGGGCATCCCGCCGATCAGCACGGTCGGCACCCCCGGGCCGGCGATGACGCCGGGGTGCCCGGTCGGGTCGCCGACCCTCGCGGCTGGTGGCATGCGCACTCCCCCGTCAGTTGATCTTGACCACGCTGCCGCGCACGGTGACGACACCGCTCGCGGTCAGCTCCGTCTGGCCCTGGCCCGCGACCGAAACGGTGGCGCCCTCGACCTTCACCCCGGCCGTCCCGGCGAGCTTCAGCTGGCTGGTCGCCTCGATGCTGGCGTCGGTCTGGGACTTCACGGACACCTTCTGGCCCTTGAGCTCCAGCGGCCCGGTGCCGGCGTCGATGCTCACGCCGTTCTGCGCCTTGACTGTGACGCTCTTGCCGCTGGTCACCTCGATGACCTGGTTCTTCTGGTCGATCTTGACCACGAACTTCGCGTCCCCCGACGACAGGATGATGCCGTCGTCCTCGGCGAACTCGAGCTTGTGGCCCTTCCGCGAGACGAACCCGCGCAGGGCCACCTCCCCGCTGTTGCCGTCGACGATCGCCTTGGTGAACTTCGACGGCGCCGCGTCCTTGGTGTTGTAGAGGCCACCGAGCACGTAGGGGGCTTCGAAGTCGCCGTGTTCGAAGCCCACCAGGACCTCGTCGCCGACCTCCGGCAGGACCACCGCGCCGCGGTCCTTGCCCGCCCCGGGCTGGACCGTGCGCGCCCAGGTGCTCGTGAAGTCCTTGTCCAGCCACGGGAACGTGAGCTTGACGCGGCCGAGCTTCGCCGGGTCCTTGAGGTCGGTCACCTGCGCGGGGACGACCCCGGGCCACGCCGAGGTCTTCGCCCCGCCCGCGACCAGGCCGTAGAGCGAGCGCTCCTGGCGGCCGGACACGGCGAACTCGGTGGTGTAGCCGACCTCGTCGTTGAACAGGTGGCGCGTGCTGGTCAGCGTGTACTTGCCCGAGAAGGGCCGGCCGACGCCGGTGAGCGTGACGGCGGTGCCCGCACGCAGCTTCGGGTTGCCCTTGGCGACGCCGTCGAGTTCGGTGCAGGCGCTGCCGAACCGGTCGGCGAGTGCCTTCGCGGTCGCGTCCGCCTCGCCCTGGGCGCGCCGGGGCGCGGCGGCGTCGAGGAAGGGCGGGCTGGCGAACTTGCCCGCCAGCGCCACCGGGTCCACCCCGGGGACGTCGGTGCCCGCGTTCTTCGGGGTGGCGGTGGCGCTGATCGGCTGCTTGTTCTCGTAGTCCCAGCCGGTGACCCGCACTTCCGGGACCTGCTCGGCCGCGGTGACGCTGGCGCGCAGGTTGAGCAGCGTGCCGTGGGCCTCGAGGACGAGCGGGTCCGCGGTGGCCTTGGTGGTGGTCGAGGGGGCGCCGGACGGCTGCTCCGGCAGTTCGAAGTTCAGCTTCCCGTCCCGGACGGCGATCTGCGCGCCCACCGCGTCGGCCAGCCGGGACAGGAACTCCCAGTCGCTGACGTTGTCCTGGGACAGCTGGGTGTTCGGCCGGCCGCCGAAGCCCTTGACGTTGTCGATCTTGCCGACCGGGATGTTCGCGCGCTGGGCGACCTTGCGCACGACGTCGGCGATGGTCATGTTCGGGTACGCGGTGACCCGGCGGCCGCGGAACAGCCGGTGCGCGTGGTCGTACCCGCGGACCTCGGTGAAGGTGCCGTGGCTGTCGAGGTCGATCGCGACCGCGGTGACCTCGCCGGAGAGCAGGTCCTGCGGGCCTTCCGGGTCCGACGTCTGGACCTTGAGCCGGATCTTGGCCCCGACCTTGAACTTGCCCTTCTCCAGCACGACGGTCCCGGGGTCGCGAAAGCGCAGCACGAAGGTGTCCGGCAGGTTCCGGCTGTCGTCGACGTAGGCGTAGCTGAGCATCACCTTGACGTCGTCGGGCAGCGCGGTGCCCTCGACCTCGACCAGGAGGGTGTTCGTGAAGGTCTCGTTAGCCATCGAGCTCCTCCAGCGCGGGCACCAGGAGCCGGGTGCCGGGCCGCAGCCGCATCGGGTCGTCGATGTCGTTGGCGTCGGCGATCTCGCGCCACTTCCCGGCGTCGCCGTAGGCGCGGAACGCGACCGAGGGCAGCGAGTCCCCGGCGACGAGCACGTGCGTGTCCCGCGCGGCGAGCGCGCCGGAGGTGGGGTTCTGGCCGCCCAGCTCGCCGGAGATCTCCTCCAGGTTGACCGTGCAGACCGCGCGCACCGGCGTCCCCGACGGCGTGAACAGCGTGTACTTCGCGGTGACGGAGGCGACGTAGGCGGGGAAGCCGGTCATCCCGCCCCACTTGAAGATCACCCACGGCGGCGAGGGCTTCTTGTGCTGGCGGCTGTCCTCGGTGGCCACGCAGCAGGTGAACAGCTGCTCGACTTTCTTGACGACGGCGTCGTCCATCTTGTCGGTGGCGTCGAGGAACATTTCAAGCGCCAGCTTGGCCGGATCGGACCCCTTGAACTGCGGCGGCGCGCTCTTCTTGGCGTTCGGCTGCGCGTCCCGGCCCCACTTGGCGTTCTTGCTGACCGACAGTTCCTTGGGGTTGAACTGGAACTTGATGTCGAACATCTTGTCCCCGGGCGGCTGCCCGGTCCCCCCGGACTGCGGCGGCTTCCGCACTTCGAGCAGGGCGCGCTGCAGGTTGCTGGGCGCCGGTTCCCCGGACCCGTAGGCGGCGGGCGGCTGGGAGCCGGCGGAGGTGAAGGTGACGGGCGAGGACATCGGTCAGCCCTTCTTCGCCGGGCTGAGGAAGCCGTGGTGGGCCAGTTCGAGGGTCTCGGTGGCGACTTTGGGTGAGTCGGGCGAGAGCTGCGGCCCGCTCCACCGCACCGGGACGACGCCTTCGAGCGCCCAGCTGGCGATGACCTTCCCTTCCAGGGTGCGCGCCTCGATGGTGGCGGTCTTGCGTTCGATCCCGCTCGCCAGGCTGGCGAACCACTTGGTGATCTGCGAGCTGGCTTCGGTGACGGGGCGCGAGAGCTTGATGTTCGAGTACTTGATCCGGGTCGGCAGCTGCCAGACCATGCCGTTGTTGCCGCCTTCTTCCCGCTGTTCCATGACGAATTCGCAGCCGAGGCCGTCGCAGCTGGAGAAGGCGCCGAGGTTGCCGAGGTTCTTGTCGTCCAGCTTGACGACATAGCAGACGGCAACGGCCTCTTCGGTGTCCGGCATCGCGGCTCCTCCTTCAGTGCGGGCGGTCGGTGAGCGCACCCCGGCGCTCACGGTCGAGGCGAAGTTCGGTCTTGAGGCGGCGCAGGAGCGGGTCGAAGAGCTTCTTGACGAGCTCTTCGGTTTCCGGCTGCGGTGGCGGTTGCGGTGTGGCGGGAGCTGGGGTGGGGTCCCGCTGGATGACTGTGGTGACGGTGGGGGCGGGTGCGGGTGCCGGCGCGGGTGGTGGGTCCGGTGTGGACGGTGGGCTCGGTTCGGCGATCCTGGCGACGGGCAGGTCGGCGGCGGTCTGGGGCCGCGCTTCGGGGGCGTTGTGTGGTGAGACGTCGATCGCGCGGGCGACGGGAAGCGACGGGGTGGTCTCTTCCGTCGTTGTGACCTGGGTGGCTTCGGGGGTGTCGATCGCTCGGGTGACCAGGAGTGGTGGCAGTGTGGTCCCCGCGGTGGGCGCAGGGGTTGAGGTGTCGAGGGAACGCGCCACCGGGAGCCCGTCGGTTGCCAGCGGAGTGGCTCCGCCTGCGAGAGTTCGCGTCGGCACGGCGTTGGTCCCCTGGGTGGCCGGGCGTGACGGCAGCCCCGCTGGCGTTTCGAGCGGCACCACGGAACCACCGATCTCGCGCAGCGGCAGCGCGGATCCCGCTACGGGAGCCGCGACGTCGGCCTCGCGAGCCACGGTGAGCGGCAGCCCGGTTCTGGTCGAAGGCCCCGCGCCGTCGACCTCGCGAGCGACGGTGAGCGGCAACGCGGCCCCGGAGCCATCGATCTCACGCAGCGGCGATGTGGCTCCTGTCACGTCGGTCTCGCGAGCCACCGTGAGGGGCAGCCCGGCGCTCGTCAAAGGCCCCGAGCCGTCGACCTCGCGAGCGACGGTGAGCGGCAACGCGCCTCCCGCGACGGGCGCCGAACCACCAGCGTCGCGCCGCGGCAGTCCGGTTTCCGCCGCGGTTGTCGAGGCATCGAGGGACCGTGCCACCGGAAGTGTCGGCAGGGCGGCTCCCGTCCCGTGGGTGGCCGAGCCGCCCGCCGCAGGGTGCGACGAGGTCTCGATCGCCCGCGCCACCGGTAGTGCGACTCCGGTTCCCTGGGCGGCCGAGCCGCCCGCCGCAGGGAGCGACGGGGTTTCGATCGCCCGCGCCACCGGCAGCGCGGCTCCCGTCCCCTGGATTGCCGAGCCGCCCGCCGCGGGGAGCGACGGGGTTTCAATCGTCCGCGCCAACGGTAGTGCGGCTCCGGTTCCCTGGGCGGCCGAGCCGCCCGCCGCGGGGAGCGAGGGGGGCTCGATCGCCCGCGCCACCGGAAGTGTCGGCAGCGCAGCTCCCGTCCCGTGGGTGGCCGAGCCGCCAGCCGCGAGGTGCGCCGAGGTCTCGACGGACCGTGCCACCGGGAGCGCCGGCAGCGCGCCTCCCGTCCCCTGGGCCGCCGAGCCGCCCGCCGCGGGGAGCGAGGGGGTCTCGATCGCCCGCGCCACCGGTAGTGCGGCTCCGGTCCCCTGGGCGGCCGATCCACCCGCCCCGGAGTGCGCCGAGGTCTCGACGAACCCTGCCACCGGGAGCACCGGCAGCGCAGCTCCCGTCCCCTGGGTCGCCGAGCCGCCCGCCCCGGAGTGCGCCGAGGTCTCGATCGCCCGCGCCACCGGGAGCGTGGAGGCTGCCGCCGCCGGGCCAGCAAGGGGTTGAACCACCGGAAGCGCCGGGGTCGCTCCCGTCGCCGAGCCATCAACAGGGAGCCCCGGGGGCTCGAGCACCGTGGCCACCGGCAGCGTGCCTGCTCCGCTCGTCGGCGCGGCGGAGTCATCGCCCGAGCGAGCCGCGGAAAGTCCCGAGGTTTCGATCGCCCTGGCCACCGGGAGTGTCCCCGCTCCGGCCGAGTCATCGGCCGCGGGCGGTTCGGAGTTGCCCACCGGGGACGAGCCTTCGTCCACCCGAGCGACCGGAAGCGGCGGTCCCTCGCCGGGCAGATTCGCCGAGAGAGTTGCTTCCGTCGGAGTCTCCGTCGCTCGCGCCACCGGAACCGGCGGCTCCTGCCCCACCGGACCGGCCGACGGGGACCTCTGCGCCACCGGGAGCTCGGAAGCTTGGGTCTCGGCTGCCGGCTGTGAGGGCGTTTGCGCCAACGGCCCCTGCGCTACCGGCAACGCCGAGGCCTCGTGCAACGTGGACCTCTGCACCACTGCCCCACCAGAGGATCCCGGTGTCTCGGCCGCCGACGTGGGACCTTGCGCCAAGATCGAAGGCTCGCCCGCCCCCAGCGAGGTCTCCGCCGCAACCACCAGCTCCGGAGACCCACCCACCGGCTCGGAAACGCTCGTCGAGCCGCCCGGTGTCCCAGGCGGCTCCAGCGGGCGGAAGCTGTTCACCGGCGGTGATCCGGTTGCCCGCGCCTCCCGAGGCGGCGACCCCGGAGCGACCGGCAGCATCGGCGCACCGAGTCCCAGCCGCCGGGGTGTCGCCTGCTCCGTCCGCTGGACCAGCGGCAGCTCCGGCTGCGGCGGCTGGACCGGCTCCGGTTCGGCCTCCACCGGCTCCGGCGTCGCCACGGGCACCACCGGGGCGTCCGAGGTGTCCGAGGGCGCCGGAGCGTCCACAGGGGACGGCTCCGCGATCGCCTGCAGCGTGCGCACCGGCGGGGTGTCCACTCTCCCCGCCGAGGTCAGCAGCTGCACCACCGGGCGCTTCGCCACGACCGGCAGCACCAGCGGCATCGAGGGCGGTTCCGCGGACCTCTGCACCGCCGGGGCCACGACCCGCTGCACCGACGCCCCGACCGGCCGGACCAGGTCGCCGATGACGCCCGCCGGCTCCGCCGGGCCCACCCGGTGCCCCAGGGGCTCCAGGTAGCCCGGGCTCCGCCACGACGTCAGCGTCGCGCTGAACCGCTGCACCGGGTTCACCAGCGGGTGCTCGGCCAGCACCCGCTGGATCGGCGGCACACTCCGCCACTCCCCCCGCGTCACGGGCAACGAAACAGGCGAAGGCGTAGCAGGCGCCTTCCTGCGGAACCACATTCCAGCGTCACCGTCCCTGGCTCATCCGGGTGTTGATCCGGGCGATCTCGGCGACGTAGGTCAACCGGTCGGGGTGTTCGAGGTCGAGGATGTCGTCGAGGGACCAGTGCAGGTGGTAGGCGACGTACGCGACTTCCTCGTGCAGCCGGTCGGCCGCGTACGTCACGATTCCCCCAGGCGGCCACCGGCGACGTCGACGACGAAGCCGTGGCCGCACTCGGGGCACGCCACGCCCGCCCTGGTGTGGCCCTCGCTGTTGACCCGGCGGTACATGTCCTGCAGGAACGCCAGGTCGGAGGCGAACAGGTTCTCGATGATCCCCGCGTGCACGTCGGTGATGTCGCCGATCCGGGTGACCACCCGGGCCAGCAGCACCACCGTGAGGAACGCCGAGTTCTCGCGCACCCGGTCGTCCCGCAGCGGGATCAGCTCGTCGCGGGCGGTGGCCAGGCGCATCACCCCGGAGTGGTGCACCTTGCCCTCGTCGTCGACGTACCCGCGCGGGAGCTCGAACGCGAACTCCGTCCGCAGCTTCGGCCGCTCGGTGCGCGGCTCGTCCGAAGCGACGGGAGCCTCCGGCGCCGAGGCCATCACCCTGCGCATCGGCTCACTCGACTTCCATCTGCTCGTAGGTGATGACGAGCTTCTCGGTGAGCACGCTCGTGTCGCCGGCCTTCAGCGAGCCGATCTCCAGGCTCTTCGGCCAGGCGTTGGTCAGCTTGTAGCGTTTGATCGCGGCGCCTTCGTAGTCGTAGACGATGATCGCGCCGCCCTTGCGGGCCGTGGTCATCTTGCCGAAGTGGGCGTCCTTGACCCACTTCTCGAAGCTGTTGTCCTCGGTGAGGCCGCGGGTGAGCGTGACCTCGCCCGCCTTGGGGCGGCCGGGCAGCTTCTTGATGACGTACTTGCCGTCGACGGTGTTCTGCTTGAGCTCGATGACGTCCTGCTCCATCTTGAGGCCGGAGACCTCGGAGATCTGCTTGATCTGGACGCCGTCGATCTCGAGCCCGAAGGAGTGGCCGACAGCCTTGTCGAGATCGGGAAGTGCCATGTCAGAACCCCTTCATCACTCGTTGACGAGGCTGGTGCCGCCGGACATCTGGGCCAGCCGGAAGATCACGAACTCCGCCGGTTTCACCGGGGCGATGCCGACTTCGCAGATCACCTGGCCGAGGTCGATGCCCTCGGCGGGGTTGGTTTCGCGGTCGCACTTGACGAAGAAGGCCTCGTCCGGGGTCAGCCCGAACAGCGCGCCCTTGCGCCACTCCATCACCAGGAACGCGCTGATCGTGCGCCGGATCCGGGCCCACAGCGCGTCGTCGTTCGGCTCGAACACGACCCACTGGGTGCCGCCGAGGATCGACTCCTCGAGGTAGTTGAACAGCCGCCGGACGTTCAGGTAGCGCCACGCCGGGTCGCTCGACAGCGTCCGCGCGCCCCAGACCCGGATGC
Organism: Amycolatopsis sp. 505; assembly: GCF_031625235.1. Taxonomy (NCBI): domain Bacteria; kingdom Bacillati; phylum Actinomycetota; class Actinomycetes; order Pseudonocardiales; family Pseudonocardiaceae; genus Amycolatopsis; species Amycolatopsis sp. 505. Next base: position 263,325 of record NZ_JACKQP010000007.1, read on the forward strand.
CCTTGCCGGAGAACGACCGCACGCAGTTGACGCCGATCGGGTTGAGCAGTTCCTGCTCCGCCTTGGTCAGGTGCGTTTCGAGGGCGAGGGCGCCGCGGACGACCTCGTTGGCCGGGGCCTTGTGGACGCCGCGGGTGGCGTCGGTGCGAGCCCACACGCCGGCCATGTGCCCGCTCGGCGGGATGAACGTGTTCGTGCCCGACGCGGGGTCGAGGACCTGGACCCAGGGGTAGTACAGCGCGGCGTACTTCGAGTCGTAGCCGGCCGCGTCCATCCGCCAGCTGCGGACTTCCTGGGGGTTGAGCGCGGGCGGCGGGTCGATGATCGCCATCCGGTCGCCCATCAGCTCGCAGTGCGCGATCATCGCCAGCTGCACGGCCTTGACCGTGTCGAGGTCGATCAGGTCGCGCTGGTAGGCGGCCATCAGGTCCGGCGCCGCGACCATGGTGATCTCGTCGATCGCCTCCAGGCCGCCGAAGCCGGTCCGGTCCGCGACGTCGCCGACGTAGTCGTTCGCCGCGACCCGGCCGGGGACCGGCGGGGCGCCGTCCTCCTTCGGCGGCGCCGAGAGCACCGCGGTGCCCTTGTCCGGCTTGGTGACCGCGCCGCCGGTGGCGACCTCTTCGATGGTGATGAGGCTGGACTTCTCCCGGACCGCGGTGACGACGTTCTCCTTGGTGCGCTTGGTCGTCACGTTGTGGGTCTCGACGACCTTGCCGTCCTGCTTCACCAGCACGGTGAACCGGTCCTCGGCGGGGTTCTCGCCCGTCGGGTCGGCCACCTCGACGGTGATCTCGCCGGCCGGCTTGCCCTCCGGCAGCTCCTTCGCGACGAAGCGGTAGCCGCCGAGCACGGCCTGGCGGGCCGCGATCTGCTTCGGCGCGGCGCCGTTGTCCTTGGCGCGCGATCCGCCGATCCGGACGATGTAGCAGTTGGTGCCGCCGTTGAGGAAGTAGCCGTAGACCGACTGGGCCAGGTAGCAGCCCTCGATGAAGTCGCCGAAGGTCTGGGTGAACTGGCCCCAGTTGGACACCAGCGTCGGGGTGTTGAAGGGACCGTCCGCCGCGAAGCCGACGAAGGCGGCCACTGCGGTGCCCACGCCCTCGATCGGCCGTGCGCCGGCTTCGATCTCCTCGACGTACACCCCCGGCGTGAGATAGGTGGGCATGCGTGCCTCCCTTGTCGACGCACAAGTCTTGTCATCGGCGATGCTGCTGCCGGCGCGTTCTCCGCGGAACGACCGTGCGGCTAGGCCCGCGGGAACCGATCTCTGCCCTTAAAGGCAACTGCCCGTCCGGGCAGCCGTGCCTGCCCGTCCGGTCGTTGGCAACCGGCCCGGGGGGACCGACAGTTGAACCCATGCCAACGGGGCGGGACCACGCGCCACGCGAGCTGTCCGGGCAGCCTCCGCGGCCGGCCCGTCCGGCGCGCCGCGCGACCACGCCCGCGCTGCTGCGCCTGCAGGCTTCGGCGGGCAACGCGGCGGTGTCGCGGCTGATCGCGCTGCAGCGGCAGAGCTCTCCCGCTCCCCCGGTCGCGCCGCCCGGCGTGACACCGGCGACCGACCCGAAGTTCCAGTCGTTCGAGAAGGACGTCGGCGCCAAAGCCAAGGCGGCGAAGGCGCACCCGCCGGCGGGCGCCGAGGTCAAGAAGGCGCAGGACGCCGCGGTGGCGCCCGCCGACGACAAGGAAGCGCAGGCCAAGGCCGCCCAGGCGGACAAGATGGCGGCGGCGAAGCCGGCCGGCTTCGACAAGGCGGCCTTCATCGCCGCGGTGAACGCCGCGGTCGCCAAGCAGGCACCCAAGAACCTCGACGACGCCGACAAGTTCGCCACTTCCGGCAAGGCCGACCAGGTCAAGGCCGAGGTGCTCGGCAAGGTCACCAGCGGCAAGGACGCCTCGGCCAAGGACGTCACCGATCGCACGAAGGAGCCGCCGGACCCCGGCCGGGCCGTGGAAAAGCCGGTGACGCCGCTGCCGGAAACCCCGGCCCCGCCCGCACTCGCGCCGCCGGACGCGCGCAAGGCGACCCCGGACAAGGCACCGCCCGAACAGACCGATCTGCGGGCCGACCAGTGCGAAACCCAGGACGCGATGGCCGCGGCGGGCGTCACCGACCAGCAGCTGGCCGAGTCCAACGAGCCGGAGTTCACCGGCGCGCTGGCCGCGAAGCAGGCCGGTGAGCAGCACACGGCTTCGGCGCCGGCGGCGGTCCGCGAGTCCGAGGCCGGGCAGCTGGCCGCGGTCACCGGCGCCGCGCAGGCGTCCGGCCAGGCCGCGATGGCGGGCATGACGGGCGCGCGGTCGTCGGCCGCGCAGAAGGGCCAGGCGGCCAAGTCGGCCACCAAGACCAAGGACGAGCAGGACCGCGCGCGGATCACCGGCGAGATCAAAGCGATCTTCGACGAGACCAAGACGAAGGTCGAAGGCGTGCTGGGCGCGCTCGACGACCAGGTGGCGAAGAAGTTCGAGGCGGGCGAGGCGCAGGCCAAGGCCGCGTTCACCGCCGACCACCAGGCGCGGATGAAGCGCTACAAGGACGACCGCTACGACGGCATCACCGGCGCGGCGCGCTGGGCGTACGACCTCTTCGCCGACCTGCCGGCCGAAGCGAACAACCTGTTCCTGGAAGCCAAGAAGGTCTACGAGACGAAGATGCAGGCCGTCATCGGCGAGATCGCGGACTTCGTCGGCCAGAAACTGGGCGAGGCGAAGCAGCTGATCGCGGACGGCCGCACCCGCGTGCAGCAGAAGGTGGCGTCCCAGTCGCCCGCGTTGCGCAAGATCGCGGGCGAGGCGGCGAAGGAGTTCGGCGGCCAGTTCGACGACCTCGAGAAGTCCGTCGACGAGAAGCAGGACGCGCTGGTCGAGGACCTGGCCCAGAAGTACACCGAGGCCCGCACCGCCGTCGACGAGGAGATCAAGGCGCTGCAGGCGGAGAACAAGGGCCTGTGGAGCAAGGCGAAGGAGGCCGTCGGCGGCGCGATCGAGACGATCTTGAAGCTGAAGGACATGCTGCTCGGCGTGCTGGCGCGGGCCGCGAACGCGGTCGGGCTGATCATCGCCAAGCCGATCGAGTTCCTCGGCAACCTGGTCAACGCGGTCAAGACCGGCGTCATGAACTTCGGCGCCAACATCGTCCAGCACCTCAAGGACGGCCTGAAGGGGTGGCTGCTGGGCAACCTGGCGAGCGCGGGCATCGAGATCCCGGAGGCGCTGGACGCCAAGGGCATCCTGAAGATGGTGCTGTCGCTGCTGGGCCTCACCTGGGCGAGCGTCCGCGCGCGGATCCTGCGGTTCATCCCGGAACCGGTGCTGGCGAAACTGGAGCAGACCCTCGACGTCGTCAAGGTCCTGATCGCCGAGGGCGTGCCGGGCCTGTGGCGGTGGATCGTGCGGAAGCTGGGCGACCTGAAGGAGATGGTGCTCGGCCGGATCAAGGAATTCGTGATCGAGAAGATCGTCAAGGCGGGCATCACCTGGATCATTTCGATGCTCAACCCGGCGGCGGCGTTCATCAAGGCCTGCAAGGCGATCTACGACATCGTGCTGTTCTTCGTGGACAAGGCCGCGCAGATCAAGGAGTTCGTGGATTCGGTCCTGGACTCGGTCGAGTCGATCGCCCGTGGCGGGGCCGGGGCGGTCGCGGGGTTGATCGAGCGGACGCTGGCGAAGGCGTTGCCGATGGTGCTCGGGTTCCTGGCGAGCCTGCTCGGGCTGGGCGGGATCTCGGAGAAGATCAAGTCGGTGCTGGAGAAGGTCCAGGCGCCGGTGGGCAGGGTGATCGACTCGGTCGTGGGGACGATCGTCAAGGCGGGCAAGAAGATCTGGTCGAAGTTCACGGGCAAGAAGGGCAGCGGGGTCCCGGACCCGCGCAGCGCCGGCCAGAAGCAGCAGGCGCTGGCCCAGGCGAAGCAGGCGGCCGACGCGGAGATGCGCAAGCCGGACGCCACCCAGCACACCGTCGAAGCGGCGCTGCCGAGGATCAAGGACACCTACCGGCTCACGACCATCGCCCTGGTGCCCACGGGCAACGGCAAGTTCAAGACCCACCTGGAGATCAACCCGACCGACGACACCGGCGAACTCCCGCTCGGCCCGATGGCACCGGTCGACGAGGCGAAGGTCTACCTCGGCAAGCGGTTCGTCGTGAAGTCCACCAACCGGGTCGCCAAGGTCACCGACGTCCGCCCCGACGGCTGGGTGACGCTCCGGTACGAGCTGGAACGCACCGTCGGCCGGAATTCGGAGGGGCGCCCGACCTTTCCGGTGCTCAAGTTCCTGGCCAACACCCCGAACGGCGGCCCCGAACTCGCCCCGGCCGAGGGCGGCGCGGACCAGACGCAGTACACGATCGACGGCAAGACCCTGCGGCCGGAATACCACGACGTCCGCGCGGTCTTCTACGGCGGTTCCCACAAGTACAGCGGCCACGACGCGGCCAAGATCGCCGCGGTGCTGCGGCCGGACGGCGTGACGTTCACCTGCCCGGGGGTCCCGTTCCTGGGCATCGCCCCGCACGTCGCGGCCCGCGTCAAGCCGAACAACGCCGACAACTACGCGCTGGACCACCGGAAGTCGGTCGCCGGGCACTGGAACGCCCAGGGCCGGGCGAAGGGCCAGAGCGATCGTTCGCAGTTCTACGCGGACCCGGGCAATCTCGAGGTCCTGTGCGCCTCCTGCAACAGCAAGAAGGGCTCCAAGGACGCCGACACGGGCGCCGCCGAGCGGTACCGCAAGGACGTGGAGATCCCGGGCTTCACCGGCCCGGACGGGAAGGCGTGACGAACCTCCGGGGGTCACCTCAGCGGATCGGTGACCGGTTCACTCGTGCAGACCGGTTCCCTCCACGGGGGGACGGCCAGTACGGCGTCGAGCTCCTCGCGGCCGAGGAGCCAGAGGTCCGCAACCGGGCCCTGACCTACACCCGCTGATCGAGCGCTGCGGGATCGGACTAAGCCTCTTCCTCGACCTCTTCCTCACGCTGCACGAAGGTCTGCGCCATCGTCTCCTCTTCGCCTTCGGCGGCCTCGGGCGCTTCCTCCCGCTGCACCGCCGCAGCCGGAGCAGGCGCCGACATCAGCCGATCGGCGTTCGCCACCGCCTCGCGCTCGAACCGGTCCGACGGATCCGACACCTTCACGCCGCCGCCGGCGTCGGTCCCGTCCACCGGGCCGCTGCGCTGCTGCACGACGTGCGTGAGCTCGTGCGCCAGCATGTGCTTGCCCGCATCCGAAGCCGGGTCGAACTTGTCCCGCTGGAACACGATGTTCGAACCCACCGTGTACGCCTGGGCGTTCACCGACTTCGCCGAGTCGTGCGCGGCGCTGTCGGTGTGGACGCGGACGTCGGAGAAGTCCGTGCCGAAGCGGGTCTCCATGTCCTCGCGGGTCGCCTTGTCCAGTGGGGCGCCGCCGCCCGAACCGACGACGTCGTGGACCGGGGAGCGGTCCTCCTCCACCAGTGACGACGTCCCCGCGTTGCCCACCGCGCGCTGGAGGCCCAGGAAGCCCGCCGGGCCCAGGACGTCGGTGCGGCCGGCCGCGGCCGCGCGGCCCAGGAGGTCGTGGTCGTCCCGCTCGAGGCGGTCGCCCTTCGGCCGCAGGGTCAGGTCGAGGTCGTTGTCGTGACTGTGCCCGCGCATGTTTGCTCCCTCCGCCCGTAAAGCTTGCCCCGCCGGCGGGGCCGAGCGCCAGACTGCGCCGCCGTCCGGACGGGCAGCGAAACCTGCCCCTGCGGGCAGCTCAGCCGTCCGTCACCATCGCCAGGTACGGGCCGAACTCCCGGTCGAGGCAGAGCCGGCCCAGCTTGCGGTACTCCCGGGCCACCGCGCCGACCAGGTCGCTCATCCCCACCGGACGGCCCGCCTCCGCCGCCAGGTACGCGCCGGTGACCGCGGCCGAGCGGATGTGACCGCCGGCCAGCTCGAACGCCTCGGCGAGGAAGCCCAGGTCCAGGTCCGCTCCCCGCGGCATCCGGGTGCCGAGGCAGCGGTCCCAGAGCCGGTGCCGGAGTTCGACGTCCGGCAGCGGGAAGTCGACGATCACGTCGAGCCTGCGCGTGAAGGCTTCGTCGAGGTTCGCCCGCAGGTTGGTGGCCAGCACCGCGATCCCGTCGAACGTCTCCATCCGCTGCAGAAGGTACGCGCTCTCGATGTTGGCGTACCGGTCGTGCGCGTCGCGGACCTCGGACCGCTTGCCGAAGATCGCGTCCGCCTCGTCGAACAGCAGGACGCCGTTGACCCCGGACGCCTCGGTGAAGATCCGCTCGAGGTTCTTCTCCGTCTCGCCGACGTACTTGTCGACCACGGTCGCCAGGTTCACGGTGTAGAGGTCCAGCCCGAGCGAGGCGGCGATGACCTCGGCGGACATCGTCTTGCCGGTCCCCGAATCCCCCGCGAAGAGCCCGGTGACGCCCCGGCCGCGGCCGCCGCCCGGGCGCATCCGCCACTCGTCGAGCACCTGGTCGCGGTAGCGCGCCCGCGCCGCCAGTTCGTCCAAAAGGGACAGTACGCCGGCCGGCAGGACCAGGTCGGCCCAGCCGACGACCGGTTCGATCCGCCGCGCGAGCCGTTGCAGCCCGGCGGCGTTCTGGCTGCGTGCGCCGGCCCGGACGTGCGCGGTGCGGACCAGCCCGTCGTCGTCGGCCAGCGCGGTGACCGACGCGGCCTTCGCCGCACGCGCGATCTGCCCGGGCCCGAGGACGAAGTGGGCGGTCGCCTCGCCCGGGTCGACGCCCGGGGCGAGCCGGCCGTCGAGACGGCTGCGCCAGAGTTCCGCGCGGGCCGCACCGGACAGCGGCACGGCGTCGAGCTGCAACGGCGGTGTCGCGCTCCAGCGCGGGTCCCAGGCGCCGGTGCCGTGCACCACCAGCGGGATCGCCGGGTGCGCCAGCTCCTCCAGCCGCGGGTCCTCCACCGGGCCGAGCACGATCCCGGCGCCGCGCAGCAGCGCCTCCCGCCGCAGCGACGCGGTCAGCTCGGCGTGGCCGGGCTCGGCCTGCCAGCGCGGCGCGTCCACCACCAGCGCCGGGTACCCGGCCGCGGCCAGCGCGCCGACGCCGAGCTCCTCGGCCCCGCCGCCGGGCAGTTCCTTCAGGTAGACGAGCCCGGCCCGGCCGCGGATGGCGCGGGCGAGCCGGTCGGTGCCCGGGACGTCGACGAGCTCGGTCCCCAGGCGCGCGCAGCCGGCGAGCTCGGGCGCGAGCCGGTCGTCGCCGAGCAGGTGGTTCACCACCCGGTCCGGGACGCGCAGCGTGCGCGAGAGGAACGGCCGTTCCTCCTCCCCCACGGCGAGCAGGCCGCAGGTGACCAGCGGGGAGTCGGCGTCGAGCCGGGCCCGGCCGGCGGCCGACGCCTCGGGGATCCCGCACAGGCGCAGCGCGAGGCCGGCGCTGGCGCGGCGGCGGGTGACGTCGTCGTTGAGGTAGCCGTAGAACTGCTCGAACCGGCTGTCCAGGTCGGGGGCCAGCGCGACCAGCAGCAGTTCGACGTCGACGCCGGTGAGCCCGGCGCGGTCGGCGAGGGGGCGCAGCCGGCCGTCCGGGGCGGAGTCGGTGAACGGGGTGAACGGCTCGCGCAGCCCTTCCAGCAGGGCGTCGATGGTCTCGTTGGACAGGTACAGGCCGCGGAACGGGTCGTCGGGATTCGGGTCGGCCGCGCGACGGCTGTCGACGGCGTCGCGGATCCGCTGTTCGAGCCGGGCCAGCCGCTCGAACAGGTACTCCAGGCTCACCGGGGCTTCCGGTGGGTGCGCGCCATCGCGACCCGGCGCTGCCCCTCGACAGCGCCGGTCGCGGACACGTGGTGCCCGACGAGCTCGCCGTCGCCGGTGTCGATCTTGAGGCCTTCCTTGGCGGGCGGCCCGGCCGGGTAGACGCGGCCACTGTGGATCGGCGCGGAGACGACGACGTCCAGCGACGGCTTGAGTTCGCCGCCCAGGGCCGTCCACACGTCGGCGAAGGCGCGGTCCTCCGGCGGCGGCAGCGCGACGGTCATCGGCACCGGCAGCCCGGTTTCGGCCAGCGACCCGGTGAGCACCTCGGCCGGCACGGCTTCGTAGCGCAGCAGGCCGAGCAGCAGGTCGGACAGGACGCGGTGCTCGTCCTCGGGCCGCTGGGTCCACGCGGTGACCAGGTAGGACAGCTTGACGTGCTTGGGCGGCAGGTGCCGCGCGGCGACCTCGCCGCGCTGGTCGTACTCGTTGAGCAGCCCCCGCGACCGGCGCCGCATGTCCTCCCGCACGTCGTAGAGGTAGATGTTCACCGTCGGTGCGTTGCGCCGGGCGGCCCAGTCCTTGGTGGGCGCGTCGAAGGCGACGTCGACTTCGCTGCCCCGCAGCGCCTCGTCCTTCACCAGCCGGCGCAGCGCCTCGTCGACCTCGTGGATCACCGGCGGACCTCCTCGCACTGGCGGTCCCTCCACGATGATCGCGCGCCGCGGGCCGGGCCAGCCACGCAACGGCAAACCTTCGGGTACGCCCGGCTGCCCGTAAGGGCAAAGTGGGACCGTGACGATCACGACCCGGCCCGCCGCCGAAGCCGATTTGCCGGCCCTGCTCGCCCTGTTCCGGGAGCTGCACCCGGACGACCCCGCCCCGCCTCCGCAGGCCGCGGCGGCGGCCTGGCGGGCCATCGAGCGCCAGGCCGGACGCACGATCCTGGTCGCGGAGTCCGCCGGCGTGGTCATCGGAACGGTCGATTGCACCACGCTGCCGAACCTCACCCGGGGAGCGCGGCCGTTCATGCTCGTCGAAAACGTCGTGGTGGTGGCGGCGGAACACCGCCGGTCGGGCGTGGGCGCCACCCGGCTGGGCTTCCGCGCCGCGGCCCAGGGCTACCGCCGCTACCTTGACTGAACCGGAACGATCTTGTAACCGGCTCCGGACCCCCGGCGACTACTGCTTCGGGGAGTGGGAGAACGCGAGGCACCCATGCGACGGATCGCCGGCCCGATCGGGACGGCCCTGGCCCTGCTGCTGGCCGGCTGCGGCACCCCGGAACCACCGGGGACGCCGGGGACGCCAGGCCCGCCGCCGTCCGTTTCCACGGACGCCGCGACCACGGCCTCCACCGGCGAGCCACCCACCGGCTCGGGCCCGCCGACCACGGCCGGCGGACCAACGACTCCGCCGTCCCGGACCACCGGCTCCTCTCCCGCGAAGACGTCGGCCAGGAAGCCGCCGACGCCTCCGAAGGTCACGACGGCGAAACCGCCGGCGAAGGGGTCGCCTGTGCGGACCGCGCCCATCGACATCATCGGCACGTCCTACGCCGCCCTGGGCCCGGTGACGGAGGCGCAGCTCGCGGACGAGTGCGGCGGCACCCTCTGCGTCACGCTCCGGACGACCGTCGAAGGACCGCCGGACCCGCAGCTGGACTGCAAGGTCACGCGGATCATCCAGTCGGTGCCGATCTTCCGCGGCGACACGATCACCTTCGTGCTCGCCGATCCGTGCGGGGACTTCACCGAACCGCCCCAGCCCACCGAATAGCGGCGGCCATGGCGAAACGGCTCCGCTCGCTGCGGCTCGCGCCCCCTCCGGCGGCGCCGCCCGAAAGCCCGTCGAAGGCGCTGCGCGTGCTCGGCTCGGTGATCGCGCCGACGACCGTGCTCACCGGGTTGCTGTTCTTCTTCGGCAGGCAGCACGCCAATTGGCTGCTCGACTACTTCGGCGTCCCGCTGTCGACGATGGGGCTGACCGCGCAGGACTACCTGGTCCGCAGCGCCGACGGCCTCTTCGCCCCGATCGCCGTCGTGCTGGCGGCGGTGCTGGCGCTGCTGTGGCTGTACCGGTTCCTGCGCGCCCGGCTCGGCGACGCGGCTTGGCAGCGGCTGCTCCGGCTCGCGACCCCGGTCGCCGTCGGGTGCGGGGTGGCCGGGCTCGCCGTGGCGGCCGTCGGCGTGGTGCGTCCCGAAGCGTTCGCCTCGTCGTACGCGGTGCCCGGCGCCGGGCTCTCCTTCGGCGTGCTGTTCCTCGTGTCCGCCTCGCGCCTGCTCGCGGCCCGGTCCGGCCGGGTGCTGCCCGCGGCGGTGGCGACCGCCGAGTGGGTGGCGGCATTCGTGCTGGTCAGCGTGGGATTGTTCTGGGCCGTGGCCGACTACTCCGCCTCGGTCGGCATCGGCCGGGCCCTCCAGATCGAGGCCGGGCTCGCCGCGCCGCCGGAGACCGTCCTCTACAGCGCCAAGAGCCTGAACCTCACCGGGCCGGGGGTGCGCGAAACGCAGTGCCGCAACGCCGACACCGCCTACCACTACCGGTACACCGGGCTGAAGCTGATCCTGCACTCCGGCGGCCAGTACTTCCTGCTGCCCGTGCAGTGGCACAAGGCCGACGGGACCGCCCTCGTGCTGCCGCGGACCGATGCGCTGCGGCTGGAGTTCACCCCGGCCGCGGACCCGGACGCACCGTGCTGAGCGAGCCGGGTCCGCGCGGTGCGGACCCGGCTCGCTCAGCCCTGGCTTCGACCGTGGAGGTCAGTCCTGGTCGTAGTCGGATTCGTCGTCCGCGTCGTGGTCGACGACCCAGTCGTCGTCGTCCGCCGCCGTGGCGTCGGCCACCGCGGTGACCGAGTGCGCGGCCGCGCCGCCCACGCCGGCCGTGGTGTACCAGGCGTGGTAGCCCGCGTAGTCCGGCACCGCCACCGCGTGCGCACCCTCCGACGATGCGCCGTACGGGCCGGCCGTCAGCTTCTCCGCCTCGTACGTGGCGTGGTGCTCGCCCGCGTGGCTCACCACGTGCGCCGAGGTCGCGCCGTCCACACCGGCCGAGTGCTGCTCGGCGTAGTAGCCCACGTCGCCGGCGTCGTCATCGTCGTCGTCGGCGTCGTACACCGGGTGGACGACGTAGCCGGCCGGTTCCTGGTCAACCGGGTCGGGGTGGCTCACGGCGTGGTGCACGACGTAGTCGTCGTCGTCATCGTCGTAATCGCCGGTGACGTAGTGGTGGTCGTCGCCGTCGTAGTCGCCGTCGTAGTCGTCGCAGTCGCCGTCGTCGCCGCCGTACCAGCCGTCGTGGGCCGGGTGGTGCCAGGCGTGGTTCCAGCCGTCGTCGCCGGACTCGCCGCTGTGCGTCACGGAGGCGCCGCCGATGCCGGCCACCGCGGAGTCCGTCTCCGACCAGTGGTGTCCCCACCAGGTCGAGCCTTCGTCGGTGTCGGTGGTGCCCGCGCCGCCGATGCCGGCCCAGGTGCTGGAGCTCTCGGCGCTCCAGGAGTCGTGCGGCCAGTCGAGCGGGTGCGCCGTCGCCGGAGCGGCGATGACGAGGGAAAGCGGCAGCGCGAAAGCGCCGGCGACAGCCAGTCGTCGCAATGTGGACATGATTTCTCGGGGTTCCCTTCCTGAGTGCGGCGGCCGGGTTTGATTCGGGGCCCGGGCACCGGGGCAGCAGTTCTGTCCGTTAGGTGACGTTACCGCCCCGATGGGTCGTCCACAGGGCGTTGACCTGCGCAAATACCCGATCGGTGCGCGGGAACCGCCGAGTGGAGGACAGATCCGGAATGGGGTTGAACCAGCCTAGTTCGCCACCGCGGGAGTGGCCGTAATGAATGGCGTGAAATCACTCGCTCAGGTAGTTCTCCGTTTAACGGATAAAACCCGGGTCCGAGCCGGCGCCACCGGAGCGGCCCGGTCGCCGTCCGCCGGACGACCGCGGCGGCGCTCGGCCGCCCGGCCGACCGGACCGCGGCAGGTGGCCCACCCGAGCTGCGCCGCTCCGAGCCCGCTCCCGCGTGGAATTCCGGCCGCGAGGCGACGCCCGACCACGATAACAGAACCTTCCACCTATTGTTCCCACGGTATTCACAGTCGTGGAGTAATCACTGTTTTTTTCGTTACCTGGTACACCCGAAAAGCACAGGAATGGACTCGATCGGACCAAGCCGCTGGGCGGTCAATTGCGTAGGTTTCCCACCATGTCGCCGATGAGATCCATTCTGGCTGTCGTTCTGCTGGCCGCGTTCGTCGTGCCGCCCGGGCCGGCGGCCGCGGCCGCGGTGACGCCCGGGCCGGTGTGCGATCACCAGCCATTGGTCAACACCACGGCGCCCGCGGGTGCGGTCACCGTCGACGCCGCGGTACCCGGTGACCTCTACCGCAAGTCGCAGGATTCGCCGCCGGGCACCACGTTCTGGCTCCCCCCGGGCACGCACCTGCTGGCGGCGGACCCGTTCGGGCAGGTCATCCCCAAGGACGGCGACGTCTACCTCGGCGCGCCCGGCGCGGTGCTGGACGGGCAGGGCATCAACCGCGCCGCCTTCACCCAGCAGGCGAAGAACGTCGTCATCCGCGGGCTCACCATCCAGAACTTCGTCGCCCCGCAGGACCAGGGCGTGGTGAACCACGATTCCGGCGAGCATTGGATCATCGAAAACACGACCGTGCAGAACAACAAAGGCGCGGGAATCATGGCCGGTGCGCGCCAGGAGGTGCGGCACAGCTGCCTGCGCAACAACGGACAGTACGGCATGAACGCCTACCGGTCGGACAGCACGATCACCGCGTTGATCATCGAGGGCAACGAGATCGCCGGAAACAACACCGACGACTGGGAAACGCGCAGCCCCGGCTGCGGGTGCAGCGGCGGAATCAAGTTCTGGGTGGTCGACAAGGCCGACGTCCGCGGGAACTGGATCCACCACAACCACGGCGCCGGGCTCTGGGCCGACACCGACAACAACGACTTCCTGATCGAGAACAACCTCATCGAGGACAACGACGCCGAGGCGCTGTTCTACGAGATCAGCTACAACCTGGTCTTCCGCGACAACGTCCTGCGCCGCAACAGCCTGGTCGCGGGCAAGCGCCGGGCCGACAAGGGCGACAACTTCCCGGTGGCGAGCGTCTACCTCTCCGAGTCGGGCGGCGAACCGCGGGTGCCGGCCCGCACGCACCTGATCGACATCTACGACAACACCTTCGAGGACAATTGGTCCGGTGTCACCGCCTGGGAGAACGCCGACCGGTTCTGCAACAGCCCGGCCAACACCTCGATCAACACCTGTACCAAGCTCGTCACCGACCGCACGCGGTGCTCGGCGCCCGGGATCGCGTCGGCGCCGCTGTACGACGACTGCCGGTGGAAGACCCAGCTGGTCGAGGTGCACGACAACACGTTCCGCTTCGACCCGGCCCGCGTCGGCTGCACGAACGGCTCCTGCGGCAAGATGGCGCTGCTGTCCAACTGGGGGACGTACCCGTCCTGGTCGCCGTACCAGGGCAAGGTCATCCAGGACGCCATCACCCACGACCAGGGCAACTACTGGTTCAGCAACGCCTACTACGGGCCCTGGAAGTTCGTCGCGGGCGACACGTCCCGGATCCTGACGGCCGAGCAGTGGCAGACGACCCCGTGGGACCAGGACGACTGCGCGTCCTTCGACGGGGTGATGCCCCACTGCTGAGCGCGCCTCAGTGTGCGGCGAGCAGTCCCAGCACCGCGGCGGACTTCGCGGCGTCGAGGAACCGCAGGCCCATGAAGTTGTCGCCGGGGTTGAAGCCGGGCAGCGCCCAGACCGCTTCGTACGGCAGTCCGAGACGCCGATAGCGGCGCAGGCTGTAGACGTTGCTGAACAGGCACTTCCCCGGGTCCGGGCGCCACAGCCGGCGCGCGAAGGCCGGGTTGCGGAACCCGTGCCCGACCTCGGCCGTGGCCTGGACACGCTTGCCGCCGGTGAAGAGCACGACGTCGCCGGTGGTCACGGTGTCCATCCGGCGGTCGTACTTGTCCTTGGCGCCCCAGAACCGGGCGCGCCCGCCCGGGTGCAGCGCGTCGAGGCGGGCGAGGTCCGCGGGGTCGAGCAGGTCGGCGAGCTCGCGGAAGGCGACGGTCTTGTCCAGGGACTCGGCGCCGTAGCGGCGGGCATCCGCGGTGCCGTAGGCGGGCTGGACGAAAACCTGGACCACGGAGGGGAACGGTAGCTCAGCCGCCGTGGGTGCGGTCACTCTGGTAGTCGGTGTAGGTGTACGGGTTGTCGAGGATCTTGGTCTCCGGCACGTCGGGGTTCATCCCCTGCCGCCACGCCTCCTCCCCCAGCTGCGCCCGCAGGTACTCCACCGTGCCCTCGACCCGCCGCCGGACCGCGGGGAGATCGACGTCGACCAGGCGGCCGTCGCGCTTGACCACCCGGCCGCCGACCAGCACCGTGTGGACGTCGGCGCGCTGGGCCTGGAACGCCACGTGGCCGTACGGGTTGAGCAGCGGGAACGACACCGGGGAGTGGTCGTTCTTCAGCAGCACGACGTCGGCCTTCTTGCCGACCTCCAGGCTGCCCAGGTCCGAGCGGCCCAGCGCCGCGGCGCCGCCCCGGGTCGCCCACTCCACGACCTGTTCCGCACGCAGGGCCGCGTGCGTCACCGTCTCGCCCTTCGCGTGGGCCTCCAGGTGCTCCCGGGACCGGTCGGCGCCGAGGGTGGCGCGCATGGCCGAGAACAGGTCGCCGCTCCACCACACCGAGGTGTCCATCGACAGCGACACCGGGATGCCGTACTTGCGCAGCGCCCAGGTGGGCGGGTAGCCCTGGCCGGCGCTCTGCTCGCTTTCGGTGGAGACCGACACCGACCCGCCGGTGGCGGCGATGCGGTGGTAGGAGTCGGCCGACAGCGACGCGCTGTGGACGTAGACCGTCTCCGGGGTCATGAACCCGTGGTCGTACATCAGGCGGATGCCGTCGTCGCCGGTCGCGCCCCAGACGCCGGCGTGGGTGGTCACCGGCACACCGAGCTCGCGGGCCACCTCGAAGGCCGGCTTCTCGGGGAAGGCGGGGTCGCCGGTGACGTCGAAGGCGAGCTGGAAGCCGAGCTCGCCACCGGTGCGCCGGGCGGCGAAGTCGCGGAACTCCGGCGTGGCCGTCCAGTTCGCCGGGGCGTCCTGGATGTTGCCGTAGGCCAGCACGAACCGGCCGGGGACGGCTTCGAGCGCGTCGGCCGCCGCGTCGGCGTGCTGCGTGGTCCGCAGGCCGTGGGACCAGTCGACCGTGGTGGTGACGCCGGCCTCCAGGGCCTCCCACGCGCCGAGCAGGTTGCCCGCATAGATGTCTTCGGGGCGGAACACCTTGCCCCACTCGAGGTAGTACCAGACGAAGTACTGGGTGAGCGTCCAGTCGGCGCCGTAACCGCGCATGGCGGTCTGCCACAGGTGGCGGTGCGTGTCGATCATCCCCGGCATGACGATGCCGCCGGAGGCGTCGATCTCGGTCGTGCCCGCCGGGACCTCCAGGGCCGGGCCGATCGCGGCGATGCGGTCGCCGTCGACCAGGACGTCTTCGCCGGGCAGGACGCGGCGCGCGTCGTCGAGGGTCAGCACCGTGCCACCCCGCAGGACGATCGATCCGGACATCACTGGCCTCCGTTGCGTACACTTGTCCGCTCCGCGGACACTCGGCGGGTGCCGCCACTTTCGTCCAGTGCCGCGCCGGTGTCAATCCCCGCGGCTACGCTGCGGACAGGACTGCAGAGGGAGGTCGCGCATGCCACGCGAGGGAACGGGTCCCGACTTCATCGAGGCACTGGCGCGCGGGCTCGAGGTGATCACCGCGTTCCGGCCGGGCCGGCCGGCGATGACGCTGGCCGAGGTCGCCACCGCCACCGGGCTGGCCCGCCCGACCGCCCGCCGGATCCTGCTGACCCTCGAAGAGCTCGGCTACGTCCGCACGGACGGTCGCGGCTACTCGCTGACGCCGCGGGTGCTCGACCTCGGCGTCGCCTACGTGCATTCCACGGGCCTGTGGGAGGTCGCCCGACCGCACCTGGAACGCCTGGTCGCGCGCACGAACGAGTCGTGCTCGATCGCCCAGCTCGACGGCTCCGACATCGTCTACGTCGCCCGGGTGGCGGTGCCGAAGATCGTGGGCCTGAGCGTCCAGATCGGCACCCGCTTCCCGGCCCTGCCGACGTCGCTGGGCAAGGTCCAGCTCGCGGCACTGCCGCCGGACGAGCTGGAGGC
This sequence comes from Amycolatopsis sp. 505, assembly GCF_031625235.1. Classification (NCBI taxonomy): domain Bacteria; kingdom Bacillati; phylum Actinomycetota; class Actinomycetes; order Pseudonocardiales; family Pseudonocardiaceae; genus Amycolatopsis; species Amycolatopsis sp. 505. Next base: position 279,263 of record NZ_JACKQP010000007.1, read on the forward strand.
GGTGCTGGCCGAGCCGACCCGCTCGGGCCTGGTCCCCCGCTGGCAGCCGGGCCGGGCCGAGCGCGACGCCGAGCTGCGCGAGGTCCGCGCCCGCGGCTGGGCGCTGACCGACGAGCAGCTCGCCCTGGGCATCCGCTCGGTGGCGGCGCCGCTGCGCGACGGGACGGGCCGGGTGATCGCCGGGGTCAACGTCAACTGCCACGCCGCGGAGACCCCGGTCGAGCGGCTGGTCGAGCACCACCTGCCGCTGCTGCTGCAGACGGCCGGGGAGATCAGCGCCGACTTCGCCCGCCTCGACGCCGTCCCCGCCGTGGTCGTGGGCGCTCCTTGACCGCGGACCGCCGCTGTCGCAGACTGGCGGACAAGAGTCCGTCTGACGGACAGAAGGCGAGGAGCTGGTCTTGACAACCCCCACCGGCCCGTTGTCCGGGCTGCTGGTCGCGGACTTCTCCCGGGTGCTGGCCGGCCCCTACGCCACGATGCTGCTGGCGGACCTGGGCGCCGACGTCGTCAAGGTCGAGGGCCCGCAGGGCGACGAGACGCGCACGTGGATGCCGCCGGTGCGCGGGGACGTCTCGACCTACTACCTCGGCGTCAACCGCGGGAAGCGGTCCATCGCGCTGGACCTGCGCGACGAGGCCGACGCCGTCGTCGCCCGCGAGCTCGCCGCCCGCGCGGACGTGCTGATCGAGAACTTCAAGCCCGGTGGGCTGGCCAAGTACGGCCTGGACTACGACGCCGTCCACCAGGTCAACCCCGGTAGCGTCTACGCCTCCATCAGCGGCTTCGGGGCGGGCGAAGGCGCGCACGTGCCCGGCTACGACCTGATGGTGCAGGCGATTTCGGGCCTGATGAGCCTGACCGGCGACCCGGACGGCCCGCCGTACCGGGCCGGGATCTCGGTGTTCGACGTCATGGCCGGCAACCACGCGGTGATCGGCATCCTGGCCGCGCTGCGCCACCGCGACGCAACCGGCGAGGGCCAGCACGTCGAGGTCAACCTGCTGTCCTCGGCGCTGACCGGGCTGGTCAACCACAGCTCGGCCTACGCCGCCGGCGGGGTGGTGCCCTACCGGATGGGCAACGCCCACCCCAGCGTCTTCCCCTACGAGCCGCTGCCGACGGCCGATGCCGACCTGATCGTCGCCGCGGCCAACGACGGGCAGTTCCGGCGGCTGTGCGAGGTCCTCGACCTGCCCGGCGTCCCGGACGACCCGCGGTTCGCCCGCAACGCCGACCGCACGAAGAACCGCGAAGAGCTGCGGCCGATCCTGGTCGAGCGGCTGGCGAAACGCGGTGCGGTGGACTGGTTCGACGCGCTGACGAAGGTCGGTGTCCCGTGTGGACCGATCAACACGATCGACGGCGGGTTCGCGATGGCCGCACGCTTCGGGCTGGACCCGATCGTCGAGGTCGGCGAGGGTGACCGCGCGGTCCCGACCACCCGCCACCCCATCCGGTTCTCCGCGACCCCGGCCGGTTACCGGCTGCCGCCGCCGGAGCTCGACGAGCACGGCGCCGAACTGCGGGCATGGCTGACGGAGGCCGCCGATGGCTGACCGGGTCTACGAAACCGCCCTCGGCGCGTCCACAAAGGACAAGATCACCCTGCTCGGGCACGACCTGGCCGAGGACGTCATGGGCACGGTCGGGTTCGGTGAGCTCGCCTTCTGGCTGGCCGCCCAGCGACGTCCGGCCGAAGGGGAAACCCGGGTCTTCGAAGCGGTGCTGGCCGCCTTGGCCGACCACGGCTTCACCCCGACCGCGATCGTCACGCGGCTGACGTACCTGTCCGCGCCGGACTCGGTCCAGGGCGCCCTCGCGGCCGGCCTGCTGGGCGGCGGGTCGCGCTTCCTCGGCGTCACCGAGGACTGCGGCCGGTTCCTGCACGATGTCTTGTCTACAGTGGACACACTGCCGGACGACGACGGCGGCTGGGACGCGCTCGCGCTCGAAACCGTCGAAAAGCGCCGCGCGGAAAAGAAGTTCGTCCCCGGGCTGGGCCATCACGTGCATAAGGACGGCGACCCGCGCACCGCGCGGCTGTTCGCCATCGCCGACGAGGAAGGCCTGCGCGGCCCGCACCTGGAGCTGTTCGCCGCGATCGGCCGGGTGCACCCGCGGGTGCTGGGCAAAACCCTGCCGCTCAACGGGGCCGGCGTCTGCGGGGCCGCGCTCGCCGACCTCGGGCTGCCCCTCGAGCTGCTGCGCGGGTTCGCGCTGCTGGCCCGGACCGCCGGGCTGATCGGCCAGCTCGCCGAGGAACTGCGCCACCCCGTCGCCGACGACATCTTCCGGTCCGTCGACTTGAACAACCGGTCGGTCCCGCCGGATCCGCACGCGTGAGAGGAACGCCGATGCAGCTGGTCACCGAGGACAACATCACCGAGCTCGCCGCGCAGCGCTGGGCGAGCGCGCACGACCCGCGGACGGCGGAGGTGATGGCGGCGCTCGTGCGCCACCTGCACGCCTTCGCCCGCGAAGTCCGGCTGAGCGAGCCCGAGTGGATGGCCGCGATGCGGTGGCTGACCGAGACCGGGCGGATCAGCGACGAGAAGCGGGAGGAGTTCATCCTCGCCTCCGACGTGCTCGGCCTGAGCATGCTGGTGGTCCAGATGAACCACGCCTTCGACGCGAAGGCGACCCCGGCCACCGTGCTCGGTCCGTTCCACATCGACGGCTCGCCCGAGAAGGACTTCGGCGGCGACATGTCCGACGGCGTAGGAGGCACGCCGCTCTACATCACCGGCGCGGTCCTCGACCTCGACGGCACGCCCGTCACCGGTGCGGTGCTCGACGTGTGGCAGGCCGACGAGGACGGCGCGTACGAGTCGCAGATCCCGGACATCGACGAAGCCCGGCTGCGCGCCAAGTACACCAGCCGCGCCGACGGGACCTACTGCGTGCGGACCATCGCGCCGAAGGGCTATTCGATCCCGATGGACGGCCCGGTCGGCGCGCTGATCCGCGGCACCGACATCAGTCACTTCCGGCCCGCGCACGTGCACTTCCTGATCAACGCCGCCGGGTACGAGCCGCTGATCACCCACCTGTTCCAGGAGGGCGCGCAGTACCTGGACAGCGACGTCGTGTTCGGCACCAAGCAGGAATTGGTGGTCGCCTTCGAGGAACGCGATCCCGGGCCGACGCCGGACGGCGGCGAATCGGCGCAGCCGTGGCTCGAGGCGCGCTACGACTTCGTCCTGCAGCCGGTGTGAGGCGCCGGTGCGCGCGGCGGAGATCCGGGCGGCCGGGCAGCCGCCGGTGGTGGCTGACCGGGCCGAGCCCTCTCCCGGGCCCGGTGAGGTCGCCGTCCGCGTGACGGCGGCGCCGATCACCCCGCTCGACCTGCTGTGCGCGTCCGGCACGTCCTACTTCGGCGTGCCGGCCACCCCGTATGTGCCCGGGGTGCAGGGCGTGGGCGAGCTGGCGGGGACGCCGGTCTGGTTCGCCACGGCGGCGGGCATGCGGCCCGGGGACGGGAGCATGGCCGAGTACGCCGTGGCCGCGTCCGGCGACGTGGTCATCCTGCCGGAGGGGGCCGATCCCGCGCTGGTCGCGGCGCTCGGGCTGTCCGCGGTCGCGGCGTGGCGGTGCCTGACGGCCACGGGCGGACTCGCCGCGGGCGAGACCGTGCTGGTGCTCGGCGCGGGCGGCGTGGTCGGGCAGTCGGCCGTCCAGCTGGCGCGAGTGGCCGGAGCCGGCCGGGTGGTGGCGTGCGCGCGGTCGGAGGCCGCGCTGGCGCGGGCCCGGCAGCTCGGTGCGGACGCCACGGTCCGGCTGGTGGACGGCGAAGACGCCGAAACACTGGCGCGGCGGCTCGGGGCGGTGGCCGGCCCGGTCGACCTGGTGGTCGATCCGGTGTGCGGGCTCCCGGCCGCGGCGGCGCTGCACACCCTGCGCCCGGGCGGGCGGCTGATCAACCTCGGCAGCGCGGCCGGCGAGGTGTGCCCGGTCCCCTCGGCGCTGCTGCGCAGCCGGTCACTGCGGATCCTCGGCTACACGAACAACGAGCTCACCGCCGGCGAGCGCCGCGAAGCGCTCCTGACGGTGGTGGCACAGACGGTGGCGGGGGCGCTCACGGCCGGGTACGAGCGCGTCCCGCTGCACGACGCGGCCCGGGCGTGGAACCGCCCGGGCCGCGTGGTGCTGGTGCCCTGACGCGGGCATCCGGCGGTGACCACGGTGGTCACCGGCCCCCAGGGCCGGGTTTCGGCACATCGCCGATGTAGGGACCGCTTCCCACCCCGCCGACCGGCGACGGGTCGTTCGTCGCGGACGCCGCGGGGGCGAGCACGGCGAGCGCGGCCGCGGCGAGCAAAGCGGCAGCTACAGCACGTTTCATCGATGAGCTCCTTCGCGTTCCCCGGCATTGTGCGGGATCCGGCTTCCAAACCGCTTCCGTTCCCGGAAAAACCGATGGTCCGTTCGGTCCTATTTCGGCGGATGCCGTGGCCGGTGCGGACGGCCTTCTCGTTCAATGACCCCGTACGGAGTCCGAGGGGCCGAGGGGGCCGGGGTGGACGAGCCGAAGTTCGACGTCGTCGACACGCGACGGCGGTTCCTGTCCTGGTTCGTGCCCCCGGCGGGGGTCTTCGTGCTCGGGTTCGTCGTGCTGCTGTTCGCCGGGCACGTCACCGGGCCGCTGAAGCACATCACCGTGGTGCGCGCGATGATCGCGTCCAAGCGGGACTTCTTCGAGGACGAGCAGGTCAAGCGGCTGCTGATGAGCCACGGCTACCAGGTGCAGGTGACCCCGGCCGGCTCGTTCGAGCTGGCCGAGACCGCCGACCTGGACGGCTACCAGTTCGTGTTCCCCTCCGGCCAGGCCGCGGCCGACCGCGTCTACGAGCGCCGCCAGAGCAAGCACGCGGTCGGGTACAAGCCGTTCTTCACGCCGCTCGTGCTGGCCACCTTCCGCGACTACGCCGAGGCGCTGGTCGCGGCGAAAGTGGCCGAGCGGCGGTCCACCGGGGACCCGCCGCTGTACTACAGCGTCGAGATGGACAAGCTGATGGCGCTCGTGGCCGGCCTGGGCCGCTGGCGGGACTACGGCCCCGGTCTCAGCGCGAACCGGCTGCTCATCCAGTCGCCTGACCCGTGCCGGAGCTACTCGGGCGCCGCCTACGTCGGCCTGGTCGCCTTCGCACGCTACGCGCAGCCGGCGGCGACGGAAGCCGAAGCCGTCGAGCAGGCCCGCGGGATCAAGCCGATGCTGGACGCCGAGGGCCAGCACAGCGACGACATGGCGCCGAAGTACTTCGTGCCGGAGGGCCGCAGCTTCGCGACGGTCGCGGTCATCTACGAGCACCAGTACCTCGCCTACCAGAACCGGCGGCTGGACAACGGCTCGGGCCTCGACGCCGACCGGGTCCTGATGTACCCCAGTGCCCAGCACCAGACCGCGCCCGACCTCATCTCGTTCAGCCCCGAGGGCGACGCGATCGGGGCGCTCCTGATGTCCGATCCGGCCCTGCGCCGGCGGGCCGTCGAACTCGGGTTCCACGTGTACTCGGCCGACACCGCGCAGTTCGACTTCGCCGGCTACCTCAAGGAGCGCCGCATCCCGGAACCCGCGGCCGCGATCGGGGACACCGAGACCTGGCTGCCCCGCGACGCCGAGTTCCGGCGGATGGTCGCCGAGATCGGGGGCTGCCGGTGGTGAGGGCCGCCCTGGTGCTGCTGCTCCTGCTCACCGCGTGCAGTCCCGGCGAGCCCGCCGACACGAAGCTCACCGTGCTGGCCACCAGCGAGCTCGCCGATCTGGGGCCTGTGCTGGCGGACCTGCGTCGCGACACCGGTGTCGAACTGGTCCTGGACTACCGCGGCACGGTGGCGGCGACCGCCGAGCTGAACCGCGGGTTCGACCTGGCCTGGCTCTCGACCGGCCGGTTCCTGCGGCTGCGCGGGGCCGAACCGGAGCTCGCGACGTCGATCATGCTCTCGCCGCTGGTGCTCGGCGTGAAGCCGGGCGAGGCGGCGAAGCTGGGTGCGCAGCCGACGTGGGCGGACATCGCCGATCGCGCGGCCGGCGGCGAGCTGCGGTTCGGCATGGCGGACCCGCACGTCTCCGGCAGCGGGCTGGCCGCCCTGATCGGCGTGGCCACCGCGGCGGCCGGGACGGGCGCGGCGCTGCGGCCGGAGGACGTCCGGTGCGACCGGATCCAGGGCTTCCTCGCGGGCCGGGCGTTCGACGCCGCCGACGTCGCCGAGGAGTACGTGCGCCGCGAGCGCGAGGCAGGCGGCATCGTCGCGCCCGAGTCGGCGATCCTGGCGCTCAACGCCTCGGGCCGGCTGCGCGAGCCCCTCGAAGTCGTCTACCCGCGGGACGGGATCGTGCTCGCGGACTACCCGCTGATGCTGCTGAACCCGGACAAGCGCGCGGCCTACGACCGGGTCGTGCAGTGGCTGCGCGGCCCGTCGGCGCAGCGGGCGATCATGGACCGGACGTTCCGGCGCCCGGCCGATCCGGCGGTGCCGCGCACCGGGCCGCTGGCGGCGCCGATCGGGAACCCGCTTTACTTCCCGGACCACCAGGAGGTGCTCGACCGGCTGCTGCAGGCCTACGACCGCGCGCGCACCGGCCGTCAGGTGATCTTCGTGCTGGACTACTCGCTGTCCATGGCCGGGCCGCGGGTGGCGGCGCTGCGCCGGGCGTTCGCGGCGCTGACCGGGTTCGACCGCTTCTACGCCGGCGAGACCGTGACGATCATCCGGTTCGCCGGCGAGGTCCTGGAGGAGCGCACGGTCACCGTGTCCCGCCGGGAAGACGCCGACGCGCTGCAGGCGGTCGTGGGTTCGGCGGACCTGCGGCCGTACACGGCGATCTGGGGTGCGCTCGAGCACGCCTACCGGATCGCGAAGCCGGGGGCGTCGATCGTGCTGATGACCGACGGCGAGAACAACGCCGGCCCGGGCCTGGACGGGTTCCTGGCCGGCCGGCACGACGCCGGGCCGGCGTTCGCAATCCGGTTCGGCGAGGCGAACCCGGCCGAGCTGGGCCGGGCCACCGCCGCGACCGGCGGGCGCGTCGTCGACGGCACCGCGGAATCGTTGACGGAGGCGGTGAGGGAGCTTCGTGGATGTCGATAGGGCCATGCTGTGGTCGGTGCTCGGCTGGTGGGGCGTGCTCTGGGTGGTGACCGCGCTGGCCGCGGTGCTGGCGCTCGTGGTGCTGGTGCTCGGGGTGCTGAGGCGCAGCCGCCCGGTGATCCTGCCCGGCCTGCCGTTCTACCTGGACGAGCCGCGGGTGATCGAGCTGTGCCAGCAGGGCGGCTACGGCGACATCGCCAAGCGGACGATCCGGGAGTTCGTCAACCGCAGCACCGACGGCTCGTTCGGGTTCACCAGCCAGTGGTTCAAGCTCGGCCGCGGCGCCAACCGCGGGCACGAGACGGAGACGAGCTACGACGTGCACGTCACCGCGAACACGCTGCTGGGCCTGGCGTTGCAGTCCCTGGAGGCGCAGCACGGCGTCGTGCACGCGAACCTGCCGGCCCGGTCGGTGCAGGGCGACCGGGCGTGGCGCCGGACGCGCTCGCCGCGGCTGTCGGAGATCCACGACGGTTACGTGGTCGTGCAGGGCAAGTTCACCGTGGCCGAGGAGTCCGGCGACGAGGTCGTGCTGCACGCGCGGATCGGCCGGCACGACGCGTGGGTCCGGGTGGCCTGCCACGACGGCCACCTGCGCCGCAAGGAGGTGCCGCGGGGCGAGTTCAACGCGCGCTGCCTCGGCAAGAGCCAGGCGTGGCGGCCGGACAGCGGCGAGCTGGTCATCCTGCCGATCGCCGTCCTCCAGTAGCCTCACGAAGGCGGCTGGAGGTCCTTGCAGAGTGCGGTGGGGAACTTCGGTTCGGCGGCCAGGATTTCGCCGCAGCCGCCACCCTTCGCCCCGGCGACGCTCGTCCAGCCGGTGCCCGCCCAGCGGTAGGCGACCCGGGTCGCGGGCTCGCCGCTGTGCCGTTGCAGGTCGTGGATCAGCCAGTTCTGGTCGCAGGCCCGGGTGGTGCCGGGGTACTCGGCTTCGGCGCTGAACTCCAGCTGCGCGATCCACGCCGGGTTGCAGTGATCGGCGGGCGGGTGGCAGCCGAGGCGCTCGTCGCACTTCTTCCAGGCGCCGGACACCAGCCCCCAGGTCTGGTTGACGTTGACGATGAACGGCCGGTCCCCGATCGGTGCCGCCGTCTTGACCGGGAAATCGGCCGGTGCCTGCGCGCAGCTCGTACCCTCCGGCGGCCGGAACAGGATCTCGGCATCGATGCGGTTGCCGTCCTCGGTGACCCGGGCGTGCGGTGCTCCGGCGCAGGTGGGCAGGTCGACGTGCAGGACGGCGCTGCGGTCGTCGGGACCCGGCCGGACGTCGGTGACCCACGCGAGCTGCTCCGCCGGCGGCGCGGGCACGGGCGGCTCCGAAGTGGCCGCCGGTGACGCGGGCGCCGGCGTGGCGGTGCTCTGGTACGGGATGTCCAGCGCCAGCAGCAGCCAGAACGCGAGCAGGCCGGTGGCGAGCACCCCGGCCGTCCACAGCGCAGGCTTGACGAATCGCGACATCGAAGCTCCCCCCTCAATGTTCCAGGGGGAGCCTAGCCGACGTCGGGCGCCCGGCTCAGCCGCCGTAGCCCTCGGTGGCGAGCATCTTCCCGATCTGGTCGTAGACCGCCTGGTCGTCCGGGGCCACCGTGGCGAGGCCGTCGACGTAGCGGTTGAACATGCAGAACGCCGCCGCGATCAGGACGGTGTCGTGCAGCTCGACGTCGGTCGCGCCTTCCGCGCGGGCCGCCTCGATCAGCTCGGGCGTCACCGCGCGCCCGGTTTCGCGGGTGGCGAGGGCGATCCGCAGGAGGGCCTTGAGCTTCGCCCCCACCGGTGCGTCGTCGATCCCCGCGCAGGCCGCGTCGACCACCGCGCGGCCGCCCTCGAGGGTTTCGGCCGCGGCGGCGGCGTGGCTGCCGTGGCAGAAGCGGCATTCGTTGCCGTGGGACACCACCGCCGCGATCAGTTCGCGCTCGCCGACGGTCAGGCTGCTCGGGCCGCGCAGGAGGGTCTGCGCCAGCTGGTTGAGCGGGACGGCGGTCTCGGGCCGGAACGCGAACAGCGACCGGATGCCGGGCGACTGCGGGTCGAGCGGGATGTGCGGCATCGGTTCCTCCAGGCGGGCGCGAAAGATCGTCCCGCGCAGTCTGGCGGCCGGCGGCGGCCCGGCCAACCTCCGTGTTGCGCAACCGGACCGCCGCCGAAAGCCTCAACCGACTGCGAAGTCGTCGGCGTAGACGGCACTTTGGCCGTACCAGCCGTGGACGTACACGGTCACCGCGCCCGACGCGCCGGTCGTGAACGGCACCGACAGCTTCGTCCAGCCGCTGCTGGAGGTCCACGCGCTCGCGGTGGCCCCGCCGCGGACGCCGACGTAGGCGTAGCTGCCCTGCACCCACGCCGTGAGCGTGTAGGCGTGGTTCGGGGCGAGCGTCACGTTCTGCGCGGCTTCGCCGGTGGCCGACGCCGTGGGCGTCACCTGCAGCGCGTGGGTGCCCGAGTGCGCCGGGGTGGCGACGATCGCGTCGCCGGGTGCGGTCCACGGGCTCAGTGCGCCGGTCTCGAAGCCGCCGTTGACCACGCCGCCGGCGGGCGGAGTGCCCTTGACGGTGAGGGTGAAGGTGGTGCTGTGGCTGCCGGAGGCGGCGGTGCCGGTCACGGTGAGCGGGTAGACGCCGGGGACGGCGGCCGCGGTGGTGCCCACCGAGAGCGACGCGCTGCCGCCCGCGGTCACCGTGCCGGGGCTGACGGCCGCGGTGACGCCGGCGGGTGCGCCGGTGACCGACAGGGTGACCTGCTGGGCGGAGCCGGACGTCACCGCGGTGCTCACCGTCGCCGAGGCCGAGCCGCCCGGGTCCACCGCGGCCGAGGCCGGGGTGGCGGCGAGGGAGAAGTCGTTGCCGGGTACGGACGTGCCGCCGGTGAAGGGTTCGAAGGCGTGGCTGAAGAACCAGGTGTCCTGGGCGATGCCGGAGCAGTTGTCGGCCGCGGCGCCGCCGGGGCAGCTGCCGTTGTCGCGTTGCAGCGCCCAGAACGACAGCGTGTTGATGCCCTTGGCCACGGCCCAGTCGTAGACGGTGGCCGCGTCGGCGGTGGTGAAGGTTTCGGCCGGGCCGAAGTCGTCGACGCCGATCATCTCGGTGACCCCGACCATCGCCCACAGCTGCGCCTGGGTCTTGCCCGGGTAGAGGGAGCCGAGCTGGGTGACCAGGCCGGCCGCGGCGGTCTGGGTGTCGGTGGCCATCTGGTGGGCGGCGTTGTCGTAGTAGTCGAAGGTCATCAGGTTGACGACGTCGACGCGGGTGCCGTTGGCGACGGCGTTGCGCAGGACGGCGAGGCCGCTGTCGGCGAGGCCGCGGGTGGTCGTGGGCAGGGTGTAGGAGATCTGCAGCGGGCGCCCGGAGGCCGCGGCCCAGTCCTGGACCTTCTTGAGGGCCTTGTTGCGGCGGTCGATCCCGGCGGAGTTGGTCAGCGAGTTGTCCTCGATGTCCATGTCGAGCCGCGGGACGTCGTAGGTGGTGAGCACCGACTGGTAGGCGGCGGCGATGGAGTCCACACTCGTGCAGCTGTCGGCTATTTCGGTGCCGGTGTTGTCGGCGGTGTAGCCGCCGAAGGACGGGATGACGTCGCCGCCGCGGGAACGGATGGTGGCGATGTCGGCCCCGAAGACGCCGGTGGAGATCGGCATCCCGGTGTCGCCGTTCCAGTACACCGTGCAGGAACCCTTGGTGGCGGCCTGCAGGAACGCCATCGTGAGGTGCTTGGCGCCGGACTGCTGGGCCAGCGCGGCCGGGCTCTCGCCGGTCCAGGCTTCGAAGTAGGGCGCGAAGACGTGCGCGGGCAGCGGCGTGGCGGCCTCGGCGGTCCCGGCCGCGGCGACCAGGGAACCGGCCGAGAACGCCGCCAGGGCAAGGGAAACGGACAATCGGGAAAAAGGTCTGCGTCGACGCATCTGCGCTCCTGAGCCGGCGGGAGCCGTGCGGCGGCGTGGCACGGCGGGAACGCTTGCTTTCAGGATTGGACCAGACCAATCGGCGCGTCAAGGTCCAGACCACTAAACCGGCCGGATGGCGGCGGCGATTGCGCGGGAAGGCAGCCCGGCGCGAGCCCACCGGGTGGGCAACGATCGTGACAAAAACGTTCCAACTCTCCGGGGCGGCCGGTAGCGTCCTGGTCCATGCGGGTGATGTGGGGGAAGAATGGACGACGCAGAGTGACCAAGCCGTGGCGAGCCGCCCCGAAGGCCGCCCTCTCCAGCCCGCTGACGCTGATCGTGGCGGCCGTGACCTCGCTGCTGGCGTGTTTCCTCGGCACCGCCGCGGTGCTGCAGGCGTCCGCGGCCGGCGGGGCCACCGTCGCCTACCAGACGGGCATCACCTGCCCGGACAGCTACGGCCCGATGTTCGGCAAGGGCAACATGCCGGTGCAGGACATCCCGGCGGTGACCGGCGCGATCCAGCGCCACGCCGCCGCGCACGGCTTCGGCGCGCCCGTCGTCGGCGAGTTCACCACCGTGTTGCGGGGCACCGAGTTCAACGGCGACCCGCACTACAAGGTCCGCTTCGGCTACCGCGACCAGGTCGGCCTGGACAACCTGACGCTGCAGCAGGGCACGCGGGCGCCGGGGCTGTGGCTGGGCAACGTGGTGGCCGACGCCGAGCACATCGGCCTCGGCACGAAGCCGAGCCTGCAGGGCGTGCCGCTGCCGCCGGTCACCGGCATCTACCGCGACCTGCTCGACCCGCCGCCGCGGTGGTGGTGCTCGCAGCAGTCCGGGGCCGTGATCGACCGGCTGGTCGACGACCCGATCGACTCGATCGTCTTCGCCACCGACCGCAAGACCTTCGACGACACGATCCAGGCCATCGGCCTGCCGACGATGCAATACTTCCACGTCTCCTTCTACGAGCCGGCGCCGACGACGCTGAGCGCCGCGGAAGACCTGCTGCAGCGCTCACAGGACCTGGTCGCCGACGTCCGCGCCGACCTGACCGCCCAGGGCCTCGGCTCGCTGATCGCCGCCGACGTCCCGACGTTCCAGCGCTCGGTGCAGATCGCCCGGCAGGCCCAGGAGAACGTGTTCGTCTCGATCCTGCCGCTGGCGCTGATCAGCGTCCTGGTCGGCTGCGCCGGCCTGGGCACGGTGGCCCTGCAGTGGTACCAGCGGCGGCACGCCCAGCTGCGGCTGCTGTCGGCGCGCGGCAGCGGCCCGGCGGCGCTCGGCGGGCTCGCCGTCGCCGAGCTGGGCCTGCCGATCCTGCTCGGCGGGGCGGCGGGCGCGGTGGCGGCGCGGCTGCTGCTCGGCGTGTACGGCCCGCCGGGCGCCCCGGACCCGGCCGCCGTGCTGACGGCTGTCGGCGTCGCGGCCGGGACGCTGGCGGTGTCGCTGGTGCTGCTGGCCCTGGTCGTCGCGGTGCGGGTGCACCGGGAGTTCGAGCTGGGCCGGGTGCGCCGCGGCGGCAAGCGGGTGCGGCTGCTGGCGTACTTCCCCTGGGAGCTGGCGACGGCCGGTATGGCCTGGCTGGGCTGGACGCGGCTGGCGCACTACGGCACGGCGTCCCGGCTGGGCAATCCCCTCCCCCAGGTGGATCCGCTGGCCCTGACCTACCCGGTGTTCGTGGTGCTGACGGTCGGGCTGCTGACCGCGCGGCTGGCGTGGCTGGCCCTGCACGCCTCGCACCGGGCCCGGTTCTGGTCGCGCCCGGCGCTGCAGCTGGCGATCCGGCGGCTGGCCGGCGCCCGCGCCCCGGTGACCGGGGTGCTGGTCATCGGAACCCTCGCCATCGGCACGCTGGCCACCGGGATCGGCATCGCCCGCGGCCAGGAGGAGGCGCTGGAAACCAAGTCGGCGATCTTCGTCGGCAGCAACGCCCGCCTCGACACCGACAGCCCGCTCGGCATGGGCCAGGTCGCGATGCCCCCGTCACTGGCCGGGACCAGCACCGTGGTCGGCGAGCTGACCGGGACCGGCAGCGTGGTGCTGGTGGTCGACCCGGCGACGTTCGCCCGCGGTGCCGCGGTCGAGCACATTCCGGGCGACGACCTGGCCGGGCTGCTGCAGAAGATCTCGCAGCCGGACCCGCGCGGCACGCCGGTGATCCGGGTCGGGCACACGGCCAAGCAGAACGCCAAGCTGCCCGACGACCTGCCCGACGCGGTCGTCGCCGGTGACCTGCCGGTGTTCCCGATGATCGGCACCTCCCCCGGCTACGTCGTCTCGCGCACGGTGCTCAGCCACGCGCAGCTGGACGGCATTCCGAAGTGGAGCGTGCTGACGACCGCGCCGATGGCGGAGGCGACCGCGGCGCTGCGCGCGGCGGGGGTGTTCATCCCGAACCGGATCAGCCGTGAGTCCGCTTTGGACGGTCTGCCGTTCTTCGTGGTGGCGTGGACGTTCTCGTTCGTGGCGTTGCTGGGCGCGGTGCTCGGCGTGGTGGCGGTCCTCGCGCTGCTGGTCGCGGTCGAGGTCCGGCGGCGGCAGAACGCCCTGGCCGGGGCGCTGGTGCTGCGGATGGGCATGCGGCCGCGGACGCTGCTGGCCAGTCACCTGATGGAGCTGGGGGCGCTGAGCGGGCTGGCGATCGTGGTCGGGGTGGTGTGCGGGGTTTCGGTGGCGGGGCTGTCGGTGCCCCGGTTCGACCCGGCGACGTTCCTCGCGCCGCGCTCGGAGCTGCCGGATCCGCTGCCGTTCGTGCTGACCGTCGTCGTGATCGGCGTGGCGGTGGTCGCGCTGGCCGGCTGGATCGCGGTGCGCTCGGTGCGCACCGCCCGGACCGCGGAGCTGATCCGTGCCTGAGAAGCCCATCTTTTCCCTGCGCGGCATCGGCGTGGACTACCCGACGCCGGCCGGGGTCGTCACCGGCGTCGACGACGTCAGCCTCGACGTGCCCGCGCGCGGGATGACCGTGCTGGCCGGGCCGTCGGGGTCGGGGAAGTCGACGCTGCTGCGCGTGCTGGGGCTGTTCGAGCAGCCCGCGCGCGGCACGCTGACGTTCCAGGGCGCCGACGTCCGCAAGCTCAAGCACCGCGAGCGGCGGGCGTTGCGGCGCCACCACCTGGGGCTGGTGTTCCAGAACCCGAGCGACAACCTGCTGGGCTACCTGACGGTCGCGGAGAACCTGCACGCCGCGGCCGAGGCCGCCGGGACCGAGTGCAACGCCGAGGACATCCTCGGGCAGCTGGGCCTGCACGGCACCGGCGGCTGGAAGATCGCCGCGCTCTCGGGCGGGCAGCAGCAGCGGCTGGCGTTCGGGTGCGTGCTGGCCGCGCGCTCGACGGTGATCCTCGCCGACGAGCCGACGTCGCAATTGGACGAAGCTTCGGCCGACCTGGTGCTGGACACCCTGCAGTACCTGGTGGACCAGGACTTCGCGGTCCTGGTCGCCTCGCACGACGAACGCCTGATCGACCTCGGCGCGCGGGTGGCCCGGCTGCACAAGGGCGTGCTCGAAGGCATCGAAGAACGGGAGCTGCCGGCATGACACTCGTGGAAGCGGTCGGGCTGCGCCGCAGTTTCGCCCACCCCAGCGGCGACATCGAGGTGCTGCGCGGGCTGGAACTGCGGGTGGGCGCGGGCGAGCTGGTGACGGTGTCGGGCCGGTCGGGTTCGGGCAAGAGCGCGCTGCTGGCCCTGCTGTGCGGCTTCGACTCCCCCGACTCCGGCTGCGTGCTCCTCGACGGTGTCCCGATCGACGGCGCGCCGCCGTGGCACACGTGCGCGGTGCTGCCGCAGGCGCTCGGGCTGGCCAACGAGCTGACGATCGCGGAGAACGTGGCCTTGCCGCTGCGGCTGCGGTCGGACGTGCCGCGCCCGTCGCCGTCGGCGATCGCCGAGCGGGTGGGTGGCCTGCTGGACGAGCTGGGCATCGGCGGCCTCGGCGACCGCTATCCCCTGGAGGTGTCGTTCGGGCAGCAGCAGCGGGTGGCGCTGGCCCGCGCGGTCGCCGGCCGCCCGCGGGTCCTGCTGACGGACGAGCCGACGGCGCACCTGGACGCCGGCTCGACACCCCGGGTCCTGCGGCTCCTGCGCCAATGCGCGACGGAAGGCGCGGCGGTGATCGTGGCCACCCACGACGAGGAGGTCCACCGCATCGCCGACCGCCGCGTCCGCCTGCTCGACGGGGTGCTCACGGCGCTGCTGGACTGACCGGCACGACCACGCTCAGCCGGCCCGCTCCCCGACGCCGCGAATGACTCATTCGCGGCGCCGGAGGTCCCGAATGAGTCATTCGCGACCTTCGTCACCCGGGCACCCCACGTCACCGGCCGTGCCCGCTCACGGCGCTGCTGGACTGACCCGCGCCCCCGAGTCCGGCACCCCCGCGTAGTCCGGCAGCTCGACGCCGTTGAGCGCGCGCTCGATCAGCGGCATGAGCGCTTCCATGTCGGGCTCGGCGTCCGCACCGGCCTCGCGGCTCTGCACGTGCAGCCGGCCGATCTCCTGGTTGGCCTCGACGAACGAGCGCATCCGCGTCTCGTAGCCGGCGAACCCCGCCTCCGGGTCCCACCCGGCCGCAGCCAGCTCGCCGGCCAGCAGGTAGGCACCGACCAAAGCCAGCCCGGTGCCGCCACCCGACATAGGCGACGAACAGAACGCCGCGTCACCGATCAGGCCCACGCGTCCCGACGACCAGCGGTCCAGCACCACCTGGGCAACCTGGTCGAGGTAGAAGTCCGGGGTGTCGTCCAGGTGCGCGAGGATCTCCTCCGTCCGCCAGCCCAGGCCGGCCATCCGCGCGCGCAGCAGGTCCTTCTGCGCGTCGATGTCGCGGTGGTCGACGTCGAAGCCGTCGGCGGGGAACGACAGCATGGCCATCGCCCGGGTGGGGTCCTTGAGCGGCCGCAGCCCGGCCGAGCGCCCCTCGTGCTGGTAGTCGATCATCCAGCGGTCGATCCCGAACTCGTTGGGCACGCTGTAGAAGGCCAGCACCATCCCGAGGTGGCGGACGAACCGCTCGCGCGGCCCGAAGACCATCCCGCGCAGCGCCGAGTGCAGCCCGTCGGCCCCGATCACCAGGTCGAAGCGCCGCCGGGCGCCGCTCGCGCAGGTGACGTCGACGCCGTCCGCGTCCTGGGCGAGCTCGGCGATCCGGTCGCCGAAGAGGTATTCGACGTGCTCGCGCGTGTCGTCGTAGATCACCTGGGACAGATCGCCGCGCAGGATCTCGATGTCCGCGATGTACCCGTCGCCGCCGTCGTCCTCGGCGCTGAAGGTCTCCAGCACGTTCCCGTCGGCGTCCACGGTGTGCGCGCCGGCGGTTTCGGTCCGGGCCGCGCGTACCGGCGCCTCCAGCCCCATCCGGCGGATGACGTCCTTGGCCACCCCGCGCGCGTCCACCGCCTGGCCGCCGGGACGCAGCCCGGGCGCCCGTTCCACGACGGTCACCTCGGCGCCCCGCCGCCGCAGGCAGTGGGCCAGCGCGGGCCCCGCGATGCTCGCCCCGGCCACCAGCACCCTGTTCCCGCTCACCGCGGTCCCCCCATCGCCGTCCGCATGCCGGTCCGGAGTGTAGCGGCGGTGGCCGCGCCAACCGATCAGGAATCGAGAAGCGCTGGTCAGCGGGTCGGCCATAGCGTTCACGACGTACCGCAGACCACGACTTCAGGAGCACCGAAGATGAGCACTCAGGGGATCAAGACCGTCCTGCACCCCGTCACCGACCTGGCCGCCGCCAAGGCCGTCTACACCGCCTTGCTGGGCGTCGAGCCGCAGGCCGACGCGCCCTACTACGTCGGCTACGACGTCGAAGGCCAGCACATCGGGCTGGTGCCGAACGGCGCGCAGCAGGGCATGACCGGGCCGGTGTCCTACTGGCACGTCGACGACATCGAGGCGAAGCTCGCCGAGGTGACCGCGGCGGGCGGGACGGTCAAGGACGAGCCGAAGGACGTCGGCAACGGCCGCCTGGTCGCGACCTTCACCGACGCCGACGGCAACGTCCTCGGCGTGCTGCAGGACCCCGCCCGGTCCTAGCCGAGCGCGGTGGCCCGGCTGACCTCCTCCCAGGCCGCCAGGTCCGCCGCGACCGCCTCGTGGTGGGCGCGGATGGCTTCGACGGCGTCCGCGCCCAGCGCGAGCCGCAGCGGGGCGTCGTCGCTGCCGACCGCCCGGACGATCGCCGCGGCGGCCTTGGCCGGGTCGCCGGGCTGGGTGCCGTCCATGTTCTCGACCGCTTCCCGCGTTCCGCCGGTCGACACCGCGTAGGCGTCGATCGTGCGGGAGCGGTGCATGCGGCCGCCGCCGAACTCGGTGCGGAAGGCGCCCGGCTCGACGATCAGCACCCGCACCCCGAACGGCGCCACCTCCGCGGCCAGGGCTTCGGAGATGCCTTCCAGCGCGAACTTCGTCGCGCAGTAGGCGCCGTAGCCGGGCGGGGACAGCTGCCCGCCCATCGAGCTGATCTGCACGACCGTGCCGCTGCCCTGCGCGCGCAGGTGCGGCAGCACGGCCTTGGTGACCGCGACCGCGCCGAAGAACATCACGTCCATCAGCGCGCGTAGTTCGTCCATGGTGAGTTCTTCGACCGCGCCGACCGAGCCGCTGCCGGCGTTGTTGACCACGACGTCGATCCGGCCGAACGCCTCGAGCGCGGCTTCCACCGCCGTGTCGATCTGCCCGGCGTCGGTGACGTCGAGGGCGGCGGTCCGGAGCCGGTCGCCGCCGCGGTCCTGCAGTTCGGTCAGGGTTTCCGGTCGGCGGGCGGTGGCCAGCACGCGGTCGCCCGCGGCGAGCGCGGCCAGCGCGATTTCCCGGCCGAAGCCGGCGGAGCAGCCGGTGATCAGCCAGACGCGGCCGTCGGTGTTCGTCATTTTCCGTGTCCTCCCAGTGCTTTCCTCCTTTCCATCCTGACGACGATCATGGGTGGGGCGCCAACACCGATGTCCTGGCGCGGCTACAGTCGGAGCCTGTGACCCCCGAGTTGCGGCAGCTCCGCTACTTCGTCGCCGTGGCCGAGGCGGGCAGCTTCACCCGCGCCGCCGCCGGGCTGCACCTCGCCCAGCAGTCGCTGTCCCAGCAGATCACCGTGCTGGAGCGGGCGCTCGGCGTCCGGCTGTTCGACCGGGACGCGCGGGGGACACGGCTCACCGCCGTCGGCCGGCTGTTCCTGCCCGAGGCCCGCGCGGTGCTCACCCGCGCCGAAGAAGCCGTCGCCACACTAGGGCGGGCGGTGCGCGGCGAGATCGGCGACGTCCGGCTCGTCTTCCTCGCCACGACGGCGAACTACCTGCTGCCGCCGGTGGTGCGGGCGGTCCGGGAGCAGCTGCCCGGGCTGGCGGTGACGACGGCCGAGGCGTCGATCGCCGAGCTGGTCGAGGGCCTGCGCGAGGGCCGGTTCGACCTGGCGTTCACCCGGCCGCCGCTGGTGGCCGGCCTGGTGACCCGGACGTTGCTGACCGAAGAGGTGTGTGCGGTGCTGCCCGTGGAGCACCCGCTCGCCGGTCGGGTGTCGCTGAAGCTGGCCGATCTGGCGGACGAGCCATGGGTGCTCACCCCGCGCGGCAGCTGGGAGCCGTGGCACCGCGGCTACGACGACGACTTCGCCGCGGCCGGCTTCACCCCGCGGGTGGTGCAGCGGGCCGCGACCGTGCAGGGCCTGCTCGGACTGGTCGCGGCCGGGGTCGGGGTGACCCGGCTGGCCCGCTCCTCGCACAGCCTGCGTCGCACCGGCGTGGCGTTCGTACCGTTGGAGGGCGAGGTCGCCCGCACGGAACTGGTGTGGCTGCCGGGCAACGACAACCCGGCGGTCCGGGCGATCGCCGAGGTGGCGGCCGGTCTCGCGGCGGCGACGGATCTGACTCAGGCGGGCTGACCGCTGCGCGGCGACCTGGCCGCTGTTGGCGCAGGCGGGGTTGGAGCAGCAGGTGACGATTTGGCGGCGACGTCGTCGGTGACCAGGTCGATGGTCTCGGTCATGGCGGGCCTTTCAGAAGGTCTTGGCGGTGTCGCGGGCGGCTTCATGGGCGATGCGGCCGAGTTCGGCGGCGTCGCCGGTGAGGGTGGGGTGGAAGCGGATCTCGGTGACGTCGTCGATGCCGGTCCAGTTGAGCCAGCCGGTGAAGAACGGCGCCTGGAAGTCCGCGCCGAACTCCGGGCCGAGCCCGGGCGCCCACACCGCGCTGGTGTAGATGACCGCGGCGCGCTTGCCGCGGCCGGCCAGGAGGTGCCGGTACCCGGTGGCCGGGTCGACACCGAAGACCCAGCCGGGCTGGGACACGACGTCGACGAACTGCTTGAGCACGTACGGCACGCCGGAGTTCCACATCGGCACGCTGAACAGGATCCGGTCGGCGGCGTCGAACCGGGCGAACGCCGCCTGCGCCGCGGCCCAGGCCTCGGCCTCCTCGCCCTGTGGGGTGCCGCCGCCGAAGACGGTCATCTTGGCGCGGGCGGCCGCGGGGCCGAACGCGGGCAGCGAGCCGTCCCAGAGGTCCCATTCGTCGATGTCGGCGTCCGGGTGCTGGTTGCGGTAGCTGTCCAGGAAAGTGGCTGCCAGACGCAGCGATTCGGATGCTTCCCCTCGTGGGGACGCGGAAATGTGCAGCAGATCGGGCATGGCGATGCTCCTCGGACGAGGCCCGGCTTTCGCCGGACGGCAAATCGGACTAGAGTCCGCTTATGTCCTCGAACCGTAGCGGACCGAAGTCCGTTTCGTCAACGCCGGCCGGGCTGCCGGTGCTCGGCGCCCCCGTCCGCGAGCGGGCCGACGCCGCCCGCAACCGGATCCGCGTCCTGGAAGCCGCCGAGAAGCTCTTCGCCGAACGCGGCGTCGACGCGGTCACCATGGACGACGTCGCGGGCGCGGCCGGCGTCGGCAAGGGCACGCTCTACCGCCGTTTCGGCGACAAGGGCGGCCTCGCCATGGCTCTGCTCGACGAGCGCGAACGGGAACTCCAGGAGCGGATCATCACCGGCCCGCCCCCGTTGGGCCCGGGCGCGGAGCCCGCCGACCGCGTCGGCGCGTTCATCGAGGCGTACCTGGAGCTCCTGGACCGGCAGCTGGACCTGGTGCTGCTGTCGGAGACCGCCACGACGGGCGCCCGCTTCCGCACCGGCGCGCACGCGTTGTGGCGCCGGCACTGCCGGCACCTCCTCGAAGCGGGCGGGGCGGAGGACGCCGAGATCGCCGCGGACGTCCTGCTCGCGGCGCTGTCGGCCGAGCAGGTGCGGCATTGGCGGCAGGAGCGCGAGATGTCGTCGGCGACACTGGCGGAGTCGCTCGTCCGGCTGGCGCGGACCTGGCTCCGGTGACGCACCGTGTCCGCCGCTGGGCCGGTCCGTAGAATCGACGGCGATGCGTCGTCTTCGGTGGTACTGGGGAGCCCTCGTCCTCGCGTGCGTGGCCCTGCTGGTCGGCTTCTTCGTCTTCTTCGGCTCCGAAAGCAAGCCCGGGCAGCCGCAGCCGCGGCAGGGTCCGCCCGGCACCGGGCCGCTCACCGTCGTCGCGATGGGTGACAGCACCGTCTCCGGCGAAGGGGCCGGCCAGTACACCGCCGCCACCAACGGGCAGGGCGGCAACTGGTGCCACCGCTCCCCCAACGCCTTCGTCGAGAAGATCGCCGCCCCGGGCGTCACCGCGCGGGTCAACCTCGGCTGTTCCGGCGCGCCCGCCGAGCAGGTCGCGCTCGGGGACGTCAAGCAATGGACCGAGGGTTCGCAGGCGCGGCAGCTCGCCGCGCTGGTGAAGGACCACCGGGTGGCGGTGGTGGTGATCGCGGTCGGCGCGAACGACGAGCCGAAGTTCTCCAACCAGGTCAACGACTGCTTCAAGGCCTGGTTCGACGCCGGCGGCCCGCCGTGCAGCACCGCGCTGAAGCAGACCTGGAAGTCCAAAGTGGACGCAATGGTGCCGAAGGTCGCGAAGGCCGTCTCGGACGTCAAAACCGTGCTGGCGCAGGCCGGCTACGTCCCGGCCGACTACCAGCTGATCCTGCAGTCCTACGCGGCCCCGATCGGCCCGGACCTCCCGGAGGACCTGCGCAGCCTCAACGGCTGCCCGTTCCGCACCGAAGACCTGCGCTGGATCGCCCAGACCGGCATCGGCGTCCTGTCCTCCGGCCTGAAAGCGGCCGCCCAGCAGTCCGGGGCGCGGTTCCTGGACCTGGCGAAGGCGGGCGTCAAGCACGAGGCCTGCAGCGGCGGCGCGAACCCGGCGACCGAGTGGTTCACCCGGCTGACGCTCCAGCTGGCCGACCTCGGCCGGGCCGAGCGGGCCGGGCACGCGCTGCAGGAATCGTTCCACCCCAACGCGACCGGCCACGCGGCGATCGCCAACTGCCTGACCGAGTTCATCGCGGCCAAGGACGGCAACGCCTCCTGCCTGGCCGGCGCGGACGGCAAGCTCCACGCGGTCCCGGAGGTCGTGGCCCGCTGACCGCTCAGGGCACTTTGCGCACGGACGTCGTGTCCACGTCGGCGCGGGTGCCGTCCGCCCCGGCCGGCTGCAGCGGCGGAAGCGGGACGCCGTGGGTGTCGACCAGCACCGAGTGGGCCTCGCCGGGCGCGAACGCGTGCCGTTCGCCCCACTGCCGCAGGGCCACGACGACCGTGAACAGGTCGCGCCCGGCCGGGGTCAGCTCGTAGACCTGCCGCCGGCCGGACGGCGCGGTCCGCCGGTCGAGGACGCCGCGGTCGACCAGGCGGCGGAGCCGGTCGGTGAGGATGTTGCGGGCGATCCCGGTGCGCTGCCGGAAGTCGGTGAACGACCGGGCGCCGTCCATCGCGTCGCGGACGACGAGCAGGCTCCAGCGGTCGCCGACGAGGTCGAGCGTGCGCGCCACCGGGCAGCTCGGGTCGGTCCAGTCCTCGGTCACCACACCTCCGGAAGAGTTGCTGTTCGCAACCATTCTGCCGTACGGTCGGATCAGTTGCAATCTGCTACCGATCGGAGGGCCATGGGCCGGAACACGCTGCTGGCGGCGGTGTGCGCCGTCGCGGTCGCGAGCATCTACGCCGCGCAGCCCGCGCTCGCCGGGATCGGCGCGGACCTGGACGTCCCGGCCGCGGACCTCGGCTGGATCGTCGCGGCCGGCCAGCTCGGCTACCTGGCGGGACTGGCCCTGCTCGTCCCCCTGGGTGACCTGCGGGACCGGCGCCGGCTCATCGCGGGCCACCTCGTCCTGACGGCGGCGGGCACGGTCGTCGCCGCCTCCGCGACCCGGCTCTGGGTGGCTGCTGGCCGGGTTGGCCGTCGCCGGGTTGTTCGCCGTCGTCGTGCAGACGACCGTCGCCTACGCCGCGGCGAGTGCCACGCCGGCCGAACGTGGCCGCACCCTCGGCGTGGTGACCTCTGGGGTGGTCCTCGGCATCCTCGGCGCCCGCGTCGCGGCCGGGGCGCTGGCCACGGCGTGGGGCTGGCGCAGCGTGTACGTCGTGCTCGCCGCGCTCCTGGTCACGCTGGCGGCGGTGGTCCTGAAGACACTCCCACCCGACCCGCGCCCCGCACGGTCGTCCTACCGGGACGTGCTGACGTCGCTGGGCGGGCTGTTCCGCGAGCGGCTGTTCGTTTCGCGCGGGCTGGTCGCGTTCTTCCTGTTCGCCTCGTTCGGCACGCTGTGGAGCGGCCTGGCGCTCCCCCTGTCCGCCGCGCCGTGGCGGCTGGACGCGGCGCGGATCGGCCTGTTCGGGCTCGCCGGGCTGGTCGGCGCGCTGGGCGCCGCCCGGGCGGGCCGCTGGGCCGACGCGGGGTTCGCGCGCACGGTCACGGTCGGCGCCCTCGCCCTGCTCGCCGTCTCATGGGCGGCGATCGGGCAGGCGTCGTGGTCACTCCCGCTCGTCGTCGCCGGTGTGGTGGTGCTCGACTTCGCCGTGCAGGCCGTGCACGTGAGCAACCAGCACCTGCTGACCACCGCGTATCCGGACGCGACCAGCACCGCCATCGGCGGCTACATGCTCTTCTACTCGCTCGGCTCGGCTCTGGGCGCGACCGCCACGACGGCCGCGTTCGCCGTCGCCGGCTGGGCGGGTTCCAGCGTCCTCGGCGCGGGATTCGCCTTGTGCGCCTCGGCGGCCGGCCTCACAGGTCGAGCGCGGCCCGCAGCGCGATGTCGATCCGTTCCTGGACGTCCTGGTCGATCTCGGCGATCCGCTCGTCGAACCACGGGCGGTAGAGCCGGGTGAGGTTGAGCGTCGACACCCAGTACCGGGCGTCGATCGCGACGCCGAGGATGTCCATCGGGTCGCGGTCGAGGAGTTCGGTGCCGAGCAGCCACGGCCGCTCGGACTCGTTCACCCCGTCCGAGGACAGCAGCACCACTGTGCGCTGCCGGGCCGGATCGGTCGGGGGGTGGTACGTCCAGACTTCACCCCTGCGCACGCAGATCCTTCTCCGCCGCGCTCAGCTCGGCCTCGTCCGATTCCGCGGCGGCCGGTTCCGGCTTCTGCGGGGTGTAACCCGTGCGCACCGCCTCGCGCCTGGCCGCCTTCGACAGCCAGGACGAGACCGAGATCCCGTGGGCTTTCGCGGCTCGTTCGGCGAATTCCAGCGCGCCGCTGTCCAGCGAAAGAGTGACCTTACGTGTTGCCATACCTTTTACCGTACCAGCGCCCCGGCCACCGGGCGGGGCGCCGGGGTCAGAACGTCGGCGAACGTCCCTCGAACGGCGTAGAGAGCACCACCGTCGTGCGGGTCGACACCTTTGCCGCCTCCCGGATCCGCCGCAGCAGGTCCTCCAGCGCCAGCGGCGACTGGACGCGCACCAGCAGGATGTAGGACTCGTCGCCGGCCACCGAGTAGCACGACTCGATCTCCTTGATGTGCTGGATCCGCTGCGGGTAGTCGTCCGGCGCGGCCGGGTCGTTCGGCGTCAGCGAGATCAGCGCCGTCAGCGGCAGGCCGATCTGCTCGCCGTCGAGCCGCGCGGTGTAGCCGAGGATGACCCCGCGCTGCTCGAGGCGGCGCACCCGCTGGTGCACCGCCGACACCGACAACCCGACCCGCTCGGCGAGGTCGGTGAAGCTGCGCCGCCCGTCCGCCGCGAGCTCCTGCACGATCGACTGGTCCAGCGGCTCCAGGCCGCCGGTCGTCATGCGTCCAGCACGACGAGCTCGTGCGGCTGGTTGTTGACGGCCTCGACGCCGTCTTCGGTGACGATGACGATGTCCTCGATCCGGGCGCCCCACCGGCCCGGCTGGTAGATGCCCGGCTCGACGCTGAAGGCCATGCCCGGCTCCAGCGGCAGCGCGTTCCCGGCGATGATGTACGGCTCCTCGTGCACGTCCAGGCCGATGCCGTGCCCGGTGCGGTGGATGAAGTACTCCCCGAACCCGGCCTCGGCGATGACGTCCCGCGCGGCGGCGTCGACGGCCTCGGCGGTCACGCCCGGCTTCACGGCGGCCACCGCGGCGGCCTGCGCGCGCTGCAGGACCGCGTAGGTCTCGGCCACGTCGGCGTCGCGCGGAGTACCCACGGCGTAGGTGCGGGTGGAGTCGGAGTTGTAGCCGGCCGGCAGCGGGCCGCCGATGTCGACGACCACGACGTCACCCTTCTCGATGACGCGCTCGGAGACGTCGTGGTGCGGGCTGGCCCCGTTCGGCCCCGACCCGACGATCACGAAGTCGGCCTGGACGTGGCCCTCCTCGACGATGGCCGCGGCGATGTCGGCCCCGACTTCGGCTTCGGTGCGACCGGGCCGCAGCCACTCGTGGACGCGGGCGTGCACCCGGTCGATCGCCGCACCGGCTTCGCGCAGCGACGCGATCTCGGCGGCGTCCTTGCGCATCCGCAGCTCCCGGACGACGGGACCGGCCAGCGTCTGCTCGGCGGTGTCGAGGGCGGCCCGCAGCGCGAGGACGTGCAGGGCCGGCGTGAAGTCGCTGACGGCGACCCGCCCGGGCTTGCCGAGCCGGTCGGCGACGAGCTTGTAGGGGTCGTCGCCGTCGACCCAGGTGAGCAGCTCGACGCCGAGCTCGTCGGTGGGGACGTCGGCGTACCCGGGCGCCTCCAGCTTCGGCACGACGAGCGCGGGCGTGCCGTCGGCGGGGACGACGAGGGTGGTGAGCCGCTCGAACGAGCCCCCGGCCTGCCCGAGCAGGTACCGCAGGTCGGAGCCGGGCGCGATCAGCAGGGCATCGGTCCCCGCGGCGGCCGCGGCAGCGCGGGCACGGTCCAGCCGCGCCCGGAGAGCGGCGGCATCGGGAGCGGGCGTGTGAAGGGATCGGCGCGACATGAAGGCGAGCCTAGTGGGGCGGCGGGCGAACCGAACGCGCCCGGGCCCACGACATGCCGGGCCGGGTGACCCGCGGCTCACCGCTCCCCCGCCGCGAGCCGCCCTGGCCCGCGGGGGCGCCCCCCGTTTTCCACGCTACCGGTCACCACCGACAATTCCGGGCCCCGCAAGCCGAACCCGATCAGCCACCCTCGTCGCCGCGAGCCCCGGCCCGCACCGCACCGCACCCCCGGCACCGGCGCCGCACTCCCCGGGCGACCCCGCCGCGTGGCTTGCCCCTCCTCCGCCCTCCGGACGTGGCAGGCTGTGCGGGTGACCGGATCCCTTGCCCTGCTCGACTCCGCGAGCCTGTACTTCCGCTCCTTCTTCGCCCTGCCCGACTCGATGCGTGCCGCCGATGGGACGCAGGTCAACGCCGTGCGGGGGTTTGCCGACACGATTGCGCGGATCCTCACCGACCGGCGGCCCGCGCGGCTCGTCTGCTGCCTCGACGCCGACTGGCGGCCGAAGTTCCGCACCGACCTGCTCCCGAGCTACAAGGCGCACCGGGTGGCCGAAGAGACCGGCAGCGGCCCCGATGTCGAAGAAGTCCCCGACACGCTCACCCCGCAGGTGCCGATCATCCTCGACCTGCTCGAGGCCTTCGGGTTCGCCACCGCCGAAGCCGCCGGGTACGAGGCCGACGACGTCATCGGGGCGCTCGCCACCCGGGAGAAGGCCGACCCCGTCGAGGTCATCACCGGCGACCGGGACCTGTTCCAGCTCGTGCGCACCGAACCCACCCCCACCTCCGTCATCTACGTCGGCAAGGGCTGGGCCAAGGCCGAGGTGCTGGGCCCGGCCGAGATCGCCGAGCGCTACAGCCTCCCCCGCGACACCGCCGGGCCCGCCTACGCGGACATGGCCGCCCTGCGCGGCGACCCGTCCGACGGGCTGCCCGGGGTCGCCGGCATCGGCGAGAAGACCGCCGCCAAGCTGATCACGCAGTTCGGGTCGCTCGAAGCCCTCGTCGCCGCGGGCGAAGCCGGGGACTCCGCGCTCCCGCTGAAGACCCGGCTGCGGCTGAAGGACGCCGCGGACTACCTCGCCGTCGCCCCCACCGTGGTCCGGGTGGCCGTCGACGCGCCGGTCGAGCAGTCCCGCCCCGACACCGTCCCCGCCACGCCCGCCGACCCCGAGCGGGTCGCCGAGCTCGCCGAACGGTGGAACCTCGGCAACTCCGTCGAACGGCTCCTCAAGGCCCTTCCCGGCGCCTAGAAGTGCGTGCCGCACCAGGGCGCGGCCGTCGTGGTGAACAGCTCGTCGGCCCGCCCGGGCGCCGCCGGGTCGCGGACGTCGAGGCGGCCCGCCTCCGCCAGCGTCGTCGCCGGCCAGTGCCCGAGGTAAAGCATGCCGAGCGTGTCGACGTCGAGGGCCAGGTCCGCCGCGGCGTCGGTGCGCCGGGCCCCGTCCGGGCCGACCTCGTAGTGCCCGGTGTTGGCCGGCAGCAGGCGGTCGGTCACCGCGAGCACCACCGGAGCGGCCGCCCGGTAGGTGCGGGCGGCGAGCGCGGCCGCGACGTCGACCGGCCGCAGCCACAGGTCGTCCTCGACGGCGGCGGTGGCCGCGTGCCGGTGGTCGGTCAGCATCAGCGCGAGGGGCTCGTCGACCGGGCGGTGCCGGGCGCGTACCTCCGAAACCAGGTCCACCGACAGCAGGTACCGCCAGAGTGCGGCCCGCGCGGCCGGGCCGGCGGCGTGCAGGTCGTGGACGTCCAGCGCGGCACCGTGGTCGGGTGAGTCGAACGACCGGCGGGTGATCGTGGCGTACACGACGAACCCGTCGTCACCGTCCGGTCCACTGTGGACGGCGACCAGGTGCCCGCCGTCCGGGCTCACCTGCCGGTTGTGCGAGATCGGCCACCACCGCTCCGGCCGCCCGATCATGCCCGGCCGGTGCAGCCCGATCCGCCGGTACAGCCCCGGGATCTCCTTCACCGCCTCCTCGGACGTCAGCAGCCGGACATCCCCCTCGGCCGCGACGCGCTCGTGCAGCCGCGCCGCCGGCCGCGCCACCCGCAGGGTCTTGCCGAGCGCGGCCGAACCGTAGCCGAACCGCCCGTAGATGGTGGGTTCGCTCGCGTGCAGGACGGCCAGCGGCAGCCCGCGGGCCGCGAAGTCCGCCAGCTGCGCCCGCATCATCGCGCTCAGCACCCCACGGCGGGTCCGGTCGGCGCGGACCCCGACCCCCTCCACCGCCGCGACCGCCACCGTCCGCCCGCCGGGGACGGCGATCTCGGTGTCGTAGGAGCTGACGATCCCGATCGGGCTCCCGCCCTCGAACGCGCCGAACTTGTGCCCGGCCGGCCAGGACTCCCCGATCCGCGCCCAGAGGTCGTCGGTGACGGGCGGGGCGTGCAACGCGCGGCGCAGCAGGTCGAACGTGCTGCGCCGCTCTTCTTCGGTGATCGGGCGGACGTCGAAGGCAGTCATCCTCCCGATCCTGCCGCGGGACGTCCGGACCGGCACCCGGTTTCAGAAGTGGCTGCCGCTCCAGGCCGCCACCCGGGTGCCGAACAGCACGTCCGCGGCCGCCGGAGCGGCCGGGTCCCGGACCTCGATCCGGCCCGCGTCCGCCAGCGCCGACGGCCGCCAGGTGCCGAGGTACACCATCGCCAGCGTGGTGACGTCCAGGCGCAGCCCGGCCGGCCGGTCCGTGCGCCCGGCGCCGTCCGGCGTCACCAGGTACGTGCCGCCGTTGCCGGGCAGCAGCGGATCGGTCACCTCGATCACCACCGGCTCGCCGGACCCGTACGCCCGGCCGGCCAAGGCGGCCGGGACGTCGACGAGCCGGATCCAGTGCTCGTCCCCGATCCGGTCGACGTTCCCGCGCCGGTGATCGGCCAGCAGCAGCTCGATCGGGTCGTCGAGCGGCCGCGACTCGACCGCGACCCGGTCCACCAGGTCGAGCCCCAGCAGGAACCGCCACAGCCCGGCGAACGCCGCCGGGGAACCGGCGAACAGGTCCGCCACCTCCAAGGTCTTCGTCCACGGGTGCGCCTGCGCCCCCGCCACGTGGTAGAAGGCGAACCCGTCCGGCCCGCCGGGACCGTGGTGCACCAGCGCCCTCACCGGCATCGTGTGCCGCCGCAGCTGCATCTCGTACAGCCGCCACAGCACCTCGGGCCGGGACATCATCCCCGGCCGGTGCTCGAGACCGTCGTACACCGCGGGACAGACCTCCAGGGCCCGGTCGAAGTCCAGCAGCTCCAGCTCCCCGCCCACCGGCGCGTCCGGCCGCAGCCGCGCCCGGTGCCGGTCGACGCTGTAGGCGCGGTACCGGGTGGCCAGGCCGTAGCCGAACCGGCCGTAGATCCCGGCTTCCGACGCCAGCAGGTTCGCGAACACCACCCCGCGCGCCGCGAAGTCCTCGAGCTGCGCCGTCATCATCGCCCGCAGCACCCCACGCCGCGTCCGGTCGGGCCGCACCCCGACCGAGGTGACCCCCACCATCGGCAGCGACGCCCCGCCCGGCACGGTCAGCTGCGCGTCGAACGAGCGGGCCGTGCCGATCAGCTCCGGATCGAACACCCCGACCGTGCCCCCGGGCTGGTAGTACCGCGCCGCGTACACCCACTCGGCGTCGTCGGAGGGCGGGAAGTGCACGGTCTCCCGGAACAGGTTGCTCGCCGCCCGGTGCTCCTCGGTGCCCAGCGTCCGGATCTCGAAGTCGCTCATGCCCGGATCATCCTCGGAAACGCCGAGGCCCGGCCACCGGAATTACCGACGGCCGGGCCCGAAACGTCGCGCGCTACTTGGTGACGGGCGGGGAAACCTCGTAATTGCCGCCGTCACCCTTCACCGTGATCGGCACCTGCTGCGGCTTCCCGGCGATGGTGGCGGTGCACTCGAACTTCGCCCCGTCCTCCACCTTCTGCTCCGCCGGACAGGTCACGTTGGTGACACCGTCGATCTTGTATGTCTCCGTCAGCAGCTTCTGCACGTCGGTCTGCATCTGGGTGTTGTTGAAGACCTGCGTCTTCAAGAACCCGGGCGCGACGAACCCCAGCACCAGGAACGCCGCGACGACCACGATCGCCGCGACCACCCCGATCAGCAGGCCCTTCTTCGACTTCGCCGGCTGCTCCCCCTCCGGGGCGGCCGCGCCGGGGAACTGCTGCTGGCCGTAGTCGTACTGGCCACCCGGCTGCTGCCCGTACTGCGGCTGCGCCTGGGGCCCGCTCTGCGGGTACCCCCCACCGGGCTGCTGCCCGTACTGCGGCTGGGCCTGCGGGCCGCTCTGCGGGTACCCGCCGCCGGGCTGCTGGCCGTACGGCGGCGGCTGCTGGCCCCACTGGGGCTGCTGCGGCGGGGCGTACCCGCCCGGCTGCTGGCCCCACTGCTGCGGTTGCTGCGGCTGGCCCCATTGCTGCTGCTGGTTCGGGTCGTAAGAAGGCTGCTGCGGCTGGCCCCACTGCGGCTGCTCCTGCGGGCCGCTCGGCGGGTACGCGCCGCCCGGCTGCTGCCCGTACTGGGGCTGCTGTGGGTCGTTGCCGCCATACGGCGTGCTCATCGTCTGCCTCCGCCTGCTTCACTCATCTCGCTGTCCACCCCGAAACACCGCCGAGCCGCGCACACACGGTGTCGCACGCGATCCAACCACAGGTCGGAGCCGAGCACACGCGCCCACGCTCACCGCTTCCGCCGCTTGGAGCAGGCCTGACACGGAGTTCACGCGGCTCCCGCGGCCACGACCCCGCGCCGCAGCGCCTTCACCGCCTCGGCCGCCGCCGCACCCACCGGATCCGCCTTGCCCAGCACGTCCCGGATCTGGTCGAGCAGGTCGATCACCTGCCGCGACCAGCGCACGAAGTCACCGGCCGACAGCTCCTGCCCGTTCGCCTCCGCCGCGGTCAGCACCTTCTCCAGGGATTCACCCCGCGCCCAGCGATAAACCGGCCACGCGAACCCGGCATCCGGCTCCCGCGTCCGATCCAGCCGGTGCCGCCGCTCGTCCTCGGTCAGCTCCACCCACAGCCGCGCCGTGTCCTGCCACGCCTCGGGCACCGCCCCGCCCGGCAGCCGCGCCTCCCCCGCGGTGTCCCGGCGCGCCTCGAACACCAGCGTCGACACGACCGCCGCCAGCTCGGCCGGGTTGAGCTTGCGCCACACCCCGTGCCGGATGCACTCCGCGGCCAGCAGATCCGACTCGCTGTAGAGCCGCGTCAGCCGCCGCCCGTGCTCGGTGACGCGGTCCTCGCCGTCCCCCGCCGACTCCGGCCCCAAGTACCCACGCTCACCCAGCAGAGCCAAGATCCGGTCGAACGCCCGCGCCAGCGAGTGCGTCGTCGCCGCGACCTTCCGCTCCAGCTGCTGCGTCTCCGCCGCGAGCCGCTGATACCGCTCCACCCAGCGCAGGTTCGCCTCGCGCTCGGCCAGCCCGTGACACGGGTGCGCCCGCAACGCCCGCCGCAACGCGGCCAGCTCCCCGTCCTCGTTCGCCCCCGACCGCCGCTTCTGCCGCCCCGGCAGCGAAATCCTGGCGTTCCGCAACGTCGACGCGATGTCCCGGCGCGTCCGCGGCGACCGCAGCTCGATGTGCTTGGGCAGCTTGATCCGCCCCAGCGCCTCCACCGGCGCCGGGAAGTCCGCCACCGACAACGGCCCCGACCACCGGTCCTCGGTCACCACCACCGGCCGCGGCTCCCGGATCGGGTCCAGCCCCGGATCGACCACCACGGCCAGCCCCGCCCGCCGGCCCGCCGGCACCGCGATCACGTCACCCTTGCGCAGCTTCTCCAGCGACTCCGCCGTCCCGGCCCGCCGCACGGCCGTGTTCTGCCGCGACAACGCCTTCTCCCGCGCCGAAATCTTCGCCCGCAGCTCGACGTACTCCAGCATCTCGTCGAAGTCGCCGGTCACCGCGGCCGTGTAGCCCTTCAGCGCCTCCTTGTTCCGCTCGATCCGGCGCGCGGTCCCCACCACCGACCGGTCGGCCTGGAACTGGGCGAACGACTGCTCCAGCAGCTCCCGCGCCTCCGCCGCGCCGACCTGCGCCACCAGGTTGACCGCCATGTTGTAGCCCGGCCGGAACGACGACCGCAGCGGATAGGTCCGCGTCGAGGCCAGCCCGGCCACCTGCTTCGGATCCACCCCCGGCTGCCACGCGACGACCGCATGCCCCTCGACGTCGATGCCGCGCCGCCCGGCCCGGCCGGTCAGCTGCGTGTACTCACCCGGCGTCAGGTCGACGTGCGCCTCGCCGTTGTACTTCACCAGCCGCTCGAGCACGACCGTGCGGGCCGGCATGTTGATCCCCAGCGCCAGGGTCTCGGTCGCGAACACGACCTTCACCAGGCCGCGGACGAACAGCTCCTCGACGGTTTCCTTGAACGCCGGCAGCAGCCCCGCGTGGTGCCCGGCGATCCCACGCTCCAGGGCCTCCCGCCACTCCCAGTAGCCGAGCACGCCCAGGTCGCCCTCCGGCAGGTCCGCCGTGCGCTCCTCGATGACCCGGCGGATCTCCTCGACCTCACCCGGCCCGTTCAGCCGCAGCCCCGACCGGACGCACTGCGCCACCGCGGCGTCACACCCCGCGCGCGAAAAGATGAACACGATCGCCGGCAGCAACCCGGCCCGGTCCAGCTGCTCCACGACGTCCACCCGCGACGGCGGCCGGAACCGCGGCATCCGCGGCGGCGCGCCCCGCCGGTTCCGCGGCCCCCGGAACCCCGCGGGCGCGTACTGGCGGCCGATCTCCTCGGTCCGCCGCAGCAGGGTCGGGTTGATCCGCAGCTCGGCGTTCGGCGCGTGCACGTCGTCCCCGGCGAACAGGTCCAGCAGCCGGTTCCCGACCAGCATGTGCTGCCACAGCGGCACCGGCCGGTGCTCGTCGACGACCACCGTCGTGTCGCCCCGCACCTCCACCAGCCACTCGCCGAACTCCTCGGCGTTGCTGACCGTCGCCGACAGCCCGACCACGCGGACGTGCTCCGGCAGGTGCAGGATCACCTCTTCCCACACCGCGCCCCGGAACCGGTCGGCCAGGTAGTGCACCTCGTCCATCACGACGTACCCGAGGTCGGTGATCGTCGACGAGCCCGCGTAGAGCATGTTGCGCAGCACCTCGGTGGTCATCACGACCACCTGCGCGCCGCCGTTGATCGAGGTGTCCCCGGTGAGGAGGCCGACGGCGTCGGATCCGTAGCGGGCCACGAGGTCGGCGTACTTCTGGTTCGACAGCGCCTTGATCGGCGTCGTGTAGAAGCACTTGCGGCCTTCGGCCAGCGCCAGGTGCACCGCGAACTCGCCGACGACGGTCTTGCCCGCCCCGGTGGGCGCACAGACCAGCACGCCGTGGCCGTCCTCGAGGGCTTGGCACCCGCGGATCTGGAACTCGTCGAACTCGAAGGACACCTCCGCGGCGAAGCGCGTCAGCTGGGGGTGCTTCCCGCGGCGCGCGGAGGCCGCATAGGCCTCGGCCGGGGACGGAGAAGGGCTACTGGCCACCTCCTCAGCGTTTCACATCCCCCCGGCGTTCCGCACGCCGCGTGATCGATGGCGTGATCTGCGCGGCGGTATAGGCCGTTATACACCTGGATCGGCCGCGGAACCGGAGTGCGGGCGGGCGCGTCAGAGCGGCCGAAGGAGGTCCCGATGACCGAACCGTGCCCGAGCTGCGGGCAGCTGGACCAGGTGCAGCACGTGCCGGCGGTCTACCGCAGCGGGCACTCCTACTTCCGCGGCCAGGGTCCGGCGGTGGCCGTCCCCGCCGGAGACGGCGTCGTCGTCACGAGCAGCCAGGTGAGTGGGGTCTCGGTCACGGCGGTGGCCCGCTCCCTCGACCCCTTTCCCCCGCCGCGCCGCAACGGCGGTCTGTTGGCGGCGGTGATCCTGCTCGCCCTGGTCGGCAGCTGCTTCCTCCTGCTGCCGTTCTCGGCAGCCGACGACCCGCCACCCGGTGGCGCCGGGGCGAAGGCGCTGGGTTTCGCGGTGCTCGCGCTGCCGGCGTTCGCGGTGTACCTCGCCGCCGGCGTCCTGGTCTGGCTGTACGTGCGGCGGGCGCGGGCACACCGGCGGCAGCGGCGGGGTGTCCCGGCGGCGCAGCAGGTGTGGGAGCAGGGGTGGTTCTGCCACCGCTGCGGCGGCGTCTACTTCGCCGACTCGGGCCGGCTGCTGACCCCGGCCCACTTCCGGCACCTGGTGGCCCGGGCGGGCGGGTACGACCGTTAGGCCAGCACGGTGAGCGCGCCCGGCACGCAGCTGGCCGTCACCGGCACCGCGCCCTGCGGTTCCCCGTCGGCGTAGGCCGGCCACGTGTTGCCGGCCAGGGTCACCGAGCGGGCGCGCAACGTGCGGACCGCGGGGTGGGTCACGTGGTTGCCGGTGCGCAGGCCGGGAAGCATGCGGATCAGGCCGCGGCGGGTGGCGTGCCCGATGATCGTGACGTCGAAGACGCCGTCCTCGGGGTCGGCCGTGGGGCAGATCGGGACGCCCCCGCCGTAGAACCGGGTGTTGCCGATCGCCACGAGCGTCGCGTCGAGTTCGAGGCGGCCGGTGCCGGTGTCGACGACCACCGGGCGGGGCCGGAACGACGCCAGCTCGGCCAGGATCGCCACGTCGTAGCGGCGGGGTCCGGACGGCCAGCGCATCCGGTTGGCGCGTTCGTTGACGCTCGCGTCGAACCCCGCGCACAGCACCGTCGCGAACCACGTGTCGCCCACGCGGCCGAGGTCGATGCGCCGGCGGGCGCCCGAGCGCAGGGCCGCGACCAGCGCGTCGACCGCCGGGAGCGGCTCGCCCGGGATGCCGAGGGCGCGGGCGAAGTCGTTGCCGGTGCCCGCCGGGACGAGGCCGAGCGCGACGTCGTGGTTCGCGCAGAACTGGACGCCCTGGTGGGCGGCGCCGTCCCCGCCGAGCACGATCAGGACGTCCAGCCCGGCGGCGTGGGACGACCGCATCAGCGCGCGGGACTCCTCGACGGAGTGGGCGACCAGCACGTCGAGCCGGTCGACCGCCGCGCGCAGCCGCTCGGCGACGGTGCCGGCGATCCGGGCGGCCGCGCCGTGCCCCGACGCCGGGTGCACGGCGAGCGCGGCGTGGATCCCCACTAGGTGACGTCGTCGGTGCTCGACCGGCCGCCGGACGCGGTCGGGGCGGACGGCTCGTCGTCGATGGTGCTCGGCGTGTAGTCGAAGGGGGCGGCTTCGTCGTCGGCGAGGGAGTCCCAGCCCTCGTCGGAGCGGGCCTTGTCGAGCTTGCGGTCGTGGAAGCGGGCCATCTGCACGGCGATCTCGAACAGCACGGTGAGCGCGCCGGCCAGACCGAGCATGGAGAACGGGTCCGAGCCCGGGGTGGCGAAGGCGGCGAAGACGAAGAGCGCGAACACGATGCCGCGCCGCCACTTCTTCAGCTGCACGTACTTCACGACGCCGACGCGGTTGAGCATCACCACGAGCAGCGGGAGCTCGAAGCTGATCCCGAAGATGATCAGCAGCGACAGGAGGAACGAGATGTACTTGTCCGCGGTCAGCGCGGTGACGAACGCGTCCTGCCCGAAGCCCATGAGCAGCTGCAGCGCGTGCGGGAAGAGGATGTAGGCGAGCACGGCGCCCGCGGCGAACAGCACCGACGCGAACCCGACGAACGTCAGCGCGTACTTGCGTTCCTTGCTGTACAGGCCCGGCGCGATGAACGCCCAGAGCTGGTACAGCCACGCCGGCGAGAGGAGCACGGCCCCGGCCGCGATGCCGACCTTCAGCTGCGTCATGAAGGCCTCGAACGGCACGGTCTGCAGCAGCCGGCACCCTTCGGCGCTGTCGAGCCGGCGCTCCGGCGGGATCGCGCAGTACGGGTCCTTGACGAGGTCGCCCAGCGACGGGATCGGACCGATCTTGGTGCCGAACCAGATGAAGCCGAGGATCCCGCCGATCACCACCGCGAGCAGCGCGAAGCCGAGACGGCGGCGGAACTCGTAGATGTGCTCGATGAGCGTCATCGTGCCGTCGGGATTGGCCCGACGGCTGCGCTTGCGCCGCTTCGACCGGCGGCTGTCACCGTTTCCGGAGGCGGATTCCGCCACGGGTTGTTCCGTTCTCGTCGGAGTCCGCCGGAGCGCGCCGGGTGCGGCGCGCTCCGTGGACGGGGGACCGGGTGTGGCCTAGCCGCTCAGCTGACGTTCTTCTGCGGCTGCTCGGCGGCCTGCTGCTTCTTCAGCTCGTCGAGCTGACGCTGCAGGTCGGCGACCTGCTGGTCGGTCGAAGCGGGCGTGGCGGGCTTGGCCGGGAGCTGCTTCGTCTCGGCGGGCTCGGCGTCTTCGTGCGCCGCGGCCTTGTCGCCGGTGAGGTCCTTGGTCTCGGCCTTGAAGATCTTCATGGACTTGCCGATGGACCGGGCCGCGTCGGGAAGCCTCTTGGCCCCGAACAGCAGCACGACGACGAGCACCAAGATGATCAAATGCCACGGCTGCAATCCGTTCAGCATGGTGGCCTCCTATCTGCGTCTGGTAGGGATGTTACTGGTTTTCCGCTTTGCGGCGGCGCTGCGCGAACGCGACGCGCAACCCCGCGGCCCTGGCCCGGACGAGCCCCGCCCGGTCCTGGGTGTTCGTCACCACCATGCTTGTGGTTTGCCGGAAGGCACGCAAGACCTTGACGGTCCGCACCAGCAGGACCACGAGCAGCGCGAGGCCGAGCACGATGAGCACAGCGGTGGGCAGGTACGGCACGCCGTCAGCCTAGTGGTCGCAGGTTGACGGAAGGTGACGGGCTCGGGCCACCGCGTCGGCCGCCCGGCGACCGACGTCGGACGCGAGGTCCGCCGGGCTCTCCACCAGCGCTTCCCCGCCCAGGCTGAGCACCAGGCGCACCATCCACGACTGGTCGGCGTAGCGCATCCGGATGCGCAGCCGGCCCCCGTCGAGCTCGTCGAGCTCCTCGCACGGGTAGTACTCGGCTACCCAGCGTGCGTCCGGGTCGAGGACCAGGACGGCCTCCCGCTGGTCGGGACGTTCGCGGAAGACGCCGTCGGAGACGTCGGTGGGGTGCGCGTGGGCGGGCGGCCGCGACGGCTCCTCGAGCACGGTCAGCTCGTCGATCCGGTCGAGCCGGAACAGCCGGACGCCCTCGGCGCGGCGGCACCAGGCTTCGAGGTAGCCGACGGCCTGGACGATCAGCAGCCGCATCGGGTCGACCGTGCGCTCGGTGATCTGGTCCTTCGAGGCGGTGTAGTAGCGGATCCGCAGGGCGCGTCCGCCCTGCAGCGCCCGGGCGACCTCCTCGCGGGTGCGCGCGGTCTTCTTGCCCTCGCGCACTCCCCCGCCGACCACCACACCGGCCGGCTGGGCCTGCCCGGCGGCGGCCTCGATCTTGGCGATGGAGCGGCGGACGGCGTCGCCGTCGACCACGCCCGGCGTCTCGGCCAGCGCCCGCAGCGCCACCAGCAGCGCGGTCGCCTCGCCGCCGGTCAGCCGGAGCGGGCGGCTCATCCCGGCGTCGTGGGTGACGACGATCGTGTCGCCCTCGAAGGACAGGTCGATCAGGTCGCCGGGGCCGTAGCCGGGCAGCCCGCACATCCAGAGCAGCTCGAGGTCCTTGCGCAGCTGCCTCGGCGTGACGTCGAAGTCCTGCGCCGCGTCGTCGATGCGGACGCCGGGGCGCGCCAGCAGGTACGGCACGAGCGCGAGCAGCCTCGGCATCCGGTCGGTGGACCCGCTCACCGGGCGCTCACCTGCCGGGCGACGACGGCTTCGAGGCGGTCCTGCACGCTCTTGGCCAGCACGTCGGGTTCGAGCACGACGACGTCCGGGCCCTGCGCGCTGATCCAGTCGGCGGCCGATTCGGGGTAGAGCAGGCCGATCTCCACGAGATCGCCCTCTTCGCCGTCGATGCTGCTGCGCCCGACGACGGTGCCGCGGCGGCGGACCCCGGCCGCGCGGCCGTCGGCGACCCACAGCCGGGCGGTGGTGACCGGCGCCGGTTCGCTGTCGCCGGTGGCCGTGACGAGCTTGAGCAGGTTGACGCCCTCGGGGCGCCGGACCTCGCCGGGCTTGCCCACCGGGCGCACCTGCCCGGTGACGCGGGAAAGCCGGAAGCAGCGGGTGGCGCCGCGGTCGCGGTCGTGCCCGACGACGTACCAGCGGGCCCGCCAGGACACCACGCCCCACGGTTCGAGGGTGCGCATGATCCGCTCCGGGGAGCCGCTGCGGCGGTACTCGAAGCGCACGGCCTGGCCGTTCTGGACCGCGGCCAGCAGCGGCCCGAACGCTGGCTCGGCGCGCACCCGCGGCTCGACCACGGTGGGTGCCTGGTCGTCGACCTCCAGGCCGGCGGCGCGCAGTTTGACGAGCGCGCCCTGCGCCTGGCCGGTCAGCTCCGGGGAGTCCCACAGCCGGGAGGCGAGCGCGACGGCGGCGGCTTCGTCGGGGGCGAGGTCGATCTCGCCGAGTTCGTAGTCGCGGCGGGCGATGCGGTAGCCCTCGATGGCGTCGAACGCGCCGTTGCGGCCGGTCTCCAGCGGGATGCCGAGCTCGCGCAGTTCGGTCTTGTCCCGCTCGAACATCCGGAAGTAGGCGTCGTCGCTCGCCGCGTCGCCGTATCCGGGCACGATGCCGCGGATCTTCTCGGCCGTGAGGTACTGCCGGGTGGACAACAGGGCCAGCACCAGATTGACCAGTCGTTCGGCGCGTGCGGTGGACACCGGTAGAGCCTAGCCCGCGCCGCCCGGCCCGATCGTGAGGTCCGGGGTACGCGCGTCGTAATCGCTTCGCGCGGCGTCGACGGCTTCGAAGTTCGCTTCGGCCCAGTCCTTGAACCCGGCCATCAAGGCACGCAGCGACTCCCCCAGTGGCGTAAGGGAATAGTCGACGCGGACGGGCACCGCCGGGGTGACCTCGCGGCGGACGAGGCCGTCCCGCTCGAGCACCCGCAGGGTCTGGGTGAGCATCTTCTGGCTGACCCCGGCGATCCGCCGCGAAAGGTCGCTGTAGCGCTGCGGCCCGTCACCGAGCGCGACGAGGATCAGGCTGACCCACTTGCCGGCGATCTCGTCGAGCAGCTTCCGGGTCGGGCACGCGGCCAGGTAGGCGTCGTAGGCGGCCTTTTCGGCCTGCCGCCGCTGTTCCGCCGTGCGCGTGGGCACCGGGCGAACCTCCTCGTCGGGTAGGCACCTGCGAGTGCGTACTTCCCAATGGAGAGTAGCTCCCCATACGGTCGCCGGGAAGGAGGTTCGGATGCGTGCGATGGTGATCCGCCGGTTCGGCGGGCCGGAAGTGCTGGAGTTCGCCGAGGTCCCGGTGCCGGAGCCGGGCCCGGGGCAGGTCCGGATCCGGGTGGCGGCGGCCGCGGTGAACCCGGTGGACCTGGCGACCCGCAGCGGGGTGCTGAGCTCGGCCGGGGTGGTGCCGCCGCGGGAGGTGCTCGGCCTGGGCTGGGACGTCGCGGGCGAGATCGACGACCCCGGCGACACCGGGTTCCGGGCCGGCGAAGCCGTGATCGGCCTGCGCGACCGGATCGCCACGCCGCTCGGCGCCTACGCCGAGCGGATCGTGCTCGACGCCTCGGCCGTCGCCCCCGCTCCGGCCGGCGTCTCCCCCGCCGAAGCCGCCACCCTGCCGCTGAACGCGCTGACCGCCGCCCAGGCCCTGGACCTGGTCGGCACCACGGGAACCGTCCTGGTCACCGGCGCGGCCGGGGCCGTCGGCGGGTACGCCGTCGCGCTGGCGCACGCGCGGAAGCTGCGGGTCGTCGCGGTGGCGTCCGAAGCCGACGAAGCCCAGGTCAGGGCGTCCGGCGCGGACGAGTTCGTGCCGCGCGGGCCGTCGCTGGCCGACCGGGTCCGCGCGGTGGTCCCGGGCGGCGTGGACGCGGCTCTCGACCCCGCGCTCCTCGGCTTGGACGCGCTCGACGCGGTCCGCGGCGGCGGCGAATTCGTGGCCTTCGCCGCGGGCGCCGCCCCGATCCCCCTGCGCGGCGTCCGCGTCCGCACCGTCTGGATCCGCGCCGACGGCGGCCGCCTGGCCGAGCTGGCCCGCCTGGCGGAGAACGGGACGCTCCCCCTGCGTGTCGCCGGAGTCCTGCCCCTGGCCGAGGCGGCGGCCGCCCACGAGCGGCTCGCCGCGGGCGCGTTGCGCGGCCGGCTCGTCCTGACTCCCTAGCCTGGAAGGCATGGATGATCGCGTTCTCCTCATCACCGGCGCTTCCCGCGGCCTCGGCGCCGCGACCGCACGCCTGGCCGCGGCGGCCGGCTTCAAGGTCGCCCTCGTCGCCCGCCAGGCCGAGTCCGTCACGCCCCTGGCCACCGAACTCGGCGAGGACCGGGCCCTCGCGCTCGGCGCCGACGTCGGCGACTGGCCGGGCATCTCCGGAGCCGTCGCCGAGACGGTCGCGAAGTTCGGGCGGCTCGACGCGGCCTTCGCCAACGCCGGCATCGGCGTCGGGACGTCCTTCTTCGGCGACGACGACCCCGATCCGACGGCGTGGGAGCCCATGGTCCGCACGAACGTCCTCGGCGCGGCCTACACCGCCCGCGCGGCCCTCCCGGCGCTGAAGGAAACCGCCGGCCACCTGCTGATCACCGGCTCGGTCGCCGGCCGGTACATCCGCAACGCGAGCCTGTACTCGGTGACGAAGTGGGCCGTCACCGGCATGGCCGGCGCGATCCGCGAGGAAGCCGTCGGCACCGGCGTGCGGGTCACGCTGATCAACCCGGGCATCACCGACACCGACATCCTCACCGACGAGCAGCGCACGAAGCCCCACCTCGAGCCCGCCGACATCGGCCGCGCGGTGCTCTACGCCCTCCAGCAGCCGCCCTCGGTCGACGTCAACGAGATCCTGGTCCGCCCGACCGGCCAGGTCCTCTAGCGGAGCCGGGCGACCCGGCCGCCGGCGCCGCTGGCCCAGCAGGCGGCCCCGGCGCAGGCCACGCTGTCGAAGCTGCCGGTGTCGAACGACGTCCAGTGCCGGCCGCCGTCGGGGCTGTAGTCGCTGCCGCCCGGGCCGACCGCCAGCACCGTCCCGCCGCGCCAGGCCAGCCCGGAGCGGTACCCGGCCGGGTACTGGCCGGGGGTGGCCCAGGTGCGGCCGCGGTCCCGGGTGAGCGCCACGGCCGGGCCGGGTGCCGTCGGGTTCGCGAAGTCGCCGCCGATCGCGATGCCCTGGAACGGCGTGCGGAAGGCCAGCGCGAACACGCCCGCCGACGGGCTGCTCGGCAACGGCGTGTCCGACGCCGTCCAGTGCCGGCCGCCGTCGCCGGAGTGCAGGACGCGGGCGGTCGCGCCGCCACCGGTCGCGAGCCAGGCGTCGAACGGCCCGGCCGTCGTGACGCACTGGCCGCTGGCCGCGAACCCGGCCTCGCCGGGCAGGGCCGGTGGGAAGCCGCTGTCGGGCACCGGGCGCCAGCTGCGGCCGCCGTCGAAGGTGGCCTGGACCCGGAACCGGCCGTCGACCGGGTCGCTCATCGCCAGGCCGCGCCACGGGTCGAAGAAGGCCAGGCAGTCGTAGAAGGCCGCCGCGTCGGTGTTCTGGAACGTCTGGCGCCAGTGCGTGCCGCCGTCGTCGGTCCGGTAGACGCGGGAGTCGGTCCCCGGCCCGATCGAGAGGATCACGGCGTGCTGGGCGTCGAAGGCCTCGATGTCGCGGAACTGCAGCGTCTCGGTGCCCTGCGGCCCCACGGACTTCCAGGTGGCCCCGCCGTCGGTCGTGCGCAGGACCGTCCCCTGGGTGCCGCTGACCCACGCGACCCGCGCGCTGACGGCGGACAGGCCGCGGAACTGGGCGGTGACTCCGGTCGGCGTGAGCTCCCACGTCGGCGGGCGCTCCCCCGCCGACGCCGGGGCGGCGATCGAGACCAGCAGGGCGAGCACCAGCAGCACGACACGCATGCCGCGATCCTGCCGCACCCGCCCGGCGACTTTCGTAGGAAAACGCCGGGCGGGCGGCGGTCTAGAGCGAGCTGATCAGGCGTTCCACCCGCTCGTCGACCGAGCGGAACGGGTCCTTGCACAGGACCGTGCGCTGGGCCTGGTCGTTCAGCTTCAGGTGCACCCAGTCGACGGTGAAGTCCCGGCCCGCGGCCTGGGCGGCGGCGATGAAGTCGCCGCGCAGCTTGGCCCGGGTCGTCTGGGGCGGGGTGTCCTTGGCGGCCTCGATCTCGCCGTCGTCGGTGACCCGGCGGACCAGGCCCTTGCGCTGGAGCAGGTCGAAGATGCCCCGGCCCCGGCGGATGTCGTGGTAGGCCAGGTCGAGCTGGGCGATGCGCGGGCTGGACAGGTCCAGGTCGTGCTTGTGCCGGTAGCGCTCGACCAGCCGGTGCTTGATCGCCCAGTCGATCTCGGTGTCGATCTTGCCGAAGTCCTGCTGCTCGACCGCTTCGAGGGCCCGGCCCCACAGCTCGACGACGCGCTCGTTCGCCGCGGTCGTGCCGTTGTCCTTGATGTGCTGGACCGCGCGGGCGTGGTACTCGCGCTGGATGTCCAGCGCCGAGGCCTCGCGCCCGCCGGCCAGCCGCACCTGGCGGCGGCCGGTGAGGTCGTGGCTGATCTCGCGGATCGCCCGGATCGGGTTGTCCAGGGTGAAGTCGCGGAACTGGACGCCGGCCTCGATCATCTCCAGCACCAGGTTCGCCGAGCCGACCTTGAGCATGGTCGTCGGCTCGGCCATGTTCGAGTCGCCCACGATGACGTGCAGCCGCCGGTAGCGCTCGGCGTCGGCGTGCGGCTCGTCGCGGGTGTTGATGATCGGCCGCGAGCGGGTGGTGGCGCTGGAGACGCCCTCCCAGATGTGCTCGGCCCGCTGGGAGAGGCAGTAGACCGCGCCGCGCGGGGTCTGCAGCACCTTGCCGGCCCCGCAGATGAGCTGGCGGGTCACCAGGAACGGGAGCAGCACGTCCGCGATCCGGGAGAACTCCCCCGCCCGGGTCACCAGGTAGTTCTCGTGACAACCGTAGGAGTTGCCCGCGGAGTCGGTGTTGTTCTTGAACAGGAAGATGTCGCCGCCGATGCCCTCGTCGGCGAGCCGCCGCTCGGCGTCGACCAGCAGGTCCTCGAGGATCCGCTCCCCGGCCTTGTCGTGCGTGACCAGCTGCACGAGGTCGTCGCACTCGGCCGTCGCGTACTCGGGGTGCGAGCCGACGTCCAGGTAGAGCCGGGAGCCGTTCGACAGGAAGACGTTCGATGAGCGTCCCCAGGACACGACCCGCCGGAAGAGGTAACGCGCCACCTCGTCGGGCGAGAGCCTGCGCTGTCCGTGGAAGGTGCACGTGACCCCGAACTCGGTCTCGATGCCAAAGATCCGCCGCTGCATTCCACCAGAGTAGGCGCTGGACCCCCTCCCACGGTGCGCCGTTCGGGCGTCGACACGCCCCCAGTAGGCCACAGACGGTGAATTCACCCGGAATACGGCACGATTGGAGCACGGCCCTTGACGTCATGCGGAAGGCGGACTCCCTTGTCACACCAGCTCATCCGGGCCTTCCGGCGGGTCGGCCGGACCGACCGCGCCCTGATGCGCCGCACTGCCTCGCTGCCCGC
This sequence comes from Amycolatopsis sp. 505, assembly GCF_031625235.1. NCBI lineage: Bacteria > Bacillati > Actinomycetota > Actinomycetes > Pseudonocardiales > Pseudonocardiaceae > Amycolatopsis > Amycolatopsis sp. 505. The sequence continues at coordinate 321,965 of NZ_JACKQP010000007.1, forward strand.
CTCGAAGGCCGACGACGCGCTGAGGACGCTGTCGAGGTCGGCGAACAAGTCGCGCCTGTGGTGGGGCGTCGCGGCCCTGCTGGCCGCCCGTCCCGGCGAGACCCGCCGGGCCGCCCTGCGCGGGGTCGTCGCGATCGCCGGGGCCAGCGCCGCCGCGAACCTCATCGGCAAGCCGGTGTTCCCCCGCCGCCGCCCGGCCGAGGAAGAGACGCCGATGCACCGCCGCCTGCGGAAACGTCCCACGTCGTCGTCGTTCCCGTCCGGGCACTCCGCCTCCGCGGCCGCCTTCGCCACCGCGGTGGCGATGGAGTCGCCGCGGGCCGGGCTCGCCGTCGCGCCGCTGGCGCTGGCCGTCGCCTACTCGCGGGTCCACACCGGCGTGCACTGGCCCTCCGACGTCGGCGTCGGCCTGGGCATCGGCGTCGGCGTCGGCCTGGCCACCCGGCACTGGTGGCCGCTGCACGACGACGTCCCGGGCCGCACGGCCCACGACGCGGACGCCCCCGAGATGGTCGACGGCGAGGACATGCTCGCGGTCGTCAACCCGAACTCGGGCGTCGCCGGCCAGGACCCGACCGAGGACGTCAAGTTCGCCTGGCCGAAGGCCGCGCTGCTCTACCCGGACCCGAAGCAGGACCTGCGCACCCAGCTCGAAGCCGAGATCGACGCCCGCGGCACGATCCGCGCGCTCGGCGTCGCGGGCGGCGACGGCACGGTCGCCGCGGTGGCCTCCGTGGCCGCCGAACGCGACCTGCCGCTCGCCCTGGTCCCGGCGGGCACCCTCAACCACTTCGCCCGCGACGTCGGCGTCAACTCGATGCCCGACGCCGACGCGGCGACCGAGGTCGGCAACGCCGTCCGCGTCGACCTGGGCGAAGTCGAGATCGACGGCGCCGGCGAGCCGGCCCACCGCTGGTTCGTCAACACGGCCAGCCTCGGCGGCTACCCCGAGATGGTCCGGCTGCGCGAGAAGCTGCAGGAAAAGCACCCCAAGTGGCCCTCGGCGGCGATCGCGCTGGCCCGGACGCTACGCCACGCCAAGCCGCTGACCGTCCGGCTCAACGGCAAGAAGACGCAGGTCTGGCTGCTGTTCGTCGGCAACGGCACGTACGCGCCGAAGGGGTTCGCCCCGAGCCGCCGGCCCGCGCTGGACACCGGCCTGCTCGACATCCGCTACCTGCGCGCCGACCTGCCCTACTCCCGCGCCCGGTTCCTGCTGGCGATGATCACCCGCAGCCTCGCCGCCAGCCACGTCTACCAGGAACTCGACCTGCCGGAGCTGGACGTCGAGCTGCTCGACGGCAACCGCCGCGTCGCCACCGACGGCGAGGTCGGCCCGCTCGGCAACCGGTTCCGCTTCCGGTCCCGGCCCAGCGCCCTGACGCTCTACCGGCTCTAAAGGTTGCTTTACCGTCTCTCAACGTACCCACAGCGACCGCTCGCTAGCTTCGCGACCGAGTCGCGGGCCCTCCGGCCCGCGGCCGGACGAGCGGGGAGTCGATGGACGGCCACGGCCTGGCGAGCGTCATCCACCGGGCGGCGAGCGACCCGGTGCTGCCGGGCGACGTCACCGCCCGTGCCCGCGACCTGGGCCCGCTCGAGTCCCCGCTGATCTGGCTCGGCTTCGCTTCGGCAGCGGTGGCGGTCCTCGCCGTCGTGGTCGCGCTCTGGTACCGCCGCCGCGTCCGCCGCTGGGGCTTCACGGCGTTCGGCGTGCTGCTGCTGGTGGCGGCGGTGACCGCGCTGAACAGCTACGTGGGGTATGTGCGGACTTCGGACGACCTGGCGCGGCTTCTCCAGCGCGGTCCCGGGGTCGTCAACTTCGCCGGGCGGCTGCTCGACGACGGGAGTGAGGCTCCATCTGCTTCGTCCGCTGCTCCGCGGCCTGCTGCGGGTGCCGCGGCCGCGGGTCAGCGGATCGACGTCGTGAACCTTCCGGATCCGGCGCACGGGGTGCCGTCGGGAAGCAACTACGTCATCCTGCCGCCCGGGTACGACAGTGACCCGGCTCGGCGGTACCCGGTCGTGTATCTCATCCACGGGTATCCGTTCGGGGGTCCGCGGGACTGGCTCACCTCCGGGGATGCCCCGGGGACGCTGCAGGCGTTGGAGAAGGCCAATGTCATCGCGCCGATGATCGTGGTCAGTGTCGACATGACCGCCGGTAATCCGAGTACCGACTGGGAGTGCCTGAACGTTCCCGGTGGGCCCCAGCTGGAGAGCTACCTGGCCGGGACCGTGGTTCCCGGGATCGACCAGCGGTACCGGACGTTGGCTGATCGGACCCATCGGGCGCTGGGTGGGATGTCGGGTGGCGGGTTCGGGGCGCTGAACATCGGGCTGCACCATGTCGACGAGTTCGCGACGCTGGTGATCGCCCTGCCCTACGACGATCTGAACGACTCCGTGGGGATCCTCGACGGGAACCGGGCGGCGATCGCGGCCAACACCCCTCGGCGGTATCTGCCGACCATGCGGTTCTCGGCGCCGATCTCGGTGATGCTGGCGGTGGGGACCGGGGCGCCCACGGACGTTGCCACGGCTCGGCGGATCGCCGACGCGCTGCATGCTCGGGGGCAGGAGGCTGTGGTTCATGCCGAGCGGGGGTTCAACCACACCTGGCACACCGCTCGGGCTACTTTGCCGTACTTGCTGGCTTTTGCCGATCAGGAGTTTCGGACTTCTCCTGCTGCGTCTTGAGGTCGTGGGGGTTTGGTCCGCGCCCTCGCGAGTGGTTCCCGCCGGCCCGAACGCTTGATTGTTCAACGGCCGACAGACCGCGTCAAGGCGGGAAAGCGTGCCTTGACCCGGACTGTCGGCCGCTGGCTCGGCTGCGTATCGGGTCGGCAGGGGGGTGTGGCCGGGGCGGTCCCCGTGTGGATCCGCCGTTCGGCCCTGCGGGCCGTCGGCACGAGCCGCGGGGCCCGTAGCCGGCCGTCCTGCCTTAAGCAAAAGCGGGGCGCGGCCGCCGGCCCCGCCCCGCTTCTGTCACGAAACCTACTCGCCTTCGGGCTTGCTCTCCGGCTCCTCGCCCTGCGGGTCCGGGACCGGCAGGAGCGTGTCCAGTGCTGCTCCCGTCAAACGGCGGAACATGCGCCTCGGGCGGTCGCGGTCCAGGACCGCCACCTCCAGCTTGATCGGGTCCGCCTCGCCGTTGCCGTTCGCCGATGCGTTCGCCGCCGACGACGAAGACGACGAACCCGACGTCGGCTGGCTCGGCGTCCTCAAGGCCGCCACCGCCACGCCCAGGGCCGCCTGGAGGTCCAGGCCGTCCTCGAACGTCTCCTTCAGCTTGGCCGAGATCTTGTCCGTCTGGCCGCCCATCACCACGTACTGCGGCTCGTCGAAGATCGAACCGTCGTACGTCAGGCGGTACAGCTGGTCCTCCGCCGAGCTCGCTCCCACCTCCGCCACGCAGATCTCCACCTCGAACGGCTTCAGCTGCTCGGTGAAGATGCTGCCCAGCGTCGCCGCGTAGGCGTTCGCCAGCGCCCGGGCGCTCACGTCACGCCGGTCGTACTGGTAGCCCTTCAGGTCCGCGTGGCGGATGCCCGCCACGCGGAGGTTCTCGAACTCGCTGTAGCGCCCGACCGCCGCGAAACCGATGCGGTCGTAGATCTCGGAGACCTTGTGCAGCGTCGCCGACGGGTTCTCCGCCACGAACAGGACGCCGCCCGAGTACTTCAGGACCACCACGCTCCGGCCGCGCGCGATGCCCTTGCGCGCCAGCTCGGAACGCTCCCGCATCAGTTGCTCGGGAGAGGCATACAACGGCATCGTCACGGTGTGCGCTCCAGGTCTTTCGGTGTTCCAACGTTCACTGGTTCAGGCCCCGGGTCAGGACAGCCGGCGCTGCTGGCGCTCGATCCGCCCCGCCACCACGGCTTCGGCCACCGCCGCCGTCTCCGACTCCGACAGCTGGACCGCGCCGTGCTCGGCGGTGATCGTCACGACGCTCGGGAAAATCCTGCGCACCAGGTCCGGGCCGCCCGATGCCGTGTCGTCGTCCGCCGCGTCGTACAGGGCCTCCACCGCGACGCGGACCGCGCCCTCGGCGTCGGCGTCCGGGTCGTGCAGCTTCTTCAACGCCGATTTCGCGAACAGCGAACCCGAGCCGATGCCCGCGTAGCCGCCGTTCTCCTCGTAGCGGCCGCCCGCGGCGTCGTACGACACGATCCGGCCCGCGTGCTTCGCGTCTTCGGCCTCCAGGTCGTAGCCCACGAACAACGGGATCGCCGCCAGCCCGGCCATCGCCATCTCGAGGTTGGCCTTGACCATCCCGGCCAGCTTGTTCGTCTTGCCGTCCAGCGACAGCGAAACGCCCTCGATCTTCTCGTAGTGCGCCAGCTCGACCGCGTACAACCGCACCATCTCCACGGCCAGCCCCGCCGTGCCCGCGATGCCGACCGCCGAATACTCGTCGGTGACGTGCACCTTCTCGATGTCGCGGCTCGCGATCAGGTTCCCCGACGTCGCCCGCCGGTCACCCGCGATCAGCACCCCGCCGGCGAAGGTGCACGCGACGATCGTCGTCCCGTGCGGCACGCCCAGCTCGGCCGCGCCCGGCGTCACCCGCCGCTCGGGCAGCAGCTCCGGCGCCTGCACGCGCAGGAAGTCCGAAAACGACGACGTCGCCGAAGAGAAGTACGGCGCAGGCAGCGCGGGACCCGAGATGCCCCTGGTGTTGTCCATACGTGCTCAAAAATCCCATCTGTGCGGGCCGGAGCCCCGCGCGGGCACGGACGCCGCGCGGAGCCCCGGCCGCCGGCTGAACGGTCGGCAAGGGCGCAGTGCCCTCGACAGCGGCTATTCGCCGCCCTTCTGCACGTAGGCCCGGACGAAGTCCTCGGCGTTCTCCTCGAGCACGTCGTCGATCTCGTCGAGGATCGTGTCGACGTCCTCGCCGAGCTTCTCGCGCCGCTCCTGACCCGCCGCGCCGGTGTCGTCGAACTCCTCGTCGGAGTCACCACCGCCGTGCTTTTCGATCTTTTCCTGGGCCATCTCGCCTCCCGGTGTGGCTGATGTTTCCTAGCCTACCCAGCGGCCCCGACATTCGGGGTCACGCCGCGATCGCTGGTGCGTCCCGCCTAGTCCGAACCGGTGAGCGCCTCCACGAGCTCCTCCGCCGTCGCCGCGTTGTCCAGCAGCTTGCCGACGTGCGCCTTCGTCCCCCGCAGCGGCTCCAGGGTCGGGATCCGCACCAGCGACTCCTTGCCCACGTCGAAGATGACCGAATCCCACGAAGCCGCCGCGATCGACGTCGCGTACTTCTCCAGCGCCCGGCCGCGGAAGTAGGCGCGGGTGTCCGACGGCGGCGTCGTCACCGCGGCCAGCACCTCCTCCTCGGTGACCAGGCGCTTCATCGACCCGCGGGTGACGAGCCGGTTGTACAGGCCCTTCGCCAGCCGCACGTCCGAATACTGCAGGTCGACCAGCCGCAGCCGGGGCGCGCCCCAGGCCAGCTGGTCGCGCTGCCGGTAGCCCTCGAGCAGCCGCAGCTTGGCCGGCCAGTCCAGCCGGTCCGCGCACTCCTGCGGGTCGCGGGCCAGCGCGTCCAGGATCTCGCCCCAGACCCGCAGGACCTCCTTCGACGCCTGGTCGGCGCCGGTCCGCTCGAGGTTCTGCGACGCGATCTCGTGGTAGGCGAACTGCAGGTCCAGCCCGGTGTACTTCTTGCCGTTCGCCAGCGCGACCTGCGTCTTCAGCGTCGGGTCGTGGCTGATCTGGTGGACGGCCTTGACCGGTTCGTCCAGCTTCAGGTCGTCGAACCGGATACCGGACTCGATCAGGTCCAGCACCAGCGCCGTCGTCCCGACCTTGAGGTACGTCGAGTACTCCGACATGTTCGCGTCGCCGATGATGACGTGCAGCCGCCGGTACTTGTCCGCGTCCGCGTGCGGCTCGTCGCGGGTGTTGATGATCCCGCGCTTGAGCGTGGTCTCCAGGCCGACCTCGACCTCGATGTAGTCCGCACGCTGGGAGAGCTGGAACCCGGCCTCTTCACTCTGCTGGCCGATCCCGAGCCGGCCCGAGCCGGTGACGACCTGCCGCGAGACGAAGAACGGCGTCAGCCCGGCGATCACCGCGGTGAACGGCGTCGACCGCGCCATCAGGTAGTTCTCGTGCGTGCCGTAGCTCGCGCCCTTGCCGTCGACGTTGTTCTTGTACAGCTGCAGCTGCGGCTGGCCCGGCACGGAAGCGGCCTTCATCGCCGCCTCCTCCATCACCCGCTCGCCCGCCTTGTCCCAGATGACCGCGTCACGCGCGTTCGTCACCTCGGGCGCCGAGTACTCCGGGTGCGCGTGGTCGACGTACAGCCGTGCCCCGTTGGTCAGGATGACGTTCGCCGCGCCCAGGTCCTCGACGTCCGGGTCGTGCCCCGGGCCGCCCGGGCCGGTCAGGTCGAACCCGCGCGCGTCCCGCAGCGGGCTCTCCACCTCGTAGTCCCACCGCGCCCGGCGGGCGCGCGGGATGTCGGCCGCCGCCGCGTACGCCAGCACGACCTGGGTGGAGGTGAGTACCGGGTTCGCCGTCGCGTCGCCCGGCACGGAGATGCCGTACTCGACTTCGGTTCCCATGATCCGCCGCATGTCCCCACCCTACGGGGTCGTCCTAGTGGAACGATGCACCCATGCCAGGCAGTGACGAACTCGTTGCCCTCTATGACCAGGCCGGTGCGGTGGTCGGCCGCACCACCCGCGCCGCCGTCCGCGCCGGCGCGTTGTGGCACGCCGCGGGCGTCGTGCTGGTCCGTTCGGGTGACGGAGCCGCGGTCTACGTGCACCTGCGCACTCCCGGTAAGGACGTGTTCCCCTCGACCTGGGACTGCTGGGCCGGTGGGGTGGTGGCCGCGGGCGAGACCCCGGCCGAATGCGCCCGCCGCGAACTCGCCGAAGAACTCGGCGTCCAGGGAGTGGAACCCGTTCCCCTGTTCACCAAGGTCTACGACGACGGCCGCAACCGCTGCCACAACTTCGCCTTCGAGGTCCGCTGGGACGGCCCGATCCGCCATCAGGCCGAAGAGATCGTCGAAGGCCGCTGGATCAGCCTGGACGAGCTGCGGGCCTGGGTCGACGACCCGGCCCCCGAGCTGCCCTTCATCCCCGACGGCCGCGAAGGCGTCCAGGAATGGTTCCGCCGTTACGGCTGAGCCGCGAGCTTCGCCGTCATCGCCGGCAGCAAGCGCTTCGCCGCGTCCACCGCCCGGGCCTCCGTGCTCGCCGAGACGGTCAGCCCCGACACGAGCATGCCCTTCGCCAGCAACACCGTGCAGGTCTTGCCCTCGCACCACGCCCGCTGGACCTCGACCCCGGACTGGGCGGGCACGGTGACCTCACGGCCCGCGCACTCGGCGCTCGCCACGGCCTGGGCCGCCGCCGGCTCCGGATACGCGGCCACGCGGTGGCTCAGCACCGAGCCGCTGGGATAGCGCCAGGACGCCGTCCGGCTGGTCGCCGACACCGCCGCCGTCAGGCACCCCGAAGCTTCACCGGCCCCCGGCTGCACGCCTTCTTCCGCGACGTCGGCGTCGGTCAGCAGCGCCCGCTCCGCGAGCGGCCCGAGATCGGGGGCCGGCGGTTTCACCGGCGCGGCCTGCGCCTGGCTCACCCGCGCCTCCGCGGGGGCCGGGGCCGGGGCCGACGTGGTCACCGGATCGTCGTAGTACGTCTCGAGGTTGTTCGGATCCGGCCCTTCGCAGCCCGTGAGGCCGACCAACGCGACCGCGGCCAACGCGATCGCCTGCCGATGACGCACCTGATCCGGCCTCCCAACGTGCTCTTGTGCCTGCGAAGGGTAGTGCAGCGGCTCACCGCCACGCCAAGGAGGACCGGTGTCGCCAGTACTGCTCCGGATTCTCCGCCAGGCCCGCGAGGACGGCCTCCTCTTCCGTGCTCAGCGAAAGCGTGGCGCCCCGCAGGTTCGCCGCCAGCTGCGCCGGGCTCGCCGGGCCGAGGACCGCCCGGTCCACCCAGGCGTTGGCCAGCACCGCGGCCACCGCGACCGCGTCCGGCCCGGTCCCGTGCGCGGTCGCGAGCTCGCGGACCCCGGCCGGAGCTTCGACCGCCAGCCTGCCGTTGGCCAGGGTTTCCTTGACCAGCACCCGCTTCCCGGCCGCGTGCGCCGCGGCCAGGGCCGGGCCCGCGGACGGTTCCAGGACGTTCCACGTCGACTGCACCGCCGAAAACACCGGGCGTCCGGCCACTTCCAGCGCGAACGCCCGCTCGATCGCGGCCGCCTGGGCCGGCCCGGACGTGGAAAACCCGACCGCGACCCCGTTCGCGGACAGCTCCGCGAGCGCTTCGAGCAACGGCTCGTCGGTGAACAGCGGACTGTCCACAGTGAGCGAATGCACCTGGTAGAGCCCGACCCGATCCCCCAGCAGCGCCAGGGTTTCCGCCCACTGCGCCGCGAACCGAGCCGCCGAATGCTCCTTCACCTCGTGCACGTCGGCGTCGAGCCGCCACTCGCCCACGTAGGCGTAGCCCCACTTGCTGGAGACCTCGATCCCCGCGTGCCCGCGCTCGGCGAGCCAGCCGGCCAGGAACTCCTCGGACCGCCCGTAGGAGCGCGCGACGTCGACGTGCCGGATACCCGCGGCGTAGGCGTCGTCGAGCACCGCGAACGTCGCCGCGCGCATCGAAGCGACGTCCCGCACCGCCGGCAGCGCCCCTTCGCTGCCCAGGTTGATGTACGCGGGACGGCCCAGCGCCGCCAGTCCGAGGGCGATGCGCGTACTCATGCGGTCTGCTTGTGCCGCAGGATGGCGAGCCACTGCCCCGCGGTCTGCGCTTGGCGGTGCAGCTTCTCGAGGCGCGCGGCGGGGGCCCGGACGTAGCCCTTGCCGAAGACGGGCGCGATCTGGCGGAGGCTGGCGCCGCCTTCGCGGGCCGCGAGCAGCAGCCAGTCCGAGGCGTCGGCGCAGGCCGCGGACGCCCGGCGCAGTTCGCCGAGCATGTCGATGAGTTCCTGGGCACTCACCTCTCCCGCTTCGACGGCGGCCGCCGTCGTCTCCAGCCAGGCCAGGACGTCGGCTTCGGTGATGGGTGCGCGAGGCCGGGATTCTTCGGTCACGCCCGTGAGTATAGGTCGTTATACGCGCGGCGCCGGGGAGTACACGCCGGGGGCGGTTATGCTGATCTCGAGGCCCATGACTGCGCACACCGAACCCGAAGCCGATGTCGAGCAGCTGCTCGACGTGTTCAAGGCGCTCGCGAACCCGGTGCGGTTGCAGGTGCTGCGGTGGCTGCGGGAGCCGGTGCGGCACTTCGCGGTGGAGCGGGCCATCGCCGATCCGGTCGAGGTCGGTGTGTGCGTGACGCACATCCAGGAGAAGACCGGGCTCGCGCAGTCGACCGTCTCGGCGTACATGGCCGAGCTGCAGCGTGCCGGGCTGGTGCGGGCGACGCGCGTCGGCAAGTGGACGCACTACAAGCGGGACGAAGCCCGGATCGCCGAGCTCGTCGCCACTCTCGGCGACATCCTCTGACCTGCTCCTCCCCTCGGTCCGCCGGCCCGCGCATTGCTTCATATCGAAAATCTGCGATACTTCGATTTATGGGTATGATCGAGAACATGCGGCTCGGCCGCTACGGGATCTGGACGTTCGACTTCGAGGACCAGCCGGCCGGCCTGATCCGGGATTCGGTGCGGGAGCTGGAAGAACTCGGCTGGCCGGCGATCTGGATCCCGGAAAGCCAGGGCCGGGAGGCCCTCACGCACGCCGGGTTCCTCCTCGCCGCCACCGAACGCCTCACCGTCGTCAACGGCATCGCGCAGATCTGGTCCCGCGAGGCGCAGTGGACCCGCGGCGCGGCCCTGCTGCTGGCCGATGCCTACCCCGGCCGCCACCTGCTGGGCCTGGGTTTCGGCGCCGGAAAGCCCGGCGCGAAGCCGCTTCGGGCGATGAACGACTACCTCGACGCCCTGGACATCGACCCGAAGGTCAACCCCGCCCCACGCGCGCCGATGCGCCGGATCCTCGCCGCGTACGGCCCGAAGATGCTGGAGCTGGCCCGCGACCGCTCGGCGGGCGCGCACACATACCACGTCACCCCGGAACACACGGCCCAGGCGCGCGAGATCCTCGGCGCGGAACCGTTCCTCGGTGTCGAGCACGCCGTGTTGTTCGAGACGGACGCGGCCAAGGCGCGCGAGATCGCCCGCAAGCACCTGCACCCGTACCTCACCACGCCGTACAACATCGCGAAGTTCCTCCGGCTCGGCTACACCGGACAAGACATCGACGGCGGCAGCGACCGGCTCGTCGACGACCTCGTGTTCTGGGGCGACCTCGAGACCATCACCGCGAAGCTGCAGCAGCACCTCGACGCGGGCGCCGACCACGTCGGCGTCCAGGTCATCGGCGTCGAACCGGGTACTTCGGCGATGCCGCACTGGCGGCGGCTGACCGAGGCGCTGCTACCCGCGTAGCCCGAACCGCGCGGTGCAGTGCCACACGCGCTTGAGCACCTGGTGATCGTGCCGGCCGGCGCGGACGGCGTCGCCGATGACGCGGGCGTCCAGCCACCCGTCTTCGGCGATGTCTTCGCCGGCCCGCACGACGTCCGCGCCGCGGTAGTCCGCGTGCTCGGCGAGGGTCGTCACGGCGAGCCGGAACCCGTGGTGCCAGCGGGTGGGGAACGGAAACGCCGCGGCCGCGGCTTCGACGTCGGTGCCGCGGAACGACGGGTCGAGCACCAGGGCCGCGACGTCGTCCGGCAGCCGGAGCGGGCCGTGGACGTGGGCTTCGATGTAGTCGTCGAGTTCGTCGGGGGTGTCCGCTTCGACGAGCGGGAGCAGCGGGAAGCGGGCGCGGGTGCCGAAGTGCACCGGCTCGTGGAAGCTGTCCGGGTAGCAGAACGTCGTGCGGTCCAGCACTTCGCGCTCGAGCCGGAAGTGCGCCGACCCGAACCGGACCGAGCCGCCCGCCGGACGGCGGCGGTGGTCGAGCGAACCGTACTTCGGGCGCTCCGACGGCGGCAGCCCGTCGTAGACACCGCCGAACATCCGGTGTTCCCAGTGCCACCGGGCCCCGCCGGGGTGCGCGGTCAGGCCGCCGTTGCTCGTCCCCGTCTCGAACTGCGAGCGGTAGACCCCGTCGGCCAGCCAGTGCCGCAGCAGCGGCACCTCCCCCACCAGCCGGTCCGGGTGGAAGTGGATCGTGACGTCGAGCCCCTCCGGCAGCGGCGGCCCGCCGGCGCGGGTTTCCACGTACTCGACCGCTGCCTGCCATTCCTGCCCCATGGTATAGAACGTTATACACAACGCGGCGTCGGAAAACCACTGGCTTCGCGTGGGTCCGGCGGTTTGACTGCGGCCATGCGACGGGCGGAGTTCGGGGTCACGGTGCGGTTCGCGCTGCTGGCGATCGTGTGGGGTGCGAGTTTCCTGTTCATCAAGGTGGGCCTCGGTGGGCTCTCCCCCGGTCAGGTCGCGCTCGCCCGCGTCGCGCTGGGCGCCTTGGCGCTGGGCGGGATCCTGCTGGTGCGCCGGCGGCCGCTGCCCCGTGATCCGGTGCTGTGGGGGCACCTCGCGGCCGTGTCGGTGTTGCTGTGCGTGGTGCCGTTCCTGCTGTTCTCGTGGGCGGAGCAGTACATTTCGTCGGGTTTGGCCAGCATCTTCAACGCGACGACGCCGCTGATCACGATGCTGCTGGCGGCCGCGGCGCTGCCCGAGGAGCGGTTCACGCCGCCGCGGGTGCTCGGCCTGTTACTGGGCTTCCTGGGCGTGCTCACGATCGTCGGCGTGTGGCACGGCATCGACGTGTCCCACCAGCTGACCGCCCAGCTCGCCTGCCTCGGCGCAACGACGTGCTACGGCGCGTGTTTCGTGTACCTGCGCCGGTTTGTCTCACCTCGTGGGACGGACCCGGTGGTCGTCGCGTTCGGGCAGACGGCGTCGGCGACGGTGATCCTGGGCCTGCTGACCCCGGCGATCGCGGCGACACCGGTGCACCTGAACCTGCCGGTGGTGGCGAGCATGATCGCGCTCGGCGTGTTCGGCACGGGCATCGCCTACGCCTGGAACACCCGGATCATCGCGGCCTGGGGCGCGGCCAACGCCTCCGCGGTGACGTACCTGACGCCGGTGGTGGGCGTGCTGCTCGGGGTGCTCGTGCTGGGTGAGCCGGTGAGCTGGAACCAGCCGGCTGGGGCGCTGCTCGTGGTGCTGGGGATCCTCGCGGCCCACGGGCGGCTCCGGCTGCGCAAGGGCGAGCCCGAGCTCGTCCGCCGTTAGACACGCCGATGGGGCGGCCGCCGAAGCGAGCCGCCCCACCGAGCGCCGGAACTACAGGTACTGACCGGTGTTCGTGGCGGTGTCGATCGCCCGCCCCGAGTCCTGGTTCTTGCCGGTGACGAGCGTGCGGATGTAGACGATCCGCTCGCCCTTCTTGCCGGAGATCCGGGCCCAGTCGTCCGGGTTGGTGGTGTTCGGGAGGTCCTCGTTCTCCGCGAACTCGTCGACGATCGCGTCGAGCAGGTGCTGCACGCGCAGACCCGGCTGCTTCGTCTCGAGCACCGACTTGATCGCCGACTTCTTCGCCCGGTCCACGATGTTCTGGATCATCGCGCCCGAGTTGAAGTCGCGGAAGTACAGGACTTCCTTGTCCCCGTTGGCGTAGGTCACCTCGAGGAACCGGTTCTCGTCGCTCTCCTCGTACATCCGCTCGACCGTGTGCTGGATCATCGCGTCGAACGTCGCCTTGGCGTCGCCGCCGAACTCGGCGAGGTCGTCCGCGTGGATCGGCAGGCCTTCGGCCAGGTACTTGGAGAAGATGTCCTTCGCGCCTTCGGCGTCCGGACGCTCGATCTTGATCTTGACGTCGAGCCGGCCCGGCCGCAGGATCGCCGGGTCGATCATGTCCTCGCGGTTGGAGGCGCCGATGACGATGACGTTCTCCAGGCCTTCGACACCGTCGATCTCCGACAGCAGCTGCGGCACGATCGTGGTCTCCACGTCGGACGACACGCCCGAACCACGGGTCCGGAAGATCGAGTCCATCTCGTCGAAGAACACGATCACCGGGGTGCCCTCGGAGGCCTTCTCCCGCGCCCGCTGGAAGATCAGGCGGATGTGCCGCTCGGTCTCCCCGACGAACTTGTTCAGCAGCTCGGGACCCTTGATGTTCAGGAAGTAGGACTTCCCGTCCGCCGCGTCGCCCCGCGCTTCGGCCACCTTCTTGGCCAGCGAGTTCGCCACCGCCTTGGCGATGAGCGTCTTGCCGCAGCCCGGCGGGCCGTAGAGCAGGACGCCCTTGGGCGGCCGCAGCTGGTACTCCTGGTACAGGTCGGCGTGCAGGAACGGCAGCTCGACCGCGTCCCTGATCTGCTCGATCTGCCGGGTGAGGCCACCGATGTCCTCGTAGCGGACGTCGGGCACCTCCTCCAGCACCAGGTCCTCGACCTCCGCCTTCGGCACGCGCTCGTACGCGTAGCCGGCCTTGGAGTCGACCAGCAGCGAGTCGCCCGGCTTGAGCGGCTGCTCGGCCAGCAGGTCGGAGAGCAGGACCACCCGCTCTTCGTCCGCGTGCCCGACCACCAGGGCGCGGGGGCTGCCGCCCTCGACGTCCGGGGCCAGCACCTCACGCAGCGCGCACACCTCACCGGTGCGTTCGAACCCGCCGCCCTCGACCACGGTGAGCGCCTCGTTGAGCCGCAGCGCCTGGCCGCGGCGCAGGGACGAGATCTCGACCGCGGGCGAAACCGACACCCGCATCTTCCGGCCGGCCGTGAAGACGTCCACCGTGTTGTCCTCGTAGGCCTCGACGAAGACGCCGTAGCCGGAGGGTGGCTGGGCCAGCCTGTCGACCTCTTCACGGAGAGCGAGGAGCTGTCCTCGCGCTTCGCGCAGGGTTTCGACCAGTTTGGTGTTGCGTTCGGTGAGCTGGCTCACCCTTTCCGAGGCCTCGGCGAGCCGCTGTTCGAGAACCCGGTTCTGCCGTGGCGAGTCCGTCAGTTTGCGGCGCAGCAGCGCCACTTCTTCCTCGAGAAAACGGATCTGCCGAGCCTGCTCGTCCGCCGTCGTCCCAGCTCCGGATGTTGCTGAAGGGTCGGCCTCCTCGCGCCGACCTCCGGGAAGGTCATGATGCATCGGGCACCTCCTCGGAGTGCTTTTCATTCCACGGTACCGGCGATCACCGACAAGAAAAGGCCTTTCCGGATCACAAGATCGGCGCGTCGCGGTTTGCCGGCCCCCTCCAGCACGGACATTCCCGCAGCGCAAGCGGCCATTTCGGTGCCGTGGCGCCGGTGTGTCGCGGGTCCGTCCGGGCCGGGACGAAGCAAGCAGGCTCGAAGTACCCCGCCTGTGACGCCGCCAACCCTCCCCCGGGATCCGGGCAATTCCGGCCAGTTCCGCCCTAACCGCGCGGCGGCCCGGCCCGGTGGCTAGCATCGGGCGACGCTGTACCGGCCCGGACGGCCGGGCGCCACCGGAGGAACGCTAGGGGGCACCACTCATGACCTACCCGCCGCAGCAACCGGGCGGCTACGGCCAGCAGCCCGGCGGCTACGGGCAGCAGCCCGGGCCGTACGGCCAGCCCCAGCAGGGCGGTTACCCCCAGAGCGGCCCCCAGCCCCAGCCCGGTTACGGCGGGACCCAGCAGTTCGGCCAACCCGGCCCGTACGACGGCACGCAGCAGTACGGGCAGCCCGGCGGGTACGACGGCGGCCAGCAGTACGGCCAGGGCGGGTACGACAGCACGCAGCAGTACGGCCAGGGTGGGTACGACGGCACCCAGCAGTACGGGCAGGGCGGTTACCCGCCCCAGACGGGCCCTCAGCCCCAGCAGGGCCACCCCCAGTACGGCCAGCAGGACCAGTGGGGCCAGCCGCCCCAGTCCTTCGGCGGCTACGACTCCTACGGCGGCTTCGGCGAAGCGCCCCCGCCCCCGAAGAAGAAGACCGGCCTGATCGTCGGCATCGCGGTGGCCGCGGTGGTGCTCGTCGGCGGCGGCGTGACCGCGGTGGTCCTGATGAACCGCGACGACGAGCAGACCGCCGCACCGCCCGCGAGCAGCAGCTCGGCGGCGCCGACCGCGCCCTCGACGGCGCCGAAGGCGTCCACCCCGAAGCCCAAGAGCACGTCGCCGACCAGCCCGACGTCGAAGAGCAAGCCCGCGGGCGGCCCCGCACCCGGCGGCAAGGCCAGCGCCCAGGAGCTGTTCGACTCGACCATCTCGGCCTACAACGCCAGCGACGAGGACGCGCTCGGCGACACCATCTGCCGCAGCGTCTACGAGGGCACCACGGGCGACATCCCGAAGGTCACGGTGAAGCTGACCGGCACGCCGGAGGAGACCGGCGACAAGGCCACCGTCCGCTACTCCGCCACCGACGGCAGCAAGACCAAGGTCGGCACGATGTCCGCGCAGAAGGAATCCGGGCTCTGGTGCCTGTCCAACGTCCGGGCGGACGGCTCGTGAGCACCCGGCGGCGGTGAACCGCCCGCTCGCCGCCGGGCTGGTCCTGCTCGGCGTGGCCGGCGCGGGCGTGGTGCTGGGCCTGCTGCTGGTCGCCCCGGCCGGCTCCCCGCCCCCGGCCACGGCGACGCCGTCACCCCCGGCCCGCCCGACGCTGTCCCCGGCCCCGGACGAGGCCGACACGGCCGCGGTGGCCGTGCTGGCCCAGTCGATCGTGGACGCGATCGCCCGCCACGACTCGGCGGCGTTCGGGAAGCTCACCTGCCGCCCGCAGACCGCGGAGGCCCTGGCCGGCCTCCAGCGGATGTGGGACGCGGCCGGTCCGGTCACGGTGAAGCTGCTGGCACCCCCCGAGCTGCGCGGCGAGTCGGCGACGGCGAAGGTGCACGTCGAAGCCGCGGGCGGGATCAAGGACACGCCCTTCCCGCTGCACAAGGAGAACGGCCGCTGGTGCGTACCGGGCTAGCCGGGCGGGGTGAACCCCTCGGGCCAGCGCGTGGCCGCGTCCGTGCGGACGCCGGTCAGGTCCGTGGCCTCCAGGACCGCCGCGGTCAGGTCCGCCCCGCGCAGATCCGCGCCCCGCAGGAGCGCGCCCGACAGCGTCGCGCCGGTCAAGTTCGCGTTCCGCAGCATCGCGACCTCGAGGTTCGACCCGCGAAACACACCCGCGGGATCGCCAGGCCGGTCGGATCGGCGCCCCGGAGATCGACGCGTTCCAGCTCGGACGGCGCGTCCGGTTCGATCATCCCGCCACGGCCCAGTGCCGCGATCGCGGCCGCCACGTCGTTGGCCGTGCCGCCTTCACGACGCGGCGTCGTTTCGCCCCGCCACGGTGCCCGGGTGCCGACGAACGAGGTGAGCAGCGCGTGGACGTGCCCGCGGTAGCGGGGATCGAGCTCCGCCAGCTGTTCCAGCGCGTAGACGGCGCCCTGCCGGGTCGGCTCCTGCTCCCCGCCGAGCTGGTCGATCGCCTTGGTGAACAGGTCGATCGACCGGCTTTCGCGGTTGAGCAGCAGCTGCCGGGACGTGAGGACGGCGCCGAGCCCGACGCCGGCCAGCGCCAGGAGGCCGCCGAGCTCCTGCAGCAACGTGGCGCGGACGTCGTTCACGGCCTTCAGCCGGTCCGCCGCGCCGAGCCCGGGTGCGTGGCCGACCAGCCACGACGGCGCAAAACCCACGCACAGCACGACCAGGACGGCGACGACGACCGCCGCCACCGCGAAGCCGGCCTTCCGGCGCGGCGGCACTCCCTCAGCCTTTGCCCTTGGACGGCCGGCGGGACACCCGCGGGGACACGGTCCCGTCCGCCAGCCGCCGCGCGGTGAGCAGGAACGCCGTGTGCGCCACCATCCGGTGGTCCGGGCGGACCGCCAGGCCCACCACGTGCCACGGGCGCATCAGCGTCTCCCACGACTCGGGCTCGGTCCAGCACTGCTGCTCCCGCAGCGACTCCGTGACGCGCGAGAGCTGCGTCACCGTCGCCACGTAGACCGTCAGCACGCCGCCCGGCACCAGGTGGGCGGCCACGTTCGGCAGCTGGTCCCACGGCGCCAGCATGTCCAGCACGACCCGGTCGACCTCGCCCTCATGCGAGGCCAGGTCGGCGACCGTGAGCGACCAGTTGGCCGGCTTCTCGCCGAAGAACTTCACCACGTTGCGCTCGGCGTGTTCGGCGTGGTCGTCGCGGATCTCGTAGGAGTGCACGTGACCGGCCGGGCCGACCGCGCGCAGCAGCGAGCACGTCAACGCGCCGGACCCGGCGCCCGCCTCGAGCACGCGCGCGCCGGGGAAGATGTCGCCCCACATCACGATCTGCGCCGCGTCCTTCGGGTAGATCACCTGCGCGCCGCGGGGCATCGAGAGGACGTAGTCCGGCAGCAGCGGGCGCAGCGCGAGGTAGGTCGACCCGCCCGCGGACGTCACCACCGAGCCCTCGGGGCGGCCGATCAGGTCGTCGTGGGCCAGGGCACCGCGGTGGGTGTGGTACTCACCACCGGCGGCCAGCGTCAGGGTGTAGTGCCGCCCCTTCGAGTCGGTCAACTGCACCCGATCACCCGCGCGAAACGGTCCGCTGACCGACAACACTTCCTCCTGTAACCCGTTTGGCCGACGCCAGATCTTCGCAGGCCGCGCGGGCGCCGGGCTCAGCGGGTACGGCGGTTGAGAGCGGCCCGCAGGTCGTCCCGGCGCAGCACGCCTGCCGGGCGGCCCTCGTCGTCGACGACGAGGAACTGCCACGCCGCCGTTTCGCGGACTCGCTCGACGACGTCCTCCCCCGGCTCCGACGCCAGCAGCACCGTCTCGGCCCGGATCGGCTCGGCCGCGAACTCGGCCGGGGCGTGCGGGGTGGCGCTCGCGAGCCGCTCCGCCTCGCCGACGTCCAGGAGCCCGGCCGCCACGCCGTCGGCGCGGACCAGGACCACGCCCCGGCCGGCCGACGCGGCCAGCGCATCCGAAACCGGGCTCTCGGCGGGCAGCTGCAGCACCGGCCGGACCAGTTCGCCGAGGCTCAGGCCCTCCGGCCAGCTTCGGCGCGCTTCGGCGGCCAGCTCCGAGCGCGCGCCGAGGATCACGAACCACGCCGTCACGACGCAGACGCCCAGCCGCAGCCAGCGGTCCGGGCTCGCGGTCGCCAGGCCCCACAGGGCCCAGACCAGCAGTCCCGCGGCCACGACCGCGCCGCCGGCGACCGCGGCGCGGGTGCCCTTGGCGCGGATCCCGGTGGCCGCCCAGACCCCGGCGCGGACCAGCCGGCCGCCGTCCAGCGGCAGCCCGGGCAGCAGGTTGAACACGCCGACGGCGAGGTTGGCCACCGCGCATTCGGCGACCAGGAGCCAGACCGCACCGTCCGGCGGGACGGCGAACATCAGCAGGCCGCAGAAGCCGCCGAGCAGCAGCGACACCGCGGGCCCGGCCGCGGCGACCAGGCCTTCGTCGCCGGGGCGCTTGGGCGTGCGGGCCACTTCGGACAGGCCGCCGAGCAGGAACAGGCGCAGCCGCCGCACCGGGATCCCCAGCCGCAGCGCGACCAGGCAGTGCCCGAGTTCGTGGGCGAGCACGGACAGGCCCAGCAGCAGCGCGAAGGCCCCGGCCAGCAGCCACGACGTCGTGGTCGAGGCCTCCGGGAGCAGCCGCCCGACCAGCGGCGCGTACAGCACGACGACGATCAGCGAGCCGACCCACCAGGAGGGCGCGAGCAGCACCGGCACCCCGGCGACCCGGAACAGCACGAGGCCACCGTCCGAGAGGACGGCCTGCCGGGTGCCCCCGGTGCCCTGTTCACTGGTCGCGGCCATGCGGAGAGCCTAGAGCCCCGGGTGTGGGTACCGGGTGATCCGGCCCCACCGGTGTGCCCCGGCGTACCCCGCGGGACGACACGCGTACTCAGCGGGACGACACGCGTACCCGGGCGGACGACACGACCGCCGCCGCCGTGTCGTCCGTTCCGGTACGCGTGTCGTCCGCCGGGGTACGCGTGTCGTCCGGCCGGATACGGGGGTGCCGGGCGTTGCGGTCGCCGGAACTGTCGGACCCCGGCGTTACGCTCTGCCCATGCCCGACGCCGACACTGTCACCACCGACACCCCAGCCTCCGCCGTCGCCACCGAGGTGCGGCGGCGGCCCGCGCTGTCGCCGTCGAGGGCCAGCGACTTCAAGCAGTGCCCGCTGCTCTACCGGTTCCGCGCGGTCGACCGGCTGCCGGAGGTCCCGACCAAGGCCCAGCTGCGCGGCACGCTCGTCCACTCCGTCCTGGAGCGGCTGTTCGCCCTCCCGGCCGCCGAGCGCGTCCCCGCCCAGGCCCGCGAGCTCCTCGGCCCGGCGTGGACGGACCTGTCCGCGGACCGTCCGGAGTGGACCGAGCTGTTCGACGGCGAAAAACCCGAAGAACACGCGGAATGGCTGCAGTCGGCCGAAAAGCTCCTTGACGCCTACTTCGAGCTCGAAGACCCGCGACGGCTCGAACCGGAGGCCTGCGAGCTGCACGTCGAGATCGAACTCGGGTCCGGCGTCCTGCTGCGCGGCTACATCGACCGGCTCGACGTCGCGCCCACCGGCGAGATCCGGGTCGTCGACTACAAGACCGGGGCCGCGCCACGCGAGATCGGCGAGGCCAAGGCGATGTTCCAGATGAAGTTCTACGCCGTGGTGCTGTGGCGGCTGCGCGGGATCGTCCCGCGCCAGCTGAAGCTCATGTACCTCACCGACGGCCAATCGCTCGCCTACACGCCCGACGAAGCCGAGCTCCTGCGCTTCGAGCGCACCCTCGAAGCCATCTGGCAGGCCATCCTCAAGGCGGGCAAGACCGGCGACTTCCGGGCGAACAAGAGCAAGCTGTGCAATTGGTGCGACCACCAGGCGCACTGCCCCGAATACGGCGGCACCCCACCCGAATACCCCGGCTGGCCGGAACCCGACGCGGGCGACGAGACGCCCCTGGACCGGGCCGACTGATGGCCGACGCCTTCTACGCCCCGCTCGGCGACGGCCGGTTCTCCGCGACCGGGCACACGGCCGGCCCGTGGACGCCGGACGCCCAGCACTTCGGCCCGCCGTCGGCGTTGCTCGTCCGCGCCCTCGAAAACGTCGAATCCGCGCACCCGGCGGAACTCGCGCGGGTGACCGTCGAGATCCTCGGCCCGGCGCCGGTCGCCGAACTCACCGTGCGGGCCCGGATCGAGCGGCCCGGCCGATCGGTCGAACTGCTGCAAGCCGAACTGGCGAGCGCCCAACGGGTCGTGGCGAGGGCCTCGGCGTGGCGCATCGCGACGTCCGACACCGCGGAGGTCGCCACCGACGCGGGCCCGCGGCTGCCCGTGCCCGGCAGCGTCGCGGAGTCGCCGTGGCCGGAGGGCTGGCAGGGCGGCTACCTCGACGCCGTCGAATGGCGCGCGGTGCGGGGCGGCATGGACGTCCCGGGCCCGGCGGCCGTGTGGGCGCGCCAGCGCGTCCCGCTGGTCGACGGCGAGGAGCCGAGCGGCCTGCAGCGGCTGTTCGCCATCGCCGACTCCGGCAGCGGCGTGTCCAACTACCTCGACCCGCGGAAGTGGTGGTTCATCAACTCGGAATTCACCGTGCACCTGCGGCGGCCGCCGTCCGGCGAGTGGATCGGCCTCGACGCGGTGACGCTGGTCGGCCACCACGGCATCGGCACGGCGACGAGCATCCTGCACGACGAAGGCGGCCCGGTGGCCACCGGCGCACAGGCGCTGATGGTCCGTCCGCGACAGGCCGGGGGCGGATAGCCACCCACAACGGGCCCGCATCCAATAACCTTCGCGGAACGACCGACTTGAGGAGCGCTCCGGCATGCAGATCACCTCGGTGGTCAACCAGAAAGGCGGGGTCGGGAAGACCTCTCTGAGCGTCGGCACCGCGGCCGCACTGGCCGAGCGGGGCCGCCGGGTGCTCCTGGTCGACCTCGACCCGCAGGGCCACGCGACGACCGAGATGCTCGGGCTGTCCGAGGTGGCCGCGGACCAGCCGAGCCTGGCGAAGGCGCTGGCCAAGACGTGGAAGGGCCCGATCGAGGAACTCGTCGTGCCGCACCCGCGCAGCAACCTCGGCCGCGGCGGCGCGCTCGACGTCGTGCCGACGTCGCCGGGGATGTTCGACCTGATCCGGCGGCTCGACTCGTTCCGCGTCCCCGGCTGGCAGCTCGCGCGGGTCATCCAGTTCGCCAACTACGACCACTGCGTCATCGACTGCCCGCCGGCGCTGGACGTGCTGACGAACAACGCGCTGGCGGCCTCGCACGGCATCCTGGTGCCGGTCCAGCCGGACAAGACGAGCATCCGCGCGCTGCGGCTGCTGGCCGACCAGGTCCGCTACGTCGAGCAGACCGTCGGGCGGCAGCCGCTGTCCTGGTTCGGCCTGGTGCCGAGCCTGTACCGGCGGCCGATCTCGCACTACGCGGCCGCGGCGCTGCAGGAGATGTACGACTTCGGCATCCCGATGCTGTCGCACCTGCCGCTGGGTGTGGTGATGAACGAGGCGGCCGCGCACGGCGTCCCGGTGACGACGTACGCACCGGAGACGTTGCAGGCGCTGTCCTTCCGCGAGATCGCGGAGACCCTGGACGGCTACCTGGAGCAGAACCAGGCTCCCGCGGTGGTCCCGGCCGACGAGGAGTTCGTCTTCGAGGACTTCATCTCCGAGGTCGCGGTGGCCCGCAACGTCAACGACAACGGCGCCCGCAAGGGCCTCTACGACCTGCTGCCCAAGAAACCCAACCGCCCCCGCTGAGAGTTCCCCGGCCGAGAAGGTCGCGAATGACTCATTCGGGACGTCGGAGGTCCCGAATGGGTCATTCGCGGCAGCGGGCGACCGGGGTCAGAGGCGGCAGGAGCGGATGTCGGAGGCCAGGATCGCCTTCGCGCCGACCTCGGCCAGCTCGTCCATGATCAGGTTGACCTTCTTGCGCGACACCATCGCGCGCACGGCCACCCAGTCGTCGTCGGCCAGCGGCGCCACCGTCGGCGACTCCAGGCCCGGCGTGATCGCGATCGCGCGCTCGACCAGCGTCCGCGGGCAGTCGTAGTCGAGCATCATGTACTGCTGCGCGAACACGACCCCGCGCAGGCGCGCGGCCAGCTGCGACTTCGCCTTGCTCTCCCCGGTGCCCCGGCGCTGCAGCAGCACCGCTTCCGAGACGCAGATCGGGTCGCCGAAGGCCACCAGGTTGTTCTGCCGCAGCGAGCGCCCCGACTCGACGACGTCCGCGATCGCGTCCGCCACGCCGAGCTGGATCGAGATCTCGACGGCGCCGTCGAGGCGGATCACCTCGGCCTCGACACCGTGGCGGGCGAGGTCGTCGCGGACCAGCCGCGGGTAGGACGTCGCCAGCCGCTTGCCGTGCAGGTCCGCCGGCTTCCACTCGCGGCCGGCCGGGGCCGCGTAGCGGAACGTCGAACCGCCGAAGCCCAGCGCCTGGATCTCCTCGACCGGGGCGCCGGAGTCGAGCGCGAGGTCGCGGCCGGTGATGCCGAGGTCGAGCTCGCCGGAGCCGACGTAGATGGCGATGTCCTTGGGGCGCAGGAAGAAGAACTCGACCTCGTTGACCGGGTCGAGCACGGTCAGGTCGCGCTGCTCATGCCGCTTGCGGTAGCCCGCCTCGCCGAGCATCTCCGTCGCCGCGGCGGCGAGGGCTCCCTTGTTCGGCACGGCAACACGCAGCATTTCGCTCTTCTCCTCGTTCTTCGGGTTCTTCGGGGACCACCCGTCACAGGTAGCGGTAGACGTCCTCGGTCGACAGCCCGCGGCCGAGCATCAGCACCTGCACCCGGTACAGCAGCTGCGAGATCTCCTCGGCGAGCCGCTCGTCGGACTCGTGCTCGGCGGCGATCCACACCTCGCCGGCTTCCTCGAGCACCTTCTTGCCCTGGGCGTGCACCCCGGCATCGAGGGCGACGACGGTGCCGGACCCGTCGGGACGGGTACGCGCGCGCTCGGCAAGCTCCGCGAACAGCTCATCGAAGGTCTTCACGATGCGGAATCCTTCCATCCCGCACCCCGCGGCGCCGCCCCGCCCCGCCGCGGATGCAGCCCATCTCACACGCCCGTGGACGCCGGCTCCCAAGGGTTGGGATCGCTCCACGAAAGGGTGGCCACACTCGGCCCGGCAGCGGGCTGGGCCGGGCTCGATCGCCCAGGCATCGATTCCGCGCACCGCACCGCACCGGATCGCCGAGCGTCGACGCGGCCGCAGGACTTCCGCACCCGCCGACGGATCGCCGAGCGCCCCCGCCGCCGCACGACTTCCGCACCCGCCGACGAATCGCCGAGCGCCCCCGCCGCTGGACCTGGAGGCGGACCTCGGCGCCGGAGGCGATCGCGGCGGTGTGCGCGAACTTTCCGCACCCGCCCGCCGAACCTCCCGGCCGCAGGATCTCCCACGCGCCCTCCGCCGAACCTCCGCACCCCGCCGCCGGGCTTCGGGGCACGGCCCGCGACGCCGCCGGCCGCCCGGCGCCGTTCGCCTCAAAGCCCCACCGGTTCGCGGCCGAGCCTCAGAAGAGCGCGCCCTGTTCGAAGTCCAGCAGGTACCGCTTGCGCTCGAGGCCGCCGCCGTAGCCGGTGAGCGAGCCGGTGGAGCCGACCACCCGGTGGCACGGGACGATGATGCCGATCGGGTTCTTGCCGTTGGCCAGCCCGACCGCCCGCGAGGCCGCCGGCTTGCCGAGCCGGTCGGCCAACTGGCCGTAGGAGATCGTCGTGCCGTACGGGATCTTGCGCAGCTGGGCCCAGACCGACTGCTGGAACGGCGTGCCCACGAACGTCAGCGGGACTTCGAACTCGTGGCGCTGCCCGGCGAAGTACTCCTTCAGCTCGGTTTCGGCGCGGTCGAAGATCCCGGCGCCGGGGTCGTGGGCGCCGAAGGTCAGCTCGTCCGGGCGGTGACGCTGGTCGACCATGTAGAGGCCGCAGAGCGCGGCGCCCTCGGCGACCAGCGTCAACGGGCCGCAGGGGCTGTCGACGACGGCGTGGGTGCGCATCGGTTCTCCTGTCGGTTTCATGCCGCGGGCATCCGGTTGATCGCGTGGTCACCGGTGGCCCACAGGTGCTGGGTGGCGTAGGCGCGCCAGGGCCGCCACGCCGCGGACCGGACGACGACGGCCGCCTGGCCGCCGAGGCCGAGGGTCTCCGCCGCGTACTTGATGCCGAGGTCGGTGGGGAGGAACGCGTCCGGGTCGCCGAGCGCGCGCATCGCGATGGTCTCGACCGTCCACGGCCCGAAGCCGGGCAACACGCTCAACGCGGCCCGTGCCGCCTCCCAGTCGCTGCCCGCGCTGAGGTCCAGCCCGTCCGTCAACGCCTCGACCAGCCCGAGCAGCGTGCGACGGCGACTGCGAGGCATGGCCAGGGTCTCGGGGTCCAGCGAAGCCAGCGCCGCCGGGGACGGGAACAGGTGCGTCAGGCCGCCTTCGGGGTCGTCGACCGGTTCGCCGTGCGCGACGACGAGCCGGGCCGCGTGGGTGCGGGCCGCCGCCGTCGAGACCTGCTGGCCGAGCACCGCCCGCACGGCGAACTCGGCGCCGTCGACGGCCCGCGGGACCCGGCGGCCGGGCGCGGCCGCGACCAGCGGGGCGAGCAGCGGGTCGGTGGCGAGCTGCTCGTCGACGGCGACCGGGTCGGCGTCGAGGTCCAGCAGCCGCCGGCACCGGCTGGTCGCGGCGGGCAGGTCCCGGAGGTCGGCCAGGCTGAGCCGGCACGCGATGTGCCCGTCCTCGGGCCGCAGCGCGACGACGCCGTGGCCGTGCGGCAGCCGCAGCGTCCGGCGGTAGGCGCCGTCCCGCCACTCCTCCACGCCCGGCACGCCGGTGGCGACCAGGTGCCCGAAGAGGTTGTCCGGGCACAGCGGCTTCCGGTACGGCAGCCGCAGGACGAGCGCGCCGGGGGCCGCGGTGGGCCGGCCCTTCGCGCGCTGCCGCAGTTCGGTCGGCGAGAGCGCGAACACCTCGCGGACGGTGTCGTTGAACGTCCGGATGCTGCCGAACCCGGCGGCCAGGGCCAGCTCGGTCATCGGCAGCGTGGTCGTCTCGATCAGCGTCCGCGCGGTCTGCGCGCGCTGGGCCCGGGCCAGCGCCAGGGGTCCGGCGCCGAGTTCGGCGAACACCTGGCGTTCGACCTGCCGGACGCTGTAGCCGAGGCGGGCGGCGAGGCCGCGGACGCCTTCGGTGTCGACGATGCCGTCGGCGATCAGCCGCATCGCCCGCGCGACGAGGTCGGCGCGTTCGTTCCACAGCGGCGAACCCGGGCTGGCGTCGGGGCGGCAGCGTTTGCACGCCCGGAACCCGGCCTGCTGCGCGGCCGCGGCGCTCGGGTAGAAGCTCATGTTCTGCCGCTTGGGCGGTACGACCGGGCAGCTGGGCCGGCAGTAGATCCGGGTGGTCAGGACCGCGCAGTAGAACCACCCGTCGAACCGGGCGTCCTTCGCCTGCACGGCCCGCACGCACCGTTCGAAGTCCTCATGCACCACGCCAGCATCGCGGACTCCGGCGGCCCGGGCTAGCGGAAAAGCGACATGGTCGTGGTCAGCCGAGCAGGGCCGCCAGCGCCGCCACGTCGATGCCGGTCAGGGAGTCGCGGAACACCCGCCGCTCCCCCGTCTCGACCTCGACGTCGTTGGGGACGACCAGTACCGTGCAGCCCGCCGCGACCGCCGAAGCCGTGCCCGGCGGCGAGTCCTCCACCGCGACGCAGCGCTCCGGCGAAACGCCGAGCAGCTCGGCCGCCTTGAGGTACGGGCGCGGGTGCGGCTTGTTCAGGCCTTCGACTTCGTCGCCGCACACGGTGACGTCGAAGAAGTCCCGGCCGATCGTGTTCAGCGCGAGTTCGGTCAGTTCGCGCTCGGTCGAGGTGACCAGCGCCGAGCGCAGGCCCGCCTCGCGCACCGCCGTCAGGGCTTCGCGGGCGCCGGGGCGCCACGGCAGCTCGTCGTCGAAGAGCCCGGCCGTGCGGCGGCGGATCTCCGCCCCCGTCGACGCGATCGCTTCCGGCGTGACCGGAAGGCCGACCACCTCGAGGAGGTAGGCCGAGGTGTCGTCCATGTTGGACCCGACGAGCGTCATCCGCTGCTCTTCGGAAAGCTTGCCGCCGAGGAACTCCGCTGTCTCGTAGAGGGCGACGTCCCACAGCTTCTCGGAATCGACGAGCGTGCCGTCCATGTCCCACAACACGGCGTCGAGACCGTCCACAGTGGATTCCCTCCGGATCAGGTGTTGAAGTACTTCGCTTCGGGGTGGTGGCAGACGATCGCGTCGGTCGACTGCTCGGGGTGCAGCTGGTACTCCTCGGACAGCTTCACGCCGATCCGGCCCGGTTCGAGGAGGGCGACGATCTTCGCCCGGTCTTCGAGGTCGGGACAGGCGCCATAGCCCAGGGAGAACCTCGCCCCACGGTAGCCGAGCTTGAAGAAGTCCTCGACGTCGTCGGGGTCCTCTGAGGCGACCGCCACACCGCCGGGAAAGGTCAGCTCACCGCGGATGCGGCAGTGCCAGTACTCGGCCAGCGCTTCGGTGAGCTGGACGCCGAGGCCGTGGACCTCGAGGTAGTCGCGGTAGGCGTCGGCCGCGAACAGCTCGTTCGCGTAGTCCGCGATCGGCTGGCCCATGGTGACGATCGTGAGCGGCACGACGTCGACTTCGCCCGAGTCCCGCGGCCGGTAGAAGTCGGCCAGGCAGAGCCGCCGGTCGCGCCGCTGCCGCGGGAAGGTGAACCGGACCCGCTCCGGCGCGTCGAGCGACGGCTCGGTGAGCACGACGAGGTCGTCGCCCTCGGCGACGCACGGGAAGTAGCCGTAGACGACGGCCGCGTGGGCGAGGACGCCGTCGGCGGTCAGCCGGTCGAGCCAGTACCGCAGCCGCGGCCGGCCCTCGGACTCGACGAGTTCGTCGTAGGTCGGCCCGGCACCGCCGCGGGCGCCCTTGAGCCCCCATTGGCCCATGAAGGTCGCGCGCTCGTCGAGCATCGCGGCGTAGTCGGCGAGCGCGACGCCCTTGACCACCCGCGAACCCCAGAACGGCGGGCTCGGCAGCGGGACATCGGTGGCGACGGCCGAGCGCGCGGGCGGCGGCCCTTCGAGGGCTTCTTCCTCGGCCTTGCGGGCTTTGCGCGCCTCGGCGATCCGCAGCGAGCGTTCGCGGCGTTCCTTGCGCTCCTGACGCTTTTTCTCCGCGTCGGCGTCCACCAGCGGCGACTCCCCGCGCTTGGCGGCCATGATCGCGTCCATCAGCCGCAGGCCTTCGAACGCGTCCCGCGCGTACCGGACGTCGCCGAGGTAGAGCTCCGTCAGGTCGTTCTCCACATAGGACCGGGTGAGCGCGGCGCCGCCGAGCAGCACCGGCCAGCGCGCGGAGACGCCCCGGGAGTTCATCTCCTGGAGGTTCTCCTTCATGATCACCGTGGACTTCACCAGCAGCCCGGACATCCCGATCGCGTCCGCGCCGTGCTCGGCGGCCGCGTCGAGGATGGTCGTGATGGGCTGCTTGATGCCGAGGTTGACGACCTCGTAGCCGTTGTTGGACAGGATGATGTCGACGAGGTTCTTGCCGATGTCGTGGACGTCGCCGCGCACGGTGGCCAGCACGATCCGGCCCTTGCCGGAGTCGTCGCCGGACTCCATGTGCGGCTCGAGGTGGGCGACGGCGGCCTTCATCACCTCGGCGGACTGGAGCACGAACGGCAGCTGCATCTGCCCGGAGCCGAACAGCTCGCCGACGGTCTTCATCCCGGACAGCAGCGTGTCGTTGATGATCTGCAGGGCCGGCCGCTGCTCCAGGGCCGCGTCGAGGTCGTCGGTGAGGCCGTTGCGTTCACCGTCGACGATCCGGCGTTCGAGGCGTTCGAACAGCGGCAACGCGGCCAGCTCCTCGGCGCGTGACGCCTTCGACGACGCCGCGCTGACGCCCTCGAACAGGGCCATCAGCTCCTGCAGCGGGTCGTACCCCGGACGGCGGCGGTCGTAGACGAGGTCGAGGGCGACCGCGCGCTGGTCGTCCGGGATGCGGGCCATCGGCAGGATCTTCGAGGCGTGCACGATCGCGGTGTCGAGGCCGGCCTGGACGCATTCGTGCAGGAACACCGAGTTGAGCACCTGCCGCGCGGCCGGGTTGAGGCCGAAGGAGATGTTCGACAGCCCGAGCGTGGTCTGGACCTCGGGGTGGCGGCGTTTGATCTCGCGGATGGCTTCGATCGTTTCGATGCCGTCGCGGCGGGACTCCTCCTGGCCGGTGGCGATGGTGAAGGTGAGGGCGTCGATGATGACGTCGGAGGTGCGCAGGCCCCACTTGCCGGTGATGTCCCCGATCAGCCGGGTGGCGATGTCGGCCTTCTTCCGCGCGGTCCGGGCCTGGCCTTCTTCGTCGATGGTGAGCGCGACGACCGCGGCGCCGTACTCGCTGACCAGGTCCATGACCTGGGTGAACCGGGACTCGGGGCCGTCGCCGTCCTCGTAGTTGACGGAGTTGACCGCACACCGGCCGCCGAGGCGTTCGAGGCCCGCGCGCAGCACGGCGACCTCGGTGGAGTCGAGCATGATCGGCAGCGTGGACGCGGTGGCCAGGCGCCCGGCGAGCTCGGCCATGTCCGCGGTGCCGTCGCGGCCGACGTAGTCGACGCACAGGTCGAGGAGGTGGGCGCCGTCGCGAGTCTGTTCGCGGGCGATCTCGACGCAGTCCTCCCAGCGGCCGTCGAGCATCGCGGTGCGGAAGGCTTTCGAGCCGTTGGCGTTGGTCCGCTCGCCGATCATCAGGACACTGGCGTCCTGCTTGAACGGCACGGCCTGGTAGAGCGACGACACGCCGGGTTCGGGCCGTGGCCGCCGGGGCACCGGTGCCGTGTCCGCGACGGCCGCGGCGAGCTGCCGGATGTGTTCGTCGGTGGTGCCGCAGCAGCCGCCGACCAGGCCGGCGCCGAATTCGCGGACGAACCCGGTCAGCGCCTCGACCAGGGCTTCCGGGCCGAGCGGGTAGACCGCGCCGTCCGGGCCCAGCTCGGGCAGGCCGGCGTTCGGCATGACCGACAGCGGCACCCGGGCGTGCTTGGCGAGCTGCCGCAGGTGCTCGCTCATCTCGGCCGGCCCGGTGGCGCAGTTGAGCCC
This sequence comes from Amycolatopsis sp. 505, assembly GCF_031625235.1. Lineage (NCBI taxonomy): Bacteria > Bacillati > Actinomycetota > Actinomycetes > Pseudonocardiales > Pseudonocardiaceae > Amycolatopsis > Amycolatopsis sp. 505. Next base: position 350,983 of record NZ_JACKQP010000007.1, read on the forward strand.
GATGACGTCGATGCCGAGCGGTTCGAGCGCGGCGAGCGCCGCGCCGACCTCGGTGCCGAGCAGCATGGTGCCGGTCGTTTCGACGGTGATCGAAACGAGGATCGGCACGGACCGGCCCTCCGCGGCCATCGCCCGCTTGGCGCCGATGACCGACGCCTTCGTCTGGAGGATGTCCTGGGTGGTCTCGACGATCACCGCGTCGACACCGCCGGCGAGCAGGCCGCGGACCTCCTCGCGGTAGGCGTCACGCAGCGTGGCGAAGGGCGCGTGGCCGAGCGTCGGGAGCTTGGTGCCGGGCCCGACCGAGCCGAGCACGAACCGGGGGCGGCCGGGCGTCGCGAACTCGTCGGCGGTCTCGCGGGCCAGCCGGGCGCCGGCCTCGGCCAGTTCGAAGATCCGGCCGGTGATGTCGTACTCGGCGAAGTTGGCGAAATTGGCCCCGAAAGTGTTGGTCTCGACGGCGTCGGCGCCCGCTTCGAGGTACCCGCGGTGCACCGAGCGGACCACGTCCGGCCGGGTGACGTTGAGGATCTCGTTGCACCCTTCGAGACCGCCGAAGTCGTCCAGGCCGAGGTCGTGGGCCTGCAGGGCGGTGCCCATCGCCCCGTCGGCCACCAGGACACGCGAGCGGAGGGCGTCGAGGAACGGTGACGACAGGCGGTCGGACATGCTGAACAGCGTAAGGCCGGTGGTCGTAGGCTGGTCCGGTGAGTGAGCCCGTCGACGAGACCCCGCGGCCGCCCGGCGGCCGCCCCGAACCCACCCGGCCGCTGATGGTGGTCGCCTTCGAAGGATGGAACGACGCGGGTGACGCGGCCAGCCGGGCGGTCGAGCACCTGCAGCTGAACTGGGACGCCACCCCGCTGGCGGAACTGGAGCCCGACGACTACTACGACTTCCAGGTCAGCCGCCCGACCGTCCGGATGGTGGACGGCGTCACTCGACGGGTGGACTGGCCGACGACGCGGCTGTCGGTGTGCCGCCCCGACGGCTTCGACCGCGACGTGGTCCTCGTCCAGGGCCCCGAGCCCAACATGCGCTGGCGCGCGTTCTGCGCGGAGCTGCTGGAGCACATCCAGCAGCTCGACGTCGCGACCGTGGTGACGCTGGGGGCGTTGCTCGCCGACACCGCGCACACCCGGCCCGTCCCGGTCACCGGAACGGCCTACGACAAGGACACGGCCTCGCTCTACGGCCTCGACCTGAACAACTACCAGGGCCCGACCGGCATCGTCGGCATCCTGCAGGACTACTGCGTGCAGGCGGGCATCCCGGCGGTGTCGATCTGGGCCGCGGTGCCGCACTACGTGTCGCACCCGCCGTCGCCGAAGGCGACCCTGGCGCTGCTGCACAAGCTGGAGGACATCCTCGACGTCGAGATCCCGCTGGGCGCGCTGCCCGAGCAGTCCGAGGAGTGGCAGCGCACGGTCAGCGAGATGGCCGACGAGGACGAGGAGATCAGCGAGTACGTCCGCAGCCTCGAGGAGCGCGGCGACGCCCAGAGCGAGGTCGCGGAGCAGGACGTGAGCGGCGACAAGATCGCCGCGGAGTTCGAGCGCTACCTGCGCCGCCGCGGCCGTGGCGGCGGGCAGGAAGGCTTCGGCCTGCGCTGAGTCACCGGCGCCAGCTGGTGGCGAACGCCCGCGCGGGGTTCGCCACCAGCATGGCCGTGACGACGTCGCCGCCGAGCCGCCGGGCCAGCCGCGGCGCGAGCGTGGTGAGCAGGTAGGCCGCGCCCGGCTGGAACCGGGCCGCGGCCGTCGTGGTGTCGCCGCCCAGCAGGATCCGCCCGCCGTGCCCGGCCTCGACGAGCGCTTCGAGGCCGTCGAAGAGCCGCTGGTCGGTGGCATGGTTGGCCCGCGACGGGCCGTCGAAGCCGAGGAACACGCCGGTCTCGGCGATTTCCCGCTGCAGCGGCGCGTCCGGGTTCCGGTTCAGGTGCCCGAGGATCACCTTTCCGGGTGAAACACCGAGCTTGCCGCAGAGCAGGTCGACCGTCTCCAGGCCGGCCGTGCCCAGTTCGAGGTGCACGGCGATCGGCGCGCCGGTCTCCTCGTGGGCGACCGCGGCGGCGGTCATCGTCAGCCGGGCGTGCGCATCGATCGTGTGGAAGGCGCCGGCGACCTTGATCAGCCCGGCGCGCGGTGCGGCGGTCCCGGTCAGGTCTTCGACGAAGACGCCGGCGAGGTCGTCGACGAGCCGGCTCAGCGCGGCGGGCGCATAGTGCTCGGCGCGGTGCAGACCGGTGGCGCCCACCAGATGGACGCCCGTCTCCCGCGAGATCCGGGCGAGCTCCGGCATCCGGCGGCCGAGCCCGTGCGGCGTCCACTGGACGAGGGCCGCGCCGCCCGCCGCCTTGAAGTGGAGGACCTGCTCCATCGCCGGCTCCCGGCCGTCGAGCTCCTGGCCCGGCAGCAGCTTCGAGGCGAAGAAGAGGTGGTCGTGCGAGTTCGTCACGCCCAGTTCGGCCGGGTCGATGTCGCCCAGCACCGTCCGGACCTCGGGTTCCCCAGTCACGAGGCCGAGTGTAACGCCTCAGCCGTTACACTGGCGAGGTGTCCGAAGACTTCCGCCTCGACATGGGCGCACCCTGGCTCAACCTGCTGGCGACCCGTGGCCGTCACTTCGGCGCGCAGCCGGTCGAGCGGCTGCCGACGCCCGCGCGGCTGCGCGAGTGGCTCGCTCTTTCCGAGCTGACCCCGCTCGCCCCGGTCACGGACACCGACCTGGACCGGGCCCGCGAACTCCGCGAGACACTCCGGCCGCTGGCACTGGGCGCGGTCGACGGCCTCGCGCCGACCGCGGAGCAGGTCCGGGCCCTGGCGCGGGCGCTTGCCCGGGAGCCGGTGCACCTGGCGGCGCTGGAGAGGCTGCACCGGAGCGCCCCGCCGACCGCCGCGGCCGCCTTGGCCCGGCTGGCCCACCAGGCCATGGACTGGCTCACCGGCCCCCTGCGGCACGACCTGCGGGCCTGCCCCGAGCAGGACTGCCGCGGGGTGTTCGCCGACCCGGGCGGCCGGCGGCGGTGGTGCCCGTCTCCGGCGTGCGCCAGCCGCGGGCGGGTGCGCGCCCTCAGGGAGCGGCGGCGCGAGGGATCATGACGGCCACAGGATGCGGCGCATCGGCACCGCGCCCCGGGCCCGCTTGCGCCACTCGCGCGGATAACCCAGCGAGACCTCTTCGAACCGGACGCCGTCGGCCTCGGTGCTGCGCGGGATGTGCAGGTGCCCGTACACCGCGATCTCCGCGCGGTAGCGGACGTGCCAGTCCTCGGTCTTCGTCGTGCCGCACCACAGCGCGAACTCCGGCCAGTACAGCGGCGCGGTCGGGTGGCGGTGCAGCGGCCAGTGGGACATCAGGATCGTGCCGTGGTCCTCGGGGATCGCGTCGAGGCGCTCGGTGCTGATCTTCAGCCGGTCCGCGCACCACGCCTGGCGGCTGGGGTACGGGTCCGGGTACAGGAAGTACTCGTCGGTGCAGACCACGCCGGCCTCGCGGGCCTGGCGCAGGGCCTCCTCCAGGGACTTGCCCTCGGCCTCCGGGGTCCGCCAGCTGTAGTCGTAGAGCAGGAACAGCGGGGCGATCGTCAGCGGCCGCGGGCCGTGGGTCCAGACCGGGAACTCGTCTTCCGGCGTCAGGACGCCGATCTCGCGGCACTGCTCCACCAGGTACTCGTACCGGGCCTGGCCCCGCAGCTGGCAGTCGTCGTTCTTCGTCGTCCACAGCTCGTGGTTGCCCGGCACCCAGACGACCTTGGCGAACCGGCTGCGCAGCGTCTTCAGCGTCCCGATGGTGGCCTCGGCCAGCTCGGCGACGTCGCCGGCGACGAGCAGCCAGTCTTCGGGGGTTTCCGGGACGACGGAGTCGAGGATGGGGCCGTTGCCCTCGTGGGTCACGTGGAGGTCGCTGGTGGCGAACAGGTGCGGCACCCCTCCACCGTAACCACCGCCGCCCGGGTGGTTGCGCGAAACCTGCGGATCGTTTCGCGCCGGGCGCCGGCGGCATCACGTCCGCGCTCTACGACCTCGCCGACGCCGCCGCCCGGCAGGCCGGCTGCCGGGTCCATCCCCGGCGCGGGAGCAGCATCAGCAGCCCGGCGACGACGTAGACGCCGGCCTGGGCGTTCAGCAGGACGGCGGGCCCGGTCGTCGCGACGAGCGCGCCCGCCAGCAGCGCACCGGCGGTCGTGCAGGCGGCCACGGCGGCGAACGTCGTGCTCAGCACCCGGCCGGCGCGCTCGGGTGCCACCGCGCTCTGGATCTCCGACAGCACCCCGGCACCGACGGCCACGCCCGGCGCCCCGACCACGACGAACAACCCGACGTACAGCCCCAGCGCCGTCGTGACCAGCGAGAGGTTCCAGATCAGCGCGGACACCAGCCCGAGCCCGAGAGAACCCCAGCCCAGCAGCGCCGCCGGTGCGACGCGCCGCGCCACGGTGGCCAGGGCGAACCCGGCGGCCAGCCCGCCGATCGCCTGCACGCCCCGCAGCAGGCCCGCGTCGGCTTCGCTGCCGCCGAGCACATCGAGGACGTAGACCACGAACAGCACCAGGAACATGCCCTGCGCCAGCGACGTGAACACCAGCGCGAGCCCGGTGCGCCGCAGCCGCGGGTTGTGCGTCAGCTCGCGCAGGCCGGCGAGCCAGGCGCGCACCACCGGTTCCCGCGCCGCCACCGGGGCCGGCACGGCGACCCGGCGGAACGGCTTGGCCAGCAGGGCCGCGGCCACCACGAGGACGGCCAGGTAGCCGGTGATGACGTCGGTCAGCCCGCCGAAGCCCAGCAGGGCACCCCCGGCCCAGCCGCCGGCCAGCCGGGCGACACTGCCGTTCACGCTCATCAGCCCGTTGGCCGCGGTCACCTCCGCGACGCCGACCAGTTCCGGCACCAACGCGTTGCGCGTGGGTTCGAACACCGACGCCAGCGCCGCCTGGGCGGCCATCACCGCGTAGACCACGGTGACGCCGGGCTCGGCCAGCAGCGGCAGCGCCACCACGGCGAGCCCGGCGCAGACGCCGAAGAGCACCGCGCGGCGGTTCCACCGGTCGGCGACGACCCCGGCGACCGGGCTCAGCAGCACCGCGGGCAGCAGGCCGAGCACGATGCTCAACGCCGTCGTCGCGGCGGAGCCGGTGCGCTGGAAGACGTAGACGGGCAGCGCCACCTGCAGCATCCACTCGGCCGTCTCGCCGAAGAAGGCGGCCACCCACAGCCGCGCGAACGCCGGAACCCCCAGCAGCTGCTTCATTCCTCCGCCTTCCCCGAGTGTTCGATGCGCGGGAACGCCCGCAGGCCGACGTGCACCGGGCGCGCGTCGGCGGGGGCGTCCGTGCGGATGGCGCCGACGTACGGCCGGACCAGCGCGTCGATCGCCTCGGTCAGCCGGGTCAGCTCCGCCGGCGTGACGCGCAGCGCGTAGGTGGCCAGCCCGGTCGCGGCGCGCCAGGCCGGGTCGAGGTCGTCGAAGGAGTCCAGGTACCGCTGGGTCAGCTCCTGCTCGTGGCTCAGCTGCGCGCCGACCACGCCCAGCTGCGCGGCCCGGTGCGCCGGGTCGTCGGCGGGCTCCCCCAGCTCCAGGCCGACCTGCCGGGCGCGCCACGGCCGCTCCCGGCCGTCCTCGGCGTCGGCCCGCTCGACCAGGCCGTACTGCGCCAGCTGCCGCAGGTGCCAGCTGCAGTTGGACGCCGTCGAGCCGACCGCCTCGGCGCACTCGCTCGCGGTGCGCGGGCCGACCGCGGTCAGGTGGTTCAGCAGCGCCGATCGCAGCGGGTGCGCCAGCGCGCGCAGGAGCTCGACGTCCTCGATCCGCTTGCGCGGTGGCAGCCCAGCCATCGGTCGTCCAATCTGAAAGAACTATTTCGAAAGTACTCTTTCATAGTTGGTCCCGCCTGCTGGTTTGTCAAGCGGCCCGGCTATCGTTCGCGGGGCAGTGACTGCACCGAGCAGTGACTACGTCGTCACCGAGCCTTGGATGGACGTTGCCCGACCAGCGCGAACTCGCCACCGCCGCCGCCCTCGCCCTCCCCCGGTTCGTCGGGTCGACCGCGCTCTTCCACGCGGCGGTCGCCGAGCGGATGGCCGTCACCCCGACCGAGCTGCACTGCCTGCACCTGCTCCACGGCGGCGTCAGCGATTCACCGTCCGAGCTCGCCCGGCTGCTGGGGATGAGCACGGGCGCGTTCACCCGGCTGCTCGACCGGATGGAGCGGCACCGGCTCGCCGAGCGCGCACCCGATCCCGCGGACCGCCGCCGGCTCGTCGTCCGGCCGCTGCCCGACCGGATGGCCGAGCTCGCCGAGCTGTACGCACCGATGGCCCGGTTCGTCGGCGAACGCCTGGCCCGCTTCGACCGCCGCCAGCTGACCGCTCTGCTCGAATTCCTCACCGACGGCACCGCGGCGGCCGAACGGTCGACGGCGGACCTGCCGGATGTGACCCAGGCCATAACCCGTTGACTAACTCTACGGTTGTTGCGTTAACCTGGTGCCACTATGAGGAACTGAACCGCGCCCATCCCGCTTGAGGCGGCACCGGTCGAGCCGACGCTCCCGCGTGCCACGACGCCCGGCGTGGATCCCGCTTTTCTTCCCCCAGGGCCCGGTGATCGCACATGTCTCCCGTTTTCCCGTTGCAGGCCAAGGACGTCGTCTTCGGCTACGGCACCCGCGTCGTCCTCGACGGCGTTTCCCTCACCGCGTCGGCCGGGCAGCGGCTCGGCCTGGTCGGCGAGAACGGCACCGGCAAGTCCACCCTGCTTCGCCTGCTCGCCGGGCTCGAAGAACCACGCTCCGGCGAGGTGCTCCGCGGCCCGGACGTCGGGTTCCTGCTGCAGGAACTCCCCTTCGCCCTGGACGCGACCTTTGCCGACGTGCTCGACGACGCGCTCGCCGAGATCCGCGCCGCCGCGGCCCGGCTCGACGAGCTGACCGCGGCCATGACCGACCGGCCCGACGACCCGGGCGTGCTCGAGGAGTACGGCCGGGTCCTGGAGTGGGCCCAGGCCCACGACCTCTGGGACGCCGACCGCCGCGCCAAGCTCGTCTGCGACGGGCTCGGCCTCGGCGGCGTCGCCCCGGACCGGCGGCTCGGGACGCTGTCCGGCGGGCAGCGGTCCCGGCTCGGCCTGGCCGCGCTGCTGATCCGGCAGCCGGAGACGCTGCTGCTCGACGAGCCGACCAACCACCTCGACGACAGCGCGATGGCGTTCCTGGAGCGTCACCTCACCGAGCTGACCGGGATCGTGGTGCTGTCCTCGCACGACCGGGTGTTCCTCGACGCCGTCTGCACCGACATCGTCGACCTGGACCCGGCCGCGGCCGACCGGCAGGCCGGCGGCGCGGTGCGCTACGGCGGCAGCTACACCGACTACCTCGGCCACAAGAAGGCCGAACGCGCGCGGTGGGAGCAGCGGTACGCCGAAGAGCAGGAGGAGCTGAAGGAGCTGCGGGAAACCGTCGCGGTCACCGCGCGGAACGTCGCCTACGGCCGCGGTCCGCGCGACAACGACAAGTTCATCCACCACTTCAAGGGCGCCCGCGTCCAGAAGACGATCTCGCGGCGGGTGCGCGACGCCGAGCAGCGGCTGGAGAACCTGGAACGCGACCAGGTCCGCAAACCGCCGGCACCGCTGCGGTTCCGGGCCGAGCTCACCGGCCGCGCGACCGGCGACGGCCCGGCGATTTCGGTGCGGTCGCTGGAAGTCCCGGGACGGTTGTCGTTGCCGCGGCTGGACGTCGACGGCTCGGCCCGGCTGCTCGTCACCGGCGGGAACGGCGCCGGGAAGTCGACCCTGCTGTCGGTGCTGGCCGGCCGGCTCGCCCCGGCGGCCGGGACGGTCCACTTCGGACACGGTGTCCGGGTCGGGCTGCTGGAGCAGGACGTCGTGTTCGCCGCACCGGAGCGGACCGCGGCCCGGGTGTACCGGGACGCGCTCGGCGAGGACGCTCCCCCGTTGAGCCGGCTCGGTTTGCTGGCGTCACGGGATCTGCGGCAGCCCGTCGGGGCGCTGTCGGTCGGCCAGCGGCGGCGGCTGGCGCTGGCGATCCTGCTGGCCGAACCGCCGGACGTCCTCCTGCTGGACGAGCCGACGAACCACATTTCGCTGACCTTGGCGGAAGAGCTGTTCGCGGCCCTGGAGACGGCGCCGGGCGCGGTCGTCATCGCGTCCCACGACCGGTGGCTGCGGCGCGACTGGTCCGGCGACCACCTGGAACTGGCCGGAGGCCGGCCGGTGTAGGGCGTTATACACGCAACCCGGGCCCGGCACTCGCGGGAGTGCCGGGCCCGGGTTGCGTCAGAGGGTGACGCCGAGGAGGGCGTCGACGGCGTCGCGGATCAGGCCGGGTGCCGTCGGGTCGGTGCCGTCGCGGCGCAGGGCCTCGTTCGCCCACGCGTCGATCGCTGCCAGGGCCTTCGGCGTGTCGAGGTCGTCGGACAGGTGGTCGCGCAGCCGCGTGACGGTGTCCTCCGCCGCCGGTCCGGTCGCCAGGGAGACGGCTTCGCGCCAGCGCGCGAGCCGGGTTTCGGCTTCGGCGAGGAGCGCGTCGGTCCACGGGCGGTCTTCGCGGTAGTGGCCGGCGAACAGCGCGAGCCGGATCGCGCCCGGGTCGACCTGGTCGGCGCGCAGCCGCGAGACGAACACGAGGTTCCCGCGCGACTTCGACATCTTCTCGCCGTCGAGGCCGATCATCCCGGCGTGCACGTAGTGGCGGGCGAACGGGCCGTCCTTGGCGACGGCCTCGGCGTGCGCCGCGCTGTACTCGTGGTGCGGGAAGATCAGGTCCGATCCACCGCCCTGGAGGTCGAAGCCCAGGCCCAGCCGGTTGACCGCGATCGCGCTGCACTCGATGTGCCAGCCGGGCCGTCCGGCGCCGAGCTCGGAGTCCCAGGACGGCTCGCCTTCGCGGGCCACGCGCCACAGCAGCGCGTCCAGCGGGTGCCGCTTGCCGGCGCGGTCGGGGTCGCCGCCGCGCTCGGCGAAGAACTTCCGCATGGTCGGCTCGTCGTAGTTCGACTCGTAGCCGAACTTCCCGGTCGCGGTGTGGTCGAAGTAGACGTCGGGGAACTCCGGGTCGTCCGCGCGGTAGGCGGCGCCGTTGGCCAGCAGTTTCGCGATGACCTCGACGATCTCCGGGATGCTCTCGACGGCGCCGACGAACTGCTTCGGCGGCAGTACGCGCAGGGCGACCATGTCCTCGCGGAACAGCGCCGTCTCGCGCATGCCCAGCACGACCCAGTCGTCCTGGTCGCGTTCGGCCCGCTCCAGCAGCGGCTCGTCGATGTCCGTCACGTTCTGCACGTAGTGGACGTCGTGCCCGTTGTCCCGCCAGACGCGGTTCACCAGGTCGAAGGCGAGGTACGTCGCGGCGTGCCCCAGATGCGTCGCGTCGTAGGGCGTGATGCCGCAGACGTACATCCGGGCGGTGGCGCCGGGCGCGGTCGGGCGGATCTGCCCGGTGGCCGTGTCGTGGAGCCGCAGCGGGCGGGGGGTGCCGGGGATGCGGGGCACGTCGACCGATGACCAAGTCTGCATACCTCGACTGTAAGGGCTGGTGCGTCACGCCTTCCCGAGCGGTGGGACGAGCCTCACGCGGGCGTAGGCTTCGATCGCCCGCGCCAGCCACGCCGGGAGCGCCGGATCGGCCCGCTCGGCCAGCGTCCGCTGCCGCGGATCGGTGACGTAGAGCCCGCCCATCGCCGCGTAGGCCGCCGCGGTCGGCTGCCAGAAGTGGCTGACCGACCGGTGGTGCTCGGCGACGGCGTCGAGCGCGGCGGGGTCGTCCGGCGCCGCCCCGGACCGCATGACGGCGGCCAGCCGCCGGAACAGAGCCGCACTCCGGGCGGCGGCGTGCTCGTAGTCGGCGGCGGTGAGCCCCTCCTGGGCGGCTTGGGCCGTGTCGAACGCCACGGCGGCCCCCTCGCCGAACGTCTCCCGGTAGTGCCGCCGCAGGGCGGCACCGTCCTTCCGCAGCCCGGCGAAGAACCGTTCGGGATCCTCGATCCGCGCCCGGCCGAGGTCCCCGAGCGTCTCCTCGACGGTCCCGATGACCCGATCGAGGCGGCGCCGCTCTTCTTCGAGCTGCGCCAGGTGCCCGCGCAGGGCGGTGGCCTCGTCGACGTGTTCGCCGAGCACGGCCCCGATCTCGGCCAGCCCGAGCCCGAGCCGCCGCAGCAGCAGGATGCGCTGCAGGCGCAGCAGCTCGAACCGGCCGTACCAGCGGTAGCCGTTCGGCGCGACCGAAGCCGGGGTCAGCAGGCCGATCGCGTCGTAGTGGCGCAGCATCCGCGCCGAGACGCCGGACGCCTTCGCGACCTGGCTGATCGAGTACTGCATCAGGCCAGCTTAGGAGGCGGCCTTCACACCCTGGCAAGTTTTGCGGCCCCGCCGGCAGCGCGGGCCCGGTGCGGCGAGCGCACCTCGCCGACCACCGCGAACCCGCCGCGGCCACGAGCGACCGAGCCCGCCGCACCGCCGGCTTGCGTGGCAGCGCGGGCGCTCCCTCAGCCGATCGAGCGTCCGCCCCAACCCGCAGGGCAGCGCATCTCACCCGCGTCCGCGCATTCGCCGAAATCTCCGCCGGGCGCGAGCGGCCGCCGCAGCGACCGCGCGCCGGCCGGGGCGCTCACCCAGCCGGGTGAGCGCCCGTGCCGGTCACCGCCGGGTGCGCAGGTAGTCGCCGACCACCGCCGCGCCCAGGCCGTCGAGGTCCGGGGCGATCACGCGGCCGCCCGAGCGGCGGGCGATCAGGTCCACGAACGACGTCAGCCTCGGGTCGTCGCCCAGGCGGAACACCGAGATCGACGCGCCCAGCTTGGCCAATCGATCCACTTCGGACAGTGTCTTGTGGAGGGTCCGGGGCTGGGGCGGGTAGTCGAAGACCGCCTCGCCGTCGGGTTCCAGGTGGGCCGTCGGCTCGCCGTCGGTGACCATCAGGACCACCGGCTGGGCGTCCGGGTGCCGCCGCAGGTGCTGACCCGCCAGCAACAGCCCGTGGTGGGCGTTCGTGCCCTGCTCCCACGCGCCCTCCAGGCCGACCAGCTCCGGCAGCTCCATCGACTGGGCGTAGCGGCCGAACGTGATCAGCTGCAGCGCGTCGTTGCGGAACCGGGTGCTGATCAGCTGGTGCAGCGCGAGCGCCGTGCGCTTCATCGGCAGCCAGCGCCCCTCCTGCACCATCGACCACGACGTGTCGACCAGCAGCGCCACCGCCGCGCGCGTCCGGTGCTCGGTCTCGACCACTTCGACGTCCTCGACGTCGAGCCGGACCCGCCGCTCCCCCACCGACACCGATCGCAGCACGGCGTTGCGGATGGTGCGCGGCACGTCCCAGGGCTGCATGTCCCCGAACCGCCACGGCCGCGACGCGCCGGTGGGTTCGCCCGCCGCACCCGCCGACTCGGTCTCGCGCTCGCCGGTCTTGCCGCGCAACGCGTTCACGATGTCGGACAGCACCGTCTCGCCGAGGCGCCGCAACGCCTTCGGCGACAACCGCAGCGAGCCGTCGGCGGCGCGTTCGAACAGGCCCTGGCGACGCAGCTCGCGCTCCAGTTCGGCCAGCCGGCGAGCGTCGACGCCGGCGTCCTTGCCGAGCTGGCGCTCGAGAGCCTCCAGGTCGATGTCCTCCAGCCGCGCGCCCGGATAGGACTGGCCGAGCTGCTCGGCCAGCGCGTCCAGCTCGGCGAGGTCCTGCATGGCCTGGGCGCCTTCGCCCATGCCCAGCGGGTTGTTGCCGCGGAAGCGCGCCGAGCCCGTCCAGTCCTCGCCCGGCCGGGCCGCGCGCAGCTGACCGTCCAACCGGGACAGTTGCTGGGCCAGCCGGGGGTCACCGAAGGCCTGCTGGGTCAGCTCCGCGAGTTCCGCCCGCTGCTCCGCCGACATCGAGTTCAGCATCCGCTGGGCGGCCGCCGACCGCTCGGCCAGCGCGTCGATCAGCTCTTCGACGTTCCGCGGGTTCTCCGGGAAGAACTCGCCGTGCTTGGCCATGAAGTCGTCGAAGCGCTGCTGGATGTCCTCCGCGCCCTGGGCGTGCGCGGCGAGCAGGTCGTTGAGGTCGGAGAGCATCTCGTTGATCCGCTCGACGTCCTCGGGCCCGGCGTTCTGCAGCGCCTGCTTCATGCCCTGGAACCGCGACTCCATCAGCTCCTGGCCGAGCAGGTCCCGGATCTTCTGGTAGTTCTCCCGGCCCTGTTCCGAGCGCCAGTCGTAGTTCGCCAGCTCGTTGACGGCGGCGGCCGTCCCCGGCGGCAGCGCGTCGAGCTGGGCCTCCCGGAACCGGGCGTCGTCGTCCGGGTCCGGGAACAGCTCTCGGCGCTCGGCGTCGAGAGCCTCCTGCAACAGGCGCTGGACCTCCTGCAGGGTGCCGTCGAGGTTGTTGCGGCGCTGGATCTGCGACCGGCGCTGCCACAGCCGGCGGGTCAGCTCGTCGAGGCCCGCCGTGCGGTTCGTGCCGCGCCGCAGCATCTCCTCCAGCGCGGCCCGCGGCGACGCGCCGGCCATGACGTCCTGGCCGATCTCGTCGAGCGCGTCGCGCAGGTCGGCCGGCGGCGCGAGGGGGTCCGGCCCGTCGTGCCACGGGCCGTAGGAGTAGCCGTCGGGAAGCGGGACCGCGGTCATCGGCCGTAGACGGTCGTCGCGTCGTCGGAGTCCTTCGCGAGCCTGCGCGAGAGGAACAGCGATTCGAGGGCTAGTTCGACGGCGGCCGCGATCCGCCCGGCGGGCTCGTCGGCGGCCACCCCGGCACGCTGGGCGACCTCGTGCAGGACCGGCAGTTCCGGCAGCGCTTCGAGGACGTCCTTGCCCGGCACGCGCTCGCCGGTGGACACCAGGTGCCCTTCGCCGACCGCGTCCGCCAGGGGCCGCAGGTCGAGACCGGCGAACCGGTCGCGGGCGGTCTCGGCGATCGCCATCCGCAGCAGGTGCACGAGGTGCTCGATCTCGCGGCCCTCTTCGCCGGGCTCGAACTCGATCTTGCCGCGCAGCACCGACGGGACGGCGTCGAGGTCGACCGGGCGCGCCACCGCGGGCTCCTCCCCGGTCAGCGCCGAACGCCGCAGCGCCGCGGCCGCCACGGTTTCCGCCGCGGCGACGGCGAACCGCGCCGAGACGCCGGAGCGCTGGTCGATCACCGTGGATTCCCGGAGGTTCCGGACGAACCGGGCGAGCACTTCCAGGAGCGGCTCGCCGACTTCGGCGACGAGGTTCGCCTCCTGCCGCACGACCGCCACTTCCGAGGCCACATCCAGGGGGTAGTGCGTGCGGATCTCGGCGCCGAAGCGGTCCTTCAGCGGGGTGATGATCCGGCCGCGATTGGTGTAGTCCTCGGGGTTCGCGGTCGCGACGAGCAGGACGTCCAGGGGCAGCCGCAGCGTGTAGCCGCGGACCTGGATGTCGCGCTCCTCCATCACGTTCAGCAGCGCGACCTGGATGCGCTCGGCGAGGTCGGGCAGCTCGTTGATGGCCACGATGCCGCGGTGGGCGCGCGGGACGAGACCGAAGTGGATGGTCTCGGGGTCGCCGAGGCTGCGGCCTTCGGCGACCTTCACCGGGTCGACGTCGCCGATCAGGTCGCCGACCGAAGTGTCCGGCGTGGCCAGTTTTTCGGTGTAGCGCTCGGAGCGGTGGCGCCAGGCCACCGGCAGGTCGTCGCCGAGCTCGGCGGCTCGCCGGATCGACGCGGGCGTGATCGGCTGCAGCGGGTGTTCGCCCAGCTCGGAGCCCTCGATGACGGGTGTCCACTCGTCGAGCAGGCCGGCGAGGGTGCGCAGCAGGCGGGTCTTGCCCTGGCCGCGTTCGCCGAGCAGGACGACGTCGTGGCCGGCCAGCAGCGCGCGTTCGAGCTGCGGCAGCACGGTGCGCGAGAAGCCGACGATGCCGGGCCAGGCGTCCTCGCCGTTCTTGAGGGCGGTCAGCAGGTTGTCGTGGATCTCTCGGGCGATCGGGCGCGGCTCGTACCCGGCCGCGCGCAGGGCCCCGGCGGTGCGGGGAAGAGCGTCTGGAACAGCGTTCACCTCCTCGACGCTACTGCCGGATCGGCGGTGCGTCGATGTGGAGCGGCTCCAGCGTGGGCGCGCTCCCGGCGGACCGGGCGGCCCGGTAAAATAGGGCGTCGTGTGCCGTCCCAGTGCGACTTTCGCCGTCTGGTCGAGCGCGTGGCTCAACGGGGCCGCCGCGTCCGACGATGTCCTCGATGCCCTGCTCGCGTGGGGTGAGGCCCATGACGTCGTGGCCGCCGACGCGGCCGCGGCCGACGCGTTCGCGCTCCCGCTGGCGTTCAACCGGGCGGCCACGCCGGTGCAGCTGCTGATGGCGCTGCGTTCGCAAGGAGCGAAATCCCTCCACCTGGTCCTCCCGGTCCCGGGCGACGTCCGCGGCCTGGGCGGTGGCGGCCCGTTCACCGAAGCGGCGTTGCGCGCGGGTGACGCACTCGTGCTGCCGGACCTCGGCTTCGGCCTGGTGCCGGAGCCGATCGCCGAGGGCCTGGTGCGCTGGACTGTCTATGCGCTGCCGTCGCCGACGACCCCGGAGTACGTCCCGCTCGGCGAGGCCGAGCACGGGCTGACCGACGCGATCCGCGCCAGCGCCGGGGCGTTGCAGACCCTGGACGTGGCTTCGGACCGGCCGGGGGTGCGCGCGGAGCTGTCGGCCCACCTGCGCTCCCGCCCGAACGTGGACTGGCCGGCGGGCACGCCCGGACGCGCGTTGCGGGTGCTGCAGCGGGCGGAGGAGATCGCGGCGATCCTGGCGATCGCGTCCTCGGACGATCCGGGCGGCGCGCTGTCGGCGTCGGCGTCGACGTTGCGTGCTCAGGCGCTGCGGCCGTTGTCGGACGCGGTCCGGACGGCCCGCTGCGCGGCGATCAACGAAGCGGTCCGGGTGTTCGCGGAGCAGACGGCCCGCGAAGGCTGAGCGGTGCCGGACGACACGTGGGCCGCGGTCGCCGACGATTTCGCCGACGGCGCCTACGCGACGGCCAAGGGGCGCGTCCGCACCTCCGTGATGCACCGGCAGCTGCTGGAGCACCTGCCCGCCCCGCCGGCTTCGGTGCTGGACGTCGGCGGCGGCGCCGGTCACCAGTCGTTCCCGCTGGCCCGCGCGGGCCACGACGTCACGCTGCTCGACTCGTCGGCGGCGATGCTCGCCAAGGCCCGGCAGCGCCTGCCGGACCGGGTGACGCTCGTGCAAGCCGACGCCGCGAACGCCGCGGAGGCGGTCGGCGGCCGTCGTTTCGACGCCGTCCTGTGCCACGGCGTGCTCGGCTACCTGGACGACCCGGACCCCGTGCTCGACCAGCTGTGCCGGTGCGCCGCGCCCGGCGGGCTCGTCTCGGTCATGACCGGCAACGCCGAGGCCGCGGCCGTGCGCCCGGCCTTGGAAGGACGCTGGGAAGACGCCCTGGAGGCGTTCGGCGCCCGCACCGAAATCGGGGTGCTGGGCCTGCCGACCCGCGCCGACACGGTGGCCGAGCTCCGTGGATCACTCCGCAGCCGCGGGGTGGAACCCGTTGCGTGGTACGGGGTCTGGCTGTTCGTCGACTGGCTCGACCTCAGTGGCGCCGGCCCGGACCCGGCCGACGCCGAACGGATCGCGGCCGTCGAGTTCGAGGCCGGCCGGCGGGATCCGTACCGCCGCCTCAGCCGCGCCTTCCACCTCGTGGGGCGCCGGACCTAGCGGGCCGGGCGCTTCGCCGGTTCGCAGCAGCCGATCGCGCAGGGCGCGCCGTTGACGGTGCAGCCCGCCGACGGGAACGGCGACAGCTTGCGCGGCTCCACGCCGTGCGTGTGCTCGCGGATCAGCTCCACCACCAGCTCCGCGAAGCGGGGATCCGCGCCTGCCGTCGCCGCGCGGGCGAACTTCATCCCGTGCTCGGCCGCGCGCTCCGCCGCCTCGTTGTCCAGGTCCCAGATCACCTCGAGGTGGTCGGACACGAACCCGATCGGTGAGACGACCACCCCCGGCACCCCGGCGGCGTGCAGCGCGTCGAGGTGGTCGACGATGTCCGGCTCCAGCCACGGCACCTGCGGCGGCCCGGACCGCGACTGCCAGACGACGTCGTACTCCGCGATGCCCGCCTCGGCCGCGACCAGGCGAGCCGCCTCCGCGATCTGGCGCGAGTACCGGCGGCCGCCTTCCGACGGCGGCCCCGAGGCGCGATCCGCGCTCTCCGGCACCGAGTGCGCCGTGAACACCGTGCGGATCCCCGGCTCGTTCCCGAGCGACGCGTGGGCCGCGCGCACGCCGTCGGCGACCGCCGAGACGAACAGCGGGTGGTCGAAGAACTGGCGCAGCTTCACCAGTTCGGGGGCGCCCTCGCCGACCGCCGCACGGGCGCGTTCGATGTCCTCGTCGTACTGGCGGCACGCCGAGTAGCCGCCGTACGCGCTCGTGGGGAACACGAGGATCTTCTTCGCGCCTTCCGAGGTCAGCGCGGCCAGGGTGTCCTCGACCATCGGGTGCCAGTTGCGGTTGCCGAAGTGCACCGGCAGGTCCATGCCGGCCGCCGAGAGCTGCTTCTCGACCGCGGCCATCGCGTCGCGGTTCAGCTTGTTGATCGGCGAGACCCCGCCGAAGTGCTGGTAGTGCTCGGCGACCTCCAGGAGCCGCTCGCGCGGCACCCCCCGGCCCCTGGTCACGTTCTCGAGGAACGGCATGACGTCGTCAGGCCCTTCCGGGCCGCCGAACGAGAGCCACAGCAACGCGTCGTATCCCACCCCCGTCATCTTGCCGATGTGGCCGCCCGCACGCCGACTCGGGCCCGTTATGAATCGATCAGTCCAAAACTGTGCTACGGTCTTCCCATGGCCAGGCCACGGGAGTTCGACGAGACCGCCGCCGTCGAGAAGGCGATGCACGCCTTCTGGGAACGCGGCTACGAAGCGACCTCGACCCAGGACCTGTGCGAGGCGACCGGGCTCGGCCGGAGCAGTGTCTACAACACTTTCACCAGCAAGCGGGCCCTGTTCCGGCGCTCGCTGACGCACTACACCAGCACGCAGCTGGACCGGCGGCAGGCGCTCCTCGACGGCCCGGGCACGGCGGCCGAGCGGATCGCCGCGGTCCTCGACAGCGCCGTCGAAGACGACCTCGAAGAGCGCCGCCGGGGCTGCCTGGTGGTCAACACGCTGGCCGAGCTGGGCCTGCCCGAGGACGAGGTGGGCGCCGCTCTGCAGGCCGACACCGACCGGAATCTCGCCATGTTCACCGAGTGCGTCCGCGAGGGCGTGCTCGACGGCAGCCTGCGGGACGGCCTGGACCCCGCCGAAGTGGCGGAGTTCCTGCTCAGCACCACCTCGGGCCTGCGGGTGATGGCCCGCCGGGGCACCAGCCGCGAAAGCATGCACGCGGTCGCCGACATCGCCCTTTCCGCCATCACGCGCTGAGGACCGCCCGACCGGGGCCGTGCACGGCTCAGTTTTGTACTGATCAATACACAACGGGAGGAGAACCCATGCCCCTGGCCGTCTTCGTCCTCGGGCTCAGCGTGTTCGCGCTGGGCACGTCCGAGTTCATGATCACCGGCCTGCTCCCCGGCATGGCCGCCGACCTGCACGTGAGCATCCCCGACGCCGGGCTGCTGATTTCGGCGTTCGCCATCGGCATGGTCGTCGGCGCGCCGCTGCTGGCGATCGGGACGCTGCGGCTCCCCCGCCGCCGCACGCTGCTGGCCCTGCTCGGCGTGTTCGCCGTCGCGCACGTCGTCGGCGCCCTCGCCGAGGGGTACGCGCTCCTGTTCGCGACCCGCGTGGTCGCGGCGCTCGCCTGCGCGGGGTTCTGGGCCGTCGCGCTGGCGACGACGATCGCGCTCGTGCCCGTGGAACGGCGGGGGCGCGGGATGGCGGTGCTGGTCGGCGGGCTGACCGTGGCGAACATCGCCGGGGTGCCCGCCGGCACGTTCCTCGGCCAGCACGCGGGCTGGCGGACGGCGTTCTGGGCGGTGACGGTGGTGACGCTGGTGGCGGTCGCCGGGGTCGCGCTGCTGGTGCCGGAGACGACCGGCGGGCCGCTGGACGTGCGCGGTGAGCTGCGGCTGTACCGGCGGGGCCGGGTCTGGCTCGCGCTCGGCGTGATCGCCCTGTGCCAGGCCATGATCTTCGCCGCGTTCAGCTACCTGGCGCCGTTGCTGACCGAGACCGACGGCCTGTCCGGCGAGTGGGTGCCGGGCGTGCTCGCGCTCTTCGGCGTCGGCGCGCTGATCGGGATCAGCGCGGGCGGCCGGCTGGCCGACCGGCGGCCGTTCGCGACGCTCTACGGCTGCCTCGCGCTCGCATTGGCCGCGTTGCTCGTGCTCGCCCTCACCACCGACGCGCTCGTGGCCGTCGCGGCCGTGCTCGTCTTCGGCGTCGCCGCGTTCGGCGCCAACCCGGCGCTGAACCTGCGCGCCTTCCAGGCCGCCGGCGACGCGCCGACACTCGTCGGGGCGAGCACGACGTCGGCGTTCAACGTCGGCAACACCGCCGGGCCGTGGCTGGGCGGTGTCGCGATCGACGCGGGGCTGGGTTTCCCGAGCGTGGCGTGGACCGGGATCGCGCTCGGTGTCGCCACGCTGGCCGCGCTCACGGTCGCCGCCGTCGTCCAGCGCGGCGACGACCGTGAGCTCGTGGCCGTGTGAGGGTCAGACGCCGAGGAAGTGGACCCCGCCGTCGACCATGATCATCGAGCCGGTGGTGGCCGGGAGCCAGTCCGAGAGCACCGCGCAGACGCTCTTCGCCACCGGGTCCGGATCCGTGCTGTCCCAGCCGAGCGGCGCCCGCTCGCCCCAGCCGTCCTCCAGGTCGACGAAGCCCGGGATGGACTTGGCGGCCATCGTCTTCATCGGGCCGGCGCTGACCAGGTTGACCCGGATGCCCTGCGGGCCCAGTTCCTTGGCCAGGTACCGGTTGACCGACTCGAGCCCGGCCTTCGCGACGCCCATCCAGTTGTAGACGGGCCACGCGACGCGCGCATCGAAGTCCATGCCGACGTACGACGCACCCCGGCCGAGCAGCGGCAGGCACGCCTTCGCCAGCGACATGTACGAGTACGTCGAGATCTCGATCGCGGTCTTGACGTCCTCGGCCGGGGCGTCCATGAACGGCGCGCCGAGGCAGGTCTGCGGGGCGAAGCCGATCGAGTGCAGCACGCCGTCGAGGCCGTCGACGTGTTCGCGCACCTTGTCGGCGAGGCCGTCGAGGTGCTCCTGGTTGGTGACGTCGAGCTCGATCACGGGCGCCTCTTCGGGCAGCCGCTTGGCGATGCGCTCGACGAGCGACATGCGGCCGAAGCCGGTCAGCACCACCTTCGCGCCCTCCTGCTGCGCGATCTTGGCCGCGTGGAAGGCGAGCGAGGCGTCGGTGATGATGCCGGTGATCAGCAGGCGCTTGCCTTCGAGCAGTCCGGGCACGGGTCCTCCAAGTCTTGTTCGGGTCGGTTTTCGGTCAGTGGCCGAGGCCGAGGCCGCCGTCGACGGGCAGCACGGCCCCGTTGACGTAGCCGGCTTCTTCGGAGGCCAGGTACCGCACGGCGGCGGCGATCTCCGACGGCTCGGCGTACCGGCCGGAGGGCACCTGCGCGAGGATTTCCTTCTTGCGCGCCTCGGGCAGCTCGTCGGTCATGTCGGTGTGCACGAACCCGGGCGCCACGACGTTCGAGGTGATGTTGCGCGAGCCGAGCTCCCGGGCGAGCGACCGCGCGAAGCCGACCAGCCCGGACTTCGACGCGGCGTAGTTGGCCTGCCCGGCCGAGCCGGAGAGGCCGACGACGGAGGAGATGAAGACGAACCGGCCCCACTTGCCGCGCAGCATGCCCCGCGAAGCGCGCTTGGCGACCCGGAAGGCCCCGGTGAGGTTCGCGTTCACGACGCGCTCGAACTGCTCGTCGCTCATCCGCATCAGCAGCGTGTCATCGGTCAGCCCGGCGTTGGAGACGAGCACCTCGACCGGCCCCTGGTGTTCTTCGACGAGCTTGAAGGCGGCGTCGACCTGCTCGGAGTCGGTGACGTCCGCCTGAACCCCGAAGAGCCCCTCGGGCGCCCCCGAACCACGGTGCGTGACGGCGACCCGGTGCCCCTGCTCGGCGAGGTCCCGGGCGATCGCCAGACCGATGCCCCGGTTGCCCCCGGTGACCAGAACCGACCGTCCCACTGTGCTCTCCACTCTTCGTCTGCGCGGCTGACGCGCACGAGGTTATCGGCAGTGCTCGCGGGTCGCGCACCCGCGTTGGCGGTGTCCGCGACCGTGTCGAGCGGGTGCCGGGAACTGCCTTCCGACCTTGGTGGTTACCCGCTGGTTGGTCACCGTGAGTCGCGACACAGCAGGCGGGGCGCGGCCGATCGACGCGACCCGGCACGAACGGCGGACCGGCCCGGTGCGGCTCCACGCTCGCGGCGGCCCCTGCTGCTCCGGCCGAGGTCACCGTCCTAAGCCCACGTTAGGAACTGCCCTCCGGCCTTGCTGCGCGCCTCACCCCTTGGTCACCGTGAGTCGCAACACAGGAGGTCGACGATGACAACCCGGATCAGCCCCGCGACCACGGGGACCGTGAACGAAAAGCGCGTGATCGGCAACGTGCTGCGCGGCTCGATCGGCAACTTGGTCGAGTGGTACGACTGGTACGCCTACGCGGCGTTCACCACCTACTTCGCCAAACCCTTCTTCCCCACCACCGACACCACCGCCGCCTTCCTCGGGTCCGCCGCGGTGTTCGCCGTCGGGTTCCTCATGCGGCCGCTCGGCGGGTGGCTGCTCGGGCGGATCGCCGACCGGTTCGGGCGCCGGGGGGCGCTGGTGCTCTCGGTCACCATGATGGCCGGGGGCTCGCTGCTCATCGCCGTCACGCCCGGGTACCAGACCATCGGGATCGCCGCGCCGATCCTGCTCGTGCTCGCCCGGCTGGTCCAGGGCCTCTCGGTCGGCGGCGAGTACTCCACCTCGGCGACCTACCTGTCCGAAGTGGCCACTCCCGGCAAGCGCGGCTTCTACTCGAGCTTCCAGTACGTGACGCTCTACGGCGGCCAGCTGCTCGCCCTCGGCCTCCAGCTGATCCTCCAGGCCCTCCTCACCGAGCAGCAGCTGACGGCGTGGGGCTGGCGGATCGCGTTCGCCGTCGGCACGGTCGCCGCGCTCAGCGTCATGTGGCTGCGCCGCGGAATGGACGAATCGGAGAGCTACCAGCGCGAAGCCGGGGAGACCAAGGGCAGCCGCGGCACGCTGCGCGAGCTGGCGAAGTACCCCAAGGAGATCGCGCTCGTCGTCGGGCTGACCCTCGGCGGCACCGTCAGCTTCTACACCTTCGCCACCTACAGCCAGAAGTTCATGGAGAACACCGCGCACATCCCGCGGCGGTCGGTCACCGTGGTCCTGTTCCTGGCGATCCTGGTCGCCGCGATCCTGCAGCCGGTGTTCGGGCGGCTGTCCGACCGGATCGGCCGGCGCCCGCTGCTGCTGTTCTTCGGCATCGGCGGCACGCTGCTCACCGTGCCGATCATGACGGTGATGGGCTCGACCCGGAACCCGGTCGGCGCGTTCTTCCTGGTCCTGGCCGGACTCGTCGTGGTGGCCGGCTACACCTCGATCAACGCGATCGTGAAGGCCGAGCTGTTCCCGACGAAGATCCGCGCGATCGGCGTCGGCCTGCCCTACGCGCTGACCGTCGCGATCTTCAGCGGGACCGCGGAGTTCATCGCGCTGGCCCTCAAGAGCGCCGGGCACGAGCAGGTCTTCTTCTGGTACGTCGCGGGCACCGTCCTGGTCTCGCTGATCGTCTACGGCACAATGCGGGAAACCTCGAAGACCTCGGAGCTGGAACGACGCTGACAAGGAGATGGCCGTGCGCGTGCTCCTCGTCGAAGACGACGCGGGTGTCGCCGGCGCGCTCGCCGAGTCGCTGCACGCGCGCGGTCATCCCGTCACCAGCGTCGCCCGCGGGGCCGACGCGCTGCACCACCACCGCGGCGCCGACCTCGTCCTCCTGGACCTGGGCCTGCCGGACCTCGACGGCCTCGACGTCCTCCGCAAGATCCGGGCCGTTTCACCGGTCCCGGTGATCGTGCTGACCGCCCGCGGCGACGAACGCTCGGTCGTGCGCGGGCTGCGGCTCGGCGCCGACGACTACCTCACCAAGCCGGTGCGGCTGGCCGAGCTGCTGGCCCGGATGGACGCCGTCGTGCGGCGGGCGGTCGCCCGGGCCACCCCGGCCGGTGACGTCGTGCGCGTCGAAGACGTCGAGATCGACCTCGGCGCCCGGCGGGTGCTGGTCGCCGGGCACGACGTCGGGCTGACCACCAAGGAGTTCGAGATCCTGGCCGTGCTCGCCGCGCGCCCCGGCACCGCGGTCAGCCGCCAGCAGCTGATGGACGAGGTCTGGGGCGACGCCTACCTCGCGGTGTCCCGCTCGCTCGACGTCCACCTGACCGGCCTGCGCGCCAAGCTCGACCGGCCGGGCCTGCTGACCACCATCCGCGGCTTCGGCTACCGGCTCGGCCGGGACTGACCCCGTGCGCACCCGGCTCCTGGTGGTCCTGGTCGCCTTCGCCCTCGCGGTGGTCGCCGCGTTCGCCGTGCCGCTGCTGACGGCGACCGCCGAGCAGCGCACCCAGCAGCTGGTCATCTCGCGCACCGCCGACGTCGACCGGTTCGTCGTGCTCGCCCAGCAGGCCGTCGACACCCACGATCCCGCGGCCCTCGCGGCCGACGCCGAGCGCTACGCCCAGCTGTACGGCGAAGGCGTCGTCATCGTCGACGCCCGGCGTCTCCCCCTGGTCCAGGCGGGCGGCCTGACCGCGGGCGACCCGGCGGTGCGCGGGCTCGTGGAAGCCACCATGCGCAACGAACCGGCGCCGCGGGTGGACCGCCTCGACCCGTGGTCGGCCGAACCGGCCTACTTCGCCCGCCCGGTCGGCACCGGCACGCGCGTGTCCGGGGTGGTCGTGCTGCGCGCGTCGGTGACGGCGGCCGCCGCGGACGTCGCCACCCGGTGGGGCACCATCGGCGCCGGCGCGGTGCTGGTCGCGATGGTGTTCGTGCTGCTCGCCGTGGTGCTGGCCCGGTGGATGGTGCGGCCGCTGCACGAGCTCGAAACCGGGGTGCTCGCGGTGGCCGGCGGGCACCGCGCGCACGTCCCGGAACGCACCGGGCCGCGGGAGCTGCGGTCGCTGGCCGCCGAGGTCAACCGGATGTCCGAGGCCGTGCTCGAAGCCGCCGAGCAGCAGCACCGGCTCGTCGCCGACGCCTCGCACCAGCTGCGGAACCCGATGGCGGCCCTGCGGCTGCGCGTGGACTCGCTGGCCGGGCGCATCGACGGCGACGACCGGACCTACCGGGCGACCGTCGCCGAGGTCGAACGCCTGGAGAAGCTCCTCGACGGCCTGCTCGCCCTCGCCCTGGCCGAGAGCACGGCGACCCGCGTCGCCGCCGGCGGCGCCGACGAGGCCTGCGACCTCGCGTCCGTGCTCGCCGAACGCGTCGACGCCTGGCGCCCGGCGGCCGAGGACGCCGGCGCGACGCTCGTTCCCCCGCCGGGACACGACGAGCCGGTGACCGTGCGCTGCCCGGAAGGCGAGCTCGCGCAGATCCTGGACGTCCTGCTCGACAACGCCGTCCACTACGCCGGCCGCGGCGCGAAGATCACGGCCGATTGGGAGAGCGGCGGGGAAACCGCGACCCTCGTCGTCACCGACGACGGACCGGGACTGTCCGAAGAGGACAGAGCGCGGGCGACCGAACGGTTCTGGCGCGCGGGCGGCGAGGGGGCGCCGCGCGGCACCGGCCTCGGCCTGGCCATCGCGCACCAGCAGGTGCGCACCCGCGGCGGCGTCCTCGAACTGCGGCCGGCGCACCCGCACGGCCTCGAGGTCCGCGTCACGCTGCCGCTGCGGGAGGTGCCGGGATGACGCTCACCCGCCGCACGGCCCTGCTCGGCGGCCTCGGCCTCGCCCTGGCCGGGTGCTCGACGGCTGGTTACCGCGGCCCGGAACGCCCGCTCACCATCGCGGCCGGCGAGCGCGGCGGGTTCTACCTCGCCTTCGCCGAGCTGCTGTCGGCCGAACTGAACCGCGCGGAACCGCTGCTGCACGCCACCGCCGTGCCGACCGAGGCGAGCGTCGCCAACGTCGGCCTGGTGCAGCGGGGGCAGGCCGACTTGGGGCTGGTGCTCGCCGACGTCGCCCAGACCGCCCTGTCCGGCGGCCCGCCGTTCGCCGGGACGGTACCGCTGCTCGCCCTCGGCCGCGTCTACGAGAACTACCTGCAGCTCGTCGTGCGGGCGGACGGCCCGGTGCGCGAGCTCGCCGACCTCGCCGGGCGGCCGGTGTCCCTGGGCGCGAGCGGCTCCGGGGCGGCGCAGCTCGGCGAGCGCGTGTTCGCCAAGGCGGGGGTCGCGGTCGACGCCCGGCACCTGCTGTTCGACGACGCCGTCCGCGCGCTGGCCGGCCGCCGCGTCGACGCGATGCTGTGGTCCGGCGGTGTCCCGACGCCGAAACTGGCCGAGCTCACCCGCACCACCCCGATCGCGCTGCTCCCCCTGGATTCGGTGGTGCCCGCCCTGCGCGCGGCCTACGGCCCGGTCTACGACCAGGTCCAGGTCCCCGACGGCGCGTACCGCGGGGTCGGCGCGCTGAGCACGATCGGCGTGGCCAACCTCCTGGTGTGCGCGCCTTCGCTGCCGGACGACGTCGCCGCGGCCGTGGTCCGGCTGCTGGTCGAGCGCGCGACGGCGCTGGTGCCCGCCGAGGCCGTGGGAACGCAGTTCCTCGACGTCCGGACGCTGATCGGGACCCAGCCGGTGCCCCTGCAACCGGGCGCGGCGGCCGCTTATCGGGCCCTGCACGGCTGAACTAGATTGGGCGGGTGACCGCACCTCGCCGCCCGATCGCCGAGATGCCGCTGCGCGTGCGCTACCACGAGTGCGACGGGCAGGGCATCGTCTTCAACGCCCACTACCTGGCCTATGTGGACATGTGCTCGTTCGAGGCGGAGAAGGCGCTCTTCGGCTCGCACGACGAGTTCCTGGCCCACGGCGCCGACGTCGTGGTCGCCGAGGCGAACGTCAAGTTCCGCGCGCCGGCCCGCTACGACGACGACCTGGTCGTCTCGCAATACCTGAACCACCTCGGCACGACGTCGCTGCTCTTCGACTTCGCGATCCACCGCGGCGAAACCCTGGTGGCGGAGGCGGCCCTCCGCTATGTCTTCATCGACCCGGCCACGCTGCGCCCGCAAGCGCCGCCGGACGCGGTCCGCAAGGTCTACGCGGCCCTGCTCGGGGACTGAGCCGGTGTTCCGCGTTCTCTTCTACCAGCCGGAAATCCCGCCCAACACCGGCAACGCGATCCGCCTGGCCGCCAACACCGGCTGCGAACTGCACCTGGTCGAGCCGCTCGGCTTCACGTTGGAGGACAAGCAGTTGCGCCGCGCCGGGCTCGACTACCACGACCTCGCGCGGGTCCACGTGCACGCCTCGCTGGCGGCGGCCTGGGAAGTGTTGCTGCCGGCCGAGGTCTACGCGTTCACCGCGTCGGCGACCCGGCTGTACACCGACGTTTCCTACGCACCGGGCGACGTCCTGATGTTCGGGCCGGAGTCGGCCGGCCTGCCCGCGGCGGTCCTGGACGCGCCCGAGGTGACCGACCGCGTGCGGTTGCCGATGCGGCCGTCGAACCGGTCGCTCAACGTGGCCAACACCGCGGCCATCACGGTCTACGAAGCCTGGCGCCAGAACGGCTTCGCGGGCGCTTGATCGGCTTCCGGTAGGTTCGCCGGATGCGACAGCAGTTTCTGGGGGCGCTCATCGGCGCCGCGTTCGGTACCGTCTTCGTCCTGGTCAACGCCGGTGCCCCACTCCCCTCCACGCTCGGCTGGGTGCTGCGCGCCCTCGCCGTGCTCGCCTTGGCGGCGGTGGTGGTCCTGGGCGTGCGCGCGGGCGGGCGGCCGACGCTCGAAGGCCGGCCGATGTTCGGGCCGAGCTACCGGTTCATCGTGCTCGGCGAGGTCGTGCTGCTCTTCGCCGGGTTCTTCGTGCTGCGCCTGCTGGAAGCGCCCGTGCAGGCCAACGTCGCCTGGATCGCGACCGTCGTCGGGCTGCACTTCGTCGCGCTGGCCTCGGCGTGGAAGACCCGCTCGATCCTGGTGGTCGGCGTCGTCCTGACCGCGCTCGGCGTCGTCGGGCTCGCCCTGCTCGGCAGCGCCGCCGCGTGGGTGCCGTTCATCAGCGGCGTGCTCTCCGGGGTGACCCTGCTCGGCGGAAGCCTCTACGGCGTCCGCCGAGCCTGAGTCACGGCAGTCTCTGCCCGAAGAACAGGCTGGCCGCCGCGCCCAGCATGAGGATCAACGTCCCCACCACCACCCACGGCTTGCTCGCGTCGGCGTCCTTGAGCTCGTAGCCGATCTGCTCCCCGAGGTCCGCGTAGACCTTCTTCAGCTCCTCGGCACTGGCCGCCTTGTAGAAATCGCCACCGGACAGCCGGGCGATCTCGCGCAGGGACTCGTCGTCCACGCTGACCGGCTGCTGCTTGTCGTCGATGGTGACCGAGCCGTGGGTGGTGCCGAACGAGATCGACGAGATCGGTACCCCGGCCTGCTTCGCCGCCTGCGCCGCGGTGTACCCGCCGCGCGCCGCGTACAGGTCCTCCGGGACCGTCTGCTTCCCGTCCGACATCAGCACGATCCGCGCCGGCGGCGGCCCGTCGGCGCCACCGACGACGCTCGAGAAGCTCTCCACCGACTGCAGCGCCGCGAAGATGCCCTCACCGGTCGCCGTCGACTGGGCCAGCTTCAGGTTCTCGATCGCCTTGATCACGCCGTTGCGGTCGGTGGTCGGGTTGACCAGCACCGTCGCCGTGCCCGCGAAGGAGATCAGCCCCAGGTTGATGCCCGGTGTCATGTTCCGCGCGAAGCTCGTCGCCGCTTCCTGCGCCGCCTGCAGCCGCGTCGGGGCGACGTCGGTGGCCTCCATCGACAGCGAAACGTCGATCACCAGCATCACGGTCGCCCGGTTGCGCGGCACCTTCTGCTCGGCGGTCGGTCCGGCCAGCGCCACGGTGAGCAGCAGCAGCGACAGCACGATCAGCACCGCCGGCACGTGCCGCACCCAGCCCTGGCTCTTCGGCGCGACCTTCTCCAGCAGGTCGAGGTTCGCGAACCGCATGGTCCGCTTCCGGCGCGCCCGCTGGGCGAGCACGTACCCGACGGCCACCGCCGCGACCGCGATCAGCAGCAGGAACCACCAGGGTGCGGCGAACCCGGTCAAGCTCACGCCACACCCCCCGACCAGCGGCGCTTGCGGGCGACGACGAACCGCACCATGTCGGCGATCCAGTCGGCGTCCGTGCGCAGCGTCAGGTGCGCCGCACCCGCGCGCCGCAGGCCGGCCGCCACGCGCTGGCGGTGGGCGTGGGCCGCGGCCCCGAACTCCTTGCGCAGCAAGGCCGAAGCGTGCACTTCGCGCTGTTTCCCTGTCTCCGGGTCGGCCAGCACGACGGTGCCCACCTCGGGCAGGTCGACGTCGCGCGGGTCGAGGACTTCGATCGCGATCAGTTCGTGGCGCCCGCCCAGTGCCCGCAGCGGCCGCTCCCAGGACTCGTCGCCCAGGAAGTCGGAGATCACCACGGCCAGGCCACGCCGGCGCGGCGGACGGCGCAGCGCCTCCAGGGCCTGGGCGAAGTCGCCCCGGGTGCCCTCGGCCGCGCGCGGGGTCTCGGCGAGCTTGCGCACCAGCCCGCGGGCGTGCGCCAGGCCGCCGCGCGCCGGGATGCGGGTCGTGTCGGCGCCGGTGGAGACGAGCGCGCCGATCCGGTTGCCGCCGCCTCCGGTGAGGTGCGCGACCGCCGCGACGGCGCAGATCACCAGGTCGCGCTTCTCGCACAGCGCGGTGCCGAAGTCCAGGCTCGCCGAAAGGTCGGCGACGACCCACGTTTCGAGTTCGCGGTCGGCCACGGTCTCGCGGATGTGCGGGGTCGTGGTGCGGGCGGTGACCGCCCAGTCCATCCGGCGGACGTCGTCGCCGGGCTGGTACGGGCGGGCCTCGCCGGGTTCGGATCCCGGCCCCGGCACCAGGCCGAGGTGGTTGCCCTGCAGCAGCCCGTCGAGCCGGCGGCGGACGTCGAGCTCCAACGTCCGGAGCCCGGCTTCCAGGCGGTCGCCGCGCAGGACCGGCGGCGCCCAGGACGGGCGCGCGCCCTGCTCGTTCTTCGCCATCGCCGGGTTACCTGACCGGCGCGCCCGCCGGGACCGGGCCGCCCTGGCCCGCCCCGCCCTGCGGCCGGGCCGAGACCTGCGGCAGCGGCACGGTCTGCAGCACGCGCGTGATGATGTGGTCGATGGGCACGCCGTCGGCGAGGGCGTCGTAGGAGAGCACGAGCCGGTGGCGCAGGACGTCGGGGACGACGTCGACGACGTCCTGCGGCAGCACGTAGTCGCGGCCGCGGACCAGGGCGAGCGCGCGGGCGGCGGCGATGATGCCGAGGCTCGCGCGCGGCGAAGCGCCGTAGGAGACCCAGCCGGCGACGTCGGCGAGGCCGTGCTCGTTCGGCGTCCGGGTGGTCAGCACCAGCCGCACCACGTAATCGACGAGGGCGTGGTGCACGAACACCTGCGACGCGACGCCCTGCAGCCGGACCAGCTCGCCCGGGCTGAGCACCTCGTGCGGGGTGGGCGGGGTGACGCCCATCCGGTAGATGATCTCGCGCTCCTCCTCGGCGGAGGGGTACTCGACGACGATCTTGAACAGGAACCGGTCACGCTGGGCTTCCGGCAGCGGGTAGACACCCTCGTTCTCGATCGGGTTCTGCGTGGCGAGCACGAGGAACGGGTCGGGCATCGGGAACGTCTGGCCGCCGATCGACACGTGCCGCTCGGCCATCACCTCGAGCATCGCCGACTGCACCTTGGCGGGCGCGCGGTTGATCTCGTCGGCGAGCACGAAGTTCGCCACGACCGGGCCGAGCTCGACGTCGAACCGTTCGGCGCCCTGGCGGTAGATCCGGGTGCCGAGGATGTCCGCGGGCACCAGGTCGGGCGTGAACTGGACGCGGGAGAACGAGCCCCCGACGACCCGCGCGAACGTCTCGACGGCAAGGGTCTTCGCCACGCCGGGCACGCCTTCGAGCAGCAGGTGGCCCTTGGCCAGCAGGCCGACCAGCATCCGCTCGACCAGGCGGTCCTGGCCGACGATGATCCGCTTGACCTCGAACACGGTCCGCTCCAGCAACTGGGCGTCCCGCGTCGGCGTTGCGGGCTGCTGGCCGTTCCCGCCCTCGGCGTAGCCGGGCTCGGTCACTCTGCCTCCTCGAATTCTCGTGCGCCGCCCCCGCGACGGTGATCACGCGGTGCGACCGTACTGCGCCCCCGGTCGTCCGGCTCATCCGGCACGCGGACGACCACGGCCGGCCCCACGATCAGCCAACACGGTCAGCGGTGTGGCACCTGTGAAGCACTCCTCCGACCTGACAGCGCCGCCGCGCTGAGCGAGGATGCGGAGGTGACCCGTGTCCGGCTCGCCGAGCTCGTCGCCACCCTGTCGCTGGTGGCCGACCTCGGCATGGGCCGCCCCATGGAGCGCGTCCTGCGCCAGACGGTGATCACGCTGCGGCTGGCCGACGCGGCCGGCGTCGAGCACGGGATCCGGGCCGCGGCCTACTACACGTCGCTGCTGACCTGGATCGGCTGTGCGGCCGACACGAGCGAGCTGGCCGAGCTGTTCGGGGACGAGACGCAGCTTTACGCCGACAGCCACGACGGCGACCTGGCCGGGGTCACGATGGCGATGTTCGTCGCGCGCCACCTCGGCGCAGGCAGCTCGCGGCTGCGGCGGGCCGGGCTGGTGGGCCGGTTCCTGGCCACGGCCGGGAAGTCGGTGCAGCGCGTGATGCAGGAGCACTGCCAGGGCGCCAGCGAGCTCGCGGACCGGCTGCGGCTCGGCGACGACGTCTGCCGCCCGCTGCTGCAGGCCTTCGAGCGCTGGGACGGCCGCGGCGTGCCGGGGCAGGCCGGCGGCGACGAGCTCGCCCTGGCGATGCGGCTGGTCCAGCTCGCCGACAACGTCGAGGCCTTCCACCACACCGCCGGCGTCGAGGGCGCGCTCGCGGTCGCCCGCGAACGCCGCGGCACGCAGTTCGACCCGCGGCTCGTGGACTGCTTCCTCGAGCACCACGCCGCGGTGCTGGCCGGCCTCGAGGACATCCGGGCCTGGGACGAGGTGATCGCGCTCGACCCGCGGCTCGGCGAGCAGCTCCCCGACGACGAGCTCGACCAGGCCCTGCAGGCGTTCGCCGACTTCGCCGACCTCAAGTCGCCGCACCGGCTCGGGCACTCCCGCGGCGTCGCGGAGCTCGCGGCGGCCGCGGCCACCCGGCTGGGCCTGGCCCCGGACGACGTCCTGGTGGTGCGCCGGGCCGGCTGGGTGCACGACATCGGGATGATCGGCGTGCCGAGCGCGGTGTGGAACGCGCCGAAGCCGTGGTCACTGTCCCAGCGGGAGCGGGCCCGGACCCACCCGTACCTCACCGAACGGATGCTGGCCCGGGTGCCGGCGCTGGCCTCGGTGGCCCGGTGCGCGGCCCAGCACCACGAACGCCTCGACGGCTCGGGCTACCCCCACGCCCTCTCCGGCGACGGCCTGGCCATGCCTTCGCGGGTCCTCGCGGCGGCGGACGTCTACCACGCGCTGGGCGAGCCGCGCCCGCACCGCGCGGCCCTGCCGCCCGCCGAGGCCGCGGAGGTCCTGGCCGGGGAAGCCCGCGCGGGACGTCTCGACGGCCAGGCGGTCGACGCCGTGCTGGCCGCGGCGGGGCGGCGGGTGCGCCGGACGCTGCCCGGCCGGTCCGGGCTGACGTCCCGGGAGACGGAGGTCCTGGTCCAGCTGGCGCGGGGGCTGTCCAACGCCCAGATCGCGACGGCGCTGACCGTCTCGCGCAAGACCGTGTCGACGCACCTGGAGCACATCTACGCGAAGCTCGGCGTCTCGACGCGGACGCAGGCGGCGCTGTTCGCGATGCGGAACGGGCTCATCGGGTAGATGCCCGATCCGCCGGGCCGCCGTCGCCCGTAGAACGGGGGCATGACCACCACACAGACGGCGCCCGGGACTTTCCTCGACGGCCTGGCCGCCCAGGACTTCGCCCGGCTGGCATCCGCCTTCGCCGGCGGCGCCCAGCTGAGCGCACTGGTCCCGCGAGGGCTGCGGGAGGCGCGGGGAGCGGCCGAGATCCAGGCGGTGTTCACGCGCTGGTTCGGCGACACGCTCGCCTTCGAGCTGGTCGCCGCGGACGTGTCACGGATCGGCTTCCGACTGCACCTGCGCTGGCGGGCGCGGCTGCGGGCGGAGCGCCTGGGCGACGGCTGGTTCGTGGTCGAGCAGCAGGCGTTCGCCGACACCGAGGCCGGCGGCCGCATCACCCGGATGAGCCTGCTCTGTTCCGGCTACTGCCCGGACGAGCGCTGAGAGAGGAGAACGAAATGCCCCGCTACCTGATCGAGCGCGAGATCCCCGGCGCCGGCCGCATGACGGCGGACGAGCTGCAGGCGATTTCGGCCAAGTCCAACCAGGTCCTGGCCGGGATGGCCGGACGGGCCCAGTGGGTGCACAGCTACGTGACGGCCGACGCGATCACGTGCGTGTACCTGGCGGAGAACGAGGACGCGGTCCGGGAGCACGCGGACTGCGGAGGCTTCCCGGTGACCGGGATCCGCGAGGTCGCGGCGGTGATCGACCCGGCCACCGGCGAGCCCGCCTGACGCACTCAGCGAGGGCGGGCCGGAGTGCGGTGCTCTCTGACGAGAGCACCGCTCTCAGACCGAACCAGCGGACTGCTCACAAACGAGAGCACTGCTCACACATCAGAGCAGCGGACCGCCGCCAACCGAGAGCGCCGCCCACAACCGAGAGCACCGCTCCCGGATCGGACCAGCGGACTGCTCACCACCGAGAGCACCGCTCACGGGCCGGAGCGGCGCACCGCCCGCAAGCGAGAGCACCGCTCTCGGGCCGAAGCAGCGGATTCCTCACAACCGAGAGCACCGCTCACCAGCGAGAGCACCGCTCTCAGATCGGACCAGCTGACTGCTCACAAACGAGAGCACCGCTCACACATCAGAGCAGCGAACGGCCACCAACCGAGATCGCCGCTCACAAGCGAGAGCACCGCTCTCAGATCGGACCAGCGGACTGCTCACAAACGAGAGCACTGCTCCCACATCAGAGCAGCGAACCGCCAACAGTCGAGAGCGCCGCTCACAACCGAGAGCACTGCTCACCCCGCGCCGTGCCGCTCGAGGTCCTCCGGGGTGTCGATGTCGTCCGCTTCGCCCCGTTCCGCCGGGACCTCCGCCACCACCAACCCGCCCAGGACCCGGCGCAGGGCCGCGTTCTCCGCCTGCTCCGGCACCGCCGCCCGAAGGGCCGCGAGCCGCCACGCGCCCAGGAGCCACTGGCGCTTGCCCGCCGCGTCCACCAGGACCGCTCCTTCGGCGTCGCCGATCGACGACACCAGCCTGTCCACTGTGGACCGGCGGACGCCCGGCAGGTCGGCGGCCAGCAGCACGACCGCCTCGACGTCGTCCGGCACGAACACCAGGCCCGCCGCCAGCGCGGCCACCGGTCCGGTGCCCGGCACCGGCTCGCGGGTCCACACCACGTCGAAGCCCGGCCGCCGGGGGCCTACCGCGATCACCCTCTCGGCGCCGTCGAGGGCGTGGATCGCGCGGGCCAGCAACGGTTTGCCGCCCACCGTCAGCGCCGGCTTGTCCACACCGGACAGCCGGCGGGCCGCCCCACCGGCCACCACGATCCCCGCGTAGCGCACCGGGGCACCCTAGCGGCCCAGCACGAGGTAGGTGAAGCCCAGCACGCCCCGGTACTCCCGGACGTACTCCCGCAACCGCCGGTCGAGCCACGCCCGCACCTCCGGAGCACGCGGATCGTCCGGGTGCGCCGTCAGCCACTCGGCCCAGCCGGCCCGGGACGTCGACTCGAAGTCGTCCCATTCCAGCTGGTCGGCGGTGCTGAAGTGCAGCACGCGCCAGCCGGCGCCGTCCGCCGCGGCGAGCAGCTCCGGCAGGGTCAGCAGGTCGGGGCCGAAGATCTCGCGCGCCGCCGGGCCGGGCGGAGCCGCCCAGAAGCCGTCGCCGTAGAGCAACCGTCCCGAGGGCCGCACCACCCGGGCGAGCGCTTCCAGGGCGGCCTTCGTCGAGCCGAAGATGTGGGCCGCGCCGATGCAGAACGCCCGGTCGGCCGGAGCGTCCCAGGTCGCGGCGTCCGCCGCGGTGAACTCCATCGCCAGACCCCGCTCCGCGGCCGCCGCCCGGCCACGCGCCAGCCCCGCCTCGTCGGTGTCGATGCCGGTCCCGCGCAGGTTCGGTGCCCGCTCGAGCGCCCGCAGCAGCAGCTCACCCCAGCCGCAACCGAGGTCGACGAGGTGTCCGCCGTCCAGGGCCATCCGGTCGAGCAGCAGCTCCGCGTGCGGTTCGGACAGGGGCGTGTTCCAGCGCATCCGGGTGCGCCGCAGCGCGTTCAGTTCGTCGTCCACCCGGCGATCCTGGAGCCCGGACGGCGACCACGTCGACCGGGTTTTCGCGCATACTCGCCCCATGACCTACGTCGTCGAGCCCCGCGTGGACGCCTACATCGACGCCCTGCCCGGCTGGCAACAGGCGATCTGCCGGGAGGTCCGGGAGCTGGTGCACGCGGCCGACCCCGAGGTCGTCGAGACGATCAAGCGCACCCGGCAGCCCTACTTCGTGCTCGAGGGCAACATCTGCGCCCTGCTGGCGGCGAAGGACCACGTCAACGTGTTCGTCTACGACGGCGGCATCGTCCCCGACCCGGACGGCATCATCACCGCCGGGCACGGCAACAAGACCGCGCGGACGGTCGCCTTCCGCGAGGGCGAGCGGATCAACGCCCCCGCTCTGACGGCGATGTTCCGCCAGATCATCGCGAACAACCGCGCGGGCGGCTGGCGCAAGCTCAAGGCCGCCGGCGGCTAGCCGATCAGCCGGGTCGCGTACGGCATGATCCCGCCGTACCGCACCGGGGCGACCCGCACCCGCAGACCGGACTGCGGTGCCTCGACCATCTGCCCGCCACCCAGGTAGAGCGCCACGTGGTGGATGCCGCCCGGGCCGCCCCAGAACAGCAGGTCGCCGCGGCGCATCTGGGACAGCGGTACCTGGCGGCCCGACGAGTACTGGTAACCGCTGTAGTGCGGCAGCGCGCGGACCCCGGCGAACGCGTAGATCATCAGGCCGGAGCAGTCGAAGCCGATCTTGTTGTAGTCGCCGTAGCGGTCGGCCACCCCGCCGTCGCGGATGCCGCGGGTCGGGCCGCTCGCGTTGCCACCGCCCCACGCGTACGGCATGCCGAGCTTCGACATCGCCCGGGCGATCACCGCCTCGATCGACGAGCCGGCCGGGCCCGACGGCGCCGGGCGGCCCGACGGGCGGCCGCCGCCCCCGGACGCGGCGAGCGCGGCCTGCCGAGCGCGTTCTTCGTCCTCGCGCTGCTTCTGGGCGAGCCAGTCCTGGTACCGCTGCCGCTGCCCCTGCAGGCCGCTGACCTTGGCCTGGGCGGCGTAGAGCTGCTGCTCGACGTCGGTCTTGTTCTTCTCCAGCCGGGCGGTTTGCGCGGCCTGACCGTCCTGGGCCTGCTCGGCGGTGGTCTGCGCCGCGTCGGCGCTGCTCTTCGCCCGGCGCGCCGCGTCCTGCTTCTGCTGGGCGATCTCGGCGGCCTTGCGGGCGGCGGCATCCTTGTTGGACTTCTCGGTCTGCGCCTGCTGGAGCCGGTCGAGGGCGTTGAGCCGGTTGCCGCCCACGGCGTCGAGCAACTGCGCGCGGGCCAGCATGTCCTTGGGGCTGTCCGCGCTCAGGTACGCCGAGAGCGAGCCGACCGTGCTGCCCTGCTGGAAGCTCGCCGCGGCGAACGTCCTGAGGTCGGCGCGGGCCTGCTCGATCGCCGCCGAAGCGGCGTCCGCCTCGGTGCGCGCGGCCTTCGCGTCGTTCTCCGCCCGCGCCGCGTCGTCCTGCGCGGCCTGCAGGTCGACCAGGGCCTTGTTGGCCTGCTCCTGCTTGAGCTCGACGTCGTCCTGCAGCTGCGTCAGCTTCTGCTCGGCCTGGGCCAGCTGGTTGGTCAGCCGGCCGACCTCACCGGCCTTGGCGTTCGCTTCGGCCTTGCCGGCCTGGATCTCGGAGTCGCTGGGGTTGGGCGGCGGCGGGGGCGCCGCGAAGCCCGTGCCGCCGGCCCCGAACAAGATCACCAGCGTGAGCGTGCTCACGCTGAGTCCCCGGCGGACGTGCGGCACCCTCGGACCACGGCACCGTCCAAACAAGACCGCCACCTCCGCTCACCAGCGCACACCGCGTGTCACTGCAGTCACACCACTATCACAAGCATCACCCGGAACTTACACAACGTAGGCACCAATTCCCCTCATTGAGGGACCCACGAATCAGATGGCGCAGCCCACACCGCGTGTCGTCTTGTCCGTTAAACAGGACGCGCGTACTGTTTGAAGCACCGCGAGGTGTGGCATCCCGAATCCGGTCCTACGGTGGGGGTGCGCAAGACTCGCCACCACCGAACCGACCGAACTGACCCGGGACCGGCGCCGCACCGGCGCGGTGTCCCCGCCACTGGAGTTAGACGTGACCTCACCCGCCAGCAAGGACAGCTTCGGCGCCAAAGACACGCTGAAGGTCGGCGACGCCTCGTACGAGGTGTTCCGCCTGAACAAGGTCGAGGGCGCCGAGCGCCTGCCCTACAGCCTGAAGATCCTGCTCGAGAACCTGCTGCGCACCGAGGACGGCGCGAACATCACCGCCGACCACATCCGCGCGCTCGGCTCGTGGGACCCGAACGCCGACCCGTCGATCGAGATCCAGTTCACGCCGGCCCGCGTGATCATGCAGGACTTCACCGGCGTCCCCTGCGTGGTCGACCTGGCCACCATGCGCGAGGCGGTCACCGACCTCGGCGGCGACCCCGACAAGGTCAACCCGCTCGCCCCGGCCGAGCTGGTCATCGACCACTCGGTCATCATCGACGTCTTCGGCCGCGCCGACGCCTTCGAGCGCAACGTCGAGATCGAGTACGAGCGCAACCGCGAGCGCTACCAGTTCCTGCGCTGGGGCCAGGGCGCCTTCGACGAGTTCAAGGTCGTCCCGCCGGGCACCGGCATCGTGCACCAGGTCAACATCGAGCACCTCGCCCGCACGGTGATGTCGCGCAACGGGCAGGCCTACCCCGACTCCTGCGTCGGCACCGACTCGCACACCACCATGGTCAACGGCCTGGGCGTGCTGGGCTGGGGCGTCGGCGGCATCGAGGCCGAGGCGGCCATGCTGGGCCAGCCGGTGTCGATGCTCATCCCGCGCGTCGTCGGCTTCAAGCTGACCGGCGAGATCCCGGCCGGCGTCACCGCCACCGACGTCGTGCTCACCATCACCGAGATGCTGCGCCGCCACGGCGTGGTCGGCAAGTTCGTCGAGTTCTACGGCGAGAGCGTCGCCGAGGTGCCGCTGGCCAACCGCGCCACCATCGGCAACATGAGCCCGGAGTTCGGCTCCACCGCGGCGATCTTCCCGATCGACGAGGAGACCGTCCGCTACCTCAAGCTGACCGGCCGCTCGGCCGAGCAGGTCGCGCTGGTCGAGGCCTACGCCAAGGAGCAGGGCCTCTGGCACGACCCGTCGCGCGAGGCCGCCTACTCCGAGTACCTGGAGCTGGACCTGTCGACGGTCGTCCCGTCGATCGCCGGCCCGAAGCGCCCGCAGGACCGCATCGAGCTGTCCGACGCGAAGTCGTCGTTCCGCAAGTCGATCCACGACTACGTGGACGGCGAGGACCCCACGCCGCACACCAAGATGGACGAGGCTTCGGAGGAGTCCTTCCCGGCCAGTGACGCCCCGTCGCTGTCGTTCGCCGAGGACGACGCCGCGCCGGTGACCAGCTCCGCCGCGAACGGCGCGTCCGGCCGCCCGAGCAAGCCGGTCAAGGTCAGCTCCGCCGACCGCGGCGAGTTCGTCCTCGACCACGGCGCCGTGGTGATCGCCTCGATCACCTCGTGCACCAACACCTCGAACCCGTCGGTCATGCTCGGCGCCGCGCTGCTCGCCCGCAACGCCGTCGAAAAGGGCCTCGCGGTCAAGCCGTGGGTGAAGACGTCGATGGCGCCGGGCTCGCAGGTCGTCACCGACTACTACACCAAGGCCAACCTGTGGCCGTACCTGGAGAAGCTGGGCTACCACCTGGTCGGCTACGGCTGCACCACCTGCATCGGCAACTCCGGCCCGCTCTCGGACGAGATCTCCGCGGCCATCCAGGAGAACGACCTCACCGCGGTCTCGGTGCTCTCGGGCAACCGGAACTTCGAGGGCCGGATCAACCCCGACGTGAAGATGAACTACCTCGCGTCGCCGCCGCTGGTCATCGCCTACGCGCTGGCCGGCACGATGGACTTCGACTTCGCGAACCAGCCGCTCGGCCAGGACACGGACGGCAACGACGTCTTCCTCAAGGACATCTGGCCGACGGCCAAGGAGATCCAGGAGACCATCGACCACGCGATCACGCAGGAGATGTTCACCAAGGACTACGCGGACGTCTTCGACGGCGGCGAGCGCTGGAAGTCGCTGCCCACCCCGGAGGGCAAGACCTTCGAGTGGGACGCCGAGTCCACCTACGTCCGGAAGCCCCCGTACTTCGAGGGCATGACGCCGGAGCCGGCCCCGATCACCGACATCACCGGCGCGCGCGTACTGGCGAAGCTGGGCGACTCGGTCACCACCGACCACATCTCCCCCGCCGGCGCGATCAAGCCGGGCACCCCGGCCGCGCAGTACCTGACCGAGCACTGCGTGGAGAAGAAGGACTTCAACTCCTACGGCTCGCGGCGCGGCAACCACGAGGTGATGATCCGCGGCACGTTCGCGAACATCCGCCTGCGCAACCAGCTCCTCGACGACGTGCAGGGCGGCTACACCCGCGACTTCACGCAGGAAGGCGCCCCGCAGGCGTTCATCTACGACGCGGCCCAGAACTACGCGGCGGCGGGCACCCCGCTGGTCGTGCTGGGCGGCAAGGAGTACGGCTCGGGCTCGTCGCGCGACTGGGCGGCCAAGGGCACGTCGCTGCTGGGCGTCCGCGCGGTGATCACCGAGTCGTTCGAGCGCATCCACCGGTCCAACCTGATCGGCATGGGCGTCATCCCGCTGCAGTTCCCGGCGGGCGAGTCGGCCTCGTCGCTCGGCCTGGACGGCACGGAGACGTTCGACATCGCCGGCATCACGGCGCTGAACGAGGGCTCGACCCCGCGCACGGTGCACGTCACGGCCACCAAGGCGGACGGCACCAAGGTCGAGTTCGACGCGGTCGTCCGCATCGACACCCCGGGTGAGGCGGACTACTACCGCAACGGCGGCATCCTGCAGTACGTGCTGCGGAAGATGACGCAGGCGTAAGGGTTTTGCGGTTCAGGGCCTCCCCGCTCGGCTGAGCGGGGAGGCCCTTTCTCATGCGGGCACGGCTTCCCAGCGCACGCTCGACACCGACGGCTCCAGCGACAACCGCGAGACCGCCGCCTCCATCTGGGCGTCGTCGCGCTGGTCGCCGACCAGCTCGGCGCGGACTTCCACCGTGCGGTCGTCCCGATCCGTGCTCAGCACCGACAGCAACCGGAAGTCGGTGCGTGTCAAGGACTGCACGAGCAACGCCCGTACGTGGGCTTCCGTCGCATCGCGCGTGACGGCCTGGAACGCGTACCTCGTCGGCGTCTCGTCGCCGGCGTCGGGACGGCGGTCGACGACGCGGCCCAGCGGGCGCAGCACCACGTTCACCCCGACCACGACGGCGGTTCCGGCCACCGCGACGACGTACAGCCCGGCTCCGGCCAGCGCGCCCACCGCCGCGGAGCACCAGAGCGTGGCGGCCGTGTTGAGGCCGCGGACGTTGAGGCCGTCGCGCAGGATGACACCGGCGCCGAGGAACCCGATGCCCGAAACGATCTGGGCCGCGACCCGGGTCGGGTCGGCGTCGCCGCTCGAGGCCAGCCCGCCGAAGCCGTGGGCGGACAGCAGCACGAACAGCGTGGCACCCACCGCGACCAGGGCGTTGGTGCGCAGCCCGGCCATCCGGGCGCGGAACTGGCGCTCGACCCCGATGACGGCACCCAGGCCGACACCGGCGCCCACGCGCAGCAGCATTTCGAAAATGGTCATGATCCGGCTCTTTTCCGGCGTGCGTGCACTGCCGGACAGGGGGCGGCCGGAGACTAGCCCCGCCGGAAACCTCCGGTGAGCGCGCGCCCGGCCGTCCGAGGACTGTCCGCTGGCATGTGCCGCTCACCTCGCTTCCCGTGTTCGTCGATGATCAACCCGGCCAGGGTAGCCGGTCCCGCGGCCCCGGGAAGGGCCGCGGGACCGGGCTCACACTCCGAAGGGCTGGACGTTGGGCTGGAACACCTGCCCGTTCGCCGGCACCTCGAGGTCGGTCAGGTAGTCGGCCACGGCCTGATCGACACCGAGGGCGTCACCGAGGATGCAGTGGCCGAACGCGTCGACCGACAGCAGCCGGGAGTTGCCGAGCTCGGCGGCCATCCGCTGCGCGAACTTGTACCGCGTCGCCGGGTCGTAGAAGTTGCCGACCACGACCACCGGGACGTCGGTCTTGGCGCGCCACGGACCCCGGTAGGCGTCCGGCTTCTTCGCCGGCCACACCGGGCAGGCCGCGGTGTCCGAGAACGCCTGCGACCGGCCGAAGGTCCGCGACTCGCGCTCCCACTTCGCGGCGATGTCCGGCACCTGTTCCTGCCTGATCCGGAACGGCTTGTCGGCGCAGTTGACGGCGAAGTACGAGTCGTCGCCGGTGTACGGGCTGTCCGGCCTCAGGTCGGCCAGGCCCCGGTGCCCAAGGGCGGGTGCCGTCAGCGGCCGCGGCCGCAGCGACTGCGTCTGCGCCTGCGCCTGCGCGGACGGGTGGATCGCGGTGTAGTACGTCTGCAACCAGTCGGCCAGGGCGGCGAACGCACCCGGGCTGTAGAGGACGCCGCCCACGGTGCCGGTGAACTCGCTGATGTCGAGCGGGTCGGAGCCGGGAAGCGTGATCGGCTGCTTGCGGAGGTACTCCCGCAGCTCGTCGAACTTCGCCCGCGGGTTGCCGTCGCTGAAGGCGCACTTCGGGCCGGCCTGGTCACAGCGCTTGAGGAAGGCGTCCAGCGCGATTTCGAAGCCCTGCGCGCGTTCCCGGTCGTACTGCACGCCGTCGCTGGTGCGCAGGGCCGGGTCGACGTTGCCGTCGATCACGATCGCCCGCGACTGCTTCGGGAACATCGCCGCGTACGTCGAGCCGATCAGCGTGCCGTAGGAGAAGCCCACGTAGTTCAGCTTCCGGTCGCCGACGGCGGCGCGCAGCGTGTCGAGGTCGCGGACGACGTCCTTGGTGGACATGTGGTCGAGCAGCGAACCGGCGTTGTTCTTGCAAAACCGGCCGTAGTCGCGGTAACTGGCCAGGGTGCCCGAGATTTCGGCGCGCGAGATCGGCACGCCGACCTGGGCGGCGAAGACCTCGTCGGCGTCTTCCTGGGTGGTGAAGCAGCGCAGCGGGTTGCTCGCGCCGACCCCGCGCGGGTCGAAGCCGATGAGGTCGAACCGGTCGAGGACCTGCGGCCGGAAGATCGCCTGGCCGGCGATCGGCATGGTCAGGCCCGGGCCGCCGGGACCGCCGGGGTTGAGGAACAGCGACCCGACGCGCTTGTCGGGGGTGCGCGCGGCGCGCTTGAGCAGCGCGATGTCGATGGTGCCCAGCGAAGCGTCGTCGTGGTCGACGGGGACGCGGTAGCGGGCGCAGCTGTAGAACTTGACCTGGTCGGCGGGAACGCCGGCGAGGACGTCGCTTTCGCAGGTGCCCCAGGCGACGGCCGGGGTCGCGCCGACGACGGCGGGCTTGACGACCGAGTCTTCCGCCGCGGCGGCGGTCCCGGCCGGCCCGGCCAGCCCCACGCCGGCCACGAGCGCCCCCACCAGCGCGAACGACCGCACCCGGCCCTGTGTGGATCTCGGCAAGATGGTTCCTCCCTGGGTCGCACACTTCGCCGCGAGGTCACGACGTCACGGCGCGTTACCCGGGAGAGACTGGCACAAACCGGTGAATCCCGGCACCGGCCGAACGGATGGTCAGAACCTATCGAGCCACCCGCGCAAGCACGAAAACCGGCAACCGCCGGGCCGCCTCGCGCTGCTCCATCGCATACCCCGGCCAGAACGCCAGCAGCTCCGCCCACATCAGCTCGTACTCCTCGCCGTGCAGTTCCCGCGCGACGACGTCGACCGGCTTGCCCGCCAGGGCCACCGCGCACTTCGGGTTCGCCCGCAGGTTGTGCGCCCAGGCCGGGTCGTGGGGGCGGCCCCAGTTCGAGGCCGTCAGCACGAAGCCGTCTCCGCGGGGGTAGTAGAGCAGGTTGGTGCTGCGGGGCAGCCCGCTCTTGCGGCCCGTCGTCGTGAGGCGCAGGGACGGCAGCCCGGCGAGCGCCACGAGGCTCACCCGGCCGCCGAACGCCTTGTGCAGTTTCTGGTCCGCCCACACGACGAACCGGGCTGTGCGCATCAGCCACGGTTTCGTGCCGGCGGCCCGCGCCAGCGCGCGGAGAGGATTAGCCACGCACGGATTTTGCCAGGCTCACCCCGAACCGCTGCTGGGAGTCGGTCCACCAGTGCTCGAGGGCGAACCCGGCCGCGGCCAGCTCCGCCTCGACGCCGCTCGGGCGGAACTTCGCCGAGATCTCCGTCCGGACGTGCTCGCCCTCGGCGAAGCTCACCGTCAGGTCCGCTCCCGGGATCTCGACGGTCAGCGCCCGCCGGGCCCGCAGGCGCATCTCGATCCACTCGTTCTCCGCGTCCCAGTGGGAGACGTGCTCGAATTCGTCGACGTCGAAGTTCGCGCCGAGCCGGGCGTTGATCACCCGCAGCACGTTCTTGTCGAACTCCGCCGTGACGCCGGCCGCGTCGTCGTAGGCGCGTTCGAGGATCCGGGGGTCCTTGACGAGGTCGGTGCCGAGCAGCAGCCACTCCCCCTCGTCGAGCACCTCCCGGACCGACTGCAGGAAGGTCGCGCGTTCGGCGGGCAGGAAGTTGCCGATCGTGCCGCCGAGGAAGGCGACCACCCGCGGCTGGCCGTCCGGCAGCAGGTCGAGGTGCTGGGTGAAGTCGCCGACGACC
Source organism: Amycolatopsis sp. 505 (assembly GCF_031625235.1). Lineage (NCBI taxonomy): Bacteria > Bacillati > Actinomycetota > Actinomycetes > Pseudonocardiales > Pseudonocardiaceae > Amycolatopsis > Amycolatopsis sp. 505. The sequence goes on from NZ_JACKQP010000007.1 coordinate 393,150, forward strand.
CCGCGCACCGCCAGCCCCGGGTAGTCCTTCGAGATCGCCTCGGCGGCCTCGGCCAGCGCGGATTCGGACACGTCCAGGGGGACGAACGCCTCCAGGGTGCCGTGGCCGGTGAGCGCGTCGAGCAGCAGGCGGGTCTTCTCGCTCGATCCCGAGCCGAGTTCGACGAGCGTGTGCGCGCCGGTCAGCTCGGCGACGTCGCCGGCGTGCGCGGCCAGCACCTCGCGCTCGCTGCGGGTCGGGTAGTACTCCGGCAGCTGGGTGATCTTCTCGAACAGCTCGCTGCCGTCGGCGTCGTAGAACCACTTGGGCGGCAGCCACTTCTGCGGCGCGGTGAGCCCGGCGACGACGTCCGCGCGCAGTTCCGCGGTGACGGCGTCGCCGGAGCGGTGGTGGTCGAGATCGACTTCGGTCATGACAGCTCCTGGGTCAGGGGAAGCAGGTCGACGCCGGCCGCGGTGGCGCGCACGGCGTGGTGGTCGGGGACGGGCCGCCAGCGCGGGTCGCCGTCGAAGGGTTCGGACGCCAGCCACACTCCGGCCGGGGTTTCCAGCACGGACAGTGCGTGCGTCCAGGTCGTGCCGATCAGCGTGGTGCCGTCGGTGAGCAGGAAGTTCAGCCGGGAGCCGGGCGCGGCCGCTTCGACGGCGAGGGTCAGCTCCGCCACCGCCGTCAGCGGGTCCGCGCCCGTGGCGAGCCGGGCGCGCAGCAGCGCCCAGAGCACCACCGAGTCCGTCGGCGCCTCCAGGGTCAGCAGTTCGGTGACCGGCAGCGTCTTCGCCAGTTCCGCGAGCGAATCCGGGTAGCCGCGGACGACGCCGTTGTGGCTGAAGAGCCACGGCCCGGCGGTGAACGGCGCCGCGGCCGCCTCGGTCACCGGCAGGCCGGTGGTGCCGTTGCGGACCGCGGCGACGAACGCGCCCGAAGTGACCGCCGCGGCCAGCGGCGGCAGCGTCTCGTCCGTCCACAGTGGAGTCGAACGCCGGTGGCGCAGCGGCGGCGAGCCCGGGCCGGGGTACCACCCCAGCCCGAACCCGTCCGCGTTGACCGAGCCGCCGCCACGCATGTCCGCCGGCGCGTACGACTGCACCAGCAGGGAATGCGGGGCGTGGAAGAGCGCCTCGGCGGGCGAGAGCGGCTCGCCGAGGTAGCCGATGTGGCGGCACATGCGCCTACCCCACCTCGCCGGGGGCCGCGTCGCGGGCGGTGCGGAAGCCGGCGAAGATCTGCCGCCGGATCGGGTAGTCCCAGTTGCGGAAGGTGCCCCGGATGGCCGCCGAGTCGGTGCCGAACGACCCGCCGCGCAGCACCTTGTACTCGGGTCCGAAGAAGACCTCCGAGTACTCCCGGTACGGGAAGGCGGAGAACCCCGGGTAGCCGTGGAAATCGGTCGACGTCCACTCCCAGACGTCGCCGATCAGCTGGTGCACTCCGGTCGGCGACGCGCCGGCCGGGTACGCCCCCGCCGGCGCCGGGCGCAGGTGCCGCTGGCCGAGGTTGGCGTGCTCGGCCGCCGGTTCCTCGTCGCCCCAGGGGAACCGGCGCGACCGGCCGGTGGCCGGGTCGAACCGCGCCGCCTTCTCCCACTCCGCCTCGGTCGGCAGCCGCCGCCCGGCCCAGGCCGCGTACGCCTCGGCCTCGTAGTAGGAGACGTGCACGACCGGCTCGTCGGCCGGCAGCCGCTCGTAGACGCCGAAGCGGGTCCGCCACCAGCCGTCCTGTTCCCGCTTCCAGAACCGCGGCGCGGTGATGGAGTTTCCGGTCCGGTAGGCCCAGCCGGCCTCGCTCCACCACCGCCGGTCGTCGTAGCCGCCGCCGTCGAGGAATTCGGCGTAGGCACCACAGGTCACCGGCACCGTGTCCATCCAGAACGCCTCGACGGCGACCTGGTGCGCCGGACGCTCGTTGTCCAGGGCCCACGGCTCGGCCGACGTGCCCATCGTGAAGGCCCCGCCCGGGACCAGGACCTCGGCCGGCAGCGTGCCGGACCGCGCCGGCGGCGGCTCCGGCGCGTGCAGCACCGGGTCGCCCTTGCGGAGCTGGTGGGTGGCCAGCATCGTCTCGTCGTGCTGCTGCTCGTGCTGGGTGATCATGCCGAACGCGAACGCCTGCTCGGTCAGCCGCCGGCCTTCCATCGGCGCGTGCTCCAGCACGTCGAAGGCCTTCTCACGGACCTGCTTGACGTACGCGCGCGCCTCGGCCGGGCCGAGCAGCGGCAGCTCCGGCCGGTCGGCGCGGGCGTGCTGGAAGGCGTCGTAGATGTCGTCGATGTCCGGGCGCAGCGGTTCCCGGCCGCCGACATCGCGGACCAGCCACAGCTCTTCCTGCACGCCGATGTGCGCCAGGTCCCAGACCAGCGGCGACATCAGCTTCGAATGCTGGCGGACGAGGTCTTCGTCGTCGACCGCGTCGGTCAGCGCGACGCTGCGCGCCCGCGCCCGGGTCAGCGCCTCCGCCGCCCGCGCGCGCAGGTCCTGCGCGTTCAGTTCGCCCAGTGCTTCCGTGCTCATGCTTCGCTCCTCGATCGGTCCGCGCGCCCCAGCACGCTCTCGCTGATCCCGGTGATCGACTCCTCCGCCAGCCCCGTCACGCCCAGCTCGGCGCAGCCGAGGCCGGCCAATGCCGCCGCGGCGGCCGCCAGGTCCGGGTCGGCCAGGCCGCGCCGCGCCGCCGCCGTCCACCGGCCGTCGACCGGCGCGCAGATCTCGCGCACCTTCTCGACGGTGGCCGGCCGGGCGAGCAGCGCCGACACCAGGGCGACCGGGGCCAGCCACTCGTCCGGCGGTTGCGCGTCGAGGTACCGGATCTCCAGGTACCCCTGCGGGCGGACCGGCGTGAACATGGTCGTGAGGTGGTAGTCGAGGTCGGCCACCGTCGGCCGCGGCAGCAGCGCCGCCGCGCCCCGGCCGTCGATCCAGTCGGCGAACGTCAGCCCCTCGGGCGCGTCCCACGGCCGGTCGCCGCGGGGCAGCACCATCAGGGGGACGTCCATCAGGCGCTCCGCCCACGCGCCGGCCGGGTCGTCGCCCGCCACGGCGGCCGTGCGCGTGCGCACCGCTTCCGTGTCGTGCACCGCCAGCCAGCGGGCGGAGGCGTGTCCCGTGTCCCGTCCGGCGTGGACGCGGGAGTTGGCGAAGAGGGCGAGCAACGGCGGGCCCATCGCGTGCGCGGCCGCCCACCGCGCCGCGTAGTGCTCGGGCTCCCCCGCGTCGACGCAGACCTGCAGGCCGGCGGTGCTGCACATCATGGTGAGGCCGCCGGGACCGATCGGCGCGAACCGGCGCTCCATGGCCGCGTACCGCGGGGTGTGGAGGAGCCGGCGGGGCGCGCGGTGGGCGTCGATGCCCGTTTCGCCCAGGACGAGGTCGTGCCGGGCGAGGCTGTCACGCAGGTGGTGGAGGTCGGCCGTGACGACTGCGTCGAGCTCACGCAGCGAGGCCTGGGGAAGGGCGGAAATCTCGACCTGGCACCCGGGTTCGAGGCTCACGGGCGAGCCGGCCGGGAGAGGTGCGGCGGGGCTGCCGGGGCGGAGCGTCCGCGGGGTGTGCGGGCCCAGCGCCGCGGCGAGGACGTCGGGATCGAGGGGTCTGGCCGGGTCGTCGGCATGGTGCACGGTGAACTCCAGCTCCACGCCGGTCAGGCGCGGTGGTCCGTGCTTGAAGCACACCGATGCGACGTACGCCTCGCCGGCCGCGCGATCCGCCAGGACCCGCGCGGTGCGGTTCGACGCACTACCCGACTTCTCGGGGAAATCGTGCACCGCTGTCATGTCCGTTCCTGTTCCGTGGGTGGGGAACTTCTCGCCTTCGGACGCTACACGCGGGGTACGACAAATTCAGGGCGGATCCTGCGGGCCGGGAGGTGTTCACCACCCTGTAAGAAGTCCCTGATCAGGGCAAAGCCGGTTCGGTACCGAGTCCGAGCTCGGCCGCGGAAGCCCGCACCGCGTCGATCACGAGGTGCAGCGCGGGCCGCCGGAACGCGGTGCGCCGGTAGGCGATCGACACCGTCCGCAGCAGCGGCGTGGTGAGCGTGACGACGTCGATCCCGGGCGGCCGCAGCAGGCGCAGGCCCAGGTCGGACACGAGGGTGATGCCGAGCCCGGCCCCCACCATCGCCATCGCCGTCGACTGCTCTTCGACCTCGTGGTTGATCTTCGGCGAGAAGCCGTGCCGCTGGCAGGCGGTGCGCATCGCGCGGCCGAAGTGCGACTTGGCGCCGGCCAGGATCCACGGGTGTTCGGCCAGCTCGTCGAGGGCCGCCGACCCGGACGGCACGGCACCCCGCGGCACCGCGGCGTGCAGCCGTTCGACCGCGACGACCGCGCGTTCCAGCCCGGCGTCCCACGGCGTCGGCGCGTCGGAGTAGTCGATGACGAAGGAGAGGTCGAGGCTGCCGTCCCGGACCGCTTCCGCGGTGTCTTCCGGGGCCAGTTCGCGGGTGCGCACCTCGATGCCGGGGTGCGCGCCGGCCAGGGCGGTCAGCGCCGTGGGCAGCAGGCCGGAGGCCACCGACGCCCACACCCCCGCGGTCAGCCGGACCGTGCGGGCGTCCTGGGCCTCCTCCAGGGCGAGGGTCGCCCGCTCGACCGAGCCGAGGATCTCCTCGGCGTGCTCGGTGAGCAGGGTGCCGAGCTCGGTCAGCTGGACGCGCCGGCCGAGCCGTTCGAACAGCTTCGCCCCCACGTCCCGCTCGAGCTGCGCAAGCTGCTGCGACACCGCCGAAGCGGTGTAGTGCAGGGCCGCGGCCGCCGCCGTGACCGTGCCCCGGCGGTGCAGCTCGCGCAGCATCCGCAAGCGGTGCAACGAAAGCTCCATACACAAAACTTAAACGAGATCGTGCAGCAGCGTTAAATGGACGGGCGGGCCACCGGGGGCGCACGCTCGTGATGGCGGTCACGAGGCCGCCCCGGACTTCCCTGGAGGTGAGTGGCCCGATGACCCCCGCCGAACCGCTGATGCGGCTCACGTGGACCGACCCCGTCACTGGCGCGCACGGCTACCTGGTCGTGCACAGCCTGGTCTCCGGCGTCGCCACCGGCGGCACCCGGATGCGGGCCGGCTGCACGATGTCCGAGGTCGAGGACCTCGCCCGGGGCATGGCGAACAAGACCGCGACCTTCAACCTGCCGGTCGGCGGGGCCAAGGGCGGCATCGACTTCGACCCCAAAGACCCGCGCGCCTTCGAGGTGCTGAAGCGTTTCTGCGCGTTCCTGCGGCCGTGGCTGGACGCGCACTGGGTGACCGCCGAGGATCTGGGCGTCCCCCAGCACCTGATCGACTCGGTGTTCGCCGAGCTCGGGCTGGAGCAGTCGTACCACGCGGCGATCCGCCGTTCGGCCGATCCGGCGCGCACCCTGCGCCGGGTGCAGGCGGGCCTGAACGCGCCGGTCCCCGGCGGGCTGCTGCTCGGCGACGTCGTCGGCGGCTACGGCGTGGCGCAGGCGTGCCTGGGCGTCGCGGCGGCGTGGGACTGGAACGTGCGCGAGACGACGGTGGCGATCCAGGGCATCGGCACGATGGGCGGCGGCGCGGCCTGGTACCTGCACGAAGCCGGCGCGAAGGTGGTCGCGGTGGCCGACGCCGCGGGCACGCTGTACGACCCGGCCGGGCTCGACGTCCCGGCGCTGCTGGACCTGCGTGACCGCTTCGGCGAAGTGGACCGCTCCCGGCTGCCCGCCGGGGTCCGTTCGCTGCCGCGCGAGACGATCGTCGGGATCGACGCGGACATCCTCGTGCCGGCCGCGATCTCCTACGCGCTGCGGCCGGACAACGAGAGCGTGGTGAAGGCCAAGGTGGTCGTCGAAGCGGCCAACGCGGCGACGACGCCGGACGCGGAAGCCGCGCTGTCGGCCCGCGGGATCGCGGTGGTGCCCGACTTCGTCGCCAACGCGGGCGCGGCGGCCTGGGCGTGGTGGCTGCTGCTGGGCGAGGTCGGCGCGGACCCGGCCGACTCGTTCCTGCGCCTGCGCACCGAAATGCAGGCGAAGATCGCGCTGCTGCTGGCGGAGTGGAACATGGACCGGCTGCCGCTGCGCGTCACCGGGCTGCGGCTCGCCGAGGCCAATCGCACGCGGCGCGCCGAAGCCGCGCTCGCCCCGGAAGGCGAGCCGGGCCTGCTCATCCCCTGAGCGCGAACCGGTCGGTCGCGCCGATCAGGACGTCCTGCATCGACGCGGCCGACACGGTGTGCCCGACGTCGTCGAGCAGCACCAGTTCACTGCCCGGCCAGGCGTGGTGCAGCAGCCAGGGCGTGCCGACGAGGTTGCTCGTGTCCAGCACGCCCTGCGCCAGCACCGCGGGGATGCCCGCGAGCTTCCCGGCCTGGCGCAGGATCTCGCCGTCTTCGAGGAAGGCGCGGTTGCTGAAGTAGTGCGTGACGATCCGGGCGAAGCAGAGCCGGTAGGCCGGGTCCTCGAAGACGTCGGGCGGCGGGACGCCCGGGAGCATCGCGTCCTCCCAGGCGCACCAGTCCTTCGCGGCCCGGTGGTGGACGGCGGGGTCCGGGTCCATCAGGAGCCGGTGGTAGGCCGCCGAAAGGTCGCCGTCGCGCTCGCTTTCCGGCACGCCTTCGCGGAACTTGGCGAAGCCCTCCGGGAAGTAGGCGCCGAGGCCGCGGATGAGCATCTCGATCTCGACGAACCGGTCGGTCGCCAGGCCCATCAAGACCATTTCGCTGACGCGCTCGGTGTGGCGCAGCGCGTAGGTCAGGCTGAGCACGGAGCCCCAGGAACCGCCGAACAGCAACCACTTCTCGATGCCGAGGTGGGTGCGCAGGCGCTCGAAGTCGGCGACCAGGTGGCCGGTGGTGTTGGCGGACAGGTCGGCGACCGGGGCACCGGCGTGCGGGGTGCTGCGGCCGCAGCCGCGCTGGTCGGCCAGGACGATCCGGTAGCGCGCGGGGTCGAAGAACCGGCGGACGTTCGCCGAGCAGCCGGAGCCGGGGCCGCCGTGCACGACGAGCGCGGGCTTGCCGTCCGGGTTGCCGCAGGTCTCCCAGTACATCTCGTGGCCGTCGCCGACATCGAGCCGGCCGTGGTCGTAGGGCTCGATCTCGGGGTACATCAGCGCGTCCTCCCGCCCAGATACAACAGCGCTGTCACATTAGCGCCTTGGCACGTTCCGGTGCACGCTTTTTCGTTCAGCCCAGGGTGCCGGCCAGTTCGGTGAGAGTGTCGGCCAGCTCCTGCGGGCCCGCCGGGCCGATGTGGATGACGGCGTCGTCGCCCGAGCCGGTGGTGTAGCTGAGGTAGCGGCCCCAGTCGGTGTCGGCGTAGTGCAGCGGCTGCTGCAGGCAGGTGTGCCGCCCGACGTCGTCACGACGGCCGACGTAGAGCTCCCCGCTGCCCGAGACGGGCCGCTGCACGAGGCTGACGACGTCGGCGACGGCCGGGGCCAGCGGGTAGGCGGCCTGCCCGCGCCGGGCGGCCTCGGTCAGGTCGGCCACCCGCACGGTGCGCGGGTGTCCCCCGCCGGGCCCGACCGGCGGCAGCTGCTCGACGAGCGCCTCGGCCAGCCGGTTCCGGTCGATCTCCTGCACGCCGACGTGCGTCCCGTCGGAGACGGCGAGGACGGCCTGAAGCCCCTTCGCGGCGGCGAGGACGCCGTAGGTCCGGCCGCCGGTGCCGACCCAGCCGTAGCACTCCCGCGCGGGGCTGACCAGCAGCGGAAGCCAGTCGAGGAAGTCGACGGTGGCCCGGCCGCGGGCATCGACGAGCCCGGCCTCGGCGAGCGCGGCGTCGACCCGCTTGCCGGCTTCCGCACGCTCCTCGTCCGAGAGCCACAGAGGCTCCGGACGCAGGGTGAGGTGCAGCTGGCCGACCTGTTCCCGGTCGGCCAGCGCGGCCAGCGCCTCGACCGGAACGTCCACCCGGCCTGTTGCCACGTCCACCTGCCTCTTGTTCGCTTGGGTCGCCCTATTCACCGATGACCGGCGGGCTGGTCCGCTGGTCGGTGCCGAAGATCGCGTCCGGATCGGCCTCGATCAGGTAGTCCGGCCGCTGGTGCTCGTCGTCTTCTTCGCCTTCGCCCCGGCGTCCGCCGGGACCCATCGGCCCCATCTGCCCGCCGCGCCCGGCGGCCGACCGCGCGGCGGCCGCCTCCGCGGCGGCGGCGTTGCCCAGGCTGCCCATGCCGGAGCCGCGGCCGCTGCCGAGAGCGCGTTCGCCTGCGCCGCCTGCCCCGCTCCCGCCGCCGGTGCCGGAGCCTCCCCGGCCGGTGGAGTCGAGGAGCCGGCCGCCGGCGTTCCCGCTGTTCGGGCCGCGGCCGCCGCCGGTGCCGGAGTGGGGATCGCCGGAGTTCGGGAAGTTCGGGCCGTAGTTCTGGCCGCCCCCGGTGTTGGTGGGATAGAAGTCGACCCCACCGGTGTTCGGCGGCGTCTTCCCGGGCTGGTCGGTGGTCTGCCCCGGCCGCGTCGGCACGTTCGGGCGGCCGGTGCCGGTGGTGTGCGTGTCGTCGCCGCCGGTCCCTCCGGTACCGCCGGTACCACCCGTTCCTCCGGTGCCCCCGGTTCCGCCGGTGCCGCCGGTCCCTCCGGTTCCGCCCGTGCCCCCGGTGCCACCCGTGCCACCGTTCCCGCCGGGCTTGTCCCCGCCGCCGGTCTGCCCGGGATCGAAGCCGGTGGTCGAGGTGTGGTCGTCGCCGCCGGGATCACCTCCGGGGTGCCCGGGCAGCCACTTGCTGCGGTCGGTCGGCTCGACCCGGCCCGGGCCGTCCGGGGTGGTCACGGAGATGGCGGCACCGTCGGACTCGAGGATGCCGTAGTCGGTCGGGAGCGAGGCCCGCGTGCCGCTGGTGACGTTGCTGTACTGGTCCATGACGCGGACGTTGGTCTCGTTCGCGGCGTTGTACTTGGCCATCCCGGCCTGGTAGGAATCGATGTCGTCCTTGGCCATGAACGGCCCGGCGATCGGGATCGCGGCTTTCAGCCCGGTGGTCCAGGGGTTGGGCTTGTCGGGCTTCGGCGGGACTTCGACGACGGCATTGCTGGAGGAGTCGAAGACGGCAGCCTGGGTGTCGACGGAAACCTTGGTGATGTCGAGCGGCGCGGCGGTTTCGGCGAAGGCCTGTTCCAGCGGACCGGCGCCGGCGTTCGCCGCGTCCGCGGCGTCGCCGGTCCACGAGTTCACCATGCGCGACTGCAGCGCCTTGATGCTCGCGCCCCGCTCCATGTAGGCGTCGGACAGCTGCTGCACCGTCTCGGCCACCTGGCGCAGACCGTTGGTGTCGCCCTGTCTGAAGTTCTCGTAGATCTGCTTGCCGTCCACTCGTCAGGCCCCCTTGAGTGTCTTGATGATGCTCGCCGCCACCTGGCTGGCCACCGCGCAGGAGTCGTCCTGGCCCTGGTAGCCCTGGGCGTACACGTTGAACGCGAGGTCGTCGGCGATCCCGACGTCCAGGCCGCAACTGCCGAGGGCGCGCTCGTCCTGGACGTCGACGTAGATCGCCGGGTAGCCGTCGACGTCCGGGGCGCGCTCCAGGAACTTGGTGATCTTGCCGGAGCGGTAGGCGGCGTACGCCCCGGCCAATCCGCCCGCCCCCTGCTCACGGTTGCCGGTGCCGAGCGCGGCCGAGAGCCCGAGCCCTTCGCCGGAAAGCTTCCACAGGCAGGACGGTCCCGCCGCGGTGGCCGGCGTGTCCCCTTGCGGGGTGTACTTGCCCGGATCCGTGTACCGCAGTGAAGCCAGCAGGTCCTTCGGCACCAGTCCACACGGGTCGGAGGCGTACTTGCCCGCGTCGAGCGGCGGCTGGGTCACCTTGGGCACTTCCGGGTCCACCGGCGACGACGTGCCCGCCGGCGCCGAAGAGCTCGGCGCGGGGGACGCGACACCCCCCGTCGTCGGGCTGCAGGCAGTGGCCAGTCCCGCGGAAACGACCACGGACACGGCGAGGACGCAGATTTTGCTTCGCACGAGGTTCGTTCGCCTATGCCTTGAAGGTGTCCGACAGATCCTGGTCGGTGACCACGGTCTTCGACTGGGCTTCCTTGAGCTTCTTGATGTACGCCTGCGCGTACTTGCGCATCGAGTCGTTCTGGCGCTGGAGGGCGGAAATCGAGTCGCCGGTCGTCGACGCGTAGCTGTCACTGGCCGGGTCCTGGCCCGGCGCCAGCCGGTCGGCGAACCGGAGACCCTTGATCTTCTCGCCGTCGTCGACGATCTTGTCCAGCAGGTCCTCCCACTGGCCGATCACCGCGGCGAGCTCTTCGGGGTCCATCTTGAACTGGCCGCCCTTGCCGCCGCCGTAGACGCGGCCCGGGGTGTCGAAGACGTCGCCCCACAGCGCTCTGGCCGCCGCGCCGGCCTCACCGATGATCACCGCGCACCTTCCCCTCAGCTCACCCACCGTGATGGGGCAAACCTTAGCCAACCGTCTCACTTCGTGTCAGCGAATCGCCGCAACGTTCAGACGGCGGGGGCAACCGGGCGGTTCCCTGCACTCCCGGTCACAGTACGTACGTACGGATTGCGAACTCCCGGTCCGCGGTGCCAGGATTTCAGGATGCCACGCGTAAGCCAGGATCACCTCGACGCACGCCGGCGCCAGATCCTCGACGGCTCGCGCGTCTGCTTCGCGCGCTACGGCTACGAAGGTGCCACAGTCCGGCGCCTGGAGGAAGCCACCGGCCTCTCGCGCGGGGCCATCTTCCACCACTTCCGCGACAAGGAATCGCTCTTCCTCGCCCTCGCCGAGGACGACGCCCTGCGGATGGCCGACGTCGTCGCCGAACAGGGCCTCGTCCAGGTCATGCGGGACCTGCTCGCCGGGGGCGACCACCCCGCCGACTGGCTCGGGACACGCCTGGAGGTGAGCCGGCGGCTGCGCACCGATCCCGAGTTCCGGGGCCGGTGGGCCGAACGGTCCGAGCAGCTCACCACCGCCACCCGGCTGCGCCTGCTGCGCCAGCGCGAGGCCGGGAACCTGCGGGACGACGTCGACGTCGACGTCCTCACCGCCTTCCTCGAGCTCGTCCTCGAAGGACTCGTCTCGCACCTGGCCATGGGCCTGCCGGCCGCCGGGCTGGGGCCGGTGCTCGACCTCGTCGAAGAAACCGTGCGCCGGCACCGGCCGAGCCGCGGATGAGCGCTCCGACACACCCGGTACGCGAGCGGCGAGCGCGAAAGACACGTTAAGATTGTCCGCAATAACCGCAGTACACACCGATTCACCGCTAGGAGTGACCGTTTCGTGCGCGCAGCGCAGTCACCCGGTGACAGTACCGGGCCGGGTGACCGACCCGGCTGTCCGATAGGTTCATCCCCCGCCACCGAGGCGGGTGCGGAATGATCCAGATCCTGCTCGCCGTCGCCGGCGTCCTCCTCTTCGTCCTGCTGACGATCGGCACCGGGCTCGCCGTCGCGGCCGAGTTCTCGCTGACCGCCCTGGAACGCAGCACCGTCGAGGCCAACGTCCGCCAGGTCGGCGACCGCCGCGCGGTGACCGTCCAGAAGGCCCACCGGACGCTGTCCTTCCAGCTCTCCGGCGCCCAGGTCGCGATCACGCTGACCACGCTGATCACCGGGTACCTGGCCGAGCCGCTGATCGGCGAGCTCGTCCGGCCGCTGCTCACCGGCCTCGGGCTGCCGGCCGGGTTCGCCGGCGGCGCGTCGATCGTGCTCGCGCTGATCATCGCCACGTCGCTGTCGATGATCCTCGGCGAAATGGTGCCGAAGAACCTCGCGATCGCCCGGCCGCTGCCGACCGCCCGCGCGGTCGCCGGCTACCACTCGCGGTTCTCCTCGCTCTTCCGCTGGCTCATCACGCTGATGAACAACAGCGCGAACTTCCTCGTGCGCAAGTTCGGCGTCGAACCGCAGGAAGAGCTGCGGTCCGCGCGCTCGCCGCAGGAGCTGGGCTCGATCGTGCGCTCCAGCGCCGAAAGCGGCACGCTCGACACGTCCACCGCCGAGCTGCTCGACCGCTCGCTGCGGTTCGGCGAGCGCACCGCGGAGGAGCTGATGACCCCGCGCGTGCAGCTCGAATCGCTCGCCGTCGACGACACCGTGGAAGACCTCATCGAGATCTCCCGCCGCACCGGCTTCTCCCGGTTCCCGGTGCACGCCGAGGACCTCGACGACGTCCGCGGCGCCGTGCACGTCAAGCAGGCCTTCGCCGTGCCCGCGGCGGACCGGGCCGCCGTGCCGATCGGCTCGGTCATGCGGCCGGTGCCGACCGTGCCGGAGTCCCTGCCCGGCGACGACCTGCTGCTGCGCTTGCGCGACTCCCGCTTCCAGCTCGCCATCGTCGTCGACGAGTACGGCGGCACGGCCGGGCTGGTGACCCTGGAGGACGTCGTCGAGGAGATCATCGGCGACGTCCGCGACGAGCACGACGAGCGCGAAGCACCGGCCTCCCAGCAGGTCGGCGCGGACAGCTGGCTGGTCTCCGGGCAGCTGCGCGCGGACGAGGTCACCAGTGTCACCGGGTTCCGGATGCCCGACGGCGACTACGAGACCATCGCCGGGCTGATCCTCGAGCGGCTGGGCAAGATCCCCGCCGAGGGGGACGCCACCGAGGTCGACGGCTGGCTGCTCACCGTGACCACGATGGACAAGCGCCGGATCGCCGAGGTCGAGGTCGCCCCGGTCCGGGAACCGGCCCCGCAAGCGGAGGTGGCGTTGTGAGCGACTGGCTGAACATCGCCCTCGTCGTCGTCCTGCTGCTGGCCAACGCCTTCTTCGTCGGCGCGGAGTTCACGCTGATCTCCTCCCGGCGCGACCGGCTCGAAGCCTTGCTGGAACAGGGCAAGACGCGCGCCCGGATCGTCATCAACGCGAGCAGGCACGTCTCGCTGATGCTCGCCGGCGCGCAGCTGGGCATCACCATCTGCTCGCTGCTGCTCGGCCGCGTCGGCGAGCCCGCGATCGCGCACCGGCTGGCGGCGGGCTTCGACGCCCTCGGCCTGCCCGAGGCGCTGCTGCACCCGATCTCCTTCGCGATCGCGCTGGCGTTCATCACCGTGGCGCACGTGCTGATCGGCGAGATGGTGCCGAAGAACCTCGCGATCGCCGAGCCCGAGCGGCTCGCGCTGTGGCTGGTGCCGGCGCACGTCGCGTGGGTGAAGCTGGCCAACCCGTTCATCTGGCTGCTGAACTTCGTGGCCAACTCGCTGCTGCGCGCGTTCCGCGTCGAGCCGAAGGACGAGCTGGAGACGGCCTACACGTCCGACGAGCTGGCCGAGCTGCTCAGCGAGTCGCGCCGCGAAGGCCTGCTCGACCAGTCCGAGCACCAGCGGCTCGCCCAGACACTGTCGTCGGTACAGAAGACGGTCGCCGACGTCCTGGTGCCGACCGCCGAGCTGACCACGCTCCCCTGCGGGCCGACCGTCGGCGAGGTCGAGCGGGCGGTGTCGTCCACCGGATTCTCGCGGTTCCCGGTGTGCACCGACGACGGGCGCCTGACCGGCTACATCCACGTCAAGGACATCCTCGACCTGGCCGGGCAGGACCCGGGCACGACGGTGCCGTCCTCGAAGACGCGCGCGCTGACCGAACTGCGTGCCGACGCCCGGCTCGACGTCGCGCTGTCGGCCATGCGCAAGGAGCGCAGCCACCTCGCGCGGGCCCTGGACGAGGACGGGAACGCCGTCGGCGTCGTGGCGCTGGAAGACCTGGTCGAGGAGTACGTGGGCACGGTGCGCGACGGCACCCACGTGGGCGCATGACCGAAGTACTCGCCGAGGCGGACTGGCTGGCCCGGGAGGCGGCGCACACCGCACGGATGCGCCGCTGGACCGGCCCGCACCAGGAGCGGCGGGCGCGCGGCGAGAAGCACCCGGTGCTGGACTTCCTCTTCACGTACTACTCGTACCGGCCGTCCCACCTCGAGCGGTGGCAGCCCGGGCCCGGCGTCGCGCTCGCCGGGCCCGCGGCGCGGCGCTTCCTGGACCGCAAGGGGTACGTCGCCACGCCCGAGGGCGTCCTGCTCGATCCGGCGGGCTTCGGTGAGGGCAAGGTGCGGACGGCCGAGTTCGTCCTCGCCCTGCTGACCGCGACGGCGTCCCGCGCGCCCCGGCTGAGCTGCTTCGGGCTGCACGAGTGGGCGATGGTGTACCGCGAGCCCGCCGATTCGGTGCGGCACAACCAGGTGCCGCTGCGGCTCGGCTCGGCGGGCACCGACGCGGTCGTGGAGTCCCTGGACATCCGGTGCGGGCACTTCGACGCCTTCCGCTTCTTCACCGACTCCGCGCGGCCGTTGAACGAGCTGGCGCCGTCGCGGGAGACGCAGGTCGCACTCGAGCAGCCGGGGTGCCTGCACGCGAACATGGATCTGTTCAAATGGGCGTACAAGCTCGACCCGTTCGTTCCGGCGGAGCTGGTCGCGGACTGTTTCGAGCTGGCGGTCGAGATCCGGACCCTGGACATGCGGGCGAGCCCGTACGACCTGGGTTCGTTCGGCTACCCGCCGGTGCGGATCGAGACGGCCGCGGGCCGGGCGGAGTACGCCAGGGCCCAAGGGGAGTTCGCCCGCCGTGCGGCGCCACTGCGTCATCGCCTGATTGCGCATTGCCATCGCCTGGTCAGCGCAGCACCCTGAGCGCGGCCCACTGTGAGTCAGATTATTCTCTCACCGATACTCACCTGTTAGGGTGATAACGGTTTGATTGCATAGCAGCGCGTGCTTGGCATGCGCTCACCCCGAAAGGATGACGGATGGGGCGACACTACCGGGACGAGGAGCCGGTGCCGCACCCTCAGGACCGCACGCCACGCGTGCCCGCCGAGGGCCGCAGCGAGGCCTCCGGTGCCTTCCGCACCCCGGGGCGCAGCTCCATCTCGGACGCCTTCGGCATCGCTCGCGTGCCGGGCGAATCGTCCGGTTCGGTGTTCTTCACGGAAGGGGCGCAGGCGCCCGGCTTCCCGCCCGACGGCCCGGCCACCCGGCGAGGTGAGGCTTCGGGGGCGTACCCGGCCGCTTCGGGCCCGGCCACCCGCCGGGGTGAGGCTTCGGGCTCGTACCCGGTCGCCGGCGGGGATTCCGCCGTGACGCACGCGCCTCGCCGAGGTGAAGCCTCCGGGGCTCACCCGGTGACGAGCAGCGAGATCACGACGACCATCGCCACGCGCCGCGGTGAGGCTTCCGGCGCTTACCCGGTCACCGAGAGTGCCGCCACCGCCACCCGTTCCCGGCGCGGCGAGGCTTCCGGCGCTTACCCGGTCACCAACCCCGCCCGCCGCGGCGAGGCCTCGGGTTCCTACCCCGCCGCCGACAGCGCGACTCGCTCGCAGCGCCGTGGCGAGGCCACCGGGGCCGCCGGGAGCGCCACCCGCACACCCCGCCGCGGCGAGGCGACCGGCGCGCACCCGGTCACCGACACCACCCGCTCCCGCCGCGGCGAAGCTTCCGGCGCTTACCCGGTCACCGAAGGCGAAGCGCGCCCGGCCGGCACCACCTCCCGCTCCCGCCGCGGTGAAGCTTCCGGCGCTTACCCGGTCACCAACGGCGAAGCCTCCGGCGCCGAAACCACCTCGCGCTCCCGTCGCAAGGACCGCGGCGCACCGGTCCCGGACCGCGTCGAAACGCCCGCCTCCGGCCGCCCCACCCGCGCGTCCCGCCGGGCCGAAGCCACCGGCGCGCACCCCGTCGCCGCCCCCGGCGAAGCGGCTTCCCCGCGGTCCCGCCGCAGGGGCGGCAAAGCTCCCGCCGAATCCGCCGCCGAGCGGACCGAGGTCATCACCCGGCCGGACGAGGACGTCGCTACCCGGCCCGACGACACCGGCACCGACGTCAGCGGGCCGCACACCCCGGGCCGCGGCGAGCGCACCGAGTCCACCGGGCCTCAGCGCGCCGGCCGCGGGGACAGCACCGGGCCGAACCGGACTGCCCGCAGCGAAGGCACCGGCTCGCACCGGATCGTCGGCAAGAGCGATGCCACCGGGTCGCACCGGATCGTCGGGAAGAAGGCTCCGCGCCGCCGGATCGCCACCTGGCCGATCGCCTGCCTGGTGCTCGCCGTCCTCATCGGGCTCGGCGTCGTCGGCTGGAACTGGGCCGACAACGAGCTGAACAGCCGGGCCGAGGCGCAGGCCGCCAGCTGTGACGGCGGCACCACGCACATGCGGGTCGTCGTCACGCCGAGCGTGCAGAAGCCCGTCGCCGCGGCGGCCGACCGGTGGAACCAGGCCGCCACCGTCGTGCACGGGCAGTGCGTGCACGTCATGATCGAGGCCAAGCCGTCGGCACAGGTGCTCGACGCGCTGGTCGGCCGGGCCAAGCTGGACTCCATCGGCGGGCTGCCGGCCGCCTGGCTGCCCGAATCGTCGTACTGGGTCAGCGAGCTCACCACCAAGAAGCCCGAGATGATCGGCTCGCCCGCCCAGTCGGTGGCGAACGCGCGCTCGGCCGACTACCCGTTCATCGGGCTCGCCGGCCCGGGGGTCGACGACACCGCGCTGCGCGCCGCCCAGACGTTCCGCGAGTACCTGGAGCAGCCCGCCCAGCAGGCCGACTTCGCCGCGGCGGGCATCAAGTCGACCTAGGCGCTAGACCCGCGTGCCGTTGTCGAGCTCGGCCACCACGGCGAGGTCGTCGTCGGCCAGCTCGAAGTCGAAGATGCCGAAGTTCTCCCGGGTCCGGGTCGTGGTGGCCGACGCCGCCACCGCGACCGTGCCGGTCTGCAGGTGCCAGCGGAGCACGATCTGGGCCGGGGTCTTGCCGTACTTGGCGGCGAGCGCGGTGACCGTCTCGTCGGACAGCAGCGCCGCGTTCGCGGCCGGGCTGGCGGCGGCCGTCACGATGCCGCGCTCGGCGTGGAACTCGCGCAGCGGCACCTGCTGCAGCCACGGGTGCAGCTCGACCTGGTTCACCGACGGCACCGAACCGGTCGCGTCGATCAGCCGGCGCAGCTCGGCGACCCCGAAGCCGGCGACGCCGATCGCGCGGGCCCGGCCGTCGGCGCGCAGCCGGCTCAGCGCGCGCCAGGTGTCGGTGAACGCACCCTTGGTGCCCTCCAGCAGGCAGAGATCGGCCCGCTCCAGCTGCAGCGCCGCCAGCGCCTGATCGGCTGCCCGGCGGGCGTTGTCGTAGCCCTGGGCGGGCACGTGCACGCTGACGAAGAGGTCCTCGCGGGGCACTTCGGCCGCGGCGAGCACCGCGCCCACCGCCGTCTCGCTGCCCGGCGTCGTGTCGATGCCGCGGTAACCGGTGTCGAGGGCGATGCGGACGGCCCGGCCGATTTCGGACGGCGACAGGCCGGCGACGCCGAACAGCAGCTGAGGGATGCGGACTCCGACGGACAGGGCGAGCGAAGGCGGGACGGCCATCAACCGGTGATCCTCACTTCGGATGCTGCGCGGACCCCCATCATCCCACCCGGGCGGCCCGCTCGCGCAGGTACGCCGCCGTCGCGCTGTCGGCCGGGAAGAACGACTCGATCACCAGTTCCGCCACGGTGACGTCCAGCGGGGTGCCGAACGTGGCCACCGTGGAGAAGAACGTGAGGTCGACGCCGTCGTGGCGGAACTTCAGCGGCACGAAGATGTCGCCCGGTCCGGGGACCTCCACCTCGGGCACGGCCTGCTCGCACGGGTACCCGCGCAGTTCGTCCAGGAGCTCGGCGAGGCCGGTGTCGGCGGTCTGGGTCACCTGGCGCCGCAGCCGGCCGAGCAGGTGGGCGCGCCACTCCCCCAGGTTGAGGATGTGCGGCGCCATGCCGTCGGGGTGCAGGGTCGCGCGCAGGACGTTGGTGGTCAGCTCGGGCGGGATCCCGGCGACGAAGAGGCCGACCGCGCTGTTGGCGTCGACGAGGTCCCAGTTCCGGTCGACGACGGCGGCCGGGTACGGCTCGTGGCCCGCGAGCAGCTGCCGCACCGCGCGGCGGACGGCGTCCAGCTCCGGGTCGCCCAGCGCGGTCTCGGTGTAGGCGGGCGCGTACCCGGCGGCGAGCAGCAGCCGGTTGCGTTCCCGCAGCGGGACGTCGAGGTGTTCGCCCAGCCGCAGCACCATGTCCCGGCTCGGCTTGGAGCGGCCGGTTTCCACGAAGCTGAGGTGACGGGTGGAGATGTCCGCCGAGATCGCCAGATCGAGCTGGCTGATCCGGCGCCGGTCGCGCCATTCGCGCAGCAGCTCCCCGACGGGCCGCTGCCGCGCCTGCACCAAGGTCGTCACGAGAGCGACGCTACGGCGAGCACGGCATCGCTGCCATTACTTCCGGGGTAATGGCTCGATCTCCGCACCGGCCGAGCAAAAGCCCTCCAGGCGGTCCATCAGGTCCAGGACGGCGTCGTAGGCCGGATCGTCGGTCCCGTCCGGGGCGCCGTCGGCGATGAAGTCCAGCGCCGCCCCGCCCGCCCGCAGCAGGGCGGCCTTGGTGACACCGGACGCGTAGCCCGCGGTCGCCACGGCTTCGAGCGCGGCCCACGCCTGCCCGGCGCGGGCCGCGGCGACCAGGTCGCCGACCAGGACCGGGTCCGCGGGCGGCTCGGCGTCGTTCGTCATGCCCGGAGTGTGCCGAGCCGCGGCCGGGGCGCGCCACCGGATTCCGCGGCCGCTCCGGCATTACCTCTCGCGTAATCGACGGGCCGCCGCTGGTCCGCCAGAGTCGGTCCCAGCACCGGATGACGGCGGAACCGTTGTCCCCCAACCGAAGGAGCACCATGACCGACGTTCGCACCCTCGTCGAGCGGTACCTCGCCGTCTGGAACGAGACCGACGCCGACAAGCGCCGGGCGCTCGTCGCCGACGTCTTCACCGAGACCGCCGGCTACACCGATCCGCTCGGCGCCGTCACCGGGCACGACGGGATCGACCGGTTCGTCGCCGGGGCCCAGGAGCAGTTCGGCGGCCTGACCTTCAGCCTGCCCGCCGAGCCGGACGCCCACCACGACCTCGCCCGCTTCCAGTGGTACCTCGGCACGCCCGGTGCCGAGCCGGTCGCCATCGGGTTCGACGTCGTCGAGCTCGAAGACGGGAAGATCGCCCAGGTGCACGGCTTCCTCGACAAGCTGCCCGGCTGACATCCCGGTGGGGGCTCCCCACGCGGGAGCCCCCACGAACGGCTAGCTCTTCAGCGCGCCGCGCCAGCGGACGGTCGGGCGCAGCTTCTCCGGGTTCACCCGGTGCTTGTTGGCGCCCACGATGTCGAACATCGACTCGATCAGCGTGTCCGACAGCAGGTGCGGCTCCAGGCCCAGCCCGACCAGCCCGGTGTGCTTCACGTTGTAGTAGTGCTCCGGCGCCTCGGTGCGCGGGTTCTCCAGCTGCTCGATCTGCACCGGGCCGGGGAACCGGTCGGCGACCAGCTCGGCGATCTCCGCCACCGACATGCTCTCGGTCATCTGGTTGAACACCCGGAACTCCCCCGGCTCGGCGGGGTGCTCGACGGCCAGGCGGATGCACTCCACGGTGTCGCGGATGTCGATCAGGCCGCGGGTCTGCGCGCCCTTGCCGTACACGGTCAGCGGCTGGCCCAGCACCGCCTGGATGACGAACCGGTTGAGCACCGTGCCGAACACCGCGTCGTAGTCGAAGCGGGTGGCCAGGCGCGGGTCCAGGGCCGTCTGCGGGGTCTGCTGGCCGTACACCACGCCCTGGTTGAGGTCCGTCGCCCGCAGGCCCCACGCGCGGCAGGTGAATTCGATGTTGTGCGAATCGTGGACCTTGGTCAGGTGGTAGAACGAGCCCGGTCGTTTCGGGAACAGCACGCGGTCGGAGCGGCCGTTGTGCTCCAGCTCCAGCCAGCCTTCTTCGATGTCGATGTTGGGCGTGCCGTATTCGCCCATCGTGCCCAGTTTGACCAGGTGGATCGCCGGGTCGATCTCCGCGATCGCGTAGAGCAGGTTCAGGTTGCCGATGACATTGTTGTGCTGCGTGTACACCGCGTGTTCGCGGTCGATCATGGAATACGGCGCCGACCGCTGCTCGGCGTAGTGGACGACGGCGTCCGGCGCGAAGTCGCGCACCGCCGCGAACAGGAACTCCGCGTCGAGGAGGTCGCCTTCGTAGCTGGTGATCGTCCGGCCGGAGACCTCGCGCCAGGTCGCGATGCGGTCGGCGAGGGACTCGATCGGGACCAGGCTTTCCACGCCGAGTTCGGCGTCGTACCCGCGCCGCGCGAAATTGTCGAGAACGGCCACCTCGTGGCCTTTGTCCGATAAGTGCAGCGCGGTCGGCCAGCCCAGATATCCGTCACCGCCGAGAACCAGCACACGCATTGTGCCGCCTTTCCTGCTCGTTTACGCCACACGAACGCTATAGATCACGTGCTGATGAAGACCTGGCAATGACCTGTGAATCTCCTATGCATGAGGGGGTCGGACGGCGGCGCGACCGGCCCGCGGGGAGGATGGGGGCATGACGACCGTAACCAACGGCGTGCGGCCCCGCACGGCGGACGAAACCCGCCATCGCGGCTGGGCCCGCCTGGCGCGCGCCGCGACGACGTCGGTCGCGGCCACGGTCCTCAGCCAGGTCGTGCTGCTCGCCGTTCTCGCCACCGGCGGCGCCGCTTCCCTGGCGAGCACGCTGGCCTGGGCGGCCGGCGCGGTGCTGAACTTCCTGGTCACGCGCCGGTGGGTGTGGGGCCGCACCGGGCGCCCGCGCGTCCGCCGGGAACTGCTGCCCTACCTCGCGGTGATCGGGCTCGGCGGGCTGGCGTCGATCGGCCTGACCACCCTGGCCGGCTCGCTGCTGACGCCCCTCGACCTGCCGCACTTCTGGTGGGTCGTGCTCGTCGACGGCGCGTACGTGGCCAGTTACGCGCTGGTGTTCGCCGTGAAGTTCACGCTGCTCGACCGGTTCGTGTTCGGCCGCGGCGCAGCACGTACCCCCGCCACCACGTCCCGGTCATGACCCGCGCGTAGTTGGCGCCGTAGACGAGGCTGCCGCCCTTCTTGCTCTTGCCCGCCTTGCGCAGCCGCATGCTCATCGGCAGCTCGGTGACGCGGGCGCCGCGCGCGGTGACGCCGAGCAGCAGCTCGGACGACTGGTACTGCGGCTCGTTCAGCGGGACCGAGCACGCCAGCTCCGCCCGCATCGCGCGGAAGCCGAACGACGTGTCGGTGATCCGCCGGGCCGTGAGCACCGACGCCAGCGCCGCGAAGACGCGCACGCCGAGCCACCGGACGCGGCTGTCGGCTTCCTCGTGCCCGAGCCGCCGGGATCCAGTGACGAAGTCCGCGGTCCCGTCGACGACCGGCCTGACCAGGGCTTCCAGCTCGCTGTTGTCGTACTGGCCGTCGGCGTCGGTCGTGACGACGTACTCGGCGCCGGCTTCGGCCGCGAGGTGGTAGCCCAGCCGCAGCGCGGCACCCTGGCCGCGGTTGCGGGGCGCGACGCACACGTACGCGCCGTGCGCTTCGGCGATCGCGGCGGTGTCGTCGGTCCCGCCGTCGACGACGACGAGGACGTCGACCGGCATGCCGAGGCACTCGTCCGGCATCTTCTCCAGGACTTCGCCGATGCCGCCGGCTTCGTTGTAGGCGGCGATGACGACGGTCAGCGGCGCCAGTTCCAGCTCCGGGTGGCGGCCGCGGAAGTCGTCCAGGGCGCCGGAATCGACGTCGTCGGGGAAGGCGGCGAGCCGCTTCCGGCTGGCCGAGGTCAGCGTGGTGAAGCCGAGCGCTCCGGCCACCGGCAGCAGCACGAGCGCCGGGATCTGGTAGCGCCAGGAGAACTGGAACAGCGCCGAGGCGAACAGCAGGAGCAGCCCGGCCGACGCCGCGAGCAGGGCCCCGGCCCGGGCCCGGTCGAGGGGTTTCCTGCGCCGGAACACCGTCAGCAGGCCGAGGAGCGCGCCGATGCCGAGGACCGCGCCCGGGACGTACCCGCCGCCGAGCTGGTAGTCGCGCAGGATCTTCGCGAGGGGCTGGTCGACGCTCGCGACCACGCCGTCGTTCTGCAGCGTGACCAGGTCGATCAGGGACTGGTCGGCCCACTGCGGGTAGGTCAGCTGGAACTGCCAGCGGTCGAGGGGGACGTCGGAGGGGTCCTGCTCGCGTGTCCAGGCGAAGCTCTTGGCGAAGTCGTCCAGGATCGCCGCGGCGACGTCGCCGGGCTGCTCCTTGAGGACGTCGATCGCGAACTCGTGCGCCAGCGCGGCCTTGTCCGCGCCGGGCGGGAGCGGGCCGGGCCAGTTCGGGTCGAGGTCGGCGTGGGTGTAGTTGTCGACGAGCCGGGTTTCGCGCGGCTCGGCCGGGCAGAACACCATCAGCGCCGGGTCGAGGTGGAGGTTCGCGCAGTCGGCGACGGCGGCGGTGCGGCCGTAGAGCATGTTCCCGGACGGCCCGGTCAGCCCCCACTTCCCGGTCTCCGCGTGCACCCGCGCCGAGTACGGGACCAGGACGACGAGGAGCCCCAGGAGGCCGACACCCGCCCGGCGCCAGCCCGCCCAGTGCCGCCACGCTCCCCCGGCGACGACGAGGAAGACCAGCAGCGGAACGGCGAGGGAGATCCCGATCAGCCGGGTCAGCACGCCGAAGCCGAGCAGCAGGCCCGCCGCGCCGGCGCGCTTCCAGCCGGGGGTGCCCCAGCCCAGCAGCAGCCACAGCAATCCGAGGAGGACGGCCTCGAACGTCACCTCGGACATGATGTTCTGCTCGATCTGCAGCTGGTAGGCGTCGAGCAGGACCGGGGCCGCGGCGAGCGCGCCGACCCACGGGCGGCCGCCGAGGCGCAGGACCAGCGCGTACAGGCCGATCGCGATCAAAACGCCGCCGGCGTGCTGCACCGCGGCGACCCACGCCAGGCCGCCGACGGCCAGCAGCGGCCGCAGCACCAGGTCGTAGCCGATCGGGTCGAGCTGGTCGGCGCGCAGGGCGTGCAGGTTGTCGAGGTAGCGGAAGGAATCGATGAACAGCAGCGCCGGGCGGTAGGCCGGCCAGGTCAGCACCCGGAGGGTGATCGCCGGGACGAGGAGCAGGAGCAGCAGCCAATGGCGCCGGAGAAAAGCTTTCACTGGTTCGCGAGGCCGGAGAAGTACTTCCACGCCGTCGCGAGGCCGTCGGTCAGCGAGACCTCCGGCCGGTAGCCGATGGTCTCCGCGCTCGCCGAGACGTCGACGACGACCGCGGGCATCTCCCCGGCCGGGGCCTCGACGTGCTCGACCGGCAGTTCGGCCCCGGTCACCTCGCGCACGGCTCCGACCATTTCGAGCACGGACACCGAACGCCCGGCGCCGACGATCGCGCGGCCGGAGTAGCCGCTGTCGAGGGCGAGGAGCACCGCCCGCACGACGTCGTCGACGTGCACGAGGTCGCGGCGCTGGCGGCCGTCGCCGTAGACCTTGACGCCGCCGCCGGTCAGCGCGGCCCGCATCATCCGGGGCACGAAACTGTCCTTGTGGGACATTCCCGGGCCGTAGACGTTGGTGAACCGCAACGCACACGTCGTCATGCCGTACGCCCCCGCGTAGCCCGACAGCAGCATTTCGCATGCCGCCTTGGTGGCGCCGTAGGGCGTCAGCGGGCGCAGTGGCAGGTCCGGGGTGATGGTGGCGGCGCCGACGTTGCCGATCACCGCGTTGGTCGAGGCGAGCAGGAACTTCGGCACCTCGTGGCGGCGGGCGAGTTCGAGGAGTTCCTGGGTGACCAGGACGTTGTCGGCGAAGGTGTCCTCGGGCAGCTCGACCGACTTCAGCACCGACGTCAGCGCGGCGAGGTGCACGATCGCCGCGGTCTCGCGGGCCACGGCCTGCTCGCGGACGGCCGCGTCGCGGAGGTCCCCGGCGACCACGCGGACGCCGGCCAGGTCCTCGGGGAACGGGACCCGGTCGACGACGGTGACCGGGACGCCCCGGTCGCGGAGGGCGTGCACGACGGCCCGGCCGATGAAGCCGCTGCCTCCGGTCACGACCACGGACGTCCGATCAGGACCGTGCCCACTCACCATGGGCGTCAACCTACCCGCCGTTCCTGTGTGCCCGCGCGATGGCTCGCTCAGGCGAACGCCTCCGGCGGCGGGCAGGAGCAGACCAGGTTCCGGTCACCCGCGGCGCCGTCGATGCGGCGGACCGGCGGCCAGATCTTCGCCGCGCCCGGGCCGGCCGGGAACACCGCGGTCTCCCGGCTGTAGGGCCGGTCCCACTCGCCGGTGACGCACCGGGCGGTGTGCGGGGCCTGCCGCAGCGGCGAGTCCTCGAGGGGCCACTCCCCCGCCGCGACCCGGTCGATTTCCGCGCGGATCGCGATCATCGCCGCGCAGAAGCGGTCGAGTTCGGCGAGGTCTTCGCTCTCCGTCGGCTCCACCATCAGCGTGCCCGCGACCGGGAACGACATCGTGGGCGCGTGCAGCCCGTAGTCCGCCAGCCGTTTCGCGACGTCGTCGACCGTGACACCGGTGGCCTTGGTCAGCGGCCGGAGGTCGAGGATGCACTCGTGCGCCACCAGGCCTTCGTGGCCGGCGTAGAGCACCGGGTAGTGATCGGCGAGGCGGCGGGCGATGTAGTTGGCGTTGGCGACCGCGACGAGGGTGGCCCGGCGGAGGCCTTCGGCGCCCATCATCCGGACGTACGCCCACGAAATCGGCAGGATCGACGCGCTGCCCCACGGCGCCGCGCTGACCGGGCCGACGCCGGTGACCGGGCCGGCCGCCGGCTGCAGCGGGTGGTTCGGCAGGAACGGCGCCAGGTGCGCGCGGACCCCGATCGGGCCGACACCGGGCCCGCCCCCGCCGTGCGGGATGCAGAACGTCTTGTGCAGGTTGAGGTGCGAGACGTCGGCGCCGAAGCGGCCGTACTGGGCGACGCCGATCAGCGCGTTGAGGTTGGCGCCGTCGACGTACACCTGCCCGCCGGCGTCGTGCACCGCCGCGCAGACCTCGCCCACGGTGTCTTCGTACACGCCGTGCGTCGACGGGTAGGTGAGCATGATCGCCGCGAGGTCGGCGCGGTGGGAGTCCACTGTGGACCGCAGGTGGGCGAGGTCGATGTTGCCGTCGGCGTCGCAGGCGACGACGACCACGCGCAGGCCCGCCATCACCGCGCTGGCCGCGTTCGTGCCGTGCGCGCTGGCCGGGATCAGGCAGACGTCGCGCGCGTGCTCGCCGCGGGAGCGGTGGTAGGCGCGGATGGCGAGCAGGCCCGCGAACTCGCCCTGGCTGCCGGCGTTGGGTTGCAGGGAAACGGCGTCGTAGCCGGTGATCCGGGCGAGCCAGGCGCTCAGGTCGGCGGCCACGCCCAGGAGCCCGGCGGCGTCCTCGGCCGGCGCGAACGGGTGCAGGCCGGCGAACTCCGGCCAGGTGACCGGCTCCATTTCGGCGGTGGCGTTGAGCTTCATGGTGCACGAGCCGAGCGGGATCATGCTGCGGTCGAGGGCGACGTCCTGGTCCGCCAGCCGCCGGAGGTAGCGCAGCATGGCGGTTTCCGAGCGGTGCGCGTGGAACACCGGGTGCGTGAGGTACGCACTGGTGCGCCGCAGCGGGGCCGGGAGCGCGTCGGCGGTGTCCGCGTCGAGGCCGTCCACATCGGACACGGAGACGCCGAACGCCTTCCACACGCAGGAAAGCCGCTCGCGGGTGGTGGTCTCGTCGCAGGCGATGCCGACGTGGCCGTCGTCGATCCGGCGCAGCGAGACGCCGAGGTCGCGGGCCGCCGCGACGACCGCGTCCGCCCGGCCCGGCACGGCCGCGACGACGGTGTCGAAGAACTCGCCGTGGACGACCTCGATGCCGCCTTCGCAGAGCCCGGCCGCGAGCACCGTCGCCATCCGGTGGGCGCGCAGCGCGATCGCGCGCAGGCCCTCCGGCCCGTGGTACACCGCGTACATCGACGCCATCACGGCGAGGAGGACCTGCGCGGTGCAGATGTTCGACGTCGCCTTCTCGCGGCGGATGTGCTGTTCGCGCGTCTGCAGGGCGAGCCGGTACGCGGGCGCGCCGTCGGCGTCTTTCGAGACGCCGACCAGCCGGCCGGGCAGCTGCCGCTCCAGGCCCTTCCGCACGGCCAGGTAGGCGGCGTGCGGGCCGCCGAAGCCGAGCGGCACGCCGAACCGCTGCGTCGAGCCGACGGCGACGTCGGCGCCGAGCTCGCCCGGGGGCCGCAGCAGGGTGAGGGCGAGCGGGTCGGCGGCGACGATCACGGCCGCGCCGTGCTTCTTGGCCTCGGCGATGGTGAGGTCGAGTTCACGGACCGCGCCGGACGCGCCGGGGTAGGACAGGAGGACGCCGAAGAAGTCGCCGCCGAGCCCGAGCCCGGTCAATCCCTGGGAGAGGTCCTCGACGACGAGTTCGATGCCGAGGGGTTCGGCGCGCGTCCGCAGCACGGCGAGGGTCTGCGGCAGGGTGTCTTCGTCGACGACGAACCGATTCGACGTGGTCTTCCCGGCCCGGCGCACGAGGGTCATCGCCTCGGCGGCCGCGGTGGCTTCGTCGAGCAGGGAGGCGTTGGCGACCGGAAGGGCGGTCAGATCCGCGACCATCGTCTGGAAGTTGAGCAGCGCTTCGAGCCGCCCTTGGGAGATTTCGGGCTGGTAGGGCGTGTAGGCGGTGTACCAGGCCGGGTTCTCGAGGACGTTGCGGCGGATGACGGGCGGGGTGACGGTGTCGTGGTAGCCGAGCCCGATCATGGCGGCGGTGGGCCGGTTCCGGGCGGCGCGTTCGCGGAGTTCGGCGAGGGCTTGGGCTTCGGAGGCGGCGGGCGGCAGTTCGAGCGGCTGCGCGGACCGCCGCAGCGACTCCGGGACGGCCCGTTCGGCAAGTTCGTCGAGGGAGGCGACGCCGATGACGTCGAGGATGTGGCGCAGGTCGTCCGGCCCGGGCCCGAGGTGCCGGTCGGCGAAGGGGATGCCCTGTTCCAGGGAGGCGAGTGACGGATCCACGAAGGCCTCCTGGGACAGCGGGGGTGGACCGGGACGGCGGTGTCCTGGTCCTCCCCGCTCTGTCTGACCCCGAGGGGCGCCTGAGAGTTTCGCCCGCAGGTTGAGCCGGGCTTGCACCGTCGGCGGGGCCATCAGGGTGTGTCCTGACGACCCGCTTTCCAGAGGCGTCTCGTCCGCGCGGTCCAGGGTGCCTGAGAGGTTCCGGGGAGGACTTGCTCCTTCGGCGCCGAGCTCAAGGTGTGGCTCGGACTCTCCCGCGCGGATTCGTCGACCGCACGGTGAACCTTACTCTGTCTGCCGCAGCGGTGATCAACCGGTCTTGCGGGCGTTGCGGCGCTGGGTGAGTTCGTCCGGTTCGTGCGTCTCGACGACGCCGCCGTCGGCGCGTTCGGCCGGGAACTCGTGGATGGTGCCGCTGATTTCCTGCATCGCCCCGCTGACCGCGATGCCGAAGACGCCTTGACCGCCCTGGAGCAGGTCGACGATCTCTTCCGGCGAAGTGCACTCGTACACCGTGGTGCCGTCGGAGAACAATGTCACCCGAGCCAGGTCGCGGACCCCGCGGACGCGCAGGTGGTCGACCGCGACGCGGATGTTCTGGAGCGAGACGCCGGTGTCGAGCAGGCGCTTGACGACCTTGAGGACGAGGATGTCCTTGAACGAGTACAGCCGCTGCGAGCCGGAGCCGTGCGCGGTACGGATGCTGGGCGCGACCAGCTTGGTCCGGGCCCAGTAGTCGAGCTGGCGGTAGGTGATCCCGGCGATCTGGCACGCCGCCGGACCGCGGTACCCCACCAGCTCGTCGGGCAGCGAGTTGTCGGGGAACAGTTCCCCCTGCTCCCCGGTCGCGACCTCGACAGGCTGCTTCTCGGAACCAGCCTCGACCACGCAAGCCTCCCCTCGCCCGACCTGGCGGCCGGCGAATGACAGCCGGACGGCCCCAGGAGCGGGACCCGCCGGAGATCAATCACCACGGTCCGGCCCCAGACCGTGAATCACACCGTGGCGATTTCTCTTCTTCGACGGTAAGCGCCCGGACAGTGCCGGTCAACGCGACGCGCGGCAAGGCCAGGCGGTCGGCTGAGCCTTTGCGCCGTTCGCCGTACCCCCTCCCGTGTGATCCAAACCCCTTGACCGGATTTACTCAGCCAAGTAACTTTTTACTCATGCAAGTAAACCCTGACATCATGGCCGAACTGGGCCTCAGCGTCACCGAGGCCGCGCGCCGGGCCCAGATCATCGGCGCCACCATCGGCGTCCTGGCCGACCTGGGCTACCGCCGGACGACCTTCGCCAAGATCAAGGAGCGGGCCGGGCTCAGCAGCACCCGGCTGATCTCGTACCACTTCACGAACAAGGCCGGCCTGATGCAGGCCGTGCTCAGCACGGTCGTCGAGACGAAGGCCGGCTTCCTGACCGAGCGCACCGGCGGCGGCCTCGACCCGGCCGACCGGCCCGGCTACCTGCGGGCGCACATCGAGACGTCGGTGGCGTTCCTGCGGGCCTACCCCGAGTGCGTCCGGGCGCTGACGGAGCTGGCGGCCAACGCCGACGACGCCGACGGCTGGGCGATGACGAAGGTGCTGGTCGACGACCTGCGCGTGCACGGGCTGGCCCGTCAGCTGAAGCAGGGCCAGGCCGAGGGCGCCTTCGGCGCGTTCACGCCCGAGGTGATGGCCATGTCGATCGCCCAGGCCATCGACGGCGTCGCCGCGGCCTACGCCGCCGACCCGGCGCTGGACCTGGAGCAGTACGGGCGCGAGCTGGCGGACACGTTCGTCAAAGCGACGGCACCGTGAGGGCCCGGTCGAGCCGCTCTTCGATGCGGGCCTTCGGGAACGCGCCGACGATCGTCTCGACCGGCTCGCCGCCGCGGAAGAGGATCATCGTCGGCAGCGACATGACCTGGTAGGAGCGGGTGGTCTCGGGGTTCTCGTCGGCGTTGATCTTCCGGACGGCGAGCTCCCCGGCCCGTTCGGCGGCCAGCTGCGCGAGCACCGGGCCGACCATCCGGCACGGGCCGCACCAGGTGGCCCAGAACTCGACCAGCACGGGGACGTCGTGGGCGAGCACCTCGGCGAACGTGCTGTCGGTGACTTCGAGGACTTCGGACACGGCAGGGCTCCTTCAGGGACGCGGGGAATCGGGCACGACACACGGATCGGGCGCCTGCCGGGCGAGGGCGGCGGCGAGTTTCGCGGCCAGTTCGCCGCGGATGCCGCCGAGCCGGGCGAGCAGGGCGTCGGCTTCTTCGAGCTTGCGCCGGTACACCTCGATGGAACTGGCGCACGCATCGCCGGTCTCGTGGCCGCTGCGCAGGCATTCGACGAACGGGCGCGTCTCTTCGAGGGTCAGGCCGACCGTCTGGAGGGTCTGGATCTCCTGGACGAGCTGGAGGTCGTCCTCGTCGTACTCGCGGTAGCCGTTGGCCGAGCGCCGGGCCCGCAGCAGGCCCTGGTCCTCGTAAAACCGCAGCGCACGGGTGGTGACACCCGTGCGCTGCGCCAGTTCTCCGATCCGCATGCCACCGACGCTAGACGTTGACGTCCGCGTCAAGGCAAGGTTCTTACGTGTCCGCTCCGCGGAAGTCTTCCGGCGACACGGAGTCGAGGAACTCGCGGAACTTCTCGACTTCGTCTTCCTGCTCGTCCGGGATGATGAGGCCGGCTTCCTCCAGCACCGAATCCACGGCGTGGATGGGGACGCCGATCCGCAGGGCCAGCGCGACCGAGTCGCTCGGCCGGGCGGACACCCGGATGTCACCGTCGAACACGAGCTCCGCGAAGAACGTGCCCTCCTTCAGGTCGGTGATGACGACCTGCTCGAGCTCCCGGCCGAGCGCTCCGATGACCTCTTTCAGCAGGTCATGCGTGAGCGGGCGGGCGGGGCGGACCCCCTGCTGCTCCAAGGCGATGGCGGTGGCTTCGACCGAGCCGATCCAGATCGGCAGGTACCGTTCACCCTCGGTTTCCCGCAGCAACAAGATCGGCTGATTCGCGGGCAGCTCGACCCGCACACCGACGACGCGCATTTCGCTCATCGGGCTTCGCCTCCCTCTCGTGCACACGGGCTGCAGCGCTGAACCGGCTTCACGCCCATACTCCCGACGCTACCCGTCATCCGTGCGCTGTGCTCGCTGTCCGGACTCTCTCGGTTCGCCTGCCGCAAACCCGTGCCTTCACGGTACGGCATGCGGTGCCGAACATTCAGTCATTGACATGGGACCGCAAAGAGGATCTCACTGCCCCGTTATCGATCAACACCCCGCGACGCCGCGGATTCCCGCCTTGACGAGGAGCGTGTGCAGGGTCACGGACAGTGCCGCGAGCTCCCGCACCACCTCGTCGGCCCGGGCCTTGGCCTCCGGGTCGCGGTGCCGGTACACCGGCGTCACGATCTGCTCCAGCAGCCCGACCTCGCGGTCGGCCGCGGCGCGGAAGGCACGCAGGTGTCTCGGTTCGATGCCGAATTCGGTCATCGCCTTCACCGTCCGCGCCACCAGGACCGCGTCCGGGTCGAAGAACCCGGCGGGACCGGGCCGGACCAGGCCGTACTGCTGCAGCTCGGCCAGCGCGGCCGCGTCGATGCCGGCCTGGGCCAGGAGCTCCTCCTGGGTCAGGCGCTGCTCCTTGCCCGGGGTGAAGTCGGCCGCCACGGGCAGGCCGACGTTCTCCGCGGGCGCGTCGATCGGGACCAGCCGGCGCGGCGGGCGGGGCAGGGCCGCGGCGGGCCCGGCCCCCGAGTCCGCCGCGTCCAGCTGTTCCTTGATGACCTTCAACGGGAGGTAGTGGTCCCGCTGGGCGGCCAGGACGAACCGCAGTCGCTCCACGTCCGCCGCGGCGAACTGCCGGTAGCCCGAGGGCGTCCGGCCCGGCTGCACCAGGCCTTCCGCTTCGAGGAACCGGATCTTGGAGATGGTGACATCGGGGAAGTCCCCGCGCAGCTGCGCGAGGACCGCCCCGATGCTCAGTCCGTGGTTCTGTGGCCGTCCGGCCGCCGTCACTGCGCCCCCTGGCCCCCGTGCCCCGGGCCGGTCAGGAAGACCAGGCGGAACTTCCCGATCTGCACCTCGTCGCCGCCGGCGAGCACGGCCTGGTCGACCGGCTCGCGGTTGACGTAGGTGCCGTTCAGGCTGCCGACGTCGATGACGACGAACTCGCCGCCCTCACGCCGGAACTCGGCGTGCCGGCGGGAGACCGTGACGTCGTCGAGGAAGATGTCGCTGTCCGGGTGCCGCCCGGCGCTGGTGGTGTCGCGGTCGAGCAGGAACCGCGAACCCGCGTTCGGCCCGCGCTTCACGACCAGCAGCGCCGAACCCGGGGGCAGCGCGTCGACACCCTGGACCGGGGCTTCCGGGGCGGGCTCGCGACCTTCGGCTTCGGCCAGGAAATCGGCCCGGAAGACAGAGGTCCGCTCCGGAGACTGCTCCGGGGGAACGCCGCCGGGCCCGTCGTTCGTGCTCACCTGAGCTCTCCTCCACACATGCTGTGTTGCCAGTACTCAAGAACGTGTAGCTGCCAACGTACCGTGCCTGATCGATTCTCCGAGCCCCGGCTCCCCGAACCGGCGGAGCGGGCTTCAGCCCTTGGTCAGCGCGTCGTACGCCTCGGCTTCGAGCAGGGCTTCCAGGCCCGCCGGGTCGTCGAGCCGGATCTCGATCAGCCAGCCCTCGCCGTAGGGGTCGCTGTTGATGAGTTCCGGCGAGTCGGCGACGGCGTCGTTGACCGCGACGACCTCCCCGTCGACCGGCGCGAACAGCTCGGAGACGCTCTTGGTCGACTCGACCTCGCCGAAGACGTCGCCCGCGCTCACCTGCCTGCCGACGTCGGGCAGGTCGACGAACACGACGTCGCCGAGCTGGTCCTGCGCGTACTCGGTGATGCCGACGCGCACGAGGGTGTCCTCGCCGCGGGTGGCGACCCACTCGTGTTCCTCGGTGTAGCGAAGCTCTTCAGGAGCGGACACCGCCGGTCCCCTTTCATGCCCTCACTGGAAGTGTTGGGCGAAGTCTTACACCCACACGGCCCAGCCGCCCGCCACGGCCCGGCGGAAGCTCACTCCGCGGCATGGCCGCGCAGGGCGTTGCGCGCCTGGACGACGTAGAGGACACCGGACCAGACGTAGAGGACGGCGCCCCAGATGGTGAAGGCGTACCCGATCGGCCTCGCCACGGCGGCGACGTCGGAGCCTCCCTGCGCGAGCAGCAGGAACGGGAAGGCGTACATCAGGACGAAGGTGGCGCCCTTCCCGAGGTAGGTGACCTCGGGCGGCGCGAAGCCCCGGCGCCGCAGGGTGACGACGCAGACGCCGAGCACGGCCTCCCGCAGCACGAGCGGCACGACGACCCACCACGGGATGATGTCGCGCACGAGGAAGGCGACGAGGGTGGCGAGGATGTAGAGCCGGTCGGCGGCGGGGTCCAGCAGCTGCCCGAGCCGCGACATCTGGTTGAGCCAGCGGGCGAGCTTCCCGTCGAGCCAGTCGGTCAGCGCGCTGAAGACGAGCAGGGCGAGCGCCCAGCCGTCTTCCCGGGGGCCGAGCAGCAGCCAGAGGAAGACGGGCACCCCGGCCAGCCGCAGCAGGGAGAGGATGTTGGGGACGTTCAGCGCCTGCCGCAGCAACGACGGTTCGGCAGCCTGAGCGGCGGGTTCGGGGGCGGCTGTGCTCACGGGGCCATTAAACAGCGGGGCGCGGACGGGGCGCCCGGTGGTGCGGTGCCCGGTCGGGGTGTGTTGCGGGCTTGGCGGGTTGGTGGGCGGTTCGGCCGGAGGGCCCCACGCGAGGCGGCGGCCGGCTTGCGGGCTCGCTGCGGGCATGCGCGGCGCCTGCCGGGATGCTCGGCGGTCGGCGGCGCGGTCGGAGGGCCCGGCCCGACGCGGCAGCGGCCTTGCGGGCTCACCACGGACATGCGGGGCGCCTGCCGGGATGGCGGGCGGTCGGCGACTCGGCCGGAGGGCCCTGCCCGACGCGACAGCCGGCCTGCGGCTCGCCGCGGACATGCGGGGCGCCTGCCGGGATGGTCGGCGGCTTGGCCGGAGGGCCCTGCGCCAGGCGGCGGTCGGTTTGCGGGCTCGCCGCGGACATGCGAAGTCTCTGCCGGGATGGTCGGAGGCGCGGCCGGAGGGACCTGCGCGACGCGGCAGCCGGCTTGCGGACTCGCCACGGGCCGCCAAGGCGGCTTCGCCGGCACGGCGGGCGTGCGGCGGCCGGGCCGCTCGATGCAGCGGTGAGCCGACGGATCTCGAAGCGCGCCTGCCTGGTCGGCGAGCGCCGGCGCAGCTCGGCCGGGATGCGGCCGCAGGTTCACGGGAAGCGCCGGCCGGGCGGGGTGGGCCGCCGCCGGTGGGATCTGCGGCCTTGGCCGCGAGGCAGCCGGCACGCTCGGTGATGTGCCACCTGCGGCCGCCGGTGGTGCGAGGCCTGCCGAGCAGCCCAGCCGGTCCGGACCCGGCGGCCACGACCGCGGGCTCACCCCGGCAGCGAAAGCCGGGCCACCCCATCGGCGCAGCCCGGCGTCACGCTCAGCTCGCGCGGTGGTGGCTCCACCCGCGGCGCTGCAGCTCGGCGCTGCTCAACGACTCGGGGCGGCCGCGGAAGTCGGTGCCCATCCAGCGGGCGCGGCCGGCTCGTCCTTCGAGGACGTACGGGCGGCCGCAGCACCAGACCACGGTGCTCGGGACGGTCGGCGGACTGGACGGGTCTTCGGTGCTCACAGCGTCGGCGTTCATCGCTCTCACGGATTCGGGACGGGGATTCGGGACGGGGAAGCTCTTCGGCCTCCACCAAGATCTTCGGCTCGCGAGGCCGGATCGTTAACCGTTTCGGCCCGGATTAGACCGATCGATTCTTGATGGCAGTGGGAGGTTTCGGAGCGTGAACGGAATGTTAATCGTCCATTGTGGACACCGTTTCGGTGGCCACCGGGCCGGGGCGCCGGGGCGCTGTTGTAATCTCCGGCACACCCGTGGGCACGCCACGGGACCACAGCGGGGAGGAAGGATCGCGGTGCCCCACCCGACCACCACGAGGACGTGGCTCGCGGCCTGCCTCGCCCTGCCCCTCCTCGCCGCCTGCTCGGGGGACCCCGCCGCGCAGGCTCCCCCGGCTCCTCCGTCCGTGACGCCGCCACCCTCCGTGACGACGTCGGCCGGCACCCCGCCGCCTCCGCCCGGCACCACCGGCAGCGAGTCCGCGCCGCCCGCCGTGACCAGGCCGTCCGGGCCGCCGCCGTCGGTGCCCGGGTCGTGCGGCACCGTCGCCGCCGCCAGCGGGCTGACGCTCTACGTCTTCGACAGCGGCGCCGCCGGGGTCAGCTGCGTCGCCGCCACGAAACTGGTCGGCGACTTCCACCGCAAGATCGCCGGGCGCCAGGACGCCGGCTCGAACGACGCGGTGAACGAAACCGTGGACGGCTGGCTGTGCACCTCCGGGCCGCCCGCCGCCCAGGGCGGCACCACCTGCACCAAGGGCGAGCAGACGGTCTTCGCGGCCGTCGTGCCGTCCGAATGAGTCCGATCCGATCCCGAGGGGCCATGAAGACACTCGCCTATCCCGTGCTGCTCGTCGCCGCGGCCGCCGCGCTGGCCGGCTGCGGCAGCGACCCGGCGCCCGCCGCGCCCTCCTCCGAGGCGCCCGTGCCCGCCGCGGCCGCCGCCGCGGGGTCGACGGCCCCCGGCGTGCCCTGCGGCGACGTCACCGGCACGGGCGGCGCGAAGACGGCCGTCGTCGCGCACGGCAAGGTCGACTGCGCCGCGGCGACGAAGCTGCTCACGGACTACTTCGCGAAGCTGACCCCGGCCGAGGCGAACGACGCCGACGGCCCGGGCCCGGTCGTCCTCGACGAGTGGACGTGCGGCAGCGGCGCGAACGACCCGGTGACGGCGTGCTCGACCGAGGACGGCCGCCAGGTCGAGGGCACCCGCAGCTGAGCCTCACTGGTGGACGTTGGGGGGTGGACAGGCGTATGCGTCTTGTCTGCACCCCGGGTCTGCCGGGTCACTGCCGGGCTGAGCGCGTCACCCGATGGGGATGACCTGGCTGAGAGTTGCAGGGCCCGGTGGCCCGGGACGTGCAGATCGGCCATAGGGCTTTGCGCCACGGCTTGCCGGCCTGGAGCGCCTCAGTGAGCGACCGACCGTCACGTCCCGGACCGGAGTGCTGATTTCCGTGGGCTGACGGAAAGGAGCACACCATGGAGGCTACGCCCGCGTTCGCCGGAATCGACTGGTCCTGGCAGCACCACGCAATGTGCATCGTCGATGCCGGCGGGCGCCGGATCGCCGAAGCCACCCTCACCCACTCCCGCACCGGGCTGAGCACGATCACCGCACTGTTGTCCCGCCACGGCGTCGCCCGGGTCGGGATCGAGCGGAGTGACGGGCCGGTGGTCGAGCACCTGCTGCGCGAGGGCTTCGAGGTCGTGGTCATCTCGGCCAGGCAAGTCCGGTCACTGCGGGCCCGTTACGGCAGCGCCGGCAACAAAGACGACCGGTTCGACGCCTTCGTGCTGGCCGATGCCGTGCGCACCGACGCCGGTCGCTGGGCCCCCGTTCGCCCGGACCGGGATGACACCATCGCGCTGCGGATGCTCATCCGCGCTCGCCATGACCTGATCGACCATCGGATCGCAGCCCACAACCAGCTGCTGGCCTTGCTGCAGCACCACTTCCCCGGGGCCGTCGGCCTGTTCAGCCAGCTGGACCTGCCGATCAGCCTGGCGTTCCTGCGTCGGTTCCCGTCCGAGGCCAAGGCCGCCTGGCTTTCCCCGTCGAGAATGGCGCACTGGCTCAAAGCCAACAGCTACAGCGGCCGGCACAGCGCCGCCGACCTCAACGCTCACCTGCGCGAGGCGGTCACCGGACACACCAGCGGGCCCGCCGCCGAGGCCGGCGAAGTCATCGTGCTCACCCTCGTCGACCTGCTCAGCCACCTGCGCACCCGGCAAACCGACCTCGAAACACGCATCAAAGAAGCGCTGCTGGCCCACCCCGACAGCCCGATCTTCCAGTCCCTGCCCCGGGCCGGCGCTATCCGCGCCGCGACACTGCTCGCCGAGATCGGAGATTGCCGAGCCCGCTTCCCCGACGCGCAGGCACTGGCCGCAGCCGCCGGGGTCGCGCCCTCAACCCGCCAATCCGGCAAACACCGCACCGTCGCCTACCGCCGCGGCTGCAACACACAGCTCCGCGCCGCGCTCGTCGACTGGGCCCAAGACACCCCACGCGCGAATCCCTGGGCCCACGACACCTATCACCGAGCCCGCCAACGCGGCTGCCGCCACCCCCACGCAGCACGGATCCTGGCCCAAGCCTGGACCAGAATCCTCTGGCGCTGCTGGCACGACCACCAGCCCTACAACCCCGACCTCCACGGCCGACTCCACACCCTCCACCAACAAGCCGCTTGACATAGGGCTCTCAGGACTTGAGGTCCGGGAAGTCCTCCTCGCGGTACTCCGTCCCCTCGCCGCGCTTCGGGTCGCTCTCGCGGCCCCGCAGCTCGACGCGGCGGATCTTGCCCGAGATCGTCTTCGGCAGCTCCGCGAACTCCAGCCGCCGGATGCGCTTGTACGGCGCCAGGTGCTCGCGGCAGTACGCCAGGATCGACCGCGCGGTCCCGGCGTCCGCCGCGAAGCCCGCAGCCAGCACGACGTACGCCTTGGGCACCGCGAGCCGGATCGGGTCGGGGGCCGGGACGACCGCGGCCTCGGCCACCGCCTCGTGCTCGATCAGGACGCTCTCCAGCTCGAACGGCGAGATCCGGTAGTCCGACGCCTTGAACACGTCGTCGGTGCGCCCGACGTAGGTGATGTACCCACGTTCGTCGATCGAACCGACGTCACCCGTGTGGTAGAAGCCGCCGGCGAAGGCCGCCGACGTGCGCTCGTCGTCGCCGGCGTAGCCGGTCATCAGGCCCACCGGCCGGTGCGCGAGGTCCAGGCAGATCTCGCCCTCGGAAGCGCGTTCGCCGCTGACCGGGTCGACCAGCGCCACCACGAACCCCGGCAGCGGGCGGCCCATCGAGCCGGGCACGACGTCCTGACCTGGCGTGTTCGCGATCTGGACGCTGCTTTCGGTCTGGCCGAAGCCGTCGCGGATGGTGACGCCCCACGCCTTCTCGACCTGGTCGATCACCTCGGGGTTCAGCGGCTCCCCGGCGCCCACCACCTTGCGCGGCGGCGTCTTCAGCGCGGTCAGGTCGGCCTGGATGAGCATCCGCCACACCGTCGGCGGCGCGCAGAAGCTGGTGACACCGCAGCGGTCCATCTGCGCCATCAGCGCGCCCGCGTCGAACCGGCTGTAGTTGTAGAGGAACACCGTCGCCTCGGCGTTCCACGGCGCGAAGAAGTTGCTCCACGCGTGCTTGGCCCAGCCGGGCGAGGAGATGTTCAGGTGGACGTCGCCGGGTTCCAGGCCGATCCAGTACATCGTGGACAGGTGACCCACCGGGTACGAGACGTGCGTGTGCTGCACCAGCTTCGGCTTCGCGGTCGTGCCGGAGGTGAAGTACAGCAGCAGCGGGTCGCCGGCCTTCGTCGGGCCGTCCGGGGTGAACTCCGGGGACTCGGCGGACGCGGCCGAGTACGCGTGCCAGCCTTCGACCGGGTCCCCCACCGCGATCCGCGTGTAGCCGCCCTCGATGCCGTCGAACTTCGGCGCGTCGACCGAGCGGACGACGACGTGCTTCGCGGCGCCGCGCTCCACGCGGTCGGTCAGGTCGGCCGGCCCGAGCAGCGTGGACGCCGGGATGATCACCGCGCCGAGCTTGATCGCGGCGAGGATCGTCTCCCACAGCTCGCCCTGGTTGCCCAGCATGAGGATGAGCCGGTCGCCGCGGCGGACGCCGAGCGCGCGCAGCCAGTTCGCCACCTGGTTGGACCGGCCGGACATCTCCGGGTAGGTCCAGCGGTTCTCGCGGCCGTCCTCCTCGACGATCCACAGCGCGTACCGCTCGGCGTTGTCCGGGTCGTGCGCGACGACGTCGAACCAGTCGATCGCCCAGTTGAACTCGTCGAACTCCGGCCAGGCGAAGTCGCGGTACGCCGTCTCGTAGTCCTCGCGGTGGGCCTGCAGGTAGTCCCGCGCGACGCGGAAGGTGTGGTGGACGCTCACGCTGCCTCTCCTCCTACTCGCCCTGGAACTCCGGCGGGCGGCGTTCCAGGAAGGCCTGGACCGCCTCGCCGAGGTCCTTGCTGGGCAGGAACGCCGAGTTCCACGCCGCGACGTACCGGAGGCCGTCGGCGACCTGGCGCTCGGTGTTCGCCGCCAGTACCTGCTTCGTACCCTGCACCACCAGCGGCGGGTTCGCAGCGATCTCGCCGGCGAGTTCGCGGGCGGCCGTCAGCAGCGCCTCCTGGTCCGGGTGGACGTCGTTCACCAGGCCGATCTTCTCGGCGCGGGCGGCGTCGACGTCCTTGCCGGTGAGGGCGAGCTCGCGCAGGTGCCCCTCGCCGATGATCGAGGCGAGCCGCTGGAGGCTCCCGAGGTCGGCGACGATGGCGACGCGCACCTCGCGGACGCTGAACTTGGCGTCGGCGCTGGCCAGGCGGACGTCGGCGGCCGCGACGACATCGACCCCGCCGCCGATGCACCAGCCCGAAACGGCCGCGACGACCGGTTTGCGGCATTCCGCGATCGAGCTGACCGCCGCCTGCAGCGAGCGGACCTGGTCGAGGAACGCCGTCCGCGGGCCGGCCAGGTTGTCCCCGCCCAGCATCGGCGCCCAGTCGCCCATCATCGCGGGCAGGTCCAGGCCGTAGGAGAAGTGTTTGCCGCTGCCGGTCAGCACCACGGCCCTGACCTGCGGGTCGGCGTCCAGCGCGCGGAAGACCAGGGGCAGCTCGCGCCAGAAGTCCGGGCCCATCGCGTTGCCCTTGGAGGGGCCGAGAAGCGTCACTTCGGCCACATGGCCGGCGACGTCGACCTTGAGGGACACCAGGTCGGGCAGACTGTCAGCAGTAGCGGTCATGGGGCCATCTTGACCCATGCCCGCGGCCACCCGCCATTGGCACCTTGTCAATTGCCCCTCGGGTCACTGTGCCAACCCGGCCGGGGGATGCTTTCCTGAAAGAACCGGCACCGACACGGGGAGGACGGTGGGACATGAGCCCGGCCAGCGCGACCGCGATCGAGTCCGAACCCCCGTCCGCCCCGGTCCGGCGGGCCTCCCGCCCGATCGAGCTGACCGGCTCGTTCGACCACGAAGGCCACCGGCTCTGGTACACCGAGTTCGGCAGCGGCGACAAGGTCGTCGTCCTCACCCACGGGATCATGCTGACCCGCCGGATGCACGCGCCCCTCGCCCGCCGGCTGGCCCGTGCCGGCTTCCGGGTGATCACCCTCGACCTGCTCGGCCACGGCGACTCCGACCGGCCGACCGAGTCGTGGCTGTACTCGATGCCGTCGTTCGCCGAGCAGACCCTGGCCCTGCTCGATCACCTCGAGGTGGACTCCGCCGTGATCGGCGGGACGTCGCTGGGCGCGAACGTCTCCCTGGAGGTGGCGGTGCAGGCGCCCGCGCGGGCGCGGGGGCTGATCGTCGAGATGCCGGTGCTGGACAACGCGATCGTCGCCGGGCTGGTCACCTTCGCGCCGCTGCTGATGGCGGCCCGGTTCCTGCCGTTCACCGTGCAGGCGGTGGCGCTGGCGGCCTCGGTGGTCCCGCACGGCAACCAGTGGGTCGACGTCGTCACGGACACGCTCTCCCAGCGCCCGGCCCCGATGGCGGCGCTGCTGCACGGGGTGCTGTTCGGCCGGATCGCGCCGCCGAAGTCGGTGCGCCGCAAGATTTCGACGCGCGCGCTGGTGATCGGTCACCAGGGCGACCCGATCCACCCGTTCGGCGACGCGGACACCCTGGCCGTCGACATGCCGGACGCGGAGTTCGTCCAGGCCCGCAGCCCGGTCGAGCTGCGGTTCGACCCGACCCGGTTGTCGGACGCGATCCGGGATTTCGCCGCGAGCTGCTACGAGAACTGACATCCTTCGCCCATGCCTTTGGTGTGGGTGACCGGCAACGCGGGAGCGGGCAAGTCGGCGGTCTGCGCGCTGCTGAAGGAGCGGGGCGAGCTCGCGGTCGACGCGGACAACGAGGGCTACCACCACTGGGCGGACCGGACGACCGGCGAAGTCGTCATCGACCCGCCCGACCCGGTGCCGGCGGGCTGGCTCGACCGCTTCGGCTGGCGGATCAGCCGCGCGAAGGTCGAAGCCCTGGCGGCGCGGACGGCCGGCGGGGTCGCGTTCTTCTGCGGCTGCCCCGAGAACCACGAGGACGTGCGGGACCTGTTCGACCTCGTGATCTGCCTGGTGATCGACGAGGACACGCTCCGCCACCGGCTCCTGACCCGCACGTCGAACAGCTTCGGCAAGCACCCCGAGGAGCTGGCCGCGGCCCTCGCCGACAACGCCTACCTCCACCCCGGCGCCACGATCGTCGACGCCACCCGCCCCCTCCCCGAAGTCGCCGACGCCATCCTCACCGCGGCCCGGCTCCCGCGTGATGGAAACGCCGGCTCGCGTGATTGGAAAGCCAACTCGCGTGATTGAAGGGTCGACACGACGTCCGGCCGAAGCCTTGCCGTGTCGACCCTCCAATCACGGGTGTCGACCCTTCGATCACGGGTGTCGACTCCCGGATCACGCGGGAATCCGGTCAGGAGACGGGGGCGAGGCCGGCCACCGGGCCGATCACGATCACCGCGGGCGGGCGGACGCCGGAGGCGGCCGCGTCGGTGACCACCGTGTCCAAAGTGGACCGGAGGGAGCGCTGGGTGCGCATCGTGCCGTCCTCGATGATCGCCACCGGGGTGTCGGCCGGGCGGCCGCCGTCCAGGAGGGCCTTCGCGAACTGCGGGAGCCGCTCGACGCCCATCATCAGGACGATCGTGCCGCGCATGCGGGCCAGCAGCTCCCAGTCCACCAGGGACCGGTCGTCGCCGGGGGCGACGTGGCCGGAGACCACCACCACCTCGTGCGCGACGCCGCGGTGGGTGACCGGGACGTCCGCGACCGCCGGGACGGCGAACGCGCTCGTGATGCCCGGGACCATCGTGACCGGGACGCCCGCCTCGGCGCAGGCCAGCACCTCTTCGAAGCCGCGGCCGAACAGGTACGGGTCGCCGCCCTTGAGGCGGACGACGAACTTGCCCTCCTTGGCGCGCTCGATCAGCGTGCTGTTGATGACGTCCTGGCTGGCCGCGCGGCCGTACGGGATCTTCGCGGCGTCGACGATCTCGACCTCGGGCGCGAGCTCGTCGAGCAGCTCGCGGGGCGCCAGCCGGTCCACCACGACGACGTCCGCGCGCGAGAGCAGGCGCCGGCCGCGGACCGTGATCAGCTCCGGGTCGCCCGGGCCGCCGCCGACCAGCGCCACGCCGGGCAGGGTGCCCTCCGGGTGCGGACGGCGGCCGTCTTCGATCGTGCCGTTGTGCAGGCCGTCGAGCATCGAGTCGCGGACCGCCGCCGAGCGCAGCGGCTCGCCACCGGAGAGCACGCCGAACAGCAGGCCGCCGTGCCGTCCGGACGCCGGGGTCACCGCCGAACCCGACTCGCCTTCGTCGGCGCGGACGCAGAACACCCGCTCCCGCTCGGCTTCGGCGCAGACGGCGGCGTTCACCTCGGGGTCGTTCGTGCAGGCCAGCGCGTACCAGGCGTCGCGGAGGTCGCCGTCCTGATAACGCCGTTCGTGCCAGACGAGCTCGCCCGCGTCCACCATCCCCTGCACCGACGGCGTCGTGTGCGGCGACACCAGTTCGACGCGGGCGCCCGCGCTGATCAGCCGGGGCAGCCGGCGCTGGGCCACGGAACCGCCGCCGATCATCACGACGCGGCGGCCGCTCAGCTGGAGGCCGGAGAGGTAGTGCGGGTCGTCCATGCGCGGGAGTTTATTGGCGAGCGAGCCCCGCGCCAGCCCAGCGTGGGTCATGCCACGCGGAAGACCGGCCCGCGGGCCACGAACGGCAGCCGCGCGCCCCGCGGCACCAGGTACGCGTGCTCCCGCCGCGGCCGGACGTGGTCGCACTGCGCGTCGGTGATGATCAGGATCGGCCCGTCCGCCGGGAAGTCCGCGGCCCGCTGCAGCAGGTCGACGCCGGGCTGCAGGATGGTCCCGCCGCGCCCGCGGACCTCGACCCGGCCCGCGATGTCCTCGACCGCGAGGTAGCCGGCGTCGTAGGCGACGGCGTCGCAGAACACCACGCGCGCCGCCGGGACGTCCCGGGCCAGCGCGTACGACGCGATCGCGCCCAGCGCCTTGCCGAGCAGCTCCGCGTTCATCGACCCCGAGGTGTCCAGCACCACGCCGAAGGTGACGCGCCGGTCGAGGCGGTCCGGCCGGACGCGGCCCGGACGCGGGATGTCCGGCGTCGACGACTGGCGGCGCGACGCCCGCGCGTAGCTGCGCACCGGCAGCTCCACCCGGACGTGCTCGTCGAACCAGCGGGCCAGCTGCGCGTCCCACGGCAGCGGCGGGTGGTCGAGGGCCCGGATCTCCTGCTCCAGCCCGGCCGGCAGCAGCCCGCGGCCCTGCGCGCGGTGGTACTCCAGGCCCTGGGTGAGCGCCCGGCGGTAGAACTCGTCGAGGTCGACGCCCCGGGTGCGGTCGTCCCACGGCGCGGGTCGCGGGTCCCGGCGCGAGGAGCGCCGCCGGACCGCGTCCGGTGCGGACAGCCAGTCGCCGAGGACGTCCCCGGCCTCGCGCGAGCCCAGGGTCACCAGCTTCCGGGCCCGCCGGAGGTCGGTGGTGAGCGTGTCGTACACCGACTCCGCGGACATCCCGGTGAGCTGCTGGTCGTGCAGGCTGCCGTGGGGCAGCTCGCCCACGCCCATCGCCACGAGCCAGCCGTTGATCACGTAGTCGCAGGCGACGTTCCACAGGTAGGGCTCGCGGCCGAGGGCCCGCCGGTCGTGCCGCAGCGCCGCGTGCAGCATCTCGTGGGCCAGCACGAACCGCCACTCCTCGGCGGTGAGGTCGGCGGCCGGGTTGACGTAGATTTCGCCGTGCTCGGCGTCGACCGCGGCCAGGGAGATGTCCCACGCGCGGACCACTTCGGCGTCGACGACCAGGGTGAACCCGGCCGCGACCGCGCCGAGCAGCGGGAACGACGAGACGAACCAGGACAGCGCGCGGTCCCACTCCCCCATCGCCCGCCGGTGGCGGGTCCGGCCGCGCGCGTCGGCGGCGCGTTCCATGGCCTCGGTGGCCGAGGCGATCAGCCCGCGGGCGAACCGTTCGGTCCAGGGCGTCGGCTTGCCGTGGTAGTGCAGCTGCCAGCGGGACATCGGCTCCCCGAGCACCAGGCACGGCCGGCCGGTGCCCAGGTCGGCGAACGGCGCCGGGACGCCCGTTTCCCGCCAGGCGCGGGTCAAGGCCGCCTCCTCGGTGCCCGGGAGTTCGGGCAGGTCCAGCACCGGGGTCCCGAGGTGCACCGCCTCCGCGAACCGGTGGACGGCGACGCAGCACGCGGCGGCGTAGACCGGGTCGACGTCACGGCCCGGCGTGACCGCTTCGGCCTCGGTGAGCCGGTCTTCGTCGAGGTGGCCGAGGCCGAGGTGGAGCAGCAGGTGGGCGAAGACCCACGCCCACTCGTCCGCGTCGGCGACCCGGCCGCGGTTCGGCGTGATCACCCCGCGGTCGCTGACGACGGCCCAGCCGCCGCCGCTCGTCCGGCTCAGGTTCGCGCCGCGGGCCAGGTGCTCGAGAACGGGGTGGCCGCGGACGTGGGCCCAGCCGTCCTCGATCGCCTTGTTCCGGCGCTCGCGGCGCTCGGCCTCGGCGCGGGCGTTGCTCATGCGCGGGCCGCCACCAGCCGCGGCAGGTCACGGACGGCTTCGACGAGGAACCACGCCGGCAGCCGCGGATTGCCGGCTTCGTCGTCGGCGATGACCAGCTGGGCCATCTCGAGGGAGATCTCGGCCAGCTCGACCAGGAGGCTCTTCGCGCGGAAGGCGAACTGGCGCACGGCCGCCGAGGCGTGCCGCTTGTCCGCGGGCAGGTCCTTGACCAGCCGGGCGCGGAACGTCTCGGCGAGGAAGTAGAGCAGATCGCGGTCGGCCGGTTCGGCGGGCCAGCGCGCGTCGCCCTTGAGGATCGCCTCCAGGTCGAAGGCGTGCCGGGCCACCTTGAGGTACGCGCGGAACGAGCCGGCGTGCGCCGGGGTGAGGGTCGCGTACGCCAGCAGCGCGACCGTCTCGTCGTCGGCGGGGTCACCCGCGGAGTGCAGGAGGTCCGAGAGCATGTGCCAGGACCGCGGCGTCGAGAACGGCTCCTCGGTCTTCGGCGGCGGGCTCCACAGGTGGTCCGGGCGCTGGGTGAGGTACTCGACCACCCACGGGTGGATGCCGTTCCCGGCGGCCCAGGCGAGCCAGTCGCCCGGCGCGGCCCGCAGGTGGACGTGCACGAGGCGGTTGACCAGGGCCGAGGCCATCGGCCGGGCCAGGGCCTGGTCGGTAGCGCGGTTGCCGGCGCCGATCACGACCGAGCCCGCCGGCAGCTCGTAGGAGCCGATGCGACGGTCGAGGATGAGCGAGTAGAACGCCTTCTGGACGTCGGGTGCGGCGGCGTTCAGCTCGTCGAGGAACAGGCAGTACGGCTCGTCGCGGGCGATCTGCTCGGGCGGGCAGAACCGGCTGCGGCCGCCGGTGATCTGCGGGACGCCGATCAGGTCCTCGGGGGCGAGCTGGGTGCCCAGCAGCGAAACGCAGTCCAGGCCCAGCGACGCGGCGAAGTCGCGCACCAGCGAGGACTTCCCGATCCCGGGCGCGCCCCAGAGGAACACCGGCCGCACGACGGCGGTGGTGAGCAGGAGCTCGGGCAGCCGGGCGGGCGTGACCGTGAGCTGGGCGTGCAAGCGTGGACCTCCGGTGCATCAGGACATCCCCCTGCGACGCCCCCTTTCGTGCGCCCATGGTCGCGCGCCGCCCGGCTTCGCGCATCCGATTTAGTTCGCGCGGCCCGCGGACGGGTACGGCAGCAGGGCCATCTCGCGCGCGTTCTTGATCGCCGTGGCGACCTGTTTCTGTTGCTGCGGCGTCAATCCCGTCACCCGGCGGGCGCGGATCTTGCCGCGGTCGGAAACGAACTTCCGCAGCAGGTCGA
Source organism: Amycolatopsis sp. 505 (assembly GCF_031625235.1). NCBI lineage: Bacteria > Bacillati > Actinomycetota > Actinomycetes > Pseudonocardiales > Pseudonocardiaceae > Amycolatopsis > Amycolatopsis sp. 505. The sequence goes on from NZ_JACKQP010000007.1 coordinate 437,989, forward strand.
CGTCTTTCCAGTCGACGTGGGTGATCTTGTTGGCGTGCAACAGGTTCACCTTGCGCTTGCCCGGGCGGTCGCGGTGCGGCTTCGGCATCCGGCTCACCAGCTCGACTTCGCCACGCCGGGCAGCTCACCGCGGTGCGCGGCCTGCCGCACCTTCACCCGCGACAGCCCGAACTTCCGCAGGTACCCCCGCGGACGGCCGTCCGCGGCGTCCCGGTTGCGGATCCGCGTCGGGCTCGCGTCGCGCGGCAGTTTCTGCAGCGCGACGACCGCGTCCGCCTTCTCCTGCGGCGACGACGCGGGCGAGGCGATGACGGCCTTCAGCGCGCGGCGGCGTTCGACGTACCGCGCGGCGATCACCTTCCGCTGCTCGTTCTTCGCGATCTTCGACTTCTTGGCCATCAGCGCTCTTCCTTGAACTCGACGTGCTTGCGCGCGACCGGGTCGTACTTGCGCAGGACCATGCGGTCCGGGTCGTTGCGGCGGTTCTTCTTGGTGACGTACGTGTAGCCGGTGCCCGCGGTGGACCGCAGCTTGACGATCGGCCGGACGTCGGTGCTCTTCGCCATTACAGCTTCACCCCCTTCGCCTTCAGCTCGGCGACGACGGCCTCGATGCCGCGCTTGTCGATCGTCTTCATGCCCTTGGCGGACACGCGCAGCCGCACCCAGCGGCCTTCGCTCGGCACGAAGTAGCGACGGTTCTGCAGGTTCGGCTCCCACCGCCGGGACGTACGGCGGTGCGAGTGCGAGACCTGCTTGCCGTAGCCCGGCTTGCGGCCGGTGACCTGGCACACGGCGGACAAAGGCCCTCCCGAGTTGATAGTGGTTTTCGTTTTCATTTACTGTAGCGCACCGTACCCCGCCCGCATTCCTGGAGCACCTGTGACCCACCACCCCCGCGTCCCGCTCGTCCTCGTGAGCGGTCTGGTCGCCGGGCCGAACGCCGCGCTCGCCGAGCTGCTGCGCGCGGCCGGGCCCGGCACCGCCGTCGTCCACCACGACCTGCGCGAGATCCACTCCGGCGTCGTCCGCCGCCGGCTGCGGCTGGGCGAGCGCGACGAGCTGACCGTGCTCGAACTGGCCCACGGCTGCGTGTCCTGCACCCTGCGGGAGGACCTGCTCCCGCTGCTGCGGCGGCTGGCCCGGCGCCCGGAGGTGACCCGGATCGTCGTCCGGCTCGACGAGGCGATGGAGCCGGAGCCGGTGAGCTGGGCGATCCGGAACGTCCTGGTCGGCGACCACCCGGTGAGCGAGGACGTCGACCTGCGGGCCGTCCTGACCGTCGTCGACTGCGCGACCTGGCTCGCCGACGCGACCGGCGACGACGAGCTGGCCGACCGGAACCTGCAGGGCAGCCCCGAGGACGAGCGGACGGTCGCCCAGGTCGCGCTGGCCCAGGTGGAGTTCGCCGACGTCCTGGTGCTGGCCGGCGCGGCCACCGACGCGTGGAGCGCCGCGAAGGCGTCCGCGGTGCTCGACCGGGTGGCGCCGTCGATCCCCCGGGTCGAGCTGGCCCGGATCGACGGCGCGGGCGTGCTCGACGCCGTCCCGGCGAACGCCCGCCGCGGCGAGGTGACCGACATGCACGGCGCGCTGCTGCGCGGCGAACCGCCGTGGCACGACGACTGCGGCATCGCCCTGCTGACCTTCACCGCGCGGCGGCCGTTCCACCCCGCGCGCCTGCACGAGGCCCTCGACGTGCTGCTCGACGGCGTCGTCCGCACCCGCGGGCGCGCGTGGGTGGCCAGCCAGCCCGATGTCGCGTTCTGGATCGAGTCGGCCGGCGGCGGGCTGGGCCTCGGTCACGCCGGGCCGTGGCTCGCGTCGCCGGATGGTCCGAAGTGGACGGATGTCTCCCCCGAGCGGCGGACGCTGGCGTCCCTGCGCTGGGACCCGGTGCACGGCGACCGCGCTCAGGAACTCGTCGTGGTGACGGACCAGACAACGCCGGACGAGATCGACGCGGCCCTGCGCGGCGCTCTACTGACCGACGAAGAGCTCGCGGCCGGGCCGGAAGCCTGGGCGCACTACCCCGACCCGTTCGGCGGCTGGCACGAGGAACCGTGCGAGGACGCCGAACCCGACCCCGCGCGGCACTCCGCGGCGAACCGGAAGGAAGAACGATGAAGACCGGAATCCACCCCGACTACCACCCCGTGGTGTTCAAGGACTCGGCCACCGGGGACGCGTTCCTGACCCGCTCCACGATCACCTCCGACAAGACGATCGAGTGGTCCGACGGCCGCACCTACCCGCTGGTCGTGGTCGACATCAGCGCGTGGTCGCACCCGTTCTGGACCGGCACCCAGCGGATCATGGACAGCGCCGGCCAGGTCGAGAAGTTCCACCGCCGCTACGGGAAGCGAGGCACGCGCTGATGGCCGTCCCCAAACGGAAGACGTCGCGCAGCAACACCCGGTCCCGGCGGTCGCGGTGGAAGGCCGCCGTGCCGGATCTGGTGCCGATCACGGTCGACGGCACGGTGCGGCTGGTCCCGCGCCGGCTGATGAAGCACTTGCACGGGCAGTGAGCGTTCCGGTCACCGTCCTGTCCGGGTTCCTCGGCGCGGGCAAGACGACGCTGCTCAACCACATCCTGGCCGGCCGGGCGGGCCTGCGGGTCGCGGTGATCGTCAACGACATGAGCGAAGTGAACATCGACGCCGCACTGGTCCGCTCGCAGGAGCGGCTGGTCGAACTGACCAACGGGTGCATCTGCTGCACCCTGCGGGAGGACCTCCTGGAAGAGGTCGCGGGGCTGTGCGCGGACGACCGCTTCGACCACGTGCTGATCGAGTCGAGCGGCATCTCCGAGCCGATGCCGGTCGCGGCGACGTTCACCTTCCTGGAGGAGGTCGCGCACCTCGACACGATGGTGACGGTGGTGGACGCGGCGAACTTCGCCCGCGAGCTGGCGGCCGGCGACTCCCTGGCGGAGCGCCGGCTCGACCAGTACGCCGGGGACGAGCGGACGGTGAGCGACCTGCTGGTGGACCAGATCGAGTTCGCCGACGTCCTGCTGCTGAACAAGACGGACCTGACCCCAAACGTCGACCGGCTCGTGGCGGTCCTGCGGCGGCTGAACCCGGCCGCCGACGTCGTCACGGGCCGCTTCGGGAAGGTGCCGCTCGAGCGGGTGTTCGGGACGGGCCGGTACGACGCCGTCCGGGCGCAGGAGGCGCCGGGCTGGGTGGCCGAGCTGAACGGCGACCACGTGCCGGAGACCGAGGAGTACGGCATCTCCAGCGTGGTGTTCCGCGCTTCTCGCGCGTTCGACCCGGCGGCGCTGTGGGACTTCGTGGCCCGGCGGCTGGATTCCGGCGAGTTCGGGACGGTGCTGCGGTCGAAGGGGTTCTTCACGCTGGCGTCCCGGCCCGGGGTGACCGGTCTGTGGTCCCAGGCGGGCACGGTGGCGCGCTTCGAGCCCCAGGGCGTGGCGGCCGGGCCGCGGCAGGAGCTGGTGTTCATCGGCGTCGACCTCGCCGGGGAGGCTCTGCTCGCCGCCCTGGACGGCTGCCTCGGCGACGCGACCGGGCCGGACCTCTTCCCGGAGTGGGAGCCGGTCCACCTGCACTGAACCGGCGAGCTCCGGGGTTCAGTGGTCGTCGTAGTGGTCCTCGTGGACGGCGTGGCGGTGGCCGTCGTGGACGTAGTCGACGTGGTCGCCGTGCGGGACCGCCATGTGGCCGCAGCCGTCGCCGTGGGTGTGGTCGTGGCCCGTGTGCGGGACGTGGCCGGTGATTTCGCACTCGTCGAAGTGGCCGTCGTGGGCGCGGTGCAGGTGGCCCTCGTGCACGTAGTCCACGTGGTCGCCGTGCGGGATCGTCGCGTGGCCGCAGCCTTCGCGGTGGACGTGGTCGTGGCCGGCGTGCTCGACGTGCAGGGTGGTCATCGGCGGTCCTTCCGGGGTGTGTCCATTTCGGACGGTAACACCGGAACCGCGGCGAAACCTCCCGGCTCACCCGATAGCGGCGCCGAAGTCCGAGTTGATCAACCCAGGTTTATCAGTCTAGGTTGACGATCGTGACGGACGAGGAGCTCCTCCAGGCGAGCGCCGACCTGCGCGTCGCGCTCGGCCGGCTGGTCCGGCGGCTGCGCCAGAGCTACGTCGCCGGCGAACCGACCCTGCCCGAACGCTCGGTCCTGTCCCGGCTCGACCGCGACGGCCCGGCCACCCCGGGCTGCCTGGCTGACCTCGAACGCGTCAAACCGCAGGCCATGGGCGTCACCCTGGCCGGGCTGGTCGAGCGGGGGCTCGTCGAGCGGCGCAAGGACGACTCCGACGGCCGCAAGGTCCTCATGTCGGTCACCGAAACCGGCGTCAAGCTGCTCACCGACCGGCGGTCGCAGACCACCCGGCGGATGGCGGCCGCGCTCGCCGGGAAGTTCACCGCGGCCGAGCAGCGCGAGCTGATCGCGGCCATCCCGCTGATCGAGCGGCTGGCGGACGAGCTGTGAGCTACAAGTGGGTCGCGCTGTCGAACACCACGCTCGGCGTGCTGATGTCCGCGCTCGACGGCTCGATCGTCATCATCTCGCTGCCGGCGATCTTCCGCGGCATCGGGCTCGACCCGCTCGCCGCGGGCAACATCGGCTACCTGCTCTGGATGATCCTCGGCTACCTGCTGGTGCAGGCCGTGCTGGTGGTGACACTGGGGCGGCTCGGCGACATGTTCGGCCGGGTCAAGATGTACAACATCGGCTTCGTCGTGTTCAGCGCCGCGTCGGTCGCCCTGTCCTTCGACCCGTTCCACGCCGGCGCCGGGGCGCTCTGGCTGATCGGCTGGCGGGTCGTGCAGGCCGTCGGCGGGTCGATGCTGACGGCGAACTCGGCGGCCATCCTCACCGACGCCTTCCCCGCCGAACAGCGCGGGATGGCGCTGGGCGTCAACCAGATCACCGCGCTCGCCGGGCAGTTCCTCGGCCTGGTCGTCGGCGGGCTCCTGGCCGAGATCGACTGGCGCGCGGTGTTCTGGGTCAGCGTCCCGTTCGGCCTGCTCGGCACGATCTGGTCGATCCGCAGCCTCCGCGAAGTCGGGACACCGCAGCGGGCGAAAGTCGACTGGGGCGGCAACGTCACGTTCGCGGCCGGGACCGCGCTGGTGCTGGCCGCGATCACCTACGGCATCCAGCCCCACGGCGGCGCGGCCACCGGCTGGGGCAACCCGTGGGTGCTCGGCGGGATCGGCGCCGGTGTCCTGCTGCTCCTGCTGTTCGGCGTCATCGAGACGCGCGTCGCCGCGCCGATGTTCCAGCTCGGCCTGTTCCGGATCCGCGCGTTCGCCGCCGGCAACATCGCCGCGTTGCTGACTTCGGTCGCGCGTGGTGGCATGCAGTTCATGCTCATCATCTGGCTGCAGGGGATCTGGCTGCCCCTGCACGGCTACGACTACGAGCAGACGCCGCTGTGGGCGGGCATCCACCTGCTGCCGCTGACCGTCGGGTTCCTGATCGCCGGTCCGGTGTCCGGGTACCTGTCCGACCGCTTCGGTGCCCGGCCGCTGGCCACCGGCGGCCTGCTCCTGGTCGCCGCGGCGTTCCTCGGCCTGCTGGCCCTGCCGGTGGACTTCCCGTACCCGGCGTTCGCGGCGCTGCTCGTGCTGAGCGGCATCGGCCAGGGCATGTTCGCCGCGCCCAACACCTCGGCGATCATGAGCAGCGTCCCGACCGAGCAGCGCGGCGTCGCCTCCGGCATGCGGGCGACGTTCCAGAACTCCGGGACGTCGCTGTCGATCGGCGTGTTCTTCTCGCTGATGATCGCCGGGCTGGCGGCGTCGCTGCCGCAGACGCTGACCGGCGGGCTGCAGGCCCACGGCGTCCCGGCCCCGGTCGCCGACGGCGTCGCCCAGCTGCCGCCGGTGAGCACGCTGTTCGCCGCGTTCCTCGGCAGCAACCCGGTCGGGCACCTGCTCGGCCCGGACGTCCTGGCCGGGCTCGCGCCGGCCGACCGGGCCACCCTCACCGGCGGCTCGTTCTTCCCGCAGCTGGTGTCCGGGCCGTTCCACCACGGCCTGGTGGTCGTGTTCACCGCGGCCGCGGCGATGGCCGTCGTCGCCGCGATCGCTTCCGCTTCCCGCGGCGCGAAGTTCGTCCACACCCCCGAACGAGCGAAGGAGACCCGATGACCGACGAGATCATCGCCGGGACCGTCACCATCACCGGCCACGGCGGCGACGAACTCGAGGCGTACCTGGCCAAACCGACCGACGACACCCCGCGCGGCGGCGTCGTGGTGATCCACCACCTGCCCGGCTACGACGGACCGACGAAGGAGATGGTGCGCCGCTTCGCCGTCGAGGGCTACAACGCGCTCTGCCCGAACTTGTACACGCGAGAGGCACCGGGCGCGGACCCCGACGACGCGGCGGCAACGGTCCGCGCGGCGGGCGGCGTCCCCGACGACCGCCTGGTCGGCGACGTCTCGGGCGCGGCGGACTACCTGCGCGCGCTGGAGAACGCGAACGGCCGCATCGGTGTCATCGGGCACTGTTCGGGTGGCCGCCACGCATTCCTGTCGGCCTGCTCCCTGGACCTCGACGCGGCGGTGGACTGCTACGGCGCGTTCGTCGTCAACGACCCGCCGGAGACGCTGAAGCAGATGAAGCCGCTGCTCGGCCTGACGCCGCAGCTGTCCTGCCCGCTGCTGGGCATCTTCGGCGCGGATGACCAGTTCCCGAGTTCCGACGAGGTGGCCGTGCTGGCGGCGGAGCTGGAGAAGCACGGCAAGGAACACGAGTTCCACACCTACGCGGACGCCGGCCACGCGTTCTTCGCCGTCGACCGCCCGAGCTACCGCCCCGAAGCCGCCAAGGACGGCTGGGAACGGATTCTGGACTTCTACGCCCGCACGCTCACCGCCTGAGAGGACCCGCGCATGTGCACTTACCTGACGGAGAAGTTCGCGCTCGAAGGCAGCGGCAAGGGCGCCCGCGGCTGGTTCCGGTTGAGCGAGGGCACGGTGTACGTCGACCACCCGGTCCACGCCCCGTACGCGCACACGGTGAACATCGACTTCCGCAACCCGGCCTTGGGCGCTTCGGCGCGGGTGGCCGTGGAGCTGACCGAAGAGGACGCCCTGGCCCTGGCGGACGCGATCCACGCCGCCGTCAAGTCGGCGCCCGCCGGGCTGGCTTCGCGGAACCAGTGAAGCCGCGGCTCACCGGAAAACGCCGAGTCGGCGAGGCGGAGGAGGTCAGGATCCTCGGTGAGCAGCCGGAGCGCGAACCGGGCGTGGTCGGCCGCGGCCCCGCTCCGGTCCGCTTCCGGGTCCCGCTGCCGCAGCAGCCATAGGGAGATCACCCTCTGCGGGCTGGTCTCTCCGCCCGCCGCGCGGTGAGACGGCCGAACAGGTAGGTGAGACCCGATCCGGCCAGCGTCCCGCAGACCGCGATGCGGCTGGCGAGCACGGCGTTCATGCCGACAGCCTCCTACGGGGTGTAGAGCGCGCCCAGGAATTCCAGCAGCAGCCGCTCCCGCAACGGCGCCGGTGCCGTGGCGAGGAGCGCGTTGATCGGCGCCATCCGGTCCGGCAGGCCCGCACCACCGCCGAGGCCGGCCGCGGCGAGGAGGCCCGCGAACTGCTCCGACGTCAACGTCGCCGGGTCGAGGGCCGCCACGAACTCGGCGACGGCGGGGTCCACGACCACCGGTCCGGCGGCCCGCGCCGCGGCCACCGCCGCGGCCAGGTCGGTCAGGAACTCCTTCTCGCTGCCGTGGTTCGCCGCCGTCACCGTCAGGTGCAGGTTCGGCGGCGACGCCAGGTGAGCGAACTGCGGCTGGACGTACCAGCCACGCGCCTTCATCTCGTCGGCCACCGTGAACAGGTCGAAGCCGTCCTCGCCGGTGAACGCGATCAGGGTCGACACCGGGTCGCCCAGCACCCGCAGGCCCGGCACCTCCGCGATACCCGAGCGGATCCACGCAGTCGCCTCGCGCGCGGCCGAAGCCAGCTTCAGGTAGCCCTCGGCACCGAGGTGGTGCACCACCGCCCACGCCGCCGCCAGCGGGCCGCCCGAGCGGGTGCTCTGGATCGTCGTGTTCAGCATCGTGTAGCCCGGCCAGGCCGCGCTCGCGAAGTAGTGGGTGCGCCGCAGCTCCGCCGAAGCGTGCAGCAGCACCGACGTCCCTTTCGGGCAGTACGCGTACTTGTGCAGGTCCACCGAGATGCTCGTGACGCCGGGGACGCGGAAGTCGAACGGCGGGACGTCCGCGCCGAGCTGGGCGAAGTACGGCAGGACCCAGCCGCCGATGCAGGCGTCGACGTGCATCCGGACGCCGCGCTCGAGCGCCGCGGCCGCGATCGGGGCGATCGGATCGAGCACGCCGTGGGCGTACGACGGCGCGCTCGCCACGACCAGGACCGTCGAGTCGTCGATCGCCGCGGCCATCGCCGCCGGGTCGGCGCGGAAGGTCACCGGGTCGACCGGGACGTCGATGCGCCGCAGCCCGAACAGGTGGGCCGCCTTGTGGAACGCCGCGTGCGCGGTGGTCGGGAGCACGATCGAAGGCGCGGCCACCGCGGGGTGCGCGTCCCGGGCCGCCAGCACCGCCAGCAGGCACGATTCGGTCCCGCCGGAGGTCACCGAGCCGACCACTCCCGGCACCGAGCCGAGCAGCGCGGCCGCCGCGGCGACGAGGTCGTTCTCCATCTTCAGCAGGCTGGGGAACGCCGTCGGGTCCAGGCCGTTGGCCGACGACGCCAGCGCGTGCGCCGCCGCGCCCAGGGAGTCCACTTCGGACAGCCCGCTGTCGTAGACGTAGGCCAGGGTCCGGCCGCCGTGCGTCGGCAGGTCGCCCGCGCGCAGCTCGCGCAGCCGCGCGAGGACGTCCTCAGGCCGGCTCATGCCGCGGCTCCAGGACCGAACGCCGCAGCAGCGGCAGGGCCAGCGCGATCAGCACGCCCGGGATGACCGACGCGCCGACGAGGATGGCCACGATCGCGCTGTGCGGCTGGAACGCCGTGGCGTCCGTGCTGGACACGTACCCGCCGAACGCCAGGATCAGCGCCCAGAGCCCGCCGCCGAAGGCCAGGCCGAGGGTCTCCCCCGCGGTCCACACGCCCGCCGCGATCCCCGCGCGGGTCTCGCCGGTGCGGTCCTCTTCGGCGGTGATCAGGTCCGGCAGGATCGCCAGCGGGAACACCGAGATCCCGGCGTACCCGACGCCGCAGAGCGCCACGAAGACGAACGAGACGACCAGCGGGATCGACTGGGCGAACACCAGCCCCAGCAGCCCGACCGCGAACGCCGCCGTCGCCAGGCGGAAGCCGTTGAGCTTGCCGACCCGCTCGCCCAGCCGCGGCCACAGCGGCATGGTGACCAGCGCCGGGCCGACGAAGATGACGAACAGGATCGTGCCGTAGGCGTCGTCGCCGAGGATGCGCTGGGCGAAGAACGGGATGGCGGCGAGCACCGTGCCGATGCCGAGCGCCTGGATGAAGTACGTGCCGAGCAGCCAGCGGAACGGCCGCCAGCCGGCGAGCGTGCGGACGAGCTCCTTCAGGTTCACCGTGTTCGGCCGCAGCGAGCCGACCGGCGCGTCCTTGAGACCGAAGTAGACCAGCAGCGTCGCGGCCAGCACGATCAGCCCGATCACCACGGCCATGATCCGGTAGCCGGCGACCCCCTCGATCCCGGCGGTGATCGCCGGGGCGCCGCCGCCGCAGACCAGGATCGTCACGGCCAGCACGCCGATCCGGACGCTGGTGAGCTTCGTGCGCTCGGCCGCCGACTCGGTCAGCTCGGCGGGCAGCGCGTTGAACGGCACCTGGAACAGCGCGTACGCCGTGGCGCAGGCGGCGAACGTGATCGCCACGTACAGCGCGTCCGGCAGCGGGTCGCCGAAGCCGGGGTGGGCGAACATCGCCGCGAACAGGATCGCCACGCCGATGCCGCCGATCAGCAGGAAGCGCCGCCGGCTGCCGGTCTTGAGCAGGTCGGCGTCGGACAGCCGGCCCGCGATCGGGTTGAACAGCACGTCCCAGGCCTTGGGCACGAACACGATCGCCGCCGCCCAGCCCGCGGGCACGGCCATCGTGTCGGTCAGGTACTTCACCAGGACCAGGCCCGGGACCGTGCCGAAGGACCCGGTGACGAAGGAGCCGAGCGAATAGCGGAACCTCGTCCGGCCGGACAGCGTCGCCATGGTCCTCCTCGAATGGCTTACCGGGTGCCCGCATGAGTATTCGATCTCGGCGGACACCCGGTAGGGGTCGAGGGGAATCGTGCCATCGTCGTGACCTGGCGCACGGAGCGACCCGCCGGTCAGCCCAGGGCGCGGGCGATCTTCTCCAGCGTCGCGGCGTCCCCGCGCAGCAGCAGCTGGGTGACCACGGTGTCCTCCCAGGCCTTCAGCTCTTCGCGGATCTTCTCCGGCGGCCCGATCAGCGAGGTGTCCTCCACCAGCGACGTCGGGATCGCGGCGGCCGCCTCCTCCTTGCGCCCGGCGAGGAAAAGCTCCTGGACCTCGTCGGCGACGTCGCCGTAGCCGAGCCGCGCGTAGACGTCGTGGTGGAAGTTGACGCTCTTGGCGCCCATCCCGCCGATGTACAACGCCAGCGACGGCTTGATCCAGCTCGCCGCCTCCTCGACGTCGTCGTGCACGATCACCGGCAGCGAGCAGGGCACCTCGAACGTGTCGAAGGTGTGCCGCGCGCCCGGCCGCGAGAAGCCTTCTTCGAGCGCGGCCTTGTAGAAGTCGTTGCTCTTGGGCGAGAAGAACAGCGGCAGCCAGCCGTCGGCGATCTCCGCCGCGAGGGCGACGTTCTTCGGGCCTTCGGCCGCCAGGTGGATCGGGATGTCCTTGCGCAGCGGGTGCACGGTCGGCTTCAGCGGCTTGCCGAGCCCGGTGCCGCCCCGGTACGGCAGCTGGAAGTGCTCGCCGTCGAGGGTCACCGGCGCCTCGCGGGCGATCACCTGCCGGACGATGTCGACGTACTCGCGCGTCCTCGCCAGGGGTTTCGGGTACGGCTGGCCGTACCAGCCCTCGACGACCTGCGGGCCGGACGCGCCGAGCCCGAGCACCATCCGGCCGCCGGAGAGGTGGTCGAGGGTCAGCGCGCTCATCGCCGTCGCCGTCGGGGTCCGCGCGGCCATCTGGACGATGTTCGTGCCGAGCCGGATGCGGCTGGTGGAAGCGCCGTACCAGGCCAGCGGCGTGAAGGCGTCCGAGCCGTACGCCTCCGCCGTCCACACCGAGTCGAAGCCGAGCGCCTCGGCCTTGAGGACGGCTTCCAGCGCACCCGGGGTCGGGCCGCTCTGCCAGTACCCGACGTGGAATCCCAGCTTCACGAATGCCTCCTAGACGTTCGGCGCGTAGTGCTCGGGCTTGCCCCGCGCAATTGTTTCCGGGGCCCAGCCCCGGACCCGGCCGGGGGCGAGCCCCCTGGACCCCCAACAGCGGTCCATGGCGGCAGGTTCCTGGGTGGAGTCTCGACCAAGGGCGCGTCCGGAGCCACCTCTCCGCGCTCGCGGCGCCACCCGGCCCGGGCTCGCGGGTGGTAGCGGCGGTCGTGCGGGACCAGCTTGAAGGCGGCATTGACCAGCTTGCCGAACCGCCGGTGCCGCCGGGCGTCGCGCTCGGTCCAGCGGAAGCCGAGCAGATCGCGGACCTCGCGGTCGTACAGGCCGATCGTGAGCCAGACGAAGTTGCGCGCGATCACCCGCTGGGCCGGCCGCCACAGCGCGTCCGGCAGCCAGGGCAGGAACGGCGGTTTGCCGAGCCCGCGGATGTCGAGCACGTCCCGGGTGGCCTTGTTGTCCTCGAGGACCTCGGTGCACATGTGCTTCCAGTAGCGCTGGAAGTCCTCCCAGCTCTCCGGCACCGGCCGCATGGTCAGGTCGTACATCCGCCACCAGCGGACGTGCTCGTCGAACAGCTGCCGCTTCCCGGTTTCGCCGATGCCGCCCATGAAGTGGTCGGCGATGAGGATGGTGCTGACGAAGAAGGTCGCGTGCGCCCAGTAGTAGGTGCCGGGGTCGAGCGCGTGGTAGCGGCGGCCCTTCGCGTCGACGCCCTTGATGCGGTCGTGGTAGCCGCGGACTTCCAGGGCGGTCGCGTGGGCGCGCGGGCCGTCGTAGACCACGCCGCCGATCGGGTAGAGCGAGCGGAACAGCCGCTGCCAGCGCTCTTCGAAGAACCGCGAGTGCTGCTCGACGCCGGCGCCGAGGCCGGGGTGCATGTTCTGCATGGAGCCGGCCCACAGGCCGATGAGCAGGCCCCGCCAGTCGCCGAAGTACTTCCAGGTCAGCGAGTCGGGACCCAGTGGTTCGGGGGTCATCGGCACACTCCTCGTCGCGTCGAAACTGACTACGGCTGTTGTCAGGCTAGGATCTGACAACAGTTGTAGTCAACCGAGGAGCTGTGATGCCGGGCCGGACCTGGGCGGGCACGACGCTGGACGACCGGAAGGCGCTCCGGCGCGAGCAGCTGGTGGCCGCCGGCCTGGAGCTGCTGGGCACCGAAGGCTCGGCCGGGACGAGCGTCCGCGCGGTGTGCCGGCAGGCCAAGCTGACCGAGCGCTACTTCTACGAAAGCTTCGCCGACCGCGAAGAGCTCGTCGCGGCCGTGTACGAGCACGTCGGCGAAGAGGCGCGGCAGGCGCTCGTCGACGCGGTGCGGGACGCGCCCACGCCCGTGTCGCGCGCGGAGCACGCCGTGCGGGCGTTCGTCGAGCTGATCGTCGACGACCCGCGCAAGGGCCGGGTCCTGCTGCTCGCACCGCTGACCGACCCCGCGCTGACCCGCCGCGGCCTGCACCTGCTGCCGGTGTTCGCCGCCCTCGTCGGCGAGCAGCTGTCCCACGGCGACGAGACCGAACGCCGGATGGTCGCCGTCGGGCTGGTCGGCGCGCTGAGCAACGTGTTCATCGCCTACCTCGACGGCTCGCTGAAGGTTTCGCGTGAGCGGCTCGTCGCCCACTGCGTGAAACTCGTCCTCGGCGCCGACGGTCACTGACCCACCTCCTGCTGCTGACACTCGCGTGGCCGATCGGGCACACTCAACCCATGCGTACCGCTGGGCGGAACGACGGCGTGAGCGGCGACGGCCTGGTCGCGGCCCGGCTCGCCGCGCTCCTGGAAGCCTTCCGGCCGGGTGACGAGACGCTCGGCGTCTCCGAGCTGGCCCGCCGGACCGGGCTGGCGAAGACGACCGTGCACCGGCTCGTCGGCCACCTGACCGAGACCGGCCTGCTCGAACGCGACGCCGGCGCGGTGCGGCTCGGGCTGCGCCTGTTCGAGATCGGCCAGCTCGCCTCGCCGCGGCGCGGGCTGGTCGAGGCCGCGCGGCCGTACCTGGCCGACCTGCGCGAAGCCACCCGGAACACGGTCCACCTGGCGATCCTCGAAGGCACCGAAGTGGTGTACCTCGACGTGCTGCGCGGCCCGGACGCGCCGACGCTGCCCTCGCGCATCGGCGGCCGGTTCCCCGCGCACGCCACCGGCGTCGGCAAGGCGATCCTGGCGTTCTCCCCGGAAGCGGTGGTGAACCAGGTGATCGAAGCCGGGCTGCCGCGGATGAGCGCGCGGACGATCACCGCACCCGGCCTGCTCCGCCGTCAGCTCACCCGCGTCCGGGAGGACGGGATCGCCTTGGAGCGCGAGGAATCCGGCGTCGGCGTGGTGTGCGCGGCGAGTCCGCTGCTGGACGCCGGCGGGGTCGCGGTGGCGGCGGTGTCGATCTCCGGCTGGGCCAACCGGATGCGGACCGAACGGGTCGCCCCGGCCGTCCGGACGGTCGCGCTCGCGCTGACCCGGACGCTCTCCGGCTCCACTGCGGACAGTCGAAGATAACTTTGCCGGGCAACGGTTTTCCGGCGACCGACCGGTCCGTGGTCCCGGCTTCGCGGCACCCGCTACGATCCGTGCAATGGTCCAGCACCGCCCGGTCCCCGCCGCGCACCGGTTGCTGTCGCTCGACATCGTGCTCGCGCTGCTGGCGCTGGCCGGCGGCCTGCGCGTCCTCTACCTCGCCGCGCCCGAGCCGGCCCTGCCCACGGAGGCGGCGACCGTCGCCCACGCCTACGCGCTCGGCAACCTGACGTCGTTCGCCGACGCGGGCGGAGCGGGGGTGAGCCCCTTCGGCTGGCTGCAGCTGGCGGCGGCCACGATGGTCTCGGACGCCTTCGGCCGCTCGGCCACGGCGCTGGCCGCGGTCCGCGAGACGGTGCTGGTCGCGGCGCTGGCCATCGCGGTGCTGACGTGGCTGCTGGCCCGCCGCCTCGGCTTGACCCGCTGGGCCGCGGCGGCGGCGGTCCTGCTGCCGGCGGCCTCCCCGCTGGCGCTGGGGTTGCAGCGCCTGGTCGTGGTGGAGCACCTGGCGGCGGCGTGGGCGCTGGGGGCGCTGGTCCTGATCACGCGTCGCCGGGCCCGCATCCGCCACGACATCGCGGCGGCGGCGTGCCTGCTGGCGGCGGTGCTGACGTCCCCGTTGGCGCTGTTCTTCCTGCCGGCGGCGGGCTGGCTCCTGGTGCGACGGGCGCCGGCGCGGGCGGCGCTGGTGGTGGTGCTGCTCAACTTGGGGCTGGGCATCGCGTTCGGCCCGGCAGCCTCGGTGCTGCGGCCCCACCTGGCGGCGGCGACCCGCCCGTCGGTGGCCGACTGGGCGGCGCTGGACCCGGTGTGGGTGGCGCTGTCGCTGGCCGCCCTGGCGGCGGCGATGGCGGTCCGGGCGATGCGCCCGCTGGCGGCGACGGGGTCGATGCTGGCGGCGACGCTGCTCGTGCCGGGGGTGCCGGACACGGCGGTGCTGGCGTTGCTGGTGCCGGTGACCCCGGTGCTGCTGGCGGGAGTGGCACAGGCAGCAACCCGCCACCGCGCCCCGGCCCGCCACGGCCGGGCGGACCGCCTTCTTCGGACCGCATCGGCCGCCCCCGCACCGCACCCCTCGCACCGCGAAGCCGCAAGCCGACCCGGCCAAGCCGAAGCTCCACCGGCCGCCTCCACACCGCACATTCCACATCGCGAAGCCGCAATCTCGCCCGGCCAAGCCGATGCCCCATCGGCCGCCCTCGCCCACACCACCCACCCCGAGCACACAAACCGGCCCGAAACTTCTCCCGCCGCCGTGCCTCGGCACGGCCGTGCCGTCCGGCGGCGGGCTGTTCCCGTCCTCGCCGCCGGCGTGCTCGTCGTCGCGCTCGGCGTCAGCTGGAGCGTCGGCTATCCCGCCCTCCGGCCTGCCGTCGACCGTGGCAGTCCCCTCTCCTCCGCCCGGGAGTGGTTGCACGCCAACGCTTCCGGCTCCCGGCTCCTCGTCGACGACGCCGCCTGGGCCGAACTCGCCGACAGCGGCTGGCCGACCGGCCTGCTCGCCCCGCCCGCCTCCTGCTCCGTCGCCTGCCCGCCCGCCGAGTGGGCCGTCTTCGGCAGCGATGCCACCTCCCTCCGGCAGCACTACCCCGCCCTGGACGGCGCCCTCGTCGGCGCCGGCCCCACCGCCGTCTTCGGCGACGGTGGCACGCGGGTCACCGTCTGGCGGCTGGGTCTGCCGCCGCCCGATCCCGCCGCTCCGCCGGAAACGTCCGCCCGGGCCCACGCCGGCGAAGCACTGGCCGCGTCCGCCCGGATCACCCTGGCCCCCGGGGCCGCCGCCGTGTTGCGGGACGGCTGTGCCGATCCGCGGCTCATCGCGACGATCGCCGCGCTCGCCGCCATCCAGCCCGTCGACGTCGCGGCCTTCCCCGGAATCCCCGGTGAGGACGCCGCCGGGCAGCCGCGCCGCCGGGTGCTGCTCCGGAGCCGCGAAGACGAAACCGCCGCCTTCTACGCCGGCCAGCGCGACCTCTTCCGGCCCGCCTCGGTCGTCCGCACCGCCGGCGGCGTGCTCGTCACCTACCCGCTGTTCGCGCCGCCCGGGCTCCTCCCCCAGACCCGGTAGGTTCCGGGCATGGGGCAGGGGACCGCGCTGCTCAGGGAGCTGCTACAGCGCCGCGACGTTGCGCTCCGGGTGGGCCGGCCGGTGCAGGGCCGGGACGTCGGCCAGCAGGCCGCGCCGGGCCAGTTCCGGGCGGACGCCGTCGCCGAACCAGTACGCCTCCTCCAGGTGCGGGTAGCCCGACAGCACGAACTCGGTCACGCCGACGCTGTGGTACTCCTCGATCAGGTCCGCGACCTCTTCGTGGCTGCCGACCAGCGCGGTCCCCGCGCCGCCGCGGACCAGACCGACGCCGGCCCACAGGTGCGGGTGGATCTCCAGCCCGCGGACGCCGCCGTCGGTCCGGCCGCCGTGCAGCGCGACCATCCGCTGCTGCCCGACCGACTCGCTCGCCGCCAGCTGGGCCTGCGCCTTCGCGACCTGCTCGGGGCTCAGCGCGTCGAGCAGCTTCTGCGCCTCCGCCCAGGCCTCGGCCGAGGTGTCGCGCGAGATCGTGTGCAGCCGGACGCCGAACCGGATCGGCCGGTCCCCGGCCAGCTCGCGCACCTTGCCGATCTTCTCGGCGACCTGCGCGGGCGGCTCGCCCCAGGTCAGGTAGACGTCGGCGTGGCGCGCCGCGACCGGCAGCGCGGCCGGGGACGAGCCGCCGAAGTAGATCGGCGGCACCGGGTCCGGGGCCGCCAGCGTCGTCGCGCCTTCGACTCGCAGGTGCTCGCCCGCGAAGCTGAACGGCTCGCCGGACCAGACGCCGCGGACGATGGTCAGGAACTCGTCCGTGCGGGCGTACCGGGCGTCGTGGTCGTGCCAGTCGCCGAAGCGGCGCTGCTCGACCGCGTCGCCGCCGGTGACGATGTTGAGCAGCACGCGACCGCCGGACAGCCGCTGGAACGTCCCCGCCATCTGCGCGGCGAGCGTCGGCGAGATGACGCCCGGGCGGAAGGCGACCAGGAACTTCAGCCGGGTCGTCTCCCGGATCAGCGCGGCCGTGGTGAGCCACGCGTCCTCGCACCACGTGCCCGTCGGGGTCAGGACGCCTTCGAAGCCCTGCCGCTCGGCCGCGCGGGCGACCTGGGCCAGGTAGTCGAGGTCCGGGTTGCGCTGGGCGGCCGGGCCCGCGGACCGGTTGGCGTGGAAGCGTTCCACGATCGTGCGGCCGTCGCCGCTGGTGGGCAGGAACCAGTGCAGCCTGATGCTCATCCGTTGCTCCTCGCCTGGTCCAGGTCGAGACCGAACCGCCGATCGACGAAGGCGGCGAAGTCCACCTTGCCCGGCAGAGTCTTCTCGTCGGTGAACGCGTCCGCGAGCTGCTGTTCGGACGCCACCACCGAGTCGTCCAGCACGATCGGCTGGTCACGGCCCGCTTCGACGGCCTTCCGCGCGACTTCGAGCTTCAGGCCGGTCTCCTTGGCCCACGCCTGCGCCCACTCCTCGCGGTGCGTGTCGGCCCACTTCTGCGCCTTGACCACGCGCACGGCGAAGTCGCGCAGGGCGGAGTTCTTGCCGGGATCGCCGAGCGCGGCGGTGCTCGCGGTCAGGAAGCCGAGGCCGTTGGACGCGCCCCGGCCGTCGGCCAGCACCCGCGCGCGGGCTTCGAGCTGCGCCTGGGCGGTGTAGGGGTCCCAGATCGCCCAGGCGTCGATGGTGTGCTGCGTGAACGCGGCGTAGGCCTCGGACGGCTGCAGGAAGCTCAGCTTGACGTCCTTTGTGGACAGGCCGTTGTTGTGCAGCGTGTTCAACAGCTGCCCGTGCGCCGAGGAGCCCTTCGCGACGCCGATCGTCTTGCCCTTCAGCGAAGCGACGTTCTGCAGCGGCGAGTCCGGCGGGACGAGGAGGGCTTCCCGCTCGACATTGCTGCGCGAGACGCTGATCACCTTGATCTTCGCCTTCGCGGCGGCCGCGAAGATCGGCGGTGTGTTGCCGACGCGCCCGGTGTCGATCGCGCCGGCCGAGGCGGCTTCCAGCAGCGGCGGGCCGGAGGTGAACGTGGCCCATTCGATCTTGTACGGCGTCCCCTGCAGCAGGTTGGCGGCGGTGAGCAGGGACTTCACGCCACCCTTCTGGTCGCCGACCTTGAGCGTCACCTTCGCCAGGTCGGCCGCGCTCACCGAGGCCGGCACGGGAGCGTCCCCGCCGGCCGCCGTCCCGCAGGCGGACACCACGAGGGCCGCCGCGATCGCGATGATTCCGTTACGCCACAGCATCTTCGGTCACTCCCAGGTCGGCCAGCACGCGGCGGCGGAGGGTGTCGTGGCCGGCGGCTTCGCGCGGCCGGTGCGCGGCCACGATCCGGCCGTCGTCGAGCACCAGGACACGGTCGGCGAGCCGCAGGGCTTCGTCGACGTCGTGGGTCACCAGCAGGACGCCCGGCCGGTGCCGCCGCCAGAGGTCCTGGACGAGGCCGTGCATGGAGATCCGGGTGAGTGCGTCGAGGGCGCCGAACGGCTCGTCGAGCAGCAGCAAGTCCGGCTCCCGCACCAGCGCGCGGGCCAGCGAGACGCGTTGGGCCTCGCCGCCGGACAGCGTGAGCGGCCAATCGTCGGCGTGCTCGGCCAGGTGCACCTCGGCCAGGGCCTTCTCGGCGAGGGCCCGGTTGCGGGACTTCGCGACGCCGTCCTGGCGCAGGCCGAGCACGACGTTGCGCCAGACCTTCCGCCACGGCAGCAGTCTCGGCTGCTGGAACGCCACCGAAACGGTGCCGGTGACGTCGACGCTGCCTTCGACGGCGGAATCCAGGCCGGCGAGCACCCGCAGCAGCGTCGACTTGCCGGACCCGCTGCGGCCGAGCAGGGCGACGAACTCGCCGCGGCCGACGGTCAGGTCGAGGCCGGAGAGGACGGTCCGGTCGCCGAACCGCTTGGTCAGACCGCGGACCTCCGCTACCGGGTTCGCCACCGCAGCACCTTCCGTTCCAGCAGCCGGACCAGCGCGTCGGTGACCAGGCCGAGCAGGGCGTACAGGACCAGCCCGACGACCACGACGTCGGTGCGCAGGAATTCCCGGGCGTTGTTGATGAGGTAACCGACGCCGGCGTCGGCGTTGACGGTTTCGCCGACGATCAGCGCGAGCCAGGCCAGGCCGAGCGACTGCCGCAACCCGACGAGGGTCTGGGGCAGCGCGCCGGGCAGGACGACGTGCCAGAGCCGTTCCGCGCGGCTGAACCCGAGGGCCCGGGAAGCTTCGACCAGCGCCGGGTCGGCGCCGCGGATTCCCGAGTGGACGTTGAGGTAGAGCGGGAAGGCCACCCCGAGGGCGACCAGCACGATCTTCGTCTCTTCGCCGATCCCGAACCACAGGATGAACAGCGGGATCAGGCCGAGGAACGGCAGCGTGCGCAGCATCTGGACCGGCGGGTCGACCAGGGCTTCACCCCAGCGGGACAGCCCGGAGACGATGCCGAGCAGGACACCGGCGACGGCACCGAGCGCGAAGCCGGCACCGACCCGGCCGAGGGAAACGGCGAAGGCGTCACCGAGTTCGCCGCTGCGCGCGGCCTCGATGCCGGCCTGCACGACCGTCCACGGTGCACTGAGCTTGTCGGGCGGCAGGACACCGGTGGCGCTGGCGAGCTGCCAGGCGGCGAGCAGCACCACCGGGCTGATCCAGCGCCGCAGATCGGGCCGCCGCCGCACGGCGGTGCGCGGCGGCCCGGCGGCGCGCTTCCGGGCGTGCGCGAGCACGCCCGTGGTGGAAATCGACACGGATTTCTCCCGGGGGACGGTCGGGGTTGCGTGGTCCCGACCATCGGGTCCCCGGCAGGGGAAGTCAATCGGCGCCCACTCCGTGAACTCCCGGTGTTTCAGCCCGTGGAACGACTTGGCTCAGCCGCCGAACATGACTTTCCATTCGTCGAGCGACCGCGGCCGGTAGACGAAGTTGCTGCGCTTGACTTCGGACAGCGCGGCGGACGGCTCGGCCGAGTACTGGTGCCCGGGGTAGACGACCGGGTCGCCGGCCAGCCCGGCGAGCGCCTGCAGGCTGCGGTAGATCTCCTCGGCGTCGCCGCCGGGGAAGTCGGTGCGGCCACAGCCTTCCAGGAAGAGCGTGTCGCCGGAGACGAGCTTGTCCTCGACCAGGAAGCACTGGCTGCCCGGCGTGTGCCCGGGCGTGTGCAGCAGCCGGATCGGGATGGCCCCGACCTCGAGGACGTCGTCGTGGTCGTGGGCGCGCAGATCGGTGCCGGAGACACCGGTGACCCGCTTGACCCATTCGGTTTCGGCGCCGTTGACGTGGATCGGCACCTGCTCGACGGCGAGCAGTTCGGCGATGCCGGGCAGGGAGAAGCCGAGCATCTCGCCGCCGACGTGGTCGGGGTGGTGGTGGGTGGCCAGCACCCCGGTGAGCCGCATGCCGTCCTGAGCCAGCACGTCGAGCAGATCCCGCACGGCGTAGGCGGGATCGACGATGACGGCATCCTTGGTCTCGCGGTCGCCGATGAGGTAGGCGAAGTTCACCATCTGCGTCGCGACGGGATCCCCGACGGCGAAGTCGCGGCCGGCGAGCAGCTGCCGGAAGTAGAGCCGATCAGTCATGCCGGACACCCTACGGGCCCGCGGCGGCGGCCTGGGTGAGCGCGGCCAGGACGGCGGCCACCGCGGGCGGGTCGGGTGGGTCGCCGTAGGTGGCCGCGTGGATGCCGCGGTGGATGCCCGGGAGTGCGGTTGCGTGGATTGCCGGATTGCGGTGCGCCTCCAGGGCCAGGCCGGGCAGGATCGCGACACCGAGACCCGCGGCGACCAGGGACTGGACGACGACCATGTCGTCGCTGGACGTGCCGAGGCGGGGGACGAAGCCGGCCTGCGCGCAGACGGCCGTCAGCTCCGCGCGGCACCGGTCGCAGCCGCCGATCCAGGCCGAGTCGCGGTGGGCGGCGAGGCTGTCGTCCGGCCGGTGGCTGATCAGGTGGATCGGGTCGTCGGCGAGGTGGTGGAGCCGGACCCCGTCCTCCTCGGCCGGGGCGCCCGCGAGCTGGAAGACGAGGGCGACGTCGAGTTCGCCTCGGCGCAGCATGTCCAGTGCTTCGACGGGATGCCGGTCGAACAGGCTCAGCTCGAGCCCCGGGTGCGCCTCGGCCAGCGACGCGGCCGCCCGCGGCACGAGGGTGCTCAGCGCGGAGGCGTTGGCGGCCAGCCGGACGCGCCCGGACCGCAGGCCGACC
This sequence comes from Amycolatopsis sp. 505, assembly GCF_031625235.1. Lineage (NCBI taxonomy): Bacteria > Bacillati > Actinomycetota > Actinomycetes > Pseudonocardiales > Pseudonocardiaceae > Amycolatopsis > Amycolatopsis sp. 505. The sequence goes on from NZ_JACKQP010000007.1 coordinate 459,015, forward strand.
TGCGCGGCCAGTTCTTCGGCCGCCGCGGCCACGCGCCCGGCGATTTCGGCGGCGCGGTCGGCCAGCAGCCGGCCTTCCGGCGTCAGGCGGATCCCGCGGCCGGCCCGCTGCACGAGCCGGGCGCCGGTGGCCGCTTCCAGGCGGGCCAGGTGGTGGCTGACCGACGGCTGCGAATAGTGGAGTTCCCGGGCCGCTTCGGTCACCGACCCGTGGCGGGCCACCGCGGCCAGGACCTTGAGCTGGACCAGGTTCAGCATTCATCGAGAATATCAATGGATCGCGGGCTCGATTGGCATTGGACGTCATGTGGCGCCCTGCGCCATCCTGGGCGCCGGAGCAGCCGACCGAAAAGGACACGGACATGACCGGCAAGGTGACCTGCGACCTCACGATCACCCTCGACGGCTACGCCGCCGGGCACCACCAGACCGAGCAGCGCCCCTTCGGCGACGACGGCGGCGACGGCTGGGGCGACAAGCTGCACGCCTGGTACGGCGAAGGCCGCGACGAGCACCCCGCCGAGTTCGACCGGATGATGACGGCCAAGGCGTTCATCATGGGGCGCAACATGTTCGGCCCGGTGCGCGGCGAGTGGGACCGGCCGTGGACGGGGTGGTGGGGCGACAACCCGCCGTACCACGGCCCGGTGTTCGTGCTCACCCACCACCCGCGCGAGCCGCAGCCGATGGCGGGCGGCACCACGTTCCACTTCGTCACCGACGGCATCGAGGCCGCAATGGCCCGCGCCCGCGAGGCGGCCGGCGACGGCGGGATCTCCGTCCACGGCGGCGCGACCACCGTCAACCAGTACCTCGCCGCCGGCCTGATCGACGAGGTCCGGCTGCACGTCGCGCCGTACACCCTCGGCGACGGCGTCCGGCTCTTCGACGGCGTCCCGCCGCTGGACCTCGAGCAGATCGACGCGCGGGCAACGGCCTCGATCACGCACCTGCGCTATCGCGTCCTCCGGTGAGCCCGGCCCACTCGTGGACGCTCCCCCGGTGCAGGGCGGCGTAGGCCCGATCCCGGAGGACGTTCGCCTCCTGGTCGGACAGCGTCCGGTCCAGGGGCCGGAGCACCAGGCGGACGAGCAGGTTCTTCTGGTCCGGCGTCGCACCGAGGCGGGCCCGGGCCTGCGCCGGCAGCCGGGCGTACGACGTCTCCTGCCGGATCTCGACCGACTCGACGACGTCTTCACCCAGGGCCTCCCGGACCCGGTCGCCGAGGTCCTCGGCGCGGTCGTCCGCCGGCACCGCGATCGACAGGTCGCGGCGCACCGGCGGCAGCGCGGAGACCGGCCGGTAGGGCGCGAGGTCCGTCAGCTGCGCGGCGACGGCCGGCTCGGTGGAGCGCAGCAGCCGGATGTCCGGGATGCCCTTGCGCAGCATGACCATCCGGTCGAGGCCCATGCCGAGCGCCAGCCCGGACCAGCCGTCGCCGAGCCCCGCCCGCGCGAGCACGGCGGGGTGGGCGAGGCCGCACTCGGCGACCTCCACCCAGCGCCCGTCGTGTTCGACGTCGAGCTGCGCACCGTCCACTGTGTACGGATGACGGCGCGGTTCGAGCCGCCACCGCAGGCCCGGCACGAGGGCGGCGACCATGTCCTCGAGGTCGGCCCGGGTGACGGTCCCGCGGACGATCCGCCAGAGGTCGAGCTGGTGCGGCGTGCCGCTGTGCAGCCGGTCGATGCTGTCGCGGCGGTAGACGAGGCCGGGACACACGAGCAGGACGTCGTCGGCCGGGTTCGCGGCCAGGTCCCGGAGCGCGGCGGGGACGAGGGCGGTGGAGTGGCTGCGCAGGACGTGCTCGGTGTCGACGTACCGGGTGTAGCGGGCGTCGCGGGTGACGTCGGCCGGGTCGTAGCCGAGGTTGTCGTAGTTGTCGGCCACGGTGACGATGCGCTCGCCCGGCCATCGCCGGACGGCGCACGGCCACCGGCCGGCGAGCGCCTCGACGGCCTGGTCGACGACGAGCTGGACGGCATGCGGGCCGCCGGCCGGATCGGTGAGGTCGCGGACGGCGAGATCGCGCGCGAGCTGGGCAGGGGTGAGTGCTTCGGGCATGACGGAACCTCCGGGCTCGGGACGGCTGAGGACGTGGATCCCCCTGGCCCGGACACCCGGCGCGGTTCAGGCTGCGGTCATGGCACCGGAACCCCGCTGGCGCCCGGAACGGGCCAGGGGGCCGGTAAATCGGCGGGATTCCGCAACGACGGCCACGAGTCCAGGATAGCCGCGCCTGTCACCCGGATTTCCGCCCGGATCGCGCCGCCATCATCGTCGGGTCACTCCCCCACCTCCCCGTCGGCCAGCTCGCGCAGCACGTCCAGGTGCCCCACGTGGCGGGCCGTCTCCTGCACGACATGGGCGACCACCCACCGCACGGTGAACTCCGACCGCCGCCGCGTCCGGTCGTCCGGGCCCAGCCCGCGTAGCGCCTTCTCCACCCGTGCCCACTCCGCCTTGTACGCCGCCACCACCGAAGCCGGCGTGTCGTCCGGGCCGACGTCCCAGCTCGGGTCCGGGCTGCCCGCCCACAGCGAGGGCAGGTCCGCCCCGCCCGCCTCGATCGCCAGCCACCAGCGCTCGACCGCCGTCAGGTGCTTCACCACCCCCAGCGCGCTCATCCGGGGCGACGCGGGCAACGGGGTCGCCGAGGCCTGCGCTGCCGTCAGCCCCGCCAGCTTGTTCACCGCCGTCGCGCGGAGGAACTGCAGGAAATCCAGCAGGAGACGCAGCTCGTCGGCCGCCAGCGGGGCGGGCCACTGGCGGTGCGTCTTCGAACTCGTGTTCGACATGGCCGCACCGTACCCCACGGGTCCGACAAAATAGAGTGACCGGCATGTGGTGGGGACTGCTCTGCGCCCTCGGCGCGGCATGCGCGTACGGCGTGGCTTCGGTGATGCAATCGGTCGCCGCCCGGGCGACCGACACCGGGGCCGACGGCGTCGACCCGAAACTGCTGGTCCGCGTGCTCGGCCAGTGGAAGTTCGTGCTCGGCCTCTCCCTCGACGTCCTCGGGTTCGTCGCGCAGATCGCCGCCCTGCACGTCCTGCCGCTGTTCGTCGTCCAGGCCGCGCTGGCCGCGAGCCTCGCCGTGACCGCCGTCGCCGCCCGGTTCCTCGGCGTGCGGCTCGGCAAGAAGGAGTGGGCGGCCGTCGGCGTCGTGTGCGCCGGGCTCGCCCTGCTCGGCACCGCCGCCGAAAGCGAGGGCTCGGACCCCGTCGGGCTCGGCTTCCGCCTCGGCCTGGTGGGCGCGGTCGCCGTGCTCGCCGTGGCCGGGATCGCCGCGGGCAAGGCGAGCCGCCGGATCCGGACCCCGGCGCTGGGGCTCGTCGCCGGATTGTGCTTCGGCGTCGTCGCCATCGCCGGCCGGATCATCCCCAGCCTCGCCCCGCTCGACCTGCTCACCGACCTCGCCACCTACACCGTCGCGATCGCCGGCGGGATGGCGATGCTGTTCTACGCGACGGCGTTGCAGCGCGGGAGCGTCACCACCTCGACCGCGATGATGGTGCTCGGCGAGACGGTCTTCCCGTCCCTGGTCGGCGTGCTCGCCCTCGGCGACCGCACCCGGCCCGGCTTCGCGCTCGTCGCCGTCGCCGGGTTCGCCCTCGCCGTGCTGGCCGCGCTCGCGCTGGCCCGGTTCGGCGAACCGGCGACCGAACCGCGTTCCGAGACGAAGCCGACCGTGTTCCCGTAACTTCTTTACTTAGACTAGCCTTACCTATCCCAGCTCTGGAGAGGGAGGCGCGGGTGCGCACGACGGGACGGCAGGTCCTCCGCCGGTCGATCGCCGGGCAACGACGGTCGGTGGCGCTCGCCGCGCTGCTGACCGCGGGCCACCAAGGCGGCGAAGCACTGGTCCCGGTGGTGATCGGCGTGGTCATCGACCAGGCCGTCACGGGCGGGTCGATCGGCACGCTGCTGAGCTGGCTGGCCGTCCTGGGCGTGCTCTTCGCCGCGCTGTCCACCAGCTACCGGCTCGGCGCCCGCTTCGGCGAGCGCGCCGCCGAACGCGCGGCCCACGACCTGCGCCTGGACGTCGGACGCCGTGTGCTGCACCCCGGCGGCGTCGCCGATTCCGGCACGCTCGCCGGCGAGCTGGTGAGCATCGGGACGTCGGACGCCAAGCGCGTCGGCACCGTCAACGGCGTCCTCCCCTTCGGCGTCGCCGGCCTGGCCGGGCTGCTGGTCAGCGCGGTCGCGCTGCTCACCATGTCGCTGCCGCTCGGCCTGCTCGTGCTGCTCGGCACGCCGCCGATGCTGTACCTCGCGCACCTGATCGGGAAGCCGCTGGAGCGCCGCAGCGAGGCCGAGCAGGAGCGGTCGGCGTTCGCCTCCGGCGTCGCCACCGACCTCGTCGCCGGACTGCGCGTGCTGAAGGGCGTCGGCGCCGAACGCGCCGCCGTCGACCGCTACCGCCGGACCAGCCAGGACTCGCTGCGGGCGACGCTGCGCGCGGCCCGCGCCCAGGCCTGGCACAACGGCGCGCTGCTGGCGCTCACCGGCATCTTCATCGCCGTGGTCGCGCTGGTCGGCGGCAACCTCGCCGCGGCGGGCGACATCAGCGTCGGCGACCTGGTCGCCGCGGTCGGGCTCGCGCAGTACCTGATCACGCCGTTCTCGATCTTCTCGTGGGTCAACGGCGAACTCGCGCAGGGTCGCGCGTCCGCCGCCCGCATCGCCGACGTGCTGAACGCGCCGCCCGCCGTCGGCGCCGGGGACGCGATGCTGCCGGTGCCGGCGGCCGGGCACGTCAAGCTGTCCGCGCTGAACCGCGGCGCCCTGCGCGACGTCGGCTTCGAAGCACGGCCGGGCGAGCTGCTCGGCGTGGTGGCCACCGACCCGGCCGCCGCGACGGACCTCCTCGACTGCCTGGGCCGCGCCGCCGATCCCGCGGGCGGCTCGGTCTCGGTCGACTCGGTGGACCTGTCCACTGTGGACCCAAGCCGGGTCCGCGAGGTGGTGCTGGTCGCCGCGCACGACGCGGACCTGTTCGCCGGCACGGTCGCCGAGAACATCGAAACCGGCCCGAAGACGGCCGAAGCGATGACCGCGGCCGCCGTCGACGAGGTGGCGAGCGCGCTGCCCGACGGCGTCGCGACCGCCGTCACCGAACGCGGGCGGTCGCTCTCCGGCGGGCAGCGGCAGCGGGTCGCGCTCGCCCGGGCGCTCGCCGCCGACGCGCCGGTGCTGGTGCTGCACGACCCGACGACCGCCGTCGACACCGTCACCGAGGCCCGGATCGCCGCGGGGCTCGCCGACCTGCGGCGCGGCCGCACCACGATCCTCGTCACCACCAGCCCGGCGCTGCTGGCCGCCACCGACCGCGTCGTCCTGCTCGACGACGGACGGGTCGCGGGCGAAGGCAGCCACACCGAACTGGCCGGCCGTCCCGACTACCGAGCGGCGGTGCTGTCATGACCCGCGAACTCCTGCCCGTGGCCGACGGACGGCGGATCCGCGCCGTCCTCGGCGAGCTCATCGGCCGGGCGAAGGGCCGCGCGGCGGCCGCGTTCACCATGCTCGTCGCGGCGACCGCGATCGGCCTGCTGACCGCGCCGCTGCTCGGCCGGGTCGTCGACCTGGTCGCCACCCGCCGCCCGGCCGCGGACCTCGTCACGCCGGTGGTGGGGCTGGTGCTCGTCGCGGTGGCGCAGGCGGTGGCGACGGCGATCGGCGTGTCGCTGGTGGCGCGGCTGGGCGAGACGATCCTGGCCGAGCTGCGCGAACGGTTCGTCGAACGCGCCCTCGGCCTGCCGCTCGAACAGCTCGAACGCGCCGGGTCCGGCGACCTCACCGCCCGCGTGACGAACGACGTCTCGGTCGTCGCCGAGGGCGTCCGGCAGGCGCTGCCCGAGCTGGGCCGGTCGGTGCTGACGGTCGTGCTGACCCTCGGGGCGCTGGCCGTGCTGGACTGGCGGTTCCTGCTGGCCGCGCTGCTGGCCGTGCCGGTCCAGCTGTGGACCGTGCGCTGGTACGTGCCGCGCGCGAAGCCGTTGTACGCCGCGCAGCGCGAGGCGGTCGGGACGCAACAGCAGCAGTTGCTGGACACCATCGGCGGCGCGAAGACGGTCCGCGCGTTCCGGCTGGCGGACACCCACCTGGACCGGGTCCGCGCGCGGTCCGACGCGGCGGTGTCGCTGGCGCTGCAGGGAATCCGCCTGGTCACGCGGTTCTACGCGCGGCTGAACCTGGCGGAGTTCATCGGGCTGTCGGCGGTGCTCGCGCTCGGGTTCGTGCTGGTGGGCGCGGACGCGGTGACCGTCGGTGTCGCGACGGCGGCGGCACTGTACTTCCACAGCCTGTTCGGGCCGATCACGACGGGGCTGGCGCTGGTCGACGACGCCCAGGCGGCCGCGGCCAGCCTCGCGCGGCTGATCGGCGTCGCGGATCTGCCCGCCGAGGCCTCGCCGGCGCAGCCGTCACGGCCGGTCGACGCTTCGGTGAAGACGGCGGGGATCGGCTACTCCTATGTGGACGGACATCCGGTGCTGCGCGACGTCGACCTCGGCGTCGCGCCCGGGGAACGGGTGGCGCTGGTCGGGGCGAGCGGGGCCGGGAAGACGACGCTGGCCAAGCTGATCGCCGGCATCCACCGCCCGGACGCGGGCTCGGTGACGCTCGGCGGTGTGCCGCTGGACGAGCTGGGTCCGGAAACCACCCGGCGGACCGTCGGGCTGATCAGCCAGGAGGTCCACGTCTTCGCGGGGACGCTCGCCGACGACCTGCGGCTGGCCCGTCCGGAGGCGACGGACGCCGAACTGCGGGAGGCGCTGGCCAAGGTGGGGGCGCTGACGTGGGTTTCGTCGCTGCCGGACGGGCTGGCGACGGTCGTCGGCGAAGGCGGTCACCAGCTGACGGTGACGCAGGCGCAGCAACTGGCTCTGGTACGGCTGGTGCTGGCGGATCCCCCGATCGCGATCCTCGACGAGGCCACGGCGGAGGCGGGCAGCGCGGGTTCGAAGGTCCTGGAGTCGGCGGCCGCGGCGGCCCTGGAGGGACGCACGGCGCTGGTGGTGGCCCACCGCCTCACCCAGGCGGCGGCGTCCGACCGGATCGTGGTCCTCGACGAGGGTGCGATCGTGGAGTCCGGAACCCACGACGACCTGGTCGCCGCCGGTGGCCGGTACGCGAAGCTGTGGGCGGCCTGGTCCGGTCAGCGCGCTTGAGGGCGCGCCGGCCGGCACCATGATTCGCCTCAGGCGATGGTGAGACTCCACTTCTGCCAGTTCGCCAGGGAAGTGCGCTCGTAGGTCGTGATGTCGTTGGAGCTTCCGCGCGGCGTGAGGTAAGTGCCGCCGGCGACGTTGCGCACCCGGAACGTGCCGATCAGGTCCGGCTCGACCCGCCACTGCTGCGCCGGGTCGGCCGAAGCGCAGGCCGTCACCAGATCGACGCGGGGCAGTCCGAACGTCCCGGTGCGCAGGCAGGTGCCGGAGGCGAGGTTGCGCAGCTGGACCACGCCCCCGCCGAGCTCGACCCGCTGGAATTTCTGTTCCACCGCGCCGGCGCAGTCGGCCAGCCGCACGGCGGTGCCGGTGGCCACGGCGCACTTGCGCTCCGAAACGCTTTTGAGCTGGACAACCTTGCCGCTCGTGTCCGCCGGCGGCGCCGGCGTGGTCCCGGTGACCGTGAACTGCCACCGCTGGTAGTCACTGCCGCTGGGGTTCTGCAGGATCACGCCGAAGCCGTCGTAGAGGTAGCTGTCGGCCACTTGGCCCGTGCCGGCGTTCTTCAGCTGGTCACCGGCGAGCACCCAGTACTGCTGCACGTCCTCGTCGTCGCATTCGAAGCGGGCGAGGTTGTTCATTCCCTTGACACAGCCCCGATCGCCGAGGTTGCGCAGGATCACCTTGTCGCCGTCCACGGGGATCCGCTCCCACTGCTGGGTTTTCGCGCCGGTGCAGTCCTCCAGCGTGACCCAGGCGTTGGTGGGCGCTCCGACGGAGAGGCATTTGCCCAGGACGACATTCTTGATTTCGAGCGTCTGATTGGTTTCCGCCAGTGCGGGAGCGGTGACTCCCAGACCCATGGCGATCGTGGCCGCGATGACGGCGAAAATACGGGATCTCGATTTCACCCGGCGGACGATACCGATCCCGGCAAGCGGAGGGATACCGAATTAACCGGTCACCGGAACCGGAATGGACGACACGCCGGAAACCGTTCGGCTTCCGGCGTGTCGTTCGGGAAGGTGGTCAGGCGTCCATGGCGTCGGCCAGGGATTTCGGGCGCATGTCCGTCCAATTCGCTTCCACGTGGTCCAGGCACTCCTGGCGGGACGACGGGCCGAAGGCGACCGTCCAGCCGGCCGGGACGTCCGCGAACTCCGGCCACAGGCTGTGCTGGTTCTCGGCGTTCACCAGGACCAGGTACGTCGCCGACGGGTCTTCGAACGGGTTGGTCATCGCGGGCCTCCTCAGGCGGTGATGTCCGTGCGGGCACCCTTCACCAGCGCGGTCAGCTGCTGGATGACCGGCGTGGCGAGCAGGTGGTTGAAGCGCGGCTCGGCCGACCAGTCGCCGAGCTGGTTCGCCTTGACCGCGGGCAGCTGGTTCCAGGTCGGGAACTGCGTCATCTGGGCCCGCGGCAGCGCGTACGAGCGCGAGTCGGTCAGGATCAGGTCGGCCGGGTACTTGCCCGCCTGCTCCCAGGACAGCTGCTCCCAGTAGTCCTCGCTGCCGCCGCCGGAGACGATGTCCAGGCCGAGCTCGCGGTAGTACGCGAGGTCGGCGAAGAAGTCCGGCTTCGCGATGTACAGGCCGTCCTTGTCGCCGTAGAGCACCAGAACCTTGAGGCCGGCCTTTTCCTTGGCCGCCGCGCGCAGGTCCTCGGACGCCTTGCCGAAGTCCTCCTTGGCCTTCTTCATGGTCTCCGAGTTCGCGTCGCCGCCCAGCGCGACCGCCAGCTGCGAGTAGCGCTCGATCACCTTGGGCAGCGTGACCTTGTACTCCGAGAGCGCGACGATCGGCGCGACCTGCTGCACCTTGGGGCCGAGGTCGTCGGTGAGCACCCACATGTCCGTCGGCTTGGTGCCGGTCAGGCCGGTGACGACCAGGTCCGGCTTCAGCGCGGCGAACTTCTCCATGCTGAAGTCGTCCCAGGCGTTGCCGATCGAGGTGACGGCGTTCAAGTCGATGTTGCCGGCCTGGATCTCCTTTCCGCCGTCGGCCTTCTTCTGCGGGCCGAACACGCCGACCGGGCGGACGCCGTAGTCCCAGAGCGCGGCGGCCGAGCTGGCGTAGGCCACCACCCGCGCCGGACGCTGGTCGCGCGCGGCCTTCTGGCCGCGGTCGTCGGTGAACTCCCACGGGCCGGAGGCGCCGGCCGCCTGCTTGTCGTCGCCGCTGCCGCACGCGGTGAGGGCCGCGGCAGCCGCGAGGCCACCCGCGCCGATCAGGAAACCACGCCGGCTGAGCCCGGCGGCTGGGAACAAGGACATGAGCACCTCTCGCAGACCAGTAACTTAGGCATACCTTATTTAGGTAAGCCTCGCAAAAGCAACTGTGTCAGCGCCCACGGCCCGAAAGCTGCGCCTCCGCTCCCGGCACCGGCTCGGCCGGGTCGTGCCCGAAGTGGACCTGCCGGTTGTCCGCGTCGACGTGCACCACCCGCGGCCGGTGCCCGGCCCGCTCGGCCTCCTCGACCTGGGCGTAGGTGATGATGATGACGAGGTCGCCGGGGTGCACGAGGTGCGCCGCGGCGCCGTTGACGCCGATCACGCCGGACCCGGGCTCGCCGGTGATGGCGTAGGTCTCCAGCCGGGCGCCGTTGGTGATGTCGACGACCTGGACCTTCTCCCCTTCGACGATGTCCGCGGCGGCCATCAGGTCCGCGTCGATGGTCAGCGAGCCGACGTAGTGCAGGTCGGCCTGGGTGACGGTGGCGCGGTGGATCTTGGCGTTCATCAGGGTGCGGTGCACGTCTACTCCGTGTCTGGGGTCAACAGCGCGGCGAGGCCCGCCGCGGTGGGGGTGCGGAAGAACTCGGCGATCGGCAGTTCGGTCCCGAGCCGCTCGGTGATCCGGTTGCGCAGGACCACCAGCAGCATCGAATGGCCGCCGAGGGTGAACAGGTCGTCGTCCGCGCCGACGGCGGCGACGTCCAGGACCTCCGCGAAGATCTCGCAGAGCGCCTTCTCCGTGGCCGTTCCGGGGGCCCGGCCGCGGGTTCCGAACTCGGGCACCGGCAACGCCGCCCGATCCAGCTTCCCGTTGGGGGTCACGGGGAACGCGGCGAGGGGGACGATCGCCGCGGGCACCATGTACTCGGGCAGCGTGCGGGCGAGGAACTCCCGCAGCCGCCGCGGATCCGCGGTCTCCGGGGTCGTGTAGGCGATCAGCCGTTCGTCGCGGACGACGACCAGCGCCTGCGAGACGTCCTCGTGCCGGGTCAGGGCCGTCTCGATCTCGCCGGGCTCGATCCGGAAGCCGCGGAGTTTGACCTGGTCGTCGGTGCGGCCGAGGTACTCCAGCTGCCCGTCCGGCCGCCAGCGCACCAGGTCGCCGGTGCGGTACATCCGCTCCCCCGGCTGGAACGGCGAGGCGACGAACCGTTCGGCGGTGAGCCCGGGACGCCCGTGGTAGCCGCGGGCCAGCCCGGCGCCGGCCAGGTACAGCTCGCCGGGCACCCCGGCGGGCACCGGCGCCAGACCGCCGTCGAGGACGTACGCGCGGGTGTTGTGCACCGGACGGCCGACCACCGGCCGGTCGGCGTCGCCGAAGCGGCCGACCAGCGCGTCCACCGTGGCTTCGGTGGGGCCGTAGAGGTTGTACGCCTCCGTGTCCGGCATCGACGACAGCGTCTCCCACAGCGTCTGCGACACGGCTTCCCCGCCGACGCCGACCACGCCGAGGGCGCACCGGCCGTCCGCGATCACCCCGGCCGCGGCCAGCTGCGCGAAGTGCGACGGCGTGAGCTCGAGGAAGTCGAGGCCGCGCTCGCGCACCACCGCCGCCAGCCGCGCAGGGTCGCGGCGGGTGTCGTCGTCGACGACGTGCACCTCGTGCCCGTCGAGCAGCCACAGCTGCGGCTGCCAGGAGGCGTCGAAGAAGAACGCCCACGCGTGCCCGACGCGCAGCCGCCGTCCGCCCGCCGCGGCGACGGCCGGGCGGTAGAGCGTCTCGCGGTGGCTGTGGAACAGGTTGACCAGCCCCGAATGCGGGATGACCACGCCCTTGGGCTTGCCCGTGGAACCGGACGTGTAGAGCACGTACGCCGGGTTCGCGGGCGACGGCGGAGCAAGCGCGGCGTCACTGTCCACAATGTCCTCGACGAACAACGCACCGGGAACGGCCGAAGCCAGCGAACGGCTGGTGAGCACCAGCGCGGGACCGGCGTCGGCGAGGATCGCCGAGATCCGGTCGGCCGGCTGGTCCGGGTCCACCGGCAGGTAGGCCGCGCCCGTCTTGAACACGCCGAAGATCGCCTCGACCACCGCCGCCGACCGCGGCAGCACGAGTGCCACGACCTTCTCCGGCCCCGCCCCCTGCGACGCGAGCCACCGGGCGAGGCGATCGGTCCGCGCGGCGAACTCCGCGAACGTCACGCTCGAAGTCGCATCGCTCAGCGCGGTCGCGTCCGGGGTCGCCGCCACCTGGGCGGCCAGCCGGTCGACGACCGTCGGCGCGGAGAGTGTCAGCGGCGCCCCGGTACCCCAGTCACGCAGGATGCGGTCCCGCTCCGGAGCGTCGAGGACGTCGAGGCGGCTCAGCGGCCGGTCCGGGTCGGCGACGACCGCCGCCATCACCCGCACCAGGCGCTCGGTGAGCGTCCGGGCGGTCGGCTCGTCGAAGAGGTCGAGGCTGTATTCGAGGTCGCCGTCGATGCCCTCGGGCGTCTCGACCAGGTCGAACGACAGGTCGAACTTCGCCTGCCGCAGCCCGGTGTCCCGGTAGGCCGCGTCCAGCCCGAGCAGCCGTTCCGGCTCCGCACCCGAGTGGTAGACCGCGAGCATGACCTGGAACAGCGGGTGCCGGGAGAGCGACCGCGGCGGGTTGAGCAGCTCGACGAGGTGCTCGAACGGCAGGTCCTGGTGGGCGTACGCCGCCAGGTCGGCCTCGCGGACGCGGTCCAGCAGCTGCCGGAACGTCGGGTCGCCGCCGGTGTCGGTCCGCAGGACAAGGGTGTTGACGAAGAAGCCGGCGAGGTCCTCCAGGGCGTGGTCGGAGCGGCCGGCCACCGGCGTCCCCAGCGGGATGTCGGTACCCGCGCCGAGCCGGGTCAGCAGCGCGGCCAGCACCGCCTGCAGGACCATGAACGTGCTCGTGTCGCTGCGGTGGGCCAGGTCCCGCAATCCCTTGTGGACGGACGCGGGCACGGTGAACGGCACGGCGGCGCCGCGGTTGGTCGACCGCGCCGGACGTGGCCGGTCGGCCGGGAGGGGCAGTTCGTCGGGGATCCCGGCCAGGGTGTCCCGCCAGAACGCGGCCTGCCGGCCGAGGAGGCTGTCCGGGTCGTCGGCGCGGCCGAACATCTCCCGCTGCCACAGCGTGTAGTCCGCGTACTGCACCGGCAACGACGTCCACTGTGGACGCTCACCGCGGAGCCGGGCCGCGTAGGCGGTGTCGAGGTCCCGCTTCAGCGGCGGCAGCGACCAGCCGTCGCCCGCGATGTGGTGCACCAGCAGCACCAGCACGTGCCGCTCCGGTCCGGCCGAGACGAGCGTGGCCCGGATCGGGATCTCGGCGTCGAGGGTGAAGCGGTACGACGCCGCCGCGGCGACGCGCTCGTCGAGGCCGGCCGCCGTCTCGGTGACCAGCACCGGGACGGCCTCGCCGAGGACGACCTGCCGGGGCGTGCCCTGCTCTTCGACCAGGAGCGTCCGGAGGACCTCGTGACGCGCCACGACGTCACCCAACGCGGCCCGCAGCGCGTCGACGTCGACCGGGCCGGTCAGGTCCCACGCCCACGGGATGTTGTAGGTCGCGGACGGCCCGTCGAGGCGGTCGAGGAACCACAGCCGCTGCTGCGCGAACGACAGCGGCAGGACGTCCGGGCGCGCGGCCGGGACCAGCGCCGGGCGGCGGCCCCGCGCGGGGTCCAGGGCTTCGGCGAGCCGGGCCGGGGTCGGGGCGTCGAACACCGCCCGGATCGGCACTTCGACGCCGAGCAGCGCGCGGATCCGGCTGACCAGCCGGGTCGCCAGCAGCGAATGGCCGCCGAGGGTGAAGAACCCGTCGTCCGGGCCGACCGACGGCACGCCGAGGACGTCGGCGAACAGCTCGCACAGCGCCTGCTCGGCCGGGGTCCGGGCGAGCCGTCCGGACGCCCGGACCTCCGGGTCGGGCAGGGCGGCGCGGTCGAGCTTGCCGTTGGCGTTCACCGGCAGCTCGGGCAGGACGACGATCGCCGACGGCACCAGGTGCTCCGGCAGCCGCTCGGCGAGCAGCGCCCGCAGCGCGACCGGATCACCCGAGGGCGCCACGTAGGCGATCAGCCGGTTCTCCCGGGCGATCACGGCCGCGCGCGCCACCGCGGCGCCGGTCGTCAGCACGGCCTCGACTTCGCCGGGTTCGACGCGGAAGCCGCGGATCTTGACCTGCTGGTCGGCGCGGCCGAGGAAGTCCAGGGCCCCGTCGGCGCGGCGGCGGACCAGGTCGCCGGTGCGGTACATCCGCTCCCCCGGTTCGAACGGCGAGGCGACGAACCGTTCGGCGGTGAGCGCGGGCCGGCCGAGGTAGCCCCGCGCGACACCGGCGCCGGCGAGGTACAGCTCGCCACGCACCCCCGGCGGCACCGGCCGCAACGCCGCGTCGAGGACGTACGCGCGGGTGTTCGCGACCGGCCGTCCGATGGCCACCGGGCCGCAGACCTGGGCCAGGCTGTCGCCGGCGACTTCCGAGCAGCCGTAGAGGTTGACCAGTTTCGCCGACGGCCACCGGGCGGCGACCTTCTCGGCCAAGGCGTCGGACAGCGGTTCGCCGCTGGTGATCCAGGTGGACACCGAGTCGAACGCGCCCGCCGGGGCGTCCTCGGCGAAGGTGTCGAGGAGGCCGGGGACGACGGTGAGCACCTGGGCGCCGGACTCGCGGACGAAACCGGCCAGCGCCAGGGGGTCGGTGGCCGTGCTGTCGTCGGCGAGGACCACCGGATCACCGGCGACCAGGCCGCCGAGCAGCTCGGTGGAGCCGTCGATGAACGTCAGCGCGCTCTTGGCCACGCGCACGCCCCGGGCGATGTCCCGGCCCCAGTGCAGCCGGTTGGCCAGCGCCCGCTGGGTTCCGGCGACGGCCTTCGGACGTCCGGTGGAGCCGGACGTGAAGATCACGTACGCCGGGTGGTCCGGGCTGATCGACGGCCAGGCCGCTTCCGGGCCGGTGTCGCCGGGCCGCACGAGCCGGTCGCCGAAGCCGTCTTCGGCGACGACCAGGTGCGGGGCCGCGTCGGTGAGCATCAGCTCGATGCGCTCGGCCGGGTGGTTGAGGTCCAGGGGCAGGTAGGCGGCGCCGGTCTTGAGCACCGCCAGCAGCGCGACGACCAGGTCCACCGAGCGCGGCAGCGCGACCGCCACCACGCGTTCCGGCCGCGCGCCCCGCGCGAGCAGCGCCCGGGCGAGGGTCGTGGCCCGCGTGTCCAGCTCGGCGTAGGTGAGCCGCTCGGAACCGAACGTCAAGGCGAGGGCGTCCGGCGTCCGGGCGACCTGGGCGGCGAACAGCCCGGCGGTCGTCTCCGCGGGCAGCGGGGTCGCCGGGTCGGCGGCGAGCTGCTCGTGTTCGGCGGCGGTGAGCAGGTCGACGGCGCCGATCCGGGTGTCCGGATCGGCCACCACGGCCGCCAGGAGCGTCCGCAGCCGCTCCAGGAGCGCCTCGACGCTCGTGCGGTCGAAGACATCGCTGTTGTACTCCGCCGTGCCGCGGATGCCGGCCTGGTGCCCAGGCCGCTCGCCGACGAAGAACGTCAGGTCGGCGCGCGCGGTGCCGGTGCGGACCGGCTCCTCCGCGACGGCCAGGCCCGGCAGCGCGAGGTCGGCGACGGCGTTGTTCTGCCAGGCCAGCATCGTCTGGAACAGCGGGTGGTACGCGAGGGACCGGACCGGGTTCAGCGTCTCGACCAGCCGCTCGAACGGCACGTCCTGGTGGGCGTAGGCGTCGAGGCTGCGGTCCCGCACCCGGGCCACGAGCTCCCGGAACGACGGGTCACCACTCGTGTCCACGCGCAGGACCAGGGTGTTGACGAAGAACCCGACGAGGTCGTCGAGGGCGGCGTCGGTGCGCCCGGCGATGGACGTGCCGAGCGGGATGTCGGTGCCCGCGCCGAGCCGGGTGAGCACCGCGGTGAGCCCGGCGTGCACGACCATGAACACGCTGGCCCCGCAGGCCCGGGCCAGCTCGACGAGTCCGCTGTGGAGCCCGGCGTCCCAGCCGAAGGCGAACTGCTCGCCCCGGTAGGACGCCTCCGCCGGGTGCGGCCGGTCGGTGGGCAGCTCGATCCGTTCGGGCAGGCCCGCGAGGGCTTCGCGCCAGTAGGCCAGCTGCGGTTCGATCACCGGCTCGCCGAGGACGTCCCGCTGCCACAGCGTGTAGTCCGCGTACTGCACCGGCAACGGCGTCCACTGTGGACGTCCGCCGGCGCACCGGGCGGTGTAGGCCGTCGCGAGGTCCCGCCACAGCGGCGCGGTCGACCAGCCGTCGGAGGCGATGTGGTGGAACACCAGCACCAGGACGTGCTCCCGGGCGCCCAGGCGCAGCAGCTGCGCCCGCAGCGGGAGCTCCGACTCCAGTTCGAACACCGTGCCCGCCGCTTCGGACACCGCGTCGGCGAGCGTGGCTTCGGTGACCGCGCGGACCGGCAGCGGGACCGTGACGTCGGCGAGGACGAGCTGGCGGGCTTCCCCGTCGATCTCCGGGAAGACCGTGCGCAGGGCTTCGTGGCGCTCGACGACGTCGGACAGCGCCGTACGCAGCGCGTCGACGTCGAGGTCGCCGGTCAGCCGGACCGCCGTCGGCATGTTGTACGTCGCCGACGGGCCTTCCAGGCGGTGCAGGAACCACAGCCGCTGCTGGGCGAACGACAGCGGCAGCACGTCCGGCCGCGGGTCGGCGCACACCAGGGCGGGCCGGGCCTGTCCGGCGTCCGCGCCGGCCAGCAGGGCAGCGAGCCCGGCGACCGTCGGTGTCTCGAACACCGACCGCACCTGCAGTTCGACGCCGAAGACCGCGCGCAGCCGGGCGACCAGGCGGGTCGCCATCAGCGAATGCCCGCCGAGGGCGAAGAAGTCGTCGTCGACGCCGATCGACGCCGTGTCGAGGACCTCGGCGAACAGCCCGCACAGGACTTCTTCGACCGGTGTCCGCGGGGCCCGGCCGGTGGTGGCCGCCTGCTGGTCCGGGCTCGGCAGGGCGCGCCGGTCGAGTTTGCCGGAGGCCAGCAGCGGGAGCCGGTCGAGGAGCACTAACGCCGACGGCACCATGTACTGCGGCAGCCGGTCGCGAACGTGCGCCCGCATGGCCGTCACCAACGCGTTCGTGTCCCGCTGCCCGGCCGGGTGGTTGCCCAGCGCTTCGAGGGGGACCCGGGTCGGCCGGCCGCGGTAGACCCGCTGCGGCGACCCGGTCGTGAACACGACCTCCAGCGCGCCCTCGTCCGCGGTGACGGTCGCGTACACGCGGTAACCGTGCCGCTCGCCGAGGTCGTGCAGCGATTCGGGATCCACGCCAGCTCGCTGCTCCAAAGAGGACAGTGCGGTCCCGGCGTCGCCCGCGGCCAGCGCGGCGACGGCGGCGAGTTCACCGGACAGCCGGGCGTTGGGCACGCCGGTCACGCGCAGCCGGGCCGGGCGGGCGGCCAAGGCCGGTTCCAGCGCGTCGAGTCCGACGACCAGCTCTTCGGGCGCGTCGGGTCGCGGAGCCTTCCGCAGGACGACGTCGTAGCGGTGGCGGGTCAGCTCGTTGTGGGCGTGGCCGCGCTTGACCCACAGGTCGACGTCGTCGAAGCCGTCGAGGTCCAGGGCCGTGAAGAAATCCGGGTCCAGGACCAGCTCGCCTTCGCGGGCGATCGCCTGGTCCACCGCGGCGACGTCGCGGCGGCCGTGGCGCAGCTCGGTCGCCGTCCGGAACGCCCGCAAGGACCGCAGGTTCCGGATGTCGCCGAGGAAGATGACCCCGCCCGGCCGGACGTGCGCCGCGGCCGTGCGGAGGACTTCGGCGAGGTAACCGACGCTGGGGAAGTACTGGGCGACCGAGTTGATGACCACCGTGTCGAACTCCGGCAGCTCACCGAGGTCGTGGGCGGGCCGCGCGGCCAGGTGGACCTTGCTCGCGAACGGCGTCGCCGCGAGTTCGCGCCGCAGGTTGGCGATGGCCTTCTCGGACAGGTCGACGCCCCAGTACTCCTCGGCGTCCGGCGCGATCCGGGACAGGATCAGGCCGCTGCCGACGCCGATCTCCAGCACCCGCTTCGGCCGCAGCGAGCGGATCCGGTCGATCGTCGCGGCGTGCCACTCGCGCATCTCGTCGAGGGGGATTTCGGAGCCGTCGTAGCTGGAGTTCCAGCCGGTGAAGTTCTCTTCGAGGCCCCCGGCCGCGGCTTCGGCGAAGACGTTCTCGTGCAGCTCGCGCCACTCGCCGACGTGGCCCCGTTCGGCGTCTTCGTCCCGCCCGGCCGAGGGCACGGCGTAGGCGATGAGCCGCCCGTCCTGGGCGACGACGACGGTCTGGCCGACGGCCGGGTGCTCGGCGAGCACGGACTCGATCTCGCCGAGTTCGATGCGGTAGCCGCGGATCTTGACCTGGTCGTCGGCCCGGCCGAGGAACACCAGCCGGCCGTCCGGCAGCCATTTCACCAGGTCACCCGTGCGGTAGAGGCGTCCACCGGAACCGAACGGGTCGGCGACGAACCGCTCCGAAGTCAGCCCCGGCCGCCCGAGGTATCCGCGCGCCAGGCCCGAGCCCGCGAGGTACAGCTCCCCCACCACGCCGGGTGGGACCGGCCGCAGCCCGGCGTCGAGCACGTACGCCCGGGTGCCAGGGTCGGGGATCCCGATCGGGACGACGGTCGCGTCCGCCAGCTCGGCCGGGTCGCTCTCGCCGAGGGTCGAGTTGGTGGTCGCCTCGGTCGGGCCGTAGGCGTTGAACATCCGGCGGCCCGGCGCCCAGCGGCGCACCAGCTCCGGCGACACGCGTTCGGTGCCGGCGAGCAGCACGCTGTCGCGCGGCAGGTCGAGGTCCGCCGGCATCGCGTCGAGCAGGGCGGGCGGCAGGATCATGAAGTCGACGCCGTGGGCGTGGGCGTACTCGGTCAGCGCCGGGCCCGCGACCCGCCGCTCGGCCGGGACGACCACCAGGCGGCCCCCTGAGAGCAGCCCGAGGCAGAGGTCCCAGAACGCGACGTCGAAACTCGGCGAGGCGAACTGCAGCACCCGGCTGTGCGGGCCGACGCCGAACCGCTCGACCTGGGTGGCGACCAGCTTCGCGACCCCCGAGTGCTGGAGGACGACGCCTTTGGGCCGCCCGGACGAGCCGGAGGTGTAGATCACGTAGGCCGCGTTCTCCGGCGTGATCGTGACCTTCGGGTCCTCCGGGGACAGTCCGGCGAGCGCCGCGTCGTCGAGGAGGACCCGCGGCAGGGACGCGGGCAGCTTCGCTTCGACGTCCCGGGTCGTCACGACGCAGACCGGGCCCGCGTCCTCGACCATGTAGGCGATCCGGTCGCCCGGGTAGTCGACGTCGATCGGCAGGTAGGCGGCACCGGCCTTGAGCACCGCCAGCTCGGCGATGATCATCTCCAGCGACCGCGGTACGGCCAGCGCGACCACCCGCTCCGGTCCGGCGCCGCGAGAAAGCAGCAGGTGCGCGAGCCGGTTCGCGCGGGCGTTCACCTCGGCGTAGGTGAGTTCGACGTCCTCGAACACGAGCGCCACCGCATCCGGGGCCTCGGCGACGCGGCGGGCGAACAGCCCGGGGAACGTCTCGGTGCCCGCCGGGTCGAGGGACCCGGCCCATTCGGTGAGCACCCGGTCCCGCTCGTCCCCGTCGAGGAGGTCCAGGGCGCCGACCGGGCGGTCGGGCTCGGCCACGGCCGCGCGCAGCAGCACCTCGAGGCGGCGCAGGATCCCGTCGGCGCTCGCGTGGTCGAAGACGTCGGCGTTGAACTCCAGGACGCCGGCGATCCCGGCGTCGCGTTCGGTCAGCGAGATCGACAGGTCGAACTTCGACGTCCCGGTGGTCACCGGGAGCTCCGTGACGGCGAGGCCGGGCAGGGTCACCTCGGCGCGGGCGTTGTTCTGCCCGGCGATCATCACCTGGAACAGCGGGTGGTAGGACAGCGATCGCACCGGGTTGAGCACCTCGACCAGGCGCTCGAACGGCACGTCCTGGTGGGCGTAGGCGTCGAGGTTGCGCTCGCGGACGCGGGCGAGGAGCTCGCGGAACGTCGGCTCGCCGCCGGTGTCGACGCGCAGCACGAGGGTGTTGACGAAGAACCCGACGAGATCGTCGAGGGCCGGGTCGGTGCGGCCGGCGATGGGCGAGCCGATCGGCACGTCGGTCCCGGCGCCGAGCCGGGTGAGCAGGGCGGCGAGGGCCGCGTGCACGACCATGAACACGCTCGCGCCGCTCTCGCGGGCCAGGCCGGCCAGACCGGCGTGGAGGGCGGCGTCCCAGGTGAAGGTGTGCAGCTCGCCGCGGAAGGTGGCGCTCGCCGGGTGCGGCCGGTCCAGGGGCAGCTCGATCCGGTCCGGGAGGCCGGCCAAGGCGTCTCGCCAGTAGTCGAGCTGGGCGCTCAGCATGCTGTCCGGGTCGTCTTCGCGCCCGAGGAGATCCTGCTGCCACAGCGTGTAGTCCGCGTACTGCACCGGCAACGGCGTCCACTGTGGAGCGTCATCGGCCCGGCGGGCGGCGTAGGCCGTGGCGATGTCGCGCCACAGCGGGGCCATCGACCAGCCGTCGGAGGCGATGTGGTGGAACACCAGGGCGAAGACGTGCTCGCGGGCATGGATCCGCAGCAGTTCCGCGCGCATCGGCGCGTGCCGTTCCAGGTCGAACGAGCCACGGACCAGGCCGGTCAGGGCCTCGCCGAGGTCGGTGACCTCGCGGACGGGCAGCTCGACGTCCCCGGCCGGGAGGATGTCCTGGTACGGGACGCCGTCGCGCTGCGGGAACCGGGTGCGCAGGGCCTCGTGGCGGGCGACCACGTCCGAGAGCGCCCGGCGCAGCGCGGCGACGTCGAGGTCACCTTCCAGGCGCATGATCAGCGGGACGTTGTAGGTGGCCGACGGTCCTTCGAGGTGGTGCAGGAACCACAGCCGCTGCTGGGCGCCGGACAGCGGGACGAGGTCCGGCCGGCTCGCGCGCACCAGCGGCGGCCGCGCGGTTCCCTGGGCGGTGGCGAGCACCCCGGCCAGGCCCGCCGGCGTCGGCGTCTCGAAGACCGCCCGCACTTCGAGCTCCGCTCCGACCGTGGTGCGGACGCGGGCGATCAGCCGGGTGGCCAGCAGCGAATGGCCGCCGAGGGCGAAGAAGCTGTCGTCCGGGCCGACCCGCGGCAGGCCGAGGACGTCGGCGAACAGCTCGCACAGCTGCCGTTCGAGGAGGGTGCGCGGTTCGCGGTCCGACACCGGCGCGCTCACGTCCGGGGCGGGCAGGGCGCGGCGGTCGAGCTTGCCGTTCGCCGTCACCGGCAGCGCGTCGAGGACGACGATCGCCGACGGCACCATGTGCTCGGGCAGCCGTCCGGCGGCGAAGGCCCGCAGGTCCGCCGGGAGCGCGGTGCTCCGGCGCGAGCGCCGCGGGTTGCCGGTGTAGCTCAGGATCGGCTCCGGGCCGGGCCGGAACGCCCCGGCCGCGTCGCCGGCGAACAGGACGTCGACCGAGCCGTCGCCGGTCGCGGACCAGGTGACCACCGCGCCCAGCTCGAACCAGTCTTCGGGGTTCACGCCGTCGGTGGTGCGGCCGTTCGGGACGTCTTCGACGCGCAGGCCGTCGCCTCGGCGGGCGATCACTTCCGCCACAGTGGACACGTCGGTGCCCCAGGTCAGCGTCTCCCCCGGCGCCGGCTCGGCCGCGCCGGGGCGCAGGACGACGTCGTAGCGGTACTGGGTGAGTTCGTTGACCGCCCGGCCGCGCTTGACCCGGATGTCCGCGGCGACCCCGTCGAGGCCCGCGAAGAACTCCGGTGCCACCAGGAGTTCCTTCTCCCGCAGCAGCCGCTGCTCGACGTCGCCGCCGCGCGCCCGGGCCACGGCGGTGTGGAACGCCCGGGCCTGCCGCAGGTCCCGGACGTCGCCGACGAACAGCGCCCCGCCCGGCGCCAGGAGGCCGAGTGCCGTGCGCACGACGTCGAGGAGGTACGTGCCGCTCGGGAAGTACTGGATGACGGAATTCAGCACGATCGTGTCGAAGAACCCGGACGGCAGGCCGCCGAGGTCGGCGGCGTCGCCGGTGCGCAGTTCGACCCGCCCGGCGAGCGCGGGGTCGGCCGCGACCCGCTCCCCCAGCGAAGCGATGACCTCGGCGGAGAAGTCCGTGCCCCAGTAGGTCTCGCAGTCCGGGGCCAGTTCGGTCAGCAGCAGGCCGCTGCCGACGCCGATCTCCAGGACCCGCTTCGGCCGGAGTGAGCGGATCCGGCCGGCGATCGCGTCGCGCCACTCCCGCATCTCTTCGCGCGGGATCGGCTCGCCGGTGTAGCTGGAATTCCAGCCGGCGAACTCGTCGCGGTCGCCGGAGTACATCGAGTCGTACAGCTCGCGCCACTCGCCGACCTGCTCGGTCTCCTCCTCGGCGGACCCGGAGTTGTCGGCGGGGACCACGTACCCGACCAGCCGGACGTCGCCGGGCCGGTCCTCGCGGGCGACGACGACGGCGTGGGCGACGTCGTCGTGCGCGGACAGCGTCGCGGCGATCTCGCCCGGTTCGACGCGGAAGCCGCGGATCTTGATCTGCTCGTCGCCGCGGCCGAGGAACTCGAGGACGCCGTCGGGGCGGAAGCGGGCGAGGTCGCCGGTGCGGTACATCCGGGTGCCGGGTGCGCCGAACGGGTCGGCGACGAACCGTTCGGCGGTGAGCCCGGCCCGGCCGAGGTAGCCGCGGGCGAGCTGGACACCGGCCAGGTACAACTCGCCGGGAGTGCCCGGCGGGACCGGCCGCAGGGCGGCGTCGAGGACGTAGGTGCGGGTGTTCCACACCGGACGTCCGATCGGGACGGAAGTGTCCTCGACGGATGTTCGCCAGGCCGTGACGTCGACCGAGGCTTCGGTCGGTCCGTAGAGGTTGTGCAGTTCGGCGTCGAGGACCTGACCGAACTGCGCGACGGCGTCCGGGGGCAGGGCTTCGCCGCTGCACAGCACCCGGCGCAGGCTCGTGCACTCCCCCGCCGCCGGTTCCTGGAGGAAGACCTGGAGCATGGACGGGACGAAGTGGACGGTCGTGACACCGCGGTCGCGGATCAGCCGGGCGAGGTAGGCGGGGTCCTTGTGCCCGTCCGGCCGGGCGAGCACCTCGGTGGCGCCGGTGAGCAGCGGCCAGAGGAACTCCCACACCGAGACGTCGAAGCTCGACGGCGTCTTCTGCAGCACGCGGTCTTCGGCGGTGAGGCCGTATTCGTCCTGCATCCAGAGCAGCCGGTTGACGATCCCGGCGTGCGGGACGACGACCCCCTTCGGCCGGCCGGTCGACCCGGACGTGTAGATGACGTAGGCCGGGTTCTCCGGGCGGATGGCGACTTCGAGGGGCTCGGCCGGGACTCCGGCCAGGGTGTCCGGGTCGTCCAGGAGCAGGGCGCCCTCGACGGCGGTCTCCGCGACGGCCAGCACGAGCGCCGGGTCGGCGTCTTCGAGCATGAACGCGAGGCGGTCGGCCGGGTAGCCGGGGTCGAGCGGCAGGTAGGCCGCGCCCGTCTTCAGGACGGCGAGGATCGCCGTGACCAGGTGCGTCGAGCGGGGCAGCGCCAGGGCGACCACGCGCTCGGGCCCGGCTCCGCGCGCGGCGAGGACACGGGCGAGGCGGGTGGAGACGGCGTCGAGCTCGGCGTAGGTGAGTTCTTCGTCCTCGAAGACCAGCGCGGAGTGGTCGGGGGTCCGCGCGACCTGGGCGGCGAACAGCTCGGGCACGGTGACCGCGGGGACGTCCGCGACGGCCCCCGACCAGGTCGGTTCGAGACCGTCGCGCTCGGCGGCGGTGAGCACGTCCAGGGAACCGAGGCGGCGGTCCGGGGCGGCGGCGACCTGCCGGAGCAGGGTCTCCAGGCGGTCGAGGAGACCGGTCACGGTCGCGCGGTCGAACACCTCGGCGTTGAATTCGGCCTGCCCGTGCAGGCCGTCGGGGCGCTCGGTGAAGGAGAACCAGAGGTCGAACTTGGCCGTGCCGGTGCCGACCGGCCGCTCGGTGACGGTCAGGCCGGGCAGTTCGACGCCGGTGCCGGGGGTGTTCTGCCAGGCGAGCATGGTCTGGAACAGCGGGTGGTGCGCCAGCGACCGGGCCGGGTTCAGGGCCTCGACCAGGCGCTCGAAGGGGACGTCCTGGTGGGCGTAGGCGTCGAGGCCGCGGTCGCGGACCCGGGCCACGAGGTCACGGAAGGTCGGGTCGCCGCCGGTGTCCACGCGCAGGACCAGGGTGTTGACGAAGAACCCGACGAGGTCGTCGAGGGCCGGGTCGGTGCGGCCGGCGATCGGGGTGCCGATCGGGATGTCGGTGCCCGCGCCGAGGCGGGACAGCAGCGCGGTCAGGCCCGCGTGCACGACCATGAACGGGCTGGCCCCGCAGGCGCGGGCGAGGTCGGTGAGGGCGGCCTGGAGCCCGGCGTCCCAGGTGAAGGTGAAGAAGCCGCCGCGGTAGGCCGACACCGGCGGGTGCGGCCGGTCGAGCGGGAGCGCGATCCGCTCGGGCAGGCCCTCCAGGGTCTCGCGCCAGTAGGCGAGCTGGGCTTCCTCCTCGACGGCCAGGAGATCGCGCTGCCAGAGCGTGTAGTCCGCGTACTGGACCGGCAGCGGCGTCCACTGTGGAGCCTCGCCGTGCCGGCGGGCGCGGTAGGCCACGGCGATGTCCCGCCAGAGGGGGGACAGCGACCAGCCGTCGGCGGCGATGTGGTGCACGACCAGGACCAGGACGTGCCGCCGCGGGCCGTCGGTGAGCAGTTCCGCACGCACCGGGACCCCGGCACCGAGGTCGAACACCCCGCGCACCAGAGCGGTCACTTCGGAGTCCACATCGGACACTCCGCGGACGGCGAGGCCGATTGTCCCCTCGGGCAGGATTTCCTGGTACGGGACGCCGTCGGCGACCGGGAAGACCGTCCGCAGGGCCTCGTGCCGGGCCACGACGTCGTTGAGCGCTTCACGCAGCGCGTCGACGTCGAGTTCCCCGGCCAGCCGCATGACGAGCGGGACGTTGTAGGTCGCCGAGCCGCCTTCGAGGCCGTGCAGGAACCACAGCCGCTGCTGCGCGAACGACAGCGGCAGCCGTTCCGGCCGCTCGGTGACGCGCGCGAGCGGGCGCCGCTCGGTCCCGGTGACGGCCCCGGCGAGGTGGTCCGCGAGCGCGGCCGGCGTCGGGGCGTCGAACACGGCCCGCACCGGCACCTCGGCGCCGACGCCCGCGCGGATCCGCTGGATCAGCCGGGTGGCGAGCAGGGAATGCCCGCCCAGGGCAAAGAAGTCGTCGTCCGGGCCGGCCTGCGGCACGCCGAGGACGTCGGCGAACATCTCGCACAGCAGCTGCTCGACGGGGTTGCGCGGCGCCCGGCCCGGCCCGGCGGTGAACCGCTCCGGGCTGGGCAGGGCCTTGCGGTCCAGCTTGCCGGAGGCGAGCACCGGGAGCTTGTCGAGGACGACGAACGCCGAGGGCACCATGTACAGCGGCAGCCGGTCCCGCACGTGGGCGCGCAGCGAGGCGACGAGCGCACCGGTTTCGCGCCGGGCGGCGGGGTTGTTGGCGTACGACCCGGGCGTGCCGGTCTGCCGGACCGGGCGGTACGCGGAGCCGCCCTCGCCCCTCGAGAAGACGGCCTCCAGCTCGCCCCCCTCGGCCGCCAAGGTGACGGCCACGCGGTAGCCGGCCCGCTCGCCGAGCGCGTACAACGCTTCCGGGTCGACGCCGTCCCGGCCGTCCAGGGCGGCCAGGGCCGCCTCGGCGTCGCCGGCGTCCAGGGCGCGGACCGCGGCGAGCTCGCCGGCCGGCCGCGCGTCCGGGATCGTGGTGACCCGCAGCCGCTCCGGCGTCTCGGCGGCCAGGAACCGTTCCACCGCACCGAGGTCGCCGAACGCGACGACCTGCTCGCCGGCCGGTTCGGCCCGGTCGGCCTTGCGCAGGACGACGTCGTAGCGGTGGCGGGTCAGCTCGTTGTGCGCGGTGCCGCGCTTGACCCACAGGTCGACGTCGCCGAAGCCGTCGAGGCCGCGGGCCAGCGCCGGGAAGAAGTCCGGGTCGAGGACGAGCTCGCCCTCGCGCGCGATCGCCTGGTCCACCGCGGCGACGTCGGTCCGGCCCCGGTGCAGCTCGACGGCGGTCCGGAAGGCCCGCAGCGAACGCAGGTTGCGGAGGTCACCGAGGAAGATCGTCCCGCCGGGAGCCAGCCGCGCGGCGGCGGTCTTGACGACTTCGGCGAGGTAGTCCGCGCTCGGGAAGTACTGCGCGACGGAGTTGATGATCACCGTGTCGAACTCCGGCAGCTCGCCCAGGTCGTGGGCGGGCCGGGCCGCCAGGTGCACCCGGTCCGCGAAGGGCGTCGCGGCGACCTCGCGCCGGACGTTCTCGACGGCGCTCTCGGAAAGGTCGACGCCCCAGTAGGTTTCGGCGTCCGGGGCGATCCGCGAGAGGATCAGGCCGCTGCCGACACCGATTTCCAGCACCCGCTTCGGGCGCAAGGACCGGATCCGCTCGATCGTCGCCGCGTGCCACTCGCGCATCTCGCCGAGGGGGATCTCGGAACCGTCGTAGCTGGAGTTCCAGCCTGCGAAGTTCTCCTCGATGCCGTGGGAGCCGGCGAGCATCTCCTCGTGGACGGCGCGCCATTCGTCGACGTGCCCCTGCTCGGCGGCCTGGTCGCGGTCGGGCACCGGGACGGCGTAGGCGATCAGCTGCCCGTCCTGCGCGACGACGACCGACTGGCCGACCCGCGGGTGTTCGGCGAGCACGGACTCGATCTCGCCGAGTTCGATGCGGTAGCCGCGGATCTTGACCTGGTCGTCGGCCCGGCCGAGGAATACGAGCCGCCCGTCCGGCAGCCATTTGACCAGGTCACCGGTCCGGTAGAGGCGTCCGCCGGAACCGAAGGGGTCGGCGACGAACCGCTCCGCCGTCAGGCCCGGCCGCCCGAGATAACCGCGCGCCAGGCCGCTTCCGGCGAGGTACAGCTCCCCCACCACGCCCACCGGGACCGGGGCGAGGTGCGCGTCGAGGACGTACGCGCGGGTGCCGGGGTCCGGCACGCCGATCGGCACGGCCGAGCCCGGCGCGATCCCCGGGTCGCAGAGCCCGAGCGTCGAGTTGGTCGTGGCCTCGGTCGGGCCGTAGGCGTTGAACATCCGCCGTCCGGGCGCCCAGCGACGGACCAGCTCCGGCGACACCCGTTCGGTGCCCGCCAGCAGCACGCTGTCGCGGGGAAGGTCGCAGTCCTCGGGGAATTCGGCGAGCAGGGCGGGCGGCAGGATCATGAAGTCGACGCCGTGGGCGTGCGCGTATTCGGCCAGTTCGGGGCCGGGCACCCGGCGTTCGGCCGGCGTGATCACCAGGCGCCCGCCCGAAAGCAGGCCGAGGCACAGGTCCCAGAAGGCGACGTCGAAACTCGGCGAGGCGAACTGCAGCACCCGGCTGTGCGGGCCGACGCCGAACCGCTCGGACTGCGTCGCGACGAGCTTCGCGACACCCGCGTGGGAAACCACGACACCCTTGGGGCGCCCGGTGGAGCCGGAGGTGTAGATGACGTAGGCGGCGTTGGCCGGGACGATCGCGGCGGCCGGGTCGGTCGCCGGGACGCCGTCCAGGCCGACCTCGTCCAGCAACAGGACGTCACCGTCGAAGAGACCGGCGAGCTCGCTGGTGGTGACCACGCAGACCGGGCGGGCGTCGGACACCATGAACGCGATCCGCTCGGCCGGGTAGTCCTGGTCCAGCGGCAGGTAGGCGGCGCCGGCCTTGAGGACGGCCAGCTCGGCGACGATCATCTCGATCGAGCGCGGCACGGCGAGCGCGACGACCTGTTCCGGCCCGGCGCCGCGCCCGATGAGGACGTGGGCGAGCCGGTTCGCGCGGGCGTCGAGTTCGGCGTAGGTGAGTTCCTCGTCTTCGAAGACGAGGGCCACGGCGTCCGGCGCCTCGCGGACGCGGGCGGCGAAGAGCCCGGGCAGCGTGGAAAGCGGCGCGGCGAGGTCCGTGTCGTTCCACTCCTCGAGGATCCGGTGCCGTTCCGGTGCCGTCACGAGGTCCAGCCGGGCCACCGGCCACTGTGGCCGTTCCTGGGCGACGGCGAGGAGGGTGCCGAGGTGGTCCAGCATCCGGTCCACAGTGGATCCGTCGAGGACGTCGGCGCGGTAGACCACGCCGTCGCGGGTCAGGTTCAGGTCGAGGGCCAGGTCGGTTTCGGCCTCGAAACCGACGTTGACCAGCACCGATCCCCCGCGCCCCGGCTCGGGTCCCACTTCGGCGACCAAGTCCCGGAACGGAACTTCGTGCGCCAGGGCTTCGTCCCGTGCCTCGCGCACGCGCGCCACCACTTCGCCGAACCCCGGCGAGCCGCCCAGATTCACCCGCAGGGGCACCAGGGCGCCGATCCCGACCACGACGTCCGTCGTTCCCGCATATCGGGAAACCAGCACCGTGAACGCCGCGAGGAGGGTCAGTTCGTCGGCGGCGGGCAGCGGCCGGTCCAGCCGGGCGAAGACGGGCTCCGCGGGGTACGGCCGGTCGACCGGCAGCGGCAGCTCCTTCGGCGCCGAGGCGAGGCGGTCACGCCAGAACCCGAGCCTCGATCCCTGCTGCTGCACAGCGTCACCGTTGCTCACCGGTAGACCAGCCTCCCGCTGCTCACGGCGCCCCGAACGGGGCGCGAACTTAGGTGACCCTAACAAACGGATGGTGAGGATGCACTCCTGTACCATCGGTTAGCCTTACCTAAAATCAGTACCAGTCGGAGGTGCGGTGCGAACAGACCCCGGAGGGATCGCTCTCAAGCGACGCCCGCCACACACGGGCCGCGCGCTCGGTCTGCTGGCCGCTCTCGGTGTGCTGGTTTTCCTGTGCCTGCTGAGCGTCTGGCTGGGGTCGAAGGAGATTTCGTTCGGCGCCGTCTGGCAGGTGCTCTGGCACGACGACGGTTCGGCCGACGCGGTGATCATCCACAGTGTCCGGATGCCGCGGACGCTGCTGGCGGTGCTGGTGGGTGCCGCGCTGGGCCTGTCCGGCACGCTCATGCAGGCGCTGACCCGCAACCCGCTGGCCGAGCCGGGCCTGCTCGGCATCAGCGCCGGAGCCGCGTTCGCCATCGTCTTCTCCATCACCGTGCTCGGCGTCAGCTCGCTCTACGGCTACATCTGGTTCGCCTTCGCCGGCGCGCTGGCCGCGACCGTGGTCGTCTACTTCCTCGGCACCCGCGGCCGCAGCGGCTCGAGCCCGGTCAAGCTCGCCCTCGCCGGGGCCGCCGTCACGGCGCTGCTCGGCTCGTTCACCAGCGCGATGGTGCTGTCGGATCCGGTGGCGCTCAACCGCTTCCGGTTCTGGTCGGCCGGTTCGCTCGCCGGCGTCGACAGCGGTTCGCTGCTGCGGGTGCTGCCGTTCCTCCTGGCCGGGGCGGTGCTGGCGCTCGCCACCGGGCCGGCGTTGAACAGCCTCGCGCTCGGCGACGACGTCGCGGTCGCGCTCGGACGGCGGCTGGGCCCGCTGCGGCTGCGCGGTGCCCTGGCCGTCACGCTCCTGACCGGCGCGTCCGTCGCGGTCGCCGGGCCGATCGTGTTCCTCGGCCTGATCGTCCCGCACGCCGTGCGGTTCGTCATCGGGCCCGACCACCGCTGGCTGCTGCCCTACACCGCGGTCCTCGCCCCTTGCCTGCTGCTGGCCGCGGACATCCTCGGCCGCGTCATGGCGCGGCCCGGCGAGGTCCGGGCCGGGGTGATCGTCGCCTTCCTCGGCGCGCCGTTCTTCATCTGGCTGGTCCGCCGCCGCAAGCTGGTGGAGTCCTGATGAGCCTGCTGCAGGTCCGGCGCGACCGCGTCATCTTCCGCCTCGCCAAACCCCCGGTGTCCGGCCAGGTCCGGCTCCGGCTCGTCGCCGTCTCGGTCGTGCTCGCCGTGCTGGCGTTCGCGTTGTTCTGCTGGGGCATGACGATCGGCGACGTCCCGCTCGCCGTGTCCGACGTCCTGTCCGCCGTGTTCGGCGGCGGCGACAGCGGCGCCGCCTACATCGTGCAGGAACTGCGGCTGCCCCGGGCGCTCACCGGACTGCTCGCCGGGCTCGCGTTCGGCGCGTCCGGCGCGGTGTTCCAGACCATCACGCGCAACCCCCTGGCCAGCCCGGACATGATCGGCATCAACGCGGGCGCGGCCACCGCCGTCGTCGCCGGGATTTCCTTCGGCTTCGGCGGCGGCCTCGGCACCACCACGCTCGGCCTGCTGGGCGGCCTGCTGACCGGGTTGCTCGTGTACGTCCTCGCGTGGCGGCGCGGCACCACCGGCTACCGGATCATCCTGGTGGGCATCGGCATCTTCGCGATGTGCACCAGCCTGACCGACTACCTGCTCAGCCGCGCGCAGATCACCGAAGCCCAGGCCTCGATCGGCTGGCTCGTCGGGAACCTGAACAACCGCGGCTGGGAGCACGTCGTCCCGCTGGCCGGCGCGCTGGCGGTGCTGCTGCCGCTCGTGCTGGCCCTGTCCCGCTGGATGCGGACGCTGCAGCTCGGCGACGACGTGGCGGCCGGGCTCGGCACGCCGGTCCAGCCGGTGCGGCTCGGGCTGCTGCTGTCCGGCGCCGGTCTGGTGGCCTTCGCGACGGCGTCCGCGGGCCCGGTTTCCTTCGTGGCGCTGACCGCGCCGCAGATCGCGCAACGCCTGGCGCGCCAGGCGTCCCCGCCGCTGACGGCGTCCGCGCTCACCGGCGCGGTCGTCGTGCTGGGCAGCGACATCCTGGCCCGCACGATCACGGCGTCGCCGCTGCCGGTGGGCATCGTGACCGGCGCGCTCGGCGCCCCGCTGCTGCTCTGGCTGCTGGCCAGGGCCAACCGATCCGGCTCCGGAGGCTGAGAAGATGACACCGTCCCTGCGCGTGCAGGACCTGCGCGTCGCCTACGACGACCGGGTCGTCATCGACGGCCTCGACCTCGACATCCCGCCCGGGAAGATCACCGCGATCGTCGGCGCCAACGCGTGCGGGAAGTCGACCCTGCTGCGCACGATGGCCCGGCTGCTCTCGCCGAAGTCGGGCGGGGTGTACCTCGACGGCCGGTCGATCCAGGACCTCCCGACCCGCCAGGTCGCCCAGCGGCTCGGCATCCTGCCGCAGTCCCCGGTGGCGCCGGAGGGCATGACGGTGGCCGACCTCGTCGGCCGCGGCCGCGCCCCGCACCAGAGCTGGTGGCGGCAATGGTCCACTTCGGACGAAGGAGCGGTCGCTTCGGCGCTCGCGGCCACCGGGATGACCGACCTCGCCGACCGCCCGGTGGACGAGCTGTCCGGCGGCCAGCGCCAGCGCGCGTGGATCGCGATGGCGGTCGCCCAGGGCACGCCGGTGCTGCTGCTCGACGAGCCGACCACGTACCTGGACCTGGCGCACCAGATCGACGTGCTCGACCTGGTCGTCGACCTCAACCGCGCGGAGGGCCGCACGGTGGTGATGGTGCTGCACGACCTGCCGCAGGCGTGCCGCTACGCCGACCACGTGATCGCGATGAAGGCCGGCCGCGTGGTCGCCTCCGGCGAACCGGCGGCGGTGATCACGGAAGAGCTCGTCGAGGAGGTCTTCGACGTCCGTTGCCAGGTGCGCCCGGACCCGGTGAGCGGGACGCCGATGGTCATCCCGATCGGCCGCCACCACCCGGCACCGGTGCACCAGGGCTGATTCTCGGGCAAGCTGGCCGCATGTACGTGCTGCCCGAAAAGACCACCGGCTCCGAGCGAGAACTGCTGGAGGCCATGCTCGACCGCGGCCGCCTCGCCCTCGTCGAGAACGCGCGTGGCCTGTCGGAAACCGACGCCCGGCGCCGGCTGGTCCCGTCGCTGACCACGCCGATCGCGCTGGTCAAGCACGCCGCCGTCGCCGAGCGCCGGTGGTTCCAGTGGCTGATCGCCGGGCTCGGCGAGGCCGAGATCGACGGCCCCTCGACGCCCGGGGACGTCAGTTTCACCGTCGCCGACGACGATACGGTCGAGGGCGTGATCGCCGAGCACGAGCGGACCGCCCGGCGTTCCCGTGAGATCGCGGCGGGCTTCTCGCTCGACGACCGGTGGACGCACCCGGTCGTAGGCGAGGTCACCCTCCGCTTCGTCTACCTGTTCCTGATCGAGGAGTACGCCCGCCACACCGGCCACGGCGACATCCTGCGGGAGCAGATCACCGCAGGCTGACGGCGAACTCCCCGGCCGGCTCCGCGACCACCCGCCGGTCCACGACGGACTGCAGGATCTCCCCCACCCGCACCGCGGTGTTCGACAGCAGCGACGACGTGATGCCGTGCGTGTGCTCGGTGCCGCCCTGCAGGTAGATCCCGCCGCGCAGCGGGAAGTCCGTCGTGAGGCGGTAGTCGCGCTCCACGCGCAGGCGCCCGGACCCGTCACGCAGGCAGCGCGCGCCCAGCTCGCCGAGCAGCGGCGTCGGGTCCGCGGGCCGGTAGCCCGTGGCGTACACGACCGCGTCGGCTTCGAGCACCGTCTGCGAGCCGGTCGTCAGGGACTCGACCGTCACCGTTCCCGCGTCGGTGACCTCGACCGGGCGCGAGACGTTGAACAGCCGCAGCCGTTCCACGCCCAGCACCTTCTCGCGGTAGACGCGCCGGTAGAGCTCGTCGATCAGGTCGATGTCGACGGCCGAGTAGTTCGTCGCGCCGTGGTAGCGCATCAGGCGGTCCTTCACCGGCTCGCCCGCGCGGTAGAACTGGTCGACGGCCTCGGGGTCGAAGATGCGGTTGGCGAACGAGCTGTCGTCGGCCGGGCTGTAGCCGTAGCGGGCGAACACCGCGCACACCTCGGCGCGGGGGAACTCGTCGTGCAGCAACGCGGCGACCTCGGCCGCGCTCTGGCCGGCCCCGACCACGACGAACCGCTTCGGGTCGGCGCCGCGCAAGGCGTCCACGCGGAACAGCAGCTCGCTGTTGTGCCAGATCCGCGGCCCGGCGGTGACGCCGTCGGGCAGCTGGGGCCGCAGGCCGGTCCCCACCACCAGGTTCCGGGCGCGCAGGGACGAGCCGTCCGAGGCCTCGACGTCGAAGTAGGCCACTTCGGAACCGTCGTACACCGGCCGGACCGCGACGACCTCGGTCCCGTAGGAGACGACGTCGTCGACCTTCGCGGCCGCCCACTCGAAGTAGTCGTGGAACTCCACGCGCAGCGGGAAGAGGTTCTTGTGGTTGATGAAGTCGACCAGCCGGCCGGCGGCGTGCAGGTAGTTGAGGAAGCTGAACTCGCTGGTCGGGTTCCGCATGGTGACCAGGTCCTTGAGGAACGACACCTGCATGGTCGCGGTGTCGATGAGCATCCCGCGGTGCCAGCCGAACCGCGGCTGCCGCTCGAGGAAGTGCGCGGTCACCGGCTCCCCGGCGCCCGCGTTGTGCTCGGCGAGGGCGATCGCGAGGGCCAGGTTCGACGGTCCGAAGCCCACGCCGACGATGTCGTAGATCGGGACCTCTGCAGTCATGTTGCTCCCTCGCGCGCTCCGGTACGGTTCAGGGAACCCTAACCTAACTTAGGCGAGCCTCGCCTAGTACGTTCGTGGTGATGTTCGTCCCCCGATCATGAAAGGCACTCTCGAATGCGCGTGGCGATGTTCGGCTACCAGACCTGGGGGCACCGGACCCTCCAGGCGCTCATCGACGCCGGCCACGAGGTCGCCGTCGTGGTCACCCACCCGAAGAGCGACCACGCCTACGAGCGGATCTGGGCCGACTCGGTCGCCGACCTGGCCGCGGAGAACGGCATCCGGGTCCTGCTGCGCACCCGGCCGGACGACGCCGAGCTGCTGGCCGAGCTCAAGGCCGCGGACCTCGACCTGATCGTGGCGAACAACTGGCGCACCTGGCTGCCGCCGGAGATCTTCGAGCTGCCGCGGCACGGCACGCTGAACATCCACGACTCGCTGCTGCCGGCGTACGCGGGCTTCTCGCCGCTCATCTGGGCCATGATCAACGGCGAGCCCGAGGTCGGCGTCACCGCCCACATGATGGACGGCGAGCTCGACGCCGGGGACGTCGTGCTGCAGCGGGCGATCCCGGTCGGGCCGTCCGACACCACGACCGACCTCTTCCACCGCACGGTCGACCTCATCGCGCCGATCACCACCGAAGCCATCTCGCTGATCGAGACCGGGTACACGCCGGTGCCCCAGGACCGGTCGAAGGCGAGCTTCTTCCACAAGCGGGCCAAGCGGGACAGCCTGATCGACTGGACGCTGCCGCCCGCGGACCTCGAGCGGTTCGTGCGCGCGCTGTCGGACCCATACCCCAACGCGTTCGCCTACCACCGCGGCGAGGAGCTGCGGATCCTGAAGGCGTCGGTGTCGCGGGGCCACTACGGCGGCACGCCGGGCCGCATCTTCATCCGCGAGGGCGACGGCGTCGTGATCGTGGCCGGACCGGACGCCCGCCGCGGCCGGTCCCCCGGCCTGCTCGTCGAGCGGGTCCGCACCGCCGACGGGACGGAGCTGCCGGCGTCGGAGTACTTCAAGACGATGGGCGGGTACCTCACCGACCGCCCGTGACCGGTGAGCGGGACATCCCTTGGCGGCGGCCGCGCCGGTGAGCAGGATGTCCCGCATGGCCGGGATCAGCTTCCTCGACGGACACCGCACCTGGGTGCTCACCGGGGAATCGAGCACGTACGCGCTGCGGCTCGACGAGGACGACGTCCCGGTGCACGTCTACTGGGGCCCGGCGCTGTCCGATGCCGACGTCGTCGAGCTGACCGGGAAAACGCTGCCCTGGTGGGACGGCTTCAACGACCCGAACGAGGGCCTCGCCGAACTCGCCGCCGACGGCGGGACCCGGTACTGGACACCGGCCCTGCAGGTCCGCTTCGCCGACGGGACGCGGGCCCTCGAATGGCGGTTCTCCTCCCACGAAGCCACCGCCGATCACCTGCGGCTGGTTTTCGCCGACCGGCACTACCCGCTGCGGATCACCCTGCACTACCGGCTGCGCGGTGATGTCCTCGAACGCTGGACCGAGCTGAGCGCGGACACCGACGTCGAGGTCGTCCGGGCCGACTCGGCCACCTGGGCGCTGCCGGTCTTCGAGGACTACCGGCTCAGCCACGCGACCGGCCGCTGGGCCGCGGAAACCCAGCTGCAGCGCGGCTTCGCACCCCACGGCGAAACCGTCTTCGCCAGCCGGCGCGGGATCACCGGGCACCACGCCAATCCCTGGGTGATGGTCGACGACGGCACGGCGACCGAGCGCCACGGCGAGGTCTACGGCGTCGCGCTGGCGTGGAGCGGGTCGTGGCGGCTGACCACCACCCGGTCGTCGACCGGGCGGCTGACGGTGAGCGGCGGCTTCGGCCAGGACGGCGTCGTCCACCGCGTCGGGCCCGGACGGCCGCTGACCACCCCGGTGTCCGCCGGGCTGTACACCGACGGCGGGTTCGGCGCGGCGAGCCGGGCGTGGCACGCCTACGTCCTCGCGCACGTCCTGCCGCACCCGGAAGAGCTGCGCCCGGTGCTCTACAACTCGTGGGAGGCCACGGGATTCGACGTCACCGAGGCGGGCCAGCGCGCCCTCGCCGAGCGGGCGGCGGCGCTCGGCGTCGAACTGTTCGTGATGGACGACGGCTGGTTCGGCGCCCGCACCGGCGACCACGCCGGCCTCGGCGACTGGGAGGTGAACCGCACCCGCTTCCCCGACGGGCTCAAGCCGCTGGTCGACGCCGTGCACGGGCTCGGCATGCGGTTCGGCATCTGGGTCGAGCCCGAGATGGTCAACCCGGACAGCGACCTGTACCGCGCCCACCCGGACTGGGTGCTGCACCACCCGCACCGGCGCCGCTCGGAGCTGCGGCGGCAGCTGGTGCTCAACTTCGCCCGCCCGGACGTCGCCGCGTGGGCGCACGAGTGGCTGGACCGGCTGGTCGGCTCGCACGGCATCGACTTCCTCAAGTGGGACATGAACCGGCCGTTCAGCGAAGCGGGCTGGCCGGGCGAACCCGACCAGGACCGGCTGTGGGTGGAGCACACCCACGCGGTGTACGCGCTGCTCGACCGGCTGCGCGCGGACCACCCGGGCCTGCGGATCGAGTCGTGCGCGGGCGGCGGCGGCCGGATCGACCTCGGCGTGCTCGCCCGCGCCGACCAGGTCTGGACCTCCGACAACACCGACGCGCTCGACCGGCTGCGGATCCAGCACGGCTACGGGCAGCTCTACCCGGCCCGCGCGATGGCGGCGTGGGTCACCGACAACCCCGGCTTCGTGACGGCCCGGTCGGTGCCGCTGCAGTTCCGGTTCCACGTCGCCATGGCCGGCGTGCTCGGCCTCGGCGGCGACATCGTGCGCTGGCCCGCGGGCGACCTCGAGCTCGCCCGCGAGCTCGTCGCGCGGTACAAGGACATCCGGCCGGTGGTGCAGCACGGCGCGCTGTACCGGCTGCGGCCGCCGGTCGACGACGGCGTCACCGCCCTGCAGTACGTCCACGGCGATCGCGCGGTCGTGTTCGCCTACCGGCAGTCCGCGCACTTCAACGCGCCGGAGCGGCCGCTGCGGCTGGACGGCCTCGACCCGGCCGCGCGGTACCTCGACCCGGATTCCGGTCGGACGCACAGCGGCGCGGTGCTTCTTTCCCACGGCCTCCCACTGGCGTTGCCGGCCGGCGACTTCGCCAGCACTGTCGTTCGACTCGATCGCGTAAAGATCTGATCTATCTCGGCTTTCTTGCGGTTTCGTGGCCGCCTGGCGCTTGACATCGTCGAATACGTCCGATCAAATGCGTCATACATCACATATGGTGGAAGGTGGCTTCGACATGAGAAGGTCCCTGGCGCTGGGCGCGGCGGTGCTCCTGGCGGTGAGCGCGTGCTCGGTCGGCTCGAACACCGGCAGCGGCGGCGACGCGGAGATCACCT
This sequence comes from Amycolatopsis sp. 505, assembly GCF_031625235.1. NCBI lineage: Bacteria > Bacillati > Actinomycetota > Actinomycetes > Pseudonocardiales > Pseudonocardiaceae > Amycolatopsis > Amycolatopsis sp. 505. The sequence continues at coordinate 495,199 of NZ_JACKQP010000007.1, forward strand.
TCCTGACGTTCGAAACCCCGAACCTCACGCCGGCCTACTGGGACGCGGCGATCAAGCGCGTCACGGACAAGAACCCGGGCATCAAGGTCAAGAAGCTCGTCGCGCCGACCGCCGACGGGCGGACGTCGTACGCGAAGCAGCTGCTGCAATCGGGCCAGTTCCCGGACGTGATGATCGCCGTCGACTCGGCCGGTTTCGCCGAAGCGGGCAACCTCTACGCGTGGACGCCCGAGGAGCTGAAGGACTTCCAGTTCCCGCAGGCCAACCCGGTGAACGGCAAGTACTACCAGCTGCCGGCGAACACCCAGACCATCCCGCCGATCTACTACAACAAGAAGATGTTCGCCGACGCGGGCATCGCGGCGCCGCCGAAGACGTGGGACGAGCTCGTCGCCGACGCCGGCAAGCTCAAGGAGAAGGGCTTCTCGCCGTTCACCATCGGTGGCGGCAAGGACGGCTTCCCGTCGTCGATGATCCTGTCGGGGCTGGTCAGCACCGAGGTCTACAACACGATGCCGGACTGGCTCACCCAGCGGCGCCAGGACAAGGTGAAGTTCGCCGACCCCGCGTTCCAGCACGCGTTCGCGAAGCTCGCCGACCTCGCGGCGAGGGGGTACGTGGACAAGACGAGCGTGTCGCGCGACTACGCGGCGACCGAGCAGGCGTTCCTGGACGGCCAGAGCGCGATGTACCCGATGGGCAACTGGTTCGCCGCCAACGCCGACTCGAAGAAGCACGACTTCGAGGTGGGTGTCTTCAACTTCCCCTCCGAGGACGGCAAGCTGGTCGTCCCGGCCTACACCGGCGGCGGGATGATCGTCAACGCCAAGGCCGCGAACCTCGACGCCGCCCGCAAGTTCGCGCTCGGTTTCCAGCTCGACAAGGACCAGCTGGACGCCTCGGTGAAGGCGGACGGCCTGTTCCCGGCGATCAAGGGCTACACGCCGCCGCCCGGCGTCGGGCCGACGTTCAAGGCCGGCTACGACCTGTACGCACAGGCGGTGCAGCAGAACGCCGTGGTGCACGCGTTCCGCTGGGAGACCGCCGACGACGGGTTGCTGCCCGGGATGAAGGACAAGGTCGACCAGGCCGCCCAGGACGTCATCACCGGCCGCAAGTCGGTGGCCGACGCGTGCGCGTTCCTGGACACCGAGTGGGCGAAGGCGGGCTGACGTCCTTGACCGCCGTCATTTCCCGCCCCTCCCCGCCCTCGGCCACGGCCCGGCCCCGCCGCCGGCGCCGCCCGATCCTGCCGCGGCTGGCGCACTTCGCGTCGTTCGGCGCGCCGGGTGTGCTCGTGTACTTGTGTTTCGTGATGGCACCGATCCTGATCAGCTTCGGCTACAGCCTGACGAACTACAACCCGTTCAACCCGCCGGTGAAGTTCGTCGGTTTCGCCAATTACCGCTTGTTGTTCACCGATTCGCAGTTCCTCACGGCGCTGCAGGTGACCACGATCCTGACGCTGATCGTGGTGATCGTGCCCAATGTGCTGGGGTTGGGCGTGGCGCTGCTGCTGGACCGGAAGGGCTGGCTGTACAACGCTTTGCGCAGCGTATTCTTCACGCCGGTGATCCTCAGCTCGGTGGTGGTGTCGATCGTCTGGTCCCGCTTGCTCGACGACCGCGGGCCGCTGAATTCCTTGCTGCGCGCAGTGGGTGTCGCGCATCCGCCGGGCTGGCTGTCCGACCCGGACGTGGCCCTGTATTCGGTGGCCTCGATCGTGTGCTGGCAGATGCTCGGGTTCTGCGTCGTGGTGTACCTGGCGGGTCTCCAGGGCGTGCCGGCGGAACTGCTGGAGGCGGCGGAGATCGACGGCGCGGGGCCGGTGCGCCGCTTCCGCGCGGTCACCTGGCCGCTATTGGCGCCGTCGCTGACGATCAACACGGTGGTGCTGTTGATTTCGGCGTTCAAGACGTACGACTACGTCAAGGTGATCACCAACGGCGGCCCGGGTTCCGGCGCCACGGCGACGATCGCCTTCGACGTCCTGCAGACGGGTTTCGATTCGAACCACGTCGGTTACGCGTCCGCGATGGCCGTGGTGATGCTGGTGATCGTGGCCCTGGTGACGACGGTGGTGCTGAACTTCCTCCGCCGCCGGGAGGTGGACCTGTGACCCGGTCCCGGTCTTTGGTGCGCCCCGCGGTGGCGTTGCTCGTCAGCGCGGTGTTCTTCGTCCCGCTGTATCTGGTGCTGGCGAACGTGTTCAAGCAGGGCGAGCTGATCGCCAAGGAGCCGGCATCCCTGCCGATCCCGCCGACGCTCTCGAACATCCACGCGGTCCTGACCCGCCCGGACGGCCTGTTCTGGGTCAGCTTGACGAACAGCATCGTGGTGACGGTGCTGTCGATCCTGGTCCTGACGGTGCTGTCGGCCATGCTCGGTCACTACCTGGCCCGTTCGGCCAAGCGCTGGACAAAGGTCCTCACGCTCGTTCTGTTGGCCGGTTTGATGATCCCGCCCCAGGTGATCCTGATCCCGATCACCGACGTCCTGCGCGTGACCCACCTGATGGCGACCCTCCAGGGCCTGATCCTGTTCAACGTCGGGTACTATGTGCCCTTCGGGGTGTTCGTGTTCACGGGCTTCATCCGCGGCGTCCCGGTGGAACTGGAGGAGGCGGCCCTGCTCGACGGAGCAAGCCGCATGCAGGTGTTCTGGCGAGTGGTGTTCCCGCTGCTGCGCCCGGCAACGGCGTCGGTGTTGATCTTCCTGGGCGTCTGGATCTGGAACGACTTCATCGACCCGCTGATCATCCTCGGCCCCAGCCAGGGCACCACGATCACGACGGGCATCTACCGCTCGATCGGCCAGTACCAGGCGGACCTGGGAAGCGTGTTCGCCCTGATGTTCCTGGCGACGCTGCCGGTGCTGATTTTTTACCTGACGTTGCAGAAACAGTTCGTGAAGGGCTTGACTGGCGGGGCGACGAAAGGGTGAGCAGTGCTCTCGCCCGAGAGCACTGCTCACATCTCTGGCAGGGCAGGTGCTCACATCGAAGAGCACTGCTCTCTCTTGAGAGCACCGATCATCGTCAAGAGCACCGCTCACCCGCTGATGCGGGCACCGCTCCGACTCAAGAGCACCGCTCTCAAACCAGCGACGACGGGCGCACCCATTCGGAGAGCGCCGCTCACCTTAAGGAGCGCTGCTCACCTTGGAGAGCACCGCTCACCTTGAAGAGCGGCGCCCCCATTGGAGAGCAGTGCTCCAATGGGCCCGCGGCAGCGCACCCAGGAGGCGCCGCTTCAGACCATTCACGTCACACTCAAGTTCGAGTGCACCGGCGACGCGCAACAACGAGCGCCGCTCACGTTGGTGGGCACCGCTCACCGCAGGGGCGAAGCGGTGCTCAAAATTCGAGAGCACTGCTCACGCAAGTTCAGGGAGCGCCAATCGCGTTCGAGAGCACTGTTCACGCAACAGCAAAGCAGCGCTCACCCGCGAGAGCACTGCTCACAACCAATGCCGAAGCGGCGCTCCAAAACGAGAGCACCGCTCACAACGGTGACCGAAGCAGTGTCCCGAAACGAGAGCACTGCTCTAGAACGTGAGCACCAGCAGCGTCGCAGATCACTGCTCGCTGACCTTGCCCTCCTCCACCACCAGCCGGCGCGTCACGTGCACCGCGTCGAGCATGCGGCGGTCGTGTGTCACCAGGAGCAACGTCCCCGGGTACTTGTCGAGCGCCGCCTCGAGTTGCTCGATGGCCGGGAGGTCCAGGTGGTTGGTCGGCTCGTCCAGGACCAGGAGATTCACGCCACGGGCCTGCAACAACGCCAGTGCGGCCCGTGTCCGCTCGCCCGGCGAAAGCGTCGCGGCGGAGCGGAGCACGTGCGCGGCCTTGAGGCCGTACTTGGCCAGCAAAGTCCGGACCTCGGCGTCGGCGAACTCAGGTACCTCCCGAGCGAACGCCGAGGCCAGCGGAACATCGCCCAGGAACAACCGCCGTGCCTGGTCGACCTCGCCGACCACCACACCCGGGCCCAGGGACGCGGCGCCGTCGGACAGCGGGACCCGGCCCAGCATTGCCGCCAAGAGCGTTGACTTGCCGGATCCGTTCGCGCCCGTGATGGCGACCTTGTCCGCCCAGTCGATCTGCAGGTCGACCGGCCCGAGCGTGAATCCGCCGCGCCGGACCACTGCGCCCCGCAGCGTCGCGACCACCGCTCCCGCCCGAGGGGCCGCGGCGATCTCCATCCGCAGCTCCCATTCCTTGCGCGGCTCCTCGACGACCTCCAGCCGCTCGATCATGCGGTCGGTCTGCCGCGCCTTCGACGCCTGCTTCTCCGTTGCCTCGGTGCGGAACTTGCGCGCCGCCTTGTCGTTGTCGGGCTGCTTCCGGCGGGCGTTCTTCACGCCCTTCTCCATCCACGCCCGCTGCATCCGCCCGCGCGCCTCCAGGGACGCCTTCGTGTCGGCGTACTCCTCGTACTCCTCACGCGCGTGCCGGCGCGCGACCTCACGCTCCTCCAGGTACGCCTCGTACCCGCCGCCGTAGACGTTCACCTGCTGCTGGGCCAGGTCCAGCTCGACGACGCGGTCGACCGTGCGGGCCAGGAACTCGCGGTCGTGGCTGACCAGGACCGTCGCCGCTCGGAGGCCGGACACGAACTGCTCCAGGCGGGCCAGGCCGTCGAGGTCGAGGTCGTTCGTCGGTTCGTCGAGCAGGAAGACGTCGTAGCGGCTGAGCAGCAGCGACGCCAGCCCCGCCCGGGCCGCCTGGCCGCCCGACAGGGACGTCATCGGCTGGTCCAGGTCCACGGCCAAGCCGAGGTCGGCGGCCACTTCGGCGGCCCGGTCGTCGAGGTCGGCGCCGCCGAGAGCCAGCCAGCGGTCCAGGGCCGCCGCGTACTGGTCGTCCGCGCCCGCTGCGCCGCCGGTGAGGGCCGACGTCGCCGCGTCGAGGTCCGCCTGCGCCGCCGAGACGCCGGTGCGGCGCGCCAGGAACGCCCGCACCGACTCGCCTTCGCGCCGTTCCGGCTCCTGCGGCAGGTGGCCGACCGTCGCGGCCGGCGGGTTCAGGCGAATTTCACCGCTGTCCGGCTTGGCGAGGCCGGCGAGGGTCCGCAGCAGCGTCGACTTGCCGGCGCCGTTGACCCCGACCAGACCGACGACGTCGCCGGGTGCCACCACGAGATCGAGGCCGGAAAAGAGAATGCGGTCACCGTGGCCCGCGGCCAGGTCCTTCGCGACGAGAGTTGCACTCATGAGGTAGCCGAGTCTACGACCTCGTGGTGAACTGTCAGATCAAGGTCAAAACCACCGACAGTGTGTGTCCCGTGGCGCTTTGATCACTCACTGTGGGTACCCTGTTCGGTTGTCAGTCCCCCAGCGCAGTGAGGTCGGTGAAACAGCATGGGCGAGCCCGCTCCCCCGGTCACCCTCGGCCGCAGGCCGAAGCCGAGGGAAGGCCGTCCGTCCGCGCCCCGGCCGACGGTGAGCCGGCGGCGCGAGGTCAGTCACGCCAGCGCGCGGTCGCTGCTGATGACCGTCCTCGGCGAGTACGCGCTGCCGCGCGACAAGCCGGTCTGGACGTCGATGCTCGTCGAGGTCCTGGGCATCCTCGACATCGAGGAGAAGTCGGCGCGGCAGGCGCTCGCCCGCTCCGCCGCCGAAGGCTGGGTGGTCTCCGAGCGCGTCGGGCGCCGCGTGCGCTGGTCGCTGACGCCGCCGGGGCGCCGCCTGCTGACCGAGGGCGCCGACCGGATCTACGCGTTCGGCCGTGAGGAACGCCGCTGGAACGGCCAGTGGCTGATGCTGATCGTCTCCGTCCCGGAGGCCAAGCGCGACCTGCGGCACCGGCTGCGCACGCGGCTGACCTGGGCGGGCTTCGGTTCGCCGGTCGCCGGCGTGTGGGTCAGCCCGGACCTGACCCGCCAGCGGGAGGCCCAGCAGATCGTCAACGACCTCGGCCTCGACGCGCAGGCGATGTCGTTCACCGCCGCTTACGGCGAGGTCGGCGAGCAGGAGTCGATGGTCGCCCGGTCCTGGGACCTGACCGAGCTGAAGGACCGCTACGAGGACTTCATCGACCGCTTCACCGGCCTGCACCCGACCGGTGGCCGCGCGGTGCTGCGCGCGCAGACCGAGCTCGTCCACGAGTGGCGGCGGTTCCCGTTCCTCGACCCGCAGCTGCCGGCCGAGCTGCTGCCGGCGAAGTGGAGCGGGACGAAAGCGGCGGAACTGTTCCATCACAAACACGTCGACTGGCGCCCCGAGGCCCAGCAGTATTGGGACGACATCGTCGAAGCCGAAGAAGCAGGGTGAACATGACTCAGCAGGTCCGCCTCGATCGTGACGGCGGGCTCGCCGTCCTGACCGTCGACGCTCCGCCGTTGAACCTCTACACGGCTTCGCTGCAGTCCGACCTTTCCTCGGCGATCGGCGAGCTGGAGGCCGGACCCGCGCGCGCCCTGCTGATCCGCGCCGAAGGCAAGATCGTCAGCGGTGGTGTCGACGTCTCGCTGTTCGACGCCCAGGGCTCGCCGGCCGAGGCGAAGGTCCTCTTCGACGAGATGCTGGCGGTGCCGGACCGGATCGCGGCACTGCCGTTCCCGACCGTGTTCGCCGCGCACGGCCTGTGCCTGACCTGGGCGTTCGAGGTGGCCGTCGCCTGCGACATCATCCTCGCCGCCGACCGCGCGAAGTTCGGGCTGGTCGAGAAGGTCGTCGGCCTGACGCCGACCATGGGCGGCACCCAGCGGCTCGCCGCGCGGGCCGGTGCCGGGCGCGCCAAGGAGTTCGTGATGACCGGCGACACCTACGACGCCGCGACGCTGGAGCGCTGGAACGTCGTCAACCGCGTCCTGCCGAGCGAGGGCTTCGACGACGCGGCGCGGGCGTTCGCCCGGCGGCTGGCCGAGGGACCGACGCGCGCCCACGCGGCGACCAAGCGCGTGCTCGACCACTTCGCCGCCGGCGGTGTTCCCGAGGCGAACGCGCACATCACGACGATCGCGGCCGAGCTCTTCGAGACCGAAGACCTCCGCAACGCCGTGAAGTCGTTCCTCGCCGACGGACCGGGGAAAGCGACCTTCTCGGGGCGTTAACCGTCCGTTCGGACACCGGTTGCCGCCGTTCGGGCGTGCGCGGTTCTCCTCGCACCGGGTTACATTCGATGTGGTCTAGACCACGTTGTCCCCGCCTCGTGCCGCTTGGAGAACCGCCATGAGACGCACTCCCGCACGACTACGCTCCGCACTCGCCGCCTTGCTCATCGCGCTGGGCGGCACCGCGGCGCTCGCGCCACCCGCCGCCGCAGCCGGTTCGCTGACCGCCACCCTGGCGATGAGCGGCACCACCGGCACGTACACCGTCGCCAACACCGGTACCGCGTCGGTGAGCAACTGGGCGATCACCTTCACGCTGCCCGCCGGGATCACCGCCTCGACCGGCGAAAACGGCACGGTGACCCAGAACGGCACCCAGGTCACGCTGACGCCGGCGTACTACATCGCCACGCTGGCGCCGGGCCGCAACACCTACCCGTACAGCCCGACCTTCCGGCTCAGCGCCGCCGCAACGCCGACGCAGTGCCGCGTCGACAACGCCAATTGCGACGGTTCACCGGACACCCCGCCGGGCGCGCCGGCGAACCTGCGGCTGGTCGCGAAGACGACCAAAACCGTCGCGCTGGCGTGGAACGCTTCCGCGGCCGGTTCCCTTCCGGTGACCGGGTACGACGTCTACCAGGGTGCCTCCCTGGCCGCGTCGGTGACCGGGACGAGCGCCACGATCTCCGGGCTCACCCCGGGCACCGCCTATTCGTTCACGGTGAAAGCCAAGGACGCCAAGGGGAACACGTCCCCGGCGAGCACTTCCCTGGCCGTGACGACGAACAACCCGGCCGACGACACGCAGGCGCCGTCCGCGCCGTCCGGATTGCGCTCGACGGCCGCCGACTCCGGAAGCATCTCCCTGGCCTGGACGGCGTCGACGGACAACACCGGCGTGGTCAGCTACGACGTCTACCGCGGGTCCGCTTTGGCCACGACGGTGACCACCACGTCGGCGGTCGTGACCGGGCTGGCACCGTCCACTTCGTACACCTTCACCGTCCGCGCCCGCGACGGCTACGACAACGTGTCGGCGCCGAGCGCCGCGGTGACCGCCCGGACCGGCGACATCGTCTCGGGGTACGCGAAGGTCGGGTACTTCGTGCAGTGGGGCATCTACGGGCGCCAGTACTTCGTGAAGAACCTGGAAACCTCGGGCGCGGCTTCGAAGCTGACGCATCTGCTGTACGCGTTCGAGAACATCGATCCGGTGAACCTGACCTGCCTGTCCGGGGTCACGAAGGGCACGACGGCCAACCCGCAGGACCCCAACCAGGGTGACGGCGCCGGTGACGCCGAGGCCGACTACTCGCGGCCGTTCGCGGCGGCGCAGTCCGTCGACGGCGTGGCCGACACCGGCTGGGAGTCGCTGCGCGGCAACTTCAACCAGCTCAAGAAGCTCAAGGCGAAGCACCCGAACCTGAAGGTGCTGGTTTCGCTCGGCGGCTGGACGTATTCGAAGTACTTCTCGGACGTCGCGGCCACCGACGCGTCGCGCAAGAAGTTCGTCTCGTCCTGTGTGGACACCTGGCTCAAGGGCAACATCGCGCCGTACGGTGGCGCGGGCGGGCCGGGCACCGCGGCGGGCATCTTCGACGGCATCGACGTCGACTGGGAATGGCCCGGCAGCGCCGACGGCCACCCCGGGAACCACTGGAGCCCGAACGACAAAGCGAATCTGACCGCGTTGCTGGCGGAATTCCGCACGCAGATGGACGCCTACGGCGCGACCACCGGCAAGCGGTACCAGCTGCACGCGTTCACGCCGGCCGACCCGGCCAAGGTCGCTTCGGGCTGGGACGTTTCCAAGATCTTCAATTACCTGGACGTCGCGAACGTGCAGGGTTACGACTTCCACGGCGCGGGCAGCGACAATTCGTGGGAGCCGAACCGCACCGGCCACCAGGGCAACCTGTACGCCGACGCGGATGACCCGTACAACTTCCACTTCAGTGCGGAAAGCGCGATCAATGCGTACACGAACGCCGGTGTCGATCCACGGCGGCTGACGCTCGGCCTGGCCTTCTACGGCCGCGGCTGGCAGGGCGTCGCCGACGGCGGGAAGAGCGGCGAGTGGCAGTCCGCGACCGGCGCAGCACCGGGCCAGTTCGCCGAGGAAGCGGGCACGCGCGGGTACGCGAACCTGGTGGCGAGCGTGCCGGGCTGCACCGTCCACCACGACACGGCCGCCGTCGCGACGTCGTGCTACACGGGCAACGGCGGGCAGTGGTGGACGTTCGACGACGCCTGGTCGATCGGGCTGAAGACGACGTGGCTCAAGTCGCGCGGGCTGCTCGGCGTGATGGCGTGGGAGATGTCGGGCGACACCGGCGCGTTGCTGAACGCGGTGAGCGCCGGGCTCGGCTGAGGTTCCGTTCAGCCCGCTGAACACCCTGTTCAGCGGGCTGAACACTTTCTTTGGGACACAAAGAAAAGCTTGACCCGCGGTGGTCTGGACCATGACACTGAGCCGGCGCGCGCCCCCAGACACCGTCGTCTCGAGGAGAGCCATGTCCCGCTTCCGCAAGGTCCTCGCGCTGGTCCCCCTGCTCCTGGGGGTGCTGGCCACCCCGGCTCCGGCCGCCCCGGCGGCGTTCACCCATCCGGGCGTGCTGGTGAGCCGTCCGCAGCTGGACTTCGTCAAGGCCAAGGTGAACGCCGGCGCCCAGCCGTGGAAGGCGGCGTACGACCAGGCTCGGGCCAGCTCGTACGCCTCGCTCTCGCGGACCCCGAAACCGCGCGCGGTGGTCGAATGCGGCTCGTATTCGAACCCGAACTACGGCTGCACGGACGAGCGCGAAGACGCGATCGCGGCGTACACGGACGCGCTGATCTGGTACATCACGGGCGACGCGCGGTACGCGCAGAAATCGATCGCGCTGATGGACGCGTGGTCGGCGGTGATCACGAGCCACACGAACAGCAACGCCCCGCTGCAAACGGGCTGGGCGGGCTCGTCGTGGCCACGCGCGGCGGAGATCATCAAGTACACGTATTCGAGCTGGCCGAATGCGGGCCGGTTCGCGACGATGCTGCGCAATGTGTACCTGAACAAGGTGATCAACGGCAGCAACAGCAACGGCAACTGGGAACTGTCCATGATGGAGGCCGCGGTCGGCATCTCGGTGTTCCTGGAGGACAAGGCGAGCTACGACAAGGCGGTGACCCGTTACCGCAACCGCGTCGCGGCTTACGTGTATCTGTCGTCCGACGGCGCGCTCCCGAAGACCGTCCCGGGCAGCGGGCTGTCTTCGCGCGACCAGATCGTCGGCTACTGGCAGGGCCAATCGACGTTCGTGGACGGCCTGACCCAGGAAACCTGCCGCGATTTCACCCACACGGGCTACGGAATAGCGGCGATCGCGGACGTGGCGGAAACGCTCCGCATCCAGGGCGAGGACGTCTACTCGACGGAGATCGGCACGCGCCTGCGCCAGGCCCTGGGCTTCCAGGCGAAGTACCAGCTCGGCGCGGCGGTGCCGTCCTGGTTGTGTTCGGGACACCTGAACCTCGGCCTCGGCCCGGTGACGGAGGTGGGCTTCAACGCGCTGAACACACGCTTGGGCATCGCGATGACGAACACGCAGACGCTGACCGAGCGCCAGCGCCCGGCGGGCTCGAACAACCTGTTCGTGGCGTGGCAGACCCTGACCCACGCCGCCAACCCGTCGTGACCCGGTCGCCCTGACCTGTTTCCGCAGGTCAGGGCGACAACCGACCCTGCCTTCAGGGCCGTTCGGAGGGCACGCTAGAGTACTTCTCACGCACTCAGGGAGTGCGAGTCCGGGCTGTGGCGCAGTTTGGTAGCGCACTTGACTGGGGGTCAAGGGGTCGCAGGTTCAAATCCTGTCAGCCCGACGGACACACTTGCAGGGCCCGTGAGAGGCACCACCGCCGCTCACGGGCCCTTTGTGTTGTCGCCCGCCCGGTTACCGGATCCGGTCCCGAGTTGACATTCATCCGTTTTGCCTGCTTGCATGAATTACCCTTTTCGACGACCATCAGGCGTGGTAGGCCCACCCGCCGTACCTGGTCGGTGACGGATCGCACTGGTGGAAAATCACTATTCCTTCTTTGGGGTTACCCGCTCCCCCTTTCCGGAATCTCGCATTTACGGAGATGTCCGCCCACTCGCCGGCGGGCAGAGTATCGCTGCGGGGAGTGGCGCCGGAATCGGTGCCGGAAACAAACAATGAGCTCCGAGGAGCGGGTGATGTTGAACCGAAGACGACTGCTGGGGTGGGCGACGGCCGGGGGCGTGGTGGGCGGGGCGGCGCTGCTGCCTTCCGTGCTGACCCGGGAACCTTCGCCCGGCGGGGCGGACCACACCGGGCACGCCCCGGCCGACGGTGCCGCGGCCGGCGGGGGCCGTCCGGCGGCGGGGCTGGGGGTTTCGTTCTCGCAACGCTTGCCGATACCGCAGGAGCTGACGCCGGTGCGCCGCCGCGACGGCGTCGACGTCTACAAGATCCCGATCAAGACGGCGCAGCACGCGTTCCAGCCCGGCAAGCCGACGACGGTGCGCTCGTTCGGCGGCCTGTTCGTCGGGCCCACCATTCGCGCCAAGACCGGCACGCCGGTGGAGGTGACCTTCACCAACCAGCTGGACGTGCCGTCCAATGTCCACCTGCACGGCGGGCACAACGCCCATGCCGACGACGGCTACCCGATGGACGTGCTCAACCCCGGGCAGAGCCGGACCTACCACTACCCGAACCGCCAGCAGGGCGCGACGCTCTGGTACCACGACCACGCCCACCACCTCGAGGCCGAGAACGTCTACCGGGGACTGCACGGCCTCTACATCATCGACGACGACGCGGAACGCGGCCTGAACCTGCCTTCGGGGCAGTACGACGTGCCGCTCATGATCCGCGACATCCAGCTCGACGCCAACGGCGCCATGGTCTACCCGAACTTCCCGCCGGACCGCACCACCACCCTCGTCAACGGCGTCGAGACCCCCTACTTCCAGGTCGCGGCCCGCAAGTACCGGTTCCGGCTGCTCAACAGCGCCAACGATCGACAGTTCCGGCTCACCCTGGGCGGCCTCCAGATGACGCAGATCGGCTCCGACGGCGGGCTGCTGCCGGCGCCGGTGCAGCGGTCGGAGATCCTGCTCGGGTCCGCGGAACGCGCGGACATCGTGGTCGACTTCTCGCGCGTGCCCCTGGGTTCGCACCTGGTGCTCCAGGACATCTACGGCCCGGTGATGCGGTTCGACGTGACGCGCCTCGCGGTCGACACCAGCCGCGTGCCCGCCGTCCTGCGGCCACTGCCCGCGCTGGGCCCGGCGACCGTCCAGCGGGAGATCACCCTGCGGTTCGACGAAACCGGCACCGTCGGTCTCGTCAACGACCAGCCCTACGACCCCAACCGGGTGGACCTGAAGGTCAAGCGCGGCACGACCGAGATCTGGACCGTCCGCAACACCGACACCGTCCGGGGGATACCCCACTCGTTCCACCTTCACCTCGAGCAGTTCCGCGTGCTCGACCGCAACGGCGGGCCGCCGGCACCGGACGACGCGGGCCGCAAGGACACGGTGAACCTCGATCCGGGCGAGTGGATCCGGGTGCAGACCACCTTCACCGACTACGTCGGCCGGTACGTCTACCACTGCCACTTCCTGGAACACTCGAGCATCGGCATGATGGCGGAAATGGAGATCGTCCCCTGACGGGTGGTACCGCGGGGCGGGCGGCGGGTCCGCCTGCCCCGCGGTACAGGTTTGCCCTCCCCTGGAGGTGGGGTAGTCATCCTTTTTGGCCGGTCATGGCCAGGCGCGGACGACGGAGGTGGGAGCCGGTGGCCGAGGTGCGCTTCGAAACGGCGGTCCGGGCCGGGTGCACGGTGGTGACCGCCACCGGGACGCTCACCCCGGCGAGCGCGTCCGGGCTGCGCGACGGCGTGCTCAAGGTCGCCACGGACGCCCCCGGCTGCGTGATCGCCGACATCCGCGGCCTCACCGTCGAGCACGACCGCCTGTTCAGCCTGTTCTCGGTGATCGCCTCGCGGATCGGTGACTGGCCGGGCGTGTCGTTCGCGGTGGTGACCGACCGGGCCGACCACCTGGCCGGCCTGCACGCCCGCTCGATCGACGAGTTCGTCGCCGTGCACCCGGACGTGGCCGGCGCGGAGCGGGCGGGCGACCGGGCTCCCCGCCAACGGGCCGTGCGGGAGTTCCCGCCGTCGACGTTCGCCTCGACCATGGCGCGGCGGTTCGTCGGCGAAGTCTGCGCACGCTGGGCGGTGCCGGAGTTCGCCGGCGACGCCCAGATCGTCGCGACCGAACTGGTCGAGAACACCGTCGTGCACACGGCATCACCGGCCCGGCTGCGGCTGGAGCTGCGCCGCGAGCTGTTCCGGGTGGCCGTCGCCGACGACGACCCACGGCCGGCGGTGCTGCACGAACGTTCGACGTTGACCGAACCCGGCCTGGGGCTGCGGGTGGTCGCGCACACGGCGAGACGCTGGGGCTGCAGCCGCTCCTGGCTGGGTGGCAAGGTCGTCTGGGCGGTCCTGGACCGGCGGCCCCGGGCCCGGAAACCGGTTCCGTGGAGGGAGGAATCGTGAGCGGTGACATCGAGGTCGTGCCGGTGACCTCCGAGCAGGCCTTCGTCCTGCGGCTGACCGGGACGCTGAACTCGGGCACGGCGGAGGTCGCGTCCGGCAAACTGGCCGACGCGACCGTGGTGCTGCCCCCGCCGTCGCTGATCGTGCTGGATCTGCGGGACCTGGAACTGCTCTCGGCCGCCGGCGCGCGGGTCCTCGTGTCCTTCGCCCTCGAACGGGCCCACCACGGAGTCCGGACCGCGGCGCTGCTCGACCCGGCCGGTGTGAACGCCCGCATCCTGCGCACCGCGGCGCCCGCGGACACGCTGCCCCTGCACACGAGTGTGGACGAGGCGATCACCGCGGCGCTTCCCGAGCACCCCGAGGTCGAGCGGCTCGGCGACCAGCTCGCCGCGCTGACCCGCGTCCTGCTGGACGCCCGAAGCGTCGGCCAGGCGCTGTCCCAGGTGGTGGCCGCCACCACCGTGGTCGTCCCGCATGCGCGGCTGGTCAGCATCACCCTGCGTGACCCGGGTGGGCGGTTCTTCACCCCGATCGAGGCGCCCGAAGTCGCCATCGACCTCGATGACGTGCAGTACCGCACCGGGGAGGGCCCGTGCCTGGACGCGGCCACTCCGGACGGCCCCGCTTTCGCGCTCGAACAGGACCTGGCCCGCACGACGTCGTGGCCGCAGTTCGCGGCCGTGGCCACCGCGCACGGCCTGGGTGCGGTCCTCTCGACCGCGCTCCTGCCGCCGTCCGGCCCGGCCGCGGTGAGCGGCGCGCTCAACATCTACGCCCACCGCGGAGGCATCACCGACGCCGACCGCCACCGCGCCCTGTTGCTGGCCACGCACGCTTCCCTGGCCCTGCAGCACGCCCGCAGCGTCGAGGTCGCCGAACTGGAACAGGCCAGCCTGCGGCGGGCCATCGCCTCCCGGGACGTCATCGGGCAGGCGAAAGGCATTCTGATGGCCCGGCAGGGCCTCGACGCCGACGCGGCGTTCGACCTGCTGCGGCGCACCTCGCAGCAGCTCAACGTCAAGCTGGCCGACATCGCGGCCGGCCTGGTCGGCAACCATTCCGCGCTGGCGGCCGAAGACCGGCGCCCTTGACGATCGGCCGGCGCGGGAAACTCCGATCGGCTCGCGCGCCGGTCGCGGCCATGGTGCTCACCGGGAGAACGGAGCCGAGAGGTCGGCGGCCGGAAGATCACGCCGCCGCCGCATTCGTCGGTGATTCCCGGCGAGCACGACCGGTGTCACGTCCGCGCTCCTTCCGCCGGGACCCGGGCATCCAGCAGGTACCGCGCCAGCTCGGCGACGGTCGGCCGGTCGAAGACGACCGTGGCCGGCAAGTCCAGGCCCGACAGCTCCGTGAGGCGGGTGCGCAGCTCGATCACGGTGAGCGAATCGAACCCGAGTTCCGGGAACGGGCGGTCGTCGGCGATCACGGCGGCGTCCGGGTGGCCGAGGACCGCCGCGACCTCCGCGCGCACCAGGTCGCGCAGCTCCGGCTCGGCCGGGTTCGGCGGCCAGCTCGGCCGCGCCGGAGCCAGGCGGGCGGGCGCACCGCCGGTCGGTGGGGCCAGTGCCGCCGACGGGTCGAAGCGGACCGGGACCAGCACGGGGTCGGGCGAGCCGAGGGCCGCGTCGAACAGGGCCAGGCCCTGCTCGGCCGTCAACCCTTCGACGCCGGACGCCCGGATGCGCCGCCGGGCCGTGGCCGAGATGCGGTCGCCGAGGCCGGTGCCCAGCTCCCACAGCCCCCACGCCAGGGACAACGCCGGCCGCCCGGCCGCGTGGCGGCGGCAGGCCAGGGCGTCCAGGACCCGGTTCGCCGCCGCGTAGTTGGCCTGGCCCGCCTTGCCGAACACGCCGGCGACCGAGGAGAACAGGACGAACGCCGTCAGCGGCAGGTCGCGGGTCACCTCGTCGAGGACCAGGGCCGCGTCCGCCTTGGGCCGCAGCACGACGTCGAGGCGTTCCGGCGTCTGGGCCGCCAGCACCCCGTCGTCGACGACGGCCGCGCTGTGCACCACCGCCGTCAACGGCGGGTCGCAGCCGGCGACCAGGCCGGCCACGGTGGCCCGGTCCGCGACGTCGGCCGCGACGATCCGGACCTCCGCGCCGAGGTCCCGCAGGGACGCGAGCAGTTCCGGCGCGTCGGGCGCCGCCGGCCCGCGACGGCTCACCAGCAGGAGGTGCCGGACGTCGTGCGCGGCCACCAGGTGCCGGGCCAGCAGGGCACCGAGCGCGCCCGTCCCGCCGGTGATCAGCACCGTCCCGGCCGGGTCGATCGGCCGTGCCGGGGCCGGGGCGGCGCGGGTGATGCGCAGGGCGTGGGGCACGCCGTCGCGGAGGGCGATCTGCGGTTCCGCGCTGCCGCCGGCGAGGTCGGCCACCCGCGTCACCGGGAAGCCCGGCTCGAGGTCGACGAGGCCGATCCGGCCCGGGTGTTCCGCCGCGGCCGCGCAGCCCAGTCCCCAGGCCGCCGCGGCGGCCGGGTCGGGGTCGGGGCCGGTCGCGTTGCGGGTGACCAGCAGCAACCGGTCGCCGCTGCCCTGCCAGTCGTGGAGCACCGACAGGGCGTGTTCGGCCGCCGCGCGCACGTCACCCGGTGTCCCGGCGATTTCGACAGTCCGGACCGGTTCCGTCGCCGCCGCCGGCGGGATCGGAATCCACTGTGGACGGTAGAGCATCGTGTCGGGGGCCGCCATCGGCCGGGTCGTCAGTGATTCGATCCCGGCCGCGGGGTTCCCGGCTTCGTCGTACAGCGTGACGCGGACGGAGCCGGCGCCGAGGCGGACGCCGTGCACCCGGGCTCGCCGGACGCCCGGCGCGTAGACCTCGACACCGCTCCAGAGGAACGGCACCCGCTGCTCGGCCGCCGGTCCCTCGGCCAGCGCGGTCGCGTGCACGGCCGCGTCCAGCAGGACCGGGTGCAGCTCGAACCGGCCGCCGACGCCCGGCGGTACTTCGACGTCGGCGAAGAACTCCGCATCGCGCAGCCACAACCGTTGTACCGCTCGGAAAGCGGGCCCGTAGGCGTGCGCACGGTAGGCGTCGGCGACGTCGGCTTCCACGGCCCCGGCCGGTGGCCACTCCCCGCTCCGGACGGGCGGGAGCGGGCCGCGGGGGCGCAGCTTTCCGCCGGCGTGCTTCCGCCACTGCTTGGCGTCGCGGGCCCGGGCGTAGACGTCGATCCTCGGCTCGTCCACGACGACCTGGACGTGGACGTCTTCGGTGTCCAGGCGCAGCGGGGCTTCGATCGTGAGTTCCTCGACGCCCGCACCGCCGGCGTGCAGGGCCAGCTCGGCGAAGACCGTCCCGGGCACCAGCACGGATCCGCCGACGACGTGGTCGGCCAGCCACCGGTGGCGGCGGACGCCGAGCGAGCCGCCGTGCACGACCCGCGGCGAGTCGGGCGCCTCCAATGCCGGGCCGAGCACCGCGTGGTCACCGCTGTCCCGCTCCGGGGACGGCTGGTCCAGCCAGTACCGCGTGCGCTTGAACGGGTAGGTGGGCAACGGGGTGATCCGCGCGCCCGAGCCGGCGAACACCGCGGGCCAGTCCACGCGGACGCCCGCGGTGTGCACCGAGCCCGCCGCGGCCAGCACCCCGGTGCCCGACATCGTCGCCGGCGCCAGCGGCAGGACGTCCGCGGCCAGGCGGCCGAGCGCCGGCGCCGGGCCGATCTCGAGACCGACGGCCGGCCCGAGGGCCGCCGCCGTGGCGAGCGCGTCGGCGAACCGCACGGTCGAACGGGCGTGCCGGCGCCAGTGGCCCGGCTCGATTTCCTCGACCGGTTCCCCGGTCACGCACGAGACGAGCGGGAGGGCCGGACGGCGGTGCGGCAGCGCGGCGGCGACCTCGTGGAACTCCGCCAGCACCGGATCCAGCGACGGCGAATGGAAGGCGTGGCTGACGCGCAGCAGCGTCCCGCCACCGAAGCGATCGGCCAGCGCCGTCGTCGCGGCTCTTTCCCCGGAGAGCACCACCGAACGCGGGCCGTTGACGGCGGCGATGGCAACGGTGTCGCCCACGAAGGGCGCGACGTCCGCTTCGGTGGTCTCGATCGCGATCATCACCCCGTCGCCGGGCAGCGCGGCCATCAGCCGGCCGCGCGCCGCCACGAGCGTCGCCGCGTCCGCCAGCGACAGCACGCCGGCGACGTGCGCGGCGGTGATCTCCCCGATCGAATGGCCGAGCAGGACATCGGGGCGCAGGCCCCACGATTCGAACAAGCGGTACTGCGCGACGCCGAAGGCGAACAGTGCGGCTTGGGCGTGGTCCGTGCGGTCCAACGCTTCCCCGGTGAAGGCGGCCTCGCGCACGCCGCCGCCCAGGGCGTCGCACGCCTCGGCGAAGGCGCCGGCGAACACCGGGAACCGCTCGGCCAGTTCCCGGCCCATCCCGGCCCGCTGCGCGCCCTGCCCGCCGAACACGACGGCCAGCCGGGTTCCCGCCCGGACGGTCCGGCCCGGCACGCGCCCGTCGGCGACGGCACGCAGGGCCTCCCGGTTCGCCGCGGGCACCAGCACGCGGTGGGCAAGGGCCGTCCGCCGGGCGAGGGTGTAGGCGATGTCGACGGTGTCGGGCGCGTCGGCCAGACCGGCCGCGACGAGCCGGAGCGCGTCGGGGTCCGCGGCGCTGAGCAGCCACGGCGCCGCGGGGAACGGCCGGCGGGCCGGAGAATCCGCCGGCGGTGCCTCCTCGACGATCACGTGCGCGTTGGTGCCGCCGATGCCGAAGGCCGACACCCCCGCCCGGCGCACCCGGTCCGAACGCGGCCACGGCCGCGCCTCCGTCAGCAGCGCCACCCCGCCGGCCGACCAGTCGACGTGCGGGCTCGGCTCGTCCGCGTGTAGCGACGGCGGCAATTCCTCGTGCTGCAACGCCGTCACCATCTTGATCATCCCGGCGATCCCGGCCGCGGCCTGGGTGTGGCCGATGTTCGACTTCACCGAGCCGAGCCAGAGCGGAGCCCGGAGCGGCTCCCGGCGCGAGGTACGCCCGTAGGCCGCGATCAGCGCGTCCGCCTCGATCGGGTCGCCCAGCGGCGTCCCCGTCCCGTGCCCTTCGACGGCGTCGACGTCCGCCGCGGTCAGCCCCGCGTCCGCGAGCGCCGCCGCGATCAGCGCCTGCTGGGCCCGGCCGCTGGGCGCGGTCAGGCCGTTCGACGCGCCGTCGGCGTTCACCGCGGTGCCGCGCAGCACGGCCAGCACGGGATGCCCGTGCCGGCGGGCGTCGGACAGCCGTTCCAGCAGGACCACCCCGGCGCCCTCCGACCACGCCGTGCCGTCCGCTCCGGCCGCGTAGGACCGGCAGCGGCCGTCCGGGGAGAGGCCGCGCTGCCGGCTGAAGGCCAGGAACGTCCGCGGGGTGGCCATCACCGTGGCCCCGCCGGCGAGGGCGAGCGAACACTCCCCCTCGCGCAGCGCTTTCACGGCCAGGTGCAGCGCGACCAGCGAAGACGAGCAGGCGGTGTCGACGGTGAGCGTCGGCCCGGTGAGCCCGAAGGTGTAGGAGATCCGGCCCGAGGCCACCGCGTGCGAGGAGCCGATGCCCAGCCACGCCTCGAGTTCGTGGGCGGTGGTGAACCGGCTCGCGTAGTCCTCGTTCATCACGCCGACGAACACGCCGGTGTCGCTGCCGCGCAGCGCCGGGACGTCGAGGCCGGCCCGCTCGAACGCCTCCCACGACGTCTCCAGGAGCAGCCGGTGCTGCGGGTCGGTGGACAGGGCCTCCCGCGGGGAGATGCCGAACATCCCGGGGTCGAAGTCCGCGAACCCGTCGAGGAAGCCGCCGCGGCGGGTCACCGAATGGCCGATCCGGTCGGGGTCCGGGTCGTAGAGTTCGGCCACGTCCCAGCCGCGGTCGGCGGGGAACTCCCCCGTCGCGTCCACCCGGTCCGCCACCAGCCGCCACAGGTCCTCCGGCGAGCGCACCCCACCGGGGAACCGGCAGGCCATGGCCACGACGGCGATCGGCTCCGCGGACGGCGCCGGGGCCGTCCGCGCGGGCTCCTCCGGGCGGGCCGAGCCGAGCCGGGTCAGCTCGGCGATCACCGCGCCCGGCGTGGGGAAGTCGTAGATCAGCGAGTGCGGGACGGGCACGCCGGTCAGCGCGGTGATCCGGTGCCGGAACTGCACCCCCGCGAGGGAGGACAGCCCGAGGTCGGTGAACGGCCGGTCCCGCCAGCCGTCGCCGCCGTCATGGCCGCAGAGGGCCGTCAGCTCGGCCCGCACCACCGCGGCGAGATCCGGCTGCTTCAGCGCGTTCCGCTTCGGTTTGCCCGACGCGGTCCGCGGGATCGCATCGATTTCGAGGTAGGCCACGGGAACCTTGTGCAGCGACAGCCGGCTCAGGCAGAGGCTCCGCAGTTCCTCGGCGTCGAAGCCGCCGGGCCCGGCTACCACGAACGCCACCGGCACCTGCCCGACGACGTCGTCGGGGCGGCCGGTCACCAGGACCTCCCGCACCGACGGGGATTCCTCCAGCACCGCCTCGATCTCGGTCGGGTGGACGTTCTGGCCGCCGCAGACGATCACGTCGTCGACCCGGCCGGCCAGCACCAGCCGGCCGTCTTCGAACCGGCCGGCGTCGCCCGTGCGGTACCAGCCGTCCCGCAGCGGGGATCCGGTTCGCCCGTGGTAGCCCAGCAGCAGTCCCGGGCCGCGGACGAGCACCTCCCCCGCGTCGATCCGGACGTCCATGCCGGGTACCGGCACCAGTCCCGGTACCCCCGGTCGCTCCACCGCGACCTTGCCGCCCGTTTCGGTGCTCCCGTAGCCGTCGACGAGGGGCAGGCCGAACAGGTCCCGGACCGCGGCGCGGGTCGCCGGCGTGCACGGCGCTCCGCCGGTCAGGCACAGCCTCGGCGGGACGACCGGGCCGCCGGCCTCCTGGTGGAGCCGGTGGTAGGTGGCCGGCACCCCCGCGAGCACGCAGCCCGGGTGCTCGGCGAGCAACTCCGGCGAGCAGCCGTCGGCGAGGCGGGTGTGGGCGCCGAGCGCGATCGTGGCCGTGAAGGCGAGCGACAGGGCGTAGGCGTGGTGGAGCGGCAACGGCCACACCACGGTGTCCGCGGCTTCGATCCCGAAGACGGGGACGTAGCAGGCGGCGGTCGACCACAGCATCGCCCGCTGCGAAAGGAGAACGCCTTTCGGGCGGCCCGTGGTGCCGGAGGTGTAGAGCAGCCAAGCAGGCTCGTCCAGCCCGAGGTCGTCGCGCGGCGGCCCCGCGTTCGCCGGTGGCGGGTCTTCGACGAAGAGCACCCGCAGCCCCAGCCGTTCCGCCCGCGAGGCGTGCCGTGCCTCGGTGATCAGGAGCGTCGCCCCCGAGTCGTCGGCCAGGCGGGCGAGTTCGGTCTCGGTCGACCGCGCGCTCACCGGCACCCCGATCGCCGCCGCCCGCAGCACCGCCAGCAGGGCGACGACGAACTCGACCCGGCTGCCGACCTGGATCAGCACGCGATCGCCCCGGGAGACGCCGAGCCCCGCGGCGAGCCCGGCACTGGCGCGGGCCAGCTCGCCGTAGGCCAGCGTCCGCCGCCCGTCGGAGTAGGCGGGGCGGTCCGCGGGGTGCGCGGACAACGACGTCAGCAGCGGCTGGATGAACTCGGTCCGGATTTCCTCCACCGCTCCGGGTATACCGCAATCACCGCGGCTGCGTCGGCGGAACGGTGCCGGTCCGTTCGTCGCCGTAGCTCAGCCACGTCCCGATCGGCGCGCGCTGCCCGACGCCCGGACGGCGGTAGTCGCAGACGCCGTCGGGGAACGCCGTCCGCAGCCGCTGCCGCTCCGCCGCGGTGAAGGTGACCGGGTAGTCGCGGAAGTCGAGGGGCTTCAGCCGGCACTTCAGCACGTCCAGGGCCAGGCTCTCCCCCGCGACCATCCGGGTGTTGGCCGCGACCGGGTACTGCGCGCCGCACTGGCCGCTCGCCGGGTAGGTCAGCTTCTCGGTGATCCGCGACGCGGGTGAGAGGTAGCAGCCGTCGCCGAGGTCGGCCGGGCGGTTCGCCAGCACCTTCTGCTGGCGGCTGCGGTGTGAGCCGTCGGCGTCGATCGCGGTGAGCCAGCGGTCCATGGCGTCGAGTTCGTAGGCGCTGGCGGCGGCCGCTTCGGCCGGGGTGGGGTGGTTTTCGATGATGACCTGGTTGCCGGCGGTGCCGTTGGCGCGCAGAAGCCGTTGCCGCAGCACGTAAGACCACTCGGTGGTGTGGATGTCGTTGCCGAACCCGGCGAAGTCGAGGTCGGTTCGCTGGTCGATGATCGGCGTCTCCCGCAGGCCTTGCGACGCGGAGTTCAGGATGTCCTCGGCGTACACCGTGGCCAGGGCCTTCGGGTCGGCCGCGATCCGTTGCGGCACCGGTGTTCCGGTGTGGTCGAGGCCGCCGATGGCCGCGTTGAGGTCCACGAACTGGGCCGCGGTGATCGTGCCGGCCTTCAGCGCGTTCAGGCCGTACTGCACGCCGACGGTGTCCAGCGGGCTGCGCACGAACCCGGTCCGCGGATCCCGCCCGAGCTGGTTGACCAGCTGTTCATTGGAGTTGCACTTCACCCCATGCGGGTTGCTGACCGGATCCCACCGCACCGCAACCGGGATGGCCGCGTTGCAGCTGCCGGTCGCCGTGGCGCGGCTGGCGAACGTCTTGTCCCAGGAGACGCAGGTGTCGTAGCTGCCGAAGCCCGCGACGGCCTGCTTCTGCGCCGCGGTGAACGACGCGCCCGGCCCGGCGAAGTACCGCTCCAGCAGGCGGCAGTCCGACACCGGGCCGCCGGTGCTCAGCGGGTCCGGGAACGAGACGCCGGGGATGATCCCGTCGACGATCCCCGGGTAGTTCTCCGCGATGTCGTACTGCTGGATCGCCCCGCCCGAGCCGCCCCAGCCGATGGTGTGGGCGATCGGGCCGTAGGTCTCGGCGAAGTGCTCCTTGACCATCATCGCGGCCTCGGCCGAGATGATCGGGCTGCAGTTGTTGTCGAGCACGTTCAGGGTCGAGGACGCGACCGCGTAGCCCCGGGCCAGGAACAGGTCGTTGACCACCCCGCCGGTCGAGGTGCCCTGGTGGTAGCCAGCGTTGCAGCCGCCGCCGAAGGTGTAGACCAGCTTCCCGTTCCAGCCGGCCTCCGGCGCGACGGGCGACGGCGTGCCGTCGTACAGCGCCGCGATCTCGTAGACGGCGCGGTCGATCGTGCCCCGCTCGACGCGGACGACGTACGGCACCACGTGCCCGCCGACCGTGGCCGTCGCGAGGTCCGCGGGCCGGGCCGCCGGGTCCGCGAGCGGCGCGAACGTCCCGGCGGTGGTCCGGTACTGATAACTGACCTGGGTCGGCGCGCTGCAGAGCGGCTGCTGCGCCGCGGGGAGGCCGAACGCCTGCGTCTCGCAGTAGAACGGGAGCTGCTGCGCGCCGGAGAAGACGGGCCCGGTGCTCGGGTGGTTGGTGACGCGCAGGTTCGCCCGCCGGTCCCGCGTCCGGGCGCCGAGGTCGTTGCCGCCGTCGCGCAGGCCGGTGACCAGGCCGAGCAGGCTGCCGTCCGGCTGGGCGCGGAAACTCGAGGTGACGTCGTGGCCGTTGAGGCTGACGGTGACCCGCCTGTCCGCCGGAGCGACTTTGACCAGCACCTGTCCCCCGCTGACGAGAGCGGGCCGCGGATTCGACACGGTCTCGATCGTCAGCTGCCGCCCCGGCGGAGCGGCCACGGCGGTGGCGGCCCCCAGCAGGAGGACGGGCACGGTCAGGGCCGCGACCACGGCGGACGAACGCACAGCACGGTGTGCCACCAGACCCTCCGGTCGTTCGTGGCATCGCGTCGTCGCGACACCGGGCTACTGCCCGGTATAGCACCTGCGGCCCGGCCGGAACAACGGCCGGCAGGCGGTGCCCTCCGCGGAGGGCACCGCACCCTTTCCGCTAGCCCACCTGCTTCTGCATCTCCTCCTTCTCGAACCGGGACGGCCGGGCCCTGGCGATCCGGGCGATCACCGCGCCCCACTCGTCGCCGAGCGCGCCGCTCAGCCCGCCGAGGACCCCTCGGCAGGCGGCCTTCCAGTCGCCCGGTCCGACCTGGCCGAGTCCGAGCGCGGCCGCCACCTCGGCCTGCAGGTCCGCGTCGATCAGCCGGTAGCCGTAGTAGAAGTACAGCGGGATCAGCGACGGGTCCTCGGCGTTCAAGCTGACGACCGTCTTGCCGTTGTCGCCGGCGTAGGTCTCGGCCTTCGCCATCAGCGCGCTGACCGGGCTCTCGCCGCCCGGCCACTTCGCGTTTTCGGCTTTGGGCTTGGCGATGATGTGGTGGAGCACCAGCTTCCCCCAGAGCCCGACCTTCATCACCGCGAGGACCTCGTCGTCGTGCGAGGCGACGAAGTAGTGCTCCTTGGCCGACGTCGCCCCGCCCAGGCCGTCGGCCATCGATTTGATCTCCTTGACCACGTAGTCGCGATCGGTGTACTTCAGCTGCCGCTTCGGCTGCGCTTTGAGCACCTCCGGGGCGAGGTCGATCCAGCCCAGCAGCACCTTGACGACCGCCGCCCGGTCCCCGGCCTGTACTTCGGTGATCTGCATGCGTGCACGTTCCCTCCACGCCCGAAGGCGTCGTCAGCACGGATTCTCCGAACGAGCTCCGAGCAGGGAGTCGCGCCGGCGTTCCCGGCGTTACACGGGATTCGGCCGAAAGCGTTGCGGGGCAGGCTGTTTCAGCTCAACAGCCGAGTGCGCCACCCGGATGGCCGCACCGCGCGAGCAAGGTGAGCAACCGGGCCACCTCGTCCCCGACCGCGTCCCGGCCGGGGGCCAGGTACCGGCGAGGATCGGTGAGAGCGGAGTGCGACCCCAGTGTCGAGCGCACGGCTTCGGTGAGCACCTGGTTCAGCCGGGTTCCGATGTTGACCTTCACGATGCCGCTGGCCACCGCCCCGCGCAGGCCTTCGTCGGGCACGCCGGAGGAACCGTGCAGCACCAGCGGCACCGGGACCCGGTGCGCGAGGGCCGCGATCAGCGATTCGTCGAGCACCGCGCTGCGGTCGGCCATGGCGTGCGACGAGCCGACGGCCACGGCGAGGGAATCGACGCCGGTCGCCGCGACGAACTCGCGGGCTTCGTCCGGGTCCGTGCGCACGCCGGGGGCGTGGGCGCCGTCCTTGCCGCGGATCTCGCCGAGTTCCGCCTCGACGCGGCACCCCGCGGCGTGGCAGCGTTCGACGACCGCTTTCGTCCGGGCCACGTTTTCGGCGTAGGGCAACGCGGCGGCGTCGAACATGACCGACGTGATGCCCAGGTCGAGCCCCTCGCGGATGAGCTCCTCGTCCTCGATGTGGTCGAGGTGGACCAGGACGGGCACGGTCGCGGTCTCGGCCAGCCGCAGGCAGGCGAGCGCGAACGGCGCGAGCGAACCGTGGTAGCGGACGGCGTTCTGCGAGATCTGCAGGACCACCGGGAACCCGCTGCGCTCGGCACCGGCCACGACGGCTTCGGCGTGCTCGATCAGGATCGCGTTGAACGCCCCGATCGCCCGCCGCTGGGTACGCAGGTCGTCCAGCAGGGTGGTCCAGTTCATCGGATCCTCTCCACGTTCACCGCCGGGATCCAGCGGTTCCTGGCCGCGATGTCGATCTCGCCGGCGACCGGCCGCAGCACCGCGGCGGCCGAGGTGGCGACGACGTCCGCGAGCGCCACCGGCCAGTCCACTTCGGACACTCCGGTCAAGTGCCCGGCCAGCGCGGCGGCGCCCGCGTCCCCGGCGCCGGCCGGATTGCCGGTGACGACCTCGGCGGGCCGGGCCCGCCAGGCACCCTGGGCGGTCACCGCCATCGCGCCGTCGGCACCGCAGGTCGCCACCACCGCGGGGGCTCCCGCGGCCACAAGGTCCCGGCAGGCGCCGGGCCCGCCCAGTTCCCCGAGTTCGTCCTCGTTCGGCATGAGCACCGCGCCGCTTCCGGCGACCTCGCGGAGGGCGGCGCCGGAAACGTCGGCGATGACCGGCACGCCGTGCCGGGCGCACAGCCGGGCCAGCTTCGCGGGGACGGCGGCGCCCAGCCCCTCGGGAACGCTGCCGGAGATCACGACGGCTCCCGCCCCGGCCGCCAGCTCGGCGCCGAGCGCGTCGAGGATGCCGGTTTCCGCGGTCTCGTCGGCCGGGAAGCCGTTCTCCTGCAACATGGTCGTGCCGTCGGCGCGGGTCACCACCGCCACCGTCCGCCGCACGGCGGGCAGCGCCGGGACGAGCCGGTGCGCGAGTTCCAGCCGGTCCAGCCCGTCCCGGAACTCGTCCGGCGTCCGGGTGGTGGTCAGGGCCAGCACCACGCTCTCGCCGCCCAGCTCGCGGACCACGGCCGCGACGTTGACCCCCTTGCCGCCGGCGCGGGACCGGACGTCCGCCACCCGCACGGTCTCCCCCGGGCGCAGCACGTCCACCCGGTAGGTCACGTCGATGGCGGGGTTGAGGGTGATCGTCAGGATCCGAGCGGTCACGGCTCGGCGGTCACTTCCGCGCGGTACACCATCAGGGTCGAGCCGACCAGGGCCAGCACGATGCCCGCGAGCTGGAACCCGGTCGGGGTGGCGCCGAAGAACAGCAGCGAAAGGACGATCGTCAGCACGGGCGCGAGGGCGTTGGTCACCGGCGCCACGATCGACGCCTTGCCCCGGCTCATCGCCATCACCAGGAACAGCGCGCCCACCGCGTTGAGCAGCTGGGTGCCCGCGGTGAGCGCCGGTGCCTGCCACGGGAACCCCAGCGGGAGCCCGCCCATCATCAGCACGGCGACCGGGATCAGCAGCAGCCCGCTGATCGTCATCCACCCGAACGTCGACGCGTCGTCGACCCCGGCGAGCGCGGCCTTGCGCATGAAGAACGCCTGCACCCCCCACGCCACGCACACCCCGGCCGCCAGCACCAGGTAGAGCCACCCGCTGTCCCCGCCGTCCCCGGTGGAGACGGAGAACAGGACGACGGCGACGAGCGCGAGCAGCACCCCGGCCCACGACCACCCGCCGAGCCGTTCCCGCAGCGCGACGAAGGCCAGCAGCACGGTGACCGCGGGCGAGAGCGCGACGATCGGGAAGATCACGTAGGCCGGCCCGATCGTCAGGGCCTTGAACAGCACGAGCTGGCCGCCCGCACCGGTGAGCCCGATCAGCAGCCCGTAGCCGGCCGCGACCCGGCTCCGGCTGAACTTCTTGCCGCGCAACGAGAACCACGCGGGTACGAGCATGGTCAGCGCCCACACCACGTACACCATCGGGTCGGGGTAGGCGTAGAGCTTGGTGGGCAGGCTGGAAAAGGCGCCCCACACGCCCCAGAACAGCACCAGCAGGCCCGCGTACGGGATCCAGGTGCGGGTGGACACGGCGGTTCCGGTCATTTCGGCTCCTCAGCGAGGCAGGGACGCGGTGGAGTGGACCTGCTCGGCCCGCAACGGGTGCCCGTGCAGGCGCGCCGCGTAGAGCGCGGCACCGATGTGCGGTTCCAGCAGGGGCGCCCGCAGGTCGTACTCGAGGGACAGCGCATCGCGGAACGACGACAGCACGTGCGCCGACCCGAACACGCCGCCGGAGTACGACAGCGGAACGCTGTGCCCGGCCTCGAAGCCGAGGGCCGTCCGGCCGACGTCCACGAGCAGGGCGAGCTCGCGCCCGGCTTCCCGCAGCACCCCGGTCGCGACCGCGTCGCCGGCGTCCGCGGCCCGGACCACGACCTTGCTCAGGCTCGCGATCCGGCCCCGGTCGCCGTGCCACCGGTTGACGACGACGTCGATCGCGTCGAAGTCGGCGGCGAGGCCGAGCGCCTGGCGCAGCTCCGCCACGAGCGGGCCGGCGGGCAGCCGTCCGTCGACCATGCGGCTGAACGCGTTCAGGCCCTGGATCGCCACCCAGTAGCCGGAGCCTTCGTCGCCGAACAGCTCGCTCCAGCCACCACCGCGCCACTGCCTGCCGTCGTGCTCGCCGTAGGCGATGGAGCCGGTGCCGGCCACGACGTTGATGCCGTCGATCGCCCCCAGCGACCCGGCCCAGCCGCAGATCATGTCGTTGCCGCAGCGGTAGTTCGGCGTGCCGAGGATCCGGCCGGGGATGGCGTCGAGGACCGGCACGTCGGCGCTGATCTCGCCGTAGGCGGGCAGGCCGAAGAAGGCGTAGGAGATGTCCGGGACCGGAATGCCCGCGGCTGCACAGACCTCGCCGATCCCCTGGCGCAACAAGGGTTCCACGATCTGCAGGCCGTCGCTGAGGTAGTACACGCTCGCGGTCCTGGCCTCCGCGACCACCCGGCCGTCCGGGCTGACCAAGCAGAACGCCGTCTTCGTCCCGCCGCCGTCGACACCGAGGTACACGTCAGCTCACCTCCGAAGGAGTGAAATCGTGGATGACCACGCCCTGCACCACGCGGTTCACTTCACCGTCGGGGAACGGGTTGTCCGGGGTGACGCCCAGGGCGAGCGAGCAGGCGAGGGCCGTGGTCTGGGCCGCGATCACCGCGAGCAAGGCGTAGCCGGCCACGGGGAGGCCGGGTGGCGAGGGCACGGGCCAGACCCGGGCGCCCCCGGTTCCGGTGCCGTCACCCACCACGACGACCCGCTCCTCGCCGAGCGACAGCACCAGTTCGCGGGCGATGTCGACGTCGTACTGCCGGGTGTGCGGATCGGTGGAGAGGAAGACGACGGCGATGGTGCGCTCGTCGAGCACCGACTTCGGGCCGTGCCGGAAGCCCAGCGCGGAGTCGGCGATGCCGACCACTTCCCCCCGGGTCAGCTCCAGGCACTTGAGCGCGGCCTCGCGGGCCAGCCCGCGCAGCGGTCCGGAGCCCAGGAACACCAGCCGGGCCGGCTTGGCGCCGGCGATCGCCGACGCGTGGTCCGCGGCGTCGGCGAGCACGGCGGTCCCGGCGCGGGCCAGCGCCTCGACGTCGACGTCCACGCCGAAGGCGAGCAGGGCGGATAGGGCCATCCCGGTGAACGAGGACGTCATCGCGAACCCGCGGTCGTTGACCTCGTCCGGAAGGGACACCACGACGGCCCGGTCGGCACCGGCCCACCGCCGCGCCAGCTCGCCCGCCGGATCGCAGGTGATCACCAGGTGCGCCAGCTCGGGGGTCAGCCGGTCCAGCAGGTCCGCCGCCGCGACGGACTCGGGGCTGTTGCCGCTGCGCGCGAAGGACACCAGGAGGATCGGCCGCTCGTCGACCACGGCCAGGGGGTCGGCGACGATCTCGGTGGTCGCGATCGCCTCGACCGGCCGGCCGAGCCGGCGCGCGAGGTCGCGGGCCACGACCTCGCCGACGAACGCCGAAGTGCCCGCCCCGGTGAGCACGATCCGCCGGCCGGGCAAGGCGATCAGCCGCTCGATGTCCGGCCGGGCGCGCCGGACGGCGTCCGCCACCCGGAGCCAGGTGGCGGGCTGCTGCCCGATCTCCCGTGCGGTCCAGCTGTCGCCGGACGACCGCCCGTTGCTGTGCATAGGTGTTGCCTCCGATGTCCGAGGACGTCCTCCGGCAGAGTCATCCGCCGCCGCGCGAGCGGGCAAGGTCCGGTGGCCAAATGCGCATTCCGAGTGAGCGTTTCGGCGGCTGTCGTAGGCTCGCCCCATGTCCACGCGGAAGCGGCGCACCACCCGCGCCGAACGGCTCTCGGAGCTGCTGCGCGTGCTCGCGGACACCGGCTCGCTGCAGGTGGGCGAGCTCAGCGCCCGGTTCGGCGTCTCCTCCGCCACGCTGCGGCGTGATCTGGCCAAACTGGAGGAACAGCGGCTGCTGACCCGCACCCACGGCGGCGCCCGGCCCCGGGGACGCACGACCGAAGTGCCGCCGCCCTACCGGGAAAACCGGTCCCGGGACGCCAAACGCGCCATCGTGCAGGCGGCGATCCGCACGCTGCCGTCCGGGCCGCACGTCATCGCCCTGACCGGCGGCTCCACCACGAGCGAACTCGCCAGGGAACTGCCGGGCCGGGCGGACCTGACCGTCGTCACGAACGCGTTGAACATCGCGATGGACCTGGCCCTGCACCCCCGGCTGAAACTGGTCGTCGTCGGCGGCGTCGCCCGGCCCCAGTCCTACGAGCTGGTCGGGCCCTGGGCCGAGCACGTGCTGGCCTCGATCAGCGTCGGCACCGCGTTCGTCGGCGTGGACGGCATCGACGCCACGGCGGGCATCACCACCCACGACGAGAACGAGGCCCGGACCAACCGCGCCATGCTGGGCCGCGCGCAGCGGGTGATCGTCCTGGCCGACGGCAGCAAGCTCGGGCGCACCACCCTCGCCCGCATGGGTGACATCCGGGACGTGCACGAGGTGATCACCGACTCCTCCGCCGCGCCCGGCGCGGTCGCGGCGATCCGCCGGGCCGGTGTCCGGGTCACCGTGGTCGAGGCCGCCGCCGGCCGGTGAAACGCGCATCGCGAATGCGCGTTTCGTTGACCGCGGTGGCCGTCCTGCCTACCTTTCGCCGTCACCAGCCCCGACGATGACGGAGTTCCGGATGAAACGTTCCTTCCCCGTCCACGGCAAGCGATTCGCCTCGTTCACGGCCGCGGGCGCGCTGGCCGTCGGCACGCTCACCGCGGTCGCCGCACCGGCGTCGGCCGCGATCACGCTCCCCCCGCAGGCCGCCGGGTTCGACTACCAGATCGGCGGCGCCTACACCCCGCCGTCGGGGGTGCAGATCGTCAGCCGCGACGTCTCCGCGGCCCCGGCGAGCGGCAAGTACAACATCTGCTACCTCAACGCTTTCCAGGCACAGGAAGGCGCGGACGGCGACTGGCCGGGCGACCTGCTGCTGCGCGACGCGAACGGCAACAAGGTCGTCGATCCGGACTGGAAGGAGACGCTGCTCGACCTGCGCACGGCCGACAAGCGCTCGCGGGTCGCGGCCAAGGTCGGCAGCTGGATCGACACGTGCGCGTCGAAGGGCTACCAGGCGATCGAGCCGGACAACTACGACAGCTACTCGCGGTCGAAGAACCTGCTCACCACCACGCACGCGCAGGAGTACATCAAGCTGCTGGCGGCCCACGCCCACGGCAAGAACCTCGCCATCGCCCAGAAGAACACCCCCGAACTGGCCGGCAACCGGGTCGCCAACGGCCTCGACTTCGCCGTCACCGAGGAATGCGGCGAGTACGAGGAGTGCGCCGACTACGCGGGCCCGTTCAACAACCGGGTGGTCGACGTCGAGTACACCGCGTCGGGCATGAGCAAGGGCTGCCCGTCGTGGAAGAACAAGATCAGCATGGTCCGGCGTGACCTGTACGTGGTGCCCCAGGGGACGAGCGGGTACGTCCGCAAGACCTGCTGACCGCCCGCCTTGACACGTTCGATCGCGCTCGCTTTACTGCTGTCCACGTCGGGAGCACCGACGTCAGAGGTACGCCCAGCCGGTATGTCGGTTCCACCGCGAGCCCGGACCGAGTCGCCAGGACGCGAGAGTCCGAGGCGGGGTCGTGCCCACCATCATCGGGAGTCGGCGATGATGACTTTCTCCTTCCCCCGCAAGACGAGCTGATGGACCGCCGCGGATTCCTGCGCGGCGCCGGTGGTCTGGCCCTCGGCGCCGCGCTCACCGGTTGCGGCCCGGCGCGGGCCACCGGGGGCCCGGTCACGGTCGAGGTCTGGCACGGCCAGACCGACACCGGCAAGAAGGTCCTCGACGAGCTCGTCGCGGACTTCCACCGCACCCACCCCGGGATCCGGATCGACCTGGGCGGCGGGGTTCTCGCCGACGCGATGCTGCAGAAGATCACCGCGGCGCTCGCGTCGGGGTCGTTCCCGGACATCGCCTACGTCTTCGGTTCGGACCTCGCCAGCGTGGCGCGCAGCCCCAGCGTCGTCGACGTCACCGACCTCGTCGACGCGGGCCCCGGCTTCT
Organism: Amycolatopsis sp. 505; assembly: GCF_031625235.1. NCBI lineage: Bacteria > Bacillati > Actinomycetota > Actinomycetes > Pseudonocardiales > Pseudonocardiaceae > Amycolatopsis > Amycolatopsis sp. 505. Next base: position 526,679 of record NZ_JACKQP010000007.1, read on the forward strand.
GGGCACCGGCCCGGGAAGCGGTCACCGTCAACGGCCGCGTCCGCGCGGTCCCGGCGCTGCTCGACTCCCTGGCCGTGGTGTGCAACAAGGAGCTGTTCGCGGGCGCCGGCATCCCGCTGCCCGCCGCGGGCTGGACGTGGGCCGATTTCGTCGCCACGGCGAAGAAGCTCACCGACCCGGGCAACGGCACCTTCGGCACCGCGTGGCCGGCCACCGGTGACGAGGACACCGTGTGGCGGCTGTGGCCGATGGTGTGGGACCTCGGCGGCGACGTCATCGGCGCCGGCGGGCGCGGCATCGGGTTCGCCGGCCAGGGCGTCCGTGCCTTGGAGGTGGTCCGCGACCTCGCCGCGGCGAAGGCCGTCTACCTCGACCCGAAAACCGGCAGCGAGCAGATGTACCAGGCCTTCCAAGCCGGGCACATCGGCATGGTGCCGACCGGGCCGTGGCAGCTGCCCGACATCGCCGACGCCGGGGTCGACTACGCGGTCGTGCCGCTGCCGAGCTTCAGCGGCCGCCCGGTCACCATTTCCGGCCCGGACACCTGGACGCTGTTCGACAACGGCGAAGAACGCGTGGCGGCGGCCCGCACCTTCCTGTCCTGGCTGGCGGACCCGGCCCAGGACGTCCGCTGGGACGACGGCGCGGGCAGCCTCCCGCTGAGCCGCCGGACGCAGCAACTGCCCGCGTGGCAGGAGAAAACCGCCGGAACGCCGGGCCTGCCGGTGTTCGTCGACGCGCTGGAGAACGCCCGCGTCCGGCCGGTGCACCCGGCCTACCCGCAGGTGTCGGCGGCGCTCGGCACCGCGATCGTCGCCGTGCTGCTCGGCCGGGCGACGCCGGCCGACGCCATGCGCGACTGCGCCGCGGCCGCGAACGCCGCCCTGATCATTCCGCGATAGGGAGCCGCCATGCCCGGACTGCCGAGGCCCATCACCGTGAACCCACCGTCACGCGGACGGCGTCGCGAAACCGCGGCCGCGTGGGCCTACATCTCCCCCGCCGTGCTCATCATCCTCGGCCTCGGCGTGGTGCCGGTGGCCTGGTCGCTCGTAATGTCCTTCCAGGCCGACGACCTGGTGACCCCGAGCCGCTGGGTGGGCCTGGACAACTACGCCGCGCTCGCCCAGGACCCGCACTTCGCCCAGGCCGTGGGGAACACCGTGCTGTACACGGTGTTCTACGTCCCGCTCAGCATCCTGTTCGGGTTCCTGCTGGCCCAGGCGCTCAACCGGCGCATCCGCCTGGTCGGCGTGTACCGGACGCTCGTGTTCGTGCCCTTCGTGCTGTCGGCGACGGCCCAGGGCGTGCTGTTCTCCTTCATCCTCGACCCGCAGTTCGGCGCGGCCAACTCGCTGCTGCACCACCTCGGCGTGTCGCCGCAGGGTTTCCTGACCGACCCGGCGCAGGCGCTGCTGGTGCTGGTCGGCATCACCCTGTGGAGCGGCACCGGCTTCTGCGTCGTGGTGTACCTCGCCGCGCTGCAGGACGTCCCGCCGTCGCTGGTCGAGGCCGCTCGGCTGGACGGCGCCGGGACATGGCGGGTGCTGCGGCACGTGACGCTGCCCGCGGTCACCCCGGTGACGGCGTTCCTCGTGCTGTGGCAGCTGATCACGTCGCTGCAGGTGTTCGACCTGGTGTACGTGACGACCAAGGGCGGCCCGCTCGGCTCGACCACGGTCATCGTCTACTTCGTCTGGGAGCAGGCGTTCAAGAACTTCACCGCCGGCTACGGCGCGGCGTCGGCCTACGTGCTCGCGCTGGCGCTGCTGGTCGTCGTGGCCGTCCTGCGGGTGCTGCGCCGGCCGGGGAAGGCCCTGCGATGACCACACAGCCCGCCCGGCTCGACGCACCCGCGACCCGCGCCGCGCTGCCCGTGCTGCGCCGGCCCCGGCTGCCGTTCAGCCCCTGGCACCTGCTGCTCGTGCCGCTGGCCCTGGTGTTCGCGGCGCCGCTGGGGTGGCTGCTGCTCAGCTCGGTGATGAGCAACGCCGAGATCAACCGGTTCCCGCCCGCGCTGTGGCCGTCCCATGTGGACTTCTCGGGGTACCGCTACGTCCTCGACAACGCGTTGTTCGTGCGCTGGTTCACGAACTCGCTGATCGTCTCGGCGGTCACCGTGGTGTCGAACCTGCTGTTCGGCACGCTCGGCGGGTACGCGTTCGCGCGGATGCGGTTCACCGGGTCGCGGGCGTTGCTCGCGCTGATGGTCGCGACGATGGCGATCCCGTTCCAGCTCACCATGATCCCGACGTTCCTGGTGATGAAGAAGCTCGGCCTGATCGACACCCTCGGCGCGCTCATCGTGCCGTCGCTGGTGACGCCGTTCGCGGTGTTCCTGCTGCGCCAGTTCTTCCTGTCGCTGCCCCGCGAGCTCGAAGAGGCGGCGTGGATCGACGGCTGCTCGCGGTTGCGCGTGCTGTTCACCATCGTCGTTCCGCTGTCCCGGCCCGCGTTGAGCACGGTGGCCGTGCTGACGTTCTTGAGCACCTGGAACGACCTGACCTGGCCGCTGATCGCGGTCAACCACGACACGACGTACACGCTGCAGCTGGGGCTCACCACGTTCCAGGGCCAGCACCACACGAACTGGGCCGCGGTGATGGCGGGCAACGTCATCACCGTGCTGCCGGTGCTGCTGGCCTTCCTCGGCGCGCAGAAGACGTTCATCCAGTCCGTCACCTCCAGCGGGCTCAAGGGCTGACCTCCCTCCCAACCTGATCGGAATCCGATGACCCCCAAGATCACCTTCGTCGGCGCGGGCAGCGTCGTGTTCACCCAGGGCCTGCTCGCCGACTTGTTCACCTACCCGGAGCTGGACGGCGTGCACGTCGCCCTGCACGACATCGACCCGGACCGGCTGGCGACCGCGCTGGCCGCGGCCCAGCGGATCGCCGCCGTGCGGGGTGTCAAGCCGGTGCTCACCGCGCACGCCGACCGCCGGGAAGCCCTTTCGGGCGCGGACTTCGTGGTGAACATGGTCCAGATCGGGATGGGCGCGGCGACGCGCACCGACTTCGAGGTGCCGGAGGAGTTCGGTCTGCACCAGACCATCGGCGACACCCTGGGCATCGGCGGGATCTTCCGCGCGCTGCGGACGTTCCCGTTCCTTCGGGCGCTCGGGGCGGACATCGCCGACGTCTGCCCGGAGGCGTGGCTGCTGAACTACACGAACCCGATGGCGATGAACGTCCAGTACCTGAGCGAGGCCACCGGGCTGACGCGGGTCGTCGGGCTGTGCCACTCGGTGTACTGGACGGTGCACGGGCTCGCCAGGCTGGTCGGGGTGCCGTTCGAGGAGGTCACCTACGTCGCGGCCGGCGTCAACCACCAGGCGTGGGTGCTGCGGTTCGAGCACGCGGGCGCTTCCCTCTACCCGCGGCTGCGCGAGCTGGCCGAGTCCGACGAGCAGCTGCGGCGGCGCGTCCGGTTCGACATGCTGCGGCGGCTGGGCTACTACCCGACGGAGACGAGCGAGCACTCGGCCGAGTACGTGCCCTGGTACCTCAAGCACGACAGCGAGATCTCCCGCTTGCGGTTGCCGATCGGCGCGTACCTGGACATCGTCGCGGAGAACGAGGCCGAGTACGAGCGAACCCGCCGGGCGATCGCGGCCGACGAGCCGCTGCCGGTGGAAGGCACGGGCGAGTACGCACCGCAGATCATCCACAGTGTCCTGACGGGAACGCCGAGGACGGTCTACGGCAACGTGGTCAACCGGGGCTTGATCGAAAACCTGCCATCGGGCGGCGTGGTCGAGGTCCCGTGCCTGGTCGACGGCACGGGCCTCCGCCCGACCCGCATCGGCGAGCTGCCCCCGCAGCTGGCCGCGCTGAACCGGACGTACCTGAGTGTGAACGAACTGGTGGTGCGAGCGGCGGTCGAGGACAACCCCCACCACATCCGCCACGCGGCGATGGTCGACCCGGCCACGGCGGCGGCGCTGCCGGTGGAACAGATCTTCTCGCTGTGCGACGCGATGGTCCACGCCCACGGCGACCGGCTTCAGCCTGCGCTGCGGGCGGTGCTCGGGAGGTGAGTCACCCGAGCTGAGCGGCTCGGGTCGGGAGGTGGCGCCGCTCGGGTTCGCTAGTGGTGCGCCGGGCCGCCTCGCGGTAGCCAGCGCAGGCCACGGCGCGCCAGCGCGGTTTCGCTCCCGCCGCGTTGCCTGGTCCGGGCCGCGAAACGGCACCGCGTCGGCTTGGCCACCGGCGACCCGCGGGTCACCAAATCCTGGCAAGCCGGCCGCGGCCCGTCACCCGAGCCGGGCGGCGCGGGTCAGGAGGTGGCGCCGCTCGGGTTCGCTCGTCGTGCGGCGGGCCGCCTCGCGGTAGCCCGCGCGGGCCGCGGCGTGGTCGCCCGCCAGCTCCTGCAAATGAGCCCTCACCGACACCAGGTGGTGCGATGCCGAGAGGCGGTCGTCGGCCGAAAGCCCCTCGAGCAGGGCCAAGCCCGCCGCCGGGCCGTGGACCTCGGCCACCGCCACCGCGCGGTTGAGCGTCACCGCCGGGTTGGGCGCCACTCGCTCCAGGAGCGTGTACAACGCCAAAATCTGGGGCCAGTCCGTGGCTTCCGCCGTCGAGGCCTCGTCATGGAGCGCGGCGATCGCCGCCTGCAGCTGGTATGGGCCGACCGGGCCGCTCGCCAGGGCGCCGGTCACCAGCGCCACGCCCTCGGCGATCGCTTCGGCGTTCCACCGCGTCCGGTCCTGCTCGCCGAGCGGTACGAGGGATCCGTCCGGGGCCGTGCGGGCCGGGCGGCGGGCGTCGGTCAGCAACAGCAACGCCAGCAGCCCGGCCACCTCGCCGTCGCCGGGGACCAGCCGGTGCAGCTCGCGGGCCAGCCGGATCGCCTCGGCCGCCAGCTCCGCCCGCACCAGGCGCGTCCCCGACGTCGCCGTGTAGCCCTCGTTGAACACGAGGTAGACCACGTGCAACACGGCGCCGAGGCGCGCCGCCTGCTCGGCCGGAGGCGGCAGCGCGAAGCCGGCCCCCTTGAGGCGGTGCTTGGCCCGGCTGATGCGCTGGGCCATGGTCGCCTCGGGCACGAGGAACGCCCGGGCGATCTCCGCCGTCGACAAGCCGCCGACCGCCCGCAGCGTCAACGCGATCTGCGACGACGGCGTCAGCGCCGGGTGGCAGCACAGGAACAGCAGCGTGAGCGTGTCGTCGCCGGCTTCGACCTCGCCACCGGCGGGCGGAGTGCGGAGGGCGTCCGCCTCCTCCCGCCGGCGGCGCGCGGCGTCGCTGCGCACCTGATCGGCGAGGCGGCGCGAAGCCACCGTCACCAGCCACGCCCGCGGGTTCTCCGGCCACCCCTCCACCGGCCACTGGGCCGCGGCCGCCACCAGCGCTTCCTGGACGGCGTCCTCGCACGCGTCGAACTGCCCGTAGCGGCGCACCAGCACGCCGAGCACCTCCGGAACCAGCGGCCGGACGGCCTGCCAGCCGGTCACGGCGCGACTTCGGCCTCGTGCATCAGCGGCCGGACCTCGACACCCCAGTAGCGCGCGGACGGGGCCCGCGCCGCGATCTCCAGCGCCCGGTCCATGCTGTCGCAGTCGACGATCATGAAGCTGCCCAGGAACTCCTTCGCTTCGGCGTAGGGGCCGTCGGTCACCACCGGTGTCCCGTCGGTGACCCGGACCATCTTGGTGTTCACCTCGTCGGCGACGCCGTAGGCCCCGACCAGCTCGCCCGACTCGAACAGCTCCCGGTTGAGGGCGTCGGTCTCGCGGATGACCTCGGCGAGGGTTTCCGCACCCACCGAGTTGAAGGCTTCCTCGTTGCCGTAGATCAGCAGCATGTACTTCACCGTTCGCTCCTCTCACTGGCCCGTCTCGGCGGATCCGACCAGGTCACCACTGGCGCCGCGGTCGTCCAGCATCAGCTTCGACCGTCCGGTGACGGTATAGCGGAGGTGGGTCACCCCGGGCGTGTCGACGACCCGGGCCGGGACCAGCTCGATGCCGTCGTCCGCGCCGAGGCCGAGCTCGGGGCCGAACAGGCGCTGGCCCTCCCCCAGCAGCACCGGCGCGATGTGCAGCTCGAGCTCGTCGAGCAGCCCGGCGGCCAGCACCTGGCGCAGGAGCTCACCGCCGCCGGCCACCGCCACGTCCTTGTCCCCGGCGGCGGCCCGGGCCAGCTCGACGGCTCGCTCGACGCCTTCGGTGACGAACGTGAAGGACGTGCCGCCCTGGCGTTCGAGCACCGCCCGGGGCCGGTGGGTGACGACGAACACCGGGGCGCGGAACGGCGGTTCGTCGCCCCACGGGACCTCGCCGGCGTCGAACATCCGCCGGCCCATGACGTACGCCCCGGCCGCGGCGAAAGTCTCGGCGACGATCTCCGAGTCGACCGATTGCTCGCCGCCGGCGAAGCCCTGCCGCTCGCGCCAGGCCATGGCGTCGACGGCCCAGCGGGTCACCCGGAAGAACCCGGGCGCTTCGGGGCCCCGCAGCCAGCCGCTCATGTCCTGGTCAGGCCGGGTGTCCCGCGGCCCGGTGTAGAAGCCGTCGAGGGAAACCGACATCTGGGCGGTCACCTTCGTCATGTTCACGCTCCGTGGTTGGGGGCAGCCTCTCCCGGCCGCCGCTGCCCCTCAGTCGGAGCCGGCCGCGCGTTCTCGACACGCGCCGCCGCCGGCTCCTAGGCGAACCGCTCCCACGCCGACTGGCGGGTCATCCCCAGGGCCTCGCCGATCTGGGACCACGTGCCGCCCAGGTCGCGGGCCTTGCCCACCCAGGCCGCCAGGTTCTGCTGGACCTGGGTGCTCGCCGCCGACACCGGGGCCAGGTTGGACAGCACCTGCTCCAGCGGCAGGTCGTGCTCCCACGGCGCGATCATCGGTGCGTCCGCCGGCTTGCCCTCGATCACCGACACGCACAGGCCGACGCAGCCGTCGCAGATGAACACGCCCGGGCCACCGACCAGGACTTCGACCTCCGTGTTCGGCTTGGCACAGAAGGAACAACGCGCGATCACCATCGACGACCTCCTTTGTCAGGCGCGACCTTACAGCCGTAAGGGAGCGCCTGACAAGAGGAACGCCGCCGTCCACTCGGCCAGCTCCGTCAGCCGGCCGGTCAGTTCCTCGATCTCCGCCCAGCGGCGGTGTTCGCGCTCCAGGTCCGGGACCAGGAAGTCCTCCACCAGCAGCAACAGCGTCGCGATCTCGTAGGCGACGTCGGCGAGCTGCAGGAACGGCCGGTACTCCGCCTCCGTACCGGCCCCGTGCCGGGCGGCCCAGTCGCGGGCGCCGTGACCCGCCGTCCGGCACACCGCCACCACCGTGCGCCGCAGGTCGCCGCGGCGGGAGCCCGAGCCTCCTTCGGCCAGCGGGGCGACGTTCCAGGCCACCGACAGCAGGCAGCACCCGGCGTCGTCCATCGACTCGTTCATCACCGGACGTACTCTGCTGACCGGCACGCACAGCCGCGCCGCTCCGACTCGCTCGGTCACCCCATCGTGTGACCAACCGGCCCGGAACGGGTGAGCATCGGCACCGAGACGAAGTCCGCGAGCGCCTGCTGGCCGGCGGCGTTCGCGTGGATGCCGTCGCCGTTGTCGTACGCCGGGAGGATGCTGTTCGGCTTCAGCGGGTCCGCCAGCACGGTGTCGAAGTCCACGACCCCCGAACACGTGCCGCCGCAGGTGTTCCAGCGCTGCACGAACAGCGCGATCTCGTGCCGGGCCAGGTTCGCCTGGTCGCCGTACCCCGGCCGCGGCGTGCTGGGCGTGACGTACACCGCGATCCCGGCGGCCCGCAGCCGCGCGAACACCGCGCGGTAGCTGTCGAGCTGCCGAACGGCACGACGACGCCCGCCAGCGCGGCATTGTGCACGTCGACGGCGCTGACCACGTACGTCGACCCGACCGTGGCCGTGAACGCGCCGGCCGGGACGTCGCCGGTGTGGTCGCCCGAGCCCGGCGGCGTCAGGTAGTTGTCGCGCAAGGCCGCGCCGTGGCGGCCGGGCACGGCCGTGCCCTCGACCGACATGCTCACCGCGAGGTCGGAATCCGGGCGCGTCACCAGCTTCGTTTCGTCGCTCCACACCTCGCCACCGGCGGGAATCGTGACCGCGGGACGGCCGGCGAAGGTCAGGTCGCGCGCGAAGGTGACGGCGGCGCCGCCCGCGCTCGGCCCGGCCGTGGCGTGCCCGATGGTCAGCGGCCCGGTGCCGAAGGTGTTCTGGAACCGGACGCGCACGGCGTCGCCGCCCTGGCTGAGGTGGGTGATCATCCGCAGCGTCTGGCCGGTGACGGCCGCGTCGGCCCGGCCGTCCTGCGACTGCGCCCACGACGTGAACCACGCCCGCCCGGCTCCGGCGGCCCCCGGGGCGAACGCGAAGACAGCCGCGGAAACCACGGCGAGAAGGGCGAATCTGCGCACGGCGCCTCCCGAGTCCACAAAGGACGAACGTCGACGAGCTGCCCGCCGATGGTAAGCAGCCGGTCACGGAGGCGACAAGGTTTTGTCCGATCTTGTCAGCGGCGGCGGTCTCCGGTTCGATGGCGGACATGACCGAACCCCGCATCTTCGGCGATCCGCACGAAACCCCGGACGGGACCACGGTGATCCCGGTCCACCGGCCGGTCGGCGTGTTCGCGGTCCGCGACGGCCAGGCCAAGTGGGAGCCGGCGGTGGACGCCACGCGCGTCGCCCTGCTGGGCATCGGTGTCGGGCTGGTCGCGGCCACCCTCGCCGGGGTCGCCATGGTGCACCGGCCGCCGTGGCCGGACCTGCGCGGGTGGTGGCGCTAACCCTTCGCCAGCGCCTGGACCCGGCCGATCGGGCCGTTGTAGTAGTTCTGGTCCCCCGGCAGGCCGCCGCCCCGGGCGAACTGCCAGATGCTCTGCTTCGCCCACCCGGCCGGCAGTTCGCCGACCTCGGGGCCGTACCGGGCCAGCCACAGCGGGTCGGTGTTGCCGAAGCGGTTCGTGTTGCCGGTGCAGCGCTTCCACCACGCCGTGCTGGTGTAGATCAGCGCGCTGCGCTTGGCCTGCGCCAGGTAGGTGCGGGTGAAGTCGGTGATCCACGCCGTCAGGTCGGCCGGGTTCTTGCCATAGCAGACGTCGCCGTACGGGTTGTACTCGATGTCCAGCGCGCCGGGCAGTGTCGTGCCGTCCGGGCGCCAGCCGCCGCCGTGGGCGATGAAGTACGCCGCCTGCTCGGCGCCGCCCGAGACGTCCGGGCGGGCGAAGTGGTACGCGCCGCGGATGATGCCCGCCGCGTGCGCGCCGTCGTACTGCTGCGCGAACTGCGGGTTGACGAACCCGGTGCCCTCGGTCGCCTTGACGTAGGTGAACTTCGCCCCGGCACCCGCCGCGGCGGCCCAGTCGACCGGGCCCTGGTGCCCGCTGACGTCGTGCCCCAGCGTCTGCCCGACCGCCTCGGCGCGAGGTGTCCCGTGGACGCCCTCGTGCCGCGCGATCTGGGTGCCCGCGTAGTTCGTGTCCGCCGAGGAGTAGTCGGCTCGCGCCGGCGTCGCGACCACCACGGCCGCGAGCACCGCCAGCGCGGCCGCACCCGACAGCCGCTGTCCCGCCACGGTTCGGTTCATCCGGGCTCCGATCACGTCGGGAACAGGTCCGGAGCCCATGCTGCCTGCCGCGCGCGCTTCCCGCGAGGCGTCTGTCACCCGATGCAGTGATCTTCAGAGTTCGGTGGTGATGATCGCCTCGACGAGCACCTCCCCGGCCGGGGTCAGCTCGACGGCGTCCGGGCCCAACCGGACCAGGCCCCGCGAAGCCAGCGACCGGAACTTGCCCAGCCACGGCTCCGCGAACAGCGAGCGGCCCGGAAAGCGTTGGCGGTGCAGGGAATCCCGCACCGGCTGCAACGTCGTCAGCGCCATCTTGACGGCCCGCGCCTCCTGCGCCTCGGGCGTGAACCGGGTCGCCGACCCCAGCGGGATCCGGCCGGAGAGCACGGTTTCGGTGTAGCGGCGGGAGTTCACGTCGGTGATCGCCTCCGACGCGCGGCAGCTCGAACTGCCGCCGAGGCCGATCGCGACCTCGGGTTCCTGCTTGTCCTGGTCGACCATGATGGACTTCCACTTCTCGGGTCCGAGGCCGTCGCGCGCGAAGTACATCGTCGGGTGCTCGGTGTACCCGGCCGCGCGCAGGCCCTCGGTGAGCAGCTCCCGCATCTGGTACTGCTCGCCGAGCGGCGGCCAGCGGTGGCCGTCGCGCACCAGCTTGTCCCGGTAGGACGGCAGCTGCCACGCCGCCGGCTTCTCGCCGGTGACGCCGGTGCGCGTGTCGCTGTAGGACGCCAGGTGCAGCTTCGTGCAGACCACCGCGGTGACCTCGTTCTCCAGCACGGTGTCGAGGTCGCGGCGGACGCTGTCGAGGGTCTGGTCGAGCAGGCCGTACATCAGGTCGATGCTGACCCACTCGAAGCCCAGCGACCGGGCGTTGCGGACGAAGTCGACGCACATCTCCGCGGAGTGCTCCCGCCCGCACAGCTCGAGCACGTGGTCGTCGAACGACTGGACGCCGCTGGACAGCTTGGTGCAGCCCAGGTCCCGCAGCAGTTCCAGCTTGGCCGGGGTGAACGTGCTCGGGTCGCCCTCGAACCGGATCGTCGTCTCCGGCGTGAACCCGAAGTTCGACCGGTAGAACTCCAGCAGGCGCCGGATCTCGGGTTCCGGCAGCAGCGACGGCGTGCCGCCGAAGACGTTGAACTCGCCCACCTCGGCGCCACGCAGGTGGGGCACGGCCTCGAGCCACAGCTTCGCCTCGGCGATGTTGAGGTCGACCCAGTCCGCCGCCTTCTCCATCTTCCCCTTGACCAGCACGACCGGGTACTGGCAGAACCGGCAGCGGTAGGCGCACGTCGGGATGTAGGACCACAGGTGGATCGGCCCGGACGAAGCGAGCTGCGCGTCGAGGTCGGCCAGGAACTCCGCCGGCGTGCCGGGCACGTTGCCGGGGAACACGTGCGCCCCGAACGGGTCCTCCTGCACGAAGTCCAGGAGGTGCCGGTTCTCCGGCGCTTCGAGCACGTCGAGCACGGCGGGCCGCGGCCACGCGGGGTCGAGCGCGTGCAGCGAGCCGACGGCTTCCTCATAGCCCAGGGTCATCAGAACACCCCTCCGTTGCCGAAGTAGTTGTGGGCCTCGCCGGACTCCCGGTCTTCGCAGTAGTAGCGGACGAACTCGGCGAACCGCGCGGCCGGGATCTCCGCCAGGCAGGGCGGCAGTGGCGGCGGGTACCCGATGTCCTCGCCGACGTGCCGCCGCAGGCACGCGAACAGCTCGTCGGCGAACTCGAAGTACAGCCGGTAGGACGGCGTCTTGTAGGCGTGGATCGGGGTGAAGTCGACGACGCGCATCTCGTGCCGGATCTCGCTGATCCGCCGCGCCAGCCGCGCGGCGAGCTCGGGCCCGAAGAACGCGATGACGGCGGCGTCCTCGAGCAGCGCGGGGGTGAGCAGCACCGGCAGGATGGTGTTCTTCGGCGTGAAGTCCTTGATCGAGAACGCCCACGCCTGCTCGGCCTCGGCTTCGGTGAGGTCGGTGGGTTCCGAGGGCGCCGACGGCCGGATGTCGCGCATGACGATGATGCCGTCGGAGCCGTAGGCGCGGCCGGCGATGACCTCGTCGATGGCGTGGTCCACGCGCCGCGGGTTGATCTCGACGCGCGAGCGCGGCGCGTAGGTGATCGGGTCGCCGCCGTTGGCGACCTTGATCCCGAAGTCCCAGTCGTCGGAGAGGTGGTTGACGAACTTGCCGTCCTGCAGCTGGTAGAAGATCTCGATGCCGCCGGCGCGCTCGTAGGCGTCGCGCTCGACGGCGAAGCCCTTGCCGTCGGGGAAGCCGCCGAAGAGCGCGAAGGTGACGGCCCGGCAGCGCAGGGTCCGCTGGATCGCGTCCCACAGCCGTGGCCGGCCGGTGAAGTGCTCGGCGTTGTAGTAGTAGTCGCAGACGCCGATCGCGGCCTTGGTCGTCTCCATCGCGTCGAGGAGTTCGCTCAGCCAGTGCGCGTCGACGCGGCAGTCGGCGTCGGCGGAGACGAGGTAGAACCGCTCCCCCGGGTCGCTGTCGGGCCGGTTGCGGCTGCGGGCCGCGGCGAAGTCCATCCCGGCCCGCCGCGCGCACGAAACGCCCTGCTCCGGCTCGTGGATGACGTACAGGGCCAGGTCGGGGTGCGCGGCCGCGAAGGCGTGCGCGATGGCGACCGTGTCGTCGGTGGAGTTGTTGTCGACCAGCACGACCTCGTACCGGCTCTTGTCCAGGGGCGCGTCGCCGTCGCGCTGGTCGTGCAGGGTCCGCAGCACCTCCGGGAGGTTCGCGGCTTCGTTGTACACCGGCAGCACGACGCTCAGCCGCGTCGCCGCGCCCATCGGCGGTGGGTACAGCCGGTCGACCAGCTCGTCGACGACCCGCGCCCCGAACCGCGCCTGCCCGAGTTCCGAGTTCACCCGCACCACTTCCGCCCGTTTCCCTTCGTCGGTGATCAGCTCGGCGACTTCGCGCGCGAACGCCGCGTCCGGCAGGTCGCGGCTCCGGATGTCCAGCACCGGGGCCCGGAAGCCGGCGTAGACGACGTCGTAGAGCTCGTAGCCGCTGGTGATGTACGGCGTCCCGGAGGCGATCGCCTCGCTCACCGGGTTGCCGTAGCTCTCGTAGTCGTAGGAGGTCAGGAACGACACGACCGTCGCGTGCGCGAGGAGGTCGCGCACGGAGTACCGGCCGGGGACCGCGGTGTCGTACGGCGTCAGCCAGCCGCCGAACACGACCCGCTCGCGCACGCCCAGGCGCGTCGCGAGGTCGACGAGCCGGGCGTGCTCGGTCGGCGTCTCGCGGGTGTCGCCGGCGACGAACAGCCACGCGTCCGGCAGCAGCGCGAGCAGGTGGAGGTCCCGGTCGATGCGCTTCTGCGGGATGATCCGGGTGATCCGGGCCAGCAGCGGGACGCCGTCGGGAATGCCGTGGTCGCGCCGGAAAGCCGCGTTGCGCTCGTCGATCCGCGCGGGCGCGATGGCGAAGGAGTTCGGCAGGACGTCGATGTTGGCCAGGCCCGGCACCCACTCCAGGGTCCGCGCCAGCGCCTCTTCGTGCAGGGCGAAGTAGTGGATGTGCGGGGAGTTCCGCGGCGCGGGCACGCCGGGGTACGGGAACGTGCCGTACTTGGCGATCCCCGGCTCGCTCTGCCACATCAGGTCGTGGTCGCGCCAGAACACGAACCGGCCGAGCCGGTGCCGCGCGCCGTAGCGGCCGATCGCGGCGTACAGCGCCTCGGTGTAGGCGAGGTTTTCCGGCAGGGTCCCGTTTTCCACCAGGACCACGGTCACGCCCAGCCGTTCCCAGGTGGCCACCATCCGGTCCGCCAGTTCCCCGGCGATCCGGTCGATCTCGGGCCGCAGCGCGGTGTCACCGCCCTGCACGACTTCGCGCAGGACCCGCTCGACGAACGCGCGGTCGTAGCCGCGGATCCGCTCGACACCCTCGACGCGGTCGAGCGTGACCCACTCCGGCAGCAGCTGGGCCTCGTCGCGGTAGGGCCGGAAGAAGGCGTCCTTGTCGGCCTTGATGTCGTACCCGAGGTCGAGGTGGACGCGGTGGCCCCGACCGGCGAAGCGGTGCGCCGTCTTGAGGAACTCGACCACGACCCCGGACAGCGGAGTGGCGTCGAACGAGACGCCCCAGAGCACTGACATCGATGTCAAACCCCCGAATCGGCTTGGCCGTCGAGTCCAGCGTAAGCGCCGGGGTGTCGAACGGCCGTGTGAACGCGTTCGTGGTTGACCGCGGGCCGCCGCAGCCTCCACAGTGACCGCATGAACCGGGCCCTCGGGGTGCTGACCTGCGGCGCCCTCCTCTCGATCGTGCTCGGGGTCCTCGGCTCCGGGGAACCCTGGCTCGCCCTGGTGCTCGGCGTGGTCTTCGCCGCGCTGGCGACGGCGGCCTTCGGCTGGGTGCGCGACGGGAAGGGGCTCGCGTGGGGCGCGGCCTACGTCGCCGTGCAGCTGCCGCTGGCCTTCGTGCTCTTCACGATCGACGCCGGCGTCGGGACGACGCTGTTCCTCGTCGTCCTGGTCAGCCAGTGCGTGCTGCTGCGCCTGCCGCGGCCGGCGATCGCGCTCGTCATCGCCGTGGTCCCGCTCGTCCACCTGGGGATGTCGCTGGGCGAAGGCCTGCGGGAAGGGATCGGCACGCTCATCTCGGTGCTGTTCGCGGCGATCATCACCGAGCTGCTGCTGCGGGAGCAGCGGTCGCGCGCCGAACTCGCCGAAGCGCACGCGAAACTCCGCGACTACGCGGCCCAGGCGGAACGGCTCGCGACGGCGCAGGAGCGCAACCGGGTCGCCCGCGACATCCACGACGGGCTCGGGCATTCGCTCACCGTCGTCCAGATGCAGGTGAAGGCCGCGCGGGCGGTGTTGCCGACCGATCCCGGCAAGGCCGACGACGTCCTCGCGAAGGCGCAGGAGCAGGCGGAAACCGCGCTGGCCGAGGTGCGCCGCTCGGTGCGGACGCTGCGGGAGCCGCGGCCGGTCCCGGCACTGCCGGAGGCGCTGAAGGCCCTCGCGGAAGAGACGTCGGCGACCGGGGTCACGGCCCGGCTGACGGTGACCGGCACCGAACGCCCGCTGCCGGACGAGCAGCGCGAAGCCCTCTTCCGGGCCGCGCAGGAAGGCCTGACGAACGTGCGCAAGCACGCCGGCGCCGCCACGGCGGACGTCGTGCTCGACTACGCCGAGGCGGCGGTCCGGGTCGAGGTCCGCGACGACGGCCGCGGCAGCGACGGCGGCCCGCCGACCGGCTTCGGCCTGGTCGGGCTCCGGGAGCGGGCCGCCCACCTCGGCGGCGAGCTCGCCTTCACCTCGACCCCCGGCCGCGGCAGCGCCCTGACCATGGAGATCCCCGGATGACGCCGGTCCGCGTCCTGCTCGTCGACGACCAGGCCCTGTTCCGCGAGGCCCTGGCCACCCTGCTCGCCACGCACGACGGCATCGACGTCGTCGGCGAAGCCGGCAACGGCGACGAGGCCCTGCGCTCGGCGGCCGCGCTGACCCCGGACGTCGTCCTGATGGACCTGCGCATGCCGGTCCTCGACGGCGTGGCCGCGACCCGGCGGCTGCGGCTGGAGCAGCCCGGCACCCGGGTCATCGCGCTGACCACCTTCGACGACGACGAAGACGTCTTCGCGGCGTTGCGCGCGGGTGCCGTCGGATACCTGCTGAAGGACGTCTCGTCGGCGCGGCTGGTCGAGGCGGTGCTGGCCGCGGCGCGCGGGGAGTCCGTGCTGCAGCCGTCGGTGGCCGCGAAGGTGGTCGCGCGGTTCGCGCAGCTGCCGGACGCGCCGGAGCCCCGGCCGCAGCCGCTGGTGGTGCCGTTGTCCTCGCGCGAGCTCGACGTCCTGCGGCTGCTCGCCGACGGCCGCAGCAACCGCGAGATCGCCACGACGCTGTTCCTCGCCGAAGGCACGGTGAAGAACCACGTCACCAACGTGCTGGGCAAGCTCGGTGCCCGCGACCGCACCCAGGCCGCCCTGCGCGCGCGGGACCTCGGCCTGCTCTAGACCGTGACCCCCGGTCATGACTTCCGGCACCTGGCAGCACGGCCGCCGGCCGCGATCCTCCTTCCAGGAACAACCTGGAGGGACTCATGACCACCACCGAAACCCCGCGGACCACCGCCCGCAAGCTCGCCCGGTTCACCGGCCACTACGTCGAGATGGTCGTCGCCATGCTCGTCGGCATGGTGGCGCTCGCCCCGCTGTGGCCGTCCGCCTGGCTCGAACGCCCGGACGTCGACGCGCTCGTCATGGCCACGGACATGACCGTCGCGATGGTCCTGGCCATGGCGCTGCGCCGGCACTCGTGGCCGCGGATCGCCGAGATGGCCGCGGTGATGTACCTGCCGTTCGTCGCGCTGCTCGTGCCGTACTGGCTGGGCGCGATCTCCGGCACGGCCCTGATGGTCGCCGGGCACGTGATCATGTTCCCGCTGATGCTGGCCGCCATGGTGTGGCGCCGCGCCGAGTACTGGCACTGACCATGCTGAAGCGCATCGCCTTCCTCCTCGCCGCGGTGATCGCCGTGCTGGTGGTCCCCGCCGCGGGTGCGACCGTCGCCGCCCTCGGCGCGTTCGACGCGCTCTACGCCGCCGGCCCGGCGCGGCCCGTCCCCGCCGCGGCGCCGGGCCCCCACGACCCGGCCAAGCCGACCGCGGTGGTCGTCGTCGGCGACCGCGGTGCCGTCGTCTCCGACGCACTGGCCCCCTACGAGATCCTGGCCGCGACCGGCCGGTTCAACGTCTACACGGTCGCACCCCACCGCGAGCCGAAGCCGCTGACCGGCGGCCTCGACCTGGTGCCCGACTTCGACTTCGCCGGCCTCGCCACCCGGCTCGGGTCCCGGGCGCCGGACCTCGTCGTCGTGCCCGCGTTCCCGGACGTCGGCGAGCCCAGCGCCGAACCGGTCACGACGTGGCTGCGGGAGCAGGCCGCACGCGGCTCGAAGCTGCTGAGCGTCTGCAACGGCGGTGCGGTGCTCGCCTCCGCCGGGTTGCTCGACGGGCGGCCGGCCACCGCGCACTGGCTCAAGGTCGACGCCTGGGCCGCCGAATACCCGGCGGTGCGGTGGGTCCGCGGCGAACGGTTCGTCGACGACGGCACCGTCGTGACCACGGCCGGGATCCTCTCCGGCATCGACGGCACCCTGCACTGGGTCGAGCGGCTGGCCGGGCGCCAGGTGGCGGCCGACGCCGCGGCGGCCATCGGCTGGCGCCGCTACGGCACCGCGGTGCCGGTGCACCCCCCGGAGGGAACACCGGACGCGGCCGCGATCGTCAACGCCGGGTTCCGCTGGACCCCCGACGAGATCGGCGTGCTGCTCGCGAACGGCGTCGGCGAGGTCGAACTCGCGTCGGTGTTCGACACCGAAGGCCAGTCGCTGTCCTCGCGCACCCTCGCCGTGAGTCTCGACGGCGGCCCGATCCGCTCCCGGCACGGGCTGGTGTTCCTGCCCCGGGCGGCCCTCGCCTCGGCGGACCTCGACCGGCTGCTCGTGCCGGGCGCGACCCGCGGGATCACCGCACCCGGCGGGCCGGCGCCCGAGTACGTCCACGACCGGCCGGGCTTCCCGTACGACACCGCGGTGAGCGCGCTGTCCCGCCGCACCGACGTGGCGACCGCCCGGTGGACCGCGAAGGTCCTGGAGCTACCCGCCGACGACGTCGTCTTCGAAGGCGACGCCTGGCCGTGGCTGCCGACGGCGCTGCCGATCGCGCTGATCCTGGCGGGCGTCGCGGCGGTGGTCGTGGTCGTCCGGGTCCGGCGCAGGCGGCTCAGCCGAGCTGCCTGAGCTTCAGGTGGAAGTTGTCGAGAGTGGCCGGGAGCGGGCGGTCCGGGGACAGCACCGTCCCCGACGCCTGCTCGTACCGGTGGTCGCGCAGCAGGTTCGCCAGCATCGTGCTCGCGCAGAACTGGACCAGGTCCCGGCCCGGGCAGACGGCCGGGCCCGCGCTGAACGGGACCAGCGCCGGGTTCTCCGCCGCGCGGCCGTCGAGCCACAGGTCCGGGTCGAACCGGTCCGCGTACGGGAGGTCCGGGTCCCGGTGGAAGAACGGCGTGAAGATCAGCACCGTCGTCCCCGCCGGGCCCCAGGTCGTCTCTTCGGTGGTCTCGCGCAGGATCATCGGGGTGGTCGGCCACAGCCGGACCGCGTCCAGCACGCACGCGCGCAGGTAGCTCAGCTGGTTCGGCTCGGCCAGGTCGACGCCGCCGAGGTCCGTGCGGGCCCGGTCCAGGGCCGCCGGGTGACTCGCCAGCAGCGCCAGCGTCCGGTAGGTCGCCATGCCGGCCGCGTCGAACGCGAACAGCCAGTGCGCCACCTGGTCGGGCGCGGTGTCTTCGCCGGTCTCGGCGATCACGGCGGCGAGGCTGCCGGGCTCGGCGCGGCCGAGGTGGGCGACGAGCCGTGCGCGGAACTGTGCGTGCAGCTGCTTGCGCTTCGGGTGCAGGTACGCCCAGTTCGCGTCCAGCCGCAGCCGTTCGAGCTGGTCGGTGAGTGTCGTGTCGTCACGGGCTTGCGAGCCGAGCACGATCCGGCGCACCAGCCGCCACCAGGCGACGTTGAAGGTGTCCCAGTCGAGCGTTTCCGACGTCCGCAGGACGGCCGCCTCCTCGGCGGTGGCGCGGGCGAAGGGTGCCGCGAGCTCGTGCAGCGGACGGCCGGGTTCCAGGACGGCTTCGGTGAACCGGCGACGGGCGGGCCGGTCGGCCGGAGCGGAAATGAGGACGCCGTGCGGCTGGAAGTGCCCCAGCGCGGCGCGTTTCTCCACTGTGGACGGACTGAACGGCGTCGGGGCGCCGGCCAGCAGCCGCTTCACGTCCGCCCCGGACAGGGCCAGCCCGACCGACCGGCCGGGCACGCGCAGTTTCAGCGGGTGCCCGTAGTGGCGGTCGTGCAGCCGGCGCAGCAGCCGCACGGCCGGGCGGTCGTACTGCAGTTTCCCGGCCACCGCCATGGCCGCGGGACGGCGTTTAATCACCCCGCCGGCCAGCGTGGGCAGGGCCACTCCGAGCGCGACACGCAGGGTTTCGGCCACCGAAGCGGTCTCCGGGTGCGTGCGGTGTTCCCGAGTGGACGTCATGGCGCCCGGCTACCCGCGGGCGCCGGTCCGGAAACGCCGCTAGCCGCGCAGGGCGACGTTCAGTACGTCGCCGGCGTGGTCCAGGCAGTCCACGCAGATCACCGCGTCGCGCGCGGCGCAGTCGACCCGCAGCAGCGGCCGCCGGAGCCCGAGGAAGGTCCGGCGTTCCCGGCGCCCGCAGAAATCGCACACCGCGGCCAGCGGCGACGTCACCGCGGCCAGCACGTCACCGGCACCGCTTTCCCGGTCGGCACCGTCGCGCGCCACCCGCAGGCCGGCGCGGACGCAGTCGACGCAGATCGGCCCGCTCCGGCCGGGCACCCGGGGATCCCGCCGCCTCCCGCAGAACCGGCAGGGCCCGCCCGCCCCGTTCACCGCCGTCACCGCGGCCTCCTCGGTCCCGCCGCCCGCGCGCCACTCGCACCGCCCATGCAGACCGGCCCGCTCCGGCCGGCCACCCGAGGATCACGCCGCCGACCGGACAACCGACCTGCCTCGCCCGTCACCGCGGCCTCCTCGGTCCTGCCGCCCGCACGTCCCCCGCGCCGCTCACACAGAGCTGCCTGCCGGAGAACCGGCCTGCCCCGTACGTCACCGCGGCCTCCTCGGTTTCGCCGCCCGCGCGCCGGGAATCCGGGTCGCGGCGCGCCTCTTCCTGCCACGCTACCCGGCTGCCGGGTGCCCGGCCGATCGCGGTGGCGCGGGGACCGGTGAGCAGGAGGAGCCTTTGTCGTCGTTGACCGTGTTGTTCGGAGTGGCCGGCCTGCTGGCGCTCGCCGCGGCGATCGTGCCGAAGCTGGTCGCCGACCGGCCGTTCTCGGTGCCGCTGGTGATGCTCGGCGCCGGCGTCGTGCTCGGGCTGCTGCCGCTGCCCGCCCCCTACGGCAACGGCTGGAGCGACCCCGCCGCCCATCTGCACGGCGTGGAATCCTTCGCCCAGCTGGGCATTCTCGTCGCCCTCGCCGGAGCGGGCCTGTCGGTGGACCGTCCGTTCGGCCTGAAGCGCTGGGGCTCGACGTGGCGGCTGCTCGCCATCACCATGCCGGTGTCGATCCTCGCGATCGCCGTGCTCGGTCACTGGTGGCTGGCGCTGGCCCCCGGCATCGCCCTGCTGCTGGCCGCGGCGCTGGCGCCGACCGATCCGGTGCTGGCGGGCGACATCGGCGTCCCGCACCCCGACGTCGAGCCGGAACTGGCCCGCAACAACGAGATCCGCTTCACGCTCACGACCGAGGCCGGGCTCAACGACGGCCTGACCATGCCGTTCGTCCTCCTCGGCCTGGCCCTGGCGAGCGGGCAGCCGCGTCTGGAGCTGTCCTGGGTGCTGGTGGACCTGCTGCTGCCCCTGGCCGTCGGGGTCGTGGCCGGCCTGCTGAGCGGGCGGCTGCTCGGCTGGGCGATCTTCCGGGCGCCGTCGGACCGGCTGCGGCTGGCCGAGTACGCCGACGGCCTGGTCCTGCTGGCGCTGGCGTTCGTGCCCTACGCCCTTTCGGAACTGGTGCACGGCAACGGGTTCGTCGCCGTGTTCGTCGCGGCCGTCGCGGTCCGCACGCAGGAACGCGAGCACGACTACCACGGCGTCCTGCACGCCTTCGGCCACCAGCTGGAACGGCTGTTCGTCCCGCTCGCCCTGCTGGGACTGGGCCTGGCCATCGGCGACGGCCTGCTGCGCGGACTGCAGCCCCTCGAAGTGGTGCTCGCCGTCGTCGCCGTGCTCGTGGTCCGGCCGCTGGTGGGCTGGCTGTCCCTGCTCGGCGCGCCGTCGCCGGGCCGGCCGGCCACCGCGGCGATCGCGTTCTTCGGCGTCCGCGGCATCGGCACGCTCTACTACCTGGCCTACGCGCTCAACCGGCTTCCCGTGCCGCAGCAGGACGTGCTGTGGCGGGTCGGCGCGCTCGCCGTCGCGGTGTCGGTGGTCGTGCACGGCGTGCTCGCGGAGCCGGCGATCCAGC
This sequence comes from Amycolatopsis sp. 505, assembly GCF_031625235.1. Taxonomy (NCBI): domain Bacteria; kingdom Bacillati; phylum Actinomycetota; class Actinomycetes; order Pseudonocardiales; family Pseudonocardiaceae; genus Amycolatopsis; species Amycolatopsis sp. 505. The sequence continues at coordinate 547,238 of NZ_JACKQP010000007.1, forward strand.
GGATCGAGCGGATGGGCGGGCACCTGCCGGCCGATGTGTAGCCCGCGAACCAGTGGGTAACCCCCAGGCAAGGCCCTTTTGGCGACTGGCCGATCCGGAAATGTCGCCATGACGGAAGGTGCACCCTGATGAACGACAAGCTGGAAAACAAGGGCGAAGAGCTCAAGGGCCGGGCCAAGGAAGCCGTCGGCGACGCCACCGGCAACGAGCAGTGGCAGGCCGAGGGCAAGTCCGACCAGGCCAAGGGCTCGCTCAAGCAGGCCGGCGAGAAGATCAAGGACGCTGTGAAGGGCGTCACGGACAAGAAGTGACCCGTTTCCCGCTGCCGCACCCCGGACGCCGGGGTGCGGCAGCGGGTTCGTGTCCGGGGGGACTGTGCATGTTCGAAGGCTTCACGCTGGAGCGCGTCGACGTCGGTGACGTGACGCTGCGGGTGCGCCACGGCGGCTCCGGGCCGCCGATCCTGCTGGTGCACGGGCATCCGCGGACGCACACGACGTGGCACCGCGTCGCCCCGCGGCTCGCCGAGCGGTTCACCGTCGTGTGCCCGGACACCCGCGGCTACGGCGAGTCCGCCAAGCCGCCGACCGACGAAAACCACACGCCGTACAGCAAACGCGTCATGGCGGCGGACTGCGTCGCGCTGATGCGGCACCTCGGGCACGACGAGTTCTTCGTGGCGGGCCACGACCGCGGCGCCTACGTGGCCACCCGCCTGGCGCTCGACCACCCGGACGTGATTCGCGGCGCGGCGATCCTCGACGCCGTCCCGATCGCCGAGGCCCTGGACCGCTGCGACGCGCGGTTCGCGCGCGAGTGGTACCACTGGTTCTTCTTCGCCCAGCCGGAAAAACCCGAGCGGGTGATCACCACCGATCCCGACGCCTGGTACGACGTCGGCACGCGCAACTCGCCCGAGCGGCTCGGTGCGGAGAACTTCGCCGACTTCCACCGCGCGATCCACGACCCGGCCACGGTCACCGCGATGCTCGAGGACTACCGCGCGGGCCTGGGCGTCGACCGCGCCCACGACGACGCCGACCGCGCCGCCGGCCGGCGGATCACCTGCCCCACCCTGGTGCTCTGGTCGAGCGACGACGACCTGGAAGACCTCTACGGTGACGTCCTGGCCGTCTGGCGGCCGTGGACGACCGACCTGCGCGGGCACGCGATCAAGTCCGGCCACCACGTCGCCGAGGAGAATCCCGAGGCCCTCGCGGCCGCGCTGGGTGAGTTCTTCGGCGGGCTTCAGCGGTAGCGGGAGGCGAGCTCCGGGCGCTGCCCGCCGAAGGCGGCGAGGTCGGCCCGGAAGACGGCGTCGAGCAGCCCGGCGTCCTCGACCCCCGGGGCGGTGACGACCTCCCCGAGCTCGAAGCCGCGCAGGGACGCGGTGACGACGTCGGCGGCGGACATCCGGGGCACCGCGCCGAGGTCGAGGCCCTGCCGCTCGTGGAACTCGGTCGCGACGACACCCGGGCACAGCACCTGCACCCGGACGCCGGTGCCCTCGAGCTCGGCGTTCAGGGTCTGGGACAGGGCGACCAGGTAGGCCAGCGAACCGGCGTAGACGGCCCGGCGGGGCATGACGGAGGCGTCGGCGGGGCCGCTGAACGCGATCATCCCGGCCACGTTGACGATCTTCCCCTCGCCGCGTTCCTGCATGCCCGCGACGGCCGCGCGGGTCAGCATGGTGGGCGCGGCGACCTTGACGTGAACGAGCTCGCCGGCCTTGCCGGCGGGCAGCTGGGCCAGCGGCATGTAGTGGGCGACGCCGGCGTTGTTGACCAGCAGGGTCAGCGGCTCGGCGGCGCAGAGCGCGGCGACGGCCGCGACGCCGTCGTCGGTGGACAGGTCGGCGGCCACCGTGCGGATCTCGGCGTCCGGGTGGGCGGCGGCGAGCTCGGCGAGGCGGTCCTCGCGGCGGCCGGTGACGATCAGGTCGTAGCCGTCGGCGGCGAGGCGGTCGGCGAAGGCCCGGCCGATGCCGGAGGTGGCGCCGGTGACGAGGGCGAGCTGCTTCATGGTCGCGATCCTTTCCGTGGGGTCTGCCACCACGATCGGCCCGCGGCGAGGGCGCAGGAAGCGGCCGGGTTTTCCTGGGAGCGGCAGTACCAGGACAACCGCCCGGCCGGCTTGCACAATCGAGGTATGGCGAACACCGGACTCGGCACGGCCCTGCGCCACTGGCGCGACCGCGTCCCGCCCCAGGCCGCCGGCCTGCCCGCGGGCCGCCGTCGTCGCGCCGCCGGGTTGCGCCGCGAGGAACTGGCCCAGCTGGCGGGCATCTCCGCCGACTACGTCGTCCGGCTCGAGCAGGGCCGCGCCACCAGCCCGTCGGCGCAGGTGGTCGAGGCGCTGGCCCGGGCGCTGCGCCTCACGCGGGACGAGCGGACGCACCTGTTCCGCCTGGCCGGGCTCGTGCCGCCGGGCCCGGGCACGGTCCCCCGGCACATCACCCCGGGCGTCCACCGCATGCTGGACCGGCTGGCCGGCACCCCGGTCGCCGTCTTCGACGCCGCCTGGAACCAGCTCCTGGCCAACCCGCTGTACACGGCGCTGATGGGCGAATGGCACGGCGACGACCTCAACGGCGTCCGGCGCAATTTCCTCAGCCCCAACGCCCGGGTGCGCGACACCCCGGAGTCCCGGGACGCGCTCCAGGCGGCCCTGGTCGCCGACCTGCGCCGCACGGCCGGCACCTACCCCGACGACACCGGCATCCGGACGCTCATCGCCGACCTCCGGCAGCACAGCCCGCGGTTCGCCGACCTGTGGGACTCGGGCGCGATCGGCCGGCACGAAGCCGCCCGCAAGACGATCGACCACCCGGACGTCGGCGAGCTGACCCTGGACTGCGACGTCCTGAGCGTGGCGGGCAGCGACCTGCGCATGATGGTGTACACGGCCGAGCCGGGCACGGAGGCCGCCGACCGGCTGGCACTGCTGGGTGTCATCGGGACGCAGTCACTGGTCGAGGACCGGCGCTAATCCCTCGTCCGGCGCGTACCGTCGCCGAGCGGCTCGGTCCGGCCGGTCGCGTCCAACCTCTCCAGCAGCGGGATCATCACCCGGCGCGTGCTGTCGAGGGCCTTGCGGGCCTCCGACACCGTGAACGGCTGGGGCAGCCGGCGCAACCCCTCCACCGCCCGCTCCGCCACGTCCGGGCCGAGCACCACCCCCTCGGCGAGCGCCGTCAGCCGGCCCAGGCGGACGGCTGCCGCCAGCTCTCGGCGGCCGAGGCCCAGTTCCCGCAGCTCGTCCGCCTCCGGGGCGCGGAACGGGTGCTCCGCGAGCCGCTTCGCCACCACTTCGAGGGCCTTCTCCACGGCCGGGGCCAACCCGGCGCCGGGGCGGCGGACCAGCCCGCCCGCCACCTCGAACCCGGTCCCCCGCAGCACCGGCACGACCAGCTCCGGGGCGGGCAGCCCGAGCCGCTGCCGCAACGCCTCCACCGGCACGCCCGCGGCCGTGGTGTCCCACGCGCCCACCACCGAGGCCGCCTGCGCGCGCGACGCCGCCAGCCGCTCCTCGTCCGCGCACCACTCGCCCAGCCGCTCCCCCGTCGGGCGCAGACCCATCGCCGCGAAGTCCCCGGCGGGCACGAAACCCTTGCGGCGCAGATAAACCCGCGCGAGGTCGGGCTCGGTCAGCTCGCGGCCGCGGGCCCGGGCCGCGCCCCGGCGGGACAACGCGGGCGGGTCGACGTCGAGGACGTCGAACCCGGCGGCGATCCGGTGCTCGCCGGGGTCGCGCAGCAGGCCGCGGTCGCCGGTGCGCAGCGGCAGCGCGGTCGCCGTGGTGAGGCGGGCGGTGTCCGTCCCGAGTGGACGGACGCGGACCGGCACGGCCGCCGTGCCCAGGTGCAGCACCAGCTCGCGGTGCAGGTCCGCCGCGACCGCGCCGCGCAGCCGGACGTCGAACTCCGTCGTGGTGCGCCAGCGGCCCGGGGTGAGCAGGACGTCGCCGCGGCGGACGTCACCACGGGCGGTTCCGCGCAGGTTCACCGCGACGCGGGCCACCGCGCTCACCCGGGCGTGGGGTTCGCCGAGGGCCTGCAGCGCACGGACCTTCACCCGCGCCGACCCCAGCAGCAGCTCGTCGCCCGTGGCGATCGTGCCGGCGGAGAGGGTGCCCGTGACGACCGTGCCGGCCCCCGAAACCGTGAAGGCGCGGTCGATCCACAGCCGGACGTCGGCGTCCGGGTCGGGGGCCGGGAGCCCGGCCGTGAGCTCGCCGATCGCCGCGCGCAGACGGTCGAGGCCCGCGCCCGTCGTGCCGCTGACGGCGACGCTCGGGACGGCCCCCAGCGACGTCGCGGCGATCTCCCGCAGCGCGAGGGCCGTCGCCGCGGCCGGGTCGGCGCGGTCGGCCTTGGTGACGACCAGCAGGCCGCGGCGGACGCCGAACGCCTCCAGCGCCGCGAGGTGCTCGGCCGACTGCGGCATCCAGCCCTCGTCGGCGGCGACGACGAACAGCACCGCCGGAGCGGGCCCGGCGCCGGCGAGCATGTTGGGTACGAACCGCTCGTGGCCCGGCACGTCCACGAACGCGACGTCCTCCTCGCCGATCCGCGTCCACGCGAAGCCGAGGTCGATGGTGAGGCCGCGGCGGCGTTCCTCGGCCCACCGGTCCGGTTCCATCCCGGTCAGCCGCCGCACGAGCGTGGACTTCCCGTGGTCGACGTGCCCGGCGGTGACGATCACCCGCATCGGCGGACGGCTTCCCGCAGCTTCGCGTCCTCATCCGGGCGCACGGTCCGCAGGTCGAGCAGGCAGCGGTCCTTGACGACCCGGCCGGCCACCGCCGGCTCGCCCGTGCGCAGCGCGGCCGCGTACCGGGCGGGCAGGCTCACCGCGACGCTGGGCAGCTCGACACCCGGTGCGCCCCCGCCGCCGACCGCCGCCACCGACGCGACCACCTCGGTATCGACGTCGCCGAGGGCCTTGACCAGCGCTTCGGCCCGTTCCCGCAGGCTCGCAACGGACGCTTCGAGCGCCGCGCGCACCGGCGGTTCCGGCCCGCGCAGCGTCGCTTCGAGCGCGGCGAGGGTGAGCTTGTCGACGCGCAGGGCCCGAGCGGCCGGGTGGCGCCGAAGCCGTTCGACGACGTCGGCGTCGCCGAGCAGCAGGCCTGCCTGCGGGCCGCCGAGCAGTTTGTCCCCGCTGGCCGTGACGATCGTCGCGCCCGCCCGCAGCGCGCTCGCCGCGTCGGGTTCGTCCGGCAGGAGCGGGTGCGGGGCCAGCAGGCCGGAGCCGATGTCGGCGATCAGCGGCACGCCGAGCCCGGCCAGCTCGCCGAGCGTCGCTTCCGCGGTGAACCCGGTGACGCGGTAGTTGGACGGGTGGACCTTCAGCACGAATCCGGTGTCCGGGCCGATCGCCGCGGCGTAGTCGCCGGCGGTCGTCCGGTTCGTGGTCCCGACCTCGCGCAGCCGCGCGCCGGCCGATTCGAGGAGGTCCGGGATGCGGAAGCCGTCGCCGATCTCGACCAGCTCGCCCCGGCTGACGACGATCTCCCGGCCCGGGGCCAGGGCGAGCGCGCAGAGCAGCAGGGCGGCCGCGTTGTTGTTGACCACGTGCACGCCGCCGGCGTCCGGCACGGCCGCCTGCAGCGCCGCGAGTGCGCCGCGGCCCCGGCGGGCGCGCTCGCCGGTCGTGAGGTCGAATTCGACGTCGGTGGCGCCGCCGGCCGCGGCGAGGGCGTCGAGCGCGGCGGCCGAAAGCGGGGCCCGGCCGAGGTTGGTGTGCACGACGACGCCGGTCGCGTTGACCACCGGCCGCAGCGAGGACGCGCCCGCCGGCAGCCGCGCGAGTACGGCGTCGGCGACGGCGTCCGGGGCGATCTCGCCCGCCCGCGCCGCCTGCTGGACGGCGTTGACCACCGCTTTCACCAGGTCCCGGCCGAGCGTCCCGGCGGCCTTGGCGATCCGGGGCTCGGCCAGGAGCGCGTCGGTCCGCGGGATCGCGCGGCGCGGGTCAGGCATGGCGGAGGCGGACGGGAATCGAACCCGCCAGCGGCAGAACCTGCCGTTCGACGGTTTTGAAGACCGCGCCGGTCACCAGGCCGGATACGCCTCCCTGCACCATGGCAGCCATCCTGCCAAGTTCGCGCCCGGCGGGCACGATGAACCGGTGGGTTACCGACTGACGCAGTACGCGCACGGCGGCGGCTGCGCGTGCAAGATCCCGCCGGGCGAACTGGAGGCGGCCGTGGCCGGCCTGACCGGCGCGGCGCCCGTGGCGCCACCGGGTGAGCTGCTCGTGGGCCTCGACACCGGCGACGACGCGGCCGCGGTCCGGATCTCCGGCGACACCGCGCTGATCGCCACCACGGACTTCTTCACCCCGGTCGTCGACGACGCCTACGACTGGGGCCGGATCGCCGCGGCCAACGCGCTGTCCGATGTCTACGCCATGGGCGGCACCCCGGTGGTGGCGGTCAACCTGCTGGGCTGGCCGCGCGAGACGCTGCCGTTCGAGCTGGCCGCCGAGGTGCTGCGCGGCGGCCTCGACGTCTGCGCCGAGGCGGGCTGCCACCTGGCGGGCGGGCACAGCATCGACGACCCGGAGCCGAAGTACGGCCTCGCGGTGACCGGCGTCGCCGATCCGTCGCGGCTGCTGCGCAACGACGCGGGCCGCGCGGGCGTACCGCTGACGCTGACCAAGCCCCTCGGCATCGGCGTGCTCAATTCGCGGCACAAGGCCACCGGCGAGCGGTTCCCACAGGCCATCGAGGCGATGACGACGCTGAACGCGCCGGCATCCCGGGCCGCGCTGGCCGCCGGGGCGGTGTGCGCGACCGACGTGACGGGGTTCGGCCTGCTGGGCCACCTGCACAAGCTGGCGCGCGCGAGCGGCGTCACGGCCCGGCTGGACCCGGCGGCGGTGCCGTACCTGGAGGGCGCGCGGGAGGCGCTGCGCGACGGCTACGTCAGCGGCGGCACCCGGCGCAACCTCGACTGGGTCCGCCCGCACGCGGAGCTGTCCCGGATCTCGGAGGAGGAAGCGCTGCTGCTGGCGGACGCGCAGACGTCGGGCGGGTTGCTGGTGGCCGGGGAGCTGCCGGGCCACCCGGTGATCGGGACCCTGGAGCCGCGATCGGACCACACGATCGTCGTGGGCTGAGTTTCCGGCCCGGCCGCCCCGGGTACGCGGGGTGGGGAGAACGATCAGGAGGTGTGCGATGCCCGCTCCGGACCGGACCAGCCTCGAGCAGCACCTGTCCGACACCGAGTACCCCTGCGGCCGCGACGAGCTCTTGCGCCGAGCCGCGGCGGCGGGAGGCGGCGACTCGGTGCTGGGCTCGCTCGGCGGGCTGCCGGACAGCGACCGCTACGACAACTTCGACGCGGTGTGGGAGGCGGTGTCCGCCAAGCATATCGGCGGGGCGCCCTAGGAGAGCCGTTCCACGGCGTCCCGGGCTTCCCGGAGGTCGGCGCCGGTGCGTTCGCGGTAGGCCTTGATCGCCTGGATCTTCTTGCCCTGCCGCAGCAGTTCGGTGACCTCGGCGAGTTCCGGCTCCGTGGTGGGCACGCCGAGCCGCTCGGCGATCGCGTCGAGCTTCCGCTCCACCCGCGCGAGCCGCCGATCGACCCGCCCCAGCCGCCGCTCCGTGGCCGACGACGCCAGTCCGACGACCGCGACCAGCGCGACGACACCGAGCAAGAGCATCCCGTAATCCATACCGCGGCATGCTACTTCCGGAAATTGTCGGTGCCGGTGGCTAGGGTGACGCCATGACCACACTGACCGACCGTCCGCACACCGCGCTGGTAGTCATCGACGTCCAGAACGGCGTGATGGAGACGGCACACGACCGCGAAACCGTCGTTGCGAACATCGTCGCGCTGGTGGACCGCGCCCGCGCCGCCGGCACCGAGGTGGTGTGGGTCCAGCACACCAGCGACGAGCTGCCCCGGGGAAGCCAGACGTGGGAGTACGTGCCGGAACTGGTGCGCCGGGAAGCGGAACCCTTGGTGCACAAGGAGTACGGCGACTCGTTCGAGGACACGGACTTGGAGGAGGTGCTGGCGAGCAGGGGAATCGGCTCGCTGGTGGTGGCGGGCGCGCAGACGGACGCGTGCATCCGCTCGACGCTGCACGGCGCGCTGGCGCGGGGATATGACGTGACGCTGGTTTCGGACGCGCACTCGACGGAGGACCTGTCGGCGTATGGCGCCCCGCCACCCGGGCAGGTCATCGCGCACACGAACTTGTACTGGAAGTACCAGACCGCGCCGGGCCGGACGGCCGGGACGGTGGAGACGGCCGAGGTGGAGTTCGGGGTGAAGGCGGAGGTCTGAGCCGGGAGGTTCCGCTGGGCCGGGCGGGCCGGGCCGCCGGGTGAGGTGACTTCGCGCTGGGCGCGGAACGCGTTGGCCAGCGCCCCGCGCAGGCTTGCCCACGTACGCCAACGACTACCAAGCGAGCCAAGGGGCGAACCCGAGTCGCCGCACAGCCGTGGTGGAGTGGCCGGCCCGCCTGCCGTGGTTGCGCGGCCAGGCCCGCCAGCCGCGGTGGAGCGGCCGGGCCTGCCAGCCGTGATGGAGCGGCCGGACGTACCCGCCGCGGCGGAGCGGCCGGGCGTGCCCGCCGCGGCGAGTTGGCGTGCCCGGCCCTCCCGGACGCGCGCATCCTGCCCGCGCCGCCGGACCGCGTCCAGCACCCTCGCGATGATCACCTCGCGCCCCAACCGGTTTCTCAACGCAACGCGTCGCGCAACGTCCGGGCCACCCGGGCCATCAGCACCTCCGCCTCCGGCTGGAGGACCGCCGGCACCCTCGACTCCGTCAGGGCCACCACCGCGAACACCCCTCCGTCCGCGTGCTCGACCACGCCTATCTCGTGCCGCAAATTGAGCAGCGTTCCCGTCTTCGACGACCAGCGGGCCGCGTCGGAGGCGAAGTCAGGGGTCAAGCGGTGGCGGATCACGTTGTTCGCCATCAGGTCGCGGACGCCCGCCGCCACCGAGGGGTCGATCTTCGACGGCCGCCACAGCGCCTCCAGCAACGAAACCAGCGCCCGGGCCGAGGCCGAGTTCGCGCGGGTCACGTCGAGCTGCGGGACGCGGTGGCCCTGGCCCGCCGTCGACGCGCCGATCGCCAGTGCGTGGGCCAGGTGCGCTTCGCCCTCTTCGAAGCGCTCGGCCGGCGTCTCCACCAGGTCGCGCATCAGGTGGCGCACCGCGATCCCCGGCAGGCCCCACTCCCCCAGCATCCGCGTGACCTCCGGCGGCGGCGTCAGTCCGAAGAGGACGTCCGCGGCCGTCCCGTCGCTCAGGGACGTGCTCAGGTACACCAGGTCGCCGACCGCGACGCGGGCCGGGTGGCGGAAGCGGGTCAAGCCGATCGGGCCCGGGGTCGTGACGCCGCCGGGCGGGACCTCCAGCTGGGTGGCCGCGTCGAGCTCGCCGCGGCGGATGCGGTCCAGGGTGGCCGCCGCCAACGGGACCTTGACCAGGGAGGCGATCGGGTACTCGCGGTCCGGGTCGAGGCCGATTTCGGCGCCCGTGCGCAGGTCGCGGACCAGGAACGAGCCGCGCAGGCCGCCGTCGTCCAGGGCCGCGCGCAGGTCGCGGACCAGGGCCGCGGTCACCGGGTCGCTCCGAGGCACCGGCCGACCGCCGCACGCAACGTCGTCCGGAGCCGGTCCGCGTCCTCGGCCAGCGGCGCCGTGACGTCGAAGCCGCGCGCGAGGTCCAGCTCGCCGATCGGGCGCCAGGTCAGGCCCAGGTCCTCCGCCTGCGCCGGTGAGCACAGCAGCAGGTCCTGCGACGCGAACACCTCCGCGGCCGCCGCCGTCAGCGCCTCGGCCACCGCCACCTGGGCCGGGGACAGCCCCACCGCGTCCCGCACGCGCAGCACCCGGTCCCGGATGTGCGGGACGTCGTCCTCCGGCTGGATCCAGACACGCCGCCGCACGCCCGCCGCCCGGCCCGGCCGCAGCGTCTCCAGGTGCACGACCCGGCCCGGCATCGCCCCGACGCCGGCCACGCCCAGCGGCACCGACCACACGGCTTCCTCGGCCGGGACGGCGGTGAGCGCGGCCCGCACCTCGCTCGTCCGGACGAGCGCGGCCCGCTCCCCCGGCCCCGCCTCGCGGAACTCCAGGTGGATCCCCATGCCCCTGGCTTCGGCGGCGAGCCCGGCGAGCTCCCGCACCCCGCACGTCGCCGGCACGGCCACCCGCACCGGCCGCAGCCGGGCGCGCCGCGCGTCGTGTTCCATCTCCTCGGCCAGCTGCACGAGCCGCCGGGCGGAGGGCAGCACGTCCCGGCCGAACGGCGTCAGCCTCGCCCGGCGGGTCGAGCGGTCGAAGAGCCGCTCCCCGAAATGCCGTTCGAGCGCGGCGATGCGCCGGCTCGCGACCGGCTGCGGGATCCGCGCGAGCGCCGCGCCCGCCGTGAAACTCCCCGTCTCGCTCACGCTCACGAACGCCCTGCAGCCGCCGACCAGGTCCACGACCACACCTTATGCCTGATCGGCATCGAACCGCGCACTTCCGTCTTGGACAGCATGGACGATTGGCGTGAGACTGCGAGGACGATCAAGAAACCGGAAGGATGTCTTCGTGCCGTTCCCCCGAGCCCGGCAGGCCGCGCTCACCGCCCTGCTCCTCGTTCCGCTGACCGCCTGCGCCGCGGAACCGGCGAAAACACCGGAAGCGACACCGACCCGAGCCACCACACAGACCGCGGCACCGCAACCGGACTTCGCCCCGCTCGAACGCAGCTTCGACGCCCGCCTCGGCGTGTACGCCCTCGACACCGGCTCCGGCCGCGAGATCGCCCACCGCGCCGACGAGCGCTTCGGCTACGCCTCGACGCACAAGGCGTTCTCGGCCGCCGCGGTGCTCCAGCGCACCAACATGGCCGACCTCGCGAAGGTGCTGACCTACCGCCGGGCCGACCTGCAGGAGAACTCCCCGGTCACCGAAAAGCAGGTCGACACCGGCATTTCGCTGCGCGACGCGATCGACGCGGCGTTGCGCTACAGCGACAACACCGCCGCGAACCTGCTGTTCCAGCAGCTCGGCGGGCCGCCGGGACTCGCCGCCGCGCTGCGGGCGATCGGCGACACGACCACCCACGTCGACCGGACCGAACCCGCGCTCAACGACCTCGCGCCGGGCGACCTCCGCGACACCAGCACCCCGCGCGCGATGGCCGGCAGCCTGCGCACCTTCGCCCTCGGCGACGCGCTCCCGCCGGACAAGCGCGCCCTGTACACGGACATGATGCGCGCCAACCGGACCGGCGCGACCGTGATCCGGGCGGGCACGCCGGCCGGCTGGGCCGTCGCCGACAAGACCGGCACCGGCGAATACGCCACGCGCAACGACATCGCGGTCGTCTGGCCGCCGGGGCGGGCGCCGATCGTCCTCGCGATCATGTCCAGCCGCCAGGCCGAGGACGCCGACCACGACGACCGGCTCATCGCGCAGGCGGCGAAGCTGACACTCGACGCCCTGAAGGGGAACTAACCGAAGAGCCGCAGCACTTCCGAGGAGACGTCGTCGAGCCAGCCGGCCCGCTGGGCGGGGTCGGCGTCGGCCACCACCCGCAGGACGAGCCGCCGCACCTCCGGCTCCCCGAGGTAGGGCGCGAGGCAGCGCCGCCAGATCGCGTCCAGGGGGTCGCCGAACAGCGTCCGCTCCCGCTCCTCCGGGGTGTCGGAGGTGTTGACCACCAGCATCCGCCGCAGGGACAGCAGCGACTCGGGTGCGCCGCCGGCGTCGTCGAGGCGGTAGGCCACGCCGGGGACGAGGATCCGGTCGAGCCAGCCGCCGAGGATCGCGGGCGGCTTGCCCCACCAGTTGGGGTGGATCGCGACGAGCCCGCCGGCCTCCCGCAGTTCCGAACGGTGCCGCCGCACCAGCGGGTCCGGTTCGGCCGCGAGGAACTCCTCCGCCCGGGTCCCGCTGGTGTAGGCCTCTTCCGCGGTCAGCACCGGGTCGAAGCCTTCGGCGTACAGGTCGTGGAACCGCACCGGCACCCCGGCCCGCTCCAGCGCGTCGACCACTCGCGCGGCGAGTGCGTGGTTGAAGCTGCCGGGCCGGGGATGGGCCAGCAGGACCACCACCGGCTTTGCGTCGATCACCATGATCGCGCCATCCTGCCACGGCGCACCGCGGGTCCCGCGGAGCGTTCAGCCCGCGTTGGCCAGCAGGCCCGGCCCGGCCGGCGCGCTGCTCACCAGGCACCGGTGGCACGGCATGCCCCGCAGCCCGTCCAGCACTTCGGCTTCCCCGGGGAAGATCGACTCCCCGCACAGCGCCGTCAGCTGCTCGGGCACCGGGCCGGACGGCACCGGGATCAGGTGACAGACGCGTCTGCTCTCGCCGACGACGCCTCGGCGTAGCCGCACCAGTGCGAGCATCCCACCGTTCTCACCCATGCCAGCACGGTAAGCGACGAACAGCGCAACGGCTTCGTGCCGTCGGCCCAACGATCTTGGGCACCGATGGTCCCGGACACCAAAGTCACGCCGGGGACAGCACCGCCGAGCCCAGGCGGCGGCACAGGGCCAGCGCCAGCTCGACGTCCAGCCGCGACTCGCCGAGGCCGCGAGGCAACAGCTCCTGGGCCTTGCGGACGCGGTACTGCACCGAATTCTTGTGCATGGTCAGCTCCGCGGCCGCCGCCGTGTAGCTGCCGCCCGTGCTCAGGAACACCTGGAGCGTCTCGCGCAGGCGGCCGCAGTTCTCGTCGTCGGCGGCCAGCGGGCCGAGGCTGCTCGCGACCCACAGGCGGGCCGCGTTCAGGTCGCTCGTCATCAGTGCCACCGTGCCGACCTCGCGGAAGGTCAGCACGCGGTCGCAGTGCTCCCCCGCCGCCAGCGCCAGCGCGTGCACCCGGCGGGCCTGCTGGTGGGTGTCGCGGAAACCGGCGACCCCGGTGCCGGCATCGCCGACGGTCACCCGGACTCCGGCTTCGGCGAGCGCCGCGTCGAGGTGCTCGCGGCCGACCGTCGCGCCCGGGGCGAGCGGGAGCCACACCCAGGCGCTGGCCTCGTCGCGCGGGACGAACAGCGGACGGCCTTGCCCGCCGACGCGCTCGGACACCGCGACCGCGACCGATTCCAGCAACGACAGCGCATCGTCGACCAGGGCCGCCGACGCGTGCCAGACGATCATGCCCACGTGCGTGCCGCGCAGGCGGTAGCCGATCAGCGCCTCGGCCGCGTCGACGTCGGGCGGGCCGCCGTTGCCGTCGAGCAGGTCCGCCACCTTCGCCGCCCGCGCGGCACTGCGGTTGAGCAGCCAGCGGTCGCGTTCGTCCTGGTAGACGGCGACGAGGTGGCGGACGACCCGGGTGATGAACTCGTAGGCGACCCGCAGCAGCCGGCGCATCATGGCCCCGAGCAGGGCCGCGTCGTCGACGAGCCGGGTGCACTCCTGGAACCCGAAGTCGAGCATCGCGGCCTGCCCGAGGTCGTACGCGCGGATCAGGTCGAACACCGGCGTGCCGCGCTGGGCCAGCCGCCGCGCGTACTCGATCGCCGCGGCCGGCGGCTCGACACCGGCCGGGTCGATGCCGTGCCGGAAGATCTGCAACGCCGTCTCGATGTTCTGGTACACGCTCGACGACAGCAGGCTCACCATGCGCTCGTCGTCGTTGACCAGCTGCGGCAGATCGGCGGCGTACAGCTGGACCAGTTCGCCGGTCAGTTCGCCCGCGCGGTCGGCGAGGGTGGCGGCGATCTGCCGGATGCGGTCCGAGACGACTTCTTCGTCCACCATGGAGCCACCTTAGGGGGTGGCGCTTCAAGCTAGCCGAGGAACTCGTCGATCAAGTCGAACGTCCGGTCCGGCGCCTGCAGCGCCGGCTGGTGCCCGGCGCCCGCCACCACCTCGAACCGGGCGTCGGCGAACCCCGCCGCATACGCCTTGCCGAACGCCGGCGGGACGACGACGTCGTCTTCGCCCCAGATCAGCAGGGCCGGGACCCGGACCCGCGCGAGCCGGCGCAGCAGCTTCGGGTCGGCGAGGCCCGGGCCGGCGTAGGCCCGCATCGCGGCCAGGTCCGCCGGGTCCGGTCCGGGCGCGCCGGGCGGCGGCTGCGGCAGGCGCACCGGGTGTCCCTCGATCTCCGGGCCGATCGCGTCGAGCAGCACGAGCCGGCCGAGGCGCCGGCCACGGTCCCGCACGGCCAGTTCGGCCGCCACCCAGCCGCCGAACGAACTGCCCACCACGACGACGTCCTCGAGGCCTTCGTCGTCCAGGAGGTCGAGGTAGGCCAGGGCGAGGTCGTCGACGCCGGTGAACGCGTCCGGCCGCGGGGTGCCCGACCAGCCCGGGTGCGTGGGCGCCAGCACACGGGCGCGCGGCGCGAAGTGCTCGACGATCGGGATGACGCTGCGTGGTCCGGCGCCGCCGTGCAGGACGAGCACGGCGCGGTCGCCGCCGCCGGTGTCGACGAGGTCGAATTCCATGGGTTTCCTTCCGTCAGTGTTGTGCGGCGAAGCGGGTCATTTGCTCGACCATCGCGTCGGGCGCGCCGGCGGCGAAGCAGGCTTCGAGGTTGTCCGCCGAGGCCCGCGCGGCTTCTTCCGCGCGGGGGAACATCGCGGCTTCGTAGGCCGAGAGAGCGCTTTCGACGTTGTCGTGGCCGGCCAGCGCGAGGGCCAGTTCGGTGGCGTCCAGCATGGCGAGGTTCGCGCCTTCGCCGGCGAACGGCGACATGACGTGCGCGGCGTCGCCGAGCAGGGTCACGCCCGGCACGCGTGACCAGCGGTGGCCGACCGGCAGGGCGTGGATCGGCCGCGGGATCAGGGGCTCGTCGCTGTCCGCGACCAGGGCCCGCAGTTCCGGGGCGAAGTCGGCGAAGACGTCGAGGAGCCGATTCCGGTCGGCGAACCCGGCGGCGTCCTCGGCCCGGACCGCGGCGTACACCCGGATGCGGCCGCCGCCGGTGCGCTGGGCGATCAGCCCTTTCCCTTCGGCGAGCGCGAACATCGAGCCCGGCCCGACCAGCGCCGCCACGGCCGGGTGCCGGTCGTCCACATCGGACAGCCGGGCTTCCACGAAGGACAGACCGGAATGGCGGGGCACGGCCTCCGAAAGCACCGGCCGGACCTTCGACCAGGCGCCGTCCGCGCCGACCACCAGGTCCGCTTCGACGACCTCGCCGGTGGCCAGGGTGAGCCGCCCCGGTGACACCGCGGCCACCTTGGCACCCCAGCGGACGACGCCGTCCGGCAGCGATCCGGCCAGGATCCGCTTGAGCTCGCCGCGATCGACCTCCGGCCGCGTCCCGTCGCCACCGGTTTCCTCGAACCGGACCGCGCCGTGCCGGTCAAGGATGCGCAGCGCCTCGCCCTCCTCGCGGACGACTGCGCGGAACTCCGCCGTCAGCCCGGCTTCGGCCAGCGCCCGCTGACCGGATTCCTCGTGCAGGTCGAGGGTGCCGCCCTGGTCGCGGGCGGCCGGTGACGCTTCGAGTTCGTAGACGGCCGAAGCGATTCCGCGCGTGTGCAGGATCCGGGCCAGCGTGAGGCCGCCGAGGCCGCCGCCGGCGATCGCGATCGACGGCGTCATCGGGCCTCCCCGGAGCCCGGGCGCGGGGTGGCGAGCGCGCCGTTCAGCAGTGCGTCGAACGCCCACCTCGCGCGGGCGGGGCCGGGGCCGGACACCAGGTCGGTGGCCAGCGCGGCGATGTGCGGGTGCGTCCCCGGCGAGACATCGGCCAGGGACTCCGTCATCACCTCGTGCTCCCGCGCGGCACCGGGCCGCTCCCGGCGGCTGCCGTGTTCGACGGCCGTCGCGGTGGCGGTGAGCAGCAGGACGTCGACCGCCCACGCGGCCTGCCCCGGTGCCATGCCGCCCTCGTCGAGCAGGGCCAGCACCGCCTCGACGAGGGCCAGGTAGTGCGGGCCGCTCAGCCGGGTCACCAGCGCGACCCGGGCCAGGCTCGGGTGGGCGAACAGCACCGACCGGTAGGAGTCCAGCACCGCCCACAGGCGTTCGCGCCAGTCCCCTTCGCCGGTCAGGGCGACCTCGGCGAGCAGTTCGTCGAGCACCGCGGCGTGCAGCTCCTCGGTGTCCTTGACGTAGACGTAGAGCGAGGCGGCGCCGGTGTCGAGCTCCCTGGCGAGGCGGCGCATGGTGACGCGCTCGACGCCTTCGGCGCGCATGACCGCGACGGCGGCCGCCACGATCCCCTCGCGCGTCAACGCGGGCTTCGCCGGGCGTTCCCGGCGGTTGTACGTGCTTCCCGGAGTCATGCCACCACTGTAGCGAACATGTTCGTTGCGAGCACGTTCGGGACGAACATGTTCGCAGTGATCCACGGCACACGAATCAACACATCATTCGGGTGCGTGGAATGCGACATTCGGATCCACCATTTTGTTAAGTCGTCCGTTAAGCACCACATCGAAAGACTCGAAAATAATCGCGAAAGTGCGAGCGCGATTATTTTCGAGGTCCAGACCACTGAGGAAAGATCACCCATACGGCGGCTTCTCCTTGCACCGCAACGATGCCGGACGAGCGATGCGAGCGGTGCCCGGTTTTCGAAACTGCCTTACACGACATTTGGCGCTTGTGGCAACTCTCCACGAGCGGTATATCTGGGTGACCTGAATTCGCACACGGCCGCCTCGCACAGCCGGCCGGTTCGATGCCGCCCTTCCCCGCTCCCCGGAGGCACCACCATGCACCGCCTGGACCCCGCCCGCGACCACGTCATCGGGCTCTACCGCATCGTCATCGGCTTCCTGTTCGCCTGCCACGGCCTCAAGTCGCTCTTCGGCCTGTTCGGGGCGAAGTCCACCATCGCCGTCGGCACCTGGCCCGGCTGGTGGGCCGCGGTGATCCAGCTCGTGTGCGGCGTGCTCGTCTGCGTCGGCCTCGGGACCCGGGTCGCCGCGGTGCTCGGTTCCGGCTCGATGGCCTACGCGTACTTCGTCGTCCACCTGCCGACCGGCCTGTTCCCGATCCAGAACGGCGGCGAAGCGGCCGCGCTGTTCTGCTGGTCACTGCTGCTCGTCGCGTTCGTCGGCGCGGGCCGCTTCGCGCTGGACAACCTGACCGTCCGGCAGCGGTCCTCCGAGCCGACCCGGGCCGGCGCCGCAGTCTAGGAGGAGCGCGAGATCCCGACGCCGCTGCGCGCGTCGGGACCGTACTTCGCCAGCTCCCCCGCGAGGTCGAGCCGCCCGATCGACGCGCCCTTCGCGCGGTCCTCTTCGGTCAGCAGCTCGCGGGGGATGATCCAGACGACCTCGAACTCCAGCCCGCTGGGATCCTTGGCGTACAGGGATTTCGTGGTTCCGTGGTCGGACGAGCCGACCAGCGCGCCCGCTTCGGTGAGCCGGGCGGCGAGCCGCTCGAGGTCGCCGAGCGTGTCGACCTCCCACGCGAGGTGGTACAGCCCGACCGAGGTCCGCCCGGCGCCGGAGTCCGCGGCGTCCGGGCCGATCTCGAAGAGCCCGAGGTCGTGGTCGTTGGCCGAGCCGGGCGCCCGCAGGAACGCCGCGCCCCGGTGCGCGTCCCCGCCGTCGATGTACCCGAAGCCGAGCACGTCCCGGTAGAACGCCACGCTTTCGGCCAGGTCGCGGACGTAGAGCACGGCGTGGTTCAGACGAGAGATCGACATCGAGGCTCCGTGCTGCACGCAGGTCGGTTGAAGTTTCAACTTAATGTTAAGCGCGTGTTCAGCACCGGTCAACCCACCAGTGCCGCCACCCACAGCCCGCCGAGCCAGGCCGCGTACCGCTCGTCGGACCACCCGCGCTGCTCGACGAGCCGGTGCCACAGCGTCCCGTCCGTCGTGGACCACAGCACGTCCCGGCACTCGTCTTCGGACACCCCCAACTGCCCGGTCACCGCGGCGGCCCGGGCGTGTTCGGCCATCGCCGCCAGCCGCTCGCGGTCGATTTCCTCGAGCAACGCCGCCGCCGCGGGCTCACTCGCCGCCGCGCCGCGCACGGCCAGGTGCAGCCGCGCGGTCCGCCGCATGACGGCGGTGTTGACGACGGCCAGCGCCGCGAACCGGGCGGGCAGCTCGGGCTCGGCGAACACGGCCCGCAGTTCCGGACGCTCCAGCAGGGGCACCTCCTGCTCGTCCCCGCCCACGGCCACATCCCACGCGCGGTGCAGCAGCGCGGGCTTGTTCTTGAACGCCGCGTAGACGGTCTCGGGAGCGACCCCGGCCTCGGCGGCGACGTCCGCGATGGTCGTCCGGCCGTAACCGCGCGTGATGAACAGGGCGTGCGCCGCACTGAGGATCCGCCGCCGGTTCTCCAGCGCCTGCTCCCGGCGCCGGCTCGAGTCGTACTGGCGCTTGACGGGCCCGTTCATCCGATACATCCTCACTGTATTGAAAACAGCACGACTGTATTGGAGTCATCATGCCATCCGCCACCGACGCTTTCCTGGCCGAGATGCTGCCGCGGCAGCTCGCCGCCGAAGAAGCCATCCACAACGGCGACGCCGGCCCCCGCAGCGAGACCTGGTCGCACACCGATCCGGTGAGCCTTTTCGGCGCCTGGCTGCCCCTCCGGACCGGCTGGGCCGACGTCGGCGAGGCGTTCAAGCGCGTCGCGGCCCAGTTTTCCGGCTCGCAGGACTACCGCTTCGAGATCGTCGCGGCCGGCGCGAGCGGCGACCTCGCCTACACCGTCGGCTTCGAGCACAACGTCGTGTCGGTCAACGGCAAGCCCACGACGTACACCCTGCGCGCCACGCACGTGTACCGCCGCGAGAACGGCGAGTGGAGGATCGTCCACCGCCACGGCGACCGGCCGCCGGACGAACCGGAGCCCGGGGAAACGCCGACCGGGACCCACTCTCGGTAGGTCCGCCGACCGACCGGGCGACAAACCTTCGACACCGCATCGAGGCCCTGGTCAGAGCCACCGGCGGTTCGTAGGGTAGGTCCACCGCAGGACACCGTGTCAGCTGTCCCGCGGGCGGTGATGCCCCCGGATCCGACCTTTCCCCGAAGCCAAGTCCCGGGGCATCACCGCATCGATCAGCCCTCCCACCGACGTTCCGGCGCACCCCCGGCGGCGCGACCGTGCTCGACGCGCCGGACTTCCCCGCCGAGCCGCGGCCGATCGCGACCTACCCCACCAGCGAACCCGCTTCACCGTCGCCTTCGGACGCATTTACATACATACACCATGTATGTAACCATGGCCGCATGACGAAGCGCAGCGAAGCACTGGGTCAGGAGCACCGCGTCCGGCTGCCCGCCGGCGAGGTGCGGTACTTCGAGCGGGGCGCCGGCGCCCCGGTGGTGTTCGTGCACGGGGTGCTGACGAACGCCGAGCTGTGGCGGAAGGTCGTCCCCGACGTGGCCGCGGCCGGGTTCCGGTGCCTGGCGCCGAATCTGCCGCTCGGCGCGCACGACCTGCCGATGCGCGCGGACGCCGACCTCTCCCCCACCGGCAACGCCGACGTCATCGCCGACTTCCTCGACGCGCTGGACCTGCGGGACGTCACGCTCGTCGCGAACGACACCGGCGGCGCGCTGACGCAGATCCTGCTCGGCCGGCGCCCCGAGCGGGTCGGCCGGGTCGTGCTCACGCCGTCGGACTGCTTCGAGTACTTCTTCCCGCCGATCTTCAAGGCGCTGCCGCCGCTCGCCCGGATCCCCGGGTCGATGGCGGTGCTCGGGCAGCTGCTGCGGATCCGCGCGCTGCACCCGCTGCCGGTCCTCTTCGGCTGGGTCGTCAAGCGGCCGCTGCCGGACGCCGTCGCGCAGGCCTACCTCTCGCCGCTGCGCAAGTCCGCCGGGGTTCGGCGTGACCTGCGGAAGCTGCTGCGGGAGGTTGATCCGCGGCACACCCTGGCCGCCGCGGAGAAGCTGCGGACCTTCGACCGGCCCGTGCTGCTCGCGTGGGCGCCGGAGGACAAGCTGTTCCCGATCCGGCTGGCCCACCGGCTCGCGGAGCTGTTGCCGGACGCGAAACTCGTGGAGGTGCCGGACTCCTACACCTTCCTGTCCGAGGACCAGCCGGCGGTGCTGGCCCGCCACGTCGTCGAGTTCGCGGGCGTCGTGGCAGATTAGGCGGGTGCGACGTACCCAGCAGGACCGTTCCGCCGGCACGAAGGCCGCCCTGGTCGCCGCCGCGCGCGAGCTGTTCGCCGCCCGCGGCTACCAGGCCGTGCCGGCCGACGAGATCACCCGCGCCGCCGGGGTCACCCGCGGCGCGCTGTACCACCACTACGCCGACAAGCAAGGCCTGTTCCGGGCCGTCGTCGAGGAGCTGGAACGCGAGCTGACCGAGGAGGTCCGGGCCGCGTTCGCCGCCGGCAGTGACCCTCTTTCCGGCATGCTGCAGGGCCTCGGCGTGTTCCTCGACGCGTGCCTGCGCGAGGAGGTTCGCCGCATTTCCCTCACCGACGCTCCCGCGGTGCTCGGCTGGGACGTCTGGCGCGAGATCGAGGCGGAGTACGGCCTCGGCCTGATCGTCGCCGTGCTGGAGCAGGCCAGGGCGGACGGGCTGATCGTCGAGCTGCCCGTCCGCGCCCTGGCCCAGCTGGTGCTCAGTGCGGTGATGGAAGCGGCGCGGATGATCGCCGCGGCCGACGACCCGGCCCGCACCCGCGCCGAAGTGCAGGAGGTCCTCGGCGGCTGGCTCGGCAGTCTGGTGCGGACCTAGCGTGTCCGGTAGGTGCTGAGGATCGCCGGCCCGACCCGGGTGGTCGAGACCAGGTGGAAGTCCACGGCGTCGACGAAGAGCCGCCGGCCCGTTCCGGCGACGCTCGGGAAGACGAGCAGGCGGTACTCGTCGACGAGGCCGTGGCGGGCGAGTTCCTGCGCGATCCCGACCGAGCCGATGACGACGACGTCCCGTTCTTCCCGGGCGACCGCTTCGGCGAGCTCTCCTTGCAGCAGCGCGGAGTTCTGCCACGCGGACACGTCGTGGAGGGTCCGCGTGGCGACCAGTTTCGCGGCGGCGTTGAGCCGGTCGGGGAACTCGCCCGAGCGGCCGGGCCAGAGCTTCGCGAACTGCTCCCACGTTGCTCGCCCGAACAGCAGGACGCCGGTGTCCAGCAGGGACCCGAGCCGGAACTTGTCCCCCGCCACCGCGTCCGGGCCGTGCCGGAACGCCCAGCCGCCGGCGGGGGTGCCGCCGCTGCCGTCGGGGTCCTCGACGACGCCGTCCAGGGTGGTGAACTCGACGACGATCACGCTCATGACTGCTCCCGGTGTCTCCCTCGCCGCGCCCCGGTGGCGCGGCCGCACCGGTACCTACCGGCGGCGGCCGCCGGATTCATCGGCCGCCGCCGGAACTTTTTTCCTACGCCGTCACCAGGGACAGGCCGTAGGTCTGCAGGATCTCGTTGACCGGCTGGAACCAGGTCTCCCCGCCGGAGCCGCAGTTGCCCCAGCCGCCGGAGGTGACGCCTTGGGCCTGGTCGCCGGTGATGAACGAGCCGCCGGAGTCGCCGGGCTCGGCGCAGACGTTGGTGCGGGTCATCTGGTAGACGGCGCCCTGGGCGTAGTTGACCGTCTCGTTCTGGCCCAGCACCGTGCCGCAGTGCCAGTGCGTGGTCGAGCCGGAGCGGCACACCGACGTGCCGACCGGCGCGACCCAGGAGCCGCGGACGAGCGCGTCGCTCACCGTGCCCCAGCCGAGCACGACGGGCGCGGTCCACCAGCCGCCGCCGATCCGGATGAACGAATAGTCGTTGCCCGGGAAGGACGAGCCGGCGAAGGTGCCCATCCACGAGCCGTCCCAGCCGACGACCGAGCTGCCGGTGCCGCCGCAGTGCCCGGCGCTGACGAACCCGCCCTGGACGGAGAAGCCGATCGAGCAGCGGGTGTTGCCGTTGATGTAGTAGGGGTCGCCGCCGACGGTGCCGGCCGAGAAGGGCCGCGCGGCCGGCGCGGTCTGGACGGTGACCGGGCCGGCGGCGCGGGCCTTCGCGAGGAAGGCGTCGACGTCGGCGCCGTGCGCACCCGGCTGCAGGGTGACCACGACGCTGCCGGCGCGGGGGTCGGTCCGCCAGCCGCTGACGGCGGCCGGTGCGGGCTTCGTCTTGGCCGACGCGTCGATCGCGGCCTTGGCGGCGTCGAGTTTCGCCGCGCTGGTCGTGGCCGCGACGGGCTCGGCACCGGCCTGCCGGACGGCGGCGGCCGCGGCCGGGTCGGTCACGCCGACCACCAGCTTGCCCCGCGCGGGGTCGAACCACGCCCCGCCGAACGCGGCACCGGCGGCCTGCTGCGCGCCGGGCAGCACCCGGGAGGCGGTCATTTCCTGGGTGAGCCGGGCCGACGCCTGGGCGGCGGTGAGCCCGAGGTCCCGCTGCATGGCGGCGATCAGCCCGGGTGAGGCTTGGGCGACGGCGGGGGTGAGGGCGGTCAGGGACGCGGTGAGGACGGCGGCGGCGCTGCCGAGGGTCAGGGCGATTCTTCGACGCATGGGAACTCCTCCAAGGCCGGGGGAAAGAAACACACCGTCCGCAGAGTGTGCGGGCGAGGTCCGCGCCGGGTCCAGATTTGTCCGGTCTTCTGTCCGATTTCCACGCAGGTTGTCCACTGTGGATAGTGAAGATTGCTTGCCTGGCAGGGGTTTTCCCGCGCATGCCGGAGAGGCGGACCGGCTCTCGGGCCGCCCCGCGTCGATGTCACCACCCCTTCTTCGCGGCGTTGCGGAAAGGTCTGAACCAAGTAGAACACGTTTCCACGACGGCGAGCCCGGACAGGAGTCTGGCGGGCACCGGACGTGCCCGGCCGTCCCCCTGGCCACCTACGGCCCCGAATGGGAGAACTCCGGGCACGACGCCGCCCGGCCACCGATTTTCCGGTGGCCGGGCGGTTCCGTGCCCGGAATCAGATTTCGTCGACCTGGTAGGCGATCACCCGGGCCGGAACGAGGAGCGCACCGGAGCACTCCGCGACCGCGGGGCCGAATCCGTACGGCACCGGAAGACCGGCGACCAGCCAGAACGCGCTGCCGTTCGAGCAGTGCGCGAGGACGCGGTATCCGTAGCCCTCACCGGGGAAGCAGCTGACGGAGACGCCCTGTCCGAACAGGGTCCCGTAACGCTCGCCGAAGCAGCCGGGTGGCGCGAAATCACCGGTCGCCGCGGCCGCCGGCACGACCGACAGACCGAACAGGGAAAACACCGCGATCGCAAAAACCGCGCATTTCCTTCGCATGACCACTCCTCCGACGCCGAGAACCCGACGTGCCGAGCGTAGAAGTGCGCGAGAATTACCGGCAATTCATCGGGCCAGTGAATCGGCACGCAGCGGAAAGTCACAGCGCTGCTCCATCCGGGCTAGCCCGCGCCCCTGGACGGATGGCGGATTCCCCGCCGCGGCCCGTGGATCCGCTCGCAGCCCGGCACCACCGGTGGAAGCGTCCGAACAGGACGGTCAGTGCGCGAAGGCGTTCAGGAACCGGTCCCGGAAGGAGTCCATCTTCCAGATCGGTGCCTGCGCGCCCGGGTGCAGGCCGTCCTGCCAGCCCCAGCCGGCGATCCGGTCGAGCACCTTCGGGTCCTTCGCCACGATCGTGATCGGCACGTCGTGGACCGCGCCCTGCGGGGTGACCACCGGCGGCTGGTGGTCGCCGAGGAACACCAGCACCGTGTTCTCGTCGCCGTACTGCTTGACGAACGAGATCACCGTCTTCAGCGAGTAGTCCGTCGCGTCGCGGTAGGCCTCGCGGATCTTCGACGGCTCCTTCCAGACCGACTCCGGCGCTTCGCCCGCCGCGGGCTGGGGGTTGAAGATCGAGCCGTCGCCGACCTGGTTCCAATCCACCAGCCAGGGCCGGGGCGACCACGGCGCGTGGCTGGAGACGAGGTCGACCTCCGCCATCACCGGCCGCTGCGGGGTGGCGTTCGCCAGCTCCTTGCGCTGCAGCATCGAGAGCGAGAACTGGTCGGGCATGGTCGCGTAGGCGAAGCCCGGGCCGTGGTACCCGATCGACCGGGCGTCGTAGTAGGCGTCCGGGTGGTAGAACCGCTGGCCTTCCGGCCAGTCCTTCGTGTGCGCGGGCACGTCCCAGACCGTCCGCCAGCCCGCCCGCTGGAACGCCCCGCCGAGGGTCAGCCGGTCGCCGGCGAGGAGGTCGTTGTACCGCTGCTGGTTGTCGATCCACATCCCCGACTGCACCGTCGAGTGCGCGAGCCAGCTGCCGCCGCCGAACGTCGACGAGGACAGGAACGCGCTCTTCGCGCCGATGCCGGCCGCGCGCAGTTCGGCCGTGCCCGCGTCGAGCGTCGGACCGATCTTCGCGCCGATGACCGGGTCGTCGAGGGCGATCCGGCCGTAGCTCTCCACGAACGTCAGCACGACGTTCTTGCCGCGCAGCCCGTTCAGCAGCTGCGGGCCCGGGGTGGAGCGGAACGCGTCTTCGGCGGCGACCTCCTCGAACGGCCGCTGGTCGCGCAGGTCCGCGCCCACCTGGCGCAGGTCGCCGTAGGCCAGCGCGGCGGCGCTCTGCGCGGCGACCGGCTGCCCCGGCGCGATCTCGACACCGAACACCGACGAGACGATCCAGACCACGGAAAGGACGGCCACGACCCGGGTGGCGCCGGTCCGCCGTCCGGCGGCGACCCGGCTCAGCCGCAGCATCGCCAGCACCATCAGCACCACGACGGCCACCGCGAGCAGGCCGGCGCCGACCAGCGCGGCGATCGTGGCCGCGTTCCCGATCTGGCCGGCCAGGAACTCGACGCCGGCGTGGAAGAAGCTCCAGTCGTAGACCGGGTCGAACGGCTTCTCCAGCGTCGCGTAGAAGCCGGTGTCGAGGGCTTTCATCAGGGTCAGCAGCCCGAGGCCCAGCCCGGCGAGCACGGCCGCGACGCGGCGCGCCCGCGGCGGCAGGACCAGCAGGACCGCCCCGATGACGAGCCCCTCGACGGGCACGCGCACCAGCGCGGCGACGGAGAACGAGCTGAGGTCGTCCGGGGCGAGCAGCCCGAACAGCACGAGCAGCGCGGCCAGCACGGTGAGGGCCCGGCTCGCGACGACGTGCCGCCGCCGCCCGGGCCGGGGCAGCCCGAAGTCGGGCAGGGCCACCCCCGGGACGGGGGTGCGGCGGCGGACGCGCCGCACCAGCGGCAGACCGATGTTTCCAACCATGGCGAGCCTCACGTCGTGGTGCACGGTGATCGCCGGCCCGTGCGGCCGGGCGGCGATCGTCACCCCCGATATACGGGCCGCGGCGGCGCGCGGTTCACGCACCCCGGGTCCGCTCGCCCGGCCGGTGGGCCGGCGTCCGTCATCGCGGGAGGAACCGGACGATCGGCCGCCGCTACCCGCCGGCGATCTGCCCAAACCCCCGCGGACCGCCTTTCACCCGCGCGAACACCCGAAATCCCCGGCACAGGGGAACGAGCGTTGCGGGCCCGCTCGGCCGGTGTTCTCCTCGGGAGGTCCGAAGATCCACTCCGAAGGAGGCCCACGATGAACCTGTTCGACAAGGCGAAGGAAGCGCTCGGGAAACACCCGGACCAGGCCGACCAGGGTGTCGACAAGGCCGCCGAGGCCGCCAAGGAGCGGTTCGGCCAGCACTCCGACAAGATCGACCAGGGCTCGGAGAAGGCGAAGGAGTTCCTGCACAAGCAGGGCGGCGGGCAGCAGGACGCGCCGCCTCAGTGAGCCGTCGCGGGTGATCCCCAGCCGTCCGGGGGAAGCACGCTTCGCCGCCCCCGCGGCTGGGTACCACCGGCTCCGTGGTCGCCACCTACCTCGTCCCCGTCCGGACCGCCCTGCTCCTGTTCCCGCTCGTCGCGCTCGCCGTGATGCTGCCGGCCGCCTTCGTCAGCTACCGCCGCCGCGGCCGCGCCGGCGGGTGGCCGACGTTCGTCTTCTACGCGTTCCTCTTCTACCTGCTGGCGATCGCCACGCAGACGGTGCTGCCGCTGCCCGCCGACCCGGCGTACTGCGCGGGCCACACCTACGCGAGTTCGCCGCAGCTGCGGCCCTTCTACTTCGTCGAGGTGGTCTCCCAGCGGGCCCGCGGCCACTGGAGCCCCGGCGCGCTGCTGCACAACCCGGCGGTCTGGACCACCGCGCTCAACGTCGTGATGCTGGCCCCGCTGGGCTTCTACGTCCGCTACGCCCAGCGGATGCGGCTGCTGCCGGCCACCCTGATCGGCTTCGGTGTGTCGCTGTTCTTCGAGCTGACGCAGCTGACCGGCCTCTGGTTCGTCTACCCGTGCCCGTACCGGCTCTTCAGCGTCGACGACCTGATCCTCAACACCGCGGGCGTCGTCGCGGGCTGGCTGCTGGCCGGCCCGCTCGGGCGGCTCCTCCCGTCGCCGGAACCCGAGCACGACCGGCGCCGCTACGCCGCCCGGGTCACCTTCACCCGGCGGCTGTTCGCGCTGGCCACCGACCTGCTCGGGTTCGGCGCGCTGCTCGGGTTCCTCTTCGGCCTGCTGACGCTGTTCGGCGAGGACCTGCGCCACCGCGACACGCCGGTGGTCATCCTCGCCCTCGTGTGGTTCGTCGTGCTGCCCGCCGTGACCGGGTCGACGCCCGGCAAGCGCGCGGTGCTGCTGCGGGTGACCCGCCGCGGCGGCCGCCGGGCCGGACCGGTCGCCCTGCTGGTCCGCAACGGCGTGCTGCTCTCGCCGCTGTGGCTGACCTGGCTGCTGCTGGACCTGGACCGCTGGGACCTGGCCGGCCACCCCGAGCAGCTGCTCCTGCCGGTCGCGCTGGCCGCGTCGGTGTTCGTCGTCGGCGTCTGGACGCCGCTGGCGGTGCTGCTCGACCCCGAGCACCGGGCGCCCTACGAGCGGCTGACCCGCACCGTGAACACCGCCGTCGTGCCGCCGGCGGCCGCGGAACCGGAGCCGGCGCCCGCGCCGCCGGAGAAAGTCCTTAAAGGACAGTAACGGGACACCGGCCTGCCCGCGGTCGACAGCGCTGGTAGATTGCGTCCGGAACGGGTTGAGCCGCCAGCCCGTGTCCCGATCCCCATCCAGGAGCTTGTGATGACCACCGACGCAGCGCGGCCCCGGCAGCGGCATTCGGGTGACGGCTGGTCACTCGAAGCGCACGACTCCGGGGGTACCGGCGTGTACACGCTGCGCGGTGAGTTCGACTTCGCGGCCTCGGCGAAGCTGGCCGAGCTGCTCCCGGCCGAGCCCGGCCCCGCGCGGGTCGTCGTGGACATGACCGAGGTCGCGTACTGCGACTCCAGCTGCCTGCAGGTCCTGCTGCGGCTGGCCCGCGGGCTGCGCGCTGCGGGCGGCCGGTTCGCCGTCGTGTCGGCCTCCCCCGCCGTGACCCGGCCCATCGGCCTGCTCGGCCTCGGCGACGTCATGCCCGTGTACCCGGCCCACGAGTCGGTCGAAGCTTCCTGGGGTGCGGCATGACGACCTCGGACACCCGTGTCGGCGGGCCCGGTTCCGGGCATGAAGAAGGGGAGGGCCTTCCCGCGGGGGCCGGCACGGCGAAGGAGGCGGACGTGAAACTCCGATCGATCCGGCACGAACTCGGCATCTCCCCCGAGCTTTCCGAACTGGCGCGGGTCCGCCACTGGGTCCGGACGGTCCTGCGCGGCTTCCCGGCGCACTTCGTCGGCACCGCGGTCATGGTGGTGGACGAGCTGACGTCGAACGCGCTGCGCCACGGCCGCGCGCCCTACCACGTCCGCCTGCTGCCCAGCGCCGCCAAGCTGCGGATCGAGGTCGACGACAGCGGGGGCGAGAGTGCCCGCCGCCGGACGCCGTCCGACCACGGCGGCCGCGGGCTCCTGCTGGTCGAACGCTGCGCGGCGGCCTGGGGTCAGCTGCGCCGGCCCAGCGGCAAGACCCTGTGGGCCGAGCTGGCCACCGACCCGGATCCGGCGGGCGCCCGTGGCTGATCCGGCGCACACCGCGTCCGCCGTCGCGATCGACGGCACCGCGGGCTGGGCGGGCGCGCCGGCCGCGGCCGTGGTGCTCGACCGGTCCGGGACGATCCGCGCCCTCAACGACGCCGCCCACCTGCTGTTCCCCGCCGCCGCACCCGGCCGGCCGGCGGCCGGGACGGTCGCCGGCTGGCTCGTCGAAGCCCACGACCGCGGCTCGGACGAGGTCGTCCGCGGCGAAGTGGGCGACCAGGCGTTCGCCGCGCACCCGGTCCCGCACGGCGAGGCCGTGACCTGGTGGCTGGTCGACGAGACCGACGTCCACTCGGCGCGCGAGGCGCTGGCCCGCGAGCAGGAGCGGACCACGTTCCTCAGCGAGGCCTCCGCCGCGTTGCTGGGCTCGCTCAACCTGGACCGCTGCATGGAGGTCGCCGCCCAGCTCGCCGCCGAGCACCTGGCCGACGCCGCACTCGTCCTGGCCCCCGCCGCGGGGACGAGCTTCCCCGCCGTCACCTGCGTGCGCGGTGGCCGGCCGACCCGGTCCCGGCTGGACATCGACCCGGACGACCTGCCCGGCCTCGGCGAAGCGCTGCAGGGCTTCCCGCCGGTGCCGTCGCGCTGGCTCGACCCGGACGCGGCGCCGTCCTGGGTGCTCCCGGAGGGCTTCGGGCCGGTCGGCTCGATCGTCGTGACGCCGCTGCCCGGCCACGGCGTCCCCGCCGGGGCCCTGGTCCTGCTGCGCCGCGGCGACCGGGCGTCGTTCACCGCCCAGGAGGAGCTCTTCGCCCGGCTGTTCGCGGCGCGGGCGGGCGCGGCGATGTCGGCGGCGCGGGTGTTCGCGCTGCAGGCGTCGATCACCGACACGCTCATGCGCGAGCTGCTCCCGCCGACCCTCGAACAGCTCGGGGGCGTCGAGTTCGCCGGCCGCTACCGCCCGGCCCGCGACGGCGAGCGGATCGGCGGCGACTTCTACGACGTCCACTCGGCGGTCACCACCGAAGGCGACGAGTCACTGGCCGTGCTCGGCGACGTCTGCGGCAAGGGCCTCGACGCGGCCGTGCTCACCGGCAAGATCCGCACCACGCTGCGGGCGCTGCTGCCGATGGCCGGCGACCACCACCGGCTGCTCGAACTGCTGAACCGCACGCTCGGCGAGAACGCCGACGCCCGCTACGTCACGCTCGTGCTGGCCTCCGCGCGGCGCGAAGGCGCCACCGTCCGGCTGCGCGTCACGTGTGCGGGACACCCGCCACCGCTGATCGTGCGGGCCGACGGCCGGGTCGAGGAGGCCGACAGCCAGGGCAGCCTGATCGGCGTGCTGCCCGAGATCGAGTCGTCGAGCGCGGACATCACGCTGCACCCCGGCGAGACCTGCCTGCTCTACACCGACGGGATCGTCGAGGCGAAGGGCGGCCCGCTCGGGGACGCCATGTTCGGCGAGGAGCGGCTCATGCAGGCCCTGGCCGAGTGCGCGAACATGCCGGCCGACGCCGTCGTCGAGCGCGTGCAGATGCTCGCCTCGCAGTGGATCGGGCGCGGCACCCACGACGACATGGCCGTGCTGGCGATCACCGCGCCGCGCGGGCAGCACCTGGCCGCGGTGGGCGGCCACGGACGCGGGAGGTACACCGCTTGAGCACCGCTACCCGGAGCACCGGGGTGGCCGAGCACGCCGAACGGCTCTGGTCCGCCGTCACGGCCGGCGACGAGTACACGGCGGGTGACGTCGTGGTCCGGGCCCTCGGCGACGGGACCGACCCGGAGAGCGTGCTGCTCGACGTGATCGGCGCGGTGCAGCGGCGGGTCGGGCGCGAGTGGGCGGCGAACCGCCTCACCGTCGCCCAGGAGCACGCGGCGACCGCGATCAACGACCGCGTCATCGCCGCCTTCGGCTACGTGCTGAAGCGCCCGGAACCGCACCTCGGCCGGATCACCGTCGCGTGCGTCGACGGGGAGTGGCACGCGATGCCGGCCCGGCTGCTGTCCGAAGTGCTCCGGCTGCGCGGGTTCCACGTCGACTACCTGGGCGCGCAGGTGCCGGCCCCGCACCTGGTGGCCCACCTGCACCGGACCGGCCCGGACGCGGTCGCGCTGTCCGGCTCGCTCGCGCCCCGGCTGCCGACGGCGCACGCGACGATCACGGCGTGCCAGGCGGCGGCGACCCCGGTCATCGCGGGCGGCGCCGCCTTCGGGCCCGACGGCCGGTACGCGCGGCTGCTGGGCGCCGAAGCGTGGGCCCCGGACGCGCGGGCGGCCGCCGACCGGCTGGCCGAGCCGCTCCCCCGGCCGCACGCCGCCCACCAGCCGCTCGACGACCTGCCGCACCTGGCCGACCAGGAGTACACGCTCGTCACGCGCAGCTCGGGCCGGCTCGTGAAGACGGTGCTGGCCGGGCTGGAGGAGCGGATCCCGGCCATGCGGGCCTACACCGACCTGCAGCGCCAGTACACGGCCGAGGACCTCGCGCACACCGTCGACTACCTGGCGACCGCGCTCTACGTCGGCGACACCGAGCTGTTCACCGGATACCTGAACTGGACGGCCGGGATCTTGACCGCGCGGGGCGTCCCGGCGACCTCGCTCGAGCCGGCCCTCGAGCTGCTCGAAGCGGAACTGCGCGACTTCCCGCGGGCCACCGGCATGCTCCGCACCGCACGAACCCACCTGGCGGAGCCGGCCGCCGGATCGGAGCAGTCCGCATGACTTCCGGGCTCACCTGCACCTGGGTGGTGGAGGACGGCGTCGCCCGCGTGGCGATCGACGGCGACCTCGAGTTCGCGACCACGGGCACGCTGCTGCGGCTGGTCACCGACCGGCTGGCCGGCCCCGCGAGCGTCCACGAGGTGCGGCTGGACTGCGCCGGGATCGGCTTCTGCGACTCCTCCGGGCTGTCGGAGCTGATGAAGGTGCTCCACGTGGCCGCCGACGCGGGCGCCCGGTTGCACCTGGACAACCGCCAACCCGCCCTGGACCGGCTGCTCACCCGCACCGGCACCGCCGGCTACCTCACCGGCGAAGCGGTGATTTCCCGGGCCCGGCGGGATTCCTGAGCCGGTCCTCCTCCCCCGGAGCGTGGGCGAAGCCGGCATGGCCGACCGGTCCAGCCGCCCGCGCAGCAGTCCGGCCCGCACGCCGTTGCGGACCGAGCGGCGCGTCATCAAGGTCCGTGTCCTGCGCCGTGGGGACCGGCTCGCATCGCCTGCTTGCTCGGTCTCAACCCCTCCACGGTGGACCTCGATCGGGTCACCGGCCAGCCGGTCCGCCGCTACGAGCACGCCGCACACCTAGGGAGTGGGGATGGCCGGGCACACGGTTCCCCTGGCGGGCAGCTGCAGGTCGTCCAGATAGGCCTCGATCCGGCCGGCCACGCACGGGGACGACAGGAACGCGATGTGCGCGTCGCCCGCGTACTTCAGGAGCACACTCCCCCGGATCTGCGCCGACACCCTGGCGACGTTCCCGTACGGCGACCACGGGTTGCCCTCGGCGCCCACGATCAGGATCGGGGGCGCGTCCCGGACGATCGCCGGCCGGGGCGGGTTCGTGCCCGGTGTGCGACGGCCGACGCAGCCGCTCAGCGCGTCCCACGCCTGGGACGCGCCGCGGGTGTGCGGAGCCAGCCCGGCCACGAGCGGGCGGGCCGCGAGCAGATCGGCCGGCGAGGCCGGGTAGTCCTCGCACATGCCGGCCCGCATCGGGTTCCACAGGTCGCGGAAGCCCCACGAGTAGCGGTAGACGAAGGCGAACACCGGGCTCGTGCCGCTCCTCGCCTGCTGGATGGCGGTCGCCAGGTCGGCCCATCCCATGCCGCCGCCCGGGAGGGTCAGGTCGCCGATCTCCAGCAGCTGCTCGGTGAGGAACGCCAGGTCGTCGCCGCGCACCGCGACCGTGGTCTGCTGCGGTTGCGGGCGCCCCGGCTCGGGCGGCAGGTCGAGCCGGACCGGGTGCCGGTCGGCTGCGCGCAGCAGGGCGTCGTAGACCGCGGCCACGTCCTGTCCGTGCAGGACGCAGTTCACCGATCGCCGGCACCACGCCACGAACCGCGTGAATTCATGCTCCACTGTGGACGCGTACTCCGCGGCTCGGACGACCACCGGAACGCTGTGGTCGAGCGGGCTGTCCATCGCCATGGCCCGGACGCGCTGCGGGAACAGCCGCGCGTACGCCTGCCCCGGCCCGGCGTAGCCGTAGAAGAAGAAACTGGCCCGCTCTTCATCCAAGGCGGCCCGGACGGCGTCGAGGTCCTTGGCCTGGGTGACGGTGTCCAGGTGGCCGGGCAACGGGCCGGCGCAGCTGGCTTCGTACGCCCGGTTGTGCCGGACCAGCGCGTCGACCTCGACGGCCGAGCGCGGGAACACGGTCACGCCGGGGTCGTGCACCGGCAGGCCGCAGTCGACCGCGTCGGACCGGACCGGCGCGGGCAGCCGGCCGGTGAACGGGTGCACCCCGCCGCCGCGGAGGTCCACG
This sequence comes from Amycolatopsis sp. 505, assembly GCF_031625235.1. Taxonomy (NCBI): domain Bacteria; kingdom Bacillati; phylum Actinomycetota; class Actinomycetes; order Pseudonocardiales; family Pseudonocardiaceae; genus Amycolatopsis; species Amycolatopsis sp. 505. The sequence goes on from NZ_JACKQP010000007.1 coordinate 579,474, forward strand.
CCGATGAGGTCGAAGTCGCGCAGCAGGCCGGGGAACATCGCGAACACCCCGGCGCGGACGTCGGTGAGCAGGAAGTCGAACCCCACGCCCGGCGCCATGAACAGCACGCCCTTGCGGTGCGCCGGATCCGCCCGGTGCCGGTTGAAGGCCAGCGTGATCTTCGGCCCGTCCGGCCGATCCCAGTCCAGCGGGACGGCGATCTTCGCGCATTCCGCACCCACGCCGCAGGGCACCCAGTCAGGGCGTTCCGGCGCGGCGGAGGCAGGTTGAACGACGACGGCCACGAGCAGGATGACGAGTGCCGCGATCCTTCCCCACATACTTCCCCCCATGAGATGTTTGGTTACTAAGATTCTTATCATGGGGTATGGGTGCTGTCGACCGCGATCGCCGCCTTGGGGGCTGCCTGGCAGAAGTTTCAGCTGGCTGCCGGCTTGCTCGCCGGTCGGCCCCGGGCGGGCCAGGGACGGGCCGATGGTCCCGCGCCTCCTGCGGATTCGCCGAACCGGACGCGGCCGGGCTCACCACCGGCCCGGCCGTGCCCGCGGCGAGAAGGCCTACTCCTCACGAGCGATCTGCCGGCCCCGGACCTCCTGGCGCGCCAGCTTCGACGGCCACCAGATCCGCCGCCCGACGTCGATGGTCAGCGCCGGGACCAGCAGGGATCGCACCAGCAGCGTGTCCAGCAGGACCCCGAACGCGACGATGAACGCGATCTGCGCCAGGAACAGGATCGGGATCACCGCCAGCGCCGAGAACGTCGCCGCCAGTACGACGCCTGCCGACGTGATCACCCCGCCCGTCAGCGACAGCCCGCGCAACGTCCCGTCGCGCGTTCCCCGCGTCAGCGCCTCTTCCCGCACCCGGGTCATCAGGAAGATGTTGTAGTCGATCCCCAGCGCCACCAGGAAGACGAAGCCGAACAGCGGCACCACCGGGTCCGCGCCCGGGAAGTCCAGGACGTGGTTGAACACCAGCGCCGACACGCCCATGGTCGCCGCGAACGAAAGGACCACCGTCGCGATCAGCAGGAGCGGGGCCAGCAACGACCGCAGCAGCAGCGCCAGCACCAGGAAGATCACCAGCAGCACGATCGGGATGATCAGCGCCCGGTCGCGCTTCGACGTCTGCTGCGTGTCCAGCTGGATCGCCGTCGGGCCGCCCACCTTGGCGTTCGCCTCCGGGACCGCGTGCACCGCGTCGCGCAGGCGCCCGACCGTCGCGACCGCCGTCTCCGAGTCCGCCGGGTCCGTCAGCACCGACAGGATCTGGACGCGACCGTTCACCACCTTGGGGCGGCCGTCCGGGCCCGGCAACGGGAACGACTGCGCCACTCCGTCTATTGTGGACGCCTTCAGCACCGCGGGCAGCGCGCCGGCGTCGGCGATCGTGATCGCCGGTGCGCCGAGGCCGCCCGGGAAGTGCCGGCCGAGGATCTCCTGCCCGATCCCGGATTCGACCTGGGTCAGGAAGACGTCCGACTGCGCGGTGCCGGACGCCTTGAGCTGCGGCAGGAACGCCACGCCGACGCCGAGCACCAGCGCCGTCACCACCCAGACCGTGCGCGGGCGGCGGCCGACCAGGCGCGCCACCCTCCCCCAGATCCCGGCCGTCTCCGGGTGCGGCGAACCCAGCGCCGGCTTGAACGGCCAGAACGCGCCGCGCCCGCAGAGGGCCAGTGCGGCGGGCAGGAACGTCGTCGATGCGAGCAGCGCGGCGCCGATGCCGATCGCCGCCACCGGGCCGAGGCCCTTGTTCGAGTTGAGGTCGCTGAACAGCAGGCACAGCACGCCGAGCACGACCGTGCCCGCCGACGCCGCGATCGGTTCGAGCGTCGCGCGCCAGGCGAGTTTCAGCGCGTCGAACCGGCTCGGCGTGTCGCGAAGCTGCTCGCGGAACCGCGCCACCAGCAGGAGCGCGTAGTCGGTCGCGGCACCGAAGACGAGGATCGAGAGGATGCCCTGGCTCTGGCCGTTGAGCGCGAGGACGTCGTGCTCGGCCAGCAGGTAGACGACGAGGCTGGCGAGCCCGAGCGCGAACACCGCCGACAGCAGCACCAGGAACGGCAGCAGCGGGCTGCGGTAGACGGCGATCAGGATGAGCGCGACCACGCCGCCGGCGACCAGCAGCAGGATGCCGTCGATGCCGCCGAACGCCTTGACCAGGTCGGCGATCTGCCCGGCCGGGCCGGTGACGAGCACGGTGAGCCCGGCCGGCGCGCCGCCGAGCTGCGCCCGGACCTCCTTGACGACGTCGGCGGGGTTGCCGTCGGCGAAGATCGGCACGGCGAGCTGCGCGGCCTGGTCGTCGCGCGGCGCCTGCTCCGGCTTGCCGAGCGGGCCGGCCACCCCCGGCACGCGGCCCAGCTCCTGGGCCTTGGCCTCGAGGAACCGCCGGTCGTCCGCGGTCAGGCCGCCGGCGCGCTCGGCGACGACGGTGGCGGGCAGGACCTGGCGCGGGGTGAACGCCTTCTGCTCGTCGGAGACCTCGGTGGCCTCCGCCGAGCGCGGCAGGAAGGCGGCGTTGTCGTTCTTCGCGACCTCGCTCAGCTTGCCGGCGAACGGGCCGCCGAACCCGCCGAGGCCCAGCCAGGCGATCACCAGGAGGGCCGGGATCAGCCAGCGGAGGCGGCGCGGGGAGTCGTTCATGGTCGCTAAGGTCCTTTCGAGCGCGAACACGCCCAATTGTTCAGCAAGCTGAACATTCTGCACGACGACCCGCGACGACCCGTGAGTGACGGTGAACACAGCGATGGTGAGCACGGCCCCCGAACCCGACCTGAGCACGTGGCCGACCGGCCGGCTGCTCGCCGTGGCCGCACGGCTGGTGGAGCAACGCTGGGTCGCCGTGCTCGACGGCATGGGCCTCACCCACGCGGGCCTCATCGCCTTGCACACCCTGCGCGACGGGCCGCTCCCCCAGCGGACGCTGGCCCAGCGCTGCCAGGTGACCGACCAGACGATGAGCCGCACGCTCGACCGCCTGGCCAAGGCCGGGTTCGTCAGCCGGGCCGCGGACCCCGCCGACGCCCGCCGCCAGCTCACGCGGCTGACCCCGCGCGGCCGGGAGGTGCACGAGCGGGCCGTGCGCGCCGAACCCGCGCTGCTCGGCAGCCTGGGTGACGACGGCGCCTTCCGCGCCGGCCTGCTGGACCTCATCACCCGGCTGTCGGCGGGCGATTGAGAGCGCGCGCCGGTGGGTAGATCTTCCTACATGTGGATCGCGGTGAGCACCCCAGTGGCCGTCCTGATCGCTACCGTCCTCATGGAGCGGTTCGAGCGCCGGTGCCGGCTGGTGCCGAGCCCCGAAACCGAACGCGCGCCGGCCCGCGGCTGACGCGGAAAGGTTGATCCGTGTTCAACGGAAATCCCCGGTCCGGCGGACACGGCAAAACCCGCTCACCGGCGAGGGGTTCCGGTGAGCGGGCGCCGCGGCAATAACCTCCCGAATTCAGCAGGTCTTCCACGCGAAGTGGTAAATCGTGTCCACGCTCGCGTGTTCGGAATCCATTTCGATGAAACTTCCGCCGGACGACGAACCCGCGTCCGCCCGCAGTTCCGCATTGATGTTCAGGTTGCGGCTCTCGCCGCACGGGGCGAACACCAGCTCGGCCACGTCGGTGGTGTCGGTGGCCCGCCACACGCCGTGGAACGGACCGGGGAAGGTGTGGCGCACCCGGGCGGTCGGCGCCGTCCCGGCGAAGTAGTAGTTGGCTTGTTCGAGGGCGCTCGCCCCGCTCTCGATGTGCGCGAAGCCGCGGTACTCCGCCTCGGCGATCGCATACGTGAACCCTTGCGGCACATGGACGAGCACGTTGATCTGGCAGTTCTTCCGGGCTTCGAGCGCGGACGCGCCGCCGCCCGCCTTCGCGGTGAAGTTCGTGTAGTGCACCGTGAACGAGGTGTTGTCGGACGCGACGTCGGCGGACGCGGTGGCCGTGCCCGCCGGGCAGCCGGAGCCGTTGATCGTCTTGATGTCGAGCGTGATCTTTTCGCTCGGCGCCGACATCGCCGCAGAATCGACGGGAGCGACGAGGGTGGACAGAATCATTGCGCCTACGACCGACATACCGAGCATGACGCTCCTCCAAATGGGCCACGGTGCCTAGGTGGTGATGATGATCGCGCGCGGAGAGGATCGTAGCGCGATCGCAACCTTTTCGACGGCCACTGAACGGAGTAACACGACAGCGGAGCGCACGGGAAATCCATTTCCCGCTATTTCCCGTTTCCCGGGGCTCGAAATGCGGAGAATCGAAGGTCAAGACGACTGGTTCAGACCACGCACGCGCAGGGAGCGGGGCGGGGTGACGCCTCCGAGCAGCGCTTCGGCGTCGAGTGTCACCGCCGTGCTCCCCCGATCCGCGAACCGCCGTGCCACCAGCGCGCCCGGGTTCTCGACCGGGTCCACGCGCCCGGACAGGAACGCCCACTCGTGCTCGTCGGAGCCGAAGTACAGCACCGCGCCGAACACCTCGCGGAACCGCCGCCAGGACGCACGCAGCGTCTCGTTGCGCCACAGCGTCGGGCAGCCCGCCTGGCACGCCACCACCCCGCCCGGCGCCAGCAGGCGCGCGCAGCGGGCGAGGAAATCGGTGCCGTACAAGCGGTTGTGCTGCGCGTCCGGATCGGTGTTCTCGTCCGGCAGGTCGATCACGACTACGTCGTAGGTGTCACCCCGGCCCTCGGCCTCGGCGAGGAAGACCCACCCATCCACATAGGACACCCGGACCGGCCCCTCCCCGCGCTCGGCCCGCGCGAGCTCCGCCGGGGTGTAGCCGTAGGGCAGGTGCTCGGCGCAGGCGCGGACGGCCTGTTGGTCGATGTCGACGTGGTCGACGTGCACCGCGCCGGCGTCGACTGCGAGCCGGCTCGCCACGCCCTCGCTCGACCCGACGATCAGCACCCGCCGCACCCGCTCGGCCAGCAGCAGCGCGGGCACCATCAGGGCTTCGTGATACACCAGCTGGCTCGCCTCGGTGCTTTGGCGCTCGCCGTCGCAGAACAGCGAAACCCCCTGCGCGCTGGTCCCGATCAGCACCTCCTGGTACGGCGTGCGTTCGTGGAACCGCACCTCGCCGACCTCCCAGACGCGGGTGAGGCCGGCGCCGACCGGTTCGTGGATCAGGGGCATCAGCGTTCTCCCCGGTGGAGGACCGACAGGTGGACCGGCGCGGCGTCCAGGGACTTGGCCAGCAGCCGCAAGGCGTGCTCGGGATCGGCGCGTTCCCCGCAGGTGAACACGTCGGCGAAGAGCGACCCGTGTTCCGGGTAGGTGTGGACGGAGGCGTGCGACTCGGCCAGCAGCGCGATCACCGTGGCACCCTGCGGCGCGAACCGCTGCGCGACGACGTCGAGGACGGTGGCGCCCGCATCCGTCACCGCGGCCCGCAGCAGCTCGCCGAGGCGGACCGGGTCGTCGAGCAGGCCCGGGTCGACGCCGTGCAGCTCGGCGAGCACGTGCCGCCCGGTGAACCGGCCGACGTCAGGCATCGCCCCACCTCCCGAGGCAGTAGGTGCGCAGCGGCTCGATCCCGTTGAACCCGACCGAGGCGTAGCTCGCGGTGTAGGCCCCGGTGCCGGGCAGATCGAGGCGGTCACCGCAGCGCAGCGACAGCGGCAGCCGGTACGGCGTCCGCTGGTAGAGCACGTCGTCGCCGTCGCAGGTGGGCCCGGCGAGCACCACCGGCCCGTCCGGGCCGTCGTGGGCCGCCACCGGTTCGAACCGGTAGGCGATGGCTTCGTTCTCGGCCTCGGCGAGCCCGTTGTAGCGGCCGATGTCGAGGTAGACCCAGCGGCGGGTGTCCCGCTGCGCGACCAGCACGACCTCGGTCCGCAGCAGGCCGGCGTCGGCGACCAGCACCCGGCCGGGCTCGAGCAGCAGCTCCGGCCGGTCCTCCGGGAACGCGGTCTCGAGCGCCGTCGCGATGGTCGACGCGTACGCGGCCAACGACGGGACGGCGGTGCGATGCGCCGTGGCGAAGCCGCCACCGAGGTTGAGCCGGGTCATGGCGACACCGTGCGCCACGGCCTCGCCGAACAGCTTCGCCGCCGTGGCGATACCGATCTCCCAGGCGCCGACGTCCGGCTGCTGCGAACCGACGTGGAAGGCGATGCCCGGCCGCAGCCCGAGCGCGGCCGCGCGCAGCACCAGGTCGAGGGCTTCGGCCGGGGCGCAGCCGAACTTCCGCCCGAACGGCGTCACCGAGTCCGGGGCGTCGAGCACGACCCGGATCGACACCGCCGAGCCCGGCGCGTACCGGCCCAGGTGGTCGACGTCGGCGGGGGCGTCCGAAGTGAACTCCCGGACCCCGCGGTCGAACGCGAAGGCGATGTCCCGCGGTTTCTTGATCGGGTTGCCGTAGGCGATGTCCGCCGGGGCGGCACCGCGGCCGAGGCACAGGTCCAGTTCGGCCGGCCCGGCGACGTCGAAGCCGATCCCGGCCGCCACCAGCGCGTCGAGCACCGGCGGCGCCGGGTTGGCCTTGACCGCGTACCGGATCAGCGCGCCGGGGAACGCCGCGCCGAACTCCCGCGCCCGCGCCGCGGCGACGTCGGTGTCGACGACCAGGCACGGCGTCGGCGGCTCACGCTCCTCGAGGAAGCGGCGGATCCGGGTGTAGTCGGCGCACACGGGCGCCAGTGTCGCAAACCGGCGTCAGACGAACCGCCACAGGTGGTCCGGTGTCCCGTTGTCGTCCCACTGGGTCGCCTGGGCACCGTCCGCCGTGGACTGCTGGTCGACCGCCAGCACCTTGCCGCTGCGGACGTTGACGAGCTTGGACCAGCCGCCGCCGGCGTCGACGATCCGCCAGTCGTGGTCCGGCGTGCCGTTGTCGCGGTACTGCTGGACGTGCGCGCCGTTGTCGAGGCTCTGGTCGTGCACGGCGAGGACCTTGCCGCTGTTGCGGTTGACGATCCGGACGGTGCCGTCGCCGTTGTCCACGACGGCCCACAGGTGGTCGGCGGTGCCGTTGTCCGACCACTGCGTCACCTCGGCCATGTCGGCCAGGGACATGTCCGAGACGGCCAGCACCTTGCCCGAGCGCTGGTTCTGCAGCTTCCGCCAGACGGTCGCCGACGCGGCGGGCCGGGTCAGCAGCGCGAGGTAGCCACCGGCGACCGGGCGGGCCTGAAAGCCGCGCTGGGTGGCGTCGGCGACGACGTACCAGTCGCTGAACGGCACCCGCTGGGGCGTGGTGTCGGCGTAGCTGTAGACGCCTTCGACGAGCGTGGTGCGGATGTTCGGCTGGTCGGCGAGCCAGGCCGCGGTCCACAGTTCCCAGTCGGCCTTCGTGTAGTTGTTGCGCGGGTCGAGCAGGACGCCGTGGGCGCCGGCGCGGCCCTGGTACCAGGCGGCCTCCTGCGCGGCGACGCCGAGCGGGACCAGGTCGAGGCCGAGCACGCGGTCGGCGAAGCCGTTGTACTTGAGGCTCCAGGTGCCCGGCTGGTCGTAGGCGAGCCGCAGGTGCTGGCCGTCCTCGGCGAGCGTCACCCACTGGCTGACGTAGCCGCGCGAGGTCGACCGGTACCGCTGGGCGTCGGCCGCGTTGCCGGTCGCGGCGGCGATGATGCCCATCGCGCCGACGCCGATGATGCCCTTCAGGGCGAGGTTCGCGCTGTGGGCGATGAAGCCGGTGAAGTCGTCGGTCTGGTTCTGGAAGCCGGGGTCGAGGGTGTTGGCGACCAGGTATTCGGCCCACTGCCGCAGGATCCGGTAGTGGGTGGTCGCGAAGGCGACGGCGTCGGCTTGCGGCAGCCGCTGCACCAGCGCGGCGGCCATGATCAGCAGGTTGGCCGACTCCTCGACGGGCATGCTTTCCTCGTTGCCGTCGTTGTGCCCGGTCGCGTCCGGGTAGTGCGTGCCGAGGTCGTGCTCGGCGAACGGCATCGGCCAGCCGCCGCGCTCGGCGTAGTCGAGCAACGGCTCCAGCAGCAGGCGCAGGTAGGCGGGCGAAAGGTAGAGGTAGGCCGGGAACGCCGGATAAGTGACGTCCACTGTGGACATGTTGCCGTTGGAGGAGATCTCCTTGAGGAACGCCCAGGGCGCGCCGCCGCGGTCGACCAGTTCGGTGCCGCCGAAGGCCTGGCGCAGGGCGAGCGCGCAGATCCCGGCGTAGTGCTCACCGGTGCTGCCTCCCCCGGCCGCGGCGACGGCGTCGTCGTGCAGCCGCTGGTCGATCGAGGTGGCGGCGGCGAGTGCGGCGGCGTAGTCGTTCGCGAACCAGACCGCCATGTCCGGCCAGGTGCTCCAGTAGTGCGTCCACCAGGGACGGAGTTCGCTGCCGAGGTAGCGGACCGCGGGCGTGCGGACGTGCCCGATCGCCAGGGTGAAGGGCGTGGCCGCCCCGCCGGCGGGGATCGTGCCGAGGTTCTTGTTGAAGGCGAGCACCGGCCAGCGGTCGTCGATGGCGCGGGGCTGGGCGGTGTCGCTGGTGTTGTTCAGGACGCCTTGGCCGGCCGACGCGGCGCGCACGACGGTGTCCTGCCCGATCTGCCAGGTGGTTCCGGAGGCCGGGGCGGCGAGGACGAGGGAGCCCCAGCCGGCCTGGTCGCCGTTCTCCTGGAGCACGCCGGGGTTCGCGGGGGTGCAGCTGAGCAGGGTGTAGCCGCCGGTTTGCTGCTGCGTCCAGGTGACGGGGGTGCCGGTGTTGCCGTGCACCCACTCGGCGGAGGTGTCGAAGTGCAGGTCGACGGCGTGCGCGCGGCCATCGGCGCTGGCGGCCTGGATGGTGACGTAGCCGAAGGGGACGCACTGGCGTTGCAGGTTGGCGGGATCGACCGGGGAGAAGAAGGTGACGGTGAGGTTCACGCCGCCGCCGGTGAGGAGGTAGGTCGAGCGGGTGCCGGTGACCTGCAGGCTGACCTGGGTCATCGGGGTGGGCGCCGGACTGCCGGGCGCGCCGGCGAAGAGGTAGGCGGTGCCGTCGATGCGGGCGATGCCGCAGAGGGCGGTGGTGTGGCCGGTCCAGAAGCTGGACCAGGTGCCGGTGAGGGTGTCGGCGGGCTGCCAGGTGGAGAGGTAGGGCGAGCGGACGATCAGCGGGGTGGCCGGCGGGCGGATCGGGCCGAAGGTCCCGGCGGCGACGGCTTCGGTGACTGGGGCTGCCGCGGGTGTCGCTGCGGGTGTCGCTGCGGCTGCGGCTGCGGCTTCGGCGGTCGCGGGGAGCCAGAGGGTGGCGGTGACGGCTGCGGTGGTGCCTCCGGCCAGGCGGAGCAGGTCGCGGCGGGTGAGGTGGCCGGTTTCCCGGGTTCGGTGCTGATGCTGGCCCTGGTATCGGTCTCGATTTCGGTTTTGAGAGGACATCGGTGACCCCTTCCAACGGCGTGCGAGCCGGGCAGGGACTTTTTTACATCGTTGGTACAACGTTGTAAATCCGCCGAAGGTCGGCGCCGGAGTAGGGTGCGGACCAGTGGAGCCGCAGGTCCACACGGGTTTCCGGCCGCTGGCAACCGCCCCAGGCCCGCCAGGGCCACTCGCGCTGCCTCAGCTGTTTTCCGGCCTCGCACCCGCCTCGGTCCGAACCACGCCCTCCGACCCGAGCCGCTCGCCCCGCCTGAGCATCGCGACCCCGGCCGACCCGCACCCGCCCCCGTCCGAGGCCACGCCACCCAACCCGAGCCACTCGCCCCACCCCGGCCGACCCGCGCCAACCAACCCGAGCCGCATCAACCGCCCCCAAGGCTCCGGCCCACCGCCCGCCGCGGGCAGGTCAAGCCGTGCGGCTGGGCCGGTCCGAGGGCGGCCACACGTACGGCAGGTCCGGCGACACCCCCGGGAACAGCGCGCCGTAGTGGTCCGGGTCTTTCCGCACCAGGGCCGACTGGTGGCTGCGGTGGACCGCTTCGTCGCCCAGCCACGGTGGCACGTCGCCCGCCGCCGTCAGGTCGCGCTGCGTCCGGATCTCCGTCTTGCCCACCGACCGGGTGAACTCCTCCCCCAGCTTCGCCGCGCACGTGTCCGCCGCGCCCAGCTCGCACCACACCGCGCACACCTCCAGGCCGTAGCGCGTCAACGCTTCCTCGTACCCCGTCCACATCTTCGCCGCCGGGTGGTGGCGCCAGCCGTAGCCGGGGATCACCAGCGCGCGCAGCACCTGGAGCGCCTCCACGCGCTGCTTGCCGAGGCGGCGGCGGTCGAGCGTACGAGCGCTGGCGGTGAAGTCGGTGCACGGCAGGAACGTCTGCATCCCGGCCGGGTACCCCGCATCCGCCCGCCGACGCGGGGAAAGCCGCGGCGGCCCCGACCGCGGGATCGGGGCCGCCGGGGGTCACCGGGGGCGCGCCTTGGCCGTGACGGCCGCTTCCGGTTCGACGCTCACCCGCGGGCGCAGGGGCCGGGCTTCGAGGCCCTCGACGTCGATCACCAGGAACCAGTGGGCGTTCGCCGGGATGTGGATCTTGAACATCGGTGCGGTGGCCACCCCGCCGTGCATCCGGTAGTACTGCCGGCGCCGGTAGGCCTGGAAGTTGACCGCCGTCAGCAGCCTGACGTTGGCCATCGCGTCCAGGCGGACGGTGACCACCGCGTCTCTTCGGACCTTCCCCAGGTCGAACACGCTCGCTTCCATTTCGTCCCTCTTCCACGCGTGGTTTTCGGTTCGGATTCGACGGTCGCGGGCAGCGCGGATCGCGCCGCGCAGCACACGACGGGCGGAAGATCGGAACGGACTAGCCGGGCCCCGTGCCCGGTTCGCACGGCCGCCACAGCGGCACGAAATCCCCGTGCGCCCGGGGGGACGCGCGGAAGTGGTGTGGACCGTGGTCCGCGCTCAGGAAGGCGGGCGGAACGCCGGCGCCGGCGCCGGTCGTGGCATCGGGAGACGACACGGGCGCGACGGGGTGGCTCGGGGTCCCCCCGGAACGGTGACCGGCAGCGCCGGTGTGGTGCGCGGAGAGCTTGTGCCGCCGGGGTGAGCTGGGCGGGACACAGGTGCGGGCGGCCGTCTTCCCGATGACGGCGACGGGCTGCCGGACTTGGTTCGGCAGCGGGCCGGTCGCTGTTACTTCGGCCGGCGGGGTGATCGGCCGGACGACGGCGCCGGCCACGGGTGCGTGTGTCGCGCGGGGCTGCCGGCCCCGGTCGGCGACGGGGTTCACGACGGGCGGGGTGTCGCCGGTGACCGGCTGGACGACGCTGGTCAGTCCGGCGTCGGAGACGACGGGGTCGACAAGCCCGGTCACGGTCTTCGTCACCGGCGAGAGGAGCGCCTTCGCCGGGCTCAGGATCGGCTCGATCGAACGCACGACGGGCGCAACGACGGCGCGGGTCGCCGGCGCAGCCGAGGTCACGGCATCGGCAACCGGCGCGACAACGGCGTTGGCGGCCCGGCCCAGGGGCGCGACAAGGGCGCCTGCCGCTCGAGTCACCGGCGCGACACCCGCTGCCGCCGTTTCACCCAATGCGCCAACGGCACGCGTCGCCGGTGCCGCCGCTCGCGATACCGGCTCGGCAACCGCGGCCGCGCTCTTGGCGACAGGCGAGGCAACCGCTTCCACCACACGCGCGATCGGCTCCGCGGCACGCGCCACCGACCTCGCGGACGCGACGGCACCCGGTGCATCCACCGCACTCGGCCGCGCCGGCGAAACCCCAGCAGATACCACCGCACCGGCCCCCGAGGGCGGGCCCAGCACCGGCAGCTCGACACTCCGGCCCTCCGCCGCCGAGGCACTACCCGACACCAGCCACGAAACCAGCCAGAAGCCCGCCACCGCCGCCGCCAGGACCAGCAACCTGCGGGCGGCGACGGACACCTCGCGAGCCCCGGTCACGTCGGCGAACCTCCACGGTGAGAACAGGCCTGGGACTTACCCTCCAACGCCGCAGCCCACACGCCTGCTACGGGCCGTCCGGCGCTTCCACTCGGTCGGCCTAGCACTTCCGGCTCGGCCAGCCCGGCTCGAGACTCCACTCGGGGGAGACCGATCCACCAGGTGTCCCCGAAGACGTACCTCCGGGGCCATCAGGCTTCCGGTGCCCGCCGCTGACCCGACAGTGCCCCCAGGGCCCGGACGCCGTGCTGGAGGCCCTCGCGGAACGTCGCTCGCTGGCCCGGGCTGAGGTCCGCCAGGAGCGCGTTCTCCAGCTCGGTGACCGCCGGTGCGCAGCCCGCCAGCAGCTCGCGTCCGGCGTCCGTGAGGCCCGCCAGCAGGACGCGCTTGTTGTCCGCCTTCGGGGTTCGCGCGATCAAGCCGCGCTTCTCCAGCGTCAGCACCATTTCGTGCATCGTCTGCGGACGGAGGAACGACCGGCGGGCCAGCTGGGCCGAGGACAGGGCTCCACTGGCCTCCAGCACGCTCAGCGCCGTGTACTGCAGCGTCGTCAGCCCCAGCGGCCGCAGGGCGTCGTCGAGCAGCGCCCTGATCACCAGCTCGAGCCGTTTGACCAGGTACAGGGTCAACGGCGGGCCGGCGGGCTGCTCCTGGGCCGAGGTCGTCACGGCGCCCATCATGGCACGCTTCCGCCGCTATGCTCCGATCATGGACCTCGGCCGGCAGACCCGCGTGCGGCAGGCGCTCGACTCCTTCTTCGGCCCCGCGGCACCGGCGCCGGAAACCGCCGTCCTCGAACTGTTCCACCGCACCGCGGAAACCGTGCCCGCGTACCGGAAGTTCCTGCGGGAGCACGGGATCGAGCCGCAGGCCGTCCGGACCATGGCGGACTTCCGGACGCTGCCCCGCACCGACAAGGCCGGCTACCACCGGAAACACCCGTTGCCCGAGCTCTGCCGCGGCGGCACCTTCGACGGGCTCGACATGATCGCCGTCTCCTCCGGCTCCAGCGGCCACCCCACGGTCTGGCCGCGGGCCCTCGAAGACGAGCTGCACGTCGCCCGGCGGTTCGAAACCGTCCTCGTCGACGCCTTCGAGGCCGATCGGCGCCGTACCCTCGCCGTCGTCTGCTTCCCGCTCGGCACCTGGGTCGGCGGCCTGTTCACCACGGCCTGCGTGCGCCACCTCGCCGCCAAGGGCTGCCCGATCACCGTCGTGGCGCCCGGCAACAACAAGGCCGAGATCCTGCGCGTGCTGCCCGAGCTGGCGCCGCACTTCGACCAGGTCGTGCTGCTCGGCTACCCGCCGTTCGTCAAGGACGTCGTCGACACCGGACTCGCCGAGGGCGTCGACTGGCCCTCCTACGCCGTCAAGCTCGTGCTCGCCGGCGAAGTCTTCAGCGAACAGTGGCGCGAGCTGGTCGCCGGGCGGGCCGGGATCGCCGACCCCGTCCGCGACATCGCGTCGCTCTACGGGACAGCCGACGCGGGCGCGCTCGGCACCGAAACGCCCCGGTCGGCGAGCATCCGCCGGTTCTTCGCCGGCCGCCCGGAGCTGGCCCGCGAGGTCTTCGGCGACGCGCGGCTGCCGACGCTCGTGCAGTACGACCCGGCGAGCCGATTCTTCGAAGTCGAGGACGGCACGCTGCTGTTCACCGCGGACGGCGGCATCCCGCTCGTCCGCTACCACATCGCCGACGACGGCGGGCTCCTCTCGCACGCCGAGCTGCTGGCCTTCTGCGCCCGGCACGGCTTCACCCCGGCACCGGGCCCCGAGCTCCCGTTCGTCTACGTGTTCGGCCGCTCGCTGTTCACGGTGTCGTTCTTCGGCGCCAACGTCTACCCGGAGAACGTCACCGTCGGCCTGGAGCAGCCCGGCATCAGCGACACCGTGACCGGCAAGTTCGTCATCGAGTCGGTCGAGGACGCCGACCGCGACCGCCGGCTGCGCCTCACCGTGGAGACCGCACCGGGCACCACCGCCGACGCGGGCCGGATCGCGACGGCCGTGCGGGACCAGCTCGTCCGGTTGAACAGCGAGTTCGCCCACTACGTCCCGCCGGAGCGGCAGCTGCCGGACGTCGTCCTGCGCCCGGCGGGCGACCCCGAGTACTTCCCCGCCGGGGTGAAGCACCGCTACACGCGGCAGAACTAGGGCCGGGCGAGTTTGCGGAACCGCTCGCGGCGCTCGTCGGCCGACGAGCCGTCGGCGATGTCGTCGTCGAACCACGAGCACAGCGCCGCCCACAGTTCGGCGCAGCCGGCGAAGTCCTCGATGGTGGACTGCTCGGTCAGCTCGGCGATGTCCGCGACCAGGTGGTCCAGGCGGCGGTCGCAGAGCCGGACGTACTCGCGGACGACGATGTTCGCGTCGAGGTTCGTCTTCGCCCGCGGGCCGGCCGCGCCCCGCAGCTGGGCGTGCAGGCTTTCCTCGCAGTACAGCGGGAATCCGGAGATCGAGCCCGGGTAGCCGGACTCCGCCGCCCACTCGCGGAACGCGCAGATCGCCTGGTAGCGCGTGTACCAGTCCTGTTTCCCGGCCGCCAGGCTCGCCAGCCTCCGCCAGGCGTCGCGGTCGGCCGACCGCCAGCGGTCGAGGGTGCGGCCGTCCGGGGGCGGGCCCTCGGCGAGCGCCCGGACGCGCCAGAAGTGCGCCCGGCAGCCCGCGATCTCGGCGACCAGCCGGCGGACGTAGCCGACCTGCTCCCAGACGTGGGCGCGTTGCGGCCGCAGCGGCGCCGCCCGGTCCGGGGAGAACGTCACCATCTCGAACACGCGGAACAGTTCGTGGCCGCGTAAGGCGGCGAGGTCCGGGTCCTCCCCCATTACCCAGGAGCGGCGTTCCGGCAGCCGTCCGCTGTGGCTGATCGTCGCCGCGTGGTAGAGCTCGCGGACCGCGCGGCGGGCCACCTCGTCCCGCGATTCGCCGAGCAGACGCGGGTTGCGCGCGCGGTCACGCAGGTCGCGCTCGCCGCGCGGGCCGACTTCGAGCATCGCCACCGCGTACACGCTCGCCGCGTTGTAGCACTCTTCCCACGACTTGCGGGGCCCCGCGGCTTCGACGGTGGCGTCGAGCCTGCCCGGGTCGGGTGGCCAGCGCCGGTCCGGGCAGACGTCGGCCAACCGGACGCGGCTGCCGGGGTAGGCGGGCTGGGGTTCGGGCACCGCGCCGGTGACCGGTTCGACGTCCGCCATCGCGCGCCGCAGCACCGACCAGACCAGCGACAGGTCGAGCGCGCGGTTGGTCAGCTGCTGCCAGCTGCGGCGCCAGCGCCGGCCGAACCGCCGGTAGTCCTCGATGAGCCGCTCGATCTCGTACTGCGACAGCGCGCAGAAGTAGGACCGCATCTCCGCCGCGCGCTGGTTGTACTCGGCGAGCTGCTCCGGGGTCGCTTCGCTGACCAGGAGTTCCTCGACCGGCACCTTCAGCACGCGCCGGTGCAGTTCCAGGCGCTTCTCGCGCGGGATCGCGTACGGGCGGGTCCGGACGTCGAGGTCGACGTACCGGCGGAAGCGCAGCTCGATCGCCGCCCGCAGTTCGGCGCGGCGCTGGGCCCGCGCGTCGCCGGGGATGCCCGCGGTGGTGCGCCGCACCCACCAGGACCCGGCCACGGAGTCGCCGTGGCCGAGGACGAGCGCGTGCCGGTAGCGGGCGATGAGCAGGGCGACGTCGCGGCCGCGGCCGGCGTGGCGGGGCTGGCGCGCGAAGTCGGGGCCGATCCACCAGCGGGCCAGCCGCGGGTGTCCCCGGCTGCACACGGTGATCACGTCGTCGTAGGTGGCGAGCGCGTCGAGGTGCAGGTCGAGCTGTTCCTGCAGGGCGGCGATCTCGAGTCTGATGTAGACGTTGGCCGGGTCGAGGCTGACCGCGCGGTAGTACTCCGCGAGGGCCTCGTCGTAGCGGCGGTAGGCGATGAAGTGGTTGGCGCGCTGGTAGGCGTCGAAGAGCTCGTACGGGATCTTCGCACCGCGCCAGGCGGACCAGTGGATGTTGGAACGGACGTACGCGCTGCGCGGGATGACCAGCGCGGCCACCGCGTTCGCGGCGCGGTGCAGCACGCGCGGCCAGTTCGCGTCCTCGATGACCAGCGGGCTCGCAGCGAAGCGGGGGACGCGCACGAGTTCCAGGATGAGCTGGTGGCGGCCGGGGGTGTTGCCGGGCCGGACGGTGCCGGTGACGGTGAACGCGGCGGGCGGCTGGGCGAGCCGGATCACCTTGGTGACGGCCTTCCACCAGCCCTCCGCGGCGTCGCCGGCGTGCTCGACGATCTGGAGGAAGTCGTACGAGCTCCCGGCGCCCGGGACCGGGGTCGGGGTGTAGAGGCGGGAGTCGTTGAGGAACCGCTTGAAGGTGGCGGTCAGCTCGACGGCGGAGTCGATCTCGCGGTCGTGGCTGCCTTCGGGCCGTTCGTCGACGAACACCCGGATGTCGATCTGGTTGGCCCGGTAGGCGGCGGCTTCCAGCCGCGCCTTGCCGATGAAGTACAGCGTCAGGACGGCCGAGACGAGCACCACGGACGTCTGCAGCACGGTCCAGGTGATCACGGTGGCGACCTTCGGATCCCGCACGAACGTCCAGGACTGGAAGAACGGCAGGTAGGGCACGACGGCGAAGCCGGCCGCGACGAGCCCCGCCGCCACCGCCGCCAGCCACCACCGGATCCGGTGAGCCGCGGGGAGTTCGGCCTGGTCGAACCCGCCGAGCCGCCGCGCGTGCACCATTACTCACCCCCTCGTGTCAGGTTACTCGCACAGGGGGTCCGTTCTGTTACGGCCCGTTATCCGCGAGCTCGGCGATCACCTGGGCGTGGCACGGTTCGGGGACGCACCAGCACCCGAGCCGGCGACCGCGCAGCCCGGGCAGCAGCTCCAGCAGCTCCGGCCGGGACAGCAGGTACTCGCGGTACCGCGCGACGACGTCCTCGCGCGTGCCGTCCGGGCCGGGCCGGAACGGGCTGGCCAGCTTCGACCCGTCGAGGTGCCAGCCGCCGCGGTGCATCGCCCGCCCGACGTAGACGACGTCGGCGTAGTCCGGGTCGTCCCGGTGTCCCTTCAGGTTGACGACCGTGGTCGGCATCCGGCCTCCTTCACCCGTGGTGGTTCATTGTCCACCGGTTCGCCGCCCATCCGGTGGCGCCCGATGGTCCACGTAGTGCAGATGCACTATGCTTGAGGCTCACGGTTGAGCCGTCAGCCGCTGCCGGACGTTCCGCGCCCGGGCCGGCAGGCTGCCCCCGTCCGGCATCCCCGTCCCGCAACGTCCGGTCCGCTCCCGCTGCCCGACGAAAGGGTGCCGCGATGGTTCCGGAACCACGCTCGGCCGACCACCGGCTCACCGACACCGACTGGCTCCACGCCGGCGGCCACATGTCCCTGCGCGTGCTCTCCCCCCGCACCGGCACCCTGCTCGTCGAGGTGACCGGCGAAGTCGACCTGAGCACCGCCCGCCGCCTCGACGAGCTCCTGCAGGACCGGGTCCGGGGCGACCTCGGCGACCTCGTCATCGACCTGGCCGGGGTCACGTTCTTCTCGGTCGCCGGGCTCAACTCGCTGCTGCGCGCCCAGTTGCTCGCCGACTCCGCCGGCGCCCGCCTCACGGTGGACGCCGGGCGATCGCGCGCGGTGCGGCGGCTGTTCACGCTGCTGCCGACCGACTTCGACTGCGTCGCCAACGTCCGGCCGGTGCCCTGACCGCTCACCCCGCCGCCTGACCGCCCAGCCGCCGGACGGCTTCGACGATCGCCGTGTTCGGCGCGCCCTTCACCAGGTACTCGGTGACGCCGGCCGCGGCCAGCCCGGCGATGGAGGCCCGGTCGGCGTAGGCGGAGAAGGCCAGGATGGCGGTGTCCGGGCTGCGCCGGACGATCTCGCGGGCCGCCCGGGCCCCGCCGCCGCCCGGCATCCGGACGTCGAGGACGGCGACCGCGGGCCGGTGCCGCTCGGCGAGCAGGATCGCCTCGTCGGCGTCGCCGGCCACCGCGACCACGGCGATGCCGTCCTCGGCGTCCAGGACTTCCTTGAGGACATCCCGGATCAGCACGTCGTCGTCGGAGATCAGCACGCGCAGCTCGGTCACGGTTCGAGCTCCGTCGCGTCGGGCAGCAGGGGCAGCCAGAACTCGATGACGGTGCCCTCGCCGGGCGTGCTGTCCACCGAGAGCCAGCCGTGCGCGGCTTCGGCGCGTTCGTGCATCTCGACCAGCCCGAAGTGGCCCGCGCCGGCATCGCCGCCGGCCGTGCCGACGCCGTCGTCGGTGATCCGCACCAGGGTGCCGTTGTCCACTGTGGACAGCGTGACGCCGACCCGGGTGGCGCGCGCGTGCTTGCGGACGTTGCTGAGCGCCTCCTGGCAGATCCGGTACACGGTGATCGCCGCTTCGGGCGACGGCTCGGCGGTGAGCTCGTCGCGCACCTCGTGCGCCAATCCCCAGCGGCCCGCGACCTCGTCGGTGTAGGCCGAGACCGCCTCCACCAGGCCGTGCCGGTCGAGTTCCGGCGGCCGCAGCCGCGAGACCAGGCCGCGCAGCCGCGCGATCGCGGCGGCGACCGACTCGTCGAGGCCGCCGACGGCGCTCGCGTGCGGTTCCGGCAGCCGGGAGGCCAGCAGCTGCAGGCGCATGCCGACGGCCACCATGGACTGGATCGACTCGTCGTGGACGTCCCAGGCGATCCGGCGCCGCTCCACCTCCTGCGCCTCGACGAGGTGCCCGACCAGCCGGCGGCGTTCACGCAGGGCCTGCTCGGCGTTGCGGCGTTCGGTCATGTCGCGGGTGACCTTCCCGAACCCGTGCAGCCGGCCGTGCTCGTCGTACAACGCCGTGATCACCACGTTCGCCCAGAACCGGGTGCCGTCCTTGCGCACCCGCCACCCCTCGTCCTCCAGCCGCCCTTCCGCGACGGCGGCCTCCAGTTCCCAGGCCGGTTTCCCGGCGGCCACGTCCTCGGCCGGGTAGAACACCGAGAAGTGCTTCCCGATGATCTCCTCGGCCGCGTACCCCTTGATCCGCTCGGCGCCGGCGTTCCAGCTGGAGATGTGCCCGCCGGTGTCCAGCATGAAGATGCCGTAGTCCTGGACGCTCTGGACGAGCAGGCGGAACCGTTCCTCGCTCTCCCTCAGCGCCAGCTCGGCCGCGCGGCGCTCGGTCATGTCCCGGACGACCTTCCCGAACCCGTGCAGCCGCCCCTGCTCGTCGTACAACGCCGTGATCACCACGTTCGCCCAGAACCGGGTGCCGTCCTTGCGCACCCGCCACCCCTCGTCCTCCAGCCGCCCCTCGGCGACGGCAGTCTCCAGCTCCCGGGCCGGCTCACTCGCCGCGACGTCTTCGGGCGGGTGGAAGACCGAGAAGTGCCGTCCGGCGATCTCCTCCGCCGCGTACCCGGTGATGCGCTCCGCCCCCGCGTTCCACGTCGAGATCCGGCCCTCGGTGTCGAGCATGAAGATCCCGTAGTCCAGCACTCCCTGCACCAGGAGGCGGAACCGGTCGTCGTCCATGCGGCAACTCTGCCGGATGACCGCCCGCCCGGCACGGCCACGAACCCGGCTCAGCCCGCGAGTTCGGCCGCCGAGGCGGGCAGGACACACCAGACCACCTTCCCGCGGCCGTGGCGTTCGGTTCCCCGCACCGAGGACAGGCGGTCGACCAGGACGAGCCCCCAGCCGCCGTCGGCTCCCGCCGGGCGCCGGACCGGCGGCGCCGGGTTGTCGTCGAAGACCTCGATGCGGACGTCCGCGCCGTCCACGCTCAGCCGCAGGACCGGGTCGCCGACGCCGTGGCGCAGCGCGTTGGTCGCGAGCTCGGTGACGACGAGCAGCGCGTCGTCGACCGCGCGGCCGTCGGTCCAGGCCAGCAGGGCGAGCCGGGTGAACCGGCGGGCGAGCGCGAGCCCGTGTACCGAGCCGGTCAGCACGCACTCCGCGGTGAGCGGGGCAGGGATGGTCACGCGGTAAGCCTCGTCGAAGCGGCCCGGGCGGCGCGAGATGCAAAAGCCCTCACGCGGCTGGTGCAGCTGCATCAGCCGATGAGGCCCTCCCGGCGGGCCACCGCGACCGCTTCGAGCTTCGAGCGCGCGCCGAGCTTCTCCAGCACCCGCTGGACGTGGTTGCGCGTGGTGTTGCGGGAAACGCCCAGCCGACGGCCGATCTCGTCGGTGGTCGCGCCCTCGGCGAGCAGGTCGAGGGTCTCGCGTTCCCGCGCGGTCAGCGCCGCACCCCCGCCGCGGCCGGTGAGCCGGTCGAAGACGCCGGGCAGCAGCTCCGGGTCGAAGACGACCCCGCCGGCGGCGACGTCCCGCACGGCGGATTCCAGCACGCCGAGCTGGGAGGACTTCAGCAGCAGCCCCGCACCGCCCGCCTTGGCGACCTGCACGGCGACCGCGGGCGTCGCGTCGCCGGTCAGCACCAGCACCCGCGCCCCGCCGGAGCCGAGCTGCGCGAGGACGCCGAGGGCGTCGCCGTCGGCGAGCCGCCGGTCCAGCACCACGACGTCGGGGGCGTGCTCGGCGACGTCGGCCACCGCCTCCGCCCGGGACCGCGCCCGGCCGACCACGGTGATCCCGTCGGCGCGGTCGAGGGCCTGCTGGAGGGCCTCGGCGACCATGTCGTGGTCCTCCACGAGCAGGACACGGACTGGTCGGGGCTCCTCGGCGCTGCTCACGGTGGTCCCTCACTCCGGTTACGGCTGTGACAACCGGGGCTTCGCCCCGAGCCGGGGGCTTCGCCACCCGGGCCCCCGAAAGCGGTGTGCCCACCCATCCTAGGCGGCCGAGCGCGGGATCGCCGCCGGTCACCAGGCCGGGGAGCTCGGCCGCAGCAGGCCTTCGGGACCGGTGACCGGCAGCCAGTCGACGAGCTCCTCGTGGTGCCCGGCCGCCCGGAACACCGGCGGCCGGAACGACCCGGCGGGCGACCCGGCGACCCGCAGCACCTCGAGGAACCGGGCGACCACGCGCGGCGCGGGCAGCACCTCGGGGCCGCCGAGGTAGGCGAGCGGTTTCGCCGCCCCGCCGCCCGCGGGCTCGACGACCGCCGACCAGCCGTGCACCTCGTCCCAGATCAGGGCGAGGTCGTGCCCCGGCAGGTCGGGGAGCGTGCGGTCGAGGGCGACGTACCCGGAGGCGGGCTCGTCGAGGTCGAGCGAACACGATTCGAAGCCGACGCCGACCGCCCGGGCGACCCGGGCGAGGTAGGCACGCAGCCCCCGGGCGAAGTGGTATTCGATGTCCCGGCCGAAGCCGATGAGCGTGTTCATGGTTCCGCCTCCCGCGCCCGCTGCAGGCCCGGGATACCCGATCAGGCGGGTGATCACACTTTCGCGCTCACTCTTCGATCGCGCCGCCCACGGCCCGGAGATGGGCGCGGAAAGTCAACGCCGGATTCGTTTCCCGCGCCGCAAGAAAGTCACCGAACCGCACCTGCTGCCGCAACGGTTCGCCGCCGCGGATGCGGTCGGCCTGGCGCCGTTCGGTGTCGCGGATTCCTTCGGCGAGGGTGAACAATTCACCCGCACGGGCGAGCGGGACGAAGAGGACCCCGTCGTCGTCGCCGAGCACGAGGTCGGCCGACCCGATCCGCCACGTGCCGACGATCGCTTCGGCCAGCCCGCCGTCGATGCGGGGCCCCAGGCTGAGCGGGCCGGTGGGCAGCGAGCCGAGGCTGAACACCGGCAGCCCGATGGCGCGGATGTCCGCGGTGTCGCGGTGCAGGCCCCAGATCTCCACCCCGGACAGCCCGGCGGCGCGCGCCTCGAGCACCACGAGGTCCCCGACGCAGCTTTCGTCGAGCCGTCCGCCGTTGTCGACCACCAGCACACCGCCGCCGGGGGCGTCCTCGAACGCCTCGAGGAAGACGTCGACGCTGCCGACGTGCCGGGCCGGAACGGCCGGCCCGAACAGCCGGCTGCCCGGCACCACGGCCCGCGTCGGGGCCGGTGCGCACCGCACCGGGAGCCCGGCGCGGATGCACGCGTCGGCGAGGTGGGCGGTGGTCAGCGTCGCGAAGCGCTGCCTGAGTCCATCGTGGTCCATGCGCCGAATCTAGCCAGCGGTCTCCTCGGTCAGCCACGCCAGGTATTCGGCGCTGCCCCCGGTGATCGGCGTGGCGACGACCTCCGGCAGGTCGTAGCCGTGCAGCTGCCGGAGGCGTTCGGTGAGCGCGGGCACCCGTTCGGCGGTGGTCTTGATTTCCACCCGCCACTCCTGATCGGTCTGCACGGCTCCCTCCCACCGGTAGACGCTGGTGATCGGGCCGACGATCTGGGCGCACGCCCCGAGCCGGGCGGCCACCGCCTCGGTGGCCAGCTCGCGGGCCGCGGTTTCCGAGTCCGTCGTGGACGTCACGATCACGTGTTCTGCCGCCATACCGGCGAGATTACCGGTGACCGTTCACCCGGAATTCGAGACAGCGCCACCGCGGGGGCGCCAGGATGGGCCGCGCCCCGTTGCCGACGTGAGGACTCCAGGATGCGCCGTCTGCCCGCACTGGCCACCGCCGCACTCACCGCCTCCGCCCTCCTGATACCCGCCACGGCCCACGCCGCGAGCCCGCCGTTCACCGCGTCGGTCTTCCGCGCGACCCACAACAGCTACTCGGGCAACGTCGACGGCGCCAAGAACTCCATCGCCTACCAGCTCGACCACGGCGTGCGATTCCTCGAACTCGACGTGCACGACAACGGCTACGCCACCTCGCACGACTACGCCGTCGGGCACGACTCGCCCGGCAACCTCGTGGACCACGGCGGCGGCAACCCGGCGTCGAACAACCTCCGCGACTGGCTGGCCGTGGTGAACACCTGGTCCGCGCAGCACCCGGCCGCCGCGCCGATCGTCGTCATGTTCGACCTGAAGGACGACCTGACCGACAACCCCTCGTTCGCCGCGGGGAACCTGACCGCGCTCAACCAGGAGCTCGAGTCGGTGTTCGGCGCGAGGCTGCTGCGGGCGCAGGACTACCCGGCGGCCCAGCCGGACGTCGACGCGCTGCGCGGGCGCGTGCTGCCGCTGCTGTCCGGCGACGGCGGCTCCCGCACCGAGTACAAGCGCGACGTCGGCTACCACCCGGCCGTCGCGCTCAACGGCCGCGGCCAGGTCGTCGAGGTGCACGACTCCGGGGCCGGCGCGCTCTGGTACTGGACCGGGACCTACGGCGCCGACGGGCGGGTCACCTGGCTGCGGCACGGCAAGTACGACAGCGGGCAGACGCCGGCCGTCGCCCTCAACGACAACGGCGACCTCGTCGAGGTCCACCAGTCGCAGGGCGCGACCACGCTCTGGTCCCACGTCGGCAAGCTCGGCGCGGACGGCGAGATCACCTGGCAGGCCAGCCACCAGTACGACAACGGCGTCCTGCCGACGGTCGCCTTCACCGACGGGACGCACCTGCGGGAGATCCACAAGAGCCAGAACAACAGCCAGAACTGGGCCTGGGACGGCGTGCTCGCGGGCACCACGGTGGCGTGGACCGGCAACGGCAAGACTTCCGACGCGCGGTTCGCGAAGGCGACGTCGAGCAGCGCCGGCCGCACGGTGTCGGTGTGGACCGGCGCGGACGGCCCGACCTCGGCGCAGACCCTGCGCGCCGACACCGACCGCGTCGCCGGTGACCGCATCCGCTACCGGCAGGTCGCCTTCGACGAGTTCCAGAAGGGCGACAGCGCCGAGCTGCAGCAGGGCGCGCTGTTCTACGGCGCGCCCGCGACGGAGTCGGCGTTCATCACCTCCGCCCGGCAGGCGGGCAGGCTGGTCCGCGGCTGGGACTTCGACTCCGCGAGCCAGGCGACGACTCCCCTGGCGAACTACCCGGCGACCAACCACCCGTACGACACTTGGTACCAGACGCTGCTGACGAACAACGGCGCCGTCGAGTAGCCGGCCGTCAGCGCTTCGCCAGGGACCGGTAAGCGGCCCTGGCGAAGCTCGGCGGCATGGAGAACCTCACCGTCCTGATCTCCGGCGCGAGCGTCGCCGGCCCCGCGCTGGCCTGCTGGCTGACCCGCTTCGGCTGCACCGTGACCGTCGTCGAACGCGCCCCGGCGCTGCGGCCCGGCGGCCAAGCCGTCGACTTCAAGGGCGCCACCCACCGGACCGTCCTGGACCGCATGGGCGTCCTCGACGAGGTCCTGCGCCGCCAGACCGGCGGGCAGGACCAGACGATCGTCGACGCGACCGGAAGGCCGCGGGCCGTGATCCCCGGCGAATTCACCGGCGGCGACATCGAGATCCGCCGCGGCGAGCTGTCGGAGATCCTGTACAGCCACACGGACTGCGAGTACCTCTTCGGTGACACCATCACGTCGCTGACCGAGACCACCGGCGGCGTCGACGTCACCTTCGCCCGGGCGGAGCCGCGCCGGTTCGACCTGGTCGTCGGCGCGGACGGCATCCACTCGAACGTCCGGCGGCTCGCCTTCGGCCCGGAGCGCGACTACGTGCAGTACCTCGGTTACCACTATGCGCTGGCCGAGCTCGGCGAGGAGCTCGGCGGCGGCGACGCGCAGATGTACAACGAGCCCGGCCGGATGGCCGCGGTCGGCGGTCCGAAGGCGTCGGCGTTCTTCGTGTTCGCCTCCCGAGCTGGACTACGACCGCACCGACACCGACAAGCAGCGCCGGCTGCTGATGGACGCCTACCGCGGCGCGGGCTGGCGCGTGCCGGAGCTGATGGCCCGGATCCCGCAGGCCCGCGAGTTCTACCTGGACTCGCTCAGCCGCGTGACGATCGACGGCTACGCCCGCGGCCGGGTCGTGCTGCTCGGCGACGCGGCGTACGGCAACACCCTGGGCGGCTTCGGCACCGGCCTGGCGGTCGTCGGCGCGTACGTGCTGGCCGGCGAGCTGCGCGCGGCCGACGGCGACCACCGCGTCGCGTTCGCCCGCTACGAGGAACTGATGCGGGACTACGCCAAGGTCTCGCAGCGCGGCAGCGCCGGGCCGTTCCTGGCGCCGCCGTCGCCGCTGCGGATCAAGCTGCGGGACTGGACGTTCAAGTCCCGCTTCCTCCTCGGCCTGATGCTCAAGGCGACCGACAAGTTCGCCACGGACATCGAGCTGCCGGACTACGCCTCGGGGTCGTAGGCCAGGTTCGGGCGGAGCCACTGCTCGACCTCGGCGACCTCGACCCCCTTGCGGCGGGCGTAGTCCTCGACCTGGTCGCGGCCGAGGCGGCCGACGGTGAAGTAGCGGGAGTCCGGGTGGGCGAAGATCAGGCCGGACACGCTCGCCGCCGGGGTCATCGCGAACGACTCCGTCAGGGCCATGCCCAGCCCGTCCGCTTCCAGCAGCTCGAACAGCTCGCGCTTCTGGCTGTGGTCGGGGCTGGCCGGGTAGCCGAGCGCCGGGCGGATGCCGCGGAAGCGCTCCGCGTGCAGGTCCTCCAGCTTCGGCTGCGCGTCCGGCTCGAACCAGTCGCGGCGGGCGCGCAGGTGGATGTGCTCGGCGAACGCCTCGGCGAGGCGGTCGGCCAGCGCCTTGACCATGATCGCGCGGTAGTCGTCCTGCTCGGCCTCGTAGCGCGCGGCCAGCGCCTCGGCGCCGTGGATCGCCACCGCGAAGCCGCCGAGGTGGTCGCCGATCGGGGCGATGTAGTCGGCCAGGCAGCGGTTCGCGCGGTCCTCGGGCTTGGCCGTCTGCTGCCGCAGCATCGGGAACTTGACGTGCGCGTAGTCGCCTTCGAGCAGGATGTCGTCGCCCTCGCTGTGCGCCGGCCAGAACGCGTACGCGCCCTTCGCGGTGAAGCTGCCTTCGGCGATGATCTGGTCCAGCAGCGTGTTCGCGTCGTCGAACAGCTCGCGCGCGACCGGCTGTTCGAGGATGGCCGGGTACTTGCCCTTGAGCTCCCAGGCCAGGAACAGGAACTGCCAGTCGACCATCTCGCGCAGTTCGGCGATGCTCGGCTCGACCACGCGCAGGCCGGTGAACGCCGGGGTCGGCAAGCCGTCGAAGGCCACCTTCTCGGGGTTCGCGCGGGCCTGTTCGAGGGTGAGCATCGGGCGGCGCTGCTTGCTCGCGTGCTGCTCGCGCAGCACTTCCTGGTCGGCCCGGTTCTTCGCGGTGAGCGCGATCGAGCGGTCCGGGTCGAGCAGGTCGGAGACGACGCCGACCACGCGCGAGGCGTCGAGGACGTGCACCGTCGCGTTGTCGTAGGCCGGGGCGATCTTCACCGCCGTGTGCTGCTTGGACGTCGTCGCGCCGCCGATGAGCAGCGGCATCTTCAGCCCGCGCCGCTGCATTTCGGTGGCGACGGCGACCATCTCGTCCAGCGACGGCGTGATCAGCCCGGACAGCCCGACGGCGTCGGCGCCTTCGGTGACCGCGGTGTCCAGGATCTTGCCCGCCGGCACCATCACGCCGAGGTCGATCACCTCGTAGTTGTTGCAGCCGAGGACGACGCCGACGATGTTCTTGCCGATGTCGTGGACGTCGCCCTTGACCGTGGCGAGCACGATCTTGCCCTGGCCACCGCTGGAGGCGAGCCGGCCTTCCTGGCGCGCCTGCTCCTTCTCCGCCTCCATGAACGGCTCGAGGTAGGCGACCGAGCGCTTCATCACGCGGGCGCTCTTGACCACCTGCGGCAGGAACATCTTGCCGGAGCCGAACAGGTCGCCGACGATCTTCATGCCGTCCATCAGCGGGCCCTCGATGACGTCGAGGGGCCGGGGCAGCTGCTGCCGCGCCTCTTCGGTGTCTTCCTCGATGTAGTCGACGATGCCGTGGACCAGGGCGTGGGACAGGCGGTCGCCGACCGGGCCTTCGCGCCAGGAGAGGTCGACGACGCGCTTGGTGCCGCTGCCCTTGACGTTCTCGGCGAAGGCGACCAGCCGGTCGGTGGCGTCTTCGCGACGGTCGAAGAGCACGTCCTCGACCAGCTCCAGCAGGTCCTTGGGGATGTCTTCGTAGACGGCGAGCTGGCCGGCGTTGACGATGCCCATGTCCAGGCCGACCTGCATGGCGTGGAAGAGGAACGCCGAGTGCATCGCCTCGCGGACGACGTCGTTGCCGCGGAAGGAGAACGACAGGTTCGAGATGCCGCCGGAGATGTGGACGCCGGGACAGCGTTCCTTGATCCGGGGCAGCGCGTCGATGAACGCCTTCGCGTAGCCGTTGTGCTCGGCGATACCGGTGGCGACGGCGAGGACGTTCGGGTCGAAGATGATGTCCTCGCCCGCGAAGCCGGCCTGCTGCGTGAGCAGGTCGTACGCGCGGGCGCAGATCTCCACCTTGCGGTCGGCGGTGTCGGCCTGGCCCTGCTCGTCGAAGGCCATCACGACGACGCCGGCGCCGTAGTCGCGGATCGTGCGGGCCTGGGCCAGGAACGGCTCCTCGCCCTCCTTGAGGCTGATCGAGTTGACCACGCCCTTGCCCTGCAGGCAGCGCAGGCCGGCTTCGAGCACGCTCCACTTGGAGCTGTCGACCATCACCGGGATCCGGGCCACCTCGGGCTCGGTGGCGATGAGGTTGAGGAACGTCGTCATCGCCTGCTCGGATTCGAGCAGGTCGGCGTCCATGTTGACGTCGAGCAGGTTGGCGCCGCCGCGGACCTGTTCGAGGGCGACGTCGACCGCGCCCTGGTGGTCGCCGGATTCGATGAGCCGCCGGAACCGCTTGGAGCCGGTGACGTTGGTGCGCTCGCCGATCATCACGAACCCGGTGTCGGCGCCGATGCCGAACGGCTCGAGGCCGCTGAAGCGCGTGTGGGTGCGCGGCGCCGGGATCACCCGCGGGCCGATGCTCTTCGCCGCTTCGGCGATCTTCGCGATGTGCGCCGGGGTCGTGCCGCAACAGCCGCCGACCAGGTTGACCAGGCCGTCGCGGGCGAACCCGCCGAGCAGCCCGGCGGTCTGCTCGGGCGTCTCGTCGTAGCCGCCGAACGCGTTCGGCAGGCCGGCGTTCGGGTGGCAGGCGACGTAGGTGTCGGCGAGCCGCGCGAGTTCCTCGACGTGCGGGCGCGCCTCCTGGGCTCCGAGCGCGCAGTTGACGCCGACGACCAGCGGTTTCGCGTGCTCGATCGAGCTCCAGAACGCCTCGACGGTCTGCCCCGACAGCGTCCGCCCGCTCAGGTCGACGATGGTGACCGAGATCCACAGCGGCAGGTGCGGCGCGACCTCGCGCGCGGCGGCGACCGCGGCCTTGCAGTTCAGCGTGTCGAAGATCGTCTCGATGAGCAGCACGTCGACGCCACCTTCGGCGAGCCCGGCGATCTGCTCGGCGTAGGTGGCCTTGACCTGCTCGAACGTGACCGCCCGGTACGCCGGGTCGTCGACCTTCGGCGAGAGGCTGAGGGTGACGTTGAGCGGGCCGATCGAGCCCGCGACGAACCGGCCGCCCACTTCGTCGGCCGCCTGGCGGGCGAGCTGCGCGCCGCGGACGTTCATCTCGTGGACGTACGCCTGCATCCCGTAGTCGGCCTGGCCGATGCCGGTGGCGGTGAAGGTGTTGGTCGTGGTGATGTCCGCGCCCGCGGCCAGGTACTGGCGGTGGACGTCGAGGATGACGTCCGGGCGGGTGAGGTTCAGCAGGTCGGGGTCGCCGGTGACGTCGTGGGTGTGCTCGCCGAAGCGGTCGCCGCGGTAGTCGGCCGGGGTGAGCCCGGCGCCCTGCAGCATGGTGCCCCAGGCACCGTCGAGGACCGCTACGCGCTGGTCGAGCAGCTCACGCAGCCGGCTGGTGGGATCTTGACTCATCGGCGCCCTCCCTCGTCCGGGAGGCGCCCTTGGTGCGGTGGAGCGGGTCGAGCGTGGCGGACCCCGCGGTCCGTTGCAGCGCCTCTCGGCCCGTAACCGAGGATAGTGGATACGGCACCCGGCTGGCCATCCCGCCCCGCCCGGGCGTCCACGATCTGGGACACCGGCCGCGACCGTCCACAGTAGAGCATTGGGTCCACCCTGCACCTCCACCCCCCATGCTCCCCGTGGCGGCGGCAGTACTCACCTCGTGGACTGCCCACCTTGAAAACTGAAACACGTTCTAATACGCTCCGCGGGTGGACTACGGAATCGTGCTGTTCACCAGCGACCGGGGGATCACCCCGGCGGCCGCGGCGCGCGCCGCGGAAGCCGCGGGGTTCTCGACCTTCTACGTCCCCGAGCACACCCACATCCCGGTGAAGCGCGAGTCACCGCACCCGCGCACCGGCGACGCGTCGCTGCCCGACGACCGCTACAGCCGGACGCTCGACCCGTGGGTCGCCCTGGCGACGGCGGCCTCGGTCACGTCGCGCATCCGGTTGTCCACGGCGGTGGCGCTGCCGGTCGAGAGCGATCCGATCACGCTCGCCAAGACGATCGCCAGCCTCGACCACCTCTCCGGCGGCCGCGTCACGCTCGGCGCCGGATTCGGCTGGAACGTCGACGAGCTGACCGACCACGGCGTGCCCGGGAACCGCCGCCGCACCGCGCTGCGCGAGTACCTCGAGGCGATGAGTGCACTGTGGACGCAGGAGGAAGCCGCCTACGACGGGGAGTTCGTCTCCTTCGGGCCGAGCTGGGCGTGGCCGAAACCGGTCCAGGCGCACATCCCGGTGCTGCTCGGCGCGGGCCCGACCGAGAAGACGTTCCGCTGGATCGCCCGCCACGCCGACGGCTGGCTCACCACGCCGGCCGACACCGACCTCGACGGGCACGTGGCCCTGCTGAAGGAGATCTGGCACGCCGAAGGCCGGGAAGGCGCTCCGCGGATCTGCGCGCTCGGCGAGCGACCGGACCCGGAACGCCTGGCGCACCTGGATTCCCTCGGCGTCACCGAGACGATCTTCGGCCTCCCGGACCGGTCGCCGGAGGAAGTCGAGGCGTGGATCGGCCGGCTGGCCGGGAAGCTCACCCTCGCCCCCGCACACTGAAACCGGCCAGGCGGCGGGCCCGAGCGTCGCGAATGACTCATTCGGGACCTCGGACGTCCCGAATGAGTCATTCGCGGCACCGGGGTTGGGCCACCCGGGGGTCAGCTCTTGGCCGCGACGCCCTGGCGCGCCCGCAGGTCGAGCTCGATCTGCTCCAGCGTGCGGCCCTTCGTCTCCGGCACCAGCCACTTGGTCAGGACGAACAGCACCACGTTCACCCCGGCGAAGAGGAACATCGAACCGCCGATGCCGAGGGACTTCGGGTCGGAGATGATCGGGAACACCGCGCTCACGATGCCCGTCGCCGCCCAGAGGACCACGCTGCTGACGCCCATGCCCGTGGCCCGGTACTTCAGCGGGAACACCTCGGACATCATCACCCAGACGACCGCGCCCCAGCCGAGCTCGTAGCCGACCAGGTAGAGCACCATCATCACCAGCATCAGCAGGCCGCGCGTGCCGGTGTCGTGGACGTTCAGCACCACGAGCCCGGCCCCCACCAGGGTCAGCACCATGATGACGTTGCCGATGAGCAGCAGCGGCTTGCGGCCCCAGCGGTCCACCACGAACACGACCCACGCGGTGAACAGGAACTTCGTGACGCCGAGCAGCACGCCGGACAGCAGCGCGGCCTGCGTCGCGAACCCGAGGCCGATAAGCATCGTCGGGAAGTACGCGTTGATGGCGTTGACCCCGCTGAACTGCTGGCCGATCGCGAGCAGCAGGGCCACCACGAGCATCGGCCGGACGAACCCGGAGAACAGGTCGCGGATCCGCGGCTTCTCCTCGGTGTCGAGCCGGATCACCTCGTGGATGGTCGCGATCTCCTCGTCGAGGTTCACCGCGTTGCCGTGCGCACTGGCCAGCACCCGCCGGGCCTCGTCCTCCTGGCCGTTCTTGACCAGCCAGCGCGGCGTCTCCGGCAGGAACACCAGCCCGACGAGCAGGACCACCGCGGGCACGATCGCACCGGCGAACATCCAGCGCCACGCCGAGATCGGGCCGAGCCAGTAGCTGACCAGGAACGCGATCAGGATGCCCAGCACGATGAAGATCTGGTTGAGCGCGCCCATCGCGCCCCGCCACTTCGCCGGCGCCAGTTCGGACAGGTACGTCGGGACGGTCGACGACGAAAGGCCGATGCCCAGCCCGATGACCAGCCGCGAGAGCACCAGCAGCACGAACGTCGGCGAGAAGCTGGCCGCCAGCGTGCCGACGATGACGATGCCCGCGGCGACCATGATCGTGCGGCGCCGGCCGAGGGCTTCGTTGGTGCGGCTGGACAACAGCGCGCCGACGATCGCGCCGACCGACAGGCTGGCGGTGATCACGCCCTTGTCCCAGCTGGTCAGTGCCCACAGTTTCCCGATGAACGGGAGCACCCCGGAAATGACGCCGAGGTCGTAACCGAACAGGATGCCGCCGAGCGCGCCGAAGAAGTACAACGTGGTCCGCCCGATGTGCCGCGCCGGGGCTGCTTGCGTCATTGCCGGGTCGCCTCTTTCGTAGGTCCAGTCCAGCCAGCGGCCACCACACTCACACGCCGGAAAATGGCGGGCAAGAAGATCCGTGATAACAATTCAGAAACCTGATCGACGTTCACGTATGTGATTCCGGCATATCCGGCGCCGGCTGCCGGTAAATCCACTGTGGACAGTGCCGATCACCGAAATCGTCGAACGCTTTACAACGCTCCGAACGCTGGTTTACCGTCCCTCTGGAAGCGCTCCCAGAGTGTGGAGGCCACAGTGCACAACGTCGTGCCAGCAACGCATTCCCCGTCCAGGTTCCGCTCGGCGAGACGGCTGCTCGCCGGCGCGCTCGCCGTGCTCGTGCCGGTCGCCGTCGCGGTCACCGTCGGCGCGCCGGCCTCCCCGGCCGCACCGGCGGCCACCACATGGCGCAACGCCGAAATCGCCGGCGGCGGGTTCGTCCCCGGCATCGTCTTCAACCAGACCGAACCCGGGCTGGTCTACGCCCGCACCGACATCGGCGGGGCGTACCGGTGGAACACCGCCACCGGCCGCTGGCTCCCGCTGCTGGACTCGGTCGGCTGGACCGACTGGGGCCACAACGGCGTCGTCAGCCTGGCCACCGACTCCGTCGACCCGAACCGGGTCTACGTCGCCGCCGGGATGTACACCAACAGCTGGGACCCGAACAACGGCGCGATCCTCCGTTCGGCCGACCGCGGCGCCACCTGGCAGGCATCCGCGCTGCCGTTCAAGCTCGGCGGCAACATGCCCGGCCGCGGCATGGGCGAGCGGCTCGCGATCGACCCCAACCGCAACAGCGTCCTCTACCTCGGCGCGCCGAGCGGCAACGGGCTCTGGCGCAGCACCGACTCCGGTGTCACCTGGGCGAAGGTGACCAGTTTCCCCAACCCCGGCAACTACGCGCCCGACCCGAGCGACACCACCGGGTACTCCAGCGACATCGAAGGCGTCACCTGGGTGACGTTCGACCCGGCGACCGGCACCCGCGGCAGCACCACGCAGACGATCTACGCCGGGGTGGCCGACAAGCAGAACACCGTCTACCGCAGCACCGACGGCGGCACGACGTGGGCGCGGCTGGCCGGCCAGCCCACCGGGTTCCTGGCGCACAAGGGCGTCCTCGACCCGGTCGGCGGCTACCTCTACCTGGCGACCAGCGACACCGGCGGCCCCTACGACGGCGCGAAGGGCGACGTCTGGAAGTACGCCACGAAGACCGGCACCTGGACGCGGATCAGCCCGATCCCCTCCGACAGCAGCGACGACTACTTCGGCTACAGCGGGCTGACGATCGACCGGCAGCACCCGAACACGCTGATGGTCGCCACGCAGGTGTCGTGGTGGCCGGACGTCATCTTCTTCCGCAGCACCGACGGCGGGGCCACCTGGACCCGGATCTGGGACTTCTCCGGCTACCCGGACCGGTCGCTGCGCTACACGCAAGACATCTCCTCGGTGCCGTGGCTGACCTTCGGCACGCAGCCCGCTCCCCCGGTGCCCTCGCCGAAGCTCGGCTGGATGACCGAGTCGGTGGAGATCGACCCCTTCGACTCGAACCACCTGCTGTACGGCACCGGCGCGACCATCTACGGCACGTCCGACCTGACGAAGTGGGACAGCGGCGGGAAGATCACCCTGAAGCCGGTCGTCGGCGGGCTCGAGGAGACCGCGGTGCTCGACCTGATCAGCCCGCCCTCGGGCGCTCCGCTGCTCTCGGGCCTCGGCGACATCGGCGGGTTCCGGCACGACAGCCTCGACGCCGTCCCGGCCACCATGTACACGCAGCCGGTGTTCACCACGACCACCAGCCTCGACTACGCCGAGCTGTCGCCGGCGACGATCGTGCGGGCCGGCACGCTCGACCGGTCCGCGCGGCCGAACGACAACCGGATCGCCTTCTCCACCGACGGCGGCAAGAACTGGTTCCAAGGCGCCGAGCCGGGCGGCAACGCCGGCGGCGGCACGGTGGCCGCGGCCGCCGACGGCAGCCGGTTCGTCTGGAGCCCGGACGGCGCGAACGTCAGCTACTCGGTGGGCTTCGGCTCGTCGTGGACGGCGTCGGCGGGCATCCCGGCGGGCGCGGTGGTCGAGTCGGACCGGGTCGACCCGAAGCGGTTCTACGGGTTCGCGGCGGGCAAGTTCTACGTCAGCACCGACGGCGGCGCGAAGTTCACCGCGACCGCGGCCACCGGGCTGCCGTCCGGCTCCGCCCACTTCAAGGCGATGCCGGGCGTGGCCGGGGACGTCTGGCTGGCCGGCGGCTCCGGTACGGCGTACGGCCTGTGGCACTCGACCGACTCCGGAGCGTCCTTCACGAAACTGGCGAACGTCACCGAAGCCGACAACATCGGGTTCGGCAAGGCCGCTCCCGGCCGGACGTATGCGACGTTGTACACGATCGCCGAAATCGGCGGGGTGCGCGGGATCTTCCGCTCGGACGACGCCGGAGGGTCCTGGACGCGGATCAATGACGACCAGCACCAGTACGGCAACATCGGGGCGGCGCTGACCGGCGACCCGCGGGTGTACGGCCGGGTGTACGTGGGCACGAACGGCCGCGGCGTGATCATCGGCGAGTCCGGCGGCAGCGAGCCGCCCCCTCCGACAAGCACCACGCCGACGACGACCACCCCCACCACGACCACGACTCCGACGACGACCACGACTCCGGTGCCGTCGGGTTCCTGCACGGCGGCCTACACGGTCACCAACCAGTGGCAGGGCGGCTTCCAGGCCTCGGTGAAGCTGGGCAACACCGGCACCGCGGCGGTGACGGGCTGGACGGCGACGTGGACGTTCGCCGACGGCCAGCGGGTGACCCAGGCGTGGAACGCGCAGGTCACCCAGGCCGGCGCGGCGGTGACGGCCCTGGACGCGGGCTGGAACAAGACCATCCCGCCGGGTGGGAGCGCGGAGTTCGGCTTCACCGGGAGTTCGGGGATGGTGAACTCCCGGCCGGGCGCGATTTCGCTCAACGGCCGGTCCTGCACGACGTCCTGAGCCGGTGCCGCGAATGACTCATTCGGGACCTCGGAGGTCCCGAATGAGTCATTCGCGACCTTCCGTCGCGCGGGCGAAGGGGGTTTCAACCCACCCCCAGGCGGTTGAAACCCCCTCCCCGCGCCCCCAGTCCCGGGGTCTACCGCCCGAGCAGCCGCAGCCTGCTCGGGTGGCGTCCCCGGTGATGTCCACTCTTCCTGGTGCCGATGGCCACCGCCATTCCTGCCCAAAGGGGACTTTTTCACTCCCCCACAACCCTGCTGACCTGCGAAAACAGGGCTCACGGGTACCGAAAATACCCACCCGGGCCGGCAAAACTTACCCGGCGGGCAGCGGCGGCTCAGGCGCTCTCCAGCACGACCTTCCCGAGGTGGGTCCCGGACTCCAGGTGCTTGAGCGCCTCGGCCACCTCGTCGAAGGCGAACCGGCGGTCGACGACCGGCCGCAGGCCGGTCCGCTCGATCGCGGTGTTCATCGCCTGGAACGTCTCGCGGGAGGCGTTGGTGAGGCCGCGCAGGGTCAGCTGCTTGACCAACACCAGGATCGGGTCCGCGCCACCCTCGTGGGTCAGGACGCCGGCGACGCTGACGTGGCCGCCGTACCGCGCGGCGAGCATCGACTGGCCGATCGTGCCGCCGCCGCCCACGTCGACGACGTGGTCGACGCCGCCGCCGGTCAGCTCCGCCACCGCGGCACCCCACTCCGGGGTAGTCGCGTAGTTGAGCGTCTCCGCCGCACCGAGCGCGCGCAGCCGCTCCAGCTTCTCGTCCGAGCTCGACGTCGAGACGACGTGGGCGCCGCCGAGCGCGGCGAACTGCAGCGCGAACGTCGACAGCCCGCCGCTGCCCAGGGTGAGCACGGTCTGCCCCGGCGTCAGCCGGCCTTCCTCGACGACCGCCCGCCACGCCGTCACGCCGGCGCTGGGCAGCGTGGCGGCTTCCGCGTAGTCCAGGTGCGCGGGCACGGCCACCAGGGCGTCCTCGGCGAAGACGGCGTACTCCGCGAGCACGCCGTCGAGCGTGCCGCCCAGGTCGTCCGCGGTCTTCTCCGGCGTGCCGGGCCCGGCCAGCCAGTCCGGGAAGTACGTCGCCGCCACCCGGTCACCCGCGGTCCAGGCCCGCACCCCGGCCCCGACCGCGACGACCTCGCCCGCGCCGTCGGACAGCGGGATCACGTCCGGCTTCACCGGCTTCGGGTAGAACCCCCTGAGGATCATCAGGTCACGGGCGTTCAGCGCCCACCCGCGCAGGCGGACCAGGACCTGTCCGGGACCGGGTTCGGGCACGTCACGCTCGCCGAGGACGAGCCCGGCACCGGGACGGGGCAGGGAAAAGAACTTCACAGCGGCTCCAAGGGGTCGGCAACACTCATCGACGAGGCCAGTGTGTCGAAGCCGCGAGCTCGCCGTCGACGATGGCCAGCAGTTCCGGGGTCAGTTCGGTGAGCGACGTGGCGAAGTGGCGGACGCCGTACGAGGCCATGAACTCCCGCTGCCGCGCGTGGGCGGGGCTCGACGGGAACCCCACGAACCCGGCGCCGTGCGCGCGGGCGTCCTCGGCCACCCGGCTGACGTCGTCGACGAAGACGATCTCGTCGAACCCGACGCCGAGCACGGTCCGCGTGATGTGGTCGACGCCCGGCCGGTGCTCGTTGATGCTCACGTAGGGCACCTCGGGATCCAGCAGGTCCACGAAGTCGCCGAGGTGGTGGTCGAAGGTGTGCTCGCGGGTGCGGCCGCCGTAGCAGACCAGCCGCACCGGCAGCTTCGACAGGGCCGCCAGGCACTCCCGCGCGCCTTCGGCCACCCGGATCGGGTGCTCGGCCAGGTAGTCCTGCCGCGCGGCCCACAGCTGCTTCAACGTCGCCTCGGCCGGCTGGTCCAGACCACAGAGCGCGGTCACCTTTTCGGCGACGACGATGTCACGCAGCCCGATGACGTCCCGCTCGGCCGCGGCGTCGTACACCCCGCCGTGCTCGGTGACGAACCGGGCGAGCATGGCCAGGTAGGTGTCGTCGATGAGCACGCCGTCGCAGTCCAGCGCGACCACGCGCAGCTTGTCGAAGCCGCTCACCGCTGCGCGAATACTTCGCGCGCGGCCGCGATGGCGTTGAGCGCGGCCGGGAAACCGCAATAGAACGCCAGGTGCAGCACGGTCTCCACGACCTCCTGCTCGGTGCCGCCGACGTTGAGCAGCCCGTGGATGTGCACCTTCAGCTGCGGCAGCGCGGTGCCCAGCGCGACGCACGCGGCGATCGTGACGATCTCGCGGTGGCGCAGGCTCAGGTGCGGCCGGGAGTAGATCTCGCCGAAGGTGAATTCGACGATGTAGGTGGCCAGGTCGGGGGCGATGTCCCGCAGCGCCTCGGCGACCCGCTCCCCCGCCTCGCCGTCGACGGCCTTCATCGCCGCCAGGCCGCGCTCGTAGCGGTCCTCGATGCCCGCCCAAGGCAGGTCGGCGGCGTCCTCGGGCTGCTGCTCCTCCTCCGGCAGCCCTTCGAAAGCCGCCTTGAGCGCCGTCAGGGCGTTGAGCGTGGCCGGGAACCCGGCGAACGAGCTGACGTGGATCACGGCCTCGATCAGCTGGCGGCGGGTGCAGCCGACGTTGAGCGCGGCCTTGGCGTGGAACTGCAGCTGCGACCCCGCGTAGCCGAGCGCGGTGAGCGCGGCGACCGTGGCCAGCTGCCGTTCCGGCAGCGGCAGGCCGGGCCGGTGGTAGACATCGCCGTAGATGAACCCCACGCACTGCTCGCCGAACTCGGCCTCCCCGATGCTCTCGAACAGGTCCAGCACGGCCGGCCGGTCGGCCCCGCCGAGCTGCTGGATGAGTTTCAGGCCCTGGGCGAAGGACGCGGAGCGGTCCTGCTGCTGCAGGTCGGACATCGTGAAGTGGTTTCCCTTCCGGAGTGACGGCTCACCCGAGGTAGGCCCGGGTGGCCTGGTCGGCCTTGCGGCGTTCGAGGGTGCCGACGCGGCCCTGCGCGATCATCGAGTACTCGATGCCGGCGGTGGCCACGGTCCGGCCGTGCTGGCGCACCGACGTCGTGGCGCGGAACTTGAGGTTGGTCTCCCGGTCGAGGTCGGCTTCGACGATCAGCGATTCGACCGTGGCCGGCAGCGGGAACAGGAAGTCCTGGAAGGACAGGTCGATCCGCTTCCACACCCCGGCGTACGCGGCCGGGGCGAGACCGGGGCGGACCGCGGTCTCGAACTGCGCGATGCAGATCTGGCGCATCGCCTCGATGATCACGATGCCCTGCACGTGCTCGCCGGTGTGGTGGTCGAGGACGAGCTCGTTGTCCCGGTGGATCCGCAGCTCGGCGCGGCAGTGCGTGGGCGCGGGGCTGTGCACGCCGGCGAGCAGCACGTTCTCCGGCCGGTCCTTGTGGACGACGATCGGCGGCTCGTGCGGCAGCCGGAACGCCTCCGGATCCGCGAGGCACAAGGCTCCCTCGCTCTTGTCGCACGCGGCCTGGAGCAGGTCACCGTCGGTCGCGTCGATGCCCTGGCCGAAGTGGACGACCCAGCGGCAGTCCGGCGGCGTGAGACCGCCGGTGCCGAGCAGGGCCAGCAGGCCGGACAGGGTGAACACCCGGTCGTCGCGGGCGAACTGCGCGAAGCGGTCGGCCACCACGACGACGTCCCGCTGCTGGTCGAACGTCCGGTCCTCCTCACACGGCAGTTGCGGGCACGAGAAATCGTGCGGTGCCACTTCGGGCGCCTCCGTCCGGGTTTGCTCAGGGGTCACGGCCGCGCCGAGGCGTGGGCGTCCAGGAGTGCTTCGGCGAGGTTGCGGGCCGTCGTGGCCGAACGCCAGCGCGGCCCGGACAGCTCGGTGGCCATCAGCTTCAGCATGGCGCGCACCATGTCCGGCTGTTTGCCCACCCCCGCGTCGAGCAGCGGCTCCACCTGTGCGGCGGCGCCGTCGAGGTCGTCGAGCTGCAGGTGGGCGCGGCCGGTGTCGATCCGGATCATCGGATCCATGGCTTCCCAGCGGTTCTCCAGCGACAGCTTCTCGAAGGCCTCGCGGGCGGTGGTGAACTCGCGCAGCGCGGCGGCGGCCTGCCCGACCGAAAGCAGCGAGTTCCCGGCCATGTAGTGGCGCCGGTCCTTCGTGATGTTGAAGAAGCTGTCCTCGCCGCCGGCCCCGAGGTCCGGGTCCTCGATGGCCGTCCAGCGCGCGATCGCGTCCAGCACCTGCCGCTCGGCCTGCACCGACGACCAGCCGCGCGCCTCGGCGAGGATCAGCGGGGCGTCGGTGAGGCGCCCGGCGGCGTGGTAGTTGAGCCCGTCGGCGGCCAGTTTCGCGGACTCGATGCCGTTCCCGGCCCAGAACGCCACGCGCGCCTGTGACGTGCGCACCCAGCGCCGGGCGAGGAAGTCGTCGGCGTACTGGGTGTAGAGCCAGGCGGCGGAGTTCAGCTCGCGCGAGAGCCGGTAGCGGCCGAGGTCACCGGCGATCCACGCCATCATCGCGCTCGTCTTCGCGCCGATGAGCAGGAGGTCTTGCGTCTGCTTCGGGCGTTGCCTGCCCTTCAGCAGGGACGCCGTCCGCTCCTCGATCACGGCGAGCTGGCCGAGGATCGAATCGGGCGCGGTGCGGGTGTAGGCGCCGCCCAGGAAGTCCAGGTCCGACCACAGGTCGTCGAGCTGGACGTCGTCCACGTTGGTCTTGGTGAGCAGGATGGCGTCGTCCAGGGCACCGGCACCGAGCTCCTCGTCGGACCGGGCTTCGGCGCGGGTGCCGGCCCGGGTTTCGGTGAGGATGCGGGCCGGCGGCGCCGCGGGCTCGGGCGACGCGACCGTGGGCTGCAGATCGGCGTGGTACTCGGCGAGGTCCTTGGCCGGCAGCTGCTCGAGGTCCTGCAGCCCCAGCAGGCACTTCCAGCCGGTGCCGTAGACCTGGGCCAGCACCCGCAGCGCGGCGACGGTGGGCCGGACGCCGCGGTCGGGCCACTGCTCGTACTCCCAGATCCGCGTGCCGCGCATGCCCGCGCGGGGGTCTCCGGTGACGGCGTTGTACTGGTGCGCCGCGACGTCGAGCGAGAGCTCGGACGCCAGCCGCCAGGCGGTGCGCGGCGGGATCCGGCATTCGACGATCAGGTTCTTCGCGACCTGGGCCGGGATCGCCTCCTCGGGGAAGCCCAAGGCGGTCAGCCGCTCGCGCAGTTGCGCGCGATAGGGCTTACTCCCAGGTTTGGCCTGTCGACTCATCGTTCATCCAACGATTTCCGGAGTACGGGGGCACGGCGCCGACCTTACCGCAGGGTCAGCTCGGGGGCTCAGGTCGGCAACGGGCGGGAACCGTGTGATTCGCGAGAAGTTGAAGATGCAACAAGGGTTTCCGGTGGTTCGGCCTCGACAGACGCCCTGAGAGCGCTCCCAATTTCCGGGTCGCGAGGGCCATTTCGTGATCTTGGCGCGGATTTCCGGATTCCACCCCAACGGAGGTGTCCCGCGCCGGGTACCGGTGGCGCAGTGCGACCGGGACAAGTACTGCACGCCAACGGGTTCGGCCGTTCAGGAGCGTTCAGTGGGGACGCCGGGCGTCCCGGCTGCGGAAAACGGACCACCGGATCGGCTCGCAGCCGGGTCGCTCTTTACAAGCACGACACACCGGGGTTACCTTTCCGGCGGCTGGAAGCGCTCCCATGCCAGGTCGCCTCGCCAGAACGCGGCCACCACCCAGGGGCGTCGTGGTGCAAGCCACGACGCCCCTGTCCGCGTCCCCACGAGGAGCCACCCCATGAACAGGTTCGCCGGCGCACTGGCCGCGCTCTGCCTCGCCGCGGCGGGCACCACTGCGGTCCTCGTGGCCGGGCCGGCCACCGCCGCCCCCGCGTGCTCGGTCGCCTACCGCGTCAACCAGTGGCAGAGCGGCTACACGGCCGAGATCACGGTGACCAACGGCGCCACCGCGGTCTCGTCCTGGACGCTCACCTGGCACTACGCCGGGAACCAGGCGGTCACGTCGGCCTGGAACGCCACCGTCCGCCAGACCGGGACGGCGGTCACCGCGCAGAACCTCGCCTACAACGGGTCGGTGCCCGCGGGCGGCACGGTCTCCTTCGGCCTCCAGGGCACCTACAGCGGGACCAACGACACACCGGCGGACTTCGCGCTCAACGGCGTCTCGTGCGGCGACCCCGCACCCCCGACGTCGACCACGCCGACGACACCGACCACACCCACGACGCCGACCACCACTCCCACCACCACGACTTCCGGGCCGCCGCCCGCCGGCTGCTCGGGCGCCACGCTCTGCGACGACTTCGAGCAGCAGACGGGCAGCACCCCGGGTGGCCGCTGGACCGTCGGCGCGGCGAACTGCACGGGCACGGGCACGGTCGCCGTCGACACGGCGGTCGCGCACTCGGGCAGCCGGTCGGTCAAGGTCACCGGCCAGGGCGGCTACTGCAACCACGCCTTCCTCGGCACCGGTCTCACCGGAACCGGCCCGCTGTTCGGGCGCTTCTGGGTCCGGCACACGACCCCGCTGCCCACCGGGCACGTGGCCTTCATGGCCCTGCGCGACACCGCCGACGGCGGCCGTGACCTGCGGGCGGGCGGCCAGAACAAGGCCCTGCAGTGGAACCGCGAGTCCGACGACGCCACGCTGCCCGCCCAGAGCCCGGCCGGGGTGGCCCAGAGCGTGCCCTTGGCGACGGGCACGTGGTCGTGCTTCGAGTTCGAAGTCGACGGCTCGGCGGGCCGGCTCCGGACGTGGCTGAACTCCGCCGAGGTGCCGGGCCTGGTGGTCGACGGCGTCCCGACCCAGGACATCGACCAGCAGTGGCTCGCGAAGTCCTGGCACCCGGCGCTGACCGACCTGCGCCTGGGCTGGGAGAGCTACGCGGGCGACGCGGACACGCTGTGGTTCGACGACGTGGCCGTGGGCACCTCCCGGATCGGTTGCTGAGGGCGCCGGCTACCGGTCCAGGGCGCGCTCGATCCCGGCCAGCTCCTCGTCCGTGAACTCCAGGTTCGCGGTCGCCGCGACCGTGTTCTCCAGTTGCGCGACGCTGCTCGCCCCGATCAGCGCCGACGTGACCCGCCCGCGCCGCAGCACCCACGCGATCGCCAGCTGCGCGAGCGTCTGACCACGCCCCTTCGCGATCTCGTTCAGCGCGCGGATGGTGGCCAGCGTGTCGTCGGTCAGCCGGTCGCTGGTGAGGAAGGGGCTGGCGCCCGCCGCCCGGGAGTCGGCCGGGATGCCGTCCAGGTAGCGGTCGGTCAGGAGGCCCTGGCTCAGCGGCGAGTACGCGATCGAGCCGACGCCGTGCGCGTCCAGGGTGTCCAGGAGGCCGTCTTCGACCCAGCGGTCGAGCATCGAATAGCGCGGCTGGTGGATCAGCAGCGGCGTCCCGAGCTCCCGCAGTGCCGCGAGCGCCGCCTCGGTCTGTTCCGGCGAGTAGTTCGAGATCCCCGCGTACAGCGCCTTGCCCGAACGCACCGCCGTGTCGAGCGCGCCCATCGTCTCCTCGATCGGCGTGTCCGGGTCGGGGCGGTGCGAGTAGAAGACGTCGAAGTGGTCCAGGCCGGTGCGGGCCAGGCTCTGGTCGAGGCTCGCCAGGAGGTTCTTGCGCGAGCCCCACTCGCCGTACGGGCCGTCCCACATCAGGTAGCCCGCCTTGGACGACACCAGGATCTCGTCGCGGTACGGGCGGAAGTCGGCCGCGAAGTGGCGCCCGAAGTTGGTCTCGGCCGAGCCGGGCGGCGGGCCGTAGTTGTTGGCCAGGTCGAAGTGCGTCACCCCGAGGTCGAACGCCCGGCGCAGCACCGCCCGCTGGACGTCGAGGGGCTTGTGGTCCCCGAAGTTGTGCCACAGGCCGAGCGACACGGCGGGCAGCTTCAGCCCGCTGCGCCCGGCCCGCCGGTACGGCATGTCCGCGTACCGGTCTTCGGCCGCGACGAAAGGCGACATGGTGCTCCTTCGGAGAGGGGACGGCGAACGCAGTCTAGCCGCGCGGGAGGAGCGCGCCGGCGAACGACGCCGCCGGCGGCAGTCCGGGCAGCAGCGTCGCCTGGTAGGCGTGGTAGACGTCCGGTTTGCCGGCCCACACTGTCGCGGCGGGCCGGTTGTCCGGGTCGAGTTCGTGGTGCCACGAACCGAGTTCCCGGTCGACGAAGCAGGTTTCGGCGTGCGCGCACCACTGCTCGAACCGGGCGAGGTAGGCCGGTTCGCCGGTCTCCTGGTGCAGCGTCCACGCCGCGGCCATCGCCTCGGTCACCACCCAGTGCAGCCGGGTGCGCACCACCGGCGTCC
Organism: Amycolatopsis sp. 505; assembly: GCF_031625235.1. Classification (NCBI taxonomy): domain Bacteria; kingdom Bacillati; phylum Actinomycetota; class Actinomycetes; order Pseudonocardiales; family Pseudonocardiaceae; genus Amycolatopsis; species Amycolatopsis sp. 505. The sequence goes on from NZ_JACKQP010000007.1 coordinate 621,839, forward strand.
CGGCGAAGTCGGTCGTGTAGACGAACCCCGGCCGCCCGTCCACGGCCCAGCCGTACCGGACGCCCGCCTCGAACAGCGCGATCGCGTCGGGCACCAGCCACGCCGGGGCGGCGTCGCCGAGCGCGCGTCCGAGGTGGACGGCCAGCCGCGCCCACTCGAAGAGGTGCCCGATGGTCGCGCCGAACGGGCGGAACGGGTGGGCGGGCTCGGCGCGGTTGAACTCGAGCCGGACGCGCCAGTCCGGGTCGAAGTGCTCCGGGAGCAGCCAGCCGTGAGCGCGGGCTTCGCCGTGGATCAGACGCTCCACAATGGACAGCGCACGGGTGGCCCACACCGCGTCGCCGGTGACGTCGGCGGCGGCGAGGAAGGCCTCCACGGTGTGCATGTTGGCGTTGGCGCCGCGGTAGTCCTCCAGGCGCGTCCAGCCGCGGTCCCAGACGTCGGCGACGAGCCCGGCCCCCGGTTCCCAGAACCGGCATTCGACGGTTTCCAGGGCCTCGGCCAGCAGCGGCCGCGCGCCTTCGGCACCGGCGGCGGCCGCGCTCGCGGCCGCCAGCACGACGAACGCGTGCTCGTAGGCCCGCTTCTCCGCCAACGCCGTGGAGGCGTACCAGCCGCCGTGCTCGGCGTCCCGCAGCGGGCCGGTGAGGGCCGCGACGCCGTGCGCGACCTGCTCGCCGGTGTCCGCGCCCTGCAGCGAGGCGAGCGCGAAGACGTGCGTCATCCGGCAGGTGATCCAGGTCTCGACGGGCCGGTCGAGCACCGGCCGGCCGGTGTCGTCGAGCCAGGCGAACCCGCCGTCCGGGTGCGCCGCGCCGCGGGCGAATCCGAGCAGCCGGGCGGGTTCGGCCCGCACCCAGGCGGGAACCGAAGACGGACTGTCCACTCTCTGCCTTTCTCACACGGGCCCGCCCTGGTCGAGGAGCCTCCGTCAAGGTAGGCCAAGGCTCCCGCCCCGGCCATCGCGGGCTGTTCCGGAAGTGACCGCCGCCGCGTATCCTGACCTTGGAAGCGCTCCCAGTCTTCGACGCACGCAACCCAATGAAGGGACTGACGTGACCAGGAGACGAAGTACCATCCTCGCCGCCGTCACCGTGCTGCTGGCGAGCCTGACCGCCATCCTGCTCAGCACCGGCACGGCCGAGGCGCACGGCGCCATGATGAAACCGGGCAGCCGGACCTTCCTGTGCTGGCAGGACGGGCTCAGCTCGACGGGCGAGATCAAGCCCCAGAACCCGGCCTGCGCGGCCGCCGTGGGGGTCAGCGGGGCCAACTCGCTGTACAACTGGTTCGGCGTGCTGCGCTCGGACGGCGCCGGGCGCACGCGCGGGTTCATCCCGGACGGGAAGCTGTGCTCGGGCGGGAACCCGAACTACGCGGGCTTCGACGGGGTCGGCAACTGGCCGCTGACCCACCTGACCGCCGGCGCCCAGTTCGACTTCTCGTACAACGCGTGGGCCGCCCACCCGGGCTGGTTCTACACCTACGTGACGAAGGACGGCTGGAACCCGAACCAGCCGCTCACCTGGGACTCGCTGGAGGACACGCCGTTCCTGACGGTGGACCACCCGCCGGTGACCGGTCAGGTCGGCACGGTGGAGGGCCAGTACAAGTGGAGCGGTGCCCTGCCGACGAACAAGTCCGGCCGGCACATCATCTACTCGGTGTGGAAGCGCTCGGACAGCGCGGAAACGTTCTACGGCTGCTCGGACGTCACCTTCGACGGCGGGCACGGCGAGGTCACCGGCGTGAAGGACCCGGGCACGGGCCCGACGACCACCACGCCCACGACCCCGACCGGGCCGACGACCACCACGCCCACCACGCCGACGACCCCCACGACGCCGACGACCACGACGTCGATGCCGCAGGGCTCGTGCATGGCGATGTACGAGATCACCAACACCTGGAGCGGCGGCTACCAGGCCACGGTGACGGTGATGAACCACAGCACGAGGGCGTACACGAGCTGGCAGGTGGGCTGGACACTGCCCGCGGGCCAGACGGTCGCCAGCGTGTGGAACGGCACGCTGAACCAGTCCGGTTCGGCGGTCACCGTCCGCAACGCCAACTGGAACGGCAGCGTGGCGGCCGACGGCACGACCACGTTCGGCCTGGTCGTCAACACGACGGGAGGGAACGCGGCCCCGTCGCCGACGTGCCAGGGCACCTGAACCGTCCGGAGTGGACGGACAGCCGGGAAGGCCGCTTCGGGAACGCCCCCGAAGCGGCCTTCACGCGTTCGCGAGGCCGGCGCCGGAAGGTCGCGAATGACTCATTCGGGACCTCGGAGGTCCCGAATGAGTCATTCGCGGCAGCGGCACCGGGCGGAAGCGGCCTTCACGCGTTCGCCGGACCGGTGCTCCCCCGCGTGATCAGCCTCGGCCGGGACGTCTGCACATCGCCGGTCCGCTCCCCCGCCAGCACGTCCCGCAGCACCGAAGCCGCCAGCGAGCCGAGCTCGGCCAGCGGCCGGCGGATCGCCGTCAGCGCCGGCCGGACCAGCCGGCACAACGGCGTGTCGTCCCACGACACCACCGAGAGGTCCCTCGGCACCACGAGGCCGAGTTCCCGCGCGGCGGCAAGCGCGGCCACCGCGAGGTCGTCGGTGTCGCACAGCAGCGCGGTGGGCCGGGGGCGCTCGGCCAGCACGCGGCGGACCGCGTCGGCCGACGGTTCCGGGTGGACGGTCTCCGGGTGCGGCAGGCCCGTCGCCGCCGTAGTGAAGGCCCTCCGGCGCGCCGCCGGGTCGGCGAACGCCGCCGCGCCCGCGATGCGGACCACGTGCCGGTGCCCCAGGGCCGCGAGGTAGGCCAGCGCCTCCGCGGCCCCGGTGACGTCGTCGACGAGCACCGACGGCACGCCCGGCACGCCGCCCGGCCCGCCGAGCACCACCGCCGGCAGGCCGATCCGGACCAGCTCGGCCGCGCAGCCCGGCTCGGTGAGCAGCACGCCGTCGACCCTCCGCTCGGCGCGCCAGCGGCGGTAGATGGCCAGCGCGGCTTCGCGGCCCAGGGCCACCTGCAGCAGCAGCTCGCCCTCGAAGCCGTCGAGCAGGGCCGGGACGAACTCCTCCAGGGACCGGTCGAGCACCAGGCCGAGCGCTCCGGACCGGCCGCCGGACAGCGCCCGCGCGGTGCTGCTCGGCGCCCACCCGAGCTCCCGGGCGATCTCGGTGATCCGCCGCCGGGTGGCCTCCGAGACGCCGGGCCGGCCGTTGAGGGCGTAGGAGACCGCGCCCTTGGAGACGCCGGCCTCCCTCGCGATGTCGCTGATCGTCGGACGCTTCATCGCACCCTCTCTCCACACCGGGACCCCGGGCACCACCTGCGCGGGAGCCCGCGGTCCGTGTTCGCGCGGACACCCGCCGTCGCGCACCTTGACACCCGCCGCACCGGGAAACAAGACTCGCCCCGGGAGCGCTCCCAGCCAACGGGGGCAAGGAGCGTGCCGTGGATGGGGAGTGCGCGCGCATGAGGCAGATCCGAAGATCGGCGGCCTTCGCCGCCGCCGTCGTCCTGCTCTTCCTGACCGGGGGATGCGGACCGGCCACACCGGAGCGGATCACGCTCACCGTGGCGACCTTCGGCCAGTTCGGCTACGACGACCTGATCCCCGGCTACGAATTCACCCACCCCGGGCTCACCATCCGCCAGGTCCGGACCGAGCAGGGCGGACCGTACCACGAAGACCTGCTGAACAAGCTGCAGAAGAACCAGGAGCTCGCCGACGTCCAGGCCGTCGAGGAGGGCCACCTCGCCGACGTGCTCGCCCACGCCGACAAGTTCGCCGACCTCGCCGAGATCGGGCCGCCCGACGTCAAACCCGGCCGGTGGCTGGAGTGGAAGTACGAGGCGGGCCGCAGCAAGGACGGCAAGCTCGTCGGCTACGGCACGGACATCGGCCCGCTGGCCATGTGCTACCGCAAGGACCTGCTCGAAGCCGCCGGCCTGCCGACCGACCCGGGCTCGGTGAAGACGATGTTCGCCACCTGGGACAGCTACTTCAAGGCCGGCGAGAAGTACGTCAAGCGCTCGAAGGGCAAGCCGTGGTTCGACTCCGCGGCGCAGGTCTTCAACGCGAAGGTCAACCAGCTCCCGATCGGCTACCTCGACCGCGATGACCACTCGACGCTGGAGACGAACACCGCGCTCCGGGACGCCTGGAACCAGGTGACCACCGCGGTGAAGCAGGGGCAGTCGGCCGGGCTCACCGCCTTCGCCGACGACGGCAACAACGGCCTGCGCACCGGCGCCTTCGCGACGAAAGTCTGTCCTTCGTGGATGCTCGGCGTCATCGAGCAGCAGGCCGGGGTCGGCAACGCGGGCAAGTGGGCGCTCACCGACGCCTTCCCCGACGGCGGCGGCAACTGGGGCGGGTCCTTCCTCACCGTGCCGGCCTCGAGCCCGCACCAGAAGGAGGCCGCCGCGCTCGCCGCCTGGCTGACCGCGCCGGAGCAGCAGCTGCACGCGTTCCGGGTCAGCGGGAACTTCCCCAGCCAGGTCGACGCCTTCACCTCGCCGGACCTGCTCAGCGAGATGAACGGCTACTTCGGCGCGACGCTGAGCGGCCAGATCTTCGTCGCCCAGGCCCGCAAGGTCGGCAAACCGCAGTACAAGGGGCCGGGTGACGGCAAGATCCAGGAGACGGTGATCGCGCCGGCGCTCAAGGCGGTCGAGCAGGGCGCCGACCCCGCCGCCGTGTGGCAGCAGGTGCTCGTCGGGGTGCACCGGGTCGTCCCCTGACCGGAAACCCGCTCGCCGGAGGCCGCCGGGCCGGGCAGGGTGGAGACCGTGCTCATCCCCCTGCCCGAGCCCTGGCGGCACCACACGATCCGGCACCCCGGCCCGGACGACCACCTCCCCGTGCTGGCCGTCCTCGACCGCTGGTGGGGCGGCCTCGGCGGCGAGGCGGGCTCCCGCCAGCGGGCGCTGCTCCTGCCGAAGCTGATGTTCCAGCACTTCACCGGCAGCAGCGTCCTGGTGACGGCGGACGAACGGATCGTCGCGTTCCTGATCGGGTTCCTCTCGCCGTCGCGACCGGCCGAGAGCTACATCCACTTCGTCGGAGTCGAGCCGGCCGAACGCGGCCGCGGTCTGGGCGCGGCGCTCTACGAGCGCTTCTTCGCCTACAGCGCCGCGCACGGGCGCTCGGTGGTCCGGGCGATCACTTCGCCGGAGAACAAGGGTTCGCACGCGTTCCACACCCGGATGGGGTTCGTCACCGAACCAGGGCCGAAGGAGTTCGAGGGGGTACCGGTCCAGCCCGACTACGACGGGCCGGGCCTGGACCGGCTGAGCTTCCGCAAGGACCTCGGCTGAGCGGCCGAAGGGCACGCCGCGGGATCCGGCCCGGGGTCGCAGGAGGCCGCTGCGGACGCCGGGCCGGATCACGCTGTCCCGCCCGGCCGGTCAGGCGGCGCGGGCGGGACTGCGGCGAGCGGCCCGGCGGGACGGGCCACTGCCACCGTGGTGGAGGCCGGACCGGGCGGCGGCTGCGCGGCACCGCCCGGTCCGGGGTCTTTTACTGCACCGGCGGGTAGGCGTTCTGGACCAGTTCCTCGAACTGGGCTTCGAACCACTTGCCCGACAGCGGGGCGTTCGGCAGGGCACCGGTCAGGTTGCCGCCGTTGGCCTGCTGGGTGCCGTGGAAGGTCGGGTCGCACATCGGGTCCGCGCCCTTGCCTTCGTCGTTCGGGATCTGCTGGCTCGCGCCGTCGGACTCACCCGGCGGCTTGATCCAGACGTAGGCGTCGAAGTGCGCCTGCGGGGCCACCGTCGGCCGGACACCCAGGCCCGCACCGCTCTGGTTGCACCAGTTGCCGCGGTGCAGCCGCCGGTCGATCCGGCCCGAGTTCACGTACGCGTCCACAGTGGATCCCGAAGCGCCGCTCGGCCGGGCCGAGCCGCCCCAGCCGTTGCGGGAGGTGTCGACCAGCATGCCGATACCGCTCGGCAGGCCGGCCGCCACGAAGGCGTTGTACATCGCGGTGGCGAAGGGGACCTCCGCGAAGTACGGGTTCCACTGGTAGAACGTCGCCGACTTCAGCGCCTGGCCGCCCACGTTCAGGTTCGGGTCGGGCAGGTTCGGCTCGGTCAGCGGCGTGTAGTTCGCCGTGGAGCTGATGAAGCCGTCGATGCTGTTCACGCCGGCCGTGGTGCCCTGCAGGGTCTGCTTGACCAGGTTGACGAACGGCTGGAAGTTGCTGTCCCAGCCCAGCCACGCCGAGTGCGCGATGTCCAGGTAGTTGTAGACGTTGGAGATCGCGTGCAGCTTGTTCAGCGCGTACTGGATGCCCTGCGCGTACGCCCCGCTGGACTGCGCTTCCGCGCAGGTCGCCATCGAGGTGTTCGTGATCAGGTTCGGCAGCGAGTCCGGCTCCACGATCGCCACGATCCGCAGCGGCGCGTACTTCGCGTCGGACAGGATCGACGCGATCGGGTCGATGTACTCGCTCTTGTAGCGGGCCAGGCCGTTCTGCGAGACCTTCAGCTCACCGTTGGACGCCAGCGCCGCGCAGTCGCGGTTGGGCAGGTCGTAGACGACGATCTGGATCGTCACCGGCGTCCCGCCGCTCTGCTGGGCCAGCGCCGCGTCGAGGTGCCCGCGCAGGCCGCGCGCGCTCGACGTGCCCTCGATCGCCGCGATCCGGTCCAGCCAGACCGCGGTCGAGGTGTTGGCCACCTTGGCCATCTGGGCGCCGAGCGTGCCGCCCTTGGCCGCGGCCGCCGCGCTCACCTGGCTCGACCAGTCCGGGTTCACGTACCCCTTCGACCCGGAGTACGGGTTCTCCACGTGGGTCCCGGGCTGCGGCGTCGTGGTCACCGTCGTCGGGGTGGTGGGAGTGGTCGGGGTCGTCGGCGTGGTCGGGGTCGTCGGCGTGGTGGGCGTGGTGGTCGGCGTCGTGGTCTGCGGCGTGCCGTCACAGTGCGCGCCGTTGAGCGAGAACGACGTCGGGATGGCGTTGGTGCCCGAGTACGAGCCGTTGAAGCCGAAGCTGGCCGTGGCGTTCGAGCCCAGGTTCCCGCCCCACGACGGGTTCTTCGCGCTCACGTGCTTGCCGCTCTGGCTGAACGTGGCGCTCCAGCCCTGCTGCACCTGCTGGTTGCCGGCGAAGTCCCATTCGACGTTCCAGGACGAAACGGCGTCGCCCAGGTTGGTGACGGCGACGTTCGCGGTGAAGCCGGTGTCCCACTGGTTGACCGTGTAGGTGACCTTGCAGCCGGTGGCGGCGCCCGCCGGACTGCCCCCGGCCACCAGCAATCCGGCGGTCATCGCCGCCGCGGTCACCGAGGACGCCACGGCGAACCGTGACTTCCTCTTCGCGGACCAGAATTCACTCCTCATCGAGTGCGCTCCTTAATCGTTCCGTGGGTGGGTCAGGTGGTGCAGGCGGTCGCGCCGACGGCGAAGCCGCCCGGCGTGCCGGTCGAGGGGCCGGTGGCCTGGACGCCGATCGAGACCGACGCCCCGCCGGCCAGGTCGGGTGCCCAGGCGGGCGCCTTGGCGCTCGCCTGCTGCCCGGTCTGCGTGACGGTGGCGTTCCAGCCGCCGGTGAGCTGCGTGCCGGACGGCACGGTCCAGCCGAGCGCCCAGTTCTCCAGCGCCGAGCTGCCGGTGTTCTTCAGCGTCACGGTCGCGGTGAAGCCGCCCGGCCAGGTGTTGTCGACGTGGTAGGTGACCGCGCAGCTCGCCGCCGGCGGCGGGTCGGTCGTGCCGCCGCCCGAACCCACCGGCGGGATCAGGTACGGCTGCAGGATCGCCTGCTTGGTCTGGTTGACCGTGGTCCAGTCGTCGTTGAGGATGCCGCCGGTGTCCCCCGAGTTCGGGTTCCACGACCAGTAGGTGAAGCTCATCCCGGACGTGCCGGTGCCGGCGTACTTCATCAGTTCCTGCAGCCAGACCTTGTCGCGCGGGTCGGCGAGCGTGGAACCGAACTCGCCGAGCAGCACCGGCGCGATGTTCTGCTTGTGCAGGTAGCCGAAGAAGTGGTCCCACAACGCGGGCAGGTTCGCCGGGAAAGCCGGGTCGGAAAACCATTTCTGGGCGAACACCGAAGTCGCGTACTCGTGCGCGGAGTACACCAGCTTGTCCGGTTTGGACAATTGTACCGGGAACTCCTGCGCCCCGGAAAGGTTGCCGCCCCACCAGCCGCACTCCGGATCGCCGGTGCCGCTGACGCAGTCGACGCCTTCGACGACGATCAGCCAGTCCGGGTTGACCGCGAGCACGGCGTTGCCGGCCCGTTCGGCGGCGAGCCGCCAGTCGGTCGCGGTGTCGCCGCAGCCCCAGCACGCTCCCCCGCCGCCCTGGATCGCGTGCGGTTCGTTGTGCAGGTCCGCGCCGATCACCGTCGGGTTGCCCCGGTAGTGCTGGGCCAGCATCGTCCAGTCGGAGATCCAGCGGCTTTCGGGGTAGGCACTGGTGTACCAGAGCGGGGACTGCGCGCCGGAGTCCGGCCGGTGCCGGTCCAAGAGCACGCGCATGCCCTTGACACCGGCGTAGGCGACGATCTTGTCGAGCACCTGCAGGCCGGACAGGCCCTGCAGGTCCGGGTTCGCCACCTGGTCGATGCTGACCGGCTTCGAACCGCTGTCGAACAGCTGGTTCGAGTACGGCAGCCGCAGCGTGTTGTACCCGAGCCCGGCCATCTGGTCGAGCATGTCCTTATAGTTGCGGCTCCACAGCCCGTGCGGCGAGTAGTTGGCCGTCTCGGCGCCGAACCAGTTGATCCCGGTCATCCGGACCGGCGCGCCGGTCGCGTCGACCAGCTGGGATCCGCTGGCGTGCCAGAACCCGGTGCCGGTGCCGGCCGCCGCCGTGGTCTGCGGGGCCGCGGTGGCCGGGGACGCCGTGAGAACGGCGCCCCCGACCAGTGCGGCGACCACCAGCGAGAGCAGTCGCTTCATCAAGTGCCTCTCAGCCGAACAGGGCGACGTGCGCGGCGAACGCCGTGGCGATCTCCGACTGCGCCCAGAACCGGTGGTAGGTGAACGTCGGCGCGGCGCCGCCGTCCAGGTAGGCCTGGACCTTCGGCCACTGCGGGTCGCTCTTGTAGAAGGAACGGATGGACAGGAACGTGGAGCTGGAGTTGATCGCGTCGCCGTTCGGCATCGTGCCGGTCCAGCCCGAGGGCACGTAGAGCCCCTGGTCCGTGGTGGCGTTGTACTTGTCGTCGAACCGGTCGTAGTCCGACCGGGTCTCCGGCACCGCGATGCCCTTGCTGTCGGTGTTCGCCGACAGCGCGGTCAGCAGCTGCTCCCCGACCGTCTTGGCCTGGGCGTTGCTCGACCCGGACGCGTAGTAGAGCAGCGTCTTGGCGAGCGAGGCCGCGACCCCGACGTCCTGGCTGTAGTTCTTCACCGAGACGTGCAGGCTGTTGTTCGCACCCGGGCTGGTGGCGTTCCAGGTGTCCGGCGCGCCGCTCCAGGTCAGGTCGGACGGGATCTGGAAGCTGCCGCCGGCCCCGACCGTGGTGTTCGCGATCGCCCAGGGCACCCACTTGTCGAGGATCTTCTTCGCCCGGGCGTCGTTGGTCGCCTGGTAGTACTCGGCGATCCGTTCCATGCCCCAGGTCTGGAAGCCGAACCACTGGTTGCTCGGCGGGTCGTGCCAGACCGGCTGCCAGTCGTAGTACATCCCGTAGAAGGTCGGCGTGCCCGCGGGCGGGGTGCCGTACTGGCCCTCCCAGCTGTTGGTCGCGCCGCCGGCGAGACCGCCTTCGGACGACTGCAGCCACTGCAGGAACTCCATCTGCCGGCTGAGACTGGTCGCCCAGTCGGTGGCACCGGTCGCCGAAGTGACCTTCAGGCCCGGGTCGGCCGACAACGCGTACGCGGCCAGCGGGTTCTGGTAACCCTGGTGCGCCGCACCGTCCCCGATCCGCCACGCCCACGCGCTGGAGGAGTCCATCGAACCGCCCCAGGCGTAGTACCACGAGATCAGGTAGTGCTCGCTGTCCTTGCCGGTGCCGGCCGGGCAGCTCGAGGCCCCGACGCAGTTGCCGATCTTCTTGAAGTACTTGTCGAACAGCGAGTACCGCAGGTAGTCGCCCATCTTCGAGGCCTTCTTCAGCACCGCCGCGACATCGGCGCTCTTGCCCTGGGCCTGGGCCCACTTCTCGGCCTGGAAGGCCACCTGCACCACGCGGGCGTCCGCGTCGGGCGCGTCGGTGTACTTCCACTGCTTGGCGTAGGAGGAGTCGCCGGTGAACAGGTCGAGGTACCCGTTCTTGCCGCCGAACTTCAGCACGTCACAGCTGGGCTGGGTCACCGTCTCCCAGACCGACTCCTGCGAGCCGCGCTGGAAGGTGTTGATGAACGCCGGCGCGGTGTTGGTGCCGTCCTCGCAGTGGCCGAACTTGTAGATGTTGTCCACGTCGAGCAGCCAGTGCATGCCGTAGACGTCCGGCGAACCGTAGGCCGCCTTCAGCTCCGCCGCGATCGGGTCGGACCCGACCGAGACGTTGCTCTGCAGCGGCGACGGGTAGGACTTCGGGGTCGGGTACTCCGCCGCGTACGTCGCCGGCTTGCTGGCGTTGTACCCGGAGTTGCCCGGCTGGTCCGCCGCCGACGGGATCGCGTACGTCTCGATCGACGTCCACGCCTGGTTGAACGGGGCCCAGTCACCGGTCACCCGGCCGTAGGACGCCTCCAGCCAGAGGTAGTAGCTGAACGCCTCCGACGTCGTCTCGTGCCCGTGGTCCGGTGCCTCGACGATCAGCGTTTCGATCGAGTGGTAGGGCACCAGGATGTTGCCGAACTTGCGGAAGTAGCCGTTGTTCGGGTCCTTGATCTTGTTGTACTGCGTCAGGAACGCGAGCTGGTAGTCCGAAGTGGACGACGAGATCTCGTTGACCGCCACCGTGGCCGCGGTGTAGCCGCTGCTGCTCGCGGTGAAGGTCGCGCTCCCGAGCGCTCCCCCGTTGTCGGCACTGGTGACCGTGACGTTCTGCGGCACGTTCCAGTTCGCCGTCGTGAACGTCAGGCTCGTCGGCGCGGCCGTGAGGTCGGTGCTCCCGGCCGTGCGCGCGACGGCGACGGTGACCGGGGCCGTCGGGGCACCGGCGAGGGAGACCGCGAAGGTGGTCGTGCCGCCCTGCTTGACCTGCGCGGTCGCCGGGGCGGCGACGATCGTCGGGCCGGAGAGGACCTTCACGCTGACCGGGCTGGACGTCGTGCTGGCGCCCTTGTTGTCGTAGGCCTTGGCGCTGATCGAGTACGTCCCGGCCGGGACGTTGCCCCAGCTGCCTTCGAACGGCGCGGCCGTGTCGGTGGCCAGCAGCGTGTCACCGGCGTAGAACTCGACCTTGCTCACCGTGCCGTCGCTGTCGGCGGCCGTCGCGGCCAGCGGGATCGTCGCCGGGGCGTAGTACGAGCCGGTTGAACTCGGCGAGGTCAGGGTGACCGTCGGTGCCTTGTTGGCGCCGGTGCACGCGGTGCCGTTCACCGAGAAGTCGGTGGGCGGCCGGTTGGCCGAGCCCTTCGAGCCGTTGAACCCGAACGACGTGCTCGCGCCGGTGTCGAGGTGGCCGTTGTAGGACATGTTCGTCGCGGTGACCGCGGCGCCCGACTGGGCGAACGTCGCGCTCCAGCCCTGCTGGACCTTCTGGCCGTCGAGGAACGTCCAGCCGACCTTCCAGCTGTCGAACGGAGCTCCGTCGTTGCGCAGCGAGACGTTCGCGGTGAACCCGGTGTCCCAGTCGTTGGTGGTGTAGGTGACGGAACAGGCGATGTCGGCGCCGAGCGCCGGTGGTGGGGCGACCACCGCACCCGTGGCCGCCAGCACGGCCGAAGCCAGTGCCAGCGTACGGGCGCGCTTTCGAGGGGAGGAACGCATGGCTGCGGAACTCCTTTGTCCGTAGGGAGCCAGCGATCTGGGAGCGCTTCCAGGCGCAGACGGTAGCCAGCCGGAAACCTGGATGTAAAGAATCGAGTCAGAAGGACACCGCGGCGCCGGGTGTCACATCTACGCGCCCGGCGAACGCCGGCTCACTGAACGCTCCTGAACAGCCGACCCTGTTAGTCGCCCCATCACCCGTTCAGCCCAGCACTTCCGTCACGTTGGGTACCCAGAAAACGCTGTTTAGCGCCGAATGTGTACATCTCGGGCCGGAACGTTCCCACCCATCGAGTCACGGACACCGTGTCGGCTCCCCAATCACGCGTGTCGACCCGTGAAACACACGTGTCGACCCTCCAGGCCCGCGAACCGACCCTTGGGGTACGCCGGCCGACCCTCCGGGTACGCCATCCGACGCTCCGGGTACGCCAGTTCGGGCTCCGGAGGGGACGCCGAGGGTCGGCATGCGTGCGCGAAGGGTCGACACGCGTGACTGGACGGTCGACACGCGTGACTGGACGGTCGACACGTGGAGTTGCCCCGGTGAGGCGGACACGGGGTTTTCAGGCAGCCGGGGCCTGACGATAGTTGGTTCGGGTTTCGGCTGGGGTGTTGTGGCCGTTGGTGGAGTGCAGCCGGTGGTGGTTGTAGTAGCG